>CAVSWD010000006.1:0-126475 GCA_963731615.1 uncultured Gaiellaceae bacterium
CGGCGGCGGCTCGGCTTCGAGCACGCGTAAGCACACCTCAACGACCTGCGGGTTGAACTGTGTCCCGCTGCCTCTCGAGCCGGCGAAACAGCAAGGCCTCCAGTGGCGGCAGGGCGCGGCGGTAGGGCCGGTTGGTCGTCATTGCATGGAATGCGTCGCAGGCGAAGATGATTCGCGACTTTAGTGGAATCTCGTCGCCGGCCTTGCGGTTCGGTACCCCTTGCCGTCCCAGCGCCGCGGGCAGGAGTGGACGATCCTGCAGACGTCCTGCAGCTGGTTGATCGGCGTGATGATCTTCGCGCCCAGCTCGGGGTGGGTCTCGATCAGCTTGCGTTCCTCGGCGTGAAGCGGCCCGGCTTCAGGAGGACCGAGTTGGGATCCGATCTTGCCGATGTCGCGGAGAGAGCGCACCCAGCTCGGTCGCTTCAACGTCTCGCCGTCAAGCCCGAGCTCTTTTCCGACTCGGAGCGCCGTATCGGTGATCCAGCGCGCGTGCGGACGCCAGTACTCGTCGTGCCTCGAGCGCGTTCGCGAGCGCCTCGATCGTGGAGAGAAACGTGCGTTCGAGGCCTGAGTCGACGCGTTCGCGATCGCGAGTTCGCCTGATGGGCGAGCCGCCGAGCAGATCGAGCTCGCGGTCGCCGACCTCGCCGCAGGGCGGGTGCGATGGTGATCACCCCCAGCGCCGTCCAGCGCGCGACGCGCTGCGAAGTAGGGTCGACATCGCGCAGAGGCAGCTCGCTGAACGTCCGGTCGCGCGGACCAGGACGAACGGTTCGAGCCACTGGGCGAACGGCGCGATCGTCTTGGCCGGGAGCCGGCGCCCGACGACGCTCCTCCTCGTAGCCGGCAGCGGCCAGCCCGACCAGATCGCCGTCGCTCGCCTCCTGCCGCCAGAGTGACGCGTGCGGGGCGCCGAAGAGGCGGGCGGCGCCCTGGACGACCCGCTCGAGCACGTCGTCGAGACCCTCGGCGGCCGCGAGCTCCCGGCCGAACGGCAGCGCCTTCGCGCTCTCCGCCTCGCGGCTGCGTCGTAGAGGCTCGCATTCTCGCCAGCGCCGACCGCTGGCTGATCTCGGCCAGCACCTCCAGCAGGCGCAGGTCGCCGTTGTCGAAGCTGGTTCAGGTCGAACTTCCAGACGACGATCCGCCGATCACGCGCGTCCCGTAGTGGAGCGGGACGGCGATGATCGACTCCTCGATCCGCTGGGTGCCCTCGATCTTGACGGCGAGTAGTCTCGCAGGCGGAGGCGTCGTCGAGGAGCAGCGACTCGCCTGTCTCGACCACACGGCCTGTCAGTCCCTCGCCCACACGGGTGCGGAAGACCTCCGCAGTTGTGACTTCGGGGGTGGTCAGGTCGCCCTGAAACGCGATCGGCACGAGCTCTTCGTGATCGCGGAGGTAGACGCGGCAGTTGTGGTAGTCGATCAGCTGGCGCAGCTCGTTGGCGATCGCCATGCCGATCACGCGCACATCGTTCGAGCGATTCAGCTTGCCGGCGAGCGACTGAAGCATCTTCAGATAGGCGATCGAGCGAATGTCGTCGCTGCGGACATGCTGCGGCTCGGGCCGCTCGGTGGCGGAGTCGTCGAAGAGGACGACCTGGTTTTCGCCCCGAGCCTTCGCCGTCATCATCGCGGCCTCGGCGCAGGCGACGAGCTCGCGCGGATTGCCGGCGTGCTTGGGGCCCTGGGCGATTCCGACCGAGACGGCGATCGAGCCCACCAGGTCGACCGCAAGCGTCTCCAGGCGCTCGGCCAGGCGGTTTGCGAGCGCGAGCGCACGCTCCTCCTGGCTCGCCGGAATGATCATCGCGAACTCCTCGCCGCCGATCCGGCAGACGACGTCGCTTGTGCGGACGGTCGCGCGCAGGTGGTCGGCGAGCTCGATCAGGACCTGGTCGCCGATCGCATGGCCGTAGACGTCGTTCACCTTCTTGAAGTCGTCGATGTCGAGCATCACGACGGCCACGTTCTGATGCTCGCTCGCCGCCAGTGTCAGCTCGCGGCGAAGGCGCTCGTGGAAGTAGCGGTGGTTGTAGAGGCCGGTGAGCGAGTCGGTCTGGGCCTCCCGCTCGAGCCGGTCACGGGCGTGCGCGTTGTCGAGCGCGAGGGCGGCGGCGTCGCCGACGCGTCTCGCGAGCTCGAACTCGTCCTCGCTGAACGAGGCGTCCTCGCCGATCCGGTAGACGTTGAGCGTGCCCTTCAGCGCTCCGCGCGCGACGAGCGGGACGACGATCAGCGCCTCCGGCTCGAGCGGTGTGCCAGGAACGAAATGCACCCGCGGATCGAGGTGCGCCTGATTCGAGAGCACGGGCTCGCGGTGCTCGACCGCCCAGCCCGTGATCCCCTCGCCGAACGGGAACCGCTCGCTCAGGATCTCCTCCGCGTAGTCGCTGCGAACGAGCGTTGGCAGGAGCTCGCGCTTTTGCTCGTCGGCCTCGTAGATGTGGAGCGCGTCGTAGGGAACGATCTCGTCGAGCGTGTCGGCGATCCGCACGAGCAGGGAGTCGAGGCTCTGCTCCGAGAGCAGGTCGTGGAAGACGTCGGCGAGCCGGCGGTACGACTCGACCTGCTCGGCGCCGGGGCCGCTGTCCGCGTGCGAGACCAGCCGCATGTGCGGGACGCCGTGCCTGGGGGAGGATCGGGCGGGTTCTTCCATCTGTCGGCGGGCGCCGGATCACGAGGGTCGGCCGCCCGTGCAGAGATCTTCGCGCGTTCCCCGCTTGCCGGCCTCCCTCGAAAGGGGGGAGCAGGCGGCTTGACTTCCGCACCTGCGTCTCGTTGACTTGACGCGAGTGAAGGGGGAGACAACGCTATGGTGGCTGACGTGAGCCTTGCGGAGAGCCCGCGCACGTACGCGACGGCCGACCCCGTCGTGCGGCTCGAGGACGTGAACAAGAGCTTCGGCGACAACCACGTCCTGCGCGGGATCGACCTCGAGGTCGCGAGCGGCGAGGTGCTCACGATCATCGGCCCGAGCGGCAGCGGCAAGAGCACGCTGCTGCGCTGCGTCAACCTGCTCGAGCCGCTGCAGAGCGGCAAGGTCTACTTCGAGGGCGAGGAGATCACGCGCAAGGGCGCCGACGTCTCGGCCGTGCGGCAGCGAATCGGGATGGTCTTTCAGCAGTTCAACCTCTTCCCGCACCTGACCGTGATGAACAACCTGACGCTCGCTGCCCGACGGATCCGCCATCGCCCTCGGGCCGAGGCGGAGGAGCGCGCGCGGACGCTGCTCGAGCGCGTCGGCCTCTCCGAGAAGGCGGATCAGCACCCGCACCAGCTCTCCGGCGGCCAGCAGCAGCGGGTCGCGATCGCCCGGGCGCTGATGATGGAGCCGCATGTGATGCTCTTCGACGAGGTCACCTCCGCGCTCGACCCCGAGCTCGTCGGGGAGGTGCTGATCGTGATGCGCGACCTTGCGCGCGAGGGGATGACGATGCTCGTCGTCACCCACGAGATGCAGTTCGCGCGCGAGGTCGGCGACCGGCTCGTCTTCATGGACGAAGGGCGGATCGTCGAGGCAGGCGTTCCCGCCGACGTGCTCGATCAACCGCGAGAGGAGCGAACGCGCCGCTTCCTCAGCCGGTCGCTGCAGCTCGCAGGATCGCTCGAGAAGCTTTCAATCACCGACGAGGAAGGAGCAGTTGAATGAAGAGGATCATCCTGGCCACGATGGGGGTCGCCGTCTTTGCCGTATTCGCCGCGACGCTCGGGTCGGCCCAGCCCACGGCCTCGACCGGGCCTGCCCAGGCGGAGGCGAGCTCCGCAGCGCTGCCGAAGCTACCGGCCGACATCGCCGCCCGGAAGCGGTTCATCATCGGCGTCAAGTGCGACACGCCGCCGTTCGGCTACACGGACGTCCGCGGCAAGAACGCCGGCGTCGACGTCGAGATCGCGAAGTGGTTCGCCCGGTACGCCTTCGGCCGTGAGCAGCGCCTCACGTTCGTCTGCGCGCCGACTGCGCTTCGCGAGCCGCTGCTGACAGGCGGCCGCGTCGACCTCGTCATCTCGACCTTCACCTACACCGCCGACCGAGACACCCGGATCGACTTCTCGCGGGCGTACTACAAGGCGTCGGGACGGTTGCTCGTGAAGAACAACTCGCCGATCCAGTCGCTGAACGACATCCGCGGCCGCACGGTGGCGACCACCCCCGGCTCGGTCTACGACCGCTGGATGCGGCGCTGCTTCACGAACACTCAGGTCCTCGCCGTCGAGAGCGTCACTGCCGCGATCCTGGCCTTCAACCAGGGCCGGGCGGACGCGGTCATGTTCGACGACACGTCGCTCGCGCTGCAGGCGGCGACAGACCCGAACGCGAAGCTGACGGACGACATCTTCCAGGAGGGGCCGTACGGGATCGGGATCCGGCAGGGGAACGTCGCGCTGAAGCGCTGGGTCGACTCGCGACTCGCGATCATGAAGCAGAAGGACCTGTTCCTACCGATCATCCGCAACAACGTGGCACCGCGGTTCGTGCCCGCGTTCTCAAGGAACATCCTGCGGCCGAACAACAATTTCGTGTACCGGTCGGCGAACCTGCCCAGCCTCGAAACCGTTTGCCCGTAAGGCCTGCACGTTCGACGTCGAAGGGAAGTGGCCGCTTCGAGCGGCCACTTCCCTAGATAGCCATGCTGGCGCTCACCTACGACCTGTGGGGGTTCGTCTCCGAGAACTGGGAGGAGCTTCTCGAAGGGCTCGTGAACACGCTCAAGGTGTCGGTGATCGCGGTCGCGGGCGCCTTCGTGATCGGCGTCCTGCTCGGCGCCGCGCGTGCACACAAGCTTCCGGTCGTCAGCCAGGTGACCGCGTGCTACGTCGAGCTCGTCCGGAACACGCCGATCCTCGTCCAGATCTTCCTGATCTACTTCGCGCTGCCGCAGTTCGGAATCACGCTGAACCAGTTCACGGTGGCATGGCTCGCGGTGATGATCTGGGGCGGGGCATTCAACAGCGAGAACTTCCGCGCCGGCTTCGAGGCCGTCTCCTATCGCTACCGCGAGGCCGCCTCCGCGCTCGGCTTCGGGCCGCGGGCGACGTTCCTCAACGTGACGCTGCCGATCGGCGGCCGGATCGCGCTGCCGTCGTCGATCAACACCTACATCTCCGTCGTCAAGAACACCTCGCTGATGTACGTGATCGGCTACCCCGAGTTGACGACGACGGCGCTCAACATCAGCGCGCTCTCACTGGAGACGCTCGAGGCGCTCACTGTGCTCGGGGTCGTCTACCTGACGCTCGTCTGGTCGCTCTCAGCGGCGATCCGGGTGCTTGAGTCACGCCTGGCGCTCCCGGAGGGGAGGTAGCGTGAGGTGAGGAAGGGCGTCGTCACCCTCATCGTCGCGATCGTGGCGATCACTTTCCTCGCGGTCGTCGTCGCTCTGATACTGCCGCTGCCCGACTGGGTCGAGCCCGTCACGCGGTACATCCTCGAGGTAGGGCTTCCGGCGACCCTGCGCGTCTCTGCGATCGCCGTGGTCGGCAGCACCGTGATCGGGATCGTGCTGGGAACGCTGATCACGATTCACTTCCGGCCGTCGCAGCTCTTGATCCGCGGCTACATCGAGGTCTTTCGCGGCCTGCCGATCCTCGTCACCGTCTTCATCGTCTTCCTCGGGCTGCCCGAGATCTCCCCGACGTTCAGGTTCAGCCCGCTGACGAGCGCGGCGCTCGCACTCGTGGTCTGGGGCAGCGCGCAGGTCGCCGAGGCGACGCGCGGGGCCGTGCAGTCGATCCCGCGCGAGCAGCACGAGGCCGCTGCGGCGCTCGGCTTCGGCTGGCTCGGGTCGCCACGCGTGGGTGATCCTGCCGCAGGCGCGGCGACGGCTGCTGCCGCCCTTACGTCGGCCTGGTCGTGAACATCATCCAGAACTCGACGCTCGCCGCGGCGATCGGCGGCGTCGAGATCCTGAAGGCGGCGGATTCGCAGTACCAGCGGCTGTCGTTTCCGCCGCCGATCGGGATCGGCGAGATCCACGCAGTCGAGATCTTCGCCGGTACCGCGATTCTCTTCTTCCTGATCTCGTTCCCGCTGACCCGGCTCGCCGCCGTCCTCGAGAAGCGGCTGGTCTAGGAGCTACGCAACGCTGGGAATCGTGAGCACGACGCGGAGCGAGTAGGCCCGCGACGTTGAGCTCGAGTTGGTCAGCGTCGCTGTGCACTCGGCCGGGCCGAGCTCGCGCCGGTCGATCGAGACCGTTGTCTTGCCCTGCGTGATCGTGCGGAGCGCCACCCGCGTGCCGCCGCAGCGGATCTCGAGCTGCGCGCGGGGGCGCTTCTCGGTCGCGCCTCTGAACGTCGCCGTCGCGGTCACGCGCCGTCCGGGGCCAAGCAGGCCGAACTCGACCACGGCGCGCCGCTTCGACCCCAGGTTCCCTTGCTTCGTCAGCGTGACGGGCCTCAGCACCGGCGGATTGACCGTCGCCGGAGGCGGGCCGAGGCCGAAATCGGCCTTCAACGCCGCGATCACTGTTGCGTCGGGGGGCGAGAGCCAGGGGATGGCGAAGCGGCTGCTCGGGAGCGCGAGCTGGGCATAGTCCTCGGCGAAGATCTCGGCGATGCTTCGGTTCCAGCCGAGGTCGTAGTTGCGGGCGACGCTGGCGAGCCGGACGAGCTCGCCCATGCTGCGGGCACGCCACCACTCCTTCGTCCCGTTCGGCTCGGCCACGCCGGCGACGGGGCTGGAGCGATCGAGGTGGTGTCCGTACTCGTGCACGACGGTGTGAGCGGTCACGGAGCTCTGCTCGGCCGGCACGACCATCACGTTTCGGTTGTAGCAACCGCCGGCGTTCCGTCCGCACGTCTCGCGAAGCTCCTCCCACGAGACGATGTCGGTCCGGAGCGTCGCGATCTCGTCGCCGTGCGGCGCGGCGCGCAGCAGCGCGGCGTACCACTCGACGTCGACTCCGTCCGCCTGCACGTCGAAGCGCATCGGGCGGCCCTGGTCGTCCTGCAGCAGCACCTCTGCGGCCGCCGCCTCGCCTGCGAAGGCGAGCGACGCGAGGACGGAGAGAAGAAGGAGCGCCCTGCGCACGCGGCCATCGTAGACGGGGGCAGGTAAGAGAAGAGTAAGAATCCGGCGCGGCTAGCCGATGTCGGGCTCGGTTTGCGTTGTCGCCGGCGGAGCGGCGGGAGGCGTGCTGGACGTGGAGGGCGCCGCCGCCACGGGGCTGAGTCGAGGGGCGAGTCAATCCGCGGGGGCAGCGGCGTCGTTGTCCGTCGAGAAAAAGTGGCGGACGATGCGGCGGTAGATGTCGCGTCCTCGCTGGGCGTCGTACGCGGTCGAGGTGCGCCTCCCGCTGACGAAGCCGCTCGTCCATGATCAGCGCCAGCTCCTCGACCCACTCGCGGTGCGCGTGCAGGAGCGGCGCGTACTGGGCCTGGCCGAGCTCGTAGACGAGGGCGCCGTCGACCGCGCGGACGGTGGCTGCACGCGGCTCCCCGGTCAGAAGCGACATCTCGCCGATCACCTCGCCGCGTGCCAGCGTGGCGACCTTGAGGTCGGGCCCATCGTCCCGGCGCAGGATGACCTCGACCTCGCCGTCGGCGACGACGAAAAGGGACGTGCCCGGCGTTCCCTGGATCGCGAACCGCTCCAGCGGCCCAAGTGCCAGCGGTCGCGCCGACCGCGCGAGTGCGCTCAGCTCATTGGCGGCGAGCATCCGGAACAGCGGCAGTGCGCCCAGGAGGTGCTCGGCGTCCTCCAGCGGCGGCTGCTCTGCGTCCAGGGGCTCGACCACGTCGAGGCGGGGTCCGTAGCCGTCGCGCCGCTGGAGGGCCGGGATCCGCTTCGGTTGCTCCATGTACGCCTCGAGCAGGCTCACCTGCTGCGGAATGCACTCGCTCCCCGTCGGATTCATCAGCGACCGCTCCTCCGCCCACGCAGCGACCGCGTTCATCGACGCCCGGTACTGATTGCACGCGGCCGCGAAGAGCCCGTCCTGGTCGAGCATCAGCTTCGCGACCACCTGTGGCACGCGCAGGCCGGGCATCGAGTCGAGGCGCGCCCGCCGGTGCCAGAGCACCAGCTCGCGCGCAGGCCGCGGCAGGTACCCGAGCTCCGGGAACGCGACTGACGTCTGTCGCAGGACGGCCCGCTCCGCGTCGCGGAACACACGCTGCCACGTCTCCTGTGCGTTGAAGCGATTCGGACCTGCAAGCTCGATCGCCTGCTTCAGATCCTCGTGATGAACGCGCAGGAACTCCAAGGTCGCGCGCTTCTTGCGCAACAGGTTCAGCAGCGACACAGGCCCGGCTCGCGCGACGCTCTGCTTCGGGAACGCGATCTCGCGTCGCTCCCACACGGCTCGCCAGGCGTCTGCGTCGAGGCGGCTGCGGATCGCTGCGAAGCGCTCGCTCTCGATGGCCGCACGTTCCGCCGGAGTCAGCAGATCGCCGACGTCGCCGCGCACTGCTTCGACGATCCCGAGGCACGTCAGCAGCTCGAGGTAGACGCCCACGCGGAGCAGCCACCCCGGTTCGGCCAGGAACCGCTGCTTGTGGACGATGTCGGCGACGAGGGCACGCGTGTACAGGGACGCCTTTTCCATCCCGATCAGCAGCACGGGGAACCACGGGTGGTACGCGTCGCCGGGGCTCGCGAAACCGGCCGCGGCGGCCTGGCGCGCGACATCTGGGCCCACGACTCGTTCGAGCACGCGGCCGTACAAGGACCCGAGCAGCCGGACATCGGCGACGTCCAGCCTCGTCTCGGCCGTGGAGACAGCATGATCGCCGTCGACCAGACGCAGCTCGACGCTGAGTTGCTGCAGGAACAGGTGGCCGAACCCGTAGGGATCGTGGTCGCCGGCGGCGTCGACGAGGTCGGTCTCCGGGTTGAGCGCAAGCACGAAGCGCGTGTCGGCCGGCTGCGCTGCGCGGAGCGACCCGCCGCCGTTCGCGTCGAAGCACTTCAGATCGACCGTCCGCCGGTGCCATTCCGGCAGCTCGATCGGGGGAGCGGCTCCGTCGTGCCCGGTCAGCGACAGCGTCACGTCGACAGTCATCCCCTCGCGCCGCTCCGGCAGGGTGTAGAGGACGTAGACACGGTTGGTGCCGTCGTCACCGCCGAGCACCAGCGCCGCGTGGTCGCTCGAGCCGAGGCCGGGATGGCGCCCGTCGTCGGTCGGACGGCGTCCGCGCACGAACGGCACGACCTGGATCGCGGTCGCTCCCGCTTCCCGTTGCAGTTCGCCGCCGATCCGGTCGCGGATCTGCGTGTAGCGCGGTCGATGTCGCGGCGTGTCGGTAATCGCGGACCCTCGTCGATCGTAGGAGCGGGCTTGATCCAAGACGCAAGCAGGAGAGTTGTATCGTCGGAGCGATGTGCTTCGACGGCACCTTCCTGATGCGCCGCGTGCTCGCCTCCGTCGAGCGACCCGCGTGACAGAGCGCTCGCTCGCCCTCGAGCGCCTCCGGAGCGAACGGTTCGATCTGCTCGTCGTCGGCGGCGGGATCATCGGCGCGGGCATCGCCGAGGTGGCGTCCCGGCACGGGTTCAGGGTCGCTCTCGTCGAGCGCGACGACTTCGCCTCGGGCACGTCGAGTGCGTCGTCGAAGCTCATCCATGGCGGCCTGCGCTACCTGCGGCTCGGCCATTTCAGCCTCGTGCGCGAAGCGCAGGCCGAGGTGCGTGCGCTCAGCCGGTTTGTGGCTCCTCATCTCGTTCGGCCGCTCAACTTCGTGCTTCCTGTCTATCGCGGCGGCCCGTACGGGCGGATCCCGATCCGGGGCGCGCTCTGGTCGTACGCGGGTCTGACGGGCGCCGTGTTCGAACGCGGCCGCATGATTGTCCCCGCGGCCGCCTCGAAGCTCATCCCCTCGCTGCGGCTCGAGGGCCTCCGCGCCGCCGGTCTCTATTCCGACTCGCAGACCGACGATGCGCGGCTCTGCCTGGCGAATCTGCGCGGCGCCGCCGACGACGGCGCTGTCGTGCTGAACCGAGTCGAATTGGTGGGGCTCGCGCGGGGTCCGGTTGCTCAGGTGCGCGACACCCTCCTTGGCGAGACGCTGGACGTCGGCGCGCGCGTGGTCGTGAACGCCGCTGGGCCGTGGATCGACGAGGTCCGGCGGCTCGAGGCTGCCCGGGCCGGCACTTCGGTTCGCCTCAGTAGGGGCGCGCACCTCGTGCTCGAGCGCGAAGGCGGCTGGGACGCCGCGCTGACGATCCCGATCGACCGGCACCGGGTCGCCTTCGCGGTGCCCTGGGCCGGGATGCTGTTGCTCGGGACGACCGACTCCGCATTCGAGGGGGACGCGCGCACGATCGAGCCCACCGCCGCGGAGGAGACGCAGATCCTCGACGAGGCCGGGCTTGCTCTGGAGCCCGATCGCCTCGGTGCGGTGCGGGGCCGCTTCGCCGGGGTTCGAGTTCTGCCGGCGGGAGCGACCGGCACGGCGCGGGCGCACCGTGAGACGACGCTCTCGATCGGCCCGCTCGGAATGATCTCGATCGCGGGCGGGAAGCTGACGACATATCGCCGGATCGCGCTGGTGGTGCTGCACGCGCTCCGTGCCGAGCTCGACCTGCACCGAATCGATCGCCGCCCACGGCCGTTGCCCGGCGCCGCTGATCCCGACGTCGCGGTCGACGCCCTGCGGCGGCGGCATCCAGAGCTCGAACCTTCCCTCGCGTCGCACCTGGCGGCCACATACGGCGCGCTCGCAGGCGAGGTGATCGCCGCAGGCAGGCTCGAGCCGCTCGGCGACGGCGTCGCGGAGGTCGAGGCGCAGGTGCTGTACGCGCGCGAGCGTGAGTGGGCGCTGACCGCGGAGGACGTCCTTCGCCGGCGGACGACGCTGTCGGTGACCGGACGCGACTCAGGCGAGATCCGAGAGCGCGTCGCGGCGCTGCTTGCCTCGTGATTCTCGCGATCGACCAGGGGACGACAGGCACGACGTGCCTCGTCGTCGATGACGAGCTCCGCGTTCGCGGCCGTGGCTATCGGGAGCTCCCCCAGCACTATCCGCAGCCGGGGTGGGTCGAGCACGACCCGGAGGAGCTCTGGGCTTCCGTGCTCGGCGCCGCCGAGGCTGCGGTCCGGGCGGCCGGCGTCAGCCAGACCGAGCTCCAGGCGATCGGGATCGCGAACCAGCGCGAGACGACGGTTCTCTGGGATCGAGCGACCGGCACGCCGATTGCCCCCGCGATCGTGTGGCAGGACCGGCGCACGGCCGCGCGCTGCCGCGAGCTGCCCGCCGAGCTCGTCCGCGCGCGAACGGGACTCCTACCCGATCCGTATTTTTCTGCGACGAAGCTCGAGTGGCTGCTCGCCCGAACCGACGCTGCCCGTTCAGAGCTCGCGTTCGGGACGATCGACTCGTGGCTCGTCTGGAAGCTGACCGGTGGCCGCGTTCATGCCACCGACCTGACGAATGCGTCCCGGACGATGCTCCTCGACCTCGACTCGCTCGACTGGGACGGCGAGCTGCTCGACCTCTTCGGCGTCGACCGCGCGTTGCTGCCGCGGCTCGTGCGATCGTCCGAGATCGTCGGCGACGTGGAGTTGCTCGGCGTCACGCTGCCAATCGCGGGGATCGCCGGCGACCAGCAGGCAGCGCTCTTCGGCCACGGCTGCTTCGACCGCGGTGAGGCCAAGGCGACGTACGGCACCGGCAGCTTCGTGCTCGCGCACGCGGGAGCCGAGCGCAGGCCCGCGCCGACCGGGCTGCTCGAGACGGTCGCGGCTTCGGGCGGCTACGCGCTCGAGGGCGCGATCCTCGCCAGCGGTGCAGCGATCCAATGGCTGCGCGACGGGCTCGGCATCCTCGCCGACGCCGCAGAGAGCGAGCGGCTCGCGCGGACGGTCGATTCGACGGGCGGCGTCTCCTTTGTCCCGGCGTTCGCCGGCCTCGGCTCGCCGCACTGGGACGCGGACGCGCGTGGCGTGATCAGCGGGATCACGCGCGGCACGACGCGCGCGCACCTCGTCCGCGCCGCGCTCGAAGGAATCGCGTTCCAGGTCGCGGATGTGCTGGACGTGCTACCCGGTGGTGTCGACGTGCTGCGCGCCGACGGAGGTGCAAGTGCGAACGGCTTCCTGATGCAGTTCCAGGCCGATCTCCTGGGTTGCCCGGTGGAGGTGGCTGCGGAGCAAGAGACGACGGCGCTCGGTGCCGCTGCCCTCGCAGGGCGCGCCATCGGCCTCTGGCCCGATGACGCCGCGATCCGTGCGAGTCTCCCGTCGGGTGCCGTCTACGAGCCTGCGGCCGACCGGGACACCGTTGCCGCCCAGCGGGCAGAGTGGCGGTCAGCGCTCAGCCGCGCGCTCATGTAGCAGCCCATGCGTCGGAGCCCGCAATCCGGTTGGGTGAGGCTGGCGTAGCATCGGAGGAGACGAGCGGTGACCGCGAGTGAGGGGGTTGAGTCGTGACCGAGTTGCAGCGGTATCTGGCGGAGGAGATCGCCGAGGACCACGCCGACGGGCTCGTCTCGCGGCGGGAGGCATTGCGTCGACTGGGTCTGCTCGGGCTGGGCGGCGCCGCAGCGGCCTCGTTGCTCGCGGGGTTCCTCGCAGACGAGGCACGGGCGAGGATGCGTGCCCCGGCCGAGGTTCCCGCGGCGGCGGCTCCCACCGGGACTGACGTTGCCGACGCGGCGCGGCCGACGAGCGAGATCGTGTTTCGTGGCCCCGGGGGTCGGAAGCTGATGGGCGCGTGGTCAGCTGCGGCTCGGCCTCGCGGCGGCGTGCTCGTCATTCACGAGAACCGAGGGCTCACCGACTCGATCCGCACGATCGCGGGCCGGCTGGCCGCCAGCGGCTATTCGGCGCTGGCGATCGACCTGCTGTCGGAGGAAGGCGGGACAGGGTCGTTCTCGGACGAGTCCGACGCAATGGCCGCGCTCGGGGCGGCTCCTCCCTCTCGGTTCGTGGCGGACATGAAGGCAGGCGTCACGGAGCTGCGCCGCCGGCTCCCCGGGAAGAAGATCGCGGCGACGGGGTTCTGCTTCGGTGGCGGGATGACGTGGCTCCTGCTCGCCTCGAAAGAGTCGCGGCTCGCGGCGGCCGCGCCCTTCTACGGCCCCTTCCCCGAGGGCGGGAACCTCAAGGGCTCGAAGGCGGCGGTGCTGGGGATCTACGCGGAGCTCGACTCGAGGGTCAACGCCAGCCGTGCAGCGGCGCGCACGGCACTTCGCCAGGCCGGGCTGAAGCACCGGATCGTCACCTACCCCGGCGTCGACCACGCCTTCTTCAACCCGACGAGCGCACGGCACGATCCGGCTGCGGCCGCAGCCGCGTATCGCCGGCTGCTGAGCTGGTTCGGCACGCACGTCGCGAGCAAGTAGCGGCGGTTTCGTCGGGGGTCAGCGCACGGTGACTAACCGGGTCGCGCTGCGCGGGCCCTTCTTGGAGACGCCTTGCTCCATCGTCTAGAGGACAATGCGGGTGCCGGCGCGCCGATTGTCGACGCGGAGGGACACCGTTGTCCGCCCTCCCAGCCGATGCGAGCGTGAGTCCTTGGCGGAACCCACGGCCTCGAAGGAGCCCCGATGACCTACTCAGCCGTCCACTCCCGTCGAGGCATCAGCTAGACGCGCGAAGCGATGGCTGCGGCCGCCTCGATCGGTCCATCGTGCAGGTGAGTGGCGTCGACCTCACCCACTAGGGTCTCGAGCGTGCCCGCGCAAGCGAGCGCGAGCCGGAACCTCGCGGCGAGTTTCCGCAGTTCCTCGGCAAGCGGCGTGAATTGGGCAGCGTCGATAGCCGCCAGGACGATGAGGTCGGGCTGAAGGGTTGTCGCGGTTTGGTCGATCGTCGCAAGGGGTGTATCTGCACCAAGGTAGGTGATGCGCCAGCCGTGTTCGCGGAGGGCAAGCCCAAACGCGATCAGGGCGAGGTCGTGTTGCTCGCCCGCAGGGCATGCGAGGAGGGCTCTAGGGCCGGAACCTCGATCCCAGCCGCGGGCAAGGCCGAGCATCCGACCACGAAGGAGGTTGCTCGCGAAATGCTCCTGCCCGATGTTGATCTCGTCGCGTTGCCAGCGATCGCCTATATCACGGAGGGTCGGGAGCACCGCGGCGCGGAGAACGGTCTCGAGCGTGAGCGACGATAGGAGGCGGTCGAGAGCGGCGTGCGCCCCGACGTCGTCGAACGCGACGAGCGCTTCGACAAGCGTGTCGGCCGAAGGCAGATCCTCTCCGTCGCCAAGCGCGAGCTTCGCCGCCTGACCGGCGGAGATGCCGCGTTCGAGCGCGGCGGTCATCCTGCCTATGCGCCGTTCGTCCTCTGCGGAGTACAGCCGGAAGCCGCCCGATGACCGCTCCGGGCGAAGGAGGCCGTAACGGCGCTCCCAGGCGCGAAGGAGCTCGGGGCTGACGCCGGTGCGGCGGGAGAGCTCACCGATCCGCAGGTCTGCAGACACCTCGTAAGTGTACAGACCTTTGACGAATATTTGACAACCGGCCAGAGCTGTCTCTACGATGCCTCCACAAACTCTGTACAAAGGCTCATCAGTGGTGATGCGGTGATCTGCCCCAACAGTTCGAAAGGACTCTCATGAAACACGTCACAGGGACGCAGCAGCTGGGTCGACGGTTGAGAGTCGACGCGGGCTCACGGGAGCAGACGGCGCGGCTGCTGCTGTCTCTCGCGGCCGCGGCCTCGTTCGTGCTGTCGGTTTCGCTCTGGTTCGCTGGAAACGAGCTTCAGGGAATCTTCGTCGGGCTCTGGGTGCCCTCGATTCTGGCACTTGGGGCCATCGTGCTCCCGCGGAGCGTGCGGTCATGAGCAACATCGGCCTGTTCGCCGTGGGAACCGTTGTCACCCTGCTCGTGATGGCAGCGCTCGCGCTGCTCGTCTGGGGGGCGATTCTTGACGGACGCTACGAGGACGAGCAGCGGACGGCATCAGAAGACACATCGACACGAGCGAAGCAGGATCCAGCGCTGCACGCAATCGACGCAGCGTGAGCGTGTAGTGGCCGCCATCGAAACCAGGCGACTTGACCAGCCCCGGCCGGCGCCGAGGACCGAGAGTGCTCCCACCAGCGCCGCCGGTCTCAGCCATCTGGCGGACTCCGATCTGCTTGTGCTGATCTCACACCACGCTCTTCACGCCTTCGAAGTGATCTACGACCGCTACATCGAAGCCGCGTGGAAGGTCGCACTCGTGTACACGGCTGACGTGCCGGCCGCCGAGCGGACGGTAGCCGCCGCGTTTCTCAACGTCTGGCGACACCCTGAGCCCTTCGCTAGCCCGAGTTTCGCCGCACGGCTCCTTGCGAGCGTGAAGCGCGAAGCGGCGCTCGCGTAGCCCGGAGCGGCGCTGGATCGGATGGTGCGCCATGTTTTGACAGTGCTTGCCGTCGTGCCGTGGGCGTGGAGCGTCGTCGTGGCGGGACTCGACCGGCGACGGCGGCTATCCCTGAACGACATGGAGCCCGCACGAGACGGCCCGCTCGTGTCGGTCGTAGTGCCTGCTCGCGACGAGGAGCGTGGCGTTCGGGCCGCGATCGCCTCGCTCGCGGCCCAGGGGTACGGCCCGCTCGAGGTGATCGTCATTGATGACGAGTCGTCGGACGCGACTGCCGCCGAAGCTCGCGCAGCGGCCACAGATCGCGTCCGGGTGGTCGAGGGCAAGCCGGTACCCAGCGGGTGGGTCGGGAAGTCGTGGGCGTGCCACCAGGGGTACGAGCTCGCACAGGGAGCGTGGCTTCTGTTCACTGACGCCGACGTGCGCCACGCTCCCGACACCGTTGGGCGCTCGCTCGCCCTGGTGCAGGGCAGATGCGCCGCAGGTGTGTCCGTGCTTCCCCTGATCGAGACGAGAGGGCTCGTGGAGCAGGCGATCCAGCCGGCTGCCGCGGTGTTGATCCGCTCCTTCGTGGCGCCGGGACCGTTCGTGCGCTGGCCGCGCAGTCCGGTCGCGATTGCCGCGGGCGGGTTCATTCTCCTCTCGCGCGCGGCCTACGAGGGCGTCGGCGGCCACGAGGCTATGCGTCACGAGCTCGTGGACGACCAGATGCTCGCGGTGCGGCTTAAGGCGGCGGGGACGCCGTTGGCGTTGGCCGGCTCCGGGGGCCGGGTTCGCGTTCGGATGTATATCGGCGCTCGGGAGACGCTCCGCGGGTGGCGAAAGAACACGTCCGCCGGACTGGGGGGATCAGTTCTCGCCGCGACGGTCACCGCGTGCGTGGGCGTCGCCAGCGCCCTCGCGCCCGTGGTCGCGATCGTGCGCGGCCCGCGCCGGGTTGGCGCTCTGGGTCTCGTTCTCCAGCTCGCTGCGCGAGCCGCCTCGGATGAGCTGTCCCCGACGCCCCGTCGGGCCTGGGCGCTCTTCCCGGCAGGCGCGCTGGCGCTCTCGATCCTCTCGCTGCTCAGTTCGGTCGACAGACGTCGGGGCGGGGTCGTCTGGCGGGGCCGCCGCTACGGGCGCAGGTAGGAATCAGGCGCTCGACTCTTTGTGTATAGTTTTTGTCCATAGTTTGTCTAACTAGGAGGAGCACAGCATGAGCATCACGGAAACGCAGCCAGAGACCACGACGTGGCCCGAGCTCGCCGAGGGGCTTTACGGGTTCCTGACCGGGCGGGGCGCCACGATCGAGTACGGCTTCGAACAGCTCGAGATCCTCGTTCCGCGGACTGCGAGCGACGATGCGTCGCGGGCCAAGTGGACGCTGAACGGGATGGTGCGGATCCGCACCTCAGAGCGAGGAAGGTAGCTCCGTCGTGCTGGACGTCTCCGCCGACGTCGAGATCAAGTTCGGCGCGGGACGGGGTCGTCTGGTCGCGAATGGTCGGGACGTCGTCCTCGAAGTCGACAAGCCGTCGACGCTGATCGGACTCGTCGATCGCCAGTCGTTGAGAACGCTCGCCGCGACTCTCACTCGGCTCGGGCTCACCCTTCGTGTGCGCAGCGGCGATCGGTTGCTTCTGTCGGCGGGCCGCGATACCGAGACCGGTATCCTGAGCCGGCTGCTCCAGTTGCCCGGCGTCCGGCTCAGCCCGCTGCTCGCCCTTCGCTCCGCTCTCGGTCGGGGTCATCCCCGGCCCTGAGCGGCCGACGAAATGTTGTCTCTCACCGCTCGCAACAGGTCCGCGCACGACGACCTCGCCCATGTGGTGCTTCGCGCGCACGCCGCTCTGCTCCGCGCACCGCGGAGGACAGCCAAAAGCGAATCTGCCGCCGATGCTCCCCGAGCCGTGCTAGAAGCATGAAGCGGTTTCCTACCTTCCGGCTCGAGGATGCCGACGGGAAGATCGTCAGCGAGCGGGACCTGCTGGGGCATCCGGCCGTCATCTACTTCGCGCGGCACCCCGGGTGAAGCGTCTGCCGCTCCTACCTTCGCCGTGTCGTGGAGGCCGTTCCAGAGATCGAGGCTGCGGGCGCCGGGTTGGTGGTCGTGACACCGCAGTCGGCTGTTCGGGCTGCGGGCTGGCGCGACGAGCTCTCCCTCTCGGGAGCCGTCGTCATTGCGGATCCCGAGCGCACGCTCTACGAAGCACTCGGGGCGCGACATCCTCCGCCGTTCTGGCTTCTTCGTCCGCGCGTGGTGGCAGCGGGCGTGCGGGCGTTGATCGCGCGCGAGCGAGTCAGGTGGACCTCCGGTGACGACACGCTCCAACTCGGTGCCGATGTGGTTGTCGACAGGAACGGTGATATCGCATACCTGCACCTTGCCTCGGACGCAGCCGACCGGACTGTGCCGGAGGACCTCGTCGCCGTCGTTCGGCAGCTCGGTGCCGGCGGGCGCGTCAGTTACGAACGGAGGCCAGATGAGCCCTAAGCCAGCCTGTGCCGGTTGCGTGTCGATTCGCTCACGCACGTTCGGAAGCTTACGCGCCCCCGTAGTTGCCCATCCATTGCCCCTTTGCCCTGCGCGACCCTGGCGGCGACGGCGGCCCAGCCAGTTTCCAGGGAGAACGTGCATGCCCCCGACAAGAATCGAACTTGTGCACGCGGTTTAGGAAACCGCTGCTCTATCCACTGAGCTACGGGGGCGTCAGCGGTTCACTCTAGCCCGGCTTTCGACCCACTCACGATCGAGGACTGGGACTCGGCCGCATGGGCGCCGGCGACGTGCCGGTCAGGACTTGACGAGCCGGCCGACGGCTGCGAGCAGCTCGTCGGTGCGCTCGGCCTGCAGCTCGCCCGAGCTGCCGACGACGCAGTGGCGCACGTGGTCGTCGAGGAGCCCGAGCGCGACGGCGTCGATCGCCTTCTGCACCGCCGTGATCTGCGTCAGGACGTCGATGCAGTAGCGGTCGTCCTCGACCATCCTCGCGATCCCGCGCACCTGACCCTCGACACGTGCCAGCCGCTTCAGCAGGTCGTCCTTGTGCTCGTGTGTACCCGGGTGTCTCCATCGCCGAAAGAGTGTAACATACCCCCATGGGGTATCTCACGTACACAGTCAGCGGGATGAGCTGCGACCACTGCAAGGCCGCGGTCACCGAAGAGGTCGAGCAGGTCGGCGGCGTCACGGGCGTCGAGGTCGACCTCGACACGAAGCTGGTCGTCGTCCGCGGTGAGGGTGTCTCCGACGACGCCGTCCGCGACGCGATCCGCGAGGCGGGGTACGAGGCCGCCTGAGATGAGCACCGTCGTGGCACCGGAACGGCTCGAGCTGCCGATCGAGGGCATGACCTGCGCCGCATGCGCGAATCGGATCGAGAAGCGGCTGAACCGGCTCGAAGGCGTCGAGGCGTCGGTCAACTACGCGACCGAGAACGCCGCGGTCTCGTTCGACCCGGCTCAGGTCGCTCCGGAGGATCTGGTCGCGGCCGTCGAAGCCGCCGGCTATCGCGCCCGGCTCGATCCCGCCGTCGAGACCGATCACGATCCGACCGCGCCGCTGCGACGTCGGCTTGCGCTCTCCGCGGCCCTGTCGCTGCCGGTGCTGCTGCTGGCGATGGTCGAGCCGCTGCAGTTCGACCGCTGGGAGTGGGTCTCACTGGCACTGGCGACGCCGGTGGTCCTCTGGGGCGGCTGGCCGTTCCATCGCGCCGCCTGGGCGAACCTGCGCCACCGCGCCGCGACGATGGACACGCTCATCTCCCTGGGTACGCTCGCTGCCTGGGGCTGGTCGGTGGTCGTCCTGCTGTTCGTCGAGGGCGAGCTCGTACCTCGAGGTCGCGGCGGTCGTGACGACGTTCGTCCTCGCCGGTCGCTACTTCGAGGCGCGCGCCAAGACCCGGGCCGGAGCTGCGCTGCGCGCCCTGCTCGAGCTGGGCGCGAAGGACGTCAGCCGGCTCGATGCGGACGGTCGCGAGCAGCGGATCCCGATCGGCGACCTGCGGCCCGGAGACCTTTTCCTGGTCCGACCGGGCGAGAAGATCGCCACCGACGGGGTCGTCGAGGAAGGCAGTTCCGCCGTCGACAAGTCGCTCCTCACCGGCGAGAGCGTTCCGGTCGAGGTCGAGCCGGGTGACGAGGTTTTCGGCGCGACGATCAACGTCGGCGGCCGGCTCGTCGTCCGCGCGGTGAGCGTCGGCGCCGACACCGCTCTAGCCCAGATCGCACGACTCGTCACGGCGGCGCAGTCGGGCAAGGCACCCGTGCAGCGGCTGGCCGACCGCATCTCCGGTGTCTTCGTGCCGATCGTGATCGTGCTCGCCCTGGCGACGCTCGTCTTCTGGCTCGCCGCCGGAGAGACCGCGTCGTTCGCGTTCGCGGCCGCTGTCGCCGTGCTGATCATCGCCTGCCCCTGCGCCCTCGGCCTCGCAACGCCGACCGCGCTGCTCGTCGGCACCGGCCGCGGGGCACAGCTCGGGATCCTGATCAAGGGGCCGCAGGTGCTCGAGTCGACGCGGCAGGTGGACACGATCGTGCTCGACAAGACCGGCACCGTGACGAGCGGCAAGCTGGAGCTCGTCGAAATCGTTCTCGCGGCCGGTGTCGACCGGGACGAAGCGCTACGGCTCGTCGGCGCTCTCGAAGCCGCCTCGGAGCACCCCGTTGGGCGTGCGATCGCCGCCGCCGCAGGCGAGGGGCTGCCGGCCGTCGAGGACTTCCGGAACCGCGCGGGTCTCGGTGTCGAGGGAGTTGTGGCGGGACGCGAGGTCGTCGCCGGGCGGGCCTCGCTGCTGGCCCAGCGCGGAATCGAGCTTCCGGCCGAGCTCGCGGTCGCCCAGCAGCGGGCGGAGAGCGACGGCCGCACCGCCATCGTTGCCGCGTGGGATGGGCAGGCGCAGGCGCTGTTCGTGGTCGCGGACGCATTGAAGCCGACGAGTCGTGAGGCGGTCAGGCGCCTGCGCGCGCTCGGCCTGCGTCCGGTGCTCTTGACCGGCGACAACGAGCAGACCGCCCGCGCCGTCGGCGCCGAGGTGGGAATCGACGAGGTGACCGCGGAGGTGTTGCCGGGCGAGAAGGCGGACGTCGTGCGGCGGCTTCAGCAGGAGGGACGTGTCGTCGCGATGGCCGGCGACGGCGTCAACGACGCGCCGGCGCTCGCGCAGGCCGATCTCGGCCTGGCACTCGGCACGGGCACCGACGTCGCGATCGAGGCCAGCGACCTGACGCTCGTCTCGGGCGACCTGCGCGCCGCCGCCGATGCGATCCGGCTCTCGCGGCGCACGCTGGCGACGATCAAGGGCAACCTGTTCTGGGCCTTCGCCTACAACGTTGCGGCACTGCCGCTGGCGGCCGCCGGGCTCCTGAGCCCGCTGATCGCGGGCGGCGCGATGGCGTTCTCGAGCGTCTTCGTCGTCTCGAACTCGCTGCGGCTGCGGCGCTTCCGAGCCGCCCGCGATTAGGTAGTTTCCCCGGCTGTGTCGCATGCGACCGCAGAGACCGTCAGCTGGTGGGAGCGCGCCCGCGGCGATGAGGACCTGCTCGTCGCCTACTTCAGCATGGAGTTCGGCCTGCATGAGCGCCTGCCGATCTACTCGGGCGGCCTCGGCGTCCTTGCCGGCGACCACCTGAAAGCCGCGGCCGATCTCGGCGTGCCGCTGATCGGGGTCGGCCTGCTCTACCGCGGCGGCTACTTCCGGCAGGGCGTCGACGACGCCGGGCGCCAGACCGAGGACTACCAGCCGGTCGATCCGGAGGCGGTCGGGCTCGTGCGCGAGGACGTGACCGTCTCGGTGGCGCTCGGGGACGAGACGATCGAGGCAGCGGTCTGGCGGAAGGACGTCGGCTCCGTGAGCCTCTACCTGCTCGAGGTCGAGTGGCTGACGGACGCGCTCTACGGGGGTGATCGCGAGCACCGGATCCGGCAGGAGCTCCTGCTCGGGGTCGGCGGCGTGCGCGCCCTCGCCGCGCTCGGGATCGAGCCGACCGTCTTCCATCTGAACGAGGGCCACTCGGCGTTTCTCCAGATCGAGCGTGTTCGCTCGCTCGTGGCGAAGGGGCTGGAGACGCAGTCGGCGCTCGAGCAGGTTCGAAGCTCGTCCGTCTTCACGACGCACACGCCGGTGCCCGCCGGCAACGAGATCTTCGACGAGCAGCTCGTGCTCCGCTACGTGGGGCCGCTCGCGGCCGAGGCCGGCCTGGATCGCGAAGGACTGCTCTCGCTCGGCCGGTTCGGTGAGAAGCCGGGCTTCGGCCTGACGCCACTCGCGCTCCGGCTCTCCGCCTACGCGAACGCCGTCTCGGATCTGCACGGCGAGGTGGCGCGGGAGATGTGGGCGGAGATGTGGCCGGGCGAGGAGGCTCACATCGGGCACGTGACGAACGGCGTCCATGTCGGCACCTGGCTCGACCCGGCGCTCGACGAGCTGCTGCGCGAGTCGGGCGTGCGCCCCGAGGCGCCGCCCGAGGAGGCGAATTGGGCCGCCGCGCGCGAGGTCGGCTCGGAGGCGCTCTGGCGCGTGCACCTGGCGGGCAAGGCCCGCCTCGCCGAGCGGGCGGGGATCGACCGCGACCGGCTGACGATCGGCTTCGCCCGCCGCTTCGCGACCTACAAGCGCGCCGGTCTCGTCTTCTCGGACCTCGAGCGCTTGCTGGCGCTGCCGGTGCAGATCGTCGTCGCGGGCAAGGCGCATCCCGCCGACGATCCCGGCAAGGACGTGATGCAGAGCATCGTCCAGCTCGCACGGAAGCCGGGCTCGCAGGGGCGGATCGTCTTTCTCGAGAACTACGACATGCTGCTTGCCCGCGCGCTCGTCCGCGGCTGCGACGTGTGGCTGAACACGCCCACGCGCCCGCTCGAGGCGTCGGGGACGAGCGGGATGAAGGCGGCGGTCAACGGCGTCCTCAATCTCTCCGTGCTCGACGGCTGGTGGGCCGAGGGCTACTCACCCGACGTCGGCTGGGCGATCGACGGCGAGTCCGACGAGGCCGACCGCGAGCAGCTCTACCGGCTGCTCGAGGAGCAGGTCGTCCCGATCTACGTCGACGAGCGCGAGCGCTGGCTCTGGATGATGAAGGAGTCGATTGCGCAGCTTTCGCCGCGCTTCTCGATGCAGCGCGCGGTGATCGACTACGTCGACGGGTACTACCTGCCGGCACATCACGCGGCTTCTCGCCGCTAGCGCTCCGCAACGCGGCGAGCAGCTCCAGGCTGACCCTACTTCGAAGCGGTGGCTGCGAGCGCACGCGCCTTCTTGCTGGTCGCGCTCTGGCGCGTCGAAGCGTCCAGCACGAGCTTGCGCAGGCGCACGCTCGCCGGTGTCACCTCGACGCACTCGTCCTCGCGGATGAACTCGAGCGCCTGCTCGAGCGACATCGGACGGGGTGGGATCAGGCGCACGGTTTCGTCGGAAGAGGCCGCGCGCATGTTCGTCAGCTTCTTCTCCTTGGTCGGGTTGACGTCGAGATCATCGGCCCGGGCGTTCTCGCCGACGATCATCCCCTCGTAGACCTCGAGTCCCGGTGCGACGAACATCGAGCCGCGCTCCTGCAGGTTCATCAGCGCGAAGGCGGTCGCGGGACCGCGCCTGTCGGCGACGAGGCTCCCGGTCGGCCGTGTCCGCAGCTCGCCGTGCCACGGCTCGTAGCGGTCGAAGACGTGATGGAGGATGCCGGTGCCGCGCGTCTCCGTCAGGAACTCGGTGCGGAAGCCGATCAGGGCGCGCGCCGGCACGAGGTACTCGAGCCGCACCCAGCCGGTGCCGTGATTGACCATCTGCTCGAGCCGTCCTTTGCGGAGCGCGAGCAGCTGCGTCAGGACGCCGACGTAGTCCTCGGGCGCATCGATCGCGAGCCGCTCAACCGGCTCGTGCACCTTGCCGTCGACGAGCTGCGTCACCACTTGAGGCTTGCCGACGGTGAGCTCGAACCCCTCGCGCCGCATCAGCTCGACGAGCACCGCGAGCTGGAGCTCGCCCCGTCCCTGCACTTCCCAGGTGTCGGGCCGCTCGGTGGTGAGGACGCGGAGCGAGACGTTCCCGACGAGCTCCTGGTCGAGCCGGCTCTTGACCAGGCTCGCGGTCAGCTTGTCCCCCTCCCGCCCGGCGAGCGGCGAAGTGTTGATCCCGACCGTCATCGAGAGGCTCGGCTCGTCCACGGTCGAGACGGGCAAAGGACGGGGATCGTCGGGATCGGCGAGCGTTTCGCCGATCGTCACGTCGGGCAGGCCAGCGACGGCGACGATCTCACCAGGGCCGGCCTCGTCAGCCTCGACGCGCTCGAGCGCCTCCGCCACGTACAGCTCGGTCACCTTGGCACGCTCGATCCGGCCGTCGGCCCGGCACCAGGCGATCTGCTGCCCCTTCCGGATCGTGCCGTGCTGGACGCGTGTGAGCGCAAGCCGGCCGACGTACGGCGAGGCGTCGAGGTTGGTCACAAGTGCCTGCAGCGGATGCGTGGGATCGTGCTCCGGCGCAGGGATGTGCTCGAGCAGGAGCTCGAACAGCGGGCGCAGGTCCTCGGCGAGCTCGTCCGGCTTCAGGCCCGCACGTCCCTCGCGCGCGTTCGTGTAGGCGATCGGGAACTCGATCTGGCTCTCGTCCGCGTCGAGGTCGAGGAAGAGCTCGTAGACCTCGTTCACGACCTCCTCGATCCGCGCGTCGGGGCGGTCGACCTTGTTGACGACGAGGATCACGGGCAGTCGCGCCTCGAGCGCCTTGCGCAGCACGAACCGGGTCTGCGGCAGCGGCCCTTCGCTCGCGTCGACGAGCAGCAGGACGCCGTCGACCATCGTCAGCCCGCGCTCGACCTCACCGCCGAAGTCGGCGTGGCCCGGCGTGTCGACGATGTTGATCTTCGTCTGGCCGTAGCGGAAGGCCGTGTTCTTGGCCAGGATCGTGATCCCCTTCTCGCGCTCGAGGTCCATCGAGTCGAGTACGCGCTCGTTCACGTCCTGATTCGCACGGAAGGCGCCGGACTGCCAGAGCATCGCGTCGACGAGCGTCGTCTTGCCATGGTCGACGTGCGCGACGATCGCGACGTTGCGGAGGTCGGTGCGGGCGGCCATCGCCGCAGGCTAGCTACGCCTCGGTGATCTCGGCGTGACGCTCCGCGATGCAGGTCTCCGCCCACTGCTCGGCGAGCAGCAGCGGTCGCTGCGGATCCTCGTCGCCCAGCTCGACCCGGATCTGGTGCACCGACGCCTCCATCTCGCGGTCGGCAATCGTGCGGTGCTCCGCGACGACGGTCACCGACTCCACCTCGGCGAGGAGCGTGTGCGCGAGATCGTCGATCTCGGCCGGCGTCGCCTCGCGGCCGGCGAACATGCCGAAGTTGACGCGGATGTCTCCGTCGTCGTCGAGGAAGGCGATCGGGGCGAGTTTCTGCATCGAAAGCAGGTGTACCCCGACTTGAAACTCCTCTAACGCTCGCGCGGCTCCCAGCCGAAGCGCGCGCGGGCGACGAGGTAGCCGCCGGCTCCCCAGGCGGCCATGACGCCGACCGCGCCCAGGTGGTCCAGGATCGGCTCCCCGTCGACGTAGGTCGCGAGCACGAGCTCGATCAGGTACTTGAGCGGCAGGACGTCGGCGACGGCCTCGAGCACCGGTGGAAGGTTGTCCGTCGTGCCGAACGCGCCGGAGAGGAACGACATCGGCAGCACGATCACGTTCACGACCGCCGCGACCGCCTCGGCGGAGCGGATCAGCGCGGCGGCCGCCAGGCCGAGCCCTGCGAAGGAGACGGCGCCGATCAGGAGCGCGACCACGAACTGGAACGCCTGCTCGGGCACGTCGGCGTCGAAGAGAAGCAGGCCGAGCGCGATCACGGTCAGCGACTGGAGCACGACGATCAGCAGGATCGAGAGCAGGACGGTCCCGAGGTAGAGGCTGCCGGGAAGCGGTGTCGAGCGCAGCCGTTTCAGAAGCCCCGACTCGCGCCGGACGACGAGCGTGATCGCGAGGCCGCCGAGCGCGGTGTTCGCGACGGCGTAACCGATCAGGCCGGCGACCAGGTAGCTCGAGATCTCGCGTCCGTCCTCGACGCCGTCGCCGAAGACCGAGGCGAGCAGGACGAACAGGAGCGGCGGGAAGAGGAAGACGAAGATCGCGGCCTCGCGGCTGCGCCAGAAGATCAGCTGCTCGGCCCGGAGCTGGTGCCAGAGCAGGCTCACGCGCCGCCCTCCTCGGAGACGAGGTCGAGGTAGACGTCCTCGAGCGTCGCGCGGCGAATCTCCAGATCCTCGAGCTCGAAGCCCTCGGCGAGCGCCCGGGCGGTCAGCTCGTGCAGCGTCCGCGTCGGCTCTTCGGTCTGGAGCAGGACCTCCTCGCCCAGGCGGCGATAGCGGATCTGCACGGTCGCGCTCGCGGTCAGCTCCGAGGGCTTGCCGATCCTGATGATCTCGCCGGCGCGAAGCACGGCCACCCGGTCGGCGAGCTGCTGCGCCTCGTCGAGGTAGTGAGTCGTCAGCAGCACGGTCTTGCCGAGGTCGCGCAGCGAGCGGATCAGCTGCCAGGCGTTCCGACGTGCCGCGGGGTCGAAGCCGGTCGTCGGCTCGTCGAGGAAGACGAGCTCGGGATCGCCGACGAGCGCGACGCCGAGATCGAGCCGCCGCTTCTGGCCGCCCGAGAGCGTCTTCACCTGCTTGTCCCGCTTCTCGGCGAGGCCGACGAGGTCGATCACCTCGTCGACGTCGCGCGGGCGCTGGTAGTAGCCGGCGAAGATCCGGTGCACCTCGCGCACGGTCAGGATCGGCCACATCTCCGACTGCTGCAGGACGACGCCGATCCGCTCGCGGAACGCGCGCTCGCTGCGGCCGGGGTCGAAGCCGAGCACCGTGACCTCGCCTGCGTCCCGCTGGCGGTAGCCCTCCAGGATCTCGACGGTCGTCGTCTTGCCGGCGCCGTTCGGGCCGAGGAGGCCGAAGATCTCGCCGACCGCCACGTCGAAGTCGATCCCGCGGACCGCCTCGACCCCGTCGTAGGACTTGTGCAGGCCGGTGACGGAGATCGCGCTAGACATATCTGTCAGATAGGTTAGTATGCATCTGGCAGATATGTCAAGCCTCAGCCCGACAGCGCGCGTCATCCTGGGTCTGCTCGCGTGGCAGCCGCGAACCGGCTACGAGATCAAGCAAGCCACGGACCGGTCGACGCGGTTCTTCTGGGGCGCCAGCTACGGCCAGATCTATCCGGAGCTGCGGCGGCTGGAACAGGCCGGCCTCGTCGGCTCCCGCGAAGAGCCGCGCGGCCGCGTGCCGCGCCGGATCTACAGCCTGACGAAGGCCGGTCGCAGCGCGCTCGACGCGTGGCTCGAGGAGGCGGACGAGTCGTACGAGGTGCGCGACGAGGGCCTGCTCAAGCTCTTCTTCGGCGATCTGATGCCGGCCGAGCGACGGCTCGACCTCGTCCGCCGCAGGCGGGCCTGGTACGAAGAGACGGCCGCGCTCTTCCACCGGATCGGCAGCGAGCTCGGCGAGCTG
Source organism: uncultured Gaiellaceae bacterium (assembly GCA_963731615.1). GTDB lineage: Bacteria > Actinomycetota > Thermoleophilia > Gaiellales > Gaiellaceae > Gaiellasilicea. Next base: position 26,710 of record CAVSWD010000006.1, read on the forward strand.
GACGAGACGAGCGGCACCGTGCTCCGCTACGGGATCGAGCTGATGGAGTGGGACGCCGCCTGGTGGCGCGACCTGGAGCAACGGCTCAGCTGATCTCGAGCGCGTGGGAGCCGGCGGTCGGGAAGCCCGGGTCGGCGCCGGTGAGTGCAAATGCGATCTCGGAGCAGTCCGGCTGGTGGCCGACCGTGACGACGGTCTCGCCCGCGCTTTCCACCGCCGCGAGCACGTCGGCGGCGGTCGCGCCCGGCGCGAGCCGCTCGTCGATCCGAAGTTCCACGCCCGCGGCCTTGGCGATCGCGGCGGCGGTTTCTCGGGCCCGCAGGAGCGGGCTCGTGACGACGGCATCGGGCCGCTCAGCCGCGAGCCGCTCGCCGAGAGCGCGCGCTTCCTCGCGACCCCGGGCGCTGAGCGGCCGGAGTTCGTCCGGGTCGCCGGACTTCGCGTGGGCGTGTCGGACGAGAATCAGCCGCACCGTCTGAGGATAGATTCCTCGCGATGCGCTCGTTTCGTTACGTCCTCGCCGACGTCTTCACGAACAAGCCGCTCGCCGGCAACCAGCTTGCCGTCTTCACGGACGCACGTGACCTCGACGAGGTGACGATGCAGGAGCTGGCGCTCGAGCTCGGTCTCTCCGAGACGGTCTTCGTGCTGCCGCCGCGCGAGGGCGGCACCGTGCGGCTGCGGATCTTCACGCCCCGTAACGAGCTCGCATTCGCCGGGCATCCGTGCCTGGGTGCCGCGTTCGTGCTCGGCGCTCCGCTCCAGCTCGGCACGATCGTGCTCGAGACCGGCAGCGGCCTCGTGCCGGTCGAGCTCGAGCGAGACGAATCCGGCCGGATCGTCTTCGGCCGGATGCAGCAGCCGGTGCCGACGGTCGAGCCCTACGAGCGGGCGAGTGAGCTGCTGGCGGCGCTCGGCGTCGAGTCGTCGAAGCTGCCGGTCGAGGTGTACGACAACGGCGTCCGCCACGCCTACGTCGTCCTCGCGGGCAAGGACGACGTCGCGCGGCTGAGGCCGGACACGAATGCGCTGCTGGAGCTCGATCTCGTCGGCGCGCTCGCGTGCGCCGGCGCCGGGTCAAGCTGGAAGGTGCGCATGTTCTCGCCGCTCGACGGTGTCGGCGAGGACGCCGCCACCGGGTCGGCCGCCGGCCCGCTCGCCGTTCACCTCGCCCGGCACGGCGTCGTCCCGTGGGGCGAGGAGCTCGAGATCGAGCAGGGGACGGAGATCGGCCGTCCCTCGACGCTCTTCGCGCGGGCCACCGGCTCCGGAGCCGGGGTCGAATCGGTCGAGGTCGGCGGCTCCGCGGTCACGGTCGCACGCGGCGAGTTCAAGGTCCCGTAGCCGCCCAAGCGACCGCCTCGACGTCCGGCAGCTCCGGTTCGAGGGAGCGCCAGAAGCGGCAGCCGTCGGTCGAGAGGTAGAGCCGGTTGCGCGCGGCGTAGAGCACACGGTCGGGATCGGCCGGATCAACCGCGACGTCGAATCCCACCGGAAGGCCGCCGCCGGCCTCGCTCCAGGTGGCGCCCGCGTCGCCCGAGACGAGGAGGGGCGGTCGCCGGTCGACGAGCGCGACTACCGTCGCGCCCGCCGCCGAGGCCGCCACGAGCCGCGGCAGCCCGAGCTCGAATCGCTCGTGATCGACGGTCGCATCGACCTCCCCGAGCAGCGCCTCGGTCTCGATGTCCAGCTCGAGCACGCCCTCGACGGTGCGGACGAGCGCGATCATCGGGTCACTGCGCCGGCTCGTTCAGGGCCAGCTCGAGCACCCGGGCCGCCGTCGTCGCGGCCTGACGCGCTGCCGACGCCGGTCGATGCCCGGCGGCGCGCGCCCACACGTAGCCGGCGAGAAACGCGTCGCCGGCGCCCGTCGGGTCGGCGGTCGCCACCCGTCGGATCGGGATGCGCTCGCGTGTGCCGCGCGTGAGCACCACCGCTCCGGTCGAGCCATAGGTCAGCAGCAGCTCCGGGACGCCGAGCTCGGTCACACGGTCCTCGCCGCCGAGTGTCTCGACCTCTTCCTCGTTCAGCTTCAGCGCCGTCACGTGCTCGAGAACGGCCGGATCGAAGCCGGGATCGAGGACGAGCGGGCCGGTCACGCCGCTCGAACCAGCGCTTGGCCGTCCAGCGCGAGACGCCGGTCGCGCGCGAGCGCTTCGAGCACCTGCCGTGGGAAGTCCGCCTGCGTCAACCCGCCCACCTGCACCCAGTCGGCCCGTCCGACCGCATGTGTGTCCGCCGTGCTCCAGGGCGCCCCCGTGTCAGCGACGATCATCTCCCGCTCCTCGCCGGAGTAGCGGATCTCGAAGCTGGTCGTGCTCGGCGCCGGGAGCCAGGTGTACGGCACGCCGAGGGCGGCCAGCGGTCCGACGAGGGAACGGCGGTCGGCTTCGGCGCAGCGCGCGACGATGAGCGAGCTGCCGCCGAGCAGCCGCAGTGCCCGTGCGGCGTGATACGGCGCGCCACCGACCCGCGGCCGGCCGCCGTCGACGGTGTCGCGCGTGAGATTCCCGATCACCGCAATGCCGCGCACGGCTGCAACTCTAGAAGCGGCGCCTGCCCAGTGCCGCGACGGCCAATCCGAGTGCGAGGGCGACGACGAAGCTCGGCACCGTGGCGCCGATGCCGAGATCGGGCGGCTCGCCGATCGCGTCGACCCACCAGGAGGGGCCGACCGGGTGCAGCCACTGGTAGAGCGCGAAGCCCGCGATCCAGGCCGCGATCATCCCGAGGCGGACGGCAGGCCCCTCGAACACCTCCGCCGTGCCGTAGCGCGCGCCGGCGACGAGCCAGTCGGCGAGCAGGACGCCGAACAGCGGCACGAAGAAGGAGCCGAGCATGAGCAGGAAGCTCTCGTAGGAGAGCAGGTCGATCGTCAGCGCCCCCACCGTGGCGACGGCCGCCACGGCGGCGAGCAGCGCGCGCTGCGGTAACTGCGGGGCGATGTTCTGAACCGAGACCGCGGCCGAGTAGACGTTCGCGAACGCCTCGTCGGTCTCGTCCACCGTGACCGCCGCGAGAGCGAGGATTGCGGCCAGGCCGCCTGCGGCGACGGCGACCGGCAGGGCAGCCGGGTCGGTGATGTCGCGGCTGAAGAAGAGGATCGCGCCGAGCGCCCACAGCCAGGCGCTCGCGGCGAAGTAGCCGACCGCCGTCCCCCAGAACGCGTCGCTCGCGCGTTCGGCTGAAGCGCGTGTAGTCGGCGACGAGCGGGATCCAGGAGACGGTGATCGCGACGACGAGGTCGACGCCCTCGAGCACCGACGAGCCGCCTTCGCCTTCCCGGTCCCAGAGGTCACCAACGCCGGCCCCGTCGAGCGCCCACCAGGTCAGGTAGAGCACCGACGCGAGCACGGCCCAGACGGCGAACTTGCGGATGAACCTGCGGACGAAGCCGATCGGCCCGAGCAGCGCCAGCGCGAGCGCGGCGGCGCCGAAGACCAGCGTCCAGAGCCACTGGGCGCGGAAGCCGAAGAGCTCGTCGGAGAGCGCGGCAACTGCGGTCGCGATGATCAGCAGCTCGAAGATCGCCCAGCCGACGCACTGGGCGGCGTTGAGCACGGTCGGCAGCCAGGAGCCGCGCAGTCCCAACGGCGCGCGCATCACTACCATCGCGGGTACACGGGCGTCAGCGCCGATCAGCCCCGCCATGCCGAGCATCGCGTTCCCGATCACGCTCCCGATGAAGATGGCGAGGAACGCCTCGGGCAGCGACAGCGCCGGCACGAGGTAGGTGCCGGCGACGAGGACGAGCAGCGAGACGCCGAGATTTCCCCAGAGCAAGCCGGTGTCGAGCAGGCCCAGAACGCGCAGACGTGCGGGCACCGGCTCGATTCCCCAGGCGGGCGTCGGCTCGTCCAAGTCTGGCTTCAACTCCCTTCGCCGGTGCTAACCGGATCAGGTTCGACGGGTGTGATCTCAGCCCCGGCGGGGCACCCCGGTGCGCAGACTCTAACGAGAACGGGACGCCTCTCGGTGTCCCGTTCTCGTCCTCTCCCCGGCGTCGCAGCGCGACCCCCGCCGCAAGGCGGGCACCCTAGCCGCGACCCCGGCAATGTCAATTACAAATAAGAAAACCCTTACAACTGCTCAGCCGGCGAGCAGGCGGCGGAGGACGAACGGCAGGATGCCGCCGTGGCGCAGGTACTCGCGCTCGCGCGGCGTGTCCAGCCGCACTCGAGCCGCGAATGTCGTCTCGTCGGCGCGCACCGTCACCTCGCGTGCCTCGCCGTTCTCGAGCCCCTCGATCGCGAAGCGCTCGCGGCCGCTGAGGCCGAGCGTCGCCGGAGTCTCGTCGGCGCGGAACTGGAGCGGGACGATGCCCATCATCAAGAGATTGGAGCGGTGAATCCGCTCGTAGCTCTCCGCGATCACCGCCCTGACGCCGAGCAGGTTCGGGCCCTTCGCCGCCCAGTCGCGCGACGAGCCAGAGCCGTACTCCTTCCCCGCGATCACGATCGTCGGCGTCCCCTCGGCGAGATATCGCCGCGAGGCCTCGAAGATCGTCATCTCCTCGCCGTCGGGCAGGTGAGCCGTCCACGTGCCTTCGGAACCCGGGACGAGCAGGTTCTTCAGCCTCACGTTCGCAAAGGTGCCGCGGATCATCACCTCGTGGTTGCCGCGGCGGGAGCCGTACGAGTTGAAGTCCTTCCGCTCGACGCCGTGCTCAACGAGGTACAGGCCCGCCGGTGAGTCGGGCTTGATCGAGCCTGCGGGAGAGATGTGATCGGTCGTGACGGAGTCGCCGAGCATGACGAGACAGCGCGCACCGTCGACGTCCTCGAAGGGCTTCGGGCTCTGGGGCATGTCGTCGAAGTAGGGGGGCCGGCGGACGTAGGTCGACTCGGCCTCCCACGCGAAGAGCTCGCCCTCGGGGACGGGCAGCTCGCGCCACTGCTCGTCGCCGGTGAAGACGTCTGCGTAGGTGGAGCGGAACATGTCGCCGCGCACCGAGGCCGTGATCGTCTCCTGGATCTCGGCTCCGCTCGGCCAGAGGTCGCGGAGATAGACGTCGTTCCCGTCTTCGTCCTCGCCCAGCGGCTCCTCGAGCAGGTCGACGTCCATCCTGCCGGCGAGCGCGTAGGCGACGACGAGCGGCGGCGAGGCGAGGTAGTTCGCCTTCACCTCGGGGTGGATGCGCGCCTCGAAGTTGCGGTTGCCGGAGAGGACGGAGCAGACCACGAGGTCGCCTTCCTCGACCGCGGCCGAAATCGCCTCCGGCAGGGGGCCCGAGTTGCCGATGCAGGTCGTGCAGCCGTAGCCGACCGTGTGGAAGCCGAGCTGCTCGAGGTACGGCGTCAGCCCGGCGCGGTCGTAGTACTCGGTCACGACCTTCGAGCCGGGAGCCAGGCTCGTCTTCACCCACGGCTTGCTGCGCAGGCCGCGCTCGACCGCCTTCTTCGCGAGCAGTCCTGCTCCGACCATCACCTGCGGGTTCGACGTGTTCGTGCAGGACGTGATCGCGGCGATGACGACGCGGCCGTGCTCGAGCTCGTAGTCGGTGCCGCCGACCGGGACGCTCGTGCGGCCGGGGCCGACGACCGCGACGGGAACCGAGTCGGGCTCGGGCTCAGGCGAGCCGCCGGGCGCCTGCTCGCTGGTCGGGTCGCTGGCGGGGAAGGTGTCGGCGACGGCCTTGTCGGCGCTGCCGTTCGTCAGCGGCGAGGAGATCCCGAACGTGCCGAGCGAGTCGAGAAACGCTGTCTTCGCGTGCTGGAGCGGCACCCGGTCCTGGGGCCGGCGCGGCCCGGCGAGCGAGGGTACGACGGTCGAGAGGTCGAGCTCGAGCACCTGCGAGTAGGTCGGCTCCTCGCTGGGGTCGTGCCAGAGCAGGTTTTCCTTGCAGTACGCCTCGACGAGCGCGATCCGTTCGTCGCTGCGGCCGGTCAGGCGCAGGTACTCGAGCGTCAGCTCGTCGACCGGGAAGAACCCGCACGTCGCGCCGTACTCGGGCGACATGTTCCCGATCGTTGCCCGGTCGGCGAGGGGGAGCGAGGCGAGGCCGTGGCCGTAGTACTCGACGAACTTCCCGACCACGCCGGCCTGGCGCAGCTGCTCGGTCACCGTCAGGACGAGGTCGGTGGCGGTGGCTCCCTCGGGCAACCGGCCGATCAGCTTGAAGCCCACGACCTGGGGCACGAGCATCGACAGCGGCTCGCCCAGCATCGCCGCCTCGGCTTCGATCCCTCCGACGCCCCAGCCGAGGACGCCCAGCCCGTTCACCATCGTCGTGTGCGAGTCGGTGCCGACCAGGGTGTCCGGATACGCCTCGCCGTCGCGCTCCTCGATCACGCGTGCGAGGTACTCGAGGTTGACCTGGTGCACGATCCCGGTCCCGGGTGGGACGACCTTGAAATCGCGGAACGCTTTCTGGCCCCAGCGGAGGAAGGCGTAGCGCTCGCGGTTGCGCTCGAACTCGAGCTCGACGTTGCGGGCGAACGCCTCCCGGGCGCCGAAGACGTCGACCTGGACGGAATGGTCGATCACGAGCTCGACGGGGATCAGCGGATTGATCTGCTCGGGGTCACCGCCGAGGTCGGCCATCGCGTTCCGCATCGCCGCGAGATCGACGACGGCGGGGACGCCGGTGAAGTCCTGCAGCAGCACGCGCGCGGGCGCGAACGAGATCTCGCGGCTCGGCTCCTCGCCCGCGACCCAGCCGGCGACCGCCTCGACGTCCTCGGCGGTGCCGTTTCGGAGCACGTTCTCGAGCAGGATCCGGAGCGTGTAGGGGAGACGGGCGACGTCCCAGCGCTCCTGCAGGGCGTCGAGCCGGTGGATGTCGAGCTTGCGGTCGCCGACCGAGAGCGTGGATCTGGAGGAGAACTCGTCGGCCATACCTCGAATCTATCGAAGGCGGCGCAACGGGATCACCTTTGCCGGGCCGACATTGCCGCCCCGGTCGACGGCTGCGAGCGAGACGGCCGTGCGGAGTTGCGCGCGCGCGATCGTCAGCGTCGGCCGCTGCACCGTCAGCGTCCGCGACCCGAGCTTCACCCGGTAGCCACGAACGCCACCCGGATCCAGTACGGCCGCCCACGAGAGGACGACGCTCTTCGCCGTTCGCCGCACCCGCACGCTTCCGAGCGCGGGCGGTCTGACCGTGTCGCGGACGAGCCGACCCTGCGCATCGACGACGCCCAGGCCGACGCGAAACCGAAGCGTCTGCGGCTGGCTCAGATGCCCGACGGGATCCGCTGCACGCACGGAGTAGCTGCTCGTGTCGGTCTCGGCGACGCCCAGGATCGTGGAAGTGGACGTCGTCGCAGCGACGAAGCGGTCGTCCTGGTAGACGCGGTAGGTGACCGGGCCGACGTCGTCGGTCGAGGGGCGCCAGGAGATCCGGATGAGGCCGGGGGCCGCTCCGTCCGTCGCCGTCAGGGCCGACGGCGGCGTGGGCGGAGCGCGGTCCGGCGAGTCGAGCCGCTCGAGGAACAGCGAGTCCTGCACGTCCGCCCAGCGCTCCGAGTGCGCGTAGTAGTCGTCCCGGCCGCCGTCGAGCACGTGCGCCTCCAGCTCGGCGCCGGTGAGCGACGAGCGCAGGAGGTCGTTGGCGACGTCGCACACGTGCCCTCGGTCGCAGTGGTTGGGGGCGGCGCCCGAAACCGCGCCGAAGACGTGCATGAGCTCGTGCACGGCGACGGTGGGGCGGAACAGGTTCTCCTCCGCTGAGCACGCGTCGAGAAAGACGATCGCGATCCCGGAGAGGCCGCCGGCGGCACCGCCGCCGATGCCACAGACAGGGAACTCGAAGGGCGACCGCTCGACGGGCCCGTCGTAGTAGACGAGGTAGGTCTTCTCGGCCTGGATGAAGCCGCGTGTGTCGGCGAGCAGGAAGCGGATCCGCTCGAACGCGCTGTCGATGTCGCCGGCAGGCTGCGGCAGCGTCACGCTCGAGATGTCGAGCTGGCCGAACGGGCTGCTGCAGGGGAAGGGGAAAAGGTCGAATCGCGGTGCGCGCGCGGAGTCCTGAGACCGCCACCACCCGTCGATCGCCGCGACGTCGCCGACGATCCTCGGCGCCCAGTCGGCGAGGCGGTCCGGTGCGCCTTGGGGATGCACGTAGGCGACATGAACGGCAAAGCCGGGCGTTGCGTCGGGGAGGCGGTCGACTTCACTCGTACCGGTGCCGCACCACGGCAGCGGATTCGAGGCCCGAGCGGGTGCAGCCGAGCCGAGCGCCGCGACCGCCACCAGCCCAACGAGGACCCACCTCACGCCCACACGGTACTACCGCCGAACGCGCTCGAGCAGCCGATCGGTCCACGTCCGCCGGCCGGTGTCGAAGTGGCCCACCAGCGCGTCACGGTAGGGCGTAGCTGTGCGTCGTGCGTAGGCGGCGAAACCTTCACGCCGCAGCGGCTGCCAGTCCTCGCGGTAGGGGATGACGACGTGCTCGTGCCCGACGTGCCGCGCGGAGAGCAGGAACGCCAGCCCGACGCCGGACGAGACCTCCAGCAGGGGCCGACGCTCGCGCTCGGCCGTCCGCCGCAATCCGTCGTAAAGCGCCGCCAGCTCCTGCGGCGACGGCAGCTCGCCGGCGCTCGAGCGCAACTCGGCGACGGACGCTCGCAGCTCAGCGAGCTCGAGCGGGGGCAGGTCGACGAGCCGCGCGGTCGTGCCCGACGCGCCCTCGAGGGCCGCGAGCAAGTCGTCGACCGTGCCGAGCGTGGCGTCGCGGGACAGCACGCCGGCCCGCTTCAGCTCCGTCACGAGCGAGTCGAGGTAGACGCGAGAGCCGTGCGAGATGTCGGACGCAGCTGCCAGCAGCCAGAGCGGCGAGAAGCCGAAGGCGGCGATCGAGCCGAGCTCGACGACGTTGCCGGCCGTCTTCCGCTTCAGCAGCTCCCCCGGGTCCGGCTGGCCCGCGGGTTGCTCGCGCTCGACGGCGCCGACGAGCTCGATCGCGATCCGCAGCAGGTTCTTCGCCGTTGCCTCGTACAGCCGCGAGCGGCGGGCGAACCGCGGCAGGAGCACCTCCGCGGTCTCGTGCACGGCGCCGCCGACGGTGCCGACGAGCGCCCGGACGAGCCGCTCCGGCAGCGAAAGGAGAAAGGAGCGGGGACGGGCCACGGCTACGATGATCACATGGCCGCGACAGACAGGCTGGAGGCGATCCTGCGCAGCTCCTTCCCCGACGCGAGCGAGCTCGCCGTCGTGGACCGCACCGGCGGCGGCGATCACTTCCAGGTGACGATCGCGAGCGGCCGCTTCGACGGGCTCACGCTCGTGGAGCAGCACCGGCTCGTCTACGAGTCGCTGCAGGCGTCGCTCGACGACGGATCGATCCACGAATTGCGAATCAAGACGAGAGGACTGGCATGAGCGAGTTGCGGGAGCAGATCAAGGAGATCATCGAGAACGAGCCGGTGAGCCTGTTCATGAAGGGAACGCCGCAGCTGATCATGTGCGGTAACTCCGACCGGGCGCTCCGAGCGCTCCGCTCGGCCGGTGCGCCTGTGACGACGGTCGACGTCCTGCCCGACCCGCAGATCCGGCAGGAGCTCTCGGCGCTCTCGGGCTGGCCGACGATTCCGCAGGTCTTCATCAAGGGCGAGCTCGTCGGCGGTGCCGACATCGTCGAGGAGCTCTACGCGAGCGGCGAGCTGCAGGCCAAGCTCGACGAGGCGCTCGGGGCCGAGCGCGAGACGAGCGAGCGAGTCGCAACGGTCGCTTAACGCCGTGCTTAATCCGCGTTAAAGCCTTCCGGCTACAACGAGCAGCGTGAACGGACGCGCCGTTTCCCGCACCGGAGCCCTTGCTGCCGCCTCCCTCCTCGGCGGCCTGGTCGTGCTCGGCGGGCTGGCGCTCACCGGCGACCTGGGTGGCGACACCACCGTGGTGAGGAGCTCCCCTGCTCCGACCCCCGCCGCTCAGGTCGCCGACGACGACGGGCTCGCAGTCCGCGAGATCTACGCTCGCGCCGCACCCGGGGTCGTCCAGATCACCTCCACGAGCGTGCGGGAGGACGACACGCCGAGCCTCGACCCCCAACCGTCCGGACTTCCGCGGGCCGAGCCGCAGCAGGCACTCGGCTCCGGCTTCGTGATCGACAAGGCCGGTCACATCGTCACCAACTACCACGTGATCGAAGGCGCCGAGCAGATCGAGGTCAGCTTCTCGAACCAGGACACGCTGCGGGCGACGCTCGTCGGCAGCGACCCGTCCACCGACATCGCCGTGCTCCGCGTCGACGCGAGCTCACGCGGCCTGACGCCGCTCGCGCTCGGTGATTCGGGCGTTGTGCGCGTCGGAGATCCGGTCGTCGCGATCGGCAACCCCTTCGGGCTCGCCCGGACAGCGACGGCGGGCATCGTCAGCGCGGTCCAGGAGCGCACGATCACGGCGCCGAACGGGTATCCGATCGATCACGTGATCCAGACCGACGCGCCGATCAACAGTGGCAACTCGGGCGGTCCGCTGCTGAACGCGGAGGCGAAGGTGATCGGCGTCAACTCGCAGATCGCGCCTGCCGTGGGCTCGTCCGGCAACGTCGGCATCGGCTTCGCCGTCCCCTCCAACACCGTCAAGGACGTGATCGCCCAGCTCGTCGCGACCGGCAAGGTCGACCGCGCGTACCTGGGCATCGGCGGCAGCACGATCACCGAGGAGCTGGCCCGCGTCTTGAAGTTGCCCGTCGACGCGGGGGTGCTCGTCGAGCGCGTCGGCGACGGGACCGCGGCTGCGCGAGCAGGTCTTCGGGCCGGCACGTCCTCGCTCGTCGTCGCGGGCGAGAGCTACATGCCCGGCGGTGACGTCATCGTCGCGGTTGCGGGTCGCCGCGTCTCCTCGCTCGAGGAGCTCCGCGACGAGCTCGCCGACCACAAGCCCGGCAAGAAGGTGAAGCTCCAGATCTACCGCGGCAACGAGCGAACCACCGTCGACGTCACCCTCGGCCGTCAGCCGAGTTAGCTGGCGCAAGATGCGCATCCGCGGAAGCGGATGCGCATCGCGCGAAGACCCCTAAAGGGGCCGCCCGCGGCCCAAGAACAGCTCTAAGAACGGACGTGTCAGGAGGCCCGTTCGACCCGCTCGACGCCGCTCGCTTCCAGCTCGGCGTCGGCTGCGGCATAGCCGCGGGCGATCAGGGCGAGCTTGGCCTCCGGCGTCCACTCGCGCTGGCTGCGGAAGCCCGGGTCGAGGCTTTCCGCCCCGCCCGATCCGCGCACCGTGATCACCTGGACGCGCCGCGCCAGCCGCGTGCGGTCGAAGCGCTCTTCGACGGCGCGGGCGGCCCGGCCGCGGCGGCCCGGCCTCGCCTGCTCGACGGCGATGCGGACGAGGTCTGCTCGGAGCGCGTCGAGCTCCCTGATCGCCTCCTCGCGTTCCCGGACGAGCTGCTCCTCGAGCGCCGTATTGCGCTGGATCGATACGCGCATCAGCCGGATGAGCATGTCGCCGAGGTGCACGGGCTCGCCGCGGAGGTCGCGCGCCTCCGCCTCGTCGAGCTCGGCGATGAAGGCGCGCACCGGCGGCACCGCCCGGAAACGGCTCAGGCGGGTACGCAGTCGCTCGAGCGACTCGAAGCCGATCCGCGGATAGCGCGGCACGTAGCGGAAGGCCACGGCGAGGTTCACGTCGGGCCGGTCGAGCGCGGCGCCGATCGGGAAGTTCCGGACCCAGCCGCCGTCGGTGGCGATCCGGTCGCCGACCTTGAGCGGGAGCACGAGCGCGCTGATCGCGGCCGAGGCGAGGAGAGCCTGCGCAAGCGTCTCGACCGGCGTCTCGTGCGACGAGTACGCCAGCTCGTACGACCGGCCCGGCGAGCCGTCGTCGGCCGAGACGTCGCTCGCGAACATGACCACCTCGATCGGAGCGGCGGCCATGTCCTGTGCGAGCTGGAGCGGATCGATCAGCCGCTCGGCGATCGTCGACGGCAACGCGTACTCGTGCAGGCCGTTCAGCGGCAGTCGCCAGAGGCGCTGTGGGCGGAAGACGTCGGCCGGCTGGAGCTCGAGGACGAACTGCTCGAGATCGTCGAGCCGGTCGAGCGCCGCCATCGTCCCGGTGAGCGCGCCGGCTGACGTGCCGAAGATGCAGCCGACCCGGTGCCAGAGCGGGCTCTCGCGCAGCCGCCGGAGGAAGCCGAGCTCGAGCAGGACCCCGTTCATGCCGCCACCGGAGAGCACGATCGCGACGTCGCGTTCGCTCGTCATGACCAGATTGTCGCTGTTGTGCCGAGGCGTGACTAGGCTAGGGATCTGTGGAGCCGCACCAGCCTCGCCCCGGCAGCGTCATCCTCGAAGACGAGCTCGTCGAGCACGAGGAGCGGGTCTGGGTCGACGACTCGGACGACGACCACAGCGGCTGGTTCTGCGTCCGCACCGACCCGTTTCCGTGCCCGGCGACCGGGTGCACCTTCGTCGCCGATTTCATGACCGCAGCTCACCTCGTGCTCGTCTGGGAGGAGCGGGACGACCCGAATCTGCTCTGGCATGCGCAGCGCGCGCTCGAGGTCGGCCGCAACCCCCGGGTCGTCGCCTACCAGCGCGGCTTCGGCCCGAGCGCCTCGTACTACGCCTGGGAGGCCGCGGGCCGGCCGGTGCACGCGGTACGTGGAACATAGATTCGGCCGCAGGCTGACACTGGGCGTCGAGGAGGAGCTGATGCTCGTCGACGCTCGGACGCTCGCGCTCGCGCCCGGAGTCGAAGGGCTGCTCGGACCTGAAGGCCTGAAGACGGAGCTCTTCTCCTGTCTCGTCGAGACGAACACGCCCGTCTGTGAGTCGGCGGCAGACGCTCGGGCCGAGCTCGTCCGGTTGCGGTCGGTCGTGCGCGAGGCGGCCGCGAGCAAGGGGCTCGCCGTGCTCGCGTCCGGCACGCATCCGTTCTCGCGGGCCGAGGAGCAGGAGATCGTTGCCGAGCCGCGCTACCTGAAGATGCTCGCCGAGCTGGGGCCGAAGTTGCGCCGCCAGCTCGTCTGCGGCCTGCACGTCCACGTCGGCATGGAGAGCTTCGAGGCGTGCCTGCGGACGCTCGCGGCGATCGTGCCGTGGCTGCCGCACGTCCTGGCGCTCTCGCTCAACTCGCCTTACGTGCACGGGACCGAGACGGGGGAGCTCTCGGCTCGGGCAGCGCGCCTCGGCGAGCTGCCGCGCGGCGCGCAACCGCCAGGCTTCGCGTCCCCGGAGGACTGGAAGGCGAAGATCGCCGCCAGCGGCAAGGACTACACGCGCAGCTGGTGGGATGCGCGCCCGCATCCGCGCCTCGGCACGATCGAGGTGCGGATCGCCGACCAGCCGACGGACGTCGGTCGCACGGTCGCGCTCGCCGCTCTCATACAGGCTCTGTGCGTGGCCGCGCCACCGGCCGATCCGCCCGAGCCTGCGGCCTATCTCGCCGGGCGAGCCGCTGCGGCGCGCGGTGACCTGCCGGCAGGCGAGCTGCTCGCGCTCGTCGAGCCCGCCGCGCGCGAGCTCGGCACCTGGGCGATCGTCGAGACTCTGAACACACCCGTCGAGGCACGGCGTCAGCTCGAGGTGGGGCGCCGTGAAGGCGCCGTCGCGGTCGCCGCCGACCTGGTCGAGCGAACCGCCGCATGAGCGGGCTCCGCTCCGCGCTCTACCCGCTCCGGCTCGTCGCGGCCCGGCTCGGCAGGCGCAGCGCGCCGGTCGTCCTCGTCGTGCTCGGAATCGCCGCCGGTGCAGCAGTGTTGCTCGGCGGTCGCGCCGGCACCGTGGTCGCGCAGGACCGTGCCGTTGCGGATGCGGTCGAGCGGATCCCGGACGGCTCGCGCTCGGTGCGTGCCGTCTGGTTCGGCGTTCCCGGCCAGAGCGACGAGCCGCAGCCCCGCCTCGAACGTCGCGCCCGCGCGGCGCTGGAGCACGCCGGCGCCGGCGCCGCCACGGCGCTCGTCCTCTATCGGGAGAGTACGATCGCGGGCGTCTTCGCGGGACTCGGTGGTGTCGACGGGCTCGGCTCTCATGTGCGCCTGCGCTCGGGCCGGCTGCCGCGAGCGTGCCGTCCGGAGCGCTGCGAGGTGCTGCGCCTGCGCGGCAGCGGCCGCGTCCCGCAGCCGGAAGGCCTGCGGCTGGTCGAGGTCGGCGAGGCGGTGCTGGAGAGCCGCGTCCTCTTCGGCGATTTCCTCGCGCCCACCGACAATGCACTCGCGCAGGCAGCGATCAGCCCGTCATTCTCCCGCTCGGCGGGATATCACCGCCCGCCTCCGCCGCCGCTCTTCCTCGCCGAGGGTGTCGAGACCCTGGCCGGGGCAACGGCGCTCGACACCGTCTACCGCAGCTACGCCTGGGTCGTCCCGCTCCAGGCCGGCAACCCGCGGCTCTGGGAGATCGACGGACTCGCCGCCGGCGTCGCCGAGGCGCGGTCGGAGCTCCAGTCGGTCACGTCGAGCTTCGACCTGATCGCACCCGTTTCGGAGCTGCGGGACGCGCAGGCGACGAGCCGGGTCGCCGGCAGGCGACTCGGAATCGTCGGTGGCGAGGCCGCTGCGCTGCTCTTCGCCTTCGCGCTGCTCGCAGCGATGACGCTCAGGCCCGATCTCGCCGCCGCCAGGCGGCGGCTGGCCTGGTACGGCGCGCGCGGCTGGCAGCTCGCGCTGGTCACGATCGCCGAGTCCGGGGTACTCGCGCTCGCCGGCACCCTGATCGGGCTCGCGCTCGGCGCTCTCGCCGGCGCGCTCGTCGCCGGCCGGGCAGGCGCTCCGGCCGCGGAGATCCTGGTGCGGAGCGTCCTCTCGCCAAAGGGACTCGGTCTGGCGCTCGTCGTCGCCGCCGCAGCGACAGTCGTCCTGGTCGCGACCGTCGCCACCCGGCCGGCGCCTTACGGTCGCACCCGGTTCTCGCTCCTCGACGCGGCGGCTGTGGCCGCAATCGTGCTCGTGGCGCTCGAGCTCGGTCGCGGGGCCGGCGATGGCGATGTCGTCCTGCTCACGCCCGCCCTCGTGACGTTCGCCGCCGCCGTTCTCGTCGCCAGGATCATGCGTCCGGCGCTGCGACTGCTGGAGCGCCTCACGCGGCGCCGCTCGATCGGCCTTCGGCTCGCCTCCTTGTCGCTCGCCCGCAACCCCGGCTACGCCATCGTCGCGACCGCGTTCCTCGTCGTCAGCTTCGGGCTCGCGCTCTTCGCGGAGAGCTACCGGGCAACGCTCGCGCGCGGCGAGCGCGACCAGGCCGCGCACCGCGTTCCGCTCGACTACGCCCTCAAGGAGGATCTCCGCCGGCTGATCCCCGTCCAGGACGCCGCGTCGCTCGATCGCTTCCGAGCGCTCGACGTCGACGTTGCGCCGGTGCTCCGGCTGACCGGCGGGGTCAGCCGCCTCGAGGGCGAGAGCGGGATCACGCTGCTCGGGATCGAGCCCGCGGCGCTGACGCGGCTGAACGGGTGGCGCGACGGCGATGCGAGCGCGTCGCAGGCCGAGCTGGCGCGGCGGCTCGACGTCTCCGCCTCGCCTAGGGGGCCACGGCTGCCGCGGGACCTCGAGCGCCTGGCGATCGAGACGACGTCCGACGACGTCCTGCTCTCGGCCGAGATCGAAGGCCCGACCGGCAGGTTCGCGCGTGTCGAATCTGGCGAGCTGATCCCGCCGGAGGCTCGTGGCGGCCGGCTGGCTGGGATCGTGATCGACCCGGCCACGCGGCTGCAGGAGCGGGGAGCCGATGCCGGCAAGGCCGCGACGGGCTCGTTCGAGCTCGCCGTGCCCGATCTCCCCGGCGCACTTGACGGCTGGGTCGGTGTCGGCGGGGCGGAGATCGACGGCGGGACGGTGCGCTACACGCTCACGAACGCCGTGACGACACGGATTCGCCCGCGCCAGCCGGTGGACGTGGCGCTCGTGCCGGTGCTCGCGACCTCGCGCCTGGCGGCCGCCGCCGATGCCCGTGGAGTGCTGCCGCTGCAGATCTCGGGCGAACAGCTCGCCGTCCGTGTCGTCGGGACGGTGAAGCGGTTCCCGGGCGTCGACGGGCAGGCCGTCGTCGGCGATGCCGAGGCGCTCGCTGCTGCCGTGAACCTGCAGCGGCCGGGCGCGGGACGCGTGAACGAGGTCTGGCTGCGGCTGCCCGACTCGACCCGTGCCGGCGAGGTCGACCGCGCGCTGGCCGCGTCGCCGTTCGACGTGCTCACGGTAGAGAGCCGGCGCACGCTGGAGGACGATGCGCGGCGGGATCCGATCGCCCACGGGACGCTGCTCGCGCTCGCCGTCGCCGCGGCCGTGGCGCTCGCGCTCGCGCTCGCCGGGATCCTGCTGACCGTTCTGGGCGACCTGCGCGACGAGCGGGGGGAACTCTTCGACCTCGAGGCGCAGGGCGCCGCCCCCGCGCTGCTGCGCCGGGTCGTCCGCCTGCGCGCGCTCACCGTCGCGGCTGCCGGGCTGCTGGCCGGCTCGCTCGCCGGGATCGCCCTCGCCGCGGTCGTCACCGACCTCGTCGGGCTGACCGCTCGTGCGACCGCGTCCGAGCCGCCGCTCGTTCTCGACGTCGACGTGCTCGTGGTCGTGGGAGCGGTCTGCCTCTACGTACTCGCGGCCGTCGCGCTCGTCCTCATCGCGACGCGACGTGCCTTCACGGCGGCGGCGCCGGGGCGGATCGAGGCGATCGAATGACGGTTGCGGTCGAGATCCGCGATCTCTTCCGGGTCTATCCTTCGGCCGAGGGCGGCGTTGCGGCGCTGCAGGGGCTGTCGCTGACCGTTCGGAGGGAGGAGCTCTGCGTCGTGCTCGGCCCGAGCGGCTCCGGGAAGTCGACGCTGCTCCGGATCGTCGCCGGCTTCGACCGTCCTTCTGCCGGCTCGGTCACCGTCGCGGGCGTCGATGTCGCGGCGCTCGGCTCGTGGGCGGCGGGCGAGTTCCGCTCCCGCTCAATCGGCTACGCCGATCAGCACTACTGGCGCTCCCTGGCAGGCGAGCTGACCGCCCGCGAGCTGGTCGGCGTCCAGCTCGGGCTGGCCGGCGAAGCAAGGAGTAGGCGCGAGGCGCGCGCCGACGAGCTGCTGGAGCGGGTGGGACTCGGCGCGCGCCGCGACGCGCACCCGCGCGAGCTCTCGGGTGGGGAGCAGCAGCGGGTCGCGTTGTGCGCGGCGCTGGCGGGGCGTCCCGAGCTCCTGATCGCGGACGAGCCGACCGGGGAGCTCGACGCCGCGACCGCCCGCGAGGTGCTCGACCTGATCGCGGCGCTCCGTCGCACCGAGGGCAGCACCGTGCTCGTCGTCAGCCACGATCCCGCCTCCGCCGCGCGTGCCGACCACGTCGTCCACGTCCGCGACGGCCGCGTCAGCGACGAGCGGCTGGCCGGCGGAGGCGAGGACGGTGCGATCGTCGTCGGCCGCGGCGGCTGGCTGCGGCTGCCGGAGGACCTGCTCCGCGCGGCCGGCATCGACGAGCACGCCGTCGCGCGGCTGGAGCCCGAAGGCGTGGTCGTTGCTCCGGCCGACCGACTTCGTGATCCAGTAACACAAGCCCCGTCCGACGCGCCTGTCCAAGCCGTTTCGGTCGCCGAGAACGAGCCTTGTGTTACTGGAACACAAGCCATCCAGACCCTCGGGCTGACCAAGCGATTCGGTGCCGCGACCCCGATCGACCGTCTCGATGCATCGTTCGCTCCCGGGAAGCTCACCGTCGTCACAGGCCCGTCCGGCTCCGGCAAGACGACGCTGCTGCATCTGCTCGCGGGACTCGACGTGCCCGACGCGGGCGACGTCGTGGTGGGCGGGGTGGCGCTGAGCGGGCTCGACCGGGCCGGCCGGGCCGAGCTGCGGCGGCGGTCGCTTGCGTTCGTCGGCCAGGCAGCCGGCCTGGTTCCGTTCCTTGGCGCGCGCGAGAACGTCGAGCTCGGTCTCGAGCTCCGCGGCAGCGAGGGCGATGCGATCGGCGCGCTGGCCGCAGTCGGGTTGGCGGAGCATGCCGAGCGCCCGGTCGCGGAGCTCTCTGCGGGCCAGCAGGTCCGGGTCGCGATCGCGCGTGCGATGGCGGCGCGGCCGGCGGTAATCGTCGCCGACGAGCCCACTGCGCGCCTCGATGCGGCGAGCTCGCTGGCCCTCGGCACGCTTCTCGCCGCCCTCGCCCGGACGCACGCGACGACCGTGATCTGCGCGACCCACGATCCGCTTCTGATCGAGCAGGCGGACGCGGAGCTCTCGCTAGGCTTGGGCTGATGGCGACCGTCTCGGACACGATTCAAGTCAGCGGTGTCCGCTGTGAGCGGTGCGTCGGCCGGCTGGCGGGCACGCTCCGCCAGCACGAGGGGATCGAGTCCGCGAACGCCAACCTGATGGGTGAAATCGTCCTCTCCTGGGACGACGACCGCACGAGCCGTGAGGCGATCGTCCAGACCCTCACCCGGGGCGGCTTTCCCGAGCTGCAGCAGGTCTGAGCGGATCCGAGGGGAATAGGGGCGGCGCCGGGGGCGTTCTTCTGCCCGTAGCGATTAGGGTGGCCGGGTGAGCGAGTCCGGTGCAGCCGAGCCCGAGGAGGACACCGAAGGCGACGTCGCGCGGCGGATCGCCGGTGAGGCTCGTGAGCGGGTTCGCTTCGAGGAGGAGGCGCTCGAGCTCGCCGACCAGGTCTACCGGGTAGCGCGCCGGATGGTCGGAACGCGAGAGGAGGCAGAGGAGCTGGTACAGGACACCTACGCCCGTGCGTTTCGCGGCTGGCGCTCGTTCACGCCGGGCACGAACATGCGCGCGTGGCTGCTCCGGATCCTCACGAACCTGAACACCGACCGGGGCCGCAAGGTGCAGCGCACGCCCGATCTGCAGCCGCTCGAGGAGAGCGACTACTACCTCGCGAACAAGGTCGCCGCAGTCGAGGGTGAGCAGGCGCTCGACCAGGAGCGCATCGTCGAACGGCTCTCCCAGGGCGGCGTCGTCGATGCGCTCGCAGCGCTCCCGCACGACTTCCGCGACGTCGTCGTTCTGGTCGACCTCGGGGAGTTCAGCTACGCCGAGGCCGCACAGATCCTCGACGTCCCGATCGGGACGGTGATGTCGCGGCTGCACCGCGGACGCCGTATCCTGAAGAAGACACTCGCGGAGGAGAGCCTCACATGAGCCACGACGCCGACTGTGAGAAGTGCGAGGAGCTGTTGCAGGGGTACCTCGACCGCGATCTGACGCAGGACGAGGTGCGTACTGCCGAAGGGCACCTCGACGGGTGTGACTACTGCCGCCGCCGCTACCGCTTCGAGGCGCACCTGCGCCGCTACATCCGGGTCTCGGCCAGCGAGCGCATGCCGGCGGGGCTGCTGGCGAAGCTCGCCGAGCTCCGCGGGCCTACCGCCGAAGGTTTCTAGCTAGCCCAGCCTTCTAGCTACCCGGGGCCGCGCTGCGGCCCGACGATGACGACGAGCCGGTTGGGGTTCGCGCCACCCGGGAGCGGGCGCGTGACGATACCGAGTTGCCGCGCCAGCCGCACCGCGATCAGCCGCCCGCCCGGGGCGTAGTAGACGGCGCTCTGCGGGTAGTCGAAGCGGTCGGCGCGGCGCACCTTCTTGACCGTGTAGGCGAGCGACTGGATTCGGCTCGCCACCTGCCTCGTCAGGTTGATGTCGCCGGCGCCGTTGAGCACGTCCACCTGGACCTGCCACGGCTTCGGGAGCGCCGCCGCCTGGGCGACGACCGGGTCGACCGGCGCGGCCTGCGGCCCCTGGATCCCAGGCACGAGCACGAACGCGACGAGCGCCATCAGAGCAGCGGAGATCGCGGCGACGCCGACCAGCCTCGCGGCGGGGTTCACGTCCAGCGGCCGCGGCAGCACCGAGAGGCCCGCGAGCGCCCGCGCCTCGCGGCGGTCGATCTCGAGCACGCTGGCCAGCAGCAGAACTGCCTCGATCGCGTTGTCGGGCGAGGGGAAGCGGTAGACGCGCCCCTCCTCCAGCCACTCGACCTGGTCGGGCGTCAGTCCGGCGCGCTTCGCGACCTCGTCGACGGTCAGCTTGCGGCGCAGGCGAGCCGCCTCGAGCGGGCTCCGGTCGGAGGCGTACTCGATCGATTGCGGAATCGGCTGGACGAGCTCCATCTGCTCTACATCGGTTCGCCGGGCGCGCTCCTGAACCTCTCGGGCAGATCGCCCTGGTAGTCCACGTCTCCGGGCGGGCCGAGGTCGTCGCACGGGACGAGCAGCGGGTCGGCACCGCGGAGACCCTCGTCCGGGATGTCGTCCCAGCGGGACCGGTGGAGCAGGAGCGGGTGCCCGCGGTCGCCGCCGTAGCTCGCGGCGACGAGCGGCGCTCCGCTCTCGCGCCAGGCGGCGACGACGCGGTCGATCGCCGCCGGGGCCAGATCGGGGCCGTCGGCCAGCACGACGACCGCGGCCTCGGTGCCGGGCGCGAGCGCCGCGAGGCCGCAGCGAAGCGATGCACCCGGCCCGCGCTCCCAGTCGGGGCAGTGGATCGCGCCGTCGAGCTCGTACGCACCCGCGACGACGACGACCTGGTCTAGGCCTCTGAGCCGCTCGAGCACCTCGGGCAGGAGCAGCTGCTGCTTCGGCGCGCCGAATCTCGTCGCCGCTCCGGCAGCGAGGACGACCGCGCCGATCAGGATTCCGTGACCGTGACCTTCTCGATCACGACCGGCTGCGACGGCGGCCCGTCGCCGACGCCGAGCGCCTCGATCGCCGTGATCGTGTCCAGCCCTTCGGTGACGTTCCCGACGACGGCGTACTCGGCGGGCAGGCCCGAGTCGGGGGCGGTGACCACGAAGAACTGACTGCCGGAGGTGCCCGGCGCCTCGGCCCCCGCCTTGGCCATCGCGACGACGCCCCGGGTATAGGCCGCGTCCTGCGGCGGAGCGTCGACGGTCTGGTAGCCGGGTCCGCCGGTGCCCGTTCCGGTCGGATCGCCTCCCTGGATCACGAACCCGGGGACGACGCGGTGGAAGGTGGTGCCGTCGTAGAAGCCGGCCTCGGCGAGCGAGACGAGCGAGGCGGCCGTCTTCGGCGCCTTGGCCTGGTCGAGCTCGATCGTGAACGCGCCGCAGTTCGTCTCCACGTTGAGCGAATAGGTCGTTCCCTCGACGAGGCTCTCGCTCGGCGGCTGCTGCCCGCCGTCGGGCTTCGGCTCGGGAGCGCTGACGGCTGCGCAACCGCCGACGGACGACTCGGTCGTCGTTGCGGCGGCGGTCGTGGTCGCAGCGGTCGTGGTGTCCGGCGTGCTCTCCTCGTCGCCACCCCCGCAGCCGGCGAGCACGAACGCGAGCACGATGATCGAGGTCAGCCGCACCAAGGTCGCCGGATCGTAGCTAGAGGGTGTCCAGCGCACGGGCGACGAGGACGCGCGCGATCTCGACCTTGAACGTCGTGCCGGGCAGCGGCGTCGCCGCGTCGAGCGCTGCCGGCGACTCGAGCAACCAGGGAATCGGGGCGGCGCCGGCGAGCGCGATCCTGGTCTCGCTACCGACGCGGGCCGCAGCGACGCCGACGAGCGCGAATGCCCAACGCTTTCGGTCCATCGCCTTCAGATAGACGCTCGCGTCGGCTGCGGGCACGTCGAGCTCGAGGATCAGCTCGCCCGGCTCGAGCGTCGTCGTCGAACGGTCGTCCTCGGTCGGCAGGCGGTAGAGCTCCGAGAGACCGAGCTCGCGCCGGTCGGTTCGGATCCGCGCCCCGAGCGCGAGCAGCGCCGCTGCCGGATCGGACGGGTGCGCGGAGGCGCAGAAGTCGTTCGCGAAGAACGCGTGCTCGCGGTGCTGGCCCGCCTGCGCGTGGCAGGTGTCGCCGCCGTGGAGCCGGCAGGGGAACTCGAGCCGCCAGTACCAGCAGCGCGTCGCCTGAAGCAGGTTGCCCCCGATCGTGCCCATGTTCCGGAGCTGCGGCGAGGCGGCGAGACGGCACGCCTCGCGGAGGGCGTCCGGGATTTCGGCCGACGCCTCGAGCTCGGCAAGCGTCGTCCCGGCTCCGATCGTCCGTCCCGAGATGCCGCGCGGCACTGCGCCGGACACCTGCACGAGCCGGTCCGCCTGGAGGAGGCCGTCGCGCAGCAGCGGCACGACCTCGGTCCCGCCTGCGAGCGCGACACTGCCGTCTCCGAGAGCCGCCACGGCCTCCTCGACCGTCTCAGGCCGGTGCAGCTCCAACCTTCTCCTGTTCCCGCTGCCGCTCGCCGGCTTCCCGGAGCGCCCGCAGGATCTCCTCGCGGCTGATCGGCAGCGAGGTCACGTCGGCGCCGGTCGCGTCGCGGATCGCGTTTGCGATCGCAGCAGCGGTCGGGACGATCGGCGGCTCGCCGAGTCCCTTCGAGCCGAGATTCGTCAGATGCTCGTCGGGCTCATCGACGAGGTCGCAGACGATCTCCGGCACGTCCGCGATCGTCGGCAGCTTGTAGGCGTCGAGGGTCTTCGTCAGGACGATGCCGGTCGCCGGGTCGTCGAGCCGCGCCTCCGAGAACGTGTGCCCGAGGGCCTGGATGATCCCGCCCTCGATCTGGCTGCGGGCGCCGAGCGGGTTGATCACGCGGCCGACGTCGTGGATTGCGACCACGCGCTCGACGACGACCTCGCCGGTGCCGATGTCGACCGCCACCTCTGCGAGCTGGATCCCGAAGGTGAGGATCCGCATCCCGATCGGGTTCGGCCCGCGTGCGCCCTTGCCGAGGATCTGGCCGGAGGCGAGCAGGCCCGTGATCTCTGCGAGCGGCCAGGAGCCGCCGTCCGAGCAGACGATGTTGCCGCCGGTGAGCGAGAGCGTCGACTCGACGCGGTCGAACCTCTGCGCGGCAAGCTCGAGCACCTGCCGTTTCGCGTCGGCGGCGGCCGAGCGCACGGCCGGCCCCATCGAGGGGAGCGTCGACGAGCCGCCTGAGAATGTGGCGTACGGCCCGCGCGCCGAGTCGCCGATCTGCACCTCGACCCGGTCGACGGGAAGGCCCAGCTCCTCGGCGGCGATCATCGCCATCGCCGTGCGGGTGCCGGTGCCGATGTCCTGCATCGCGGTGACGACGTTGACGCGGCCGTCCGAGCCGAGCCGCACCCACGCGTAGCTGGGCGGCCCGCCGCCTCCGTACCAGATCTGGCTCGCCATTCCGATCCCGCGCTTCCAGATCTCGTCCGAGCGTGCCCGGACCTCGTGCCGCCGCTCCCAGTGCGGCTCGGCGCGGCGGTAGCACTCCATCAGGCCCTTGGAGGAGAACGGCCGGCCGTCCATCGCGTCGGAATGCGCGTAGTTCAGCTTCCGCAGCTCGAGCGGATCGACGTCGAGCTGCGCGGCGAGCTTGTCGAGCATGCACTCGAGCGACCAGGTTCCCTCGACGAACCCGGGCGCGCGGAAGGCGGCCATCGGTGGCAGGTTCAGCTTCGCCCCGTGCTCGACGGTGCGGACGTTCTCGCAGGCGTAGAGGAGCTGAGTCGGCCCCGCGGTCGGCGGTAGCCAGCCGTCCGCGCCGAGGGCGCACGTGTACTCGCCGCCGAGCGCGGTCAGCGTCCCGTCCGCCCTTCCTGCGGCGGTGACTCGCTGCACGGTGGCGTTCCGGTTTCCGCCGACGACGTTCTCCTCACGCCGCGAGCGCGCGCAGCGGACGGGACGGCCGGTCCGCTTCGCGAGCTCCGTCGCGAGCAGGAGGTAGCTGCCCATGCCTCCCTTCGCGCCGAAGCCGCCGCCCATGAACTCGCAGACGACGCGAACCTTGTCCTCGGGCAGACCGAGCGCTTCGGCGAGCTCGCTGCGGACCCCCCAGATGCCCTGCGTGGACACGTAGACGTCGAGCGAGTCGCCGCGCCACTCGCACACGCACTGGTGCGTCTCGAGCGGGTTGTGGTTGAGCGTCTGGGTGCGGTACTCGGCCTCGACGACGGCGTCCGCCTCGGCCAGGCCGCGCTCGAAATCGCCGCGCTCGTAGTGCTTCGAGTCTCCCAGCAAGGAGCCGCGCTTGACCGCCTCCGCCGCGTCGAGGAGCGGCTCGAGCTCTTCCCATTCGACGTCGATCAGCTTGACGGCCGCCTGCGCCTGGGCGAGGGTCTCGGCGGCGACCGCCGCGACGGCGTCTCCCTCGAAGCTCGTCTCCTCGTCGACGCCCTGAACCTCGCCCGGGCCGACGACGCCGAGCACGCCCGGTGCGGCCGCGGCTGCCGTGAGGTCGATCCGGCGCACGCGCGCACGCGCGTGCGGGCTCCCGAGCAGGACCGCGTCGATCAGGCCGGGCAGGCGGATGTCGCCCGTGTAGCGCGCCTCGCCGCGCGCCTTCACGTAGCCGTCGAGCCGCGGCGCATCCCGGCCGACCACGTCCCGTGGCCCGGCCGGCCAGGGGTCGACCGCGTCCTCCTCGACGAGCGTCCAGACCTCCTCGTAGCGGCCCTCGATTTCCTTCTCGGACTTGATCAGCCGCGCCATGTCATGACCTCCATGTGGAGATCGCCTCCTCGATCCGCGGATAGGTGCCGCAGCGGCAGAGGTTGCCGGCCATGCCGTGGCGGATCTCGTCGCGCGTCGGTCGGGGCTCGATGCGACGAGCGCTGCGGCCGAGACGATCTGGCCCGGGCGTGCAGAAGCCGCACTGGAGCGCGTCGGTGCGGACGAACGCGTCGACGAGCGGATGATCACGCAGGCCTTCGATCGTCGTCACCTCGCGTTCGCCGACGGTGTGAACGAGTGTGATGCACGAGAGCACGGGCACGCCGTCGAGCTGAACCGTGCAGGCGCCGCAATGGCCTTCGCCGCAGGCGATCTTCGTCCCGGTCAGGCCGAGGTCGTCGCGCAGCGTCTCGGCAAGCGTGCGTCCGACCGCGGCCTCGACGGCGTAGCCGTGCCCGTTGACGCGCAGCTCAGGCACTGGCCGTGACCGCGAGGATGTTGGCGAGGTGCACCATCCGGAAGGCCGCACGTCCCGCGCGCGGGCGATCCGCTTCATCCACCTCGGGCAGCTCCAGCCAGAGGTCGCGGGCGGCGAGCAGCAGCTCCCGGATCTGCTCGGTCTGCTCGCGGTAGCCGTTCGAGCGCTCGTCGCACGCGTTCAGGGCGAGCCCGAGCACGCCGATCGTGTCGGCCTGACGCATCCAGAGGAGCGGGGTCGCCATCGAGAGGTAGGCGTGAATGCGTGCGAACGTCAGCGGCTGCGCGATCGACTCGGGGCCGCGCGGCGTCGACAGCGGCAGCGGTTCCTCGCCTCTGCAGATCCGGCGGGCGCTGTCCGCGAACAACGCCCGCAGCTGCGCGTCGTCGAGACCCGCGATTCTCGCCGTGCGCAGAGCGAGCAGGAGCGAGCCGGGCTGCTGGCCGTAGGGGTAGTCGGAGGCGTAGATCACCTGCTCCGGGGCGACGAGCCTGTAGAGGTCGAGCAGATCGAGCGCGCTCCAGACCGACGTGTCGAAGAAGACACCCGGCCGTCCGGAGAAGCGGCCGGCGAGCCCGGCGAGATCGGCGATGCCGCAGTGGGCGATGATCAGCTGCGTGTCGTAACGCTCGACGAGGTCGGCCAGGCCGTCGGCGATCGGCGGCAGACCGCGGCCGCCGTGGATCAGGATCGGGACGCCACGCCCGGCCGCGAGCTCGAAGACCGGCGCCAGCCGCTCGTCGTTCAGCTCGAACTTCTGCGCGCGCGGGTGCAGCTTGATCCCGCGGGCGCCGGCATCGAGGCAGCGCGTCGCCTCGGCGATCGGGTCCTCGTTCAGGTCGAGGCGCACGAAGGGGACGAACCGCCCCTGCGAGCGGCCGGCGAACGCCAGTGTGCGGTCGTTCGCGGCGCTGAAGGCGGGATGCCGGTCGGGCTCGTCGAGGCAGAACATGAACGCGCCGGAGATCCCGTATCGCTCCTGCCCGGCGACGAGCTCGTCGAAGTCCCCGATCATCCCGTCGATGTCCGTGCCGAGATGGACGTGCGCGTCGAAGATCTCGAGGCCGGTCGGCAGCTCCGCGCGCACGAGGGCATCGAAGCTCTCGACGAGCGCCTGCGACCGCCGAAGGGCGTCCTCCTTCACGAGCGTGAGTCTACGGCGCGGCGGCACAAGGTTCCTCCTGGGCCGCTAAGGTTTGAGGAGCGCGCGGAGGCGCAGCCGGTCCGCGGGAAGGGACGTTCCCACTCCGCCCAGCTGGACGATGCAAGCAGACGCGCAGGACGACACCTCTTTTGCCCGTGGGAGCGGACGCCGGGCGTGACCGAAAGGGGATTCGTCATGCGTGAGCTTCCGAATCGTCCGAGCCTCGAGCACTACCGACGCGAAGCGAAACAGCTCGTTCGCGCCTATCGCACCGGAGACGAGGCCGCCCGCGGGCGAGCCGCCCGCGTCCTCGGCGACCGCAGTCGCTTCCTGCTCTCCGACGCCCAGTTCGTCCTCGCTCGCGAGCATGGGCTGAGCTCGTGGGCCGAGCTCCGGCGCACCGTGGAGGCGTCGCCGCTCGCCGAGCTCGCCGCCGCCGAGCGCGGGCAGATCCTCGTCGCATCCGGGCTCGCGTACGGGGACGGGGAACCGGTCGACGTCCTCGTGCGGAAGCGATTGCACCGCTACCTGCTGACCGATCGAGGCCGCGCGGTCGCGAAGGCGGGGAAGCCCGCCGGCTGGCGCGAGCCGGCCGAGTGGGCGGCGGAGCCGATGAACGTCGACCGGCAGGGCACCGTCTTCGTCCCGGCCGTCGCGGGGCGCGACCTGCGAGGACCTCGTCGTTCGTCTCGCCGATGCGAGCCGTGCGGTTCACGAAGCGCTGGTCGTGCTCGACGACTAGCGGACGACGCGCGAGAACGTCCGGGTCGTGGAAAGCGCGCCGGTGGTTGCCGTCACGGCGCCGCTCAGGCGCAATCCCCTGGTGCCCGCAGGCACGCGCCAGCGACACGTGGCGGCACTTCCGGTGAACGATGCGTGAACCGGACGGACGACGCGCTTGCCGAGCTTCGCCGTGCAGCGGACGGAACCGCTGGGCACGCGCTCGGCGTCGAGGGAGACCTCGAGCCGTGCGTCGATCGTTCGCCCCGGCTGCGCGCGGAGGGTGGCCATGAAACTCTTCACCGCGAGCACCGGCGGCGGCGGCGGGTTCGAGGTGAGGTACGGGCTCTGGGCCAGGTCGGGACAGTTCGTACGGCCGTGCCCGTAGTAGTCGTCGCGGCCGATGTCGAGCGTCGGCGGCAGCTGCCACCCGCTCGGCCCGGAGTACATCAGGTCGTTGACGTGATCGGAGACGTGGCCGCCGAGGTGCTGATTGGGAGCACACGTGGCCGCGTGCCCGAGCCCGTGGAGGATGTCGTGCAGCATCGCGAACTCCCAGTACATCGACGTCCCCGGGGCGGCGGGGAGGGTAACGTCGCACCTGGTGAGACCGGGCCTGCCGCGGAGGTACATGACAACCGCGTTCCCCTGGATCGCCGGCGGCCAGAACGCGCCGCCGCACGAGTATGTGCTCGAGCCGTCGTAGTAGACGGCGTACAGGCGGTCCGGGCGATTGAACCCTCCGGCGACGAGCTCCCGCTCCACCGCCTCGCGGACGAACGCGCCAGTGGCCGCGATCGCACCGTCGGTCTGCGTGAGCCGCCGGAAGCTGACATCGAGCGCTCCCTGGTAGGTGTCGACTCGGAGATTCGGGCCGCCGGTCTGTCCGGCGAGCCAGCCCTGGAAGAACCCGACCGAGCTTTCGATCAGCCCCTGCTCGTCGAGCCTGCGGTCCTCGCCGTCGGACGGGACGACGTAGAGGAAGTGGATCTGCGGGCCGCGGACGTCGTCGAGCCGGTCGACCTCGGAGCGTGGCAGCGCGGCTCCCGCGGGCTCGGCCGCTAGCAGGCCGACGCAAAGGACGATGAACAGACCCCGGCGCATCGACTCGATGATGTCATTGGACGCGGAGCGCTGCGACCTTTTCCCGGAGGTAGGCGAGATACGGCGCCGGGTCGATCTCGTCCGCGCCGATCGCCCGTTCGAGCGTCTCCATCGGCGTGAACTTGCGCCCGTGCCGGTAGATGCGCTGGCGCAGGGACTCGTACAGCGGCCCGAACTCGCCCGCTTCGAGCTGCGCGTCGAGATCCGGCAGCTCCTCCTCGACCGCTCGCCAGATCTGGACGGAGAGCACGTTGCCGAGGGCGTAGGTGGGAAAGTAGCCGTAGGAGGCCCGCGTCCAGTGCACGTCCTGGAGGACGCCGCGCGCGTCGTCCGGCACCTCGACACCGAGGAAGTCGGCCATGCGCGCGTTCCACGCCTCGGGCAGATCGGCGGGGGCGAGCGTGCCGGACACGAGCTCCTGCTCGAGCTCGAAGCGGAGGATGATGTGGAGCGAGTAGGTGACCTCGTCGGCCTGGACTCGGATCGAGGCCCGGCGCGACGCGGTTGATCCCGGCGTAGAAGTCGTCGAGCTCGACCGCGTGCAGCTGCGGGAAGAGCCGTTGCAGCTCGGGGTAGCGGCCACGCCAGAATGGCAGCGAGCGCCCGACGAGGTTCTCCCAGGTGCGGCTCTGCGACTCGCCGAGCCCGAGCGAGGCGTTGCCGTACAGGGGCGAGCGGCCGAGCGCCGGGTCGACGCCCTTGTAGGTGAGCCCGTGCCCGGCTTCGTGCATCGTCGACCAGAGCGAGCGCAGGTTGGCTGGGCTGTAACGCGTCGTCATCCGGATGTCGGTGCCCGTGAACGAGGTCGCGAACGGATGCACGGTCGGATCGAGCCGGTACGTGCCCTCCTCGAACCCGAACCCGCGCAGGATCCCCGTGAGGAACTCCTCCTGGACGGCCAGCGGGAAGTCGCCTTCGAGGAACGAGTCGTCGGGCGGCTCGCCGGCGTCACGCACGATCGCGACGAGCTCGGGACGGAGCACGTCGAAGACGGCCTTCACCTCGGCCGTTCGCATTCCCGGCTCGTACTCGTCGAGGAAGGCGTCGTACGGCGATTCGCCCGGCTCCATCAGCTCCGCCCAGCGCAGCGCGACGTCGTGGACGCGCTGGAGTGCGGGCAGGAAGATCGTGAAGTCGTTCGCCTCCCGGGCGGCGAGCCACGCTTGGTGTGCCTTCGCGCCCTCGCGTGTCCAGGCGGCCGCGAGGTCGGCCGGAACCCGCCGCGCCTTCTCCCAGTCGCGCCGCGTGACCCGGATCAGGCTCGCGTCGTCGGAGTCGTAGTCGAGCTCGGTCTCGAGCGTTGCGACGTCGTCCAGCAGGCGTCCGATCTCGTCCGTGACGAAGCGCTCGTGTGCGAGCCCCGAGAGGGTTGCCGCAGCCTCGGCCCGCGCGGGCGCCCCTTGCGGCGGCATCATCGTGCGCTGATCCCACCCGAGCACGCCGAGCGCCCGCTCGAGGTCGTAGACCTCGGCGAGGCGCTGCTTCAGCTCCACGAGCGCTGTGTTCACCAGGAGCAAACCTACCCGTAGGATCGCGCGATGGAACGTCGCCGCCTCGGCACGAACGGGCCGGAGCTCAGCGTGCTCGGGATCGGGACGGCGCCGATCGGCTCGACGCGCGAGTGGGTCTACTGGGGGCCGCAGGACGAGCGCGAGGCGGTCGCGGCGATCCGCGCCGGGCTCGAGGCGGGCGCGAACTGGATCGACACGGCGCCGTTCTACGGTTGGGGCCGCGCCGAGGAGATCGTGCGTCGCGCGCTCGACGGGCGTCCAGACGACGTGCTCGTGTTCACGAAGTGCGGCACGATGCCTGCTCCGGACGCGTTGTCGCGGATGGACAACCGACCCGAGGCGATCCGGGCCGACGTGGAGGCGAGCCTGCGCCGGCTCGGACGGGACCGCATCGACCTGCTGCACATTCACGACATCGATCCGGAGACGCCGATCGAGGAGTCCTGGGGCGAGCTGCAAGCTCTGATCGCCGAGGGCAAGGTGCGCTGGGCCGGCCTCTCGAACCACACGGTCGAGCTCGTCGAGCGCGCGCACCGGATGGCGCCGGTCACCTCGTGCCAGGAGCAACTCAATCTGCTCGAAGGTCCCGACGATCCGCTCGTGCCCAGCTTCGCGAGCGAGCACGGAATCGGCCTCCTCTGCTACGCCCCGCTCGCGAGCGGGTTCCTGACGGACGGTTTCACGCTCGACGAGCTGGATGCGGAGGACTGGCGCCGGCGCTCCCGGCTGGCCGAGCGCGCCGACGAGATCGAGCGTCATCGCGAGGTGGCGGCCTCGCGCGGCCGGACGCTCCGTCGCCACGCGATCGCGTGGGTGCTCGAGCAGCCCGCTGTGACGGCGGCGATCGTGGGCGTGCGCAACGCCGGCCGAGGGTGCGGAGCTCGCCGCGCTCGCCGCCGACTAGGATCTCGGCCGATGCCGGACGTTCTGATCGTCGCCGACACCGTGCGCTCGCCCGAGCTCCGCCACGAGGTGCCGCTGGCCGTCCCCGATCCGTTCCTGTACGCCGAGGTCGGCGGGAAGCGCGCGGTCGTGGTGAGCTCGCTCGAGGCGGGCCGCATCAGCGACCTCGGAACCGACCTGCAGGTACTGGCGCTGGAGGAGGTCGGCATGGACGAGCTGCTGAAGCGGGGCCACGATGCGTACGAGCTCCCGCGAGAGCTGACCCTCGCCGCTTGCCGGCACCTCGGGCTCGAGGGCGCAGTGACGCCGGGCGGTTTCCCGCTCGGCGACGCCGACCATCTGCGTGCGAACGGGATCGAGCTGACCGCCGACCAGCGCTTCTTCGACGAGCGCAGGCGGGTCAAGAACGAGCACGAGCTCGCCGGAATCCGACGCGCGTGCCGTGCAGTCGAGGCCGGCATCGCGGTCGGAGTCGACATGCTTCGGGCCGCGCAGGCGTCGAACGGCGTGCTCACGCTCGGCGACGAGCCACTCACCTGCGAGCGGATCAAGCTGGAGGTGGAGCGCGCGTTCGCCGACAACGGCGCCGCCGCCGAGGAGTTCATCGTCTCGCACGGACCGCAGACGGCGGTCGGTCACGACGGCGGCTCCGGCCCGATCGGCTCCGACGACATCGTCCTCTTCGACCTCTTCCCCCGCGACCGCGAGTCGGCCTGCTACTCGGACTTCACTCGCACCTTTGCGGTGGGCACGCCTGCGGACGAGCTCGTGGAGTACCACCGGCTGGCCAAGGAGGCGCTCGACCTGGCCGTCGCGGCGGTTCGGCCGGGCGTCAAGGGCAGCGACATCCACCGTCAGGTGTGCGATCTCTTCCACGAGCACGGGTACAAGACGCAGCTGCACAAGGAGGAAGGCGAGGTGCTCGTCGACGGCTACTTCCACGCGACCGGGCACGGCGTCGGCCTCGAGGTGCACGAGCGCCCCGGTGTCGGCCGGATCGAGAGCGAGCCGCTGGTCGCCGGCGACGTGATCGCCCTCGAGCCCGGCCTCTACCGCTCGGGCTTCGGCGGCGTGCGGCTCGAAGACCTGATCCTCGTCACCGAGAGCGGCGCGGAGGTGCTCACCAACTTCTCGTACGACTTCGTCCTGTGAGCGACCAGACGATCGAGACGATCTTCGTCGAGGACCGGCGCTATCCGCCGCCGCCGGAGTTCGCCGCGCTCGCGGTCGCACGGCCCGACATCTACGAGCGCGAGTTCGACGAGTTCTGGGAGAGCGAGGGACGCGAGCGCGTGACGTGGTTCGAGCCGTTCACGAAGCTCTACGAGTGGGAGCTTCCGTACGCGAAGTGGTACCTCGGCGGCAAGCTCAACGTCGCCTACAACTGCGTCGATCG
Organism: uncultured Gaiellaceae bacterium; assembly: GCA_963731615.1. Lineage (GTDB taxonomy): Bacteria > Actinomycetota > Thermoleophilia > Gaiellales > Gaiellaceae > Gaiellasilicea. The sequence continues at coordinate 58,195 of CAVSWD010000006.1, forward strand.
TCACGTCGAGGCGGGTTTCGGCGACCGCATCGCCTACCTCTGGGAGGGCGAGCCGGCGGACGACAGGCGCGAGCTGACGTACTCGGAGCTCCAGACCGAGGTCGTTCGCTTCGCCAACGCGCTCAAGCAGCTCGGCGTCCGGAAGGGGACGAAGGTCGCGATCTACATGGGGATGATCCCGGAGCTGCCGGTGGCGATGCTGGCCTGCACGCGCCTCGGCGCGCCGCACACCGTCGTCTTCGGCGGCTTCTCCGCCGATTCGCTCTCCGACCGCGCCAACGACATGGGCTGCGAGGTGCTGATCACGCAAGACGAGGCCTGGCGACGCGGGACGACGGTGCCGCTCAAGCAGACCGCCGACGCGGCAATGGCCGACGCGCCCGGGATTCGCGCCGCGCTTGTCGTGCGTCGCACCGGTAATGACGTCCCGATGCAGGACGGGCGCGACCACTGGCTGCACGAGCTCGAGGTCTCGGACGATCCGGACTCCTGCCCGCCGGAGCCGATGGACAGCGAGGACCTCCTCTTCCTGATGTACACGTCCGGCACCACGGCGAAGCCGAAGGGGATCGCCCACACGACGGCCGGCTATCTCGTCGGCGTCGCCTCGACCCATGCGCTGATCTTCGACCTCAAGCCGGAGCAGGACGTCTACTGGTGTGCGGCCGACATCGGCTGGATCACCGGCCACAGCTACATCGTCTACGGGCCGCTCACGAACGGCGCCACGTCCGTTCTCTACGAGGGGACGCCGGACTTTCCGGACAAGGATCGCTGGTGGGAGATCGTCGAGCGCTACGGCGTCACGATCCTCTACACGGCGCCGACGGCGATCCGCGCGCACATGAAGTGGGGGCCCGAGCACGCGGGCAAGCACGAGCTCTCGACCCTGCGGCTGCTCGGGTCGGTCGGCGAGCCGATCAACCCGGAGGCGTGGATGTGGTACCGCGAGCACGTCGGCGGCGACCGCTGCCCGATTGTCGACACGTGGTGGCAGACGGAGACCGGGATGGTGCTGATCACGCCGCTGCCGGGCGTGACGACCACGAAGCCCGGCTCGGCGACGAAGCCGTTTCCCGGGGTCGAAGCGGCGGTCTTCAACGAGGCCGGCGAGGAGGTCGGCCCGGGCGGCGGTGGCTACCTCGTGCTGAAGAAGCCGTGGCCTGCGATGACACGCGGCATCTTCGGCGACGACGCGCGCTTCCGGGAGACGTACTGGGCCAAGTACCCAGGCGTCTACTTCGCCGGCGACGGCGCCCGGATCGACGACGACGGCGACTTCTGGCTGCTCGGCCGCGTCGACGACGTGATGAACGTCTCCGGCCACCGGATCTCGACGATCGAGGTCGAGTCCGCGCTCGTCGACCACCCGCGCGTGGCCGAGGCTGCGGTCTGCGGCCGCGCCGATGCGCTCACGGGCCAGGCGATCGTCGCCTACGTGACGTTGAAGGGCGGCGACGAAGGCTCGCTCGAGATGCTCGAGGAGCTGCGCAACCACGTCGCGGCGAAGATCGGCCCGATCGCGAAGCCCGCGAACATCGTCTTCACGCCCGAGCTGCCGAAGACACGCTCCGGCAAGATCATGCGGCGACTCCTGCGCGACGTGGCCGAGAACCGGCCGCTCGGCGACACGACGACGCTGGCGGATCCGGCAGTCGTGGGCGAGCTCGCCGACCGCGCCGCCGCAGACGCCTCGGACGAGTAGTGACCGCGCCGTGGCCGTCGGGTTTCCGGCGAGTCCCGGCCGACGACTGGGTCGAGCAGCCGCCGGAGACGCTCGCGCTCACCTACGACACCGTTCGCGAGCACGGCTGGTACAAGAATCTCGATCCGACGGTCGCGAGCCTCATCGACGCTCTTGCTCCCGGCGACATCCTGCTCGACTACTCGGGCGGCACCGGGATCCTCGCCGAGCGTCTGCTCGCCCGGCTCCCCGACACGGAGCTGGGGATTCTCATCGTCGATGCGTCGCCGAAGTTCCTTCGTGTCGCGCTCGACAAGCTCGGCGCCGACGAGCGCGTCGCCTTCAGGCTGATCCGGTACCTGAAAGACGTCGGCCGACTCCAGACGGTTCAGGAGGTGATCGAAGAGCCGCTGCTCGCGCGTGGGGTCGACGCGATCTCGTCCACGAATGCGATCCACCTCTACTACGACCTCGAGGACACGCTCCGTTCCTGGCGCGGCGTACTCCGTGCCGGCGGGCGCGTGTTCGCCCAGTCGGGGAACATCGGTGTCCCGGAGCTGTCGAAGGGCGCCTGGATCATCGACGAGACGGTCGCGGCGATCGACGCCGCAGCCGCCGAGATCGTGCGATCAGACGACCGCTACGAGTCGTACCGCGCCCGGCCTCGACGACGCCGAGCGCCGGGAGCGCTACCTCGAGCTTCGGCAGAGGTTCTTCCTCCCGGTGCGGCCGCTCTCGTACTACGTGTCGGCGTTCGAGCGCGCCGGCTTCGTCGTCCGGAGGGCCGACCACCTCGTCATCGATGCCGGCCGGGACGACTGGCGTGAGTTCCTGAGCGCCTACCACGAGGGCGTGCTCGGCTGGGTCGGCGGCTCGGAGCGGATCGAGGGCGAGCCGCCCAGCGAGTAGGCCGTCGCCGACCGCCTCCGGCTGCTCCAGGAGAGCGTCGACCGAGTCTTCGCCGAGCCGTCCTTCCCCGCCGTCTGGACCTACATCGAGGCCTCCTAAGGGATGGGCAGCTCCCCGCCCCCGTCGATGCAGTCGGCGAGGTAGAGGGCCGTGCCGAGGTCGCCCGTCCAGAGCGTGTAGCGGCCGCGGCCGTCGTTCGACCGGCTGCGCTCCATCTGGGCGGCAGCGTGCATGGCAAAGGCGCGCGCTCGGGCGAGCCACTGCTCGTCGCCCGTCCGCGCGAACACCGCCAGGAAGGCGTAGCCGTTCCCCGCGGTGCCGTGGCAGAGGCTGGCGCCCTTTCGCAGCGGCCCGGCCTGCCAGGTCAGCTCGGCGCCTGCGAGCCGCGAGCTCCTCGTCGAGTAGGTGGGCGAGCGTCGCGACGATCCCCGGCGCGCCGTGGCACCACTGCATCCGGATCTGGCCGTCGCGGTGCGATTCGAGTCGCTCCATCTCGGCGTACGGAAGCCAGTTGACCAGCCCGTCCTCCTCGACGGCAAAAGGTTGCAGGGTCTCCGAGACGTCGGCAACATCGCCGAGCGCGAGCACGCAGCCTGCGAACCCGTGTGCCGGGCCGAGGCAGCGGCTGCTTCGCCCGGACAGCAGCTGCGTCCACAGGCCGTCCGTGTCACGTTGCCCCTGCAGCCACTCGACGCTCGGCGTCACGTCGAGCCCGAGCTCGCGACCCGCCAGGATGGTGCCGGGGCTGCCCCAAAACAGCTCGCAACGCTCGTCCCGCTCGTTCGCGGCGATCAGCTCGGACAGTCGCTCGAGATTCGCTTGCGAAGGTGCGACCCGCTGGAGCACCAGCCGGATTCCCGTCTTGCCGGCCAAGAGGCTGCGCTCGACGTCCTCGTCTGGGAAGTCCGTCGGAGCCTCGAGCGACCGCTCCAAGTACGGGACATAGTCCCGACGCAGCACGACGAAGCCGCCGCCGCGCGAGGCGGTGGAGCGCCTCGACGACACCCGCTCCCCCTTCGTACACATTCCGGAACCGAGTCGCCGGGTCCTCCCCTTCGAGCAGGTCCCGCGGATGGGCCGGCCAGCCGTCGTCGAATGCAGCCTCCGCGTCGGCGACGACCGCGGCGATCACCGCGCGCACCCGTTCCGCGCTCCACGGTTCACCCCCCAGCTCCTCGTGTGCTTCGGGCGAGAACAGCACCGGTCGAGTCAGGCCGGGTGCTCGTCGAACTGCGGCAGGTCGTCGGTGATCTCGAACCACGGTGCCTTCGAGCCGACGAAGATGTGCTTGGTCGGCCGGATGCTCGGGTCGTCGACGAGCGATCCCAACGCGACGTGGACGTAGGCGCCGTCACGGACGACCGAGTAGAGGAGGGAGCCGCAGGCCGCGCAGCGCGTGTCGTTCAGAGCGTCCTCTCCGTGCACGAGCAGGTCGTCCGCGCCGCCCGTCAGCTCGAGCTTCTCGCGCTCGATGCCGGCGAACGCCTTGAATGCCGAGCCGGTCGCGGCACGACAGCGCGAGCAGTGGCAGTTCATCGCGTAGAGGAACGCATCCTCGACCCGATAGCGAACAGCGCCGCACTCGCACCCACCGGACAGCACGCGCTCGACCTTACCCTCCGAGAGGGTTTTGGTTGACAAGACCAAAACCTCCAGCTAGAGTAACAGTCAGGATGACCAAAACAAGGATCCCGCCCGGCTACGACCCGTCGCAGTTCCCCGCGTTCGCGGTGACGGTCGACATCGTGATCCTGACCATGTCGGAGGGCAAGCTGCACATGCTGCTCGTGCGCCGCGGTGAGGCGCCGTTCGAGGGGATGTGGGCGATCCCGGGCGGCTTCAAGCGCCCCAGCGAGACGCTGGACGAGGCGGCGCGGCGGGAGCTGGCCGAAGAGACCGGCGTCGACGTGCCGAGCTTGCTGACGCAGTTCGGCGCCTACGGAGATCCCGAGCGCGACCCGCGGCTGAACGTCGTCACGGTCGCGTATCTCGCCGTGCTGCGGGACGTGGGGGCGATCGAGGCGGGCACCGACGCGGCGGACGCCGACCTGGTCGCGGTCGCGGACGTTCTCAACGGCAAGCTCGACCTTGCATTCGACCATGCGCAGATCGTGCGCGATGCGGTCGAGCGCGTCCGCGTCGAGCTCGAGGTGACGGGCATCGCAACGGCCTTTGTCGGAGCCACGTTCACCCTCGCCGAGCTGCGCGCCGTCTACGAGGCCGTCTGGGGCGAGCAGCTCGACGCCGCGAACTTCCGCCGCAGCGTCGTCGCGGAGGACGGCTGGGTGATCCCGACCGGGCGTCGCGCTCGGCCCGGCCCGGCCGGCGGCCGGCCCGCGGAGCTCTATCGCGCGGGGCGGGCGTGGAACCACGGCGGCCCGATCCATCGTCTCCACCGAACGTGGGAGGTCAAGGCATGAGAGCGGTTGTCCACGACAGGTTCGGCCCGCCGGAGGTGCTGCGCATCGAGGATGTCCCGGCGCCGGCCCCGAATGACGACGAGGTCCTCGTCCGCGTCCGCGCGACGACGGTCAACCAGACCGACTGCCACGTGCGGCGCGCGAGGCCGATTGTCTGGCGTTTCATGATCGGTTTCTTTCGCCCGAAGTGGAGGACGCTGGGGAAGGAGTTCGCCGGCGAGGTGAAGGCAGTCGGGTCGGCAGTGACCGAGTTCGCCGTCGGTGACCGCGTGTTCGGGATGAAGAATCACGGTGCGAACGCGGAGCTGGTGACTGTTCGCGAGAGCCGCCTGGTCGCACACCTGCCCGACGCACTGAGCTTCGAGGAGGGCGCGGCCGTGATCGACGGCGCCTATCAGGGGCTGGTGGCTCTGCGGCGGGGGCGCGTCGGCAAGGGCACACGCCTGCTCGTGTACGGCGCGTCGGGCTCGTGCGGAACGGCGTGTGTGCAGCTCGGACGTCATCTCGGTGCGCACGTCACGGCGGTGTGCGGCACGAAGAACGTCGAGCTGATGCGCTCGCTCGGCGCCGACGTCGTCATCGACTACCAACACGAGGACTTCAGGAAGAGGGGCGAGAAGTACGACGTGATCGTCGACGCGGTCGGGAAGATCGTCGGATTGCGGTACCGCGGCTCGCTCGTGCCCGGCGGGATGTTCGTGCTCACCGACGGGTTCTGGAACGTGCTGGGCGTCCTCCTGACCCGTTGGAGCAGCCGGAGGATCGTCGCCTCGTGGCCGCGGTACGAGAAGGAGGATCTCCTCCTCCTCAAGCGGCTGCTCGAGACCGGCGAGTATCGGGCGGTGATCGATCGCACGTATCCGCTCGAGCGGGTCGTCGAGGCGACGACGTACGTCGAGACCTGGCAGAAGACCGGCAACGTCGTCCTCACCGTCGCATGAAGGCGGCCCTGCACGAGCGGTACGGCCCGCCGGAGGTTCTTCGCGTCGCCGAGGTCGAGCGCCCGGAGCCGCACGAGGATGAGGTGCTCGTCCGCGTTCGCGCCTCCAGCGTCACCCGCAGCGACTGTGGGCTGCGCGATCCCTCCGAGTACTTCTTCGCGCGCGCCTTCACCGGCCTCCGTCGGCCGAAGCGCACGATCGCCGGGATGGAGTTCGCCGGGGTGGTCGAGGAGACCGGCGCCGCTGTGACCCAGTTCGCCGCCGGCGACGAGGTCTTCGGGATCAAGGGTGGGGCGAACGCGGAGTACGTCTGCGTGCGCGAGTCTGGCGTGATTGCCCGCAAGCCGTCGGGTCTCGGTTTCGAGGAGGCCGCCGGCGTCGTCGACGGCGGTCTCTCGGCGTTGACGATGCTGCCCGCGCTCGGGCCGGTCGAGGGCCGGCACGTCGTCGTCTACGGAGCCGGAGGCTCGATCGGGACGGCGGCGGTGCAGGTCGCGAAGCACCTCGGCGCGCGCGTCACCGCGATCTGCCGGACGGAGCAGTTCGAGCTGCTGCGGTCGCTCGGTGCAGACGAGGTCGTGGACTACGAGCGCGAGGACTGGACGCGGCGCGGCACCTACGACGGTGTCTTCGACGCGGTCGGCAAGAGCTCGTTCCGCAAGGCCCGGCGCGCGTTGAAGCCGGGCGCTGCGTACGTGTCCGCCGACCTCGGCTACCTGTGGCACCTGCCGCTCCTGATCCTCCCGACGCGCTGGTTCGGCAGCCGCAAGGCGAAGCTCGGGATCGTGCGCTACCGCCAGGAGGAACTGATCCGCCTCCGGGAGCTGATCGAGGCGGGCGGCTACCGGCCCGTGATCGACCGCACGTATCCGCTCGAGGACGTCGTCGAGGCGACGCGGTACGTCGAGAGCAGGCAGAAGACCGGCAACGTCGTCCTGACGGTGAACGGCGGCCGGCACCGATGAGGGCCGTCGTGCGCGAGCGGTACGGAAGTCCGGACGTGCTCGAGCTCCGCGAGCTCGAGAAGCCGGAGCCGGCCGACGACGAGGTGCTGGTGCGCGTGCGCGCGTCGTCGGTGAACCGGGCAGAGTGGTACAGCCTGACCGGGAGGCCGTTCATCGCCCGTCCGACGGAAGGCCTGCGCGGGCCGAAGAGCGAGCGCCTGGGCGTCGACTTCGCCGGCGTGGTGGAGGTCGTCGGCAAGGACGTGACGACGTTCGGGCCGGGAGACGAGGTCTTCGGCGGCAAGGACGGTGCGTTCGCAGAGTACGTCTGCGTCCGCGAGGAGCGCGCGATCGTGCCGAAGCCGGCGAACGTGACGTTCGAGCAGGCAGCCGCGGTGCCGGTGGCAGGCCTGACCGCCCTGCAGGGCCTCCACGACCGAGGCGGGCTCCAGCCGGGTCAGCGCGTGCTCGTCAACGGCGGCTCGGGCGGTGTCGGCACGTTCGCCGTCCAGGTGGCGAAGGCGCTCGGCGCAGAGGTGACTGCGGTCTGCAGCACAAGGAACGTCGAACAGGCGCGCGCGCTCGGCGCCGACCATGTCGTCGACTACACCGCCGAGGACTTCACTCGGAGCGGCCGCCGCTACGACCTGATCTTCGACGTGGCGGGGAGCAAGCCGTGGTCGGCGCTCAAGCGCGTGCTGGAACCGAATGGGATCGTCGTGCTCGTCGGCGGGTCGATGGCCAACCGCTGGCTCGGGCCGCTCGGCCACGTCGGCGCCGTCAGGTTGGCGACGCTGCTCGGCAGCCGCAGGTCCGTCTTCTTCGTCGCGAAGTTCAACAAGCCGGATCTGGAAACCCTGCGCGAGCTGCTCGAGTCGGGAAAGCTGACGCCGGTCGTCGACCGGCGGTACCAGCTGAGCGAGATCGCGGACGCCTTCCGCTACCTGGGCGAGGGGCACGCCAGAGCGAAGGTGGTGGTCACCATATGAGAGCGGTCGTGTGCGACCGGTACGGGCCACCGGAGGTGCTGCAGCTCGAGGACGTCGAGCGGCCGGTTCCCGACGACGACCAGGTCCTCGTCAGGGTGCACGCGACGACGGTCAATCGCTCGGATTGCGGTGCCCGTAGCGCCAAGCCGTTCTTCTCCCGCGCGTTCACGGGACTCAGGAAACCGAAGCGGCGCATCCCGGGCATGGAGTTCGCCGGCGAGGTCGAAGCGGTCGGCTCGGCCGTGACCGAGTTCGAAGCCCGGCGACCACGTGTTCGGCGTCAGGGGTGCGGGCGCGCACGCGGAGTTCACCTGCGTCAAGGAGAGCAGCCCGATCGCGCACAAGCCTGCGGGAGTGAGCTTCGAGGAGGCTGCGTCGCTGCCCGACGGCTTCATGATCGCGAGCGCGTGCCTGCGGAAGGCCGACCCAGCTTCCGGCCGCAGCATCCTCATCTACGGCGCCTCCGGGTCGATCGGCACCGCGGCCGTGCAGCTCGCCCGGCACTTCGGCGCCGACGTGACCGCGGTCTGCACGACGAAGAACGTCGAGCTCGTACGCTCGCTCGGCGCCGACCAGGTGATCGACTACCTCCACGAGGACTTCACCAAGAACGGGAAGACGTACGACGTCGTCTTCGATGCAGTCGGCAAGCACTCGTTCAGACGCTGCCGGCGCTCCCTGGAGTCGGGCGGGACGTTCATCGAGACCGATCTCGGCTTCATGTGGCATGTCCCGCCGCTCGCCCTGGCGAGCCGGTGGATCGGCGACAAGCGGGTGACGATCCCAATTCCGACGTACACGCCGAAGGAGCTGCTCTTCCTCAAGCAACTCGTCGAGGCCGGGAGCTACCGACCGGTAATCGACCGCACCTATCCGCTCGAGGACGTGGTCGAGGCGACGCGGTACGTCGAGACGGAGCAGAAGACGGGCAACGTCGTGCTCACCGTGTGAAGCCCGCCGAGAGGTGGTTCAGAGCCGCTCCGCGATCCCCGCGAGGCCGATCGCTGGTATGCGCAGGCTGGTTCGTGAACAGGCCGTAGTGCGCCTCGTACCACGGCCCCAGGCGGTGGTAGAAGCGGGCGCGGCGGCGGAGGTCGGGATCGACGTCCCAGCCCGCGAAGGGGCCGTTGAGCAGCCAGGCGTAGTCGAGCGCGGGATCGCCGACGCGCGTGTCGCCCCAGTCGATCACGCCGACGAGGCGGCCGCCGCTCACGAGCAGGTGCGCAGGGCCGAGGTCGGCATGGAGGAGCGCCGGCGTGAACCCCACGAGCGTCTCCACGTCGCCGAAGAGTCGCTTCCCCCGGGCGCGTAGGTCCGGGTCGAGGCGGGGGAACACGAGCCGTTCGAACTCGCGCACTGGTCGCGGTAGGCCTCGACCCAGTCCGGACGCTCCACGGGAAGCCCGGACGGATCGAGCGCGTGCAGCGCGTCGAGGAACGCACGGACGCCCGTCGGGATCCTCGTCGACGAGCGGCTCGCCGCGGATCAGGCGGTAGCCGACGAAGAGCGGGTCGCGCGAGACGTGCTCGAACGAGGGCACGCCCACCGGGAGTGCGGGAGCGATCAGCGGCAGCAGCAGGATCTCGAGCTCGAGCGCCTCCTCGACCCCGGACCGCCGCGGAAAGCGGAACACCCATTCGTCGTCGACGACGACGACCTCGAAGTCGTACCCCTCGTCGATCTCGAGCATCGTCCTCGGACTGCGGCCGAGCGCGTCTGCGATCAGCCGGTGGCGATCCGTCGTCACCCGCTTATCATCCCGCGATGGTCCCCGAGGCGCCGCTCGAGCAGACCGAGGACGGGCTCGCGCCGGTCGGCGCGGGCTGGTTCGTCCTCAACGCGCGCGACGGCCGTTGGCGCCACACCGACGGGCTCGGGGAGATCCTGCGTCTGACGGGCTCGACCGACTTCGAGTTCGAGACGTACTTCCCGGAGCTCGGGCTCGCCCTCTGCGTCCTCGGGCCGGGCGAGCCGATCGGGATGTACCACTGGGAGGCCGATCAGGAGGACTTCCTCGTTCTCTCGGGCGAGGCGCTCCTGATCGTCGAGGGCCAGGAGCGTCCGCTGCGGCAGTGGGACTTCGTCCATTGCCCAGCCCGGACGCAGCACATGATCATCGGCGCCGGCGACGGCCGGTGCGTCGTTCTGGCAGTGGGTGCGCGCGGGCACATGACCGGCGACTGGGGCGCGTACACGGTCGACGAGGTCGCTCTTCGCCACGGCGTCGGCGTCGAGGAGGAGACGACCGACGCGGAGATTGCGTATGCCCGCTTTCCGAGGTCGGAGCCGACGACCTACCGCGACGGCTGGCTTCCGGGCTAGCTCTCGCCGGTCAGACGAGCCCGCGGGCCGTCCATGCCTTCGCACCGATCGTGAACGGCGTCGGCCCGAGGAGCTGTCGGCACCGCTCACGCAGCCGTGTGCGCGCCGGCTCGTCGAGCGATCGCGACGTAGGCGCCTGCCGGGCCGACTCCGAGGGTGAACGGCTCCCACCACTCGTCGAAGCTCGAGAACACGAGCGAGGACTCGATCGTCGTTTCCTCGACGGACGTGAGTCCTGCAGCCGCGAGCAACTCGCCCAGATGGCCCTCACGGGCACCCGCTAGCCGGGACTCGTCCTCCGTCTCGGAGTCGAGCTCGCGGGCAGCGCGCCAGAGCACGCCCAACGGCGACTGCTCGCCGGCGTGGTCCCAGACGCAGGCCGCGACGACCCCACCGGGCCGTGTGACGCGCGCCATCTCGCGCAGCCCCGCGATCGGGGTCGGCCATGAAGTGGACGACCAGCTGTGCGAGCGCCGCGTCGAAGACGCCGTCCTCGAACGGCAGGCTCTCAGCCGACGCGAGCTGCACGTCGGCCGCGGGTGGCGCGCTTTCGCTGCGTGCGACGAACGGCGGCGAGGGGTCGACCGCCGAGACCGACTCCCCGCCCAGCCGCCCGACGAGCTCGCCGGTCAGCGCGCCGGGGCCGCAGCCCACGTCGAGCACTCGCTGCCCAGCCTGCACGCCCGCGAAGTCGGCCAGCTGCGGTGAGAGTTGGGACGAGTATCGTCCCATGAAGCGGTCGTAGGAATCGGCGGCGACGTTGAAGGTCATTCGTCTCCTTCGACGGCGGCCATGTCGTCCTCAGCCTACGTAGTCGACCTCGACTCGCGATGCGCGGCGGTGCGGCTTTGTGCGAACGGGCACCCGGCGCGGACGGTACAACGTGCGAATGAGGCGGCTTGCGATCTTGCTCGCCCTGGTCGCGCCGATGCCGGCGGGTGCGAGCGACGGCGCCCTCCTCGCCGCGCAGGATCGCTACCTGCCGGCGGCACTGGCGGCCTATCCGGCCACGCCCGACGGCGCCCAGGCCCGGTACGACGCCGGGCGCAGCCTCGTCGAGGCGGTGCTTGCCGCCGGCTCCGTGAGCACCGGACGCCGCGCGCTCCGTGCCGACCTGCTCGCCCGCGGCCGCGGCCAGGTCGCCCGTGCGGAGGCGCTCGACCGCGACGATGGCTTTCGCAGCATTGTCCCGCTGGCGCCGTTGCCGGGCGTGGGTCCCGGCTACGGGCCGCGACGGCCGGATCCGACGCTGGCCCGGAGGCTCGCGGCGGTCGCCGCACGCGCGAACGGCGCCGTCGGGATCTGGATCCACGAGCTCGGCTCCGGCCGCTACGCCGCCGTTCAACCGGACACGCGCTTTGCAGCCGCGTCGACCGTCAAGCTCGGCGCCCTCGTCGCCGGTCTTCGTGCCTCGCTGCAGCCGGAGCGGAACCGCTGGTGGTACGACGTCCGTCAGATCGGCTTCTGGTCGTCGAACCTCGCCGCGAACCGGCTGCTCGCCGGCCTCGGCTACGGCTCGGTTGCCGACGGGCTGCGGCGGCTCGGGATGACGTCGAGCACGTATCCAGGCCCGTACCGGGCGACCACGGCCTACCGGCCGCCCGGCCCGCACACGCGCGTGACGACCGCCCGTGACCTCGGCCGGGCGCTGCACCGGCTCCACGCCGCAGCGCACGGCGACGCCCGCGCCGTCGGTCAGCTCGGGCTCTCGCGGCGCCAGGCGATTCTCGGGTTGCGCGTACTGGCCTCGTCGCAACCCGTCGCCGACAACGCAGGCCTGTTCCGTCCCTGGCTTCCGGGCGCGACCGTGGCCGAGAAGAATGGCTGGCTCTCCGATACGCGCACGACCGCGTCGATCGTCTACCGCGGCGGCCGGGCGACGATCGTGGTCGTCGAGCTCTACCGCCCGGGAGTCACGTACGTGGAGGCAAAGCGGCTAGGCCGCGACGTCCTCGACGCCGCCGGTCTCCGCTAGGCGCTTCCGCGCCACGGCTGCCGGCGCGGCCACCAGCCCGGCACCGACCGGCGGTACTGCTCGTACTGCTCGCCGAACCGCTGACTCAGGGTCGGCTCCTCGTAGCCACGGACGAAGGCGAACACCACGATGCCGAACAGCGCCGCGTACGGCAGCAGGACCAGCCGGCCCAGCGCGAGCGCCTGGCCGACGATCGTCGCCCCGACGGCGAGATACATCGGATTGCGCACGAAGCGGTAGAGCCCGCCGACGACGAGCTCCTGCGTCGGCGCGACGGGCGCCGGCGTGCCGCTGCCCTCGACGACGAAACGAAGGAACGCATGGAGCAGCACCACGACACCGGCGACGATGAGGCAGATTCCGACGACTCGCACCGGCAGCCAGAGCGGGGAGAGCGGACGCGCATCCCAACCGGTCAGCAGCCACGGGATCAGGCCGGCGACGACGCCGGGAGCGAGCACGAGGAAGAGCAGGCTGCCGGCTGCGGCTTTGACTTTCAGCGGCGGAGCTGCTTCGTCGTGCCGATCGCGATCACCGGCGCATCGCCTGGCCGGAGCCAGCGCAGCACCGCGCGGAGCTCTTCCTTGGCGATGCTGACGCAGCCGATCGTCGGGCCGCTCGTCCGGGCGTGCAGGAAGATCCCGGAGCCCTTGCCGGGGACGACGGGGCGCGTGTTGTACTCGATCACGGCGAGGAAGGGATACGGCCGCGGCTGCTCCCACATCCCCTCGCTCGCGCCGCCGAAGGGCGGCTTCGTCCCGCAGGGGACGTGCTGGAACGAGTTGTAGGTCGGCGAGGCGGGATCCTCGTCCCACCAGTCGCCGCAGCGCAGCCGGCGGTAGCGGAAGCGGACACCCGGGTTCGCGTCGTTCCCGTACATCGTCGGGCCGATCCGAAAGGTTCCGGTCGGCGTCGTGCCGTCGCCCTCGCGCCGGGACGACGAGAGCCCGTTCTTTCCTAGCCGGGCGGAGTACGGCCCGGCCGCTGAGACCCAGCAGCCTCCGGCGCGCCGCCAGGTCCGCAGCGTCGCGTAGGTCGTCTTCGCGACCTTCGCCTCGACCGTGACCAGCTGCTGCGCCGCGTCGGGGGTCTCCAGCCCGTTCGCGAGATTCTGCGGGCAGGCGGCCGCGACTGCCGAGGTCAGGAGCGCCAGGGCAAGCATCGCTCCAGAGTACGCTGAAGCGATGGCCGCCGTTCTGCTCGCCGCCGTTGCGCTTGGACTGGGTGGCCCAGCGTTCGAAGCCGAGATCGCGCCCGTGCGCTGGGACGAGCTGAGGCACTCCTATCGCGCGGGCTGCCCGGTCGGGCCGGCGCAGCTCCGGGCGGTCCACGTCTCGTACTGGTCGTTCGACGGACGACCGCGCGCAGGCACGATCGTCGTCGCTCGCCGTGTCGCTCCCGACGTCGTCACCGTGTTCCGCAAGCTCTGGAGCGCCCGCTTCCCGATCAGGCGGCTGCGGCCGGTCTCGGCGTACGGCGGCAGCGACGACGCCTCGATGGACGCCGACAACACCTCCGGCTTCAATTGTCGCTTCGTCGGCGGTACGAGCCGCTGGTCGATGCACGCCTACGGTGAGGCGATCGACGTCAACCCGGTCGAGAACCCGTACGCCCGCGGCTCGACCGTCTCGCCGCCCGCCGGACGCGCGTACCTCGACCGCAGCCGCTACCGGCCGGGGATGGCCGTCGACGGCGGCGTGCTCGCGCGCGCGTTCGCGTCGGTCGGCTGGAAGTGGGGGGCGTCGTTCGGCGACTACCAGCACTTCTCGACCACGGGCCGATGAGCGATCCGCTCCGCCCACTGTGGGACTTCGACGACCTCGACGCGACCGAGGCTCGGTTTCGCGCGCTGCGTGCGGAGGCGTTGACGCAGCTCGCGCGCGTGGAGGGGCTGCGCGGCCGCTTCGAGGAAGGCGACCGCTTGCTCGACGAGATCGCCGACGACGACCCGCGCGTGCGCATCCGCGTCGACCTCGAGCGCGGCCGCCTGCGCCGCTCGAGCGGTGACAAGCAGGCGGCGCTGCCGCTCTTCGAGTCGGCCTACGCGAGGGCGCTCGACGCGGGCGAGGACTGGCTCGCCGGCGATGCCGCGCACATGTGCGCGCTCGCTGCGCCCGACCGCGACGGCTTCGTCGCGTGGACGAGCCGCGGGATCGAGCTCGCCGAGTCGTCGAGATGCCGCGTCGTACTGGCTCGGGCCGCTGCTGAACAACCTCGGCTGGGAGCACTTCGACGCCGGCGAGCATGCGGAGGCGCTCGCGGTCTTCGAACGAGCGCTCGAAGTGCGGGAGCGCGACCCCGAGAACCCTGGCGCGACCGAGCTCGCCCGGGCTGCCGTCGAGGAGGCGCGCAAGGCGCTCGAGGAGCGCTAGGACGAGCAGCTGCTCGAAGCGCTCGGCGTCGTCGAACGGGCCGATCACCGACAGATACGGCCCGTCGGCGACGATCTCACGCGCGACGCGCTGGAGATCCTCGGCCGTGACCGCGTCGAGCGCGTCGAGCACAGCCTGCGGCTCGCTCGCCCGGCCCTCTAGCACCTCGCGCCGGAGGCCGAACATGATCGTCCCGTGCGGGCTCTCGAGCTGGAGCACGAACCGGCCCTTGGCGAAGTTGCGCGCCTTCTCGAGCTCCTCGGCCGGCACCGGCTTCTCGGCGAGTAGCTTGAACTGCTCCACGATCGTCGTCACCGCCTCGTCGATCCGGCTGATGTCGACGCCCGACTGGGCGTAGAGCGACCCCGCGTCGGTGTAGGAGTGGTTCGTCCCGAAGACGTAGTAGGCGAGGCCGCGGCGCTCTCGCACCTCGGTGAAGAGGCGCGACGACATCCCGCCGCCGAGCACCGTGGCGAGCAGCTGCAGGACGTAGCGGTCGGGATCGGTGAGCGGCCGGCTACGGACGCCGAGCACGAGATGCGCCTGGTCGGACGTCTTCGTGTGCAGCTTGACCCGGCCGCCGCCGTTTGCTGAGGCGGGGTCGGGTGAGCCGGTCTCGCCTGCGGGGATGTCTCCCAGCAGCTGCTCGAGGCGCTCGGGCAGGCCGTCACCGATCTGGCCGCCGACGCCGACGACCATCCGGCTCGGCCGGTACCACCTCGCGGTGTAGTCCGTGAACGTCTCCCGGGTAGCGTTCCGAACGGTCTCCTTGCGCCCGATCACGTCCCAGCCGAGCGGCTGGTCGCCGTAGAGCAGCGACTCGTAGACGCCGCCGATGAAGTCGCGCGGCGTGTCGAAGTACATGTTCATCTCCTCGATGATCACGCCCTTCTCGCGCTCGATCTCGGCCTCGTCGAAGCTCGAGTTGCGGATCATGTCGACCAGGACGTCGAGCGCGACATCGCGTGTCTCGGCGGCGCAGCGGACGTAATAGCCGGTGTATTCCTTGCCCGTGAAGGCGTTGAACTCGCCGCCGATCGAGTCGATCTCGCCGGCGATGTCGCGAGCGGTCGGCCGGCGCTCGGTGCCCTTGAAGAACATGTGCTCGGCGAAGTGGGCGATCCCGTTCGTCTCGGCCGTCTCGTAGCGCGAGCCGGCGGCCAGCATGATGAAGCACGAGACCGACTTGGCATGCGGCATCGGCGCCGTCAGGACGCGCAGCCCGTTTGCGAGCTCGAACCGGTCGAACACCGCCATGCGGCCATGCTATAGAGGGCGCTGTGGCTGCCGAGAAGACGAGGACTGCGATCGCGGCACAGCGCGAGTGGCTGGCAGACGTACCGCGCGGGAAGCGGCTTCCTGAGGGCCGGGTCGTCGCCGTCGGCTGCGGAACCTCCTTCCACGCGGCGCAGACGACCGGCAACGGTGTCGACGCGCTCGAGTTCCTCCTCGACCCGCCCGAGGCCGACGTGCTCGTCCTCGTCAGTCACGAGGGCGCGACGAAGCTGACACTCGAGGCTGCGCAGTCGTTCGCGGGGCCGAAGTGGCTCGTCACGGGCAAGGCGGAGAGCCCGATCGGCGAGCTCTGCGACGAGGTCGTGATCGCGACACCCGCGCTCGAGGAGAGCTATTGCCACACGGCGTCCTACACGTGCGCGGTCGCGACGCTCGCGGCCTTGCACGGCGAGGACGTCGACTGGCTGCCCGCAGCGGTCGCGGAGGCTCTGGCCGACGAGCGGCTGCCTGTCTCGGGGCATGACCGCTTTCTGTTCGCGGCGCCGGACGCGATTGGCCGACCGCGCAGGAGGCTGCGTTGAAGCTGCGCGAGGGGGTGTATCTCGCCGCCGAGGCCTACCGGCTCGAGGAGCTCCTGCACGGACATCTCGCCGCCGTCGACGAGAACGTCCGCTGCTTCGTGCTGGCTGGCGAGGGCCGCGCGATCCCGCGTGCGGACGACGCCGTCGCCGCCTTGAGCGAGCTCGGCTGCGACGTCACCCTCGTGCCCACGCGCCACCCGGTCGTCGACATCGTGCCGTTCCAGCTGCTGACGATCGACCTCGCGGCCGCGCGGGGTACCGATCCGGATCTGATCCGCTGGGACGACCCGCGCTGGCAGCGCGCTCGAGACGCCTACAGCTGACTCAACTTCCCGGCTGCTGAGCCGATACAAGGCGGGATGAAGTCACTGCGGCTCGTGCTTCTGATCATCGCGATCGCGCTCGTGCCGCTCGGGCTCGGCGTCATGGTCCTGAAGCAGAGCGAACAGGCGCAGCTCGAGCAGGATGCTGCCCTCGAGAGCGAGGCGAGCGCCGCCGCCGCACGGCTGCGCGACAGCATCGCCGAGACGCGCGCGACCGTGCTGATCACGTCCCACAACCCTGCCTTCCGGGACTTCTACCGCGCCGGCGGCGAGCGGTACGCGAAGATCGTCGCCGGCGGCCGCACGCTGGACCGTGTCAACGGCGCGCTGCTCTATCTCTCCCGCCTCTACCCCGAGAGCATCGTGCAGGCGTCGTTCATCGACGGCAGCGGCGCCGAGAACGCCCGCGTCGTCCGCGGCAGCCGCGAGGCGCCGCACGTCCTCGCCGACGACGTCTCCGGCGATGCCTTCTTTCGGCCGGCACTGGCATTCGCCACCGGCCAGGTGCATCAATCGAGGCCGCACATCTCGCGTCACGCGGGTGAATGGGTGGTCTCCTACTCGACGCACGTGCCGCGGCGGTACGGCGCCGCGCTCGTGCACGTCGAACAGCGGGTCGAGAGCCTCCGCAGTGCCCTCGGCGTCACGGAGAGCCGCTTCGAAATCGCCGTCGTCGACGCCCACACGGGCGCCGTCGTTCTCAACAGCCGCTCACCGCAGCAAACCGGCTCCAAGCTCGGATTGCCCGAGGACGAGCGCTTTCGCCCGCTCGCCGGCGCCCCAGCAGGCGGCGTTCGCAACCTCGGCGACCTTCGTGCCGTCTACCGGCGGCTCGGCTCTGCGACGGGCTCCGAGAACGAGTGGATCGTCGTCGCGTCCGCTCCCCGCGTCCGCGCGGCGGGCCTGGTCGGCTTCAACTCGCTTCCGATCGCGCTCGCGCTGCTCGGTGTCGTCCTCGTCGGTGCCGCGATGGCCCGGCGCTGGGTACGCACGAGCAAGGACGCGCTCTCGGATCCACTCACGGGTCTCGGCAACCGCCGGAAGCTGATCGCAGACCTGTCCCGCGAGCTGCCGCTTGCGACCCCGGCGAAGCCGCTGGCCGTCCTCCTCTGCGATCTCGACGGCTTCAAGCTCTACAACGACACCTTCGGTCATCCCGCCGGCGACGCGCTTCTCGCCCGGCTCGGCCGGCACGCTCGAACAGGCCGTCGGGCTCCCCGGCGCCGCCTACCGGGTAGGCGGAGACGAGTTCTGCGTCGTCGCCCCGGTCGGGCAGGAAGGTGTCAGGCCGCTCGCCGCCATGACGGTGCAAGCGCTCTCCGAGCGGGGCGAAGGCTTCGACGTCGGCTGCTCGTACGGGGCGGCCGTCGCCGCCGGGGACGTGAAGGCGGTCGATGCGGTGCTGCGCACCGCGGACCAGATGCTCTACGCGAACAAGTCGAGCGGTCGGCGTTCAGCCGGTCGCCAGGCGGCCGACGCGCTCCTGCAGGCCCTGCACGAGCGCCAGCCCGAGCTCTGCGATCACCTCCACGACGTCGGCGACCTCGTGACGGGCGTCGGTGCCCGGCTCGGCCTCTCGATCGAGGAGCTCGACCTCCTCCGCCAGGCGGGCGAGCTGCACGACGTCGGCAAGGTCGCAATTCCGGACTCGATCCTCTCCAAGCCCGGCCCGCTCGACCCCGAGGAGTGGACGTTCGTTCGTCAGCACCCGCTCGTCGGGGAACGAATCCTCTCGGCCGCACCGGCACTCGCTCAGGCCGGGAAGCTCGTGCGAGCGAGTCACGAGCGCTTCGACGGCACCGGCTACCCCGAGGGGACGGCCGGCGACGAGATCCCGCTCGGTGCACGGATCATCGCCGTCTGCGACGCGTACGACGCGATGATCGGCCCGCGGCCGTATCGACTCGGCATGAGCCACGAGGGCGCGATCGCGGAGCTGCAGGCGTGTGCCGGGACGCAGTTCGACCCGGATGTGGTGGCGGTCTTCTGCTCGCTCCAGGCCGAGCAGCTCGCCGCGAGCGTGCCTCAGCGATCCGCGAGCCGGTAGACGAACCGGAGCGCCTGCCAGCGCTCGTCGATCGAGCAGCTCTTGTTGTCGACGAGGCCGACGGCCAGCCCGAGCTCCTGCACCACGTCGAATGAGAGGTCGGTCTCGAGCTTCGCAGCCCGCTTCGGCCAGGCAATCCAGAGCCCGTCCGCCGGAGCGAGCGTCGCTTTCAGCGCAGCGAAGCGTCGCTCGAGCTCGGCCCGGCTCGTCGTGAAGAACACGACCACCTCGGCGCCCGGCTTGGCGCCGAGCTTCTGCGAGAGCGGG
Organism: uncultured Gaiellaceae bacterium; assembly: GCA_963731615.1. Lineage (GTDB taxonomy): Bacteria > Actinomycetota > Thermoleophilia > Gaiellales > Gaiellaceae > Gaiellasilicea. The sequence continues at coordinate 77,205 of CAVSWD010000006.1, forward strand.
GTGGCCGAGTAGTCAGCGCTCATCGGCCGGGTAGGAGCCGAAGACGGTGAAGCGCTGCGACTGCGCGCGCACCTCGGCAAGCGTGTCGCGCACGACCGGGTCGAGCGGGTGGCCGGTGAGGACGGCGTCGAAGCGGTAGCGCCACGGCGTCTGAGGAATCGGGCGCGAGGTCAGCTGGACGAGGTCCAGCTCGTGCCGCGCGAACGGCTCGATCGCGCGGTGAAGCGCGCCTGGTCGGTGGTCGGTCTGGAACGAGAAGGCGATCCGCCAGTTCGAGGACTCCGTCAACTGCGTCCGGTTCGAGACCGCGACGAAGCGTGTGTACGCCTCGGGATGGTCGCCGACGTCCGCGGCGAGGACGGTGAGGCCGTGGAGCGACGCCGCACGCTCGCTGGCGATCGCGACCTCGGCGGGGTCGGCGTCGAGTGCCACCTGAGCCGCAGCGTCGGCGGTCGTCCCTGCCGCGATCGCGGTTGCGCCCGGCAGCGAGGCCAGCAACCGCCGGCACTGGTCGAGGGCGACCGGATGCGAGCGGACGATCCGGATCTCGGCCAGTGGCACGGCGGCGACGCCGACGAGGAAGTGCCGGATCGGGATGATCGTCTGCGCGTTGATCGAGAGCGCCGAGTCGACGAGCAGATCGTGCGTCTCGGTCACGGGGCCGGCGACGGAGCTCTCGATCGGGAGCACGCCCGCCTCGACGCCGCCCGAGGCAACCGCCTCGACGACGTCGCTGAACGACGGCACCGCATCGGTCTCCGCCTCGGGGAAGAGCTGCGCGCACGCGGCCGCACTGTGAGCACCTTCCCGGCCGGGGTAGGCGACTTTCACCGGTCTCGCCACGCCCTCAGCAGCTCGGCCTCCCGTTCTGGGCTCAACCCGACTCCGTCGACTGCGGGCGCGTCCGCGGCGCCGCTGATCGTCTCGGCGAGCGGCCGGAAGCGGTGCCCGGCTGCGAGCGCACGGCGGACGTCGACCTCGACGACGCCGTCCGCGATCCAGAGCGGCAGCTCCATCCACTCGCCGACCTCGTGCTCCTGCAGGAACTCGTCCGTGACCCAGGTCACGTTCGCCCCCTCCAGCAGCTCTTCGAACGGCACGCCTTCGTTCGTCGCGTTGAACGTGCCGGTCAGCTCCTGCTCGACGGCTGCCACGATCCACTCGGCGAGGTCGCGCACGTCGACGAACTGCGCTCGCCGCTCCGGCGGTCCCGGCGCGAGAACCTCGCCGCCCCGCTCGAGCCTCCGCGCCCAGTAGGTGAAGCGGCCCGTCGGGTCGTTGGGCCCGACGATCAGGCCGGGCCGGACGATCAGGCTGCGATCGCCGAAGACCTGCGCGACCTCTGCTTCGCAGAGCGCTTTCAGCGCACCGTAGTTCGACCCATCGGCCGCGAGCTCGTCTTCCGATGCCCCGTCCAGCTGAGCGACGGGATCCGACTCGGTCCGAACCTCGTCGAAGTCGGGGTACACCGAGATGCTCGAGATGAAGACATAGCGTCCCGAGTCGCGTAGCAACGCTGCGGATTGGCGCACCACGCGAGGGACGTAGCCGGACGGGTCGATGACCGCATCCCATGTGCGCCCCGCCAGCGCCGACAGGTCGTCCGTGCGGTCGCCGCGGAGCTTCTCCGCGTCGGGAAAGAGCTCGGCGTTCGTCTCACCGCGGTTGAAAAGCGTCAGGTCGTGCCCGCGCGCGAGTGCGGCTTCGGCCACCGCCCGGCCGAGGAACCTCGTCCCTCCGAGCACGAGCAGCTTCAGTGGAACCTCTGGATCGCGCGCCAGACGGCCTCAGCGCCGAACTCGACCGCGTCGACGGGGATGCGCTCGTCGGCCGCGTGGATCAAGCGTGCGAACTCGAAATCGTCGGGCAGGCGCATCGGCAGGAAGCCGTAGGTCTGGACGCCGGCACGCGAGAAGAAGCGTCCATCCGTGACGCCGATCTGCAGCAGCGGCACCGGGATCCCCTCCGGGTCGAGCTCGCGGATGACGTCGGCGAGCATCTCGAAGAGCCCGAGATCGGGAGCGGCCGGGCCTGGATCGTGACGGACGAGCTCGATCTCGACGTCGTCACCGACCAGCTCGTGCAGCTCCGCGATCAGCTGCTCGGGCGAGAAGCCGGGCAGGGCGCGGCCGTCGAGCTCGAGCTCGATCTCGCTCGGAACGACGTTGATCTTGGTGCCGCCGCGGATGATCGTCGCGTTGACGGTGTTGCGCAGCATCGGCTCGATCGACGACGCACGCTCGCCCAGCAGCTGCAGCGCCTCGTCGGTCTGCTCCGGCTGCAGCAGCGACCGGATCACGTTCGCCTGCTCCTCGGGGAGCTCGGCAGCGACCCGTTCGACGAACTCCTCCACCACGGGCGTCACGTGCACCGGCAGCCGCTTCCCGTCCAGATCCTGCAGCAGCTTCCCGAGCCGGGCAACGGTGCCGCCGCGCTGCACCATCGCGCCGTGCCCACCCGGCCCCCGGACCGTCGCCTTCAGCCAGCAGATCTGCTTCTCGGCCACCTGGATCGGATAGAAGCGCTTGCCCGCGATCGGCAGCGTGAAGCCGCCGAACTCGCCCAGCGCGTACCGCACTCCCTCGAACAGCTCCGGATGCTCCTCGACGAGAAAGCGTGCGCCGAGGTCGCCGCCGTTCTCCTCGTCGGCGAGGACGACGAGGACGAGGTCGCCCGGCAGCTCGACCCGCTCGCGTTTCGCGCGCAGGAACGCAGACACGAGCATGGCGACGCCTGCCTTCATGTCGAGCGCCCCGCGCCCCCAGACGTAGCCGTCCTCGATCCGTCCCTCGAAGGGTGGGTGCGTCCAGTCCTGGCCGATGGTGGTGACGACATCGACGTGGCCCTGAAGGAGCAGCGGCTGCGCGCCGCCCCCGCTGATGCGGCTGACGAGGTTCGGCCGGCCAGGCTCCTGCTCGAGGATCCGAGACTCGATCCCCTCCTCCTCGAGCAATCCCTGCACGAAGACGATGCACTCATGCTCGTCGCCGGGCGGGTTCGTCGTGTCGAACCGGATCAGCTGCTGCAGCAGCTCCGTTGCGCTCAGCCTCACGTCCCTGGCCGCCTTTCGCTCCCGCCCGGCCCAATAGTCAAAGACAGTCGGGCTCCGCGGAAGGCCGATTCGCCGCTCGCGCCGCTGCAGCCGACGGCCCGTACTTTCGTACTGTTCCGCCGGCCTACGCAGCGCGAGCGGCGCCCCAGGAACGTGAGGGTCACAGCTCGTCGAGCGCGGTCAGGAGCCGATCGACCTCGTCGGCGGTGTTGTAGTGGACGAAGCCGGCGCGAACGGCGCCCGCGCTCCCGAGCCCGAGCTGCTTCATGATCTCGATCGCGTAGTAGTCGCCGTGCCAGACCGCGAGCTCGCGCGCGGCCAGCTCGACTGCGACCTCCTCGGAGGTTCGACCGGGAAGGTTGAACGCGAACGTGGGCACGCGACCCTCCATCGTCCGCAGCCCGTACAGCTGCACCGGCTCGGGCAGCCCGTCGAGGAAGCGCCGGCCGAGCATGCGCTCGTGCGCGACCATCGCCTCCCAGCCGAGCGACTCGATGTACTCGACGGCGGCGACGAACCCGGCGAGCAGCTCGTGCTGCTGCGTCCCGTGCTCGAAGCGGCCGCCGACCGGCTCGTTCGCGGCCGGGCGCACCTTGTACGGACGCAGGCTCTCGAGCAGCTCCCGCCGTCCGAAGGCCAGCCCCAGGTGTGGTCCGAAGAACTTGTACGGCGAGCAGAGCAGGACGTCGACGTCCCAGCCGGCGGCGTCGATCGGCCCGTGCGGGCCGTAATGGACGGCGTCCGCCCACGCGAGGGCGCCCGCGCCGTGCGCGAGCTCGACGATCCGCTCGACGTCGGGGGTCGTACCGACGGCGTTCGAGGCGACCGGGAACGCGACCACCCGCGTTCGCTCCGTCAGCTGCGCCTCGAGGTCGTCGAGATCCAGGGTCAGGTCGTCGTGCACGCCGGCGAAGCGAACGACGACGCCGAGGTCGTGCGCGAGCTCGAGCCAGGGGGAGACGTTCGCGTCGTGATCGAGCCGTGTGCACAGGATCTCGTCGCCCGGCTGCAGCGTCCGCCCGAGCGCCCGGGTCAGCAGGAAGTTGAGCGAGGTCATGCTCGGCCCGAACGCGACCTCGTCGGGATGGCACGTGAGGAAGCGGCCGGCGGCCGCACGGGCGCGCTCGATCAGCTCGACCGTGTGCACGCTCGTCTCGTACGGGGCTCCGATGTTGGCGTTGTCGTCGCGCAGGTAGCCGGCGATCGCGTCGATCACCTCGTCAGGGCACTGCGTGCCGCCGGGGCCGTCGAAGAACGTCAGCCCACGGTCGAGCGCGGCATAGCGTCCGCGGACGGCCTCGACGTCAAGCATCGTTGCGCTCACGCGAGCTCCTCGCCGTTGACGGTCCAGCGGTAGCGCGGCGTCGCGGTCAGAGACGCACCGACGAAGCAGTCGCGCTCGGCCTTCGAGATCAGCTCGCGTGCGTTTTGCGGCGCCGGCTCGAGGGTGACGTCCAGATCGACCTTGATCCGCACGAAGGCGTAGCGCCCGTCCGTGTCACGCTGGGTCACCTCGCCGTCGGCGGCGGCGCTGCCGTCGAGCTGGCTACCGAGCCGGCGAGCGTGATAGCGCAGGCTCGTCAGCGTGCAGCGGGCGAGGCCGGCCAGCAACAGATGCTCGGGCGACCACGCCTCTTCGTGCACCAGCGGCGTACCGCCCTCGTCGCTCGAGGCGGTCCAGTCGCGGTCGACCGAGACGGCGTACGAGAACGTCTTCGCCTTGGTCGCCACGCGGGCAACCTACACCGAGATGATTGGTCGGCAATCCAGCGAACTCGCGGATGGCGACCCAGACACGGCGTCGGGAGCCACCCTCGACCTCGCCAAGGCAACCAGCCTTGGCTGCGGCCGAGTGCGGCCCCCGACTTGGTCTGGATCGCCCCCGCGAGCACGTCGATTACCGACCAATCATCTGGATGTCGTCCGGCTCGCCGCCTACGGTGCGTGCGTGCAACGGCTCCGATCGCTGAGTGAGGCCGAGTGCTACGCCCGGTGTTACGGGTGGCGCGGGGAGGACGGCGTGAAGGTAATCACGGTCGAGCGTCGCCCTCGGTACGAGACGCCCGTGTCCGGCGAGCTGCTTCGATCTCTCTTCGAAAACAAGCTCGACGCCCGAGAACCTGAAGCAGCCTGAGTCGGACGTCCCGGACGTCCTCGGCCCGGGGCTGACGGCGGTCTTCTGCGGGATCAATCCGGGGCGCGTCTCCGCCGCCGCGAACGCGCACTTCGCCAATCCCCGCAACGACTTCTGGCGGCTGCTGCATGCCGCCGGCTTCACGCCCCGTCTCTTCGAGCCGAGCGAGCAGTTCGAGCTCCTGCGGCTCGGGATCGGCGTCACGAATGCCGCCTATCGGACGACGCCCGGCTCCGGAGATCTCCGCCGCGGCGACTTCGAGGGCTCCGCCGAGCGGCTGGAGCGGCTGGCGGCCGAGCTCCGCCCTCGTGCGATCGGATTCGTGGGCAAGGAGGCATACCGCGGCGCGCTCGGCGAACGGCCGGAGCTCGGTCCGCAAGAGCGCCGCCTCGGCGAGACGGCGCTCTTCGTGCTCCCCTCGACCTCGCCCGCGAACGCCGCCGTGCCGTGGGCCGAGCGGCTGCGCTGGTTTCAGGCTTTCTTCGACACGCTCTCGGCGAAGGTACCGAGCACGACGTCCCACCCGCTCGAGTAGCGCTCGCGCGGGCCGGCGGCGCCGAAGCCGCGGTGCTCCAGCACGACTCGGCTTCCGGGCCCCTCGGGCGTAAAGGTCACCTCGACCTCGGTGCCGCTCGCCTCCCCGATCTGCCAATCGAGCAGCAGCCGCGTCGGAGGCTCCCACGCGCGCACGCTGCCCCAGTCCTGCTCGCCCTCGGCGGTCACTTCGTAGAGACGGCCACCGACCGCTGGCTCGAGGACGACGCTCGTGACGTCGTCACCGCCGTAGGAGTGGCTGCGAACGGGCCACCACTTCGCAATCCGATGCGTGAAGAGGTCGAACGCCTCCTCCGGCGTGAAGTCGACGAGGACGGTCTTGCTGATCGCCTCGAGTCATCGTGCTGCTCATTCTCGTTCCTTTCTCGCCTCGGCGGCGAAGCGCTCCAGCGCCTCGCCCCAGAAGCTGTCGAAGTACGCGCGAATCCCGGCGAGACCGTCGGGAGAGACGCGATAGACACGCCGCGTCCCCTCCTTGCGGTCGACGACGAGCCCCGCCTCTTTCAGCACTTTCAGGTGCTGCGAAACCGCCGGCCTGCTGACGGGCAGGCCGCACGCCAGCTCGCCCACCGACTGGGGGCCACGCCGCAGCGCCTCGAAAATCTGCCTGCGAGTCCAGTCGCCGAGCGCATCAAGGACAATTCCGTTAGTACTCACTTACCGTAAGTCTAAACTTACGAAATCTGTCTGTCAATCGCTCCAGCGGTTGGTGATCGGCGTCCGCCGGTCGCGGCCAAACGCTTTCGGCCGGAGCTTGACCCCCGGCGGCGCCTGGCGACGCTTGTATTCAGCGCGGTCGATCAGCGCAAGCGCGCGCTCCACGACAGCCGCGTCGAATCCTTCGGCGAGCAGCTCCTCACGCGAGCGATCGAGCTCGACGTAGGCCTCGAGCACCTGGTCGAGCTGGTCGTAGGGCGGGAGCGAGTCCGCATCCCGCTGGTCGGCGCGTAGCTCCGCCGACGGAGGCCGTTCGATGATCGAGGTCGGGATCAGCTCGCGGCCGGCCCGTTCGTTGAGGAAGCCAGCGAGCCGGAACACGTCGGTCTTGAAAACGTCCTTGATCAGGGCGAACCCACCCGCGAGATCCCCGTACAGGGTTGAGTACCCCACCGACAGCTCGGACTTGTTCCCTGTCGCGAGCACGAGCCAACCGTGCTCGTTCGAGAGCGACATCAGCATCATCCCCCGCACGCGGGCCTGCAGGTTCTCCGCCGCCAGGCCGGACGTGCCGACGTCCGACTTGTGGAAGGCGGCGATCATTTCCTCGATCGGAAGCTCGCGGAAGTCGCAGCCGAGGTTCTCGGCGACCCGGCGTGCGTCGCTCTGCGTCTCGTCCGAGGAGAAGCGAGAGGGCATCGAGACGGCGTGGACGCGGTCGGCGCCCAGCGCGTCGACGGCGAGCGCAGCGACGAGGGCCGAGTCGATCCCGCCCGAGAGGCCGAGCACGACGTCGCCGAAGCCGTTCTTGCCGACGTAGTCGCGCAGCGCCAGCACGAGCGCGAGTCGCATCTGCTCGAGCTCGGGCGCGAAGGGCGTCAGCTCGCCGCCCGCCTCGAGATCGAGCACGAGCAGGTGCTCCGCGAAGCCCGGCGCGCGCGCAACGACATTGCCGCTCGCGTCGATGACGGCAGAGTGCCCGTCGAAGACGAGCTCGTCCTGCCCGCCGACCAGGTTGCAAAAGACCAGCGGCAGGCCGTTGTCGCGCGCTCTGGTCCGCGAGCATCGCCTCCCGGCTCTCCGCCTTGCCGACGTGGAAGGGCGATGCGGAGAGGTTGACGAGCAGCTCGGCTCCCGCGGCGGCGAGGTCGGCAGCCGGTTCGGGTCGCCAGACGTCCTCGCAGACGGTCACCCCGACGCGCACGCCGCCGAGCGGAACCACGAGCCCCTCGGTGCCCGGCTCGAAGTAGCGCTCTTCGTCGAAGACGCCGTAGTTGGGCAGGAGGCGCTTCCGGTAGAGCGCGTGGAGCTCGCCGTCGACACAGACTGCGCATGCGTTCGCGAGCCCCTCGTCGAAGGACCACGGCGTGCCGACGAGGGCGACGATTCCGCCGGTCTCGGCGGCGATCGTGCGCATCGACTCCTCGGCTGCGTGCACGAACGCCGGCCGGAGCAGCAGATCCTCCGGTGGGTAGCCGGTGACCGCGAGCTCGGGGAACACCACGAGCTCCGCACCTTGCTCACGCGCGTTCGCGAGAGCGGCGAGAATGCGCTCGCGGTTCCCGTCCAGGTCGCCGACGACAGCGTTGATCTGGGCAAGAGCCAGGCGCATCAGAGACGATCCTACCGGTTTGCGACTCTCAGGCGAAAACACGATCACAATCAGCCGGCGCTACCGCGGGCCGCTGCACTCCGGCAACGGCGGCTACTCCGCGGGGCTGCTCGCGGCCTTCGTCGACGGCCCCGCCGAGGTGACGCTGCGGCTACCGCCGCCGCTCGATCGTCCGCTGTCGGTCAGCGAGACAGACGATGCCGTGCTCTTGCTCGACGGGGAGGCGATCGTCGCCGAGGCCCGGCCCAGCGCCTGGACGTTCGACCCGCCCAAGCCGGTCTCGCTCGCGGAGGCCGAGGAGGCGGCCGCACATCATGTCCGCTTCGGCGGCGAGACGTTCTCGGAGTGCTTCTCGTGCGGCGTCCGGCCGGACGACGGGCTGTGCATCCACGCCGGTCCCGTCGCCGGCCGCGACGTCCACGCGGCACCCTGGCAGGCGCGCGAGGTCTCGCCCGAGGTGATCTGGGCGGCGATCGACTGCTCCGGCGCCTACGCGGTCGGCGGCCCCGGCCGCGGCGAGGTGGTGCTCGGCCGCATGGCCGCCGAGATCCGGCGGCTGCCGGAGGAGGGCGAGCAGTGCATCGTCCTCGCCTGGCCGCTCGGCGAGGACGGACGCAAGCTCTATGCCGGTACCGCGCTGACCACGGCGGACGGCGAGCTGCTCGCAATCGCCCGCCAGACGTGGATCGAGCCGAGGAAAACTTAGTGTTGAATCAACACTAAGTCGGCTCGCGGCGGAGCCGGATCGCGTTCAGATCCTCCGCGAGGATGCGCTCGATGCGCGCCTCGAGCTCGTCGGGCGGGTCGTGCTCGGCGTGGAGGTACCTGCCGGAAAGGGCGTCGAAGCGGCCCGACGCGAGCTCGAGCACGAGTTGGGGGGCGAGCTCCGGCGGCGTCCACGGCATGTCGTCTCCGAAGCGGCCGGTCATCTCGGTCTTCACGAGCCCGGGACTGATCACGAACACCTGCACGTTGTGCTCGGCCACCTGACGGGCGAGCGACTCGCCGAAGCGTCCGACTGCCGCCTTGCTCGCGTTGTAGGCGCTCGACGTCGAGCCGGGAAGGTAGGACGAGCCGCTGCCGGTGATGACGATCCGGCCGCCGCCGCGCGCGATCATGTCCGGAAGGGCGAGCCGGCAGGTGAGGTAGGCGCCGAGGACGTTCACCTCGAAGATCCGCCACCACGCGTCCGGATCCGTCTCCCACGAGTCCTCCCACTCGGCCACGCCCGCGTTCGCGACGAGCAGGTCGATCGGCTGCGCCGCCGCGATCATCCGCTCGACGTCCTCGCGCTTCGAGACGTCGCCGACGACCGCGGAGCCGCCGATCTCAGCTCCCACCGCTTCGACCTGGCCGCCCGTGCGCCCGGTGACGGTGACGTGCCAGCCCGCAGCGGCCAGCGCCCTGGCGATGCCCGCGCCGATTCCGCGGCCACCACCGGTGACAAGCGCTCTAGACGGCACTGGGAACCTCCTGCTCGGTGTCGGGGATGACGTTCACGGTGTCTGCCGGGGCATTCTGACGGCGGCTGAGGAACACGAACGGAAGCGCGAGCGCCTGGAAGCCGGCGCCGATCACGTACGAGGTGCCGTAGCTCCAGACGTCGGCCGCCTTCCCGAGGGCCGGCTGGATGACGACGCCGCCCGCATTGCCCATCAGCGAGTCGAACGAGAGCACGGTCGCCCGCTGCTGCGAGGGGATCAGCCCGTTCAGATACGACTGCCGGATCGGCATCACGGCCGCGAAGACGAGCCCCCACAGCACGAGGACGACGAGAGCCAGCACGAAGCTGGTCGTCAGGCCGAGAGTCGTCAGCAGGGCGACGCTCGCGAGCGTGCCCAGGATCAGCGCCGTCGTGCGGCGGGCGAAGAGACCTCTGATCCTCGGCGCGAGATAGCCGCCGACGATCTGAGAGCCGGCGACGATCGCCGCCGCGAGGCCCGCGACACCGTACGCCTCCTCGTTCCCGTAGAGGTCGAGGAGGAAGGGCTGCAGGGCGTAGAAGGTGTAGATGCCGACGCCGGCACCGAACGGCGCCGCCAGCATCATCCAGCGCACGGGCGGGTTCCGCAGGCCATGGTCGATCGAAGCAGTGAAGACCCGCTTCGTGTCGCGCAGCGGATGGCTGCTGCGCTCGGGCGTGAAGCCGAGGTCCCGCATCAGCACGAACGCGACGACGAACATCGCGCCGAGGACGCCGACGCGGAGGAGAAAGGGGACGCCGAGGGTGGTCGCCTGCGCGATCACGCCGCCCGCCACCGAGCCGCCCAGCATCGCCGCCCCTGCCACCATCTGCCCGCGTCCGAACACGGTCTCGAGCTCCCCGTGGTAGCCGGTGAAGTCGAGCGCGTCGACGAGCCAGGCCTCGACCGCGCCCGAGAAGAACGTGAAGCCGAGCCCGATCAGCATCGAGACGATCGCCCACGCCCAGAACGGCGCCTCCGTCTGCCACATGACGTAGTAGAGGAGCGTCGAGCCGGCGAGGGTGAGCGTGCCGAGGAGGTACGACACGCGCCGTCCCCAGGTGTCCGCGATCACGCCGGTCGGCACCTCGAACACGACCATGCCGGCGGTGAAGAACGCGTTCGCGGCGAAGGCCTCGAAGTTGCTCAGCCCGGCATCGAGCAGGAAGAGCGTGTTGATGCCCCAGATGAACGACGCGGCCAGCGTGTTGCCGAGCATCAGCACTAGGTAGGTCCGCTGGATCTTCCTCGATGCGTCGTTCAGGGTCTGCTCACCTGTGCTGGCTCATTTGGGCGTGCTCACTCGGGCGATCTCCTCCAGCACCTCGGGGTTCTCGAGCGTCGAGACGTCACCAGGATCCTCCCCGAGCGCCTGCGCCCGGACTGCCCGGCGGACGATCTTGGCCGATCGTGTCTTCGGCAGAGCCGTGACGTAGAGAACGCGCTCGGGCGCGAATGCCTTCCCGAGCACGGCCGCCACGGCTGCCTTGACCCCGTCCGCGTCGGGTTCGGCGCCGGGCTTGAGCGCGCAGAAGATCCACGCCGTCTCGCCCTTCACCTCGTGCGGGACGCCGATCGCGGCCGCCTCGGCCACCGAGGGATGGTCGAGCGCGGCCGACTCGAGCTCGGCCGGCCCGATCCGCTTGCCGGCGATGTTGAGCGTGTCGTCGGAGCGGCCGTGCAGGTACCAGTAGCCGTCCTCATCGACCGACGCCCAGTCACCGTGCGTCCAGACGCCGGGAAACCGCCGCCAGTAGGTCTCGAGGTAGCGCTCGTCGTCGCCCCAGATCCCGCGTGTCATCCCCGGCCAGGCGCGCGTGCAGACGAGCTCGCCGACCTCGCCTCGCAGCGACTCCCCCGCGGGCGAGTAGATGTCCATCGCTTGCCCGAGCGCCGGGAAGCCGAGCGAGACCGGTTTCGCCGGGGCGAGGGGCGTCACGGACAGGAAGCAGGCTCCGACCTCGGTGCCGCCGGAGATGTTGACGATCGGGATTCGGCCACCGCCGGCGGCGTGCTCGTTGAGCCACGCGTATGGGCCTGCGTTCCACGGCTCGCCGGTCGTCGTGATCGACCTCAGCGAAGAGAGGTCGGCCGTGGGCTCGCCCTTCGGAATCAGCGCCCGGACGAGCGTCGGCGAGACGCCGAGCATCGTCACGCGCTCTTCCTCGACCAGCTGCCACAGCCGGTCGTCGGGCCGGTCGGGCGCCCCCTCCATGTAGATCACGCACGCGCCCAGGGCGCCCGCCCCCACCACCGTCCACGGCCCCATGATCCAGCCCATGTCTGTGGCGAAGAGGACGCGGTCGCCGGCGCGGATCTCGGCCTGGTAGGCGGCCTCGCGCGCGATCGAGAGCAGAAACCCTCCGTGCACGTGCAGCGCGCCCTTCGGGCGTCCCGTCGTGCCGGAGGTGTAGGCGAGCAGGTAGGGATGCTCGGCCTCGACCGCCACGGGTGCGAGCTCTCCCGGCCCGAGCTCTGCGTCCCACTCCATCGTTTCCCGGCGCCAGAGCAGCACCTGCTCGACGGACGGCGACTTGCGCCGCGCCTCCTCGACGGTCTCGCGCATCGGCACCCGCGTGCCGCGCCGAAGAGAGTAGTCGGCGGTGATCACGACCTTCGCCCGAGCATCCTCGAGCCGCTGGACGAGCGCCGGTGCGGCGAAGCCGGAGAAGATCGGCACCTGGATCGCGCCGAGGTGCGCGCAGGCGTGCGACGCGACCGCCGCTTCGGGGCTCATCGGCATGTAGATCGCGACACGGTCGCCCGGCTCGACGCCGAGCGCCTGCAGCGCCTCGGCGACGCGCACCGTCTCACGGGAGAGCTCGGCGAACGTCCACTCTCGTCGCGCACCGTCCTCACCGCGAAACACCGCCGCGGGTGCGTCCGGTGTTCGCCGCGCCCAGGCGTGGAGACAGGCGGTGGCGAGGTTGAGCCGGGCGCCCTCGAACCAGGTCGTCCACTCGATCCCGCGCGAGTCGTCAAGGACGCGGTGCCACGGGCGTTCGAGCTCGAGCCGGAGGTCCTCGGCGACGGCGCGCCAGAAGCGCTCGGGCTCATCGACCGAGACACGATGCAGCTCCGCGTAGTCGGCGCAGGCGAGCGTGCGGGCGAGCCGCGTCACGTTCGCGGCCTCGAGTTGAGCGGCCGACGGCGTCCACGAGTACTTGACTTCGGTGTTAGCGGTCACTAACCTAGTGGGCGCTAACGTTCTCGGAAAGGCAGCTCATGGCTCTCGCAATCTTCTCAGAGGAACGCCGGAAGTGGTGGACGCTCGCCGCAGTCTCGTTCGGGCTCTTCATGATCATGCTCGACAACACGGTGGTGAACGTCGCTCTGCCGTCGATCCAGCGGGAGCTGGGCACGGGCCTATCCGAGCTCCAGTGGATCGTCACCGGCTACGCGCTCAGCTTCGCCGCACTGATGCTGATCGGCGGCAAGCTGGCCGACGCCTACGGGCGCCGGCTCATCTTCGTGGTCGGGATCGGCGTCTTCACGGCGGCCTCGCTCTGGTGCGGGCTCGCCGACTCCGGCGAGATGCTGATCACGGCGCGGGTCGCGCAGGGGGTCGGCGCCGCGCTGATGAACCCGGCGACGCTGTCGATCATCGCTGCCACGTTCCCGCCGAAGGAGCGGGGGATGGCGATCGGGATCTGGGCCGGCGTCTCGGCACTCGCGCTCGCGATCGGGCCGCTGGTCGGCGGCCTGCTGACCCAGCACCTGAGCTGGCACTGGATCTTCTTCGTCAACATCCCGGTCGGCGCGATCGCGATCGCGGCGAGCTACCTCTTCATCACGGAGTCGAAGGACGACACGCACGTCAGTCTCGACCTGCCCGGGCTGGCGACCTCGGCGCTCGGTCTCTTCGCGCTCACCTACGGCTTGATCGAGGCGAACGCCTTCGGCTGGACGTCGGCGCGGATCGTCGGCTCGTTCGTCGTCGCCGCCGTGTCGCTGACCGCGTTCGTCGTGATCGAGCGGCGCCGCCGGGCGCCGATGCTCGACCTGACCCTGTTCCGCAGCGGCACCTACGCAGGGGCGAACGTCGCGATGCTGCTCGTCGCCCTGTCCATGTTCGGCGTCTTCTTCTTCGTCTCGCTGTACATGCAGAACGTTCTCGGCTACTCGGCGGTGCAGGCCGGGGCCGCGTTCCTGCCGATGACGGTGATGATCATCCTGCTGGCGCCGGTGGCGGGGAAGCTCTCCGACCGGCATGGCTCGCGGTGGCTGATGACCGGAGGGATGGTGCTGCTCGGTGTGCAGCTCCTCTACCTGTCGCGGCTGGGGGCCGGCGCCGATTTCTGGGACATTCTCCCCGGCTTCGTCATCGGCGGCATGGGCATGGGGCTCGTGATGACGCCGACGGCCGCCGCTGCAACGCGAGCGGTTCCGGTCGCGAAGTCGGGCGTCGGCGCCGGCGTCCTGAATGCGATGCGGCAGGTGGGCGGCTCGATCGGGATCGCGCTGATGGGTGCGATCGTCGCGCAGCAGGCGGGCGGGCGGATCAGCATCGAGGCGTTCATGGAAGGCTACGAGAGCGCGCTCATGGTCGCGGCGCTGATCGCCTTCGCCGGAGCGATCGTCGCGTTCGCGCTGGTGCGTCAGGAGGACGCCCCCGAGGCGACGGCGCCGGTCGAGTTGGCGGCATGACTCCGGCCGGTCAGACGCGCCTGCCGGCGGCCGAGCGCCGGCAGGCGATCGTCGAGGCCGCGCTGCGGGTCTTCGTGACCGGCAGCTACAGCGGCGCGACCACGGTCGAGATCGCGCGCGAAGCTTCCGTCTCGGAGCCGATCCTCTACCGGCACTTCGCCTCGAAGCGAGAGCTCTATCTGGCCTGCCTCGAGTTCGCCTGGCACTCGTTTCGCGGCGCGATCGAGACCAAACTCGAGGAGCTCGGCGACGCGCAGGCCGTGACCGCGGTCGGCCAGGCGGCGCGTGAGTTCCACGCCTCCGGCGGCGTCAAGCCCGTAACGCTCTGGATCCAGGCGCTGACGGAAGCCGGCGAGGACGAGGCGATCCAGAGCTTCCTCCGCCGCCAGCTCCGCGAGGTGCACGACTACATCGCGGGCGCGTTGCGGCGCGCGCAGGCGGCCGGCGGCGTTCCGGCCGACCGCGATCCCGACGCCGAGGCCTGGATCTTCGTCGGCGCAGCGCTGCTGCTCTCGTTCGCCGACCGCCTCGGCGGCCTGCTCGCCCCGGCCGACTTCGAAGCAATGTCCGCCCAACGCCGCCGCTGGCTAACCGGCGCCGGCTAGAGACCCGTCACACCGGCGAGACGACGCTCGAACGCTTGTCGAGGTGAATTTGGGCCGCGGGCGACCCTTTAGGGGTCTGCGCGCTTGGCATCCGCTTCGGCGGATGCCAACGCATGCGACGGAAAAGGAGAACGTCCCCGGCTGCGGCTCCGGGGACGTTCCATGAGGCAAGCTGCCACGAGGGCGACACTCCGTCGAGACGTGACTCTGCGGCTCAGGCACGGCCCTTCGGTTGCGGCGGTCGCCTTTCGGGTGGCGCGCCCTTGCACACAGCCTGGCGTCCGGCCGGTGCAAGTTGACCCGCACTGTAGGAGCCATGTCTGAAAAAGTCAAGTAGCTCGGTCAAGTGATTCCGTGCTAGATTCGCTTCACCCGCAGAATCAAGCGGTGGAGCAACCGAAAAATCCCCGCAAAGGGGTACGCGGTTCACTCCACTTCCCGCTTCACTCAGTCAACCGAGGTACCCGCAGTCATGACCGAGTTCACCGCCGCCCACCGCACCGCCCCAGCCACCGGCTCTGCATCGTCCAGTGCCCGGCTCGGCGACCGTCTGCGCCTGCTGCGCGTGGCCGCCGGGTTGACGCAGACCGATCTCGCCGGCGATCGCTTCTCGAAGGAGTACGTCAGCCAGATCGAGCGCGGCAAGACGCGCCCGACCGTCGAGACGATCGCGTGGCTCGCGGAGCGGCTCAACGTCGATCCGGCCTTCCTGACGAGCGGTGTCTCGACTGACGAGCGCGGTCGGGTCGAGGCGTTGCTGGCGCGGGCCGAGGCGCTTTCGAACTCGTATCAGTACAAGGAGGCAGTTGCCGCCTACGAGGACGTCCGTGCCTCGGTGGCCGCGACGAACTCGATCGAGCTAGAGGTGCGTACGCGCTCGGGCGAGGCTTGGGCACGGCTCCAAGAGGGGGATGTTCGCACCGCGATCGAGTTGCTCAACGGCGCCCGCGCGCTGGCCGAAGGCTCCGTCTTCTCGGACGTCGACCGGGCTGAGATCGTCTTCACGCTCGGCGTGTGCCGGTACAAGCTGTCGAGCATCTCGACCGCGGTTGCGCTGCTGGACGAGGCACTGACGCTCGCCGAGCGCTCGAACATGCCCTGCGACGGTCTCCGTTCCGACATCTACCACTGGCGCTCCCGCTGCCACCGTCGCCAGCGCGATTTCGAGGCCGCCCGCGAGGACGTCGAGCACGCACTCGAGCTCGCACAGGGCGTCGACGACCGGCGCAAGATGGCCGACGCGTACTTCCAGGCTTCGCTGGTCGCAGAGCGCACCGGGCACTGGCCCCTCTCGCGCAACTACGCCGAGCGCGCCAAGAATCTGTTCCAGGAGCTCGACGACGAGCGCACGGTGGGCCGCCTGCTCAACAACCTCGGCGGGCTCAGCCTGCTGCTGGGCAAGCCGCAGGAGGCGATCGAGCAGCTGAAGGCGTCGTTCGCGGTCGCGGTCGAAGCCGACTCGCAGGCCGATGCCGGCCAGGCCGTCAACGGCCTCGCCACGGTTCATCTCCGGCTCGGTGAGTGGGAGACGGCCGAGGGCAACGCGCGCGAGGCGCTGCGGTTGCTCGAAGGCCGCGTTGACTTTCTCGACGAGATCGGCCAGGCCCAGATCGTGCTCGGCCGCTCACTGCTCGAGCGGGATCGGTTCGACGAGGCGGAGGAAAGCTTCCGCGCCGCCGATGCGACCTTCGAGCAGCTTTCGTCGATCAGCCACCGCGCAGGAGCGTGGGTGGCGCTTGGAGATCTCGCCGCACGCCGCGGCGAGGACGCAGAGGCAGCCCGGCTCTACCGGAACGCCGCCGAAGCACTTCAGGACCTGCGGTTCTAGACCAAGAAAGGAGGAGGCACATGAAGACTCGCCTGTTGTTTTTCGCATTGTCGGCGTCCGTCGTCTTCGCCTCGTGGGGCGGCAAGCTTGAACAGATCTTTAGCTGGTCTGACGGAAGCTAGAGCCTCTCGGAGCGGCTAGACGACTCGCCTCGTGCGGTGCATATCGCGGCGCTCCGTCTGGCCGTCTGCTTGATCGCGGCAGGCTGCGGCGGCTCCTCCCCAGCGCAGGAGGAGCCGGACGCCTGGTCCTGACGGCGGTGTGCCGTGCTCGGATCTGACGCGGTAGTTTTCTGCGTTGTCCGAACGGGCAAAGCGAGCCGATGGGGCTGCAAACCCGCCGGGCTCGCCGTGCGCTCGAGGTCGGACGCGTCGCCCGGCGTGCGAAGCTTCTGCGCGTTCTCCGCGAGATCGGCGTCGTCGGCGACCGGCCGGCGACACGCGAGCGTGCCCGAGCGTTCCGGCTTGGGCTCGAGGAGCTCGGGACGACGTTCGTCAAGCTCGGCCAGATGCTCTCGTCGCGCCCCGATCTCCTGCCGGATCTCTACATCGAGGAGCTCGGCGAGCTGGTGGACGACGTCCAGCCGTTTCCGGTTGCCGACGCTCGCCGGATCGTCGACGAGGACATCGGGCTCGAGATCTTCGCGCGGTTCGACGAGGAGCCGCTCGCGTGCGCCTCGATCGCGCAGATCCACGGCGCCCTCCTGCGCACGGGCCGCGAGGTCGTGGTCAAGGTGCGCCGCCCAGGGATCGAAGAGGAGGTCGCACTCGACCTCGACGTGCTGCGCTCGCTGACCTCGTTCGCGGAGGGCCGGTCCGAGACCGCACGGCTGCTGCAGCTGCAGGCGCTCGCGGAGGAGCTCGAGACGCACCTCGCCTCCGAGCTGGACTTCCGCGAGGAGGCCCACGGCGCCGAGCTGATCGCACAGGTCGTCTCCGAGCACGAGCACCTGGTGGTGCCGGACGTGATCCACCCCTACGTCACCGATCGCGTTCTCGTCCAGGAGCGGATCGACGGCGAGCGGGTCGCTGCCGGCCACACCCTCGACAGCGAGCACGCCGCCGAGCTCGCACGTGAGCTCTTCCGAGCCTACGTCGAGCAGATCACCTTGCACGGCATTTACCACGCGGATCCGCATCGCGGCAACGTCCTACTCACCTCCGACGGCCGTCTCGCGCTGATCGACTTCGGCCTGCTCGGCCGAATCGACGACGACACGCGGCGCTCGCTCGGGCTGCTCCTGCTCGCGCTGGCTCAGAACCGCGCCGACGACGTCGCCGATCTGATCCTCAGCCTGTCCTTGCAGACGCTCTCGACCGACGAAGCGGGCTTTGTCCACGACCTGCGCCGAAAGCTCCCGCGTTACCACTGGCGGCCGTTGTCCGGGATCCAGGCCGGGGAAGCGCTCGCCGACCTGCAGCGGATGGCGCTGAAGCACGGGATCGCCTTGCCGACCGGGTTTGCGCTCGTCGGGAAGACCCTCTCCCAGGCCGAGTCAGTCGCACGCGTGCTGGATCCGGCGCTCGACCCGATCGAGCTGCTCGAGGAGGACGGGCTCGAGCTGATGCTCCGCGAGACTCAGCGGCGCCTCGAGCCGGCCAATCTCGTCTCCCTGGCGTTCACGCAGCTCGAACCGCTCGTCCACATGCCGCGGCGGCTCGGCCGGCTCGCGACGAGGCTCGAGACGGGCACGCTCAAGGTCGGTATTCAGCCGACGGGGCTCGACGAGCTCGAGCACGTCGTTCGGTCGGCCGCCAACCGGCTCGGTGCGGCGTTGATCATCTCCGCCCTGCTTGTCGCGTCGGCGCTGATGGCGCGCGTCAACGACACGATCGCGATCGTCGGCTTCGTCCTCTCCGTCGCGCTCGGCCTCTACGAGCTCTGGCGGATCCTGCGCACGCCCGGGGATCTCTAAGAGCTAGGCGACCCTCCCGCTCGAGCCCACGCGCTCGATCACGACTTGCGGGATGCGGGCGCGCGGGCTGAGCCGGAGGCACATCCGAACCACTTCCGCGCAGTCGTCTGGCTGGATCATCTCCTCACTCTTGAGGCCGGCGAACTCCGCCATCGGTGTGTCCACGAAGCCGGGGCAGATCGCGATCGCGCGTACGCCGTCGTCGTCGAGGTCGTGGTTGAGCGAATGCGTGAGCGAGATCACCGCCGCCTTCGTGGCGGCGTAGATGGGGAGGATCGGCACGGGCTGCGTGCCCGCGATCGAGGCGAGGTTGACGATCCAGCCGGTGGTCTTGCGCAAGTGCGGGATCGCCGCCTGCGTCACGAGCACGAGCCCCCGCAGGTTGATCGCGAGCTGCCGGTCGATGTGCTTCAGCTGCGCGTCCTCGACGCGGCCCGCAATCCCGATCCCGGCCGAGTTCACGAGCACGTCGAGCCCTCCTTCGCGCTCGACGTGGCTCTCGACGACACGGGCGCAGTCGTCTGCCTGCGACACGTCCGCCGCGATTGCCTGCGCGCCGAGCTCGGCGGCCGCGGCCTCGACCTTCTCGGCCGTGCGGGACGCGAGCGTGACGGCGTAGCCCTCGCTGCGAAGCATCCTCGCGATCGCCAGGCCGATGCCCGACGAGCCACCGGTGACGAGGGCGGACGGCACGGTTTCGACTATCTCAGATCGGTGAAAGGAGTGACTGACACGATCGCGAACCTGGGTTCGAACCCCCAAATCCCTCCTCTCCCCTGAGTGTGCGACAGCGGCTCCCCGGCCGCTGTCGCGTATTTTGGAAGCGTGTCTGTCCCTTTGACGTCGCTGGCCACGAGCGGTGGCTGTGCGGCCAAGTATTCGGCGGCTCGGCTCGAGGAATTGCTGCGCGGGCTCGTCCCGGCCGAGGCCGAGAATCTGCTCGTCGGGCTCTCGCCCGCCGACGACGCGGTCGTCTACAAGCTCGACGACGAGCGTGCGCTCGTCTTCACGCTCGACTTCTTTCCGCCGCTCGTCGACGACCCCGCTCTGTACGGCCGGATCGCCGCGACGAACGCGCTCAACGACGTGTTCGCGATGGGCGGGTCGCCGCTGCTGGCGCTGTCGATCGCGGCGTTCCCCGAGAGCCTTCCGAACGAGACGCTCGCCGCGATCTTCGCCGCCGCCGGCGAGCAGGTGCGCGCGGCGGGTGCCATCCTCGCCGGCGGCCACACTCTGCGCGACGACGAGCCGAAGTACGGGCTCGCAGTCGTCGGCACGGTGCATCCGGACGGGTTCTGGCGCAAGAACGGCGCCCGGCCCGGCGACGCGCTCTTCCTGACCAAGCCGCTCGGGACTGGGATGCTCCTGCACGCGGCCCGCGAGGGGCGCCGGCACGAAGAGGGGCTTGCTGCCGCGTCCAGGTCGATGACGGCGCTGAACCAGGCGGCCGCCGACGTCCTGCGCCCCTTTTCTCCGCACGCGGTCACCGACGTGACGGGCTTCGGGCTGCTCGGCCACGCGCACGAGATGGCCGAGCGCAGCGGCGTTCGGATCGAGCTCGAGGCAGGCTCGCTGCCGCTCCTTCCGGGCGCGCGCGAGCAGGCCGAGGCCGGCGTGCGCACGGGCGGCGACAGCCGCAACCGGGACTTCGCCGCCCCCCATGTCGACTCGGCGGAGGTCCCGGAGGATCTGCTCGCGCTCGCCTACGACCCGCAGACCTCGGGCGGGCTCCTGATCGCGCTGCCGGCGGACAAGGCTGCCGTGCTCGCAGCGACCTTCGCCGAGCACGAGCTGTTCCTCGCGCGCATCGGCCGGGTTGTCGCGGGGGCCGGCGTGAAGCTCGGTTCGCCGGCGTGACTCCGGCGCGGTACGCGCAGCTCGCGTTCGCCTCTGCGCTGTCGCTCTATCTGATCGTGCTCACCGGTGCGGCGGTGCGGCTGACGGGATCGGGGCTCGCGTGCGAGTCCTGGCCGGGCTGTCAGGAGGGCGCGTTCTTCCCCGCGCTGGGCGAGCATTCGACGATCGAGTTCGGGAACCGGCTGATGGCGCTGTTTCCGATCGGTCTCTCGCTCGCCGCCTGGGTGTTCGCCTATCGGACGCCCGGTCTCGGCCGCTGGGTGCGATGGGTCGCTGGGTTCACCTTTCTGGGCACGATCGCGCAGGCTCCGCTCGGGCTGCTGACGATCCGGCTCGACCTGCATCCGCTGATGGTGGCGACGCACTTTCTCCTCGCGCTCGTCGTCCTCGCCACTGCGACGGTCGTTTCGGTCGAGGCGTGGGGGAACGCGCGTGGGCGCATCGAGTCGCCCGCGCCACGCTGGCTGCAACTCGTCGGGCTCGTCCTCGCCGGCGCCTGCGGCGTCCTCGTCGTCACCGGGACGCTTTCGACCGCAGCCGGCCCGCATCCGGGCGACAGCGCCGATATCCAGCGCTTCTGGAATCTGCTCGACGCCGTCTACATCCACGTCCGCGCGACGGCCGCATTCGGGATCTCGTTCGTGCTCCTGCTCGTCTGGCTCGCCCGCAACCGCGTGCGGGCCGGCTTGCTGGCGCCGGGTGCGGTCGTGCTGCTCGTACTCCTGCTGATCCAGATGGCAGTCGGCGAGCTCCAGTGGCGGAACGAGCTGCCGTGGTGGCTCGTGCTGATCCACGTCGCCCTGGCGGCTGCGGTCTGGGCCTGGACTGTGGCGCTCGTGACTGCGCTTTGGCGCACCCCGCGTAAACTTCCGGGATGAGTGTCGCGCGCCTTCGGCACGCTCCCTGGGGGAACCGTTTCCCCCACGTGCCCCCTTCTTCCTAACTTGTGGGGGAACCTCCCGGTTCCCCCACGCCCCCCCCCTCGCTCATGGGCCAATGAGCGGCCCATGAGCGAGCTGCGGATGGTCGGCAGGCCGGAGCTCGAGCGTCCGGTCTTGATCGCCGCCTTCCGGGGCTGGAACGACGGCGGCCAGGGCGCGACGCTCGCGGCCGGCTACCTCGGCCCGCGTCTGGGACGCGGAACGCTTCGCCGACATCGATCCCGAGGGCTTCATCGACTTCCAGTCGAACCGCCCGCACGTCTCGCTCGATGAGGGAATGACCCGCCGGATCGAGTGGCCGGAGAACGCCTTCTACCACGCGCGAATCCCGGATTCGGGCCGCGACGTGATCCTGCTGCTCGGCGTCGAGCCGAGCCTGCGCTGGCTGACGTTCTCGAAGCTCGTGATCGGCCTCGCTCGCGACCTCGACGTCGAGCTCGTGGTCACTCTCGGTTCGCTCCTCGCCGACGTGCCGCACACACGCGCGGCGCCGGTGACCGGCGCGGCAAGCGACCCGGCCCTCGTCGAGAGCCTCGGGCTCCAGCACTCGCGGTACGAGGGGCCGACCGGCATCGTCGGGGTCCTCCAGGACACGTGCCGGAGCGAAGGCCTGGCAGCCGCGAGCCTCTGGGCCGCGGTGCCGCATTACGTCTCGCTGGCGCCGAGCCCGCGTGCCGCCCGGGCGCTGTGCGACCGCCTCGGTCAGCTGCTCGGCGTCGCGATCGACACGCGCGAGCTCGCCGAGGCGGAGGAGTCCTACGCCGAGCAGGTGACGGCGGCCATCTCCGGCGACGACGAGACGGTCGACTACGTCGCCGACCTCGAGCGCCGGACCGACGAGCTCGACCTGGAGGAGCATGAAGACCTGCCGTCGGGTGACACGCTCGCCGCCGAGCTGACGCAGTACCTCCGCGAGCAGGACGCGGAGAACGGCGAGGACTCTCCGCGCGAGCAGTAGCGCGCGTTAGCTCTCGCTCGAGCCGGCCCAGAGATTGATGTCCGCCTCCGTGGCGTAACGATCGATCTCGTCCCGCTCGTCGGATGTGAACTCGAGGTTGTCCAGCGCGGCAACGTTCGCCTCCAGCTGAGCGACGCTGCTCGCGCCGACGAGCGCAGAGGTGACGCGCTCGTCGCGCAGGGTCCAGGCGACTGCCAGCTGCGCGAGCGTCTGGCCGCGGCGCTGCGCGATCTCGTTCAGCGCCCGCACCTTCGCCAGCGTCTGATCGGTCAGCTGATCGGGCGAGAGCGACAGCTGGCGGCTCGCGCGCGACCCTTCCGGGATGCCGTCGAGGTACTTGTCTGTGAGCAGGCCCTGCGCCAGCGGCGAGAAGGCGATACAGCCGATGCCCTCGTCCCCGAGCGCATCGAGCAGCTCGGGCTCGATCCAGCGGTTCAGCATCGAGTACGACGGCTGATGGATCACGAGCGGCGTGCCGAGGCCCCGCATGATCGCCGCCGCCTCGCGCGTCTTCTCGGCCGAGTAGGAAGAGATGCCGGCGTAGAGGGCCTTGCCCTGGCGCACGGCCGTGTCGAGGGCGCCCATCGTCTCCTCGAGCGGCGTCTCGGGATCGAAACGGTGCGAGTAGAAGAGGTCGACGTACTCGAGCCCCATCCGCTCGAGCGACTGGTCGAGGCTCGCGAGCAGGTACTTGCGCGACCCCCACTCGCCGTAGGGGCCGGGCCACATGTCGTAACCCGCCTTCGTCGAGATCACGAGCTCGTCGCGGTAGGGGCGAAAGTCCTCGGCGAAGAGACGGCCGAAGTTGGCCTCCGCCGACCCGTACGGCGGCCCGTAGTTGTTCGCGAGGTCGAAGTGCAGGACACCGAGGTCGAACGCGCGGCGGAGGATCGCGCGGCTCGTCTCCAGCGGCCGGTCGTCGCCGAAGTTGTTCCAGAGGCCGAGCGAGATCGCCGGCAGCTGCAGGCCGCTCCTGCCGCTCCGCCGGTACTGCATCGGTCGTAGCGGTCGCCGGCGGCGGCGTACATGGAGCCGACCCTAACCGAAGGTGAATGCGTAGGCGGCGACCCCGGGGTCGAAGCGCAGCTCGAGCAGGTGGTCGCCGCTCGCCGGTCGCTCGACGAGCGTGTAGAGGCGATCGCCCCCGACGCGCACGGTGCGCTCCGGCTTCCCGTCGACGCGCACGCGAACCACGCCTTGGCCGGTGAGGACGAGGAAGACGTTGCGAGCCCGGTACTGCAGCCGCAGCCGCGCGTTCGGGCCGGCGACGGCGCGCTCGGGCTCGACGCGCCAGCGGCCGGCGAACGCGAGCTCGTTTGCCTCGAGGCTCGGCGGGAACGCGTAGGCGCGCTCGGCGTCCTTGAGCACGGGAACGCCGTAGTAACGGGCGAGCCGCTCGTAGCCCAGATAGCTCTCGGGCGTGACGAGCTGGCGCGACGGCTCTTCGTCGAGGCCCGACGCGGCGGGGACGGCATCGCCTCCTTCTGCGAGCAGCGTCCGGATCGCCTCCTCGGCCTCCGGGTAGTCGCCTTCCCCGAAGTGGTACCAGCGCACGTGGCCCTGCCGGTCGATCAGATACTTCGCGGGCCAGTACTGGTTGTGCCAGGCCTGCCAGGTTCCGTAGTCGTTGTCGAGCGCCACCGGATAGCGCAGCTTCAGGCGAGCAACGTTCTCGCGCACGTTCGACACCTCACGCTCGAACGCGAACTCGGGCGTATGGACGCCGACGATCGTCAACCCGGCTCGGCGGTAGCGGTCGTCCCATTCCCGGATGTAGGGCAGCGTGCGCAGGCAGTTGATGCAGGAGTAGGTCCAGAAGTCGATCAGGACAACGCGGCCGCGCAGCTCCTCGAGCGTCTGCGGCTTCGAGTTGAGCCACGACGAGATCCCCTGGAACTCGGGCGCCGGGCCGTAGTCCTGGAGGACGCCCTCGCCGCCACCCACCGCTTGCGGCTCGCGCGCGCCCGTCAGCTCCTTCAGCTCTCGTTGCGCCGCGCTCGAGCGCTCGAACCGCTCCTGCAGCGATTCGGTGTAGCCGGGAACCG
The DNA here is from genome assembly GCA_963731615.1 of uncultured Gaiellaceae bacterium. GTDB lineage: Bacteria > Actinomycetota > Thermoleophilia > Gaiellales > Gaiellaceae > Gaiellasilicea. Next base: position 101,474 of record CAVSWD010000006.1, read on the forward strand.
CGGTCTGCAGCTCTTGATCGAGACCGAACGCGATCGCGAGCGCGGCCGCGCCTACGAGGACGCCCGAGACGCGCCGGACAGCGACGGCGTGCGCGCGGAGCGCCCTGGCGGCGCGTTGCCCTGCGAACGCGATCGCCAGCATCGGCAACGCCGCGCCGGCGGCGTACGACAGTGTCAGCAGGATGCCGTCGAGGCGAACGTCGCGGTTGGCCGCGATCACGGTCACCGCTGCGAGCACCGGGCCGGCGCAGGGGACGAAGACGAGACCGAGGCTGGCGCCGAGGAAGAAGCCGCCGCCGAGGTCGCCGGAGCCTCTCCTCGTCAGCGCCTGCAGCGGGCGGGCGAGCAGCTCTCCGACCTTGGGGACGAGCAGCGAGAGGGCGACGAGCAGGAGCAGGGCGATTGCGAGGTTGCGCAGGACGTCCTGCGGCAGGCCGAGCACGTCGAGCAGCCACGCGGCGAAGAGGGTGAAGACGGTGAAGCTGATCACGATGCCGGCGACGATCGCGAGCGGCCGCCGGCCGGTCGCTCCCCCCGCGAGCACGATCGGCAGGACCGGCAGGACACACGGCGAGAGCGCCGTGACGATTCCCGCGATGAAGCCGATCGCGAGCAGGAGCAGCACGGCGTGAAGGTAGCTGGAGCGGTCTTACGAGGGTGTTACGGAGTCCGGCGGCTGCGTCGGACCGCCTTCGCTCGACGCCGGTGCCGACGCGGGCTTCCGCCTGCGCCGCCGGCGTTTCGGCTTCGCCGCGCCGCCCTCAGCCGGCGCACCGCCGTTCGCCGTCGGGCCGCCGCCCTGAGGCGCCGCGTTCTCACCGCTCCGCTTCCTCCGCTTGCGCCGGCGTGACTTGCGCGAGGGGGCCTTCGGTGTCGGCAGGTTGTCGGCGAGCGCATTCGCGATCTCCGGCGTCTCGCCGATCTCCTCCCGAGCGCGGTCGAGCGCGTTGTTGGCGCGAGGCGTGTATCCCTCCGAGGAGGCGAGGAGCGCGGCCCCCACATCGAGCGGCAGTGCCTTCGCGACCTGGATCAGCTTCTGGACGTTCTCCTCGTGCCGGTGTCCGCGGGAGTTCGCGACCGCACCGAGCAGCCGCTTCGCCTCGGGGAACTCGGCGCTCGCGCGGCGGTCTTGGGTCTTCCGCGTCACCTTCGCCAACTTCCACGTCCAGCGCTGGAGAATCTGGTCGGGCGCGTTCGCCTTGCCCTCGCCGATCGCGCGCAGCAGGATCCGGACGCCCGCAGCGCGGTCCTTCTCCCACGGGGGCGCCTGGCTGATCAGCGTCACGAGATCGTCGAAGTCGGCGCGCTCGACCTGCATCGACACGCGGTCCTGCAGGGCGGTCATCCGCAGCCGCCGGTTCGGATTCTCCGCGGCGCAGACCGAGAGGAAGCTCTCGAGCGCGGGCTTCGACGCGCGTGCCTCGGCGAACTTCTTCGCGAACTCGGCTCGCTGGTCGAACCGGAGCTGCCGGCCGGCGATCGTCGCCCAGTAGCGCTGCTCGTCCTCGTCCAGGAACTTCGGGTCGATCCGCTGCCACTCGCGCTGGATCACGGCGAGCCGGCGCGCGACGTCGGCCGTGACCGGGACGAGCCACGGCGCCGGCGAGAGCCTGCGGCGGGCGCGGCGCTGGACGCGGCGACGCGGGGCCGGCGTGACGCGCGCGCCCTCGCGGTAGAAGTCGGCTTCGAGCAGCGAGTGGAGCGAGACGACCCGGTCGTTGTGCGTGGCCGACTTCGGCGTGAAGTCGACGACGATCCCGGCCTCCTTGCGCGGATGCGTCCGCATGATCCGGCCGATCCGCTGCTGGTAGACGCGCTTCGAGGCGGTCGGCGCCAGGTGCATGCAGACGGTCGCGCGCGGAGAGTTCCAGCCCTCCGCCAGCAGCATTGCGTTGATCAGGACGTTGATCTCGCCGCGCTCGTACGAGGCGAGCGTCTCCGCGAGGCGCACCGGCGGCGTTCGTCCCGAGACCGCCTCGGCCTTGAGGCCGGCAGCGCGGAACTCCTGGGCGAGGTTGTAGGCGTGATCGACCCCGGCCGCGTAGACGATTCCCGGAGTCGTGTCGAAGCGCTCGCGGTAGAGGCTCGCGGCCGCCTGGTTCAGAGCCTGGTGATCGAGCGCCGCGGCGAGGGCGCGCTCCTCGAAGTCGCCGCCGACGATCGGCACCGAGTTGATCGCGGCCGCGGGCGGCACGCGCAGGCAGCGCAGCGGCGCGATCAGGCCGCGGCGAGCGGCGTCGGCGAGCGGGAGGTCGTCGACCGAGGCGGGGAAGACGTCGGAGACCTGCTTCGCGATCAGCTGCTCGGTCGCGGTCATGCCGATGTAGATCGGTTCCGGGAAGCTGCGGATCGCGGCGCTCGTCTTCTCGCCGAGGGCCGTGTGCGCCTCGTCGCAGATCACGAGCTGGTAGGCCTCGCGCGAGAGCGAGTCGGCGTGCCGTGCGAACCAGGCATAGGTCTGGATCGTGATCGGGTCGCCGCGCAGCGGCTCCCCATTCAAGCCAACAGAGTCCGGCTCGATGAAGTCGGTGAACCTGTCGCCGTAGCCCTCGGTCGTCAGGTCGCGCTGGAACTGTGAGACCAGCAGGCGGCGGTGCGTGAGGATCAGGATCCCGAGCGTCTTCGCCGCCTCGACGAAGCCGGCCGCCGCGATCGTCTTCCCGGACGCGGTCGGGTGGCGGAAGCGGTAGCGACGGACCGCGCCGGGATCTTCGGCCACGACCTCCTCCTCCAGCTCCTCGTCAGCCTCGAGCTCGACGAGGTCGTCCTCGTCGTCTGCGTCCTCAAGCTCGAGGTCGGCCTCCACGTGCCCGTTTCCGTTGCCGTTCTCGTCGTCGGCCTGGCGCTGGTTCGCCGCGATCAGCTCGGTCAGCATGCCGGCGAGCGCGTCGATCTGGTGCTTGCGGAGCTCGGTTCCGGCCGCGGTCGTGGGCGGCTTCGAGGAGAGGACGCGCTCGAGCCCGAGCAGGAAGCCGAAGCGCACTTTCCAGCGCGGCGAGGGCGTTCTGCGGCCGGCTGCGATCTCCGCGAGCGCGTCGTCGAGCGCGGCCCGGCGGGCGGTTCCCGCAGCGAGCACCTCTGCGGGCTCCTCGCCGGGATGAAGGAGGGGCTCGCCGGCCCAGTCCTGCGCTCGGAGCGCGTCGGCCCTCAGGCCGTCTGCCGCGTCCGACGTTTCTGTCGATTGAAGTATCGCTTCTGACATAAGCGCAGCACGGTGTGGATCGCTTCCGTGTTCGTGCCGCTTTCCTCAGGAGTTGCGCGCCCGTGCCGGTTCCACAGTGGACGAGCGGCGCTCGACAAAGCATATCGGAATGTCGGGGAGTCCGTCAGGATTCGGGCAGCGGTTCGATCCAGTCTGCGCCCCAGATCGTGCGCTTCTGCCGCGCAAGATCGACCTCCGGATCGATCAGGGGCTGGAACGGCCGTCCGTTCAGCGAGACCAGAACCTCGGCGTGAACCTCGATCCCCGTCTCGCCCTGCGCCTCGAGCTCCCGGGCGAGCAGATGCCCCAGCTGGAGGATCATGTCGGGCCTCGTGGCCATCTTCGAGTACTGCCACCCCATCAGGTGCGACCGGCTGTCGAGCTCCCAGCGCTCCCCGGTCGACGTCCGCTCGGCGACGAAGCGAATGGCCGCTTCCTTGTCGCGCAGCTTCTGATGCCACGAGAACTGGTGTCCCTCCTCCGTCCAGCTGACATTGCCGGGGTAGAGGACGTGGCGCAGCGGCACGAGGATCTGGATCGCGGCGTACGCACAAGTAATTCAGTTAGCGGCCTGCTCGAGCAGGAAGATGTAGGTGAAGCCGACGAAGAACAACGCGGTCGAGGCGCGGTAGGCGAAGCCGATCATGATGAAGAAGGCGAGCAGGCCGAGCCCCGCGAAGTGGACGTGCATCCAGTCGCCCGGCCAGGGCGCTACCCAGCCGAACCCGGGGTAGGTGAAGTGGAACGTCGGGTCGACGTAGTAGCGGTCGACCCAGCCATGGTCGAAGTAGCGGTAGACCTCCCACATCGGGATCGCGCCGAAGGCGATCGTGAAGACGACGATCGAGGCGATGTCGACGGCTCGAACAGCCGCCGTGCCAGCGAGGCAGGGTCGCTGGGTGCTGTCGAGGCGCTCTCTCCGGCAGCGGTAGATTCTGCCTATTCTCAAGCATGGCTGACTGGGACGATCTGCACCGTCGCGCGCGGGAGCGCTACGAGGACGGCGTCGCCCGGCTGCCGGATGATCCAGAGCAGCGCCAGCGGCAGCTGACGCGGATGGGAAACGCCGCCGGTGCGGCGGGCCTGACGTCGCTGATGACGGGCTGGGACGGCGACGAGTGGTTCGCGCGGGCGGCGGAGCGCTACCGCGAGAGCTGGGAGCACGCACCGCCCGGGAGCTGGGGCCGGCCGATCGGAGCGATCAAGGCACGGATCCTCGCCGACGACTGGGAGGGCGCCGCAGAGGACGCGCGCTGGGCGCTCGACGCAGGCGCAGCCGAATCGGAATCTCCGATCGGCCGGTACGCGGCCGCGCTGGCGTACGCCACGCTGGGTCAGTGGGACGACGTTCGCCTGCAGGCCGACGTCGCCCGGACGCACGAAGCGTTTCCCGCCGAGGTCGGCGACGCGCTTGCCTTCATCGCGGCCGAGGACGTCGTCGGGTACATCGAGGCGGTCGAAGAGGTGCTCGAGTCGTTCGAGTCGCGCGACGAGTACCTCGAGGACATCCCGGTCGCCGACACGGTCATCGTGCTGCAGGCGCTCGCCGAACGACGCGGTATGGCAGCCGAGCTCCAGTCCGAGCTGCTGCCGTGAGGCGCCCGCTCGTCCTCTACGACGGAACCTGACGGTTCTGCCGTTTCGCGGCGCGTGTCGCCGCCCGCTTCGATCGAGGCCGGTATGGCTACCTACCGTTCGACGCCCCCGAGGCCGAGCTGCTGCTCGCGCGCCTGCCGGAGGAGAAGCGCTTCGAGAGCGCGCATCTCTTCCGCCCGGACGGCTCCGTCTGGAGCCCGAGCAGCGCGCCGTACCGGCTCGTCGCCCGCAACCGTCACCGGCTAGGCCCGCTGGTGCCGGACCGGCCTGGGACCGCGCCGCTACCCGTAGAGATTGTGTTGAATCAACACTAAGTCAGAGCAGCGCGGCCGCTGCGGGATCGAGGATCGCGATCGTCTCGCGACCCCGGATCAGGCTCGCCGGGGTCGCCGTGCTCGGCTCCTCGGCGAACGCGCTGCGCACCGCCTCTGCCTTCCTCTCGCCGGTCGCCAGATAGACGACCAGCCCCGTCGACGGCGAAGACGGGCGGCGTGAGCGTGACCCGCGGCACCAACGGCTCGAGGCCCGGGTCGGCCGCGATCGCACGTCGTTCCTGCTCCGCGAGCGCCGGTGCGTCGGGGAAGAGCGACGCCGTGTGCCCGTCCGCGCCGATTCCCGAGCAGCGCCAGGTCGAGAGTGACTCGCGCAGCTCCTCGTCGTAGCGTGCCGCGGCGTCGGCAGGCTCGAGCTCGCCGTCGATCCAGTGGACCTGCGGCGGCGTCTCGAGCCGGGTGAGCAGCGTCTCCTGCAGCAGCCGGAAGTTGGAGTCCTCGTCGCCCGGCGGCACGACGCGCTCGTCGCAGAACCACACGTGTGCGCGCGACCAGTTCGGCAGCAGCTCGGCCGCGAGCTCGTAGGCGCGGCCGGGCGTCGAGCCGCCCGAGACCGCGATGTGCCCGCCGTCCGCGGCGACGCGGATCAGCCACCCGGCCGCAAGGCGGTCCCACTGCTCGACGACGTGGACGGCGACGTCGCCGAAGCTACGAATCGCCACGGGCGAGCTCGCGCGAGCGGTCCATCGCGGCCTGGATCGCGTTCAGAAACGCGGCCCGCACTCCGGCCTGCTCGAGCTCTCTGATCGCGGCGATCGTCGTCCCGCCGGGGGAGGTGACCATCTCGCGCAGCTCGACCGGGTGCATTTTGAGGTCACGTAGCTGCTTCGCCGTCCCGAGCATCGTCTGGACGACCAGCTGGGTCGAGACCTCCCGCGAGAGGCCGAGCAGGATCCCCGCCTCGATCATCGCCTCGGCGAGCAGCGCGAAGTAGGCCGGGCCAGAGCCCGAGACCGCCGTCACCGCGTCCATGTACGGCTCCGCGACCCGGACGACGGCGCCGAGATGGCGGAGTGCCTCCTCGGCGAGAACCATGCTCTCCTCGTCCGCGTGCGAGCCGGCGCAGATCCCGGCCATGCCCTCGTGGACGACCGCGGGCGTGTTCGGCATCGCCCGGACGACGGGCACGCCTGCACCGAGGTGGCGCTCGATCGCCGCGGTCGGGATCGCTGCCGCTATCGAGAGCACCGTCTGCTCGGGCTGGATCAGCGCGCCGATCTCGCCGAGCAGCGTCTCGATGTCCTGCGGCTTCACCGCGATCACGATCAAGGCCGCGCCGCGGATCGCTTCGACGTTCGACAGCGTCACCGCGACCCCGTGCCGTTCGCGCAGCTCGTCGGCCCGCTCCTCGCGCCTGGTCGACGCCGACAGCTCACCGGCCTGCCGCCAGCCGGAGGAGAGCAGCCCGCTCAGGAGCGCTTCGCCGATCTGGCCGGCCCCCAGGACCGCGATCTTTCGCTCGTCGACCGCCATCGTCGGAGTGTAAGTAGGTCTAGGAGGGTTTGGCGGAATGGCGCTCGTCGTCGGGGTGCGATGGTCGTTCCGAGGCAAGGACGCAGGGAGCGCCGATAGCCGTAGCTATCGGCGCGACTGAGGACGCCCGCCTCGGGGCGAGCAGCGCGGCCCGGCGGCACAGCCGCTGTTTCGCCAGACCCTCCTACAGAGAAGTGGGCGCGAGGCGCTCGGCGAGCACCGTCAGGACGCCGTTCTGAATCTGCGGCGAGTGCTCGAGCAGCAGCCGAAACGCTCGGTCGGTGATCACGAGCGCCCGCACCGGCGAGGTCGTCGTCACCGTCGCGTTGCGCGGCGCCTTCGCGATCAGCGCGATCTCACCGACGAAGTCGCCGGGCCCGATCGACGCCACCGGCCGCCCGCCCCGCTCGACGTCGGCGGTTCCCTCGATCAGGACGACGAACTCGCGGCCCGAGTCGCCCTCCTTGATCAACACCTTGCCCTCGGGGAGGTCGATCTCGTCCGCGATCGATGCGATCTCGCCCAGCTCGGACTTCGAGGCGGACGCGAAGAGCGGCACACGCCTGATCAGATCGATCTTCGAGTTGTGTGCGAGTCGCACGATCGCGATCCTAAACCTCTGTCATCCCGCTGTCACGCCGCGCGCGAGCGAACGGCGCGGGCGACGTCGGCGCTCGCTCCCGGGACGAGCCCGCGGCTCCAGCCGGCCATCAGGTAGACGCCGGCCAGCCCGGCCCACTCCCCGTACGGCTCGAGCAGCTCGGCGGTCTCGTCGAGCTCGACCCAGCGGCCCCGGAGCGACGAGCAGAGCTTGACGAGTCCCAGGTCGCCGACGAGCCCGTGCCGGTAGCTCCCGAGCCCTTCGAGCGAGACGACCCCGAGTGACCACGGCCCCACGCCGCGCTCGCGGAGCAGCCGCGCCGCGACGGCCTCGATCGGCCGCCCGCGCAGCCCTTCCAGGTCGATCGTGCGGCAGATCCGGACGAGCGCCGAGGCGCGGTGGGTGGCAAGCCCGAGCCGGCGGAGCTGCGCCGGAGACAGCGCTCCGATCGCCTCGCGCGTCGGCGGCGGCCCGCCGCAGGCCCTGATGATCGCGCGTTCGATCGCGAGCGCCCGCCGAGCCTCGATCAGCTGGCCGCAGATCGCGCGCAGCACGGCGTGGGCGACCGTCGCCCGGCGCAACGGCCTCAGCCCGTGAAGGTGACGGACCGACGGGCCGAGCAGCGGATCGTGCCGGAAGCGGGACGTGAACTCCGTCGTGTCGGTGTCCAGGGCGAGCACGAAGCGCAGGAGCTCGAGCCCCTCCCCGTCCGGAGCCCGCAGCTGGACGAGTCCGTCGGGGCGCTGCCAGGCCTGTCCGCGGCCGCCGCCGGGGAGCGCGGTCTCGAACTCGCGCCCTCGTGTCATCAGCCGGAGGCGATAAGGCCCGCTCGGTCTGACGACGTCCTCGATCACCGCTCCGCACCTTACTGTTCTGCCCTGATGGGCCTCGCCGGCGCCCCTGGCCGGCTGCGCCTCCCGGCCGGCGGAGCCGGCCTCCGGCGCAGCCTCGCACCGCTCGCGGCGCTCCAGCCGGCGGCCCGTACCTCCGTACTGTTCCACCGGCCTACGCACCACGAGCGGCGCGCCAGAGACGCCGGTAGGTTCGCGAGTTATGGGCCTCGCCGACGAGATCTCTCTGCGCTCGCGCCGGCGCAAGTTCGCGCTCTTCATGGAGACGATCGCCCCGACCGCGGCGACCTCGGTGCTCGACGTCGGCGTCGACGACGTCCCGTTCGGCGAGCACGCCGGCTGCGGGACACTCAACTTCTTCGAGCGGATGTACCCCTGGCCGGGACGGATCACCGCCCTCGGCCTGAACGAGGGCGAGCGCTTCCGGGCGAGCTTTCCGGAGGTCGGCTACGTGCAGGGGAACGGGCTCGCGCTCCCCTTCGAGGACGGCGCGTTCGACGTCGTCTTCTCGAACGCCGTCATCGAGCACGTCGGCGACCGGGCGCAGCAGCGACGGTTCGTGGACGAGGCGCTGCGGGTCGCCCGCCGGGCGTTCATCACGACGCCGAACCGCTGGTTTCCGATCGAGGTGCACACCCGGCTGCCGCTCGTCCACTGGTTCCCGGACACGCTCGCGCACCGGGCCTACGACCTCGCACGGAAGCCCTGGGCGAAGAACAACCACCTGCTCGGCGCCGGCTCGCTGCGCGAGCTCTTTCCGCCCCGCGTGCGGATCGTGAATCTCGGGATGACGCTGGTGGCCGTCGTTGAGTGACCGGGTCGTGCGCTGGACGCTGCTCGTGCTCATCGTCGCGCTGCCGTTCCACAACCTCGTCATGGCGCTGCTCTGGGACGCCGGGGTGCGCGATCTCGCGCTCGACGTCGTCTCGGCGTGGAAAGAGCTGCTGCTCGCGCTGGCGCTCGGCATCGTTGTCTGGCGCCGCCGCGGGATCCCGTTCAAGTCGACCCCGACCGACTGGCTCGCTCTCGTGTACGCGGCGTTCGTGCTCCTCTACGCACTGATCCCGCAGGACTGGCTCGGCGGCGACGCCTCCGCGAAGGGCGTGCTCTACGGCGTCCGGCACGATCTGATCCCAGTGGCCGCCTACTTCCTCGGCCGTGGGCTGACGCTGACCGAGACCGACCGGCGGCGGATCGGCTGGGCGATTCTCGGCGTGGCGTCGTTCGTTGCCGCCTGGGGGCTCGTCGACATCTACTCGATCTCACTCCAGACCTGGCGCGACTCGGGTGTGCCGGGCTGGTTCAGCGAGCAGCTCGGGCTCGACTACGGCGACGACCTCTCCGGCCTGCCCGAGAACTTCGTCTACAACCCGGGCGACGAGCGGCCGCTGCGCCGGCTCGTCTCGACGTTCCTCAGCCCGCTCGCGTCGGCCTACCTGCTGCTCGTGGCGATCGTGCTCGCTGCGACCTGGCAGACCCGCCGGCTGCCCGCCGTGACCGCGTTGCTCGCGATCGGCCTGCTCTTCACGTACTCGCGCACGGCCATCGTCGCGCTCGCATTCGGCCTCGTCGTGCTGGGGTACGGCCTGCGTACCTGGTGGCCGGTCGCCGCGGCCGCAATCTTCATCGCCGCGGCGTTCTTCTTCGTCCGCGCCTATCCGGACATCGCGCCCGAAACGCGCTTCACCGCGGCCGAGTTGAAGATCCAGCGCGAGGGCGGGCAGGAGGAGCCGACGAGCGGCGATCCGTTCGATCCGGACGAGTCGTCGTTCGGCAGCCATCTCGACAATCTTCGCGACGGGCTCGAGACGGTCGTCAGGCACCCGCAGGGCTACGGCGTCGGCAACGCCGGCGTGACCGCGAAGCGCACCGAGACCGAGATCAAGGCGGGGGAGTCGACCTACACCGAGCTCGGGGTCGAGCTGGGGCTGCTCGGCATGCTCGCGTTCATCGCGTGGAACGTCGCGCTGATCCGGGTCGTCCTCCGCCGCGCCCCCTGGCTGGGCGCCTCCCTCGCCGCTGTGCTCCTGCTGGCGGTGCAAACGGACATGATCGGCGTGCATTGGCTTGCCTTCGTCCTTTGGACGCTGGCGGGCGAACGCGCCTGACCGCTTTAGCACAAGCCCACTCCGGCCGATACCTGGGGCGTGGATGCGGCGCCCGACACCCGTCGCCAGCTCGGTCAGCTCATGGTCGAAGAAGGACTTCTGAGCGCCGAAGAGCTGACGCACGCCCTCCAGGCGCAGGGAGAGACCGGAAAACCGCTCGGCGAGACGCTCGTGGCCCTCGGCTACGCGTCGCCCGGCGCGGTCGCAAACGCTCTCGCCGAACAGCACGGCGGCCTGCTGCGGACCGAGTTCGGTGTCAGCACCGGCCTCGGCCCGGCGTCGGACGGCGAGCGCCCTGGGCTGCAGGCCGCGCCACCCGTCGCGCCGCTGTCCGCACCGGTCTCGGGAGACTCTGACCAGGAGCGCGAGCACGATTCGAGCACCCCGCTCGGCGCCGGACTGCGGCTCGCAGGCTCAGGTGCGGCGCCGGCCCCGGCAGCTCCGGTCGCTGCGCCGCCCGCGGCTCCCGAACCGGCACCCGCGCCGCCCGCCGCCGCTGCATCCGTTCCGGCTGCGGATCCGGCCGCCGAGCTCGCCAAGTTTGCCTCGCTGCACACCGACCTCGATGCCGCGCGGGCCGAGGTGGAGCAGAAGAGCGCGCATCTGAGGGAGCTGACGGGCCGGCTGGACGAGACGATCTCGCAGCTACGCGCCAGCCAGGCCGCGCGCGACGCCTTCGCCGCGAAGGTCTCGGAGCTGCAGGCCCAGGCCGAAGCAGTCGAGACCGCGGTCGACGCGCCGCCGGATCCCGCTCAGGAGGAACGCATCCAGCAGCTTCAGGCGGAGGTGGACGAGCTGAAGCAGGCGGCCGCGGCCGCCGCGGAGCTCGGCCAGGACGAGTCCGCCCGCAGCCACACCCTCGAGGCGGAGCTGCAAACCGTCGCCGCCGGCCGGGATGCGCTCGCCGAGCAGGTCGCGGCCCTGCAGGCACAGCTGAACGAAGTCGCGGTGTCGGAGCCCGATCCCGCTCTGGCCGCCCGCGTGCACGAGCTGGAGGCGCAGCTGCAGGCCACCGCGCACAAGCGCGACAGCCTGATGCGCACGGTCGCCGAGCTGCAGGAGCAGGCAGAGTTGCCCGTCCCGCCCGACCCGGCGCTGACCTCCCGGATCGAGGAGCTGGAGGCTCAGCTCGCGGCGCAGCCTGCGGAGCGGGTCGTGGTCGAGGCGGACCCGGCGCAGGCGGCACGCATCCAGGAGCTCGAGCGGAATCTCGCGGAGCTGCAGGCGAGGCTCGGCGACACGGCTCAGGCACGCGAGACGGAAGTGACGCGCGCGAGCGCGGTCGCCGCTGCTCGTGTGACCGCCGTCGAGTCGCAGCTGCAGGCGGCCGAGGCCGAGCGGAACGCGCTCGCACAGAACGTCGAGGTGCTCCAGGCCCTCTTCACCGGCACGGCGTCCGCGCACGAGGCGGCGCTGGCGCAGCTCGAGGAGAAGCTGGCCGATCGCGACCGGCAGCTAGCCGGCTACGCGAACGACACGGCCGCGAGCGAACGGGAGCTTCGCGAGGCCCTGAACAACATCGAGCAAGAGCGGAACGAGCTGGCGGAGCGCTTCGACGAGCTGCAACGCCTGCTCGACGAGACGGCTGCGGCGCACCAGACCACGCTTGCCAGGCTCGAGGAGCAGCTGGTCACCGTCGAGCTGGACGAAAGCGCGCACGTGCTGCTCGTCCCGGCGTTCGACGGCTACGTCTTGCTCGACCGGGACGGGCCGGCTCCGGCTGCCCGGACGGTGGTCGAGCTCGGCCCCGGCACGTGGGGCGACGGCGCGTTCGTCGTCTCCCGGATCGGGCCGTCGCCGCTGCCCGGCGGGCCGAAGCACTGCGCGTTCCTCGAACGCGCCTGAGCTCGCTCTAAGCGTCTTCGTCGTCTCGTCCACCTCGCTCGCTTCGTCGTCTCGATCGTCGTCTGCCGCAGTCGGGTCCGGCGGGATCACCTCGGTCGAGACGACGGCGGCTCGCTCGCTGCGGACGCGTTTCCGCGCGTCGTCGAGCGTGCGTTGCATCCTCTCGTCGTTCGCCTCGATGCTGGCGTCGAGCTCCTTCGCCGCCGCCTTCAGCTCGTCGGCTCGTCCGTCCTCGGCATAGGCCGAGACGCCAAGCTCCTGGATCGTCGCGTCGCGCTCACGACGGAGCTGGTGCTGCTGCCGGCGATGGCGGACGAGGTCGCGGCCGGCCTTCGACCAGGTCGAGACCGACTCGACGGCTGCGCCCGCCTCGCCACGGGCACGATCGGCCGTGCTCAGCGAGACGCGCGCGAGCGGCGCATCGGGCGAGTGTCGCGCCGCGGCGAAGAAGCTCGGGAGCAGGCAGGCGCCGAGCACGATCGCGATCACGCCGCCCGCGACGACGTCGAGCACGATCAGCACGACTCCGAGCACGAGCAGCCCCACCATGACCGCAAGGACGACGGGAGGTGTGCCGAGCCCGTACAGGCGCGGCTCGGACGATCCGACCGCAACCGGCAGGACGGCCGGATCCGGCGGCGGTGCGTCGGTGCGGCGGCCGCAGGCGGGGCAGAACGTGGCGTTCGCCGGAAGCTCACCGCCACAGTGAGAGCAATTGTCCACCTCGGCTTTCTGTCCGGGCGCGAAGCATCCCTAACCCTGCACAAGCTACGGTTTCCTGATGCCAAAACCGCTCGATCCCCGGGTCGACATCGGCCACGTCCACTTGAAGGTCGGCGACATCGAGCGCGCGCTCGACTTCTACGTCGGCGTGCTCGGCTTCGAGCTGCAGCAGCGCATGGGGGCGGACGCAGCGTTCATCTCGGCCGGCGGCTACCACCATCACCTCGGCCTGAACACCTGGCAGAGCCGCGGCGGCACGCCGCCGCCGCCGGGCCACACCGGGCTCTTCCACGTCGCGATCCGCTATCCCGACCGCCCGACTCTCGCCGACGCGCTCCGCCGGCTCGTCGAGGCGCAGGTTCCGGTCAGCGGAGCCTCCGATCACGGTGTCAGCGAGGCGATCTATCTCGCGGATCCCGACGGGAACGGGATCGAGCTCTACCGCGACCGGCCCGAGAGCGAGTGGCCGCGCGACGGCGGCGGCGGCGTTGCGATGATGTCGATCCCGCTCGACCTCGAGGCGCTCCTCGCAGAGGCGCCCGATGCCTAGGGGCTACATGGAGGGGCCGGCCGCGGAGGAGGCCGAGCGGCGGCTCGACGAGCTCGAGCGCCCGCCCGAGACGGCACGCGAGCAGCGGCTCGCCGTCTTCGGTTGCACCGCCGACGAGCCCGAGAAGCACTTCATCGGTTGGCGGGACGACGTCGATCCGGACGAGCTCTTCGCGTCGGGGGCGGCGTGGGGCCTCTCGGTCGTGCGCCGTCCGGCGTAGTACAACTAAGGCCATGGCGAAAGCCGTCGAGCAACTCGACCGCGTCATCATCCGCTTCGCGGGCGACTCGGGGGACGGGATGCAGCTCACGGGCGACCGCTTCACGAGCGAGACGGCCATGCTCGGCAATGACCTGGCGACGCTGCCGGACTTCCCCGCCGAGATCCGGGCGCCGGCAGGCTCGCTGCCGGGCGTCTCGGGCTTCCAGCTCCACTTCGCCGACCACGACATCCTGACGCCGGGCGACGCGCCGAACGTCCTCGTCGCGATGAACCCGGCGGCGCTGAAGACGAACCTGAACGACCTGCCGAAGGGCGGGACGCTGATCGTCGACACGGACACGTTCAAGGAGCGCAACCTCCAGAAGGCCGGCTACGAGGCGAACCCGATCGAGGACGGGTCGCTCGCCGACTACCACGTCCACGAGGTCGCGCTGACGTCGATGACGGTGGGCGCGTTGAAGGGGATCGAGGGAATCACCTCGCGCGAGGCCGAGCGCTCGAAGAATTTCTTCGCGCTCGGGCTGATGAGCTGGCTCTACAACCGTCCGACCGAAGGAACGCTCGAGTTCGTCGAGCGGAAGTTCGGCAAGCGGCCCGAGATCGCGCAGGCGAACGCGACGGCCTTCAAGGCGGGCTACGCGTACGGCGAGACCTCGGAGGACTTCGCGGTCAGCTACGAGATCGCGCCCGCGGCGATGCCGCCCGGCGTCTACCGGCAGATCAGCGGCAACACCGCGCTCGCCTACGGGCTGATCGCGGCCTCGAAGCTCTCGGGGCTCGACCTCTTCCTCGGGCGCCTATCCGATCACCCCGGCCAGCTCGATCCTCGAGGAGCTGGCGGGCCACAAGGCGTTCGGCGTGCGCACGTTCCAGGCCGAGGACGAGATCGCAGCGGCCGGCGCTGCGCTCGGCGCGGCGTTCGGCGGCGCGCTCGGCGTCACCACCTCGGCGGGGCCCGGGATCGTCCTCAAGCAGGAGACGATCGGGCTCGGGATCATGCTCGAGCTGCCGCTGCTGATCCTCGACATCCAGCGCGCCGGCCCGTCGACCGGGATGCCGACGAAGCCGGAGCAGGCCGACCTGCTGATGGTGATGTTCGGGCGCAACTCCGAGAGCCCGGTGCCCGTGATCGCGGCCTCGACGCCGTCGCAGTGCTTCCACGCCGCGATCGAGGCGGCGCGGATCGCGCTCAAGTACCGCACGCCCGTCTACCTGCTCTCGGACGCCTACCTCGCGAACGGCTCGGAGCCGTGGCTGATCCCCGACGTCGGCGAGCTGCCGGACATCTCGACGGAGTTTGCGAGCGCCGACGCCGGCGGCGGCGAGTTCATGCCTTACGCGCGCGATCCCGAGACGCTCGCGCGGCCGTGGGCGATTCCCGGCGTGCCCGGGCTCGAGCACCGGATCGGCGGGCTCGAGAAGGCCGACGTGACCGGCTCGATCTCGTACGACCCCGACAACCACGACCTGATGACGCGCCTGCGCGCCGCGAAGGTGGCCGGGATCGCGAACGACATCCCGCTGCTCGAGGTCGATGACCCGGACGGCGCCGACACGCTCGTGCTCGGCTGGGGCTCGACCTACGGCCCGATCGGCGCCGCCGTCAAGCGCGTCCGCAGTGACGGGCACAAGATCGCGCAGGCGCACCTCCACTACCTGAACCCGTTCCCGCGCAACACCGGCGAGGTGCTGCGCCGCTACGACAAGATCCTGATTCCGGAGATGAATCTCGGCCAGCTGCTGAAGCTCGTCCGCGCCGAGTTCCTCGTCGACGCGGTCGGCTACAACCGCGTGCGCGGGCTCCCGTTCAAGGCCGCAGAGCTGCAAGAGGCGATCACGGCGCTGGTGGAGTCGTGAGGCCGAAGAAGAAGAAGATCGACGCCCGCGGCGTGCTGCTGAAGGAGCAGCCGTTCACCTTCCGGCAGCGGAAGGACGGTACGGTCGCAATCTTCTGGAGGCGCGTCCCCGCGACGGTGCTGACCGGCAAGCTCGCCGAGAACTTCCTCGCCGTGTCGTCGGAGTGCACCGGCCAGGAGCTGCAGCTGCTGATGGCGAAGGCGACCGGCAACTTCAAGCGCGGAAACGAGAGCCCGGCGAAGCGTCGCTAGAGGCTCCCTGGCTGGACGAGCCCGGCCTCGTACGCGAGCACGACCGCCTGGACGCGGTCGCGCAGGCCCAGCTTCTGGAGGATCCGCGCGACATGCGTCTTCACGGTCGCGTCGCCGACGACGAGCTCGGCGGCGATCTCCACGTTCGAGAGACCGCGGGCGAGGAGGCCGAGGACCTCGAGCTCGCGCGGCGTCAGCTCGGAGAACGCCGCAGGGCGCTCGGCCGGGCGCGGTCGGCGTGCGAACTCTTCGACGAGGCGGCGTGTTACCGACGGCGCGAGCAGCGCCTGACCCTCAGCGACCACGCGGATCGCGCGAATCAGCTCGTCCGCGGGCGCGTCCTTGAGCAGGAACCCGCTGGCTCCGGCACGGATCGCCTCGAACACGTACTCGTCGAGGTCGAACGTGGTCACGATCAGCACCCGCGCGATGCCGGAGACCTCGCGCGTGGCTTCGATCCCGTCGAGACGAGGCATTCGTACGTCCATCAAGACAACGTGGGGCCGGTGGAGGAGCACCGCCTCCACCGCCTCCCCGCCGTCGGCCGCCTCGGCCACCACCTCGAGACCCGGCTCCGACTCGAGGATCTTGCGAAAGCCGGTGCGGACCAGCTCCTGGTCGTCGGCGATGACGATGCGGATGCTCACGTGGGCAGCGAGGCGCGGACGGCGTAGCCAGTTTCGGCTCGCGGGCCAGTTTCGACACGTCCTCCCACGACCGCGGCCCGCTCGCGCATCCCCAGGAGGCCATGTCCCCGGCCGGCCGCGCGGGGCCGCCGCGCCATCGTCGACGACTTCCAGCTCGATCTCGCCCGGGTGGTAGCGAAGCGTGACTTCGGCGCGTGCCGGTCCCGCATGCTTCAGGACGTTCGTCAGCGCCTCCTGGACGATGCGGAACGCCGAAAGGTCGACGCCGGCCGGAACCGCCCGCCGCTCGCCCTCCACCCGGAGGTCGACGTCCAGCCCGGCCTCCCGCACCTGGCTGACGAGCGCGCCGAGCTGGTCGAGTCCCGGCTGGGGCACAAGACCGGTGCCTTCGTCCTCCGGCCGCAGCATCTCGAGCAGTCGCCGCATCTCGACGAGCGCGGTGCGCGCCGTGCTCTCGATCGCGTTCAGCGACTCGCGCGCCGAGGTTTGCTCGCCTTCGAGGACTCGGCCGGCGGCCTGCGCCTGGACGACGATCACGCTCACCGCGTGCGCGACGACGTCGTGCAGCTCCCGGGCGATCCGCGCGCGCTCGGCCTCGACGGCCGCGAGTGAGTCGGCCTCCTTGCGCCGCTCGAGATCGGCGTTGAGCTCGGTGAGCCGGTCTGCCTCCGCCCGGCGTCGCGCGATGGCCCGGCCCCCGACGACGACGGCGGCGAGCACGACGAATGGCCCTGGGATCTCCGAGAACCGGTCGCCACCGGCGAGCTTCGCCGCCGACGCCGCGACGAGGAGCCCAGTCGCGAAGCGCGATGCCGATCGCTGCCTGCTTCCGCTCGGCGTAGGCGGCGACGGAGAACACGGCCAGCACCACCGCGACGAAGTACTGGAACGACTCCCACTGGCCGAACGCGAGCGTGTGAGCCGCGATGCCCGCGACGACCCAGAGCAGGACGGGCAGCGGCGCCCGCCGGCGCCATCCGAGCGGTACGAGGGTCGCAGCCACGAGGAGGAAGACCAGCGTGGCCGGGTCGGGCGCTGCCAGGTCCCGGCCCCAGACGTCGTACGCGGCCGAGACGACGAGCGCGAGGACGATCGCCGCGTCGGCGATCGCGGTGCGGGAGAAGCCCAGGTGCGACATGCCCCAACGCTACTGCCGGGGCGGGCAGCCTGCATCCGCCGCGATGGGGACTCTTCGGCCGCGCGACGTCGCCCGCGCGGGCTACGCGAGATCACCGGCGTTGCGGGCGACGCGCCGCTCCGGCCCGCCTAGCGTCTGCCTCGTCACCGACCGAGGAGGATCCGATGAAGCCTGAAAGCGCACCAATCGCCCGTCGCTGCGGACTCGCCGCCGCCGCCGGCGCAACGATCGCCGCCGCCGGAATCGGCGCCGAGCTGCTCCATCGCGTCGAGGACGGGAGCACTGTCGAGAACGTCCCGCTCTTCGTCCTCTACCTCGGCAGCTACGCGCTGGGCATGGCGCTGCTCCTCGCCGCGATCGTCGGGCTGCGCCGGCTCCACGCCGCCGAGGGAGCCGAGGTCGGGAGGGCCGGGCGGATCGGATTCCGGCTCACGGCGAGCGGTGCCGTCGCGCACGTAGTGTTCGCGACCGTCATGGTCGTGAGCGCGCTCGCGACAGGTGAGACGGTCGAGGCGGTGTTCATCGTGTTCGCCCTCGGCTTCCTGGCCCTCATCGTGGGGCAGGTGCTCCTGGCCGTCGGCCTTCGCCGGGGCGGGATCGTCGGCAGGGGCTGGATCGCGCCGCTTGCAGGAGTCGTCACCGCCGCGATCGCCATCACCACACCAGTCGACGCGCTCCACGACCTCGCGCTCTTCCTCTTTTTCGGCTCGTGGGTCGTGCTCGGCGGCATCGTGTTGATGCGGAGCGCGGCCGGGCGAGGTTCTACGATGGAGGCATGGAGCTGACGGCGAAGGACTTCAAGTCCGACCAGGAGGTGCGCTGGTGCCCGGGCTGCGGCGACTACGCGATCCTCGCCGCCGTCCAGTCGTTCATGCCCGAGCTCGGGCTCGAGCGCGAGAACATCGTCTTCGTCTCCGGGATCGGCTGCGCCGCGCGCTTCCCGTACTACATGCAGACCTACGGGATGCACTCGATCCACGGCCGCGCGCCGGCGATCGCGACGGGGCTGTCGGTGTCCCGCCCGGACCTGTCCGTCTGGGTCGTGACCGGCGACGGCGACTCGATGTCGATCGGCGGCAACCACCTGATCCACGCGCTCCGCCGCAACGTGAACCTGAAGATCCTGATGTTCAACAACCAGATCTACGGGCTGACGAAGGGCCAGTACTCGCCGACGTCGCGAGCTGGGCAAGGTGACGAAGTCGACGCCGATGGGCTCGCTCGATCACCCGTTCAACCCGCTCTCGCTGGCGATCGGCGCCGAGGCGAGCTTCGTCGCGCGCGCGATCGACACCGACAAGAAGGAGCTGACCGAGGTGCTCCGCGCGGCCGCGCACCACAAGGGGAGCGCCTTCGTCGAGATCTACCAGAACTGCAACATCTACAACGACAACGCGTTCGACTTCGTCCGCGAGCAGAAGGAGAACCGGCTCTACCTGCGGCACGGCGAGCCGATCGTCTGGGGCGACAAGGGCGTCCGGCTGCTGCCGGACGGGTCGCCGGAGGTCGTGGCGGCGACGGAGCCCGGGCTGCTGGTGCACGACGCCCACGCGCACGAGCCGGCGCACGCGTTCGCGCTCTCGCGGATGACGCAGACCGTGATCGGCGCCACCCCGATGGGCGTCTTCCGGGACGTCGAGCGCCCGGTCTACGACGAGTTGATGGCCGAGCAGATCTCGGTCGCGAAGGGGAAGGGCGAAGGCGAGCTCGAGGCGCTGCTCGGCAGCGGCGACACCTGGACGATCTAGAAGTCCGACCGAACTGCTTCCGGTCAGTCATCGCTCGCCCCCAGGGGTTCAGCACGTCGCCTTTGTACGATCGCCGAAACAAGGAGGCGGACATCCGGTTCATGCTCTTGACCTACAACGCCCCCGGCGGCAAGGAGATCTGGGCGGCGATGTCCGAGGCTGAGCGTGCGGCGGAGGAGGCCGAGTATCGCCACTTGATCCGGTCGATGCGCGAGGAAGGCAGCTTCGTAGCCGCGGAGGAGGTCGAGCACTACGACGCGGCGCGAACCGTCCGTGTGCGCGACGGCATCGTGAGCGTGTCCGACGGCCCTGCTGTGAGCGCCGATGCGTTCGTCACCGGCTACTTCCTGATCGAGGTGGAGTCGTTCGACACCGCCATCGACTGGGCCGCCCGCATTCCGAACGCGCGAACTGGATCCGTCGAAGTGCGGCCGGTCATGGATATCGACTGGTAGGGCGCGTTACGTGGTCACAGGCGCCGGATCGGTCGGCTGCGACTTCGCGTCCCGCAGCCGGAAGTAGAGCAGCGTCAAGACCAGGGCGATGAACGGCGTCGTGACCGTGCCGCTGACGATGTTGGAGACAAGGCTCTGCAGCCATCCGTCGAGTGGCGAGAGCACGATCGACAACACGATGTCGAATCCGAGCAGCAGCAGGATCGCCAGCACGATCACGCCGAAGACGTTCCAGCCGTACCCGCGCACGAGCTCACGGCTCCGAGTAAACGCTGCTCCGGCCCCTGACCCCTCGAGTACGACCACCGGGATGACCAAGGCCCACCAGGTCATCAGGACGAGGCCGGGAACGATCAGGAGCACCAGCCCGACGACGATGCCCAGACCGGCGAGGAGACCGGCCACGACGATCGATCCGAGCTGAGGCCGGACACGGTTGAACGTCTCGCCGAGCGACAGGTCGGCGCGGCCGTCGCGGATGTCCTCGACCGCCCTGACGAGCGCACCTTGCACCCAGAAGAGGCCGACGAGCGAGACGATCGCCGCGATCAGCGCGCCGAACCAGCCCAGGAGGAGGGTGAGCAGCGCGCCGATGATCGCGATCGCCACATAGACGACGAGCGCGATCGGGAGCAGGTGCCGCCAGTGCGCCTTGTAGTGCCGCCACGCCTCGCCGATCACGCCTTCGGTCGGACTCATCGGGCAACCCTACGCGAGTTGGCGGCTGCGGGCCGCTGGGCGAGGGACGAATGTACTGTCACGAGCTTGATGACGCCTGCGACCGGAATTCGGCCCGAGGAACTCCAGGCGCGGCGCGGGACCCTCCTCGAGCACGTTCTCGGCCAGGGTCTGACGGGGTGGGTGCTCTTCGGCGAGGACTACATCCGCTACTTCACGGGCTTCGGGTTCCTCGCGACCGAGCGCCCGGTTGCGGTGGTCGGGAACGGGTCCGGGGAGCTGGCGGTCTTCGTGCCCGAGTTCGAGGTCGAGCGCGTCCGCGCCGAGACCGAGTTCGAGCGGATCGAGTCCTATCCCGAGTATCCGGGGCTCGAGCACCCGATGCTGCTGCTGGCGCGGGTGCTGAACGACATGGGAGTCGCGGCCGCCGGGGCCGACCAGGACGGCTATCCGGGGATCCTCGGCTACGAGGGGCCGCCGCTGAGCGAGGTCACCGGGCAGACGGTGAAGGGGCTGGCGCCGTTCATCGAGAGCCTGATGGTTCGCAAGAGCGAGGCCGAGATCGCGCTGATCCGGGAGAGCGGAAGTGGTGCGCCCACGCGCATCGGCTCCTCCAGGAGTACTCCGTCCCGGGCGCGACCGAGGCCGAGGCGAGCCTGCGGGCCGGCCACGAGGCGACGCTCGCCATGTTCGAGGCGCTCGGCTCGGCGGTCGGCGGACAGGCCTCGTCGGACGGCGTCTCGGCGGGGTATCGCGGCCAGATCGGGCTGCGCAGCGCCTGGGCACATGCGGTCGCCCACAACATCGAGTTCCAGGCGGGGGACGTGCTCGTCACCGAGACGAGCGCGCCGGTGTGGGGCTACAACGCCGAGCTCGAGCGGGCGATGATCATCGGCACGCCCACGGACGAGATGCGCCGCTTGTTCGAGCACACGGTCGCCGCGCAACAGGTCGCGTTCGACGCGCTGCGCCCGGGTGTGACGTGCGCCGACGTCGACCGCGCCGTGCTGGAGTACTTCGAGGCGAACGACCTGATGCCGTACTGGCGGCAGCACGTGGGCCACGCGATCGGGCTCCGCAACCACGAGGCGCCGTTCCTCGACGTCGGCGACGCCACGACGGTCGAGCCGGGCATGGTGTTCACGATCGAGCCCGGCCTCTACTCGAACACGGTCGGCGGCTTCCGCCACTCGGACACGGTCGTCGTCACCGAGGACGGCATCGACGTGCTCACCGAGTACCCGAAGGACATCGAGAGCCTGATCATCCCTGCCTGAGCGGGCGCATGCGTTCGCGATTCGCGCATGACGCAGACGGCCATCGGCGCCTCCCCGATGGCGTCTTCCGCGACGTCGAGCGCCCGGTCTACGACGAGCTGATGGCCGAGCAGATCTCGGTGGCGAAGGGGAAGGCGAAGGCGAGCTCGAGGCGCTACTCGGCAGCGGCAACATCTGGACAATTTTAGGCGTCTGGTGCGCCGGCCGCTGAACGACCTCGTGATGGGTGAAGGATCATCAGAGCTTGCGCGATCGTGGCATTGTCGCGCGCTCTCGATGGTGTCTCGGAGGCAGTCATGCGGCTCTCACGTCGAGGAGCCCCGACGGAGGCTGGACGAGCTCGTTGACCTCGACTGTTGTAGTCAACCCCAGCGTGCTCTGTGGGCGGCGCAAAGCTCTCGCCCGCAATGCTGGCATCCGTCGCGCGGTAGGGGTGCGCTGCGAAGTGGGCTGGCGAGTCCGTTCACGAAGTCCATTCGGAATCGTCGCGTGTCGCGGCTCGGTGGCACGAACGCGGCTCCCGCGAGCAGCGATCCGGCGAGCGCGGATCCGAAGGCGAGGGGAGCGATGGCCTCCCCGCGCGCCGTCTGCACGGGGGCGGTGGCGCAGTGCTCCTTGTTGTAGAAGCTGTCGAGCGGCTCGCCGAGGCGTAGGCGCCGAAGGTCGCTGGCGGGAGGTCGCGGGCAACCGCGACGCGCTCGAGTAGACGGTACCTCAGGGGTTCTTTGGTGCGCTGGAGGTGGAGGGTACTCGTTCTCTCAAGCCCGAGCTCACGCGCCATCACTGCGGCCTGTTCGACATCCTGCTCGCGCGGCGGGTAGAGACAGGCAAGACAGGCGAATCCATCGGCGAAGCCGTGCTTTGAGATGGTGAAGTCCCGAGGCGTCGTGCCGGCGTTGACGATCTCTCGAGGCAGTTCGCCGGCAATGTCCCGCCGAGCGTCGTAGGTGTCGACGGCGCAGACGACGAGCGCCATCCGATCGCGCTCCTCGGGATTGCTCTCGGGTCTCCTGGATCGTTGCGCTTGGCTTCGACCGAGAGGTCGAGCCCAGAGGCGGGCGAGGATCTCCGTCGCCGCCTCGACCTTCGTCTTGCCGAGGTGGCGGCTGTCGAAGAGCACATAGCGCATCAGGTTTGAGTCGTTGACGATGTCGGGGTCGAGCAGCAGCAGGCTGCCGGTGGTGCCGACCGCGATCAGGGCGTAGACGACGGCGCAGCCGACCGCGCCGACCCCAGCCAAGGCGGGACGGTGGAGGATGTGTGGTGGCGGCGGATCGAGCTGTCCGGCTGAGGCCGATCGAATCGCAGCAGCTTGTCGAGGCTGCCGCCGCGGATCTCGGGGTACAGGCGTTTCGCGACCTGCGCGCAGCTGAGTGCCGCCGCCACAAGCGCGGCGAAGAGCGTGTCGCCGCGATCGACACCGACGCCGTCGTCGACGACGACGATTGCGGCGCCATCACGATCGATCCCGACGCCGATGTCACCGGGCGCGCCGACGCCAACGACGACGTCCACATCACCCCCGCCGTCGGCGGTGAAGTCTCCGTCAGGCCAGATGAGCTGGCCTAGCTCGGCGAGCGACCTGCTCTCGAAGCGGCCGGAGCCGAGGAGGTACTTGAGCCGTGGACGGCACGGCTGCGCGGGGGAGACGAAGTCGATGCGATGGCAGAAGCGGGGTGCGAGTCGTGCGATTGTGAGCACGAGCACCTGGCCGGCGTCATTCTCGAGGACGCCGTCGCCGACGACGATGCGCAGGCGGCGGTCGAGAACTTCAGGTGGGAAGTCCTCGGCCAGTAGGCCGGCTAGGTGCGAGAACGTGCGAAGTTCTTCGCTATGGCGATCAGCCATCTCAGCCCCTTACGCTGCTGCTCGGTGGTGGACGGGGCAACCGCCGGCGCGCTGAACGTACCGAGCGGTCGCGGGGCACCAGTTGCCGTCGGCATCGAGACGAAAGACCTCGGCGGCTTCGAGCAAGTGCGCGCGCGCACCGAAGTCGGGGACGACGAGGGAGTAGGCGCCGATGCGGCGCGGGATGGCTTCCTTGTCGTCGATCCAGGAATGGAACGCGGTATTGGGATGGCTGTGGACTTGGCGACGATCATCTCGCCACTGCCGGCGAGTTCGCGGCTGATCCTCTGGCGCTCCTCGAGCGAGACACGGAATCTTCCCGCGCCTGTTCCTGCGCAGGCACGATGGCGCCAGTCGGTGATACGTCGCGTCGGAAGCTTTCGCGCCCAGGACGATTCGCGCGCCTCCTCCTGAGTGTTGCCCTTCGCGCGCAGGTGCGCGTGCGTCACTCACGTTACGTCGTCCGGGACGAGACGATTCTCACTCGATTTCAGAGCCTCCGCCTGCCAGGTAGAAGGGTGGCAACGCGGACGACGATCTCGGCAGACGTCATCTTTCACCCCTGGTGGGCTGACCAGGGGTCCTGGTGGATCACCGTGGTACTACGGAGCGCTCCTGGGGCCACAGAGCCCCCAACCTGGGTTGAGGCCCATGAACTTGCCGTCCGACCGGTTCACCGTTCGGCTCGTCGCTGTCCCATACCGACAGACTTGATTGACGGCGGTTGCTCGTCCGAATCGTGCAGGCGGAAGCGGAACCGGCGACGAGCTCCAGTCGGGTGCGGAGCTCGACTACGGGGTCGGGGAACTCGGCGGGAACGATCGACCAGCTCCCGCCGTTGAAGCGCGCCTGGACGCGCGTCGCGGTGACCTCGTCGTCGAACAGCGCCTTCTGACGGCTGATCACCGCCGCCCTCCTGCGGGTTGAGCGTCTCAGGACCTCTCCGTCTTCAGCCCAGCCTGCTTGATCGTCTGTTCCTGGTTCAGGGTCCTGCCGGTTGTTGTGCTCGAGGATCCAGGGGCTTCGCCGACCAGCTTGAGCCTCTTGATCGCCTTCTCCACGACCTCCGTGAGCTCCGCGCCGGACTTGAAGTCGTGCGTGAAGATCGCCGCTGAGGGTCGAGATCGTGAGCGTCGACTTTCTTGTCGTGGTGTCATGTTCATGGTCGTGCTTGTGGGTGTCGCCTCGGCGTTCATTGCTACCTCTTCTATCGACTTGACTCGGTGCCCGCTTGCGAGAGAGCGCTCGCGGCGGCTGTCTGTCGACTCTTGCCGGTGCTCTGCTGCGGAGCACCGCTGAGGCCGCCTTGGCGGCTCGGGCAGACGTCCTGCGGCTGCGGGGCGTGGACAACCTCCGAAGATCGGGCGAGAGTTTGTTCTGATTGTCGAACACGCTTCGATTCTAGCAGCAGTCTTCGGATGTCGAATGGCGCTGCTACAGGTCAACGCACCACTACCATCACGGGAGGCCTGGCCCCGTAGGCAGCTACCAGCAGAGATGCCTGAGACCACCGGTACGTTGGAAGCCTGTACGCCGCCCTAGACAGCAAGCGAAAGGCCACCGAATCGAGCTGGCGCGATCTGGCACGCGAGCTCGACGT
>CAVSWD010000007.1:0-116719 GCA_963731615.1 uncultured Gaiellaceae bacterium
GATGCTCGCCAAAGCAATCGCCACCGGCTTCAACTCACCCTTCGTCTCGATCCCGGGCTCCGGCTTCGCGGCGACGTTCATCGGTATCGACGCGATCGTCGTCCGATATGTCGCCCGGAAGGCGAAGAAGCTTGCACGAAAGTGGGGCGGCACCTGCATCGTCTTCATCGACGAGATCGACGCCGTCGGCATGCGTCGTCAGGCGCTCCAAGGCGGTGCCCCAGGCGGCATGGGCGGATTCGTCGCACCCCCGAACCTGCACGAACACCTCTGGTACGGCCCGAGCGGCGCGCTCAACGCGAGCGGCGACCTGATCCTCGAGACGCGCGCGTGGCGCGAGCGGCTGTTCGCCGAGCGCGAGTCGCGGCCACCGGCGCGGACACTCCTGGGCCAGCGCGTCGGCAACGTCGTCAACTTCATGTTCCCGGGCGGGATGGGCTCCGGCGGCTCGCTCGCGCTGAATCAGCTGCTGGTGGTCATGGACGGGATCGACAACCCCCCGTTCATGAGGCGCGTCTTCACGAACCGCACCAACACGACGCTCGACGCCACCTACATCGTCCCGCGCAAGCTCGGCCGGCTGAAGCTGCGCATCCGCCCTCCACGGCCGCGGAGCGAGCAGATCTACTTCATCGGCGCGACGAACGTGCCGATCGATCGCCTCGACCCCGCGCTGATCCGTCCGGGGCGCATGGGCCGTCATGTCTGGTTCCGGACGCCGACGAAGCACGATCGGCTCGACGTCTTCGACCTCTACATCACGAAGGTCGCCCACGAGGCTGAGCTCGACACGCCCGAGCGGCGAGACGAGATCGCCCGGATCACGAACGGCTATTCGCCGGCGATGATCGACCAGGTCTGCTCGATGGCGCTGACGATCGCTCATCACGACGGCCGCGACCAGTTCGCCTGGGGCGACCTCGTCGAGGCAATGACGTCGATCGAGTCGGGCACCGCGATCGGGGTCGAGTACATCGAGTCCGAGACGAAGGCGGTCGCGATCCACGAGGCCGGCCATGCGGCAGCAGGACATGTCTTCATGGAAGGTGCCGAGTCGACGCGCCTCTCGATCCGCATGCGCGGTGGCTCGCTCGGCCATCACCAGGCGCTCGAGAAAGAAGAGCGATTCAGCCGCTTCCGCTCCGAAGAGATGGCGCGGCTCGTCTGGACGCTCGGCGCGATGGCTGCGGAGCGCGTCTTCTACGGCGAGAACTCGAACGGCGTCGGCGGCGACGTCCAGTCCGCAACCGCGCAGGCCGCGTGGATGGTGGGCGCCTCGGCGATGGGCCCGGAGCCCGTCGAGGTCACGCCGCTCGAGGACGAAACGGAAGAGGACGCGCGCAAGCGGGTGATGAAGCGCTTCCAGGAGATCGGCATCCAGATCATGAACCGGACGAGCGCCGGTGGCCCGTTCGACGCGAATCCGATCGCCGGCGTGCTCGGCGACCACGACAAGCGCGATCTCGCCGCCCAGATCCTCGGCCAGGCTTATGTCTCGGCGTACAACTTGATCCGCCACAACAAGGAAGGCGTCGAGAAGATCGCGGACGAGCTCGTCGTGCGCCGCGAGGTCTTCGGCAATGAACTGGTCGCCATCCTCGACGGCGTCGGACTGACAAAGCCGGAGATCGATCTCTCCCAGGAGGACTCATGGCCGAGGATGTGACAGTCCCCGCGCCCGATGCGGAGCCGCCGATCGTCCCGCTCAGCCGCAGGGCGGCGCGGAGCGAACAGGCGCGCCGCAGCTCGTATCGGCTTCGCTTCGGCATCATCTACGTCCTGCTGGCTGCAGTGGTCGGAGCCGGCATCGCTGCCGCGGTTATCCTCGCCGTCCGTCCCGCCCCGCCGGAAGCGGCGAGCTGGTCGACGTGGAAGCCCGAGGGGAGCATCGAGGCGAGCGCGAAGCAGATCGCAGACCACGTCTCGAAGGGCTACCGGCTGCCGAGCGGCAATCAGCTGGCGGTGGCGCTCGTCGGCCCACCAGAGGTGCAGGACGTCAAGGTTCGTGCGATCGCCGTTCGCCCCGACACTTCCGCAGGCCAGGCGGAGGAGGACGACATCGACGTGATCGACACGGGCGGCTCGATCATGTACATCCTCTGCGGTCTCGGCGAGCAGTGCGCGATCAAGGAGGGCAAGGCGAGCGAGGAGCGGCTTCAGCTCCTGCGCCGCGAGGCGCTCGAGCTCTCGCTCTACTCGTTCAAGTACCTGGACGGGGTCGACTCGGTCGTCGTCTTCCTGCCGCCGGCACCCAACGCCGAGGCGGCCGCGGTGGGCTCGTCGGTGTTCCTGAAGCGCGACGAGGTGCGCGACGAGCTGCGGCGGCCACTGGGCCACACGCTGCTGCGGAACGAGCCGCCGACGATCGGCGAGATGGACGCGATCGAGGTCGGCAACGTCGACCGGCTCACCCGCCCGCGCACGTTCCAGTACGAGTTCCAGGCCGCGCAGGAAGGGAGCGCGATCCTCGTGCTCACGCCGGCCACGCTAGGCTCCTAGGCCGGGTGCTCGCCCGCCACCGCGAGGCGCTGGCCCGCGCGCAGGCACGCCTCGACACGCTCTCGCTCTACCCAGCTCCCGTGCGGGTGGATCGCGTGCGCGTGCGCGTTGCGCCCTGGTTCTTTCGCGTGCCCGGCCTGCGCCGCTACCACGGCTACGCGCTGATCCGGACGATCCTGCTGCGCCGAGAGGATGCCTCGGACGACCTCGTGACCCACGAGCTCTGCCACATCTGGCAGTTGCAGCACCGGCCCGTGCACATGGTCGTCACGTACCTGACGACGCGCTATCGCAACAACCCGTACGAGCGCGAGGCGCGCCGCGCGGTTGAGCTGACCCGTTAAGAGCGCCGCTCGGCGGCGGCAAGCACTGACCGCAGCGACGACGTGTCCCAGGGACAGTCCCTGGGACACGTCCCTCACGGCCGTGGCATAGTGCCGCGTTCGGTGAACGAAGACCCTCTGATCCGCGTGCTGGTGGTCGACGACCACGAACTCTTCACGCATGCACTCACAACGGTGCTCGAGCAGGACGGTCGCTTCGACGTCATCGGCACGGCCGCGACCGGCCGGGACGCGGTCAAGCTTGCGAAGAGCAGCGCCGCCGACGTCGTGCTGATGGACATGTCGATGCCCGTGCTCGACGGCCCGGCGGCGACCCGTCGCCTGCTCGCGCTCGATCCGGCGCCACACGTGATCGCCCTCAGCGGGCACACGGACCGCCTCTCGCGCCTGGCCGCCCTCGAGGCAGGCGCAGACGACTTCGTGCTGAAGTCGGTGCCGTTCGACGAGCTCGTGCGGGTGATCCTGACGACCTGCGGCCGCTGAGAGGCGCCGGCGAGGCCCGCCGCTATCCTCCTTCGGCCGGCCCCCATCGACTAGTGGTCCAGGTCACCACCCTTTCAAGGTGGCTGCACGGGTTCGAATCCCGTTGGGGGCATGACGTACAAGGGCGGTTAGCTCAGCTGGTAGAGCACCTGCTTTACACGCAGGGGGTCGGCGGTTCGAGCCCGTCACCGCCCATTACTGTTCAAGCCGTTTTACAGGTCTTGGCTCCGTGCACCCGGCACGAACCGGCTGTGCGTGACGCGCACGTGGCGAGGCGGCGCGAGTCTGGATTCACGAGTAGACGCTCAGCTTGACGCGGCTCTGACAGTCAGGCGGTGAGCCGGTGCCCGAACCGGGTAGCGTGACCCACGATGAGGAACAGCAGCGCCGGCAGAGTCCCGCCCCGGGAGGCGGCGTGATCACGCGCACGGAGCAGGGGCAGGCGCAGGAATACGCCGCCGGTCGACTGGCCGCCAACGGCATCACCCTCACGGAATCGGAACGGGCGTCGATCGAGGTCGCGGACTTCGGCCTTTCGCGGCTCCGCGAAGTCGGCCTGCAGGTCCTCGTCTACGTCAACACCGACCGCTATTGCGCCAAGGAGCTCGTCCTCTATCCGGGTCAGATGTGCCCCGAGCACCGTCATCCACCCTTCGGGCGCTCGCCCGGGAAAGAGGAGACGTTCCGGTGCCGTTCGGGCGTCGTCCATGTGGAGGTTGCGGGGCAGCAGATCGTGCTCCATCCCGGTGAGCAGGTCACGGTTCCGCCGGACACCCTTCACTCGTTTTACGCAGGTGCCAAAGGTGCGGTCGTGTCCGAGTTCTCCTCCACGAGCCGTGACGACCTCGACGTGTTCACGGATCCAGCCGTGCGACGCGAGACAATCGTCGAGGACGCTCCAGCAAGCGAGAGTTGACCCGGCGCCTCGCAACGGTTGTGAGGGCCGTTCTCAGAGTTTCGGGCTGACGTAAAGTCGCGACATGACACCGCCGCAGGAGGCGCTTCGGCGCCGTGCTCGGTCCGGGCTCGTCGCAGCCGCGGAGCGCGCACCGGCGCGGGCGCACTTCCGTGCGATGGGGATCGACCCGGCGCGCCTTGGCGGGCCGATCATCGGCGTCGCCTCGACGTGGACGGGAACGATGCCGTGCAATCTGAACCTGCGCGAGCTTGCCGACCGCGTCAGCGAGGGAGTGACCGTCGCAGGCGGCGTCGCGCTCGGCTTCAACACGATCGCCGTCTCGGACAACCAATCGCAGGCGACCCCCGGCATGCGCGCCTCGCTGATCTCGAGGGAGGTGATCGCCGACTCGATCGAGCTGATGGTGCACGCGCACGACTTCGACGGCATCGTCTGCCTGGTCGGCTGCGACAAGACGGTCCCGGCCGCGTTGATGGCGCTCGCGCGCGTCGACAAGCCGGCGGTCGTCCTCTACGGCGGGCCGATGCGCGCGGGGCGCTGGCGCGATCGCGAGGTCACGATCCAGGACGTCTGGGAGGCGGTCGGAGCGGAGGAGCGGGGGCTGATGCCGCGGGCCGATCTCGACGAGCTCGAGCAGCGCGCGTGTCCGGGCGCGGGTACGTGCGCGGGCCATTTCACCGCCAACACGATGGCCGTAGCGCTCGACTGCCTCGGGCTCGCCCGGATCGGCGACGGGCTGATCCCGGCCGACGAGCGTGACGCGAAGGACGTGGCGGCTGCAGAGGCGGGCGTCCTGGCGGTGCAGCTCGTCGAGCAAGCGGTCACGGCACGAAGCTTCCTCGACCGGCGCGCGCTGCTGAACGCGATGGCCGGGATCGCGGGGAGCGGCGGCTCGACGAACGGGATCCTGCACTTGCTCGCGATCGCGCGCGAGGCGGGTACGACCTTGTCACTCGCGGACCTGGCAGGCGTCGCGCGCCGGACACCGGTGCTGGCGAGCCTCGCTCCTGCGGGCCGCTTCGTGGCGGAGGACTTCCACCGGGTCGGCGGCAGCGCCGCGCTGATCCGCGAGCTCCTGCGCGGCGGCTACGTCGACGGCTCCGCGCCGACCGTGGCGGGCACCACGCTCGGGGAGGCAACGGCAAGCGCCGCCGCGCCAGACGGCGACGTGCTCCTGCCGCTGGAGCAGCCGTTCAAGCCGAGCGGGGCGCTCTACGCCCTGCACGGCAACCTCGCTCCGGAAGGGAGCCTCGTCAAGCTCGCCGGCACGGAGCGCCGCGTGCACACAGGTCCTGCGCGCGTCTTCGACAGTGAGGAAGCGTGTACCGACGCCGTGCGATCAGGGAACGTGCAAGCCGGCGACGTGCTCGTCGTCCGCTACGAGGGCCCGGCGGGTGGGCCTGGGATGCGGGAGATGCTCAGCGTGACCGCATCGGTCGTCGGGGCTGGGCTCGGCGAGTCGATTGCGCTCGTCACCGACGGGCGCTTCTCGGGCGCCACGCGCGGGCTGATGGTGGGTCACGTCGCCCCCGAGGCGGCGCGGGGCGGGCCGCTCGCGATCGTTCTCGACGGGGACACGATCACGATCGACGTCGAAGCCGAGACACTCGAGGTGACGCTAGGCGGCGCCGAAATCGCCGAGCGGCTCGCCGCGTGGCAGCCGCCGCCGCTCAGGTACGCGGGCGGCGTGTTCGCTCGCTATCGCGCCCTTGTGGGCTCAGCCTCGGAAGGCGCCGTCCTCCTTCCATACGCAACGTGAGCGGCTCGACCCCCTTCGTCGTCGACGGGGGGCTCGCGGCCGTCTGATGCAAGCGCTCGTCGTCCAACCCGGCGAGGCACACACGACGCGCGTGAGCGAGATCCCGGCAGCGCCCGTGCGCGAGGGTGAGGTGGTAGTGCGGACGCTCGAGGTCGGCGTCTGCGGCACCGATCGCGAGATCTCAGACGGGATCTTTGGCGTGGCGCCGGAAGGTGACGACCTGCTCGTGCTCGGTCATGAATTCCTCGGTGCCGTCGAGCGGGACGGGCATGGATTCAGGCGTGGCGATCTCGTGACGGCGATCGTGCGCCGCTCGTGCTCGCACTGCTTTGCTTGTAGCGAAGGCGCTCCCGACTCCTGCCTCACGGGCGACTATGTCGAGCGCGGCATTACCCGCCTGCACGGGTTCGCGCGGGAGCTCGTGGCTGAGGATCCGGCTCAGCTGATCCGTGTCCCGCCCTCGCTCGGCCGGCTCGGCGTGCTTGTGGAGCCGGCGTCGGTCTGCGAGCGGGGGATCCGGCACGCGCGCTCGATCGGCGGCCGCCAGCCTTGGCAGCTTCAGCGCGCTCTGGTGATCGGCGCCGGCGCGATAGGCATGCTCTCGACATATCTCCTTCGCCTCGCGGGGCTCGACGTCTGGACCGCTGCGCTCGGCCCAGCCGACGATCCGCGGGCCCGACTGGCGGCCGCCTCGGGGGCACGCTACGTCTCGACGCCGGCACAACCTCTGACCGTGCTCCGGGAGGAGGTGGGTGGGTTCGATCTGGTCGTAGAGGCGACCGGCGACGCCCAAGTGATGGCCGACAGCATCGGGATGCTGCGCCGGAGCGGCGTCGCATGTCTGCTCGGGTTGGACCCGCGGCGTCGGCCCGTCGAGCTCGACGGCCGCGTCATCGGCGTCGACGCGATCCTTGAGAACCGCGTCGTCTTCGGCAGCGTCAACGCGAACCGAATCGACTGGCTCGCCGCCGTTGAGTCCCTGGATCGAGCCCGCGAGCGCTGGCCCGACGTCTTGCCGGAGCTCGTTGGCTTACGCGTCCCGCTCGACCGGTTCGCCGAGGCCTTCGAACACACAGGTGTTAAGGCAACGCTTGTGCTCGACGGCTGAGGAAGCCACCCGCAAGCTGCCGCAGCGCTTCCCGCCGGCTTTACACGCAGGGGTCGGCGGTTCGAGTCCGTCACCGCCCATCGCTAGATCAAGCCTTTTCCGCCCTCTCGGCCTCGTCGCCAGAGGCGCGTCGTCAGCAATGTGGTCAGTAGCGGGTGCGGCGCGCGGCGCCGCCCACCTAGCCGCTGGCCGCCATTCTTGCCTTTACGCAGGCACGCGACTCCTCGGCACCGTCAGCTTCCATTGTCAGCACCGGCTGAAGCCGGTCATAACCAGGCAACAGCTCTCGGCCCGCATCACGAGCATCCCCCCAGTCCGAGACTTCCAACGCCAACGGGCTAACCGCCCAAACCTGTCCACTTTCATCAAACTCATCCGTCCACCAGGTCGCGATGTGCATCGCTCCCGGATCTCCCCCAATGGGCCGCTCCTCGATATAAGCCGAGACGAAGTACACGCTGTCGAACCCTCCTGCCTTCACCGCCTGACCAAACCTTAGGGGAGTCGGCCCTCCGAACTCGCCCGCCGAGATTCTTCCGAGAAACGAGCGAGAAACATCGAGGCAGCGCGAGTTCCGAACGTCTCTCGCCTCGACCGTCCCGGGGGTCTGGGTCACGCTTTCCTCGTCGCTTCCACAACCGGCGAGAGCTAAGACACACGCAAGCGTCAAGCCTGACCACCACACGACCTCGACTATGGCACACCGCTCGCTGTCCGGAAGGCGAGCGTCACCAGCTTGGAACGAGGCAGCAGCTTCTTGCACCTGCGCGCGATGCAACTGCGACCCAATCGAGCGCAGCTTTTACGTCTCCGGAAACGAGAGCTTGTTGCGCTTCGCGAAGCCCCAGACGGACGTCTTCCTTCGGGACTAGCTCGACGAGGGACACAGCAGAGAGGTCAATCCCGAACACCCCGGCGGCGTATTGGCCGCAAAGGAATCCATCTGTTGCCGATCGGAACTCAGCCACTGCACTTGATCAACGTTCTTGCCCTCACAGCTCCTCCCGAGAGAGCGGTTTTGTCAGCGATGTGGTCAGTAGACCAGCGGCTCGCGCGCTAGGTGAGCTTGGCGATTTCAATCGAGCGCGCTAACCTCGAATGTTAGATGTTTCGGGCGTTGTACCGGCAGATCGCCAGATTCCTGAACTGGGTCAACGGCACTCGATCCGAGTCGGCCGCATCCCAGGCCATAAGGGAAGCCGAGCAATACCGCCGGGACATCGAGACTCGCTCGGGCAGCTCGGGCGGCGGCTTGGGGATCTGAAGGACGGGTTGCTTACGCCGCGAGCGGTGCGGCGCTAAAAACTCTGCGAGCTCGTCTCTGATCGTCGTGCGAGCTGGCCGTACTCCGCTGCTGCGAACTTCGCCCTCTCAAGGACCGAGAGAAGGCCGCTGCCGAGGGGCGCTAGCGCAACTGCTTCAGGGCGCGTCCGAGTGCCTGCCCGCCCGCGAGCACGGGCTCGAACAGGTCGCCGTGCTTTTCCACCCGCTCGAGCGCCTCGCGCATCCCGAAGCGGCGCGGCGTCAGGTCTTCCTTGAGCTCGTCCCAGCGCAGCGGCGTCGAGACCGGCGCGCCCGGCTTCGGCCGTACTGAGTAGGCCGAGGCGATCGTCTTCCCCCGTGCGTTCTGGCGGTGGTCGACGAGGACGCCCTCGCGCTTCGCTTTCAGCCACTCGGTCGTGACCAGCCCTGGGTGCTGCTCCTCGAGCCCGCGCGCCACGCGCTCCGCGAACGTGTAGGTCTGCTCATAGGTCGCTCGGCGCGCGATCGGGACGAGCACGTGAATCCCGTCGGCGCCGCTCGTCTTGACGTAGGACTCGAGCTCGACCCGCTCGAGCTCCTCGCGGATCAGGTGCGCGACACGGATTGCGAGTGCGAAGCCGCCGTCAGGTGGGTCGAGGTCGAAGAGCACGAAGTCCGGGCGCTCAGGCTTGTCGACGCGCGAGTACCAGGCGTTCATGTCGATGCAGTTCATCTGCACCATCCAGAGCACCGCCTCCGGCGAGTTGACGAGCGGGAAGTCGACGAGCCGCGACTCGCCCTTGCGGCCGCGCGGGTAGGTGCGGTAGGTGCGAGTCGGGATCCAGGCGGGCATGCCCTTCGGCGCCTGCTTCTGGAAGTACGACTCCCCGCCCACCCCGTAGGGCGAGCGCTTCATCGTGTACGGCCGGTTGCGCAGATGCGGGACGAGCACCGGCGCGATCGTGCGGTAGTACTCGAACAGGTCCTGCTTCGTGATCCCCTCGTCGGGGAACAGGACGCGTTCCGGGCTCGTGAGACGGACCGATCGCGGCGCCACGCCGCGGGTTGTACCGGATTAGGCCAGCTTCAGCGGCGCATTCTGGCGCTTGAACAGATAGACCGGGAAGACGACGATCCAGAGCAGAAGCGCTCCGACGACCCAGTGCCAGGTCTTGCTGGCAAAGCGGCTGTCGCTGAAGTCCCGCTTCGAGGCATCGATGCCGATCCAGACGATCGAGCCCAGCAGGAGGGCATACCAGATGAGAACGAACGAGTTCATGCTGCGACCCCTTGTCGTCGGTGACCCCTTCGTTATCGCGGCTCCTCTTCTGCCGTCGATCCCTCGATCGAGGGACGCCTAACCGCTGGCGAGCGCAAGTTGCGGCTCGTCGACCGCAACGACCGCGGCGAGCGCGTCGATCACCACCGGGTCGAACTGCGTGCCCGCGCGGAGCCGGAGCTCCGCCAGCGCCTGGTCGGGTGACGAGGTCGTCGTCAGGCCGATGTACGCAGCACACGTGCCGATGATGCGTGAGCGGAACGGAATCTCCTGGCTGGTGAGCCCGTCCGGATAGCCCGTTCCGTCGAAGCGCTCGTGAATCGAGCGGACAACCCGCGAGACCTTCGCGAGCGCCGGCGCGGAGGAGAGAATCCGCTCGCCGATGAGCGGATGCCGGTGCAGGAAGCGCGCCTCGTCCTCGGTCAGCGGTTCCTGCTTGCTCAGGATCGAGTCGGGGATCGCAAGCTTCCCGACCTCGTGCAGCTCCGCTGCCAGTGCGAGATCGGCGACCTCGTCCGCGGAGAGGCTGAGCTGCTGCCCGACCGACCGCACGAGCTCGACGATGTCGGCGAGGCGGCCCTGCAGGCGCTCGTCCCGCTCGTAGAGTGCGCGCAACAGCACGTCGCGACTCTGCCGCCCGGCAGACGCACGGCGCCCGTCCTTCTCGTCGTACATGCGGCCGTCCACGAGCCGAAGCGCCTCGGCGACGTCGTCCGCCTCCTCGGGCAGCGCGACGGAGCCTTGCGCTGAGGTGATCCGGAACCCCTCCCCATGTTCCTGCAACGCCTCGGCCGCCGAAGCCGCAAACGCCTCTCGGCGAGCCGGCTCGACCGCGCCGAGGACGCAGAACTCGTCGCCGCCGATCCGATAGACGTCACCGTCGCGTGCGACCGCGGCGGCGAGCTTCTTCGCGAGCCGTGCGAGCAGCGCGTCGCCGGCCGGGTGTCCGAAGCTGTCGTTGTAGCCCTTGAACCCGTCCAGGTCGAGCAGGATCAGAACCGCAGGCGTCCGGGCACTCAGCTTCGCGCCCAGGTCGTCGATCAGCTTGCGCCGGTTGCCGATGCCTGTCAGCGGGTCTGTGCGCGCCTCGATCCGCGACGCCGAGAGGAGCCGCAGCTTCTCGCGGAAGCTGAAGGCCATCCGCGCGATCACCGCCAGCATCGAGGTCGCAGCAAGGAGGGCCGCAGGGGTGTTCAGGGTGCCGAACTGGCCGTAGACGAGGATCGCGAGCGCCGTCAGCCCGAAGACCGCCGGGACCGCCAGCATGCGGGCGCCTTCGAGCCGGACGGTGCCGAGCTCGCGCACGGGCTGCCAGGCCGCGGCCGTCAGCAGCAGCATCGCAAGCGGCCAGCCGGCGTCGAGGATCGGGATCGACGAGCCCGACGTCGCCTGGTAGAGAAAGGCGCTGTCGGTGAGGGCGAGGACGGTCGTGCCGGCAACGATGCAGAGCCAGGTGCGATCGAGCCGCCAGCCGGTCAGCGCGAGCACTGCGACGACGATCCCGAGCAGAAGCGCATCCGCGAGCGGGTAGGCGAGGTTCATGGCCGCGAGCAGCGGCGAGCCGCCGGTGCTCTCGACGACGGCGCCGAAGAGGACGGTCGCGCCGACGGCGGCCACCGCCAGCGCCGCCAGGATTGCGTCTAGCCAGAGGCTCCGGTCGAAGTGCGCCGTCCGCGCGCGCACGAGCAGCGCGATCGACGCGTACAGGAACGGATACGAGGCGAGCCAGAACCAGTCGGTGACGGTCGGCGGAGCCGCGTCCTGGTTCCAGAGGAAGATCGTGTAATAGAAGTCGCCGGCAGCCCAGAGGAGCAACGTCACACCGAGGCAGAGCCACGCGGCGCGCTCCCTGCTCCGGCGCAGCGGCGAGCTCAAGCAGACGAACGCCGAGCCGACGAGCAGGACGTTGTAGAGCCACTTGGCCGAGTCCGGATCGAGTAGTACCCAGCCGACGTAGAGGCCGAAGAGCGCGCACAGCCCCCGCAGGAGCCACCGGCCGGGTGGGGACGCGGCGGGTGAGTTCTGGGTGAGGCCACCGCGAGTCGCGAGCAGGGGTCGCGTCGAGGTAAAAGCCGCCATGAACGCGGTATCGTCGCGCCCACCCGGGGCGCGCACCTCCTTTCGAGTGATACGCGGTGCGCGGTTCTGGGGAACCGGTCGGTACCTCGGGTGAGGGACGTCGACCCACTTGAGTGACCGGTCGCCGCTGCCGATATCCCTCGCGGAGGGCAGAACCCCCCAAGAGCCTGCGGCTCCCTTCAACTTGAGTAAAAAGCTCACACTGCGCCGATTCGTCCACGCCACCATCGCGGCGGCGGTCACGCTCTCGCTCGTCGGCGTCACGATGGCGACCGCGGGACGTCCCCAGGCCGCCCAGCGGGCGCCGAGACAGCTTGCGCTCGTGGAATCGCACGAGCAGACCGCACAGCCCCGCCCGAAGCGCGGCGTCAAGGACGGCGATCAGGGACCGCCCGGCCCGGTCGGGCCGATGGGCCCGCGGGGCGTCGCTGGAGACCCCGGGCCGACCGGCCCGGCAGGCCCGCAGGGCATGCAAGGACTACTCGGAGAGCAAGGCCCAGTCGGTCCTGCAGGGCCCCATGGTCCCGCAGGGGCGCAGGGCCCACGCGGCGCGGCAGGCCCCGACGGTGATAGAGGTCCCACAGGCGCGGCCGGCGGCGACGGCGCCCAGGGACCGATCGGGCTCAGAGGCCTGACCGGGCTCCAGGGTCCTGCCGGACAAGACGGCGATGCGGGCGCGACCGGAGCGACGGGCCAGGCCGGTGCTACCGGGCCGGCGGGCCCTCAGGGACCGGTCGGACTCACCGGGCCGCAAGGCTCCGACGGGCCGCCAGGAGCCGCTGGGGCACAGGGCTCCACCGGATCGCAGGGGCCGCAGGGCCTCGCCGGCTCGCAGGGTGCGCAGGGACCTGCCGGCCCGCAGGGGCCACAGGGACTCACCGGGCCGCAGGGACCGCAGGGCGCCGACGGGCCACAGGGATCCCAGGGCGTCGCGGGACCAGCGGGTCCAGCAGGCTCGACCGGACCGGTCGGACCGGCAGGACCGCAGGGACCGGCCGGCGCCAACGGCTCGCAGGGACCGCAGGGAGCTCAAGGCCCTCAGGGATCGCAAGGCCCGCAAGGCGCCGCAGGACCGCAGGGTCCCGCCGGCCCTGCAACAGATGCACGCGAGGTCTACCGCGACGGCAGCCAGGCGCTCGGCACCTCCGACACGACAGTCGCGACGATGGCGAACGTGGTAGCCGGCTCGTACGCGATCACCGCCAAGACCATCGCCGATCCCAGCGGCTCGAACTCGGGCTACGTCGTCACCTGCACGCTCTTTGCCGGAGCGACAACACTCGACTCGGCAGAATTCACGCGCGATGAGCACACGAGCACGCTGACCATGATCGGCACGCATACGTTCGCCTCGACCGGCTCGCTGATCCTCCGCTGCAGGAGCACCGACGCCGCCGTGGCGCGCGTGAGCCGGATCTACGCCCTCAAGGTCGCCACGGTCACCCGCGACGCGGTCAGCGGCTAGCCCGCATGAGTTCGCAGTCCGCCACCGAAGCTTCAGGTATGGACAAGCCCGCGAAAGCGACGCCGGCGCCGCGCAAACGGACGACATCGCCGCGGACAGTTGCGCCACGCAAGCGCGCGCCCAAGCCGGTTGCGCCCGAACCACTCGCGACGAGCGCGGCTGAAGCCAGGAGACCGCAGCGGAAGCGCCTCGCGATCGCCGGCTTCGGCCTCGTCGTCGTTGCCGCGGTCGGGGCCGCCCTGCTCCTGGCCGGCCGACAGGAGACTGACGCGCCGGTGCAGGAGGCCGTTGCGCCGGCGACGGTGTCGGCCGAGGAGCTCGCGGCGTTCGCGAGCTCGAACGACGTGCCCGTCTACTGGGCGGGCGCGCTCCGGGGTCGCACGCTCGAGCTGACACGAACCACCACGGGAGCGTTCGTCCGCTACCTACCTGCCGGCACGGCGGCCGGCAGCTCGACCCGGGCGCTCACTATCGGGACCTATCCGCTCCGCGACGCATACGGCACGGCGGTGCAGCGCGCCAAGGGTGCCGCAATGACCTCGCGCCGGACTGCCAACGGCGGCCTCGCCGTGTGGAGCACGAAGCAACCGACGAGCGTCTATGTCGCTTTTCGCGGCGTTCCCTCGCTGCTCGAGGTGTACGCACCCCGCGCGGCCGAGGCTCGCACGCTCGCGCTGTCCGGCCGACTCCGCCCGATCCGGTAGCGCTACTGTCGGGCGGTGAGACGCCGCCGGCTGAACGCTCCCCTGGCCGGCCCGTCGTCGTGGTGGCTCGAGGAGGCGCGTGCGCACTCCGGCGACGATGTGTCGCCGCCTCTGAGCGGCGGGCTCGAACTCGACGTCGCGATCGTCGGCGGCGGCTATACGGGGCTCTGGACCGCACTCGTCCTCCGGGAGCGCGAACCGACCCTGCGAGTCGCGGTGCTCGAGGCGCGGAGGGTCGGTGAGGGTCCG
The DNA here is from genome assembly GCA_963731615.1 of uncultured Gaiellaceae bacterium. Lineage (GTDB taxonomy): Bacteria > Actinomycetota > Thermoleophilia > Gaiellales > Gaiellaceae > Gaiellasilicea. The sequence continues at coordinate 14,131 of CAVSWD010000007.1, forward strand.
AGCGGTCGTAACGGCGGCTTCCTGCACGGCTACTGGTCGTCGCTCGCAACCCTTCGCGCAGTCCTCGGCGACGGCGCGGCGCTTCAGCTCGCGCACGCCTCGAGCGCGATCATCCCTGCCGTTCGCGACTTCTGCGAAGCACGCCGAGAAGACGTCTGGCTGCATGAAGGCGGGCTGATCCGCGTCTCCGCCTCCCCGGCGGAGGACGCAGCCGTCGAGCGGACGGTTGCGGCGGCGCGCGACCTCGGCGTCGACGAGGAGGCGGTTCCGCTCGGCCGGGACGAGCTCCACGTCGCGCTGCTTTTCACCTCGTTTCCGCCGGGGCGTCTTCTGCCGCGACGGCGCCACCGTTCAGCCGGCACGGCTTGCGCTCGCGCTGCGCCGAGCAGCGCTCGACGCCGGCGTCCTCCTCTTCGAGCGGACTCCGGTCACCTGGATCCGGCCGGGAAGACTTGGCACGCGCGGCGGTACCGTGCAGACGCCGGAGATCGTGCTGGCGCTGAACGCCTGGGGGACGGGCTGGCCGCTGTCGCGCCGGCAGACGAACTTCGCCAGCGCGGTCGTGCTCACCGAGCCGGCGCCGGAGCGCCTCGCGGAGATCGGCTGGACGGGCGGCGAGGCAATCGTCGACGGGCGCATGTTCCTGCACTACTTCCGGACGACGCCGGACGGCCGGGTGTTGATGGGAAGCGGCTCCGGCCGGCTCGGGATCGGCGGGCGTGTCGGACAAGGCTTGCTCGACGACGTCCCGGCACAGCGTCGGGCCGAGCAGGGGCTGCGCGACCTGCTTCCCGCCCTCGCCGACGTGAAGGTCGCCGCCCGCTGGAGCGGGCCGATCGACGTCTCAGCGGACAGGCTGCCGTGGTACGGCACCGTACCGGGGACCCGCATCCATTACGGAGCCGGCTATTCGGGCAACGGCGTCGGGCCGAGCTGGCTCGGCGGCCAGATCCTCGCGTCACTGGCGACGCAAGCGGAGGACGAGTGGACTGCGCTCCCCCTCGTCCGGCGCCGCCAACGCCGGCTGCCGCCCGAGCCGCTGCGCTACGCGGGCGGCAGGCTCGTGCGCTGGGGAACGCTCAGCTCCGAAGAGGCCCGCGCGGCCGGACGGCGCCCGGGAGCGGCAGCTCGTGCCGCGGCGGCGATCCCGCGTCTCCTTCGGCTGCCGATCGGGACCCGATGAAGAGGATCGCGGCCGCGTTTGCCGTACTCGCGCTCGCCGGCTGCGGCGGCGCAGAGGCGCCGACCCCGGACGCCGCTCTCGATCCAGTCCGGCTCGTCGAAGCGCTTCAGGAGGGTGGCTATGTCATCTACCTCCGGCACGCCGCGACGGATCGATCGAAGGACGACGCCGGCGTGATCGACCTCGACGACTGCTCGAGCCAGCGCAACCTGAACGACGCCGGGCGACAGCAGGCACGTGAGCTCGGACGCGCTTTCCGTGCGCTCGAGATCCCCGTCGGCGAGGTGCGGTCGAGCGAGTACTGCCGGACGCGTGAGACGGCCGAGCTCGCCTTCGGGCGCGCGGCGCTCGAGCCCGACCTGACAGGTTTCCCGAACGACGACGCGCCCGAGTACGCGGCGCGTGTCCGGAGGACGAAGGAACTGCTCGCGACGCCGCCGGACGCGGGCGAGAACACGGTGCTCGTCGCCCACATCAAGAACATCGAAGCCTCGGCCGGGATCTCGATCGACGAGGGCGAGCTCGCGGTCTTCGAGCCGCTCGGCGGCACCGGCTACCGGTACCGAGGCCAGGTGCCGGCGGCAGCCTGGCCTCAGCTCGCGGAGGAGCTCAGATCCGGCAGGTAGCCCGGCCGTTCTTGACCAGGTACTGCTGGTGATACTCCTCGGCCGGCCAGAAGGTCGAGGCCGGGACGATCTCGGTCGCGATCGGCTTGGAGAGACGTGACTGCGCGCGCGCCTTCGACTCCGCCGCGATCTCGGCCTGCTCGGGCGAGTGGGTGAAGATCGCCGAGCGGTACTGGGTTCCGACGTCCCAACCCTGGCGGTTCTTCTGCGTCGGGTCGTGCAGGTCCCAGAACGTGTCCAGGAGATCGGCGTACGAGACTTCGGCGGGGTCGAAGGTGACCTCGACGGCCTCCGCATGGCCGGTCGAGCCGCTGCAGACCGTCTTGTAGTCGGGCTCGTCGACGTGGCCGCCGATGTAGCCGACCTGAACGTCGGTGACCCCCGGCGTGTTGCGGAAGTCGACCTCGACGCTCCAGAAGCAGCCGGCCGCGAGTGTTGCCGTCTCCGTCATGTCCGCTCCAGGTCGAGCGCGCAGGAGTTGATGCAGTAGCGCTGGCCGGTGGGGCCGGGACCGTCCGGGAAGACGTGTCCGAGATGCCCGCCGCACGCGGCGCACATCACCTCCGTGCGGATCATCCCGAACTTGCGGTCGGTCTCGGTGACGACGCTGTCCAGCGACATCGGCTCGACGAAGCTCGGCCAGCCGGTGCCGGAGTCGAACTTCGCGTCCGAGCGGAAGAGCTCCGAGCCACAACCCGCGCAGCGGTAGACGCCAGGCTCCTTCGTGTCGACGTACTCACCGGTGAAGGCACGCTCGGTGCCCTTGCGTCGGAGCACCTCGTACTGCTCCGTCGTCAGCTCGGCGCGCCACTGCTCGTCGGACTTCTGCGTGTCGGTCTTCTGTGTCGTATCCATGCGGACACGGTAGCCGCTGAGTGATTACACGCCGGTTAAGTTCGGGGCGCGACGAACGCTGCAATTGCGACGAAGTGGACGATCGCCGCGCCGATCACGAGCAGGTGGAAGATCTCGTGGTAGCCGAACACCGCCGGGACCGGGTTCGGCCGCTTGAGCGCGTACGCGAGCGCGCCGAGCGTGTAGAGGGCGCCGCCGACGAAGACGAGGACCGCCGGCGCAACGCCGACGTCCAGGAGCTCGGGAACCGCGGCAATGCCGACCCAGCCGAGGGCGACGAAGACCGCCGCGGTGATCCACGTCGGCGCGTCGATCCAGGCGAGGTTGAGCACGAGCCCGGCCGCTGCGCCCGCCCAGACCACGATCAGGATCGCCTTCGCGAGCGCCCCGTCGAAGGCAAGCAGCGCGAACGGCGTGTACGTCCCCGCGATCAGGAGCAGGATCGTCGAATGGTCGAGCCGCCGCATCCACGTGCGCACTCGCAGCGAGCGCCAGTTGATCCGGTGGTAGAGCGCGCTGACGCCGAACATCGCGGCGAGCGCCGCCGCGTAGATCCAGGTCGCGACGAGCTCGCGGGCCGAGTCGGAGAGCGCCACGAGCACCGTGCCGGCAACGACGGCGACGTAGAACGCGTACTGGTGAAAGACGCCGCGCAGCCGCGGCTTCTCGAGGATGTCCACGCCACAGATTGTGCCTACACTCGCCGCAGGGGCCGTTAGCTCAGTTGGTAGAGCAGGGGACTTTTAATCCCAAGGTCGCTGGTTCGATCCCAGCACGGCCCAACCTTCTCACTCGTTCAGCCGGAGGCAGGTCATGGTGGACAGGACCGTCGTGCTCACCTCCCGTCCGTTGACGAAGTGATCGAGTTGAGCTCGGGCCGGAGGCGTGCGTGGCCCGCTAATCTCCCCAGGACGGATCGGCGACGTGGGCGATCCGCGAGATGCGGTCGGCTGGAATGCCCGCGCACCGGGCGTGCTCGAGGATGATGTCCTCGCCGGACGCGACATAGACGCAATACATCTTGTCGTCGGTGACGAAGCTCTCGAGCCAGCTGATCTCCGGCCCAAGCTCGGCGATCACCTGGTTCGAATTAGCCGACGCTTCGCGTAGCTGCTCGACCGTGGCCTCACCGAGCCCTGGCGTCTCGCGCTCGATCACGTACTTCGGCATTTTCGCCCTCCTCTCCGGTCGTCCGGCGTGTCTGGCATACTGTTGGTATGGAGACTACATACCGATAGTATGGTTGTCAAGGACCAGCTACCGAAGGCACAGCGAGGCGAGGCGACGCGGGAGGCGCTGCTCGCCGCCGGGCGCAACCTGTTCGGCACGAGCGGCTACGCGGAGACCTCACTCGATGCAGTAGTCGCCGAGGCGGGGGTGACCAAGGGCGCCCTCTACCACCACTTCTCCGGCAAGAAGGAACTGTTCGAAGCGGTGTTCGAGCAGGTGAAACGCGAGCTCAGCGCGCAGATCGCGCCGGCCCTCCAGACCTACCGCCGGAATCCGGGCCCTGAGGACCCGTGGGACGGGATCGTCGAGGCGTGCCGGACCTACATCGAGATCCACACCGATCCGGCGGTGGAGCGAATCGTCCTGCGCGACGCACGCGCGGTCCTCAGCCCGGACGCTTGGCGCCGCGTCGACGGAGAGTGGGGCGCGGTGATGTTTCGGGGTACGTTTCGCCGTGCGATCAACCGCGGCGTGATGGTACGGCTGCCGCTCAACCCGCTCGCGATGATCGTGACCGGAGCGCTCGCCGAGGCGTGCCTTCTGGTCGCCGACGCCGACGATCCCGAGGCGGCCCGAACGGAAACCCTGAGCGTCGTCGTGAAGCTGCTCGAGGGGCTTCGGACAACGGCGTAACCGGACGGTGCGGCGATCTCGAGGCCGTTGCTCGTTCTGAAGGTGCCAGAGTGCTGAGTCACTGCTGCATCCTTGGATCGTGCGTAGGGTCTGCGTACATGGGCGGGCAACCGTGATCGCTGGCTTCGGGGCGCAGTTCGTAGTGCCAGGGTTCGTTGCTGTAGATCTGGCACAGCCCATACTCGGCGCCGTGCTCGGACAGCCACGCCGTCGCATCGAGGGGCCCGATGTCGACCGCGTCCCCCGACACGTGCGGGGACTTCTCGGGGGTCGCCACCCATCGGGCGGCTTCCTCTTCTGAGCCGTACCTCGAGATCGCCTCTTGGAGGAGTTGTCGTTGGTGCGCCGGGGAACGCCAGCCGCTCTTGACGTACAACCCGACCCCGTCGTACGCGGCATCAGTTGCAGCTCGGCGCAAGGCACCGACAAGAGCCCGGTCGAGGTTGCCGACACCCCGGAACGTCGTCAGAGACCGTGGTGGCGTCGGGACGACATCCTCAGGCGCGCCACGGTGCTGGCTGCGAAGAACGTCAATGGGTGATGTGGCAGTCGAGGATGAGGACGCCGGCAGCTGGTGGCCGAGGGCAACGGCGATCGCCGCCATGACGCCCAGCAGGCCGGCGACGCGGGTCCAGCGAATTCGGATCCGACGCGTCGTTGGGCGCGCTCGTCTGCTGTAGGTCACGCCTCGATTCAAGGCAGCGTGGTGTTGCCAGCACGTCTGTGGTTTTCGATACGCCGACGACACGCGCCAGCTCGTAGCATCGGAGCATGCGGGTGTTGATCGCTGAGGACGAGCCCTACATGGCAGAAGCCATCCGCGACGGCCTACGCCTGGAAGCGATCGCGGCAGACATCGCAGGTGACGGCGACACCGCTCTGGAGCTGCTGAGCGTCAACGCCTACGACATCGCCGTCCTCGACCGAGACATCCCAGGGCCCTCCGGTGACGAGATCGCCCAACGCATCGTGGCGTCCGGGAGCGGCATGCCGATCCTCATGCTCACCGCTGCGGACCGTCTCGACGACAAGGCCACCGGGTTCGAGCTCGGCGCCGACGACTACCTCACGAAGCCGTTCGAGCTCCAAGAACTCGTGCTCCGGCTCAGAGCGCTCGACCGCAGACGTGCCCACTCGAGGCCGCCTGTGCGAGAGATCGCAGGTCTGCGGCTGGATCCGTTCCGCCGAGAGGTCTACCGCGACGGCCGCTACGTCGCGCTCACCCGGAAGCAGTTCGCGGTGCTCGACGTCCTCGTCGCTGCCGAAGGCGGTGTCGTCAGCGCCGAGGAGCTCCTAGAGCGGGCGTGGGATGCGAACGCAGACCCGTTCACCAACGCCGTGCGCATCACGGTCTCGGGACTACGGAAGCGGCTCGGCGAGCCCTGGATCATCGCCACCGTCGCCGGTGTCGGCTACCGCATCGCAACTCAACCGGAAACCGGGCGTGAGGGAGGAGACCGTGGATAGAGCCCCTGGTTTGAGCGTTCGCCTCAAACTCACCCTCAGCTATGCCGGCTTCCTCATGCTCGCAAGCGCCTTGCTGCTCGCGGCCGTGTGGCTGTCGCTGCTGCGATACATACCCGACGAGGTGACTTACGGTCTCCCGTGGCTCCCACCCAACCGCTCCGGCCCCCAGAACGGTTTCGCCTATCCCGCGGCCATCGTGCTGGCGATCCTGCTGGTGTTCGGTTTGCTGGGAGGGTGGCTTCTCGCGGGCCGCATGCTCGCTCCGCTGACCCGCATCACGAACGCCACACGAATGGCCGCGACCGGATCGCTCTCCCACCGGATCGCGTTGGAGGGCCGCACGGATGAGTTCCGCGAACTTGCCGACAGCTTCGACGCCATGCTCGCACGGCTCGAAGCACATGTCGCCGAACAGCAGAGATTCGCAGCCAACGCCTCCCACGAACTGCGCACCCCGCTGGCGACCACGCAGGCGCTTCTCGACGTGGCCCGCAGTGATCTGAACCGCGACAACGGCGAACTCGTCGACCGCCTCCACGCCGTCAATACCCGAGCAATCGACCTCACTGAAGCATTGCTCCTGCTCAGCCGCGCCGACCGACGGTCCTTCACCCGAGAACACGTCGACCTCTCCCTCATAGCGGAAGAAGCCACCGAAACGCTGCTCCCTCTCGCAGAAAAACGCGGCCTCACGATTGAGACCTCCGGCGACATGACCCCCACCATCGGCTCACACGCACTCCTCCAGCAGATGGCCATGAACCTCGTGCAGAACGCGATCGTCCACAACCTGCCTGAACAGGGCACCGTGTGGGTCACGACCAGCGTTCACCCCAAGAATGTGGTTTTCACTGTCGAGAACACCGGAGAGAAGCTCACCTCACAGTTGGTCTCCACGCTTGCCGAGCCGTTTCTTCGCGGCACCGAACGCATCCGCACCGAGCACGCAGGTGTCGGCCTCGGCCTCGCGATCGTCCAGAGCATCACCCAAGCACACGACGGAACCCTCACCCTGACCCCCCGCGCCGCCGGCGGTCTCCGCGTCACGGTGGAACTCCCCTCGGATCCGCAGGAGCGGATCCCAGTTCGCGCAATCGCCTGACGGCCGCTTCGCGGCTACGGCTGTCCTCGCGTGTACTCGCGCGGGAGGCGCGTTGTCGCCGGCAATGCCTATCCTGATAGGTCGTGCTCGAACTGGTCTGGCAGCAGGACGCGACCGCGTCCCTCTTCACCCGCGACTCCGATGGGACGGTCTCGGCTGCCCAGGACCTCGATGTTCGCGCGCTGATCCGGCTCGCCGAGACACGTCCAGCCGACGCCGGCGGGAGTGCATTGACCGCCTTCGCGGTCGTCGAGCTTGCCCAGCGCTCCGTCGTCGAAGGTCTCGTTCATCCCTACCTCGAGCACGCCGGCGGCTCCTGGCACGCGTTTTGGGGCGCCACCCTCGACGAGAGCGTCCAGGCGACGCTCGACGAGATCGCGGCAGCGCTCCCCGAGGCCGCCGCCGCCGCGTTCGGCGGCGACCGCGATGCGACGGTCCGCGACCTCTATCCCGTCCTCGTCGACCAGATCGCGCGTGACCGTCTGCAGGCCGGGCGCATCCGGTTGGGCGCGGCGCTGCGGAACGGCCGCCCGACTGCGCTCGAGCTCTTCCTCGACGGCCTCAGCGCTTCCGAGCAGGAGCTGCCGCACCACGCCGGGTTCGCGGCGCTGAACCGGCGGCTCTCCCGCTGGCTCGACGACGGCCTCGGCCGTCGCTCCTCGGCTCCCTGGAAGCTCGGCCTCCATCTGGACGAGCGGGGCACGGCACTCGTGCTCGAGCTGTGGCTGCACGCCGAGGACGATCCGACCCTCGGGCTGCCCGCCTCGTTGCTGCAGCAGGAGGGCGACGAGGTCTTCAGCTTCCTCCGCGCGAGCGATCCACGACGCGATCTCGCCCGGCAGCTGACCGAGATCGAGCCTCTACTCGCCGAGCACGGCGTCCGCTTCGACGAGGCCAACCCCGCCGAGGCGGAGCTCGACGGCGACGAGGTGCAGCTGTTTCTGCGTGAGGCGATGCCATTGCTCGAGGCACGCGGCGTCCCGGTCCTGCTGCCGGGCGCCTGGCTGGGGTCGCCGAGCACGCTCAAGGTCAACCTGACCGCGACGAGCAGCACGTTCGGCACCCGGCCAAGTGGCCTCCTCTCGACGGCGTCGCTCGCGACCTTCGACTGGCAGCTCGCCCTCGGCGACGTCGTTCTCAGCGAGCAGGAGCTCGCCGACCTCGCGGCGGCGAAGGAGCCGTTCGTCCGCGTCGCCGGTCGCTGGCACGCGCTGCGCCGGTCGGACGTCGAGAAGGCGCTGCGGTTTCTCGAGCGGCGGCGTACGGGCGCCGGGATCGTCGAGCTCGTCCGCGCGGTCAGCGGGCTCGAGACCGACGAGGCGGGGCTCGAGCTCGGCGAGGTCTCGCTCGACGCGCCGCTCGCGAGCCTGCTCCAGGACGGCGACCACCGCTTTCGCCCACTGCCGACGCCCGCCTCGATGCGCTTCGCGCTCTTCCCGTTCCAGGAGCGCGGCCATGGCTGGCTGCGGTTGCTCGGCGACCTCGGCGTGGGCGGGATCCTGGCCGACGACATGGGCCTCGGGAAGACGGTTCAGGCGATCGCGATGCTCGCCTCGGAGCGGGAGGAGGTCGGCCCGGACGTGCTCGGTCCGACGCTCGTCGTCTGCCCGATGAGCGTGGTCAAGCAATGGGCCGCGGAGATCGCCCGGTTCGCGCCGTCCCTGCGAGTCCACGTCCACCACGGCAGCCTGCGGCTCGCGGGCGCGGCGCTCGCCGAAGCGGCCCTTCGCTCCGACGTCGTCATCACCTCGTACGACGTCGCCACCCGCGACGTCGAGTTCCTCGCTGCGATCGGACTGGGACCGGCTGCTGCTCGACGAGGCGCAGGACATCAAGAACCCGAACACGAAGCGGGCGCGGGCGCTGCGCCGGCTGCCGGCGAAGCGGCGCCTGGCCATGACGGGTACGCCGATCGAGAACCGGCTGAGCGAGCTCTGGGCGCTGATGGACATCGTCAACCCCGGCCTGCTCGGCTCGCGGGAGTGGTTCGAGCGGACCTTCGCGCGGCCGATCGAGACGCACAGCCATGACGGGGCGTTGGAACGGCTGCGGTCGATCGTGCAGCCGTTCATCCTCCGCCGAACGAAGGATGCGCCCGAGGTCGAGCTGGAGCTGCCGCCGATCACGGTCGCCAAGGACTACTGCCGGCTCACGGTCGAGCAGGCGAGCCTCTACCGCGCGACGGTCGACCACTGGCTGCCGCGGATCGAGGCGCACGGCGATCGCTTCGGCCGCCGCGGCGCCGTGCTCGCGATGCTCAGCCACCTGAAGCAGGTCTGCAACCACCCCGAGATGCTGGTCTCGACCGGGCAGCCGCTCGACGGCCGTTCCGGCAAGCTGGAGCGGTTGGTCGAGCTGCTGGAGCAGGTGCCCGAAGGCGACAAGGCGCTCGTCTTCACGCAGTATCCGGGCTTCGACCGGCTCGTGCCGCACCTGGCGGAGCGGCTCGGGACAAGGGTCGGCTTCTTTCATGGCCGGCTCAACGCCAAGCAGCGCGAGCACCTGCTCGAGGAGTTCGCGGCCGAGGACGGGCCGACGCTGCTCGTGATCTCGATCCGCGCGGGCGGCCGCGGCCTCAACCTGCCGGCCGCGAACCACGTCTTCCACTTCGACCGCTGGTGGAACCCGGCGGTCGAGCAGCAGGCAACCGATCGCGCGCACCGGTTCGGCCAGCGCAAGCCCGTCTTCGTGCACAGCCTGATCTGCACCGGGACGCTCGAGGAGCGGATCGACGCGCTGCTCGACTCGAAGCGCGAGCTCGCCGAAAAGGTGATCGCCGCCCGCTCCGAGGACTGGCTCGGCGACCTCGACCTCGGGGCGCTTCGGGCCGCCGTCGAGCTGTCGGCCGATTCCACGGAGGTGGCCGCATGATGATCGGCAAGGGACCGTGGGCGCGGCTGTTCGCCACCGCCGTCGTCCCCGACGAGAGCTCCTCGGTTGCCGAGCAGGGTCGCCGACTCGTGCCGTCGGTCGGGGACCTGGTCATCGAGGCGGGGAAGCTGTCTGCCTCCGTGGACGGATGCGAGGTGACGATCGCGGCCGAGCCGGTGCCGCCGCGCATCTGGGCGGCGCTGACTCGCTCGGCGCGGAAGAACCCGCAGCTGATCGCCGCAATCGAGGGTCGTGCCCAGTCCGTGCACCTCGAGCACCTGATGACCCTCGACTGGGAGCGGCCGCTCGTGCCGCGGAAGCGGGAGCTCGATCGAGCGTGCTCCTGCCACCGCGGCGGGGCGTGCGAGCACGTCGCCGCGCTCGCCTACGCGTTCACGGAGGAGATCGACCGGCAGCCGACGGCGCTTCTGCGCTGGCGCGGCGTCGATGCGGTCGAGGAGGCCGAGCCGGAGCCAGAGCCGATCGTGGTCGTCGAGACCGCCCCGCAGTCGGCCTGGGAGGCGGGCTCCTTGCCGGAGCCGCGGCCGGTGCGGCCGCTGCCGGTCGGGGCGGTGCTGAAGCGTCTCGGCCCGAGCGGCCTGCGCGCAGGCACGGGAGATCTCGCGGACGTGCTCCAACGGGCGTACGTGGAGTTCGCGAAGCGCGGCTAACGCACCGGGGCTACTGCCTCGCCATCGCGACCCGGAGCCGCTCCTCGGGCGTGATCAGGTGATCGATGTCCTCGGCCGCGGCGTCGATGTCGAGCTGCACCCAGCGAACCCTCCCCGTGAACTCGCTGTCCTTCGAGCCGTAGTCGTCGCTCACCGGCGTCGCGCTGTCCGAGCCGACGTCGGTCGTCTCGTCGCCGGAGAAGAGCATCGGAACGGTGTTGTCGATCCGGCCGGTGCCGACCTGCTCGCCGTCGAGGAAGAGGGCGACGTCGCCGCCCTTGCCGAGCCCGCCGCCGTCGTAGGTGAACTCCATCCGCACCTGGTGCTCGCCGGCCGGGATCTTGCCGTCCCCGTAGACCTTGAACCGCTGCAGGCCGAAGAGGTTGTAGCAGTACGCCGGCTTGCCGTCCTTGACGTAGAGCGCCAAGCCGCCGAAGGCGCCGCCCTGGGCGACGATCACTCCCTCGGCTCCGCCCTCCGGCACCTCCACTTCGGCCGTGATCGAGAAGGACTTGTTCTTGTTCACGATCACGGAGTTCTCCGTCAACCTTCCCATCGAGCCGAACAGCAGCTGCGAGTTGCCGCGGACGAGCTGAGGCCGACCTGCGAGGTCGGCGTTGAAGCGCTCGGCGCGCCTGTCGTCGAGGGGGAGCACGTTGTACTTTGCCGCCTGGATCAGGAAGAGCGTCTGGAGTTGAGCCAGCTTCTCGGGCTGGTCCTGGGCGAGGTCGTACGCCTGCGACCAATCGTCGGGGGCATAGAGCTCCCAGACGTCAGCGTCGAGCGGTGGGGTCTCGGTCATCAGCCAGGGGGTGCTGTGGCGCGTCACTGCCGTCCAGCCCTCGTGGTAGATGCCGCGGTTGCAGAACATCTCGAAGTACTGCGTCGTGTGACGGTCGGCCGCCGCGGCGTCGTCGAAGGTGTACGCCATCGAGACGCCCTCGAGCGGCCGCTGCTGGACGCCGTTGACGCTGAGCGGCTGCGGCAGCCCGGCCGCCTCGAGCACCGTGGCCGCCACGTCGATCACGTGGTGGAACTGCGAGCGGATCTCGCCCTTCGCCTTGATCCCGTTCGGCCAGTGCACGATCGTCCCGTTCCGCGTCCCGCCCCAGTGCGACGCGACCTGCTTCGTCCACTGGTACGGCGTGTCCATCGCGTGCGCCCAGCCGACGGCGTAGTGGTTGTAGGCGTCGGGCGTCCCGAAGTCGTCGATCTTCGAGACCATGAATTCCGTCGTCTCGAGGCCGGCTGCGCCGTTGAGAACCACGAGCTCGTTGAAGCAACCGGTCGGCGTGCCTTCGGCGGACGCGCCGTTGTCGCCGATGATCAGGTAGACGAGCGTGTCGTTGAGGACGCCGAGCTCGGAGAGCGAGTCGAGCAGCCGTCCGATGTGATGGTCGGTGTGCTCGAGGAAGCCGGCGTAGACCTCCATCTGACGGGCGAGCACCGGCTTGAGGTCGTCGGGCATGTCGTCCCACGCCGGGATCTCGTCCGGACGCTCGGTCAGCTCCGCCTCGGGCGGGATCACGCCGAGCTGCTTCTGCTTCGCGATCGTCTGCTCGCGTAGGGCGTCCCAGCCGGCGTCGAAGCGCCCCTTGTACTTGTCCGACCACTCCGGCCGGACGTGGTGCGGGGCGTGGGTGGCGCCGGGCGCGTAGTAGACGAAGAACGGCTTGTCGGGCATCAGCGCCTTCTGCTGCGAGACCCAGTCGATGGTGCGGTCGGTCATGTCCTCGGTGAAGTGATAGCCCTCGTCGGCCGTCCGGTCGGGCTCGATCGGCACCGTGTCCTGGTAGATCGCCGGGGCGTACTGGTTCGTCTCGCCGCCGAGAAAGCCGTAGAAGTGCTCGAAGCCGCCGCCGCCCGTGGGCCAGGCGTCGAACGGCCCCATGGGGCTCGACTGCCAGACCGGCACCTCGTGGCACTTGCCGAACTGCGCCGTCGAGTAGCCGTTCAGCTTCAGCGTCTGCGCGAGCGGCGCGCATGTGTTCGGCAGCATCGAGCTGTAGCCCGGCAACGAGGTCGCGATCTCGGTGATCCCGCCCATGCCCACCGAATGGTGGTTCCGACCCGTCAGCAGGGCCTGGCGCGTCGGCGAGCAGAGCGCGGTCGTGTGAAAGCGGTTGTACTTGAGGCCGTTGGCGGCGAGCCGCTCGGCGTTCGGGGTCGCGATCGGGCCGCCGAAGGCGCTCGACGCGGCGAAGCCGACGTCGTCGAGCAGGATCACGAGCACGTTCGGCGCACCCTCGGGCGGGCGCAGCGGCTCGATCGGCGGAAACGACGTCGCCGGATCCTTCGCGTCGTACGTGGTCAGCCCGACGGGTGCGATGTCAGGGATCGGCAGAACGTCTCGGCGCAGCTGTGGCCTCTCGGGCATGGATCCTCCTGGGTCTGATCGCTCGCGCAAGCCTCCCCGTCGGCGGATCGCCTCTCATCGCCCGAACGGGATGAATCGGTCACGTGCACCAAGTTGACGCATCTGTGTCATGACCGGACGGCGCCGAGACGCCAGACTGATGCGGGCTGTTCATGGGAGTGCCCCCACCCCCTGAACATCCCCCTCAACCTCGGTCCGAGGCGTTCGGCCCAACGGAACCTGCGGATTCGGGCCGGAGCCTCGCCGGGGCTGGGCGAAGTAGGTTGACGCGGTGCGCGTCTCCTTCCTCGGACATGCAACCGTGGCGCTCGAGCTCGACGGCGTCTCGCTGCTCACGGACCCACTGTTGCTCAGTCGCGTCGGGCATCTGCGGCGGCACGCCGACCTGCCGGCCGAGACGGTCCGCCCTGACGCCGTGCTGCTCTCACACCTCCACGGCGACCATCTCGACTTTCGTTCCCTCGCCCTCGTCCCCAAGGACGTGCCCATGATCGCCCCGCGCGGATCGGCGGCGCTCCTGCGCCGGCGCACGGGTCGCACGGTGGTCGAGCTCGAGCCGGAGGAGACTGCACCGGTCGGCGGGCTGCTGATCCGGGCGGTGCCCGCCGTGCATGCGTCCGGCCGCCACCCGCTCGCGCGCAAGGTCAAGCCGATCGGCTACGTGATCGAGGGCTCGAGGCAGGTGTACTTCGCCGGCGACACGGACCTCTTCGACGGGATGGCGTCGATTGCCCCGACCCTCGACCTGGCACTCGTGCCCGTGTGGGGATGGGGGCCGTCGGTCGGCCCGGGCCATCTCGATCCGGCGCGGGCCGCACAGGCGGTCGCACTCCTGCGGCCGCGCGTGGCGATCCCGATTCACTGGGGCACCTACAGGGTGATCGGTGCCGGCCCCGAGGCGGATCCCGAAGCGCCTGCGCAGCTCTTTCGAGCGGAGGCCGCGCGGCTGGCACCGGACGTCGAGGTGCTCGTGCTGGCGCCGGGTGGGACCGTCGAGCTCTAGCCTTCCCCGGCCGCGTGCGAGCGGCGCCAGAAGAGCACCGCCGGGGTCCCCAGCGCGATCGGGGGGAGCCAGGTCAGGAGACGGTAGAGGAGGACCGCTGCGACCACGGCGTCGTTGTCCCCGCCTGCGGCGACGAGCGCCCCGGTCAGCCCGAGCTCGATGATCCCGAGGCCACCGGGCGTGATCGGGATCGCCGTCAGCAGGCGTGTCAGCGCCCAGGCTGCGAACGCCTCGACTGCGTCGACGTCCGCCGCCGAGACGCCCACTGCCCGCAGAGAGACGAGGAGGACGATGAACACCGCGGTGTGGCCGATCAGCGTCCAGACGGCCAAGCTCAGCCAGCCGCGGCGGAGCAGCCCGATCGTCTCGAAGCGGAAGATGCTCAGTCGCTCGGCGATCAGCCACGAGCCCGCGCGGCGCCGGACGATCGGGATGCGCCGACAGAGACTTTCGGCACGCGTACCGAACGCCCGCGTGGTCGCATCCGTTCGCAAAGCGACGACCACGGCGCCAAGGATGACGCCGATAACGCCGATGGCGATAACGGTGAGGAGGCCGAGCAGCCCGCCCTGCCTGCCGGTGAAGAGCAGTGCTGCAACAGCTGCAACGGGCAGCAGCACCTTGGCGAGCGCGTTCATCACGGTCAGGACGGCCGCCGCCGCGACGGTTGCCGAGCGCGACACGCCCCACGTCCGCAGCATGCCGAAGGTGATTCCGAGCCCGACCGCCTCGCCGCCCGGGAAGACGCTCGCAGCCGCGGTCGAGGCCTGCGTCACCACGAGCGCGCGCCACAGCCCGAGCCCCGGTACCGCCGCCCGCCACGGAGGAGCGAACGTGAAGACGTTCCACAACGTCGCGACCACGAGCAAAGCGACGCTCCAGCCCGACAAGCCGGAGATCACGTCGAGCACGTCGCGGTAGCTCGCGATCCGCGGCAGCGCGAAGCCGAAGACGAAGACGACCACGGCAACCGCCAGGACCGCCGGGGCGTAGCGCTTCAGCGCGCGCGTCACTCGAACGCAACCCTAACCGCTGTCGCCCACCGCCCGGGACGAGCGCAGCGGTTCCGACCTACACGGATGCCTGGTTGCCCGCGCTGCTCCCGAGCACGCGCGTCTTCTCGGCGGCGAACTCGGCGTCGGTGAGCTTGCCGCGGTCGTGCAGATCGGCGAGTGCCTGCAGCTCGGTCGCACTCGTCTGCGCTTTCACCTCCGCGATCAGCGCGCGCTCCTCCTTCGTCACGCCCCTGGGCCGAGCGATCAGGTAGATCAGCGTGCCGAGGAACGGCAGGAAGATCACGACGGCGACCCAGAGCGCCTTCGAACCGCCGCCGATGTCGTCGCGCCGGAAGATGTCGAGCAGCGCGAATGCCCACACCAGCGCGAGCGGCAGGAAGATGAGGAAGAGGAAGAACGAGTCCCAGAAGTCAGCGAGCAGCATCGTGGCGTCTCCTTCGAGTCGATCAGGGTGTTCTCCTCCGGGAACTCGTGGGCGGTCAGACGGCGAAGCGCCTCGACGCCGATCGCGAGCAGCACGGCCATCGCGAGCACGGCCAGCCCGCGGCGGAACTGCACGACGGGAGCCCACCAGACGAGCAGGAGCATCAGCGCCGCAGCCGCCCCGAATGCGTACTCCGGCCGGGCGAGGTACGGCGCGAGCCGGCGCCGGGTCGCGAGCGCGGGACGGCTCGCCCCGGTGACCCAGACACCGAGGAGCGCAACACCGCCGAGGATGATCATCGTCCAGGCACCATCGTCGAGCAGGCGCGTCATGATTTCCCAGGCATTCTGCGCCGCCGGCCGTACGGATTCGGTGGCGACGAGCTCTTCGACCACGTACGAGCCGCTGACGCTCCGGAGGACGAGGACGAGCACTCCCGCGAGGACGAGTCCGAAGCCGAGCGCGCGGAGGATCGCTCGCCGCCGGCCGGCGGCGAGCCAGAGCGCCAGATGCGCTGAGCAAGAGCGGGACGATGAACAGAAAGGTGCCGAGCGTCTTCAGCAGCTGGGTCAGGTCTTGTGCCGTCTCGAGCTGATCGGCCTCCATCAGCTGAATGCGGCCCGAGCCCTCTGGGAGCTGCTCCGCGAGCCGCCCGACGATGGCGACCTGGTCACCGAGCTGGACGACGAGCGGGCGGAGATCGAGGATGAGGTAGCCGCCTTCCGTCTCCACGGACGTCAGGTCGTCGTCGAGCAACCGCAGGAGCTGCGCGTGCGTCCGAGTGATCGTGCCCACCCAGAGGGCTTGCGCCCGCGGCCGCTCGAGCAGCCGTCGAGCTGCTCGGTCGGACAGTTCCCGCGCTGCTCCGGCGAGCACCGGCGCCAGCGCCTTCTGGTCTGCGGGCAAGCGCTCCTCGAGCCCGCCGGCCACGTCGACGTTCGCGTACAGCTCCTCCACGAGTCCCGCAGCGATCTCGTCCCGGATCTCCTCGTCGACGATCAGGAGCTCGGCCGTCTGCTCGACCGTGTCGGTGTCGAGCCCCTGCCAGCGCACGAACCCTGCAATCAAGCTCAGCACCGCGGTGATCACGACCAGGACGACCAGGATGCGCGCCGCGAGCATGCGGCCTCTCATGGTCTCGCCCAACTCGCCATGGGCGCATGCTCGCTCCTTTCCCGGCACGGAGCTTCACCCGGAAGGGATGAACCGCTATCCGGCGCGCAGCGCGTACCGTTCATAAGCGTGGCGGCCGCAACCAGGCTCTCCGAACCGCGCATGATCCGCATCGACAGCGGCAGCTTCTCGATGGGCTCCGAGGAGTTCTATCCCGAGGAACGGCCCGTCCGCACGGTCTCGGTCGAGGGTTTCTGGATCGACGAGCACCCGGTCACCGCGGCAGCGTTCCGGCGCTTCGTACGCGAGACGGGGTACGTCACGGTGGCCGAGCGGCCCCTCGACGCCGCCGATTATCCCGATGCGGACCCGGAGCTGCTCGTGCCCGGCTCCCTCGTCTTCAAGAAGACCCCAGGCCCGGTCCCGCTGAGCGATGTCCGCAGCTGGTGGTCGTACGTCCCGGGCGCGCTGTGGAAGAAGCCCGGCGGCCCGGGAACGACGATCAACGGCCGCGACCGGCATCCCGTCGTGCAGGTCGCCTACGAGGACGCCGAGGCCTACGCGGCCTGGGCCGGCAAGGCGCTGCCGACCGAGGCGGAATGGGAGTTCGCGGCCCGCGGCGGCCTCGACGGCGCCCGCTTTGCGTGGGGCGACGAGGAGTACCCCGAGGGCAATCCGCAGGCGAACACTTGGCAGGGGAAGTTTCCGTGGCTGAACTCCAAGCTCGACGGGCACGAGGGCACTTCCCCGGTCTGCTCGTATCCGCCGAACGGCTACGGGCTCTACGACATGTGCGGCAACGTGTGGGAATGGACCACAGACGCGTTCACGCACTCGCACGACGTCAAGCCCTGCTGCGCCCCGCCCACCTTTCCGGGCGAACGCTTCCCTCGCAAGGTGATCAAGGGCGGCTCGCACCTCTGTGCGCCGAGCTACTGCCTGCGCTACCGGCCGGCAGCCCGCCAGGGCGAGACGGTCGACACCTCGACGAGCCACATCGGGTTCCGCTGCGTGATCCGGTGACTCGGCCGGCGCAACTCAGGTACGTTCCGCCGATGAGGTCGACGCTGCCGTGATCATCCGCGCGCTCCTGATCGCAACCGTGATCCTGTTCCTCGTCCTCTGGGTTCGGGCGGTGATCGACGTCTTCCGGCGCCCCGACCTGTCAGCCGGCGGCCGCATTGCCTGGGCGATCGGGATGCTGGTGCTGCCGTTCGTCGGCCTGCTCGTCTACACGATGCTCCGGCCCGCGGACAGCCAGCTTCGGCGCGGGCGCTAGGCCGCCGGCGCGTCAGTTCACGTAGGTCGCCGAGCCCCGCTGCTTGAAAGCCGAGCGCACGAGCCAATCGAGGACCACCGAGGCGATGGCGAGGATGATCGCCGCCCAGATCGCCGTCCAGAAGAATTCGTCGATCGTCAGGTGGCTCGTCAGCCAGTCGGTGAACTCGAGCAGGAAGGCATTGACGATCACGGCGAAGAGCCCGAGCGTGATCAGCGTCAGCGGCAGTGTGAGGATCCGCAGGATCGTTCCCAGAATCGCGTTGACGATCCCGAAGAGCGCCGAGACCCAGACGTAGGCCCAGAAGCCACCGGAGACGACCATGCCCGACAGGAGCCAAGCTGTGATGGCGAAGGCTCCGGCGAGTACCGCCCAGCGGATCAGCAGCGCTGCAAGCATCGAAGAGCGACCCTACAGCACCGCCCGGCCGGCGCAGGCACCGGTTCGGGTGGGTTCCTGATGGTTTTAAAACCATACGACTGCGCACATTCCAGCTGTGGCCGGCGGCGAGTCCAATTTCACTGATTCCAACTTCACCGTGATCCCACTTCCGGGCGAGTCGGACGCCTACCTGGCGCCGAAGCTCCGCTCCGATCTCGTGGGCGCGTTCGGAGAGCCCACTCCGCTCGTCGTCGACCTGTCGCACGCGACCTTCGTCGACTCGACCGTGATGGGAGTCCTGCTCGAGGGTCTCGCCGAGTGCGAGAAACGTGAGCGAACGCTCTTCCTGCTCCTCCCCGAGGACTCCGCGCCGGAGGTGCACCGGCTCTTCGAGCTGACCGGGCTCGCCTCGCTGTTGCCCGTGGTGCGCAGCTGGGACGAGGCCGCGAGCCGCGTCGGCTAGGAGGCTGTTGCGGCGCCGCCCGGCTGGATGATCCCCGTTTCGTAGGCGAAGACGACCGCCTGCACGCGGTCGCGCAGGTTGAGCTTCATCAGGATCCGGGCGACGTGCGTCTTCACCGTCGTCTCGCTGACGAAGAGATCCTTCGCGATCTCCGCGTTCGACAAGCCTCGGGCCATGAAGCCGAGCACCTCCAGCTCGCGTGCGGTCAGGTCCGCGAGCTTTGGCGAGGGCTGCACCGCGATCGAGGTCGGCGGCCGGCTGATGAACTCCTCGATCACGCGCTTCGTGATCGCCGGCGAGAGCAGCGCGTCGCCGGAGGCGACGACGTGGATCGCGGCAACCAGCTGCTCCGGCGGCGTGTCCTTGAGCATGAACCCGCTCGCACCCGCTCGGAGCGCCTCGTAGACGTACTCGTCGAGGTCGAAGGTCGTCAGCATCAGCACGCGTGGGCCTTCTCCCGCCGCGTCCAGGATGCGCCGCGTGGCCTCGAGCCCGTCCAGGTTCGGCATCCGAATGTCCATCAGGACGACGTCCGGCTTCAGCTCGCGTGCGACGTCGACCGCCTCGAGCCCATCCTCGGCCTCGCCGACGATCTCGATGTCGGGCTCCGACTCGAGGATCATCTTGAACCCGGCCCGGACCAGCGCCTGATCGTCCACGATCAAGACCCTGACGCTCACGCCCCTGGCCGCCTTTCGCTCCCGCCCGGCGGAGCCGGGCTCCGCGAAAGCCTGTCGCCGCTCGCGGCGCTCCAGCCGGCGGCTCGTACCTCCGTACTGTTCCACCGGCCTACGCACCGCGAGCGACGACCCAGGAACGTGAGCCGAGTCATGCGGTGGATCCTGCCACCGGCAGCCGCGCCGAGATCTTGAACCCGCCGCCGGGTCTCGGGCCCGAGTGCAGCTCGCCGCCGCAGAGGGCGACCCGCTCGCGCATCCCGACGAGACCGTGGCCGCTGCCATCGCCGTCAACGACGCGCCCGTCGCCGTCGTTCTCGACGTCGATTCGGACGTCGTCCGCGGCGTACCGCACCGAGACCCAGGCATGCGCCGGCCCGGCGTGCTTGAGCGCGTTCGTCAGTGCTTCCTGCACGATCCGGTAGGCGGAGAGGTCGACGCCGGCGGGAAGCGCGAGCGGCCGGCCTTCGACGGTGAGCTCGACCGGCAGGCCCGACTGGCGCACCTGCTCGACCAGCTCCGGGAGCGTCCCCAGACCGGGCTGCGGCGCGAGCGCCGCCACTTCGTCGTCCGAGCGCATGATCCCGAGCATCCGCCGCATCTCCGCGAGCGCCTGCCGGCCGGTTTCCTCCACTGTCAGCAGCGCCTCGCGCTCGCGCTCCTGCTCCGGCTTGAGAAGCCGGCGAACGGCGCTCGCCTGCACCGTCATCACGCTGACCGAGTGGGCGAGGACGTCGTGGAGCTCGCGGGTGATCCGGTTGCGCTCCGCCTCGACCGCGTGACGCGCCTCCTCCTCGGTCCGAAGCGCACGCTCCTCTGCCAGCCTCGCCTCCTCCGCACGACGGGCCGTCGCGACCGAGATGGCGAAGAAGACGGTCAGCGGGAAGCTGAGCCAGAGAACCTCCGTCCAGGGGACGCCCGGCGCGCGGAGGAAGACCACCCAGCCGCTCCCGACGATCGCCAGGAACGCGATCACCGCCTGACGAGGAGCGGACAGCGACCCTGCCGCCCAGGCAGCGAGGATCAGCACGATGAACATCGTGTCCGTCTCGTAGGCGGCCGAGGCGTCGAGCAGCGAAAACGCCACCGCGCCGGCCGCAACAGCGAGCAGCGAGACGAACGGCGCGCGGCGGCGGAACAGCAACGCTCCGGCCGTCAGCAGGGCGATGCCCGCGACACGCGTCCGGTTGTCCTCGACGTTCGTCCAGACGTCGATCTGGGTGATCACCACAGCCGCGAGCGCGAAGGCGTCGAAGACGTAGAGCCGCGCGCGTGGCAGCACTGTTCTCACAGCGGAACGGTAGCCGACCGGTGAACACCCGTCGTCGTCCTCCCGGACGACTCGAAGATCGTCCTTGCGGACGAGGCCGGATCGCAACGCGGGCCGATGCCGTCACGGCTGCGCGGCCGTACCTTCGAATCACGTGCAGACCCGACTCGAAGGAGACACCGATCTCATGGAAGCAGCACTCGCGCTCTCGCATCCCGACTCGGAGGCCACTGGCGCGGCCGTCGTCACCGCGCAGGGGCTCACCCGCCGCTACGGCGCCGGCGAGACCGCGGTCGACGCGCTTCGCGGCGTCTCGCTCGAGATCCCTCGCGGACACCTCACGGCCGTCATGGGCCCGTCCGGCTCGGGCAAGTCGACGCTGATGCACATCCTCGCCGGGCTCGACCGGCCGACCGGCGGCAGCGTCCAGATCGACGGGGTCGATCTGACGACGCTCAAGGACAACGACCTGACGAAGCTGCGCCGCCGCCACATCGGCTTCGTCTTCCAGTTCTTCAACCTGCTCCCGATGCTCTCGGCCGAGGAGAACGTGACGCTGCCGCTCTCGATCGCCGGCGAGAAGCCGGGCTCGGAGTGGCTGGAGGAGCTGCTCGACGCGACGGGCCTCTCGGATCGGCGCTCGCACCGGCCGGCCGAGCTGTCCGGCGGTCAGCAGCAGCGCGTCGCGGTCGCGCGGGCGCTCGTGTCGAAGCCGACCGTGCTCTTCGCCGACGAGCCGACGGGAAACCTCGACTCGCAGACCTCCGGCGAGATTCTCAGCCTCCTCCGCGGTGCGGTCGACACCTACGGCCAGACGACCGTGATGGTCACGCACGACCCGCGCGCGGCCACGATCGCCGACCGGATCCTCTTCCTCGCCGACGGGCTGATCGTCCGCGAGCTCGGACGGTCGTCGCAGAGCGAGATCCTCGACGCGCTCAGCGCGCTCACCGACCGATGAGACGCGTCGCGCTCCGGGGGCTCGCCGCCCGCAAGCTCCGCTCGATCCTCACGGCGGTCGCAATCGTGCTCGGCGTCGCGATGGTCAGCGGCACGCTCGTCCTCACCGACACGATCGACAAGGCGTTCGACTCGATCTTCTCGAGCTCGTACGAGCAGACCGACGCCGTCATCTCGGGGAAGAAGCTGGTCGAGTGGTCGCAGACCGGCAAGGCGCAGGTCTCGGAGGACGTGCTCGCGCGCGTTCGCGACCTCCCCGAGGTCGGAGTGGCCGCCGGGACGATCCTCGACCTCTCCGGCGACGCGAACCAGGCCAAGATCCTCGACCGCGAGGGGAAGGCGATCCAGGGCAACAACCCCACCTTCGGGCTCGGCATCGAGCCCGCGGACGAGCGCTTCAACCCGTTCAAGCTCGTCGAGGGCGACTGGGCCGCCGGGCCGCGCGAGGTCGTCGTCGACCTGAACACGGCCGACGAGCAGGGCTTCAAGCTGGGCGACACGGTCAGGGTGGCCGGTGAGGGCCCGGTCGGCTCCTACACGCTCACCGGGATCGTTCGCTTCGGCGACGTCGACAGCCTCGGCGGCGCCACGATCGCGCTCTTCGATGTCGCCACGGCGCGGCAGGTGCTCGACAAGGACGGCTTCGATGCAGTCGCGGTCGCGGCCAAGGAGGGGGTCAGCCAGGAGCGGCTGCTCGACGCGATCGCCGCCACTCTGCCTGCGAGTGCCGAGGTGCGGACCGGCGCCGAGCAGGCTGCTGCAGACGGCGAAGGCGTGGGCGAGTTCGTCTCGTTCATCCGCTACTTCTTGCTCGGCTTCGGGGGGATCGCACTCTTCGTCGGCGCGTTCGTGATCTTCAACACGCTCTCGATCACGGTCGCCCAGCGGACGAAGGAGCTTGCGACCCTGCGGACGCTCGGCGCCTCGCGGCGCCAGGTGCTGCGCTCGGTCGTGCTCGAAGGCACCGTGCTCGGCGTCGTCGCCTCGGCGGTCGGCCTCGGGCTAGGCGTGCTCCTGGCCAAGGGCCTGACCGCGCTCTTCCGCGCCGTCGACCTCGAGTTGCCGCAGTCCGCGATGGTCTTCCAGTGGCGGACGGCTGTCGTCGCGATGCTGACCGGCACGCTCGTGACGCTCGTCGCCTCGGTGTGGCCGGCGGTGCGGGCAACACGGATCGCGCCGATCGCTGCGGTCCGGGAGGGAGGCATGGTCGTCAAGCGGCCGTCCCGCAAGACGCTCGCCTTCGGCCTCGTCGTCACCGGCCTCTCGGTGTTCGGCCTCGTCTACGGGCTGCTCGGCGAGGACGTGTCGGCGGGCGTTCGCGCGCTCGGGATCGGCCTGGGCGCGTTCGGCATCTTCATCGGCCTGGCGGCGATCGCGCCCCGGCTCGTGCGCCCGATCGCCCACGTCGTCGGCCTCCCGGCGGCTCGGCTCGGCGGCGCCGCCGGACGCCTCGCGCAGGAGAACGCGGTGCGCAATCCCGGCCGGACGGCCTCGACCGCGGCGGCGCTGATGATCGGGCTGACGCTCGTCTCGTTCGTCGCCGTCTTCGGCAAAGCGCTGCTCGAGAGCGACGAGAACGCGCTCCGCAAGCAGCTCGGCACCAGTCATGTGATCACCTCGCAGAGCGGCTGGGACACCGTGCCGATCGGCGTCGGCGAGGCAGCTGCGGCGGCTCCGGGAGTCGTCGTCAGCTCGTCGATTCGCAACGACCGTGCGCAGCTGCTCGGCGGCGGCGAAGTCGAGGTCAGCGGCGTCGATCCGGCGACGATCGGGAAGGCGTACAAGTTCGAGTGGGTCGAGGGCTCCGCGGCCGCGCTGGCGATGCTCGCCAAGGGCGATGCCGTCGTCCGCGAAGGCGACGGTCACGTCGGCGACCGGCTCACGTTCCTGACGCCTGCCGGAAAGCAGGTGAAGACGGTCGTGCGCGGCGTCTACCGCAAGCACAGCGACCTCGACCAGCTGCTCGGACAGGTCGTGCTCTCGCAGGCGGCGTTCGACGGCTCGTTCCCGCGGCCGGGCGACCTGCTCACGCTCGTGCAGGCCGACTCGACTGGAGCGCTCGAGCAGGCGCTGGCGGCATATCCGGACGCGAAGCTGCAGACCGGAGACGAGTTCATCGCCAACTGGACTGCCTGGCTGCACGACGTGATGAACCTCTTCTACGTCCTGCTGGCGCTCTCGGTGATCGTGTCCCTCTTCGGGATGGTGAACACGCTCGTGCTCGCCGTCTTCGAGCGGACGCGCGAGCTGGGCATGCTCCGCGCCGTCGGGATGACACGTCGCCAGGCGCGGCGGATGATCCGGCAGGAGAGCGTGATCACGGCGCTGATCGGCGCGGCGCTCGGGCTGCCGCTCGGCCTCGGGCTCGCCGCGCTCGTGACGCAGTCGCTCTCCGAGTTCGGCGTCTCGTTCTCGGTGCCCGTCGGGACGCTCGCCGTCTTCACCGCGGTGGCGGTCATCGCCGGGATGCTCGCCGCGATCGCGCCGGCTCGCCGCGCGGCGCGGCTGAACGTCCTCGAAGCTCTCCAGTACGAGTAGTGGGGAACTCCACACTGGGGTAGGCGCGAGGGCGGCCGGCGGGCCGCCCTCGCTCGTTCAGGCCGGTCGCCCTCGTCCGCAGGCGTGACGGGCCGTCGTCCTACAGGTGGATACGAAGGCCCGGAAGATCGCCGTCACGGGTGGACGGAATCGTTTGCGCGGCCGACGACGCAGAGGAGGCCGCGGCAGAGACTGCTTGCAGAGATTCCCGCTGCAAACGACCCGAAAGGAGCTGGGATGATCCGCAAGGGAGACACGATCGAGAACCCCGTCACCGGCGAGCGCCTCCTCTTCCTGGAGACCTCACAGGAGACGAACGGCGAGTACGTCCTCGTCGAGGTGTCCGTTCAGCCGAACGGCTTCGTCGCGGCACCGCACGTGCACCCGTACCAGACGGAGCGCTTCGAGATCGAGGCGGGCACGGTCAACTTCAAGGTCGACGGCGAGGAGATCGTCGCCGGCCCCGGCGAGACCGTCATCGTCCCTCCGGGCAGCTCGCACAAGTTCTGGAACGCCGGCGAGACCGAGGCCCGCTTCGTCACCGAGGTGCGCCCGGCGCTGCAGTTCGAGCGGCTGCTCGAGACGATGTTCGCGCTCGCGAACGACGGCAAGACGAACAAGAAGGGCATGCCGAACCTGGTGCGGCTCGCCGTGATCGCGAACGCGCACTTCGACGACGTGCGGCTCCCCTTCCCGCCGGCCTGGCTGCAGCGCGTGGGCCTGCTGATGGGCGCCCCGTTCGGCCGCATGCTCGGCTTCAAGCCGACCTACGACGGCGGCTCCTCGGACGAAGCGGCCCTGGCGATCTAGGCCGCGTCCTTCCGCAAGCGCAAACGGCCGGGGACTGTCCCCGGCCGTTTGCGTTGGAGAGAACTGTCAGGAGTAGGCGGCGAAGGAGGAGACGGCGTCGACGACGTGCTTCAGCCGCTGCCCGACGTCCGTCAACCGGTACTCGACACGCGGCGGACGGGCGTCGATCACGCGCCGCTCGAGCACACCGGCCGACTCCAGCTCGACGAGCCGCTGCGCCAGCGTGCGCGGCGGGATCGGGCCCACAGCCTGCTTGAACTCGTTGAAGCGCGTCGCCCCCTCGTACGAGGCCCAGAGCACCGAGACGACCCACCGCCGCTCGAGGAGGACCGCCACCTGGCGGACCTCCTCCGGAACCGGGGTGCAGCTCCTACACCGCATGCAACTGTGCGGTCGGCTCGAGTGCGAGCTCGAGCACCTCGTCGAGCGACATGACCGGATGGAACGTCATCTCGTCGCGCACGTGCTCCGGCACGTCGTCGAGGTCCTGGCGGTTCCGCTCCGGCAGGATCACGTCAGTGAGACCCGCTGCATGGGCGGCGAGCACCTTCTGCTTCAGCCCGCCGATCGGGAGCACGCGACCCTGCAGCGTCACCTCGCCGGTCATCCCGACCGTGTGCTTGACAGCCCGGCCCGAGAGCAGCGAAGCAAGCGCCGTCGCCATCGTGATCCCGGCGCTCGGCCCGTCCTTCGGGATCGCGCCCGCCGGGACGTGGAGATGGAACGTCCGCTCGAACGCGTCGTCGTCGATGCCGAGCTCGCCGGCACGGGAGCGCAGCGAGGAGAGCGCGATCTGCGCCGACTCCTTCATCACCTCGCCGAGCTGCCCGGTCAGGACGAGCTGATCGCCCTTCGCCGAGGTCGCCTCGACGAAGAGGACGTCGCCGCCGGTGCCGGTCACGGCGAGGCCGGTCGCGACACCCGGCACCGCAGTCCGCTCCGCCGCCTCGCGGTAGAACTTCTGCCGCCCCAGTGCATCGCGCACCGCATCGATCGTCAGCTCAACGGGAGCCTCCGTCTTGCCCGACGCGATCCCGGTCGCGGTCTTCCGCAGCAGCTTGCCGAGCTCGCGCTCGAGCTGCCGAACACCCGCCTCGCGCGTGTAGTCCGAGATGACGGTCTCGACCACGACGTCGGACGCGGTGACCTCGTCCTCGCGGAGCCCGTTCCGCTCCCGCTGGCGCGGCCAGAGGTAGCCGCGCGCGATCGCGATCTTCTCGTCGGTCGTGTAGCCGTCGAACCGGATCACCTCCATCCGGTCGAGCAGCGGCCCCGGAATCGTGTCGGCCACGTTCGCGGTCGCGATGAAGACCACCTCGGACAGGTCGAGCTCGAGGTCGAGGTAGTGGTCGCGGAACGAGTGGTTCTGCGCCGGGTCGAGCACCTCGAGCAGCGCCGAGGATGGGTCGCCGCGCCAGTCGGCGCCGACCTTGTCGACCTCGTCGAGGAGGATCACCGGGTTCATCGTGCCGGCGTCACGCAAGGCTCGGACCAGGCGACCAGGGAGCGCACCGATGTACGTGCGCCGGTGGCCGCGGATCTCGGCCTCGTCGCGGACGCCGCCGAGCGACATGCGGACGAACTCGCGCCCGAGCGCACGTGCGATCGACTCTCCGATCGAGGTCTTGCCGGTGCCGGGCGGGCCGACGAGCGTCAGGATGGCGCCCGAGCGCTTGTCCGGCTCGATCCCGCGCTCCTCGCGCAGCTTCCGCACCGCGATGTATTCGACGATCCGGTCCTTGACATCCTCGAGCCCGGCGTGATCCGCGTCGAGCACCTCGCGCGTGTTCTCAGGGTCGAGGCGCTCCTCGGAGCGCTTGCCCCACGGCACGGCGAGGATCCAGTCGAGGTAGTTGCGGATCATCGACGCCTCGGGTGAGCTGTCGCCCTGGCGCTCGAGCCGAGCGAGCTCGCGGTCGGCCTGCTCACGAACGGCCTCCGGCAACTCCCCCGCCTCGTCAAGCTTGCGCCGGTACTCGTCGACGACCGACGCGTCGTCCTCGCCGAGCTCCTTCCGGATCGACTCCATCTGGCGACGGAGGATGTACTCGCGCTGCTGCTTCGCGGCGCCCTCCTCGACGTCGTCGCGGATGCGCCGGCGTACCTCCATCTCGGCGAGACGCTCGCGCTGGAGCTCGATCGCGAGCCCCAGGCGCTCCTTGACGTCGAGCGTCTCCAGCAGCCGCACCTTCTGCTCGAAGCTGAAATCGGGCGAATAGCCGGCCGTGTCGGCGAGCGCGCCCGGCTCGCTGATCGAGCGGACGAAGGCCGAGATGCGGCCGTCGTCGCCGCGCAGCTCGAGGATCTCCTCGACGATCGCGCGGTACTCACGCTCGAGCTCGCGCGTGCGCGCGTCCGACTCCTCCGAGTCGGGGCGCTCGTCGACCTCGACGCGCAAGGCTCCCTGTGGATCGGTTTCGGCAGCGCCCGCAACGCCGCGATGCAGGCCGTTCAGCGCAACCGCGCGGCCGCCGCCGGGAAGCCGCACGCGGTCGGTCACCTCGGCGACCGTCCCCACGCCGGCGTAGTCGTTCTCGTGGCGTGGGACGAGCAGCACCCGCTCCTCCGACCCGACGTCCACGGTCAGGGTCACGTTCATGTTCGGGAAGACGACGATGTCCTCCAGTGGTACGAGCAGCATCCTCACTCCGTCGCTCCTTCTCTGTTCAGGTGTCATACACCTATCAACTACAAAAAGGATACCGGTATTCCCGGCCGCGTTGCCGCTCGACTAAACCTGCGTATGATCGGTCCATGCCGAGAGCGGTGCCGCTCGCAACCCGCAGCGAAACACCCAAGGTGGGAGCTCGGGTCCGCTCGCTGCGGCGCGAGCGAGGAATGACGATCGAGCAGCTGGCCGCGGCGACCGGCCTGACGAAGGGCTTCATCAGCCAGCTGGAGCGCGACCGCACGGCACCGTCGCTGTCCTCGATCGCACGGATCTGCGACGCCCTCGGCGTCCCGCTCAGCCACATCTTCGAGCGCGAGCCGGCGCCTGCGCTCGTCCGCCGCCAGGAGCGCGCCCGCGTCGCGCGCCCAGGAGCCACCGAGAACCACCTGCTCTCCTCGCGTGACGAGACGCGCTTCCAGGCGATCGAGTCCGAGATCGCGCCGGGCGCGGGAGCAGGCGACGAGCTGTCGTCGCTCCCGGGCGAGATGGAGTTCGTCTTCGTGCTCGCCGGGACGCTCGAGCTCCAAGTGGGCGACGAGACGCACGTCCTCCACGAGGGGGATGCACTGACCTACCCGCTTGCGAAGCCGCACACCTGGCGGAACGGATCCAGCACCGAGAGCGCCCGGGTGATCTGGGTTTCAGTACCGAATCCGTACTAGCTCAAGTTCGCGCGACAGAGGCCGAAGACCTGGGCAGACCGATGCCGGCCCGCTTCCGCCTCCCAGCTGCACTGCTCCTCTGCGCGTTCGCGACCGCGTTCCTGTCGCTCCTACTCTGGCAGGCCGAGCGGGACGACGTTCGCGACGAGGCCCGCGAGCGCGCCAACGGCGCCGCGGCGGCGCTCGAGGAGCGCACCGGGGCAGCTGTGCTCGCCCTCCAGGGCGTGCGAGCGGGCTACGACGCCTCGCCGGAGGCGTTCGCGACGCACGCCCGCGTACCGCTCGCGCGCCGCGAGATCGTGGCGGTCGGCTGGGCGCCGCGCGTCCCCGCCTCCGAGCGCAGCCGCTTCGAGGCCGACGAGCAGATCCGGATCGGCGCTGCGAGCGACGCGCTCTTCACCTATCCCCTCCTGCACCAGCAACCGGCGCTGCCGAGCGCAGACGTCCTCGACCTCGGCTCGGACCCATCGCTCGGCGAGGCACTCCGGACCGCGCGGACGACCGGAGAGCCGCGGCTCTCCGCCCCGGTCCGGCTCGCCGACGGCAGGCTCGGTGTCTTCGCCTTCGTCCCCGTGTTCGCCCGCGATCTCCCGACCGGGACGCCCGGCGAGCGGCGTGACGCGCTGCTCGGCGTCGTCACCGGCGCGCTCGCCGCGGACGAGCTCGTCGGCGCCGCCCTGTCCGGCCTGCCTGACGGCCTCGACGTGCGCGTCACCGACGGCGAAACGGTGTTGGCCCAGAGCCCCGGCGGTGCCGCCTTCTCGAACGCGCACCTCGGCGGGCGCACCTGGCGTGTCTCGCTCCCCCCGGCAGCGGCTTCCCCTCTCGGACCGCTCGGCATCGCGGGCGCGGGATTCGCGCTGATGCTCCTGCTCGTGGGCGCCTCGCTGCGGCTTCGGCGCGCTGCCGCGGAGATCGGCGAGGCCCACCAGACCCAGCAGCTCGTCGTCGAGGCAAGCGACGCGCTCGTGATCGAGATCGACCGCGACGGGCTGATCCGCTCCTGCTCGGGCGCCTCGCTCGACGTCCTCGGCTACGAGCCTTGGGAGCTGATCGGCACCGAGCTCTATGCGCTGCTCCACCTCGACGACCTCGCCTCGCCACAAAACGGACCACAGCGCTACGCACGCAAGGACGGCACGTTCGTGGTGCTCGAGGGCCGCCGGCTCTCGCGCCGCGACGAGCAGGGTCTGCTGGCGGGCGTGGTCACCGTTCTCCATCCCACTCCGGCCTCGGGCCGAACGGCCGAGCAGCGTCTGCAGGACGCAATCGCGCTCGAGCCGGATCCGATCGAGCTCTTCGCAGTGGTCGCGGAGGAGGTCGCGCTCGACCTCGACGTCCCGGCGACAGCGGTGGTGCGCTTCGAGACGAGCGGCTTCGGCACGATCCTCGGCTCCTGCGAGCCTCGCGACTCGGCCGTCCTCGTCCCCGGGACGACCCTGCCGCTGCAGGGCGACGAGCCGGCCGCGGTCGTCTTCCGCACCGGTCAGGCGGCTCCCGGCGCGGCGCCGATTCGGATCGGCGCCCGGCTCTGGGGTGCCATCGTCGCCGAAAACGGCGCGCCCGGACGTCTGTTGGAGCTCGCGATCGCGGCTCAGCCGGCGATCGCGTTCGCCGACGCAAGCGCCCAGCTCGGCGCGCTGGCAACGCGCGACTCGCTCACGAATCTGCCGGACAACCGCGCCTTCCACGAGCAGCTCCGCGCCGAAGCCCGCCGCGCCCACCGCCACGAGCGCGCGCTCTCGCTCGTCCTGATCAACATCGACGGCTTCAAGGACATCAACGCGCAGTACGGCCGGCTCGCGAGCGACCGTGCGCTCGCCGAGGTCGGACGCCGGCTCGCCGCAACCGTTCGCAACGGTGAGCTCGTCTCGCGGCTGTCGGCCGACCACTTCGGCTGGATCCTGCCCGAGACCGAGGGCCTGAACGGCTGGGTCGCAGCCGAGCGCGCCCGCCGGGCTCTTGCCGCGGCGCCGATCGAGGGAGTCGGTCAGATCACCGCGTCAGCCGGGGTCTGCGACTTCGAGCAGGTCGGCGGCGCCGATGAGCTGCTCGCGCTCGCCGAGGTCGCTCTCGGCCACGCCAAGAGCTCCGGCGGCGATGCGACCTTTAGGTACAGCCCCGAGCTCGACGACGCCGACGCGGCGCTCGCGCCCGAGGCAGACCGCGGCGTCGCGCGCCTGCGCGCGCTCGCCCGGGAGCTCGACGCCGAGGACCCCGGTACCGAGGGGCACTCGGAGCGGGTCTCGCGGCTGGCGGAGAAGCTCGCGCTCTCCAGCGGCTGGACTCCGGCACGCGCGGTCCGGCTCGCTCAGGCGGGCCTGCTGCACGACGTCGGCAAGCTCGGGATCGACGAGAACGTCCTCCGCAAGCCCGGCCCGTTGTCGAGCAAGGAGCTGGAGCAGATCCGCAACCATCCGGACACCGGCGCCGAGCTGGCGGTGAACGCGCTCGACGAGGAGCAGCTCAGCTGGGTTCGCTACCACCACGAGCGCTGGGACGGAGCCGGCTATCCGACCGGCCTCGCCGGCGAGCTGATCCCGGCCGGCGCCCGGCTGCTCGCGCTCGCCGAGGCGTGGGACTCGATGACCTCCAGCCGCGTCTACGGCGAGGCGCTCGACGCCGCCGGGGCGCTGGCCGAGTGCACGCGCGAGCGCGGCACCCAGTTCGACCCGGATGCCGTGGACGCGCTCGAGCGGCTCTGGGCGCTCGGTGCGCTGACCGACGCCGACATCCGCGCAGCCTCGGTCGACTAGCGGTCGAAGCGATCCAGCGCCGCGAACGAGATCTGCCCCGCGAGCTCGTCGGCTGCGGTGGCTTTCCACGTCAGCACACTCGCCAGGTACGCGCCACCCTCGAAAGCGATCACGCCGTTGTCGTGCCGGGCGCCCTCGAGCCAGCCTGCTTTGTGCATGACGACCGCCCCGGAGCCGAGAAAGCGGTCGAGCTTCCCCCGGTCGGCGACCTGAGTGAGCAGCCAGAGCAGGTAGCGCGCCTCCGAACCGGTGACGCCGAGTTGAAGCAGCGGCCCCTTGCCGGCAGCGGCGAAGTACACCGCACGGGCGAGCCGGGCGAGATCCCAGGCGGTGGTGTACTTACCGACGCCGAAGCTCGGCTGGCTGTCGACCCGGATCGGAATCGGGTCACCCACCAGGGCCGCCGCCCGCCGTGTCTCGTAGCCGCCGTACATGAGCGAGTCGCGCAGGCCGAGAGCGCGCATCGTCGCGTTGACACGCTCCGAGCCGGCGGACGTCGAGCCCGCGAGCCAGACCTCGAGGTCGTTTGCCGCCGCGTTGTCGGAGAAGACGAGCATCTTCGCGAGCAGGCCGGCAACGCGGGTTCGCTCGGCAGGCTTGCCGTCGAGCGAGCGCAGCACCGTCACCGCGATTGCGAGCTTGAGCGTCGACCCCGCCGGGAAGCGCGCCTTGGCGTTCCAGGCCGCGCCCTGACCCGTGCGGAGGTCCTGGACATAGACGCCGGCGGTACCGCCGTGGCTGTCCACGAGCCCCCTGATGTGAGCTGTCAGCGGCCGATCGACTGTGGGCGAGCGGCCGAGAGGCCGAGCGTCGACGGGGAGCGCGTACACCGGCTCGACGAGTCGCGTCGAGCGGCGATTGCGACCGTCCACTGCGGTGACGCGCACCTGGACGACGCCGGCGCGCATCGGGACTTGGAGCGAGAAGGATCTGCCCCGGAGGGACTCCTCTGCGATGACGTACTTGCCCACTCGGACGACAATCTTCTTCGTCCCGATCGGGGCCGTGCCGGCCACGAGCCCGAACGAGACCTCGCGCGCCGCCGGGGCAACGATCGCCGGCGGAGGAAGGTCCGGGGCGTCGATCATGATCCCATCATGGCGATTCTCGCCCACCTCGACCTGGACGCATTCTTCGCCGCGGTGGAGGAGCTCGAGGAGCCGTCGCTGCGGGCGAAGCCGCTCGTCGTCGGCGGCGATCCGCGCGGTCGTGGCGTCGTCTCGACGGCGAACTACGTCGCGCGGCGCTTCGGGATCCACTCGGCGATGAGCTGCGCCGAGGCGCTGCGCCGCTGTCCGCGGGCCGTCTTCGTCCGGCCGCGACACACGCTCTACCGAGAGTACTCGCAGGCGGTCTGGACGGCGGTTCGCGAGGTCGTCCCGCTCGTCGAGCGCACCGGCCTGGACGAGGGCTATCTCGACTTCGCCGGGCTCGCGGCCGACTACTCACGGGCACGCGCCGTCGCGGGGGCGGTGCAGACGTCGGTGCGTGCGGCGACGAGCCTCTCCTGCTCCCTCGGCGTCGCGCCGACGAAGGTCGTCGCCAAGGTCGCGTCCGACCGGCGCAAGCCGGGCGGCATCACGGTGGTCCCGGCCGGAACCGAGGCCGCGTTCCTGGCTCCGTTCCCGGTGCGGGCGCTGCCCGGTGTCGGGCCGCGGGCCGAGCAGCGACTGGCAGCGGCGGGAGTGACGACGATCGGCGGGCTGGCCGCGCTCTCCGACCTCGACCTGCGGGCGCTCCTCGCCGGGCAGCGTCGGCCGGACGCTGCGCGACCGGGCGCTGGGAATCGACGCACGTGGGCTCGAGTCATCGGCCGAGCGGATCTCGATCTCGGTCGAGGAGACGTTCGAGCGCGACCTGCACGACCGTGAGCTCCTACACGCCGAGCTACGGCGGATGGCCGACCGGCTCAGCGCGCACCTGCGCCGGGAAGGGCTCTCCGCCCGGACGGTGACGGCGAAGCTCCGTTACGGCGACTTCTCAATCCGCAGCCGCTCGGCCACCCTCGACGTCGGCATCGACGACCCGGAGCGAATCGGCGAGCTCGCGTGCGCACTGCTCGACCGCGGCCTGCGCGACCGGCCGGGCGCGCTGCGGCTCGTCGGCGTCGGCCTCTCCGGCCTCTCCGACCACCGCCAGCTCAGCCTGGACGAAAGCGGTTTAGTTGCTCAGAGCAACTAAGTCGCGCGTGTCGTCGCCCGCGAGGTCGGCGGGCGTCTTCCCCTCGTCGTTTGCGAGCGCGGGATCGGCGCCGGCCTCGAGCAGCGCCTCGACGCTGTCGCGGTCGTCGTTCTGCGCCGCGGAATGGAGCGGCGTGAAGCCACCGTCCTGAGCAGCGTTCGGATCCGCACCGTGCTCGAGCAGCAACTCGACGATTGCGGCATGACCGCCCGACGCGGCGCTGTGGAGCGGCGTCACGTGGATGGTGTCGTTCCGCGCGACGAGGCCGACCTCGGCACCTCGTTCGAGCAGGACGCGAGCCGCATCCTCTTCCCCGAAGAACGCCGCGTAGTGAAGCGCCGTGAAGCCGTCGGGTGACCAGGCCTGCGCCAGCTCGGGCTCGCCGTCCAGGAGCTCCTCCAGCCCGCGATTGCGCCCGACCGCCGCTGCGTCGAACACGTCGAGCGGCGGGTTTGCGTCGAGCAGCATCTCGACAAGGTCGCTGTTGCCGGTGTAGAGGGCGTGCAACACGGGCGAGAGCCCGGCCGCGTTTCGCGTTCCGGCCAGCTCGGGAGTCTGGTCGAGCTGCTCCCGGAGCCGCTCCTCGTCACCCGCGGCGATCGTCTCGAAGAACGCGTCGCTCATGCCGGGACTCTAAGGATCGGCCGGGTCAGGCACGTCGGTCCGCCGTCGCCCTTGCGCGAGATCTCGTCGCCCTTGTAGGTCACGACGTCGACGCCGGCGGCCTCCATTCGGCGTCGCGTCACGTTGTTGCCCTCGAGCGCCAGCGCGCGTCGCGGCCCGAGCGCGAGGACGTTCGGGCCCATCGTCTCGAACTCCTCGTCGGGCACCTCGACGGTGTCGATCCCTCGTTCCGCGAGGAGCTCGAGCAGGCGCACCGGCGCGAGCCGCGGGTAGACGAGCGCGAGATCGCGGTCGAGCGGCGAGATCAGGCTCATCAGGTGCATCACCTCGCTGCGTCCGTGCCAGTGCGGGAGGTCGTACGAGAGCACTTCGGCGTCGGAAAACGCGGCCTGGAGCTGCTCGACGCCGGCGGCGTTCGTGCGATAGCCGCGTCCGACGAGCAGCGTCTCGCGATCGAGCCAGAGCGTGTCGCCGCCGTCGATCGTCCCGGGCGCCTCGATCCGGCCGGCAACAGGGACGCCCAAGCGGGCCAGGTCGCTTGCGAGCGCATCCGGCTCGCCGAGCCGTCCGTCCTTGCCAGGGCGCAGGAGCACCGCCCCGCGCTCGCCGACGAGCACCGGGTCGTAGGCGTAGATCGCGTCCGGATTCCCCGACTCGCCTGACGCGAGGATCACCTCGGCGCCGGCGTCGGCGAGGATCTGCGCAGAGCGCTTCGTGCTCGGCCGCCGCGGCCGCCGCGTCGGGCCGTGAGCGCCAGCCGTACTCCTGCCAGCGTTCTGCGTCGGCCGGCTGCGGAGAACGGACGAGCACCCGCTTGAGCGGGTCGGTCATCGAACGGGCGCCGTAGGTGCTCACGGGAGCCGGAACGCTAGCTCACCGAGCCGGCGGTATCCCTCGACGGACGGGTGGTCGCCCTCGACCGTCCAGTCCTCGCGCATCCGCCCGGGCCGTTCCGGATCCTCGAGCGTCGCATGGAAGGGCAGCACCGGCACGCCCATCCCCTCGATCAGCGCATTCAGCTCGCGGATCGTCGCCTCGGTGCGGGGCCAGCCGTTGTTCCAGGGCAGGACGTCGGCGACGGCGACTCGCAGCCCGAGCTCCTGCCCGCGGCGGATCATCGCCCGGAGATTCGCGGCGGCGCCTGCGACAGGATGCCCCTGTGCGATGTCGTTGATGCCGCCCTGCACGACCAGCACGTCTGCGCCGGCAGCCGCGTCGTCGAGCCAGGCAGCGATCTCGTCCGTGCGCTTCCCGTAGACGGCGCGGACGTTGAAGTGCAGCCGCGGGTCGGCCTTCGCCGCCGCCGCCGGCCAGCCGATCGTCGGGTCGTCGTCCCAGGGCGAGCCCGCCGTGATCGAGTCGCCGATCGCGGCGACGTGGACTTCACCTCCGTCCGGGCGCATCATCTCCACGTGAGCATCTACCACGACGGCAACCGCAGCTTTCAGGACCGCTTCGACACCCGCCGGCTGGCCGACCGGATCGAGGAGCGGATCGTCCACGACGCGATCGACGACGACGACCGAGCCTTCATCGAGGCGCGCGACATGTTCTTTCTCGCCACGGCG
Organism: uncultured Gaiellaceae bacterium; assembly: GCA_963731615.1. Taxonomy (GTDB): domain Bacteria; phylum Actinomycetota; class Thermoleophilia; order Gaiellales; family Gaiellaceae; genus Gaiellasilicea. The sequence goes on from CAVSWD010000007.1 coordinate 49,542, forward strand.
GACGCGGACGGCTCACCGCAGTGCTCGTACAAGGGCGGCGAGCCCGGCTTCGTCCGCGTGCTCGACGCGCACACGATCGCGTTTCCGAGCTTCGACGGGAACGGGATGTACCTCTCGCTCGGCAACCTCAGCAAGAACGCACGCGTCGGGCTCCTCTTCGTCGACTTCGAGGGCCAGAAGCGGCTGCGGCTGAATGGGTTCGCGTCGATCGACCCGGACGACCCGCTCCTGCCGGAGTACCCGCGGGCGCAGTGCATCGTCCGCGTGCAGGCCACCGAGGTCTTCCCGAACTGCCCGCGGTACATCCACAAGTACGAGCTCGTCGAGCGGTCGCGCTTCACGCCGCGTGCCGACTGCGAGCCGCCCGTGCCCGACTGGAAGCGCCGCGAGTGGGCCCGCGACGTGCTCGCCGCGGGCGATCCGGCGAACGACTAGGAGGGTTTGGCGGAATGGCGCTCGTTGCCGGGGTGCGATGATCGTTCCGAGGCAAGACGCAGGGAGCGCCGATGGCCGTAGCTATCGGCGCGACTGAGGACGCCGCCTCGGGGCGAACAGCGCGGCCCGGCGGCACAGCCGCGCTTTCGCCAAACCCTCCTAGGACGCGAGCTTGAGCTGCTGCGCGGTGCGGTCGTGCTCCGGCGAGCCGGGCTCGAGCCGCTCGAGCGCGTCGATCCACGTCGCCCGCGCTTGCTCCTCGTGCCCCTGCCCGCGCTGCAGCGCGCCGAGGTTCGCCAGCACCCGGCCGGCCCCGTGGCCGTCGCCGAGCTCGGTGAGGATCGCTACGGCGGCCTCGTAGGAGTCGAGCGCGCCGGACTCGTCCCCGATCCGCGCCTGCGTCAGGCCGAGCCGGTTCAGCGTCACGGCCTCGGCGCGGCGATCGCCAATTCGCCGGAAGATCTCGAGCGCCTCCTCGATCGGCTCGACGGCGTCGCCCGCCCGTCCCTCCTGCCGCAGCGCGGCCGCCCGCTGATTGAGGAGTAGCGCGTCGCTGCGGCCCGGCCGCGGCCGCAGCCGGCGGGCACGAGACTCCGCCTCCGAGAGCTTGGCGGCCCAGTCGACCCGGGCGACCCGCGCGGATGCCGTCCGCCACGCGCCCACAAGCCTCGGCACGACCGTCCGCCGCTGGAGCACAATCGCGGAAGCGAGCAGCACACCGCCGATCGCGAGCACGACGAACGAAATCGAGATGCCGATCGCCGCGAGGAATGCTCCCCACAGCAGGCAGGTCGCGGCGAGCGCGGCCAGTCGTCGCTCGTTCTGCGAGTGGTCACGCGACATCGCGCTGTCTTCGCGCCGCGGGACGGTGATCCTGCGGCGCCCCGAGCTAGAGCAGGAGCTGCCGGTTGCGCATCAACGCCGCCAGGACGGCATCGATGTCGTCGTCGGTGTTGTAGAGATGCAGCGAGACGCGGAGGTTCGAGTCGCGTTCCGAGGCGACGATGCTCTCGGCCGCGAGCGCGTCGACGAGTGCGGGGGCGTCGGTCGAGCGGACGCAGACGAGCGGTCCGCCCGGCGGTGCGGCCACGGTCGCGCCGAGCTCGTCGAGCCCGGCGACGAACCGCTCGACGAGGCCGCGCACATGCTCCTGGATCGCCGGCACGCCCGCCTCCAGGATCAGGTCGATGCCCGCGAGGCCGCCGTAGATGCTCGGCACCGGCGGCGTGCCCGCGTCGTAGCGGCGCGCGGTCGGGTGCGGGCGGTAGCTGGCGATCTGCATCTCGAAGATGTTCTCGTCCGCGAACCAGCCGGTCTGGGTGGGCAGCCGGCGGCGCACCTCGTCGCCGACGTACATGTACGCGAGACCCGCCGACGCGAGCAAGTACTTGACCGTGCCGCCGACGACGACGTCGGCGACATCCGCCGCACGGAGCGGCAGCGCGCCCGCGCCCTGGTAGGCGTCGACGAGCATCAGCGCGCCGTGCTCGCGCGCGACCTCGCGAATCGCGGCGACGTCGTGCACCTTGCCGGTGCGGAAGGAGACGAACGTCGAGCAGACGAGCGCCGTCCGCTCGTCGACCGCGGCGGCGTACGCCTCGGGCTCCGGCTCGACCTGGATCACCTCCGCACCACGCAGTTCCTGGGCGTGGGCGATCTGGCCGACGGTCGGGAACTCGTTCTCCGAGATGACGATCCGGTTCCGTTCGTCGCGAAAGTCGAGGGCGGACACGAGCGCGCTGACCGCAGCGGAAACGGAGGTCTGGATCGCAACCTCGTCGGACTGCACCGAGAGAAGCTCGGCGAAACGGCCGCGGATCGCCTCCGAGCGCTCGACCCAGTGCCCCCACTCGGCGCCGTTCTCGTCCCAGCCGTCGAGGTACTCCAAGTAAGCGCCGCGCACGGCGTCGGAGAGCGCTCCCTGCGAGCACGAGTTGACGTAGACCTTGTCGCGGAAGACCGGAAACCGGCCGCGGACGGCTTCGCCGACGAGGCCCGGTGTCAGACTCGTCTCCGACACGGTGTCAGAGTCGTCTCTGGCACCGGACGTGTCCTCAACGGCCAAGGTAGGCCTTCCGGAGATCCTCGTTCTCGCGCAAGGACGCCGGCCTTACCCTGCAGGACGATGCGCCCGGTCGAAAGGACGTAGCCGCGGTCGGCGACCGAAAGCGCCATGTTCGCGTTCTGCTCGACGACGAGCATCGCGACGCCGGACTCGTGCACCTGCTGGATGATCTCGAAGCTGCGCTCGACGAGGATCGGCGCCAGCCCCATCGAGGGCTCGTCCATCAGCAACAGCTTGGGGTGGCTCATCAGCGCGCGGCCCATCGCCACCATCTGCTGCTCGCCGCCCGAGAGCGTCCCCGCGAGCTGCGATCGCCGCTCGTAGACGAGCGGGAAGAGCGAGTAGACCCGCTCGAAGTCCTCCTTGCGGCCCTTGCCGTCTCGGTTCAGATAGGCGCCCATCTCCAGGTTCTCGAGCACGGTCATCGGCCCGAAGAGCCGCCGGTTCTCGGGCACGATCGCCATGCCGCGGCCGATCCGGTGGCTGGTCGAGCGGGTCGTGACGTCCTCCCCGCCGAATCTGACCGTGCCCGTGTGCGGACGCACGATCCCGAGGATCGTCTTCAACGTCGTCGACTTGCCGGACGCGTTTCCCCCAAGGAGTGAGACGAGCTCACCGGCACCGACTTCGAGCTCGACGTCCTGGAGGATGTGGATCAGGCCGTAATAGGTGTTGATCCCGGAGAGGCGGAGCAGCGGCTCGGGAGCTGCGGCGGTCTTACTCACTTCCGCTCCGCCGTCTTCGTGCCGAGATACGCCTCGACGACCCGGGGATCGGTCGCGACCTCGTGGAACGAGCCCTCCGCGATCTTGACACCGTGGTCGAGCGCGATCACCCGGTCCGAGATCCCCTCGACGACGTGCATGTCGTGCTCGATCACGAGGATCGTGTAGCCGCCCTCGGTGCGCAGCTTCGCGATCAGCTCCGTGATCTCGTGCGTCTCGACCGGATTCATCCCGGCCGCGGGCTCGTCGAGCAGGAGCAACCGCGGGTTGGTCGCGGTCGCCCGGGCGATCTCGAGCCGCCGCCGGTTCGCGTACGAGAGGCTGTAGGCGGGCTGATCCCAGCGGTAGCCCATCAGCCGGTCGCCGAAGAAGGCGAGCCGCAGCTCGGCAAGCTCGCGGATCTCCCGCTCCTCGCGCCGCTGGCCCGGAGTCCGAAACATCGCGCGGAAGACGCCGGCCTTCGTGTGCCCGTACGCCGCCGCCATCACGTTCTCGCGCACACTCATGTTCAGGAAGAGCCGGAGCGTCTGGAACGTACGCGCGATCCCGCGCTTGGTGATCTGATGCGGCTCGAGCCCGACGATGCTCTGCCCTTCGAAGCGGATGTCACCCTCCGTCGGCGCATAGATGCCCGTGACGAGGTTGAAGAGCGTCGTCTTGCCGGCGCCGTTCGGGCCGATCACGCTGACGATCTCCCCTTCGCGCACGTCGAGGTCGAGGTTGTCGATCACCGAGAGGCCGCCGAAAGCCATCGAGACGCCGCGCAGCTCGAGCAGGCTCGGAGCTACCGAACTCAAATGATCTCCACGCGCTTCTCGCCGAGGATGCCCTCCGGCCGCGCGATCATGACCGCGATCAGGATCGCGCCGAGGACGACGAAGCGCGTCGGCTCCGGCTTCGGCAGCATCACGTTCTCCCAGACGAACGCGCCCAGATAGAGCGTCGGCACGAGCAGCGCCAGCCGCAGCCAGCCGGTGACGACGGTCAGGAGCAAGACCGCTGCGACGAGGCCGATGTAGGAGACCGGCGTCACCCAGCCGGCGAGATCGCTCGGGACGACGACCCATTTGGTCGCCCACTCGCCGAGCCGGCCGCCGCTGCTTGCAGCGCCCGCGGTCCAGCCGTCGTCGATCGCGTCCGCGACGATGCGGAGGACGAAGCCGAGGACGACAGTGCCGCCGAGCACCGCCGCGAGCCGGCGCGAGAACCGAAGCGCACCCACGAGGCCTGCGAGCACGATTGCATAGAAGAGGAAGCGCGAGTCGCCGGGCTCGCGCAGCAGCTCGAGCAGCACGCTGATCCCGATCGCGCCGATCACGACGCCCGCCTGGCTGCCGGCACCGCCGAGGATCACCATCGTGTAGACCGTGATCAGGAGCGGGAACTCGAACGTCTGAGGAAAGACGCTGCCGTTCAGCGCCGTCACGAGCGTCCCGGTCAGGGCGGCGGTGCCGGCGCCGAACGCGAACGCGGTCAGCTTCAGCCAGTTGACGGGCATCCCCATCAGCTCCGCTGCCAGCGCGTCCTCGCGCAGCGAGCGCCACGCGCGGCCGGTACGTGATGCGTTGACGAAGCGGAGTGCGACGAAGACGACGACGAAGAAGGCGAGGGCGACGTAGAGATAAGAGACGTTGAAGATGCCTTCGCTCGAGACGGGCAGCACGCGGCCGAAGATCGAGAGCGGGTCGACGTTGAGGATCCCGTTCGGGCCACCGGCCAGGTTGTCGCCGAAGATGCTGTCGCTGTTGTTGGAGACGGTCAGGAAGATCTGGAAGAAGAAGAGCGTCACGATCGCGAGGTAGTCACCCGCGAGACGCCGGGAGGGTAAGCCGACCAGCAACCCGACGATGCCGCCGATGACGGCCGCCAGCGGGATCGTGAGAAAGACCGGCAGGTCGATGTCGTAGCGGTCGGCGCTCAGAAACGCGTACGTGTACGCACCGACGCCGTAGAACGCGATGTAGCCGAGATCGAGCAGGCCGCCCCAGCCGACGACGACGTTCAGCCCGAGCGCGAGCAGCATGAAGATGACCGTGTCGAAGGCGACCCGGCGGATGTACCCGCTCTCGAACACGATCGGCAGTGCGGCCACGACCGCGACGAAGAGGATCAGCCACGCCCACCAGGGCACGGTTCGCAGCCGCGCCTCGAGCACGCCCAGCCATCCCCCACGGCCGCCGCGGCGCTCCTCGGAGCGCGCCACCCACTCGTCCTGCCCGATTCGCGGGCCGGCGGTCCCGGACCCGCCCGGCACTGCCTCCTCGTACTGGCTGTGGGTCTCGTCGGGCACTACTTCTAGACCTTCCTGATGTCGGGCTTGCCGAAGAGGCCCTGCGGGCGGAAGAGCATGAAGAAGATCAGGATCACGAAGACGAGCAGGTCGGACCAGCGCGTCGAGATGTAGCCCTGCGTGAACGCTTCTGCGAAGCCGAGGATCAGGCCGCCGGCCATCGCGCCCGGGATCGAGCCGATTCCCCCGATCACGGCGGCCGTGAAGCCTTTCAGCCCCGCGAGGAAGCCGATCGCCACGTCGGTCGGGGCGCGCAGCGCGAACATCACCCCCGCGGCCCCGGCGAGCGCCGAGCCCAGCACGAACGCGAACACGATCACGCGGTCGACGTCGATGCCCATCATCGACGCGGCCTCGCGGTCGTACGAGGTCGCCCGCATCGCCTTGCCCATCCGCGTCCGCGTCACGAGCAGCCAGAGCACGATCATCAGCGCGAACGCCGAGGCGACGATCACGATCCGCAACAGCGGCACGCGGACGTTGCCGATGTTGAAGCCGTTGAAGAAGAGCGCCCCGCCCGAGAGCGAGAAGGCGTCGTAGTCCCGCTGCTCGGAGCCGAACATCAGCTGCATCGAGTACGCGAGGAAGAACGAGACGCCGAGGGCGCTGATCAGCGGCGCGATCCGGGGCGCGTTACGGAGCGGCCGGTACGCGAAACGCTCGATTGCGACGCCGAGGAGCGCGCAGCCGGCCATCGCCGCAAGCGTGATCAGGACCAGCAGCAACCAGGTCGGCACCTTCGGGTCCACCGAGCCGCCCAGCAGCTGCAGCATCCCGAAGCCGATGAACGAGCCGACCATGAACACGTCGCCGTGGGCGAAGTTGAGCAGCTTCAGGATCCCGTAGACGAGCGAGTAGCCGAGCGCGATCAGCGCGTAGACGCTCCCCAGCGTGAAACCGTTGATCGTCAGCTGGATGAAGGTGTCCACGGGGTGATCGATCCTCCCAGAAAGACGAACGGCCCGGCAAATTTGCCGGGCCGTTCGCTGTGGTGCCTAGCTCGTCAGCCGACGAGCTTGTAGGTGCCGTTCGACTGAATCTCGAAGATGTAGAACTTCGCGTTCAGCGGGTCGTTCGACTTCGTCGAGAAGCGGAAGTTGCCGCCGAGGATCCAGTTGTTGATCCGCACCTGCTTCACCTTGCGCAGCACTGCGCGCCGGTTCGGCAGGACGTTCTTGTTCGCGACACACGCCGCCTTGACCGCGCGCAGCGCGACCTGGACGGCCCCGTAGGTCGGCGGCCCGAAGGACTCGAGGTCCGAGTTCGGGTTGTCCGCCTTCCAGCCGTTGACGATCGCCCGCGACGTGGCGATGCCACTGATGTCCGGAGCGAAGTTGGACACGAACGCGCCGGGGAGCTTGAACTGCGCCGGCGCGTTCGCACCGTCGCCGCCGAACACCTTCGCCCGCTTGCCCTGCTCGATCAGCTGCTGGCCGAACGTCTGCGCGTCCGGCGGCTGCTGCGTCGGGAAGAAGACGAAGTCCGCGTCGCTCGGCGTCCGCGTCACGAGGGACGAGAAGTCGGTCGTCCGCACGGAGGTGGACAGCCGGACGACCTCGACGTTCCGCGCCCGCAGGACCGCCTGCGCGGCGTCGGCCAGACCGACCGAGTACGGCTCCTGGAAGTCGATGATCACGACCTTCCGGGCGTTCTTGCTGATCATGAACCGGGCGTCGCTCGGACCCTGGATGAAGTCGCCCGGAACGACCCGGAAGAAGCCGGGGGTTCCTTCGCGCGGGGTTCCCTTCGTCAACGACGTCCGCGTTGCCGACGGCGAGATGTGCGGCACGCCGGCGGCGAAATACGTCTGGCTCGTAGCCGCGACCGCACCGGACGTCGCCGGGCCGATCACCGCCACGACCTGCTGGTCTGCGACGTACTTCTGGGCCAGTGCCTGCGCGGGCGCAGGACCCTGCTCGACGGGCGTGTCGCCGGTCAGCAGCTGCACCTTCAGCCCAAGGCCTGGAGCGAGCCGCTTGACGGCGTACTTCGCCCAGGTCAGCTGAGCTTGGCCGAGGAAGCCCGCCCCGCCGGTCAGCGGCGTCACGATCGCAATCTTCAGCGTCGATTTGCAGCTTCACGGCCTGTTGCGCGTTCGCCTCTTCGGCGACATCCGGCCTGGCGACCGCGGTGGTCGCGAGCACCGCCGCGATCCCGGCCACGAGCGCCAGCGCTATCGCTCTTCTCATCTGTTGCCCTCCTTGTGGGTTCCCATCTGAATGTCCAAATCGATCATCGTCGCCTCGTGGCGCAACGCGGAGCGTGCATGCCCGCCGCCTGCCAATCACACAGGCTTGCGTGTGTCATGTCAACAGACCCCCTCCGCGCCCTTCCTCCCTGTAGACGCCGATACGGCGTGAAAGTCAGAAAGTTGACGCAACTTGGCGCAGGATCTAGCCCGCCAGGGTCTTCTTGCCGCGGGCACCGAGCTTGAAGATCGAGAACGCGGCGTCCTTGCGGTCGCCGCGGGCGGTGAACTGGAGGTCGCCGCCGAGGACGATGCTCGGGATCCGGGTCGCCTTCATGGTGCTGAGTACCTCCTTGCGCGTGGCCTCGTCCGTCTGCGCATGCCTTCTGGATCGCCACGATCGCAGCCTGCGTCGCCACGTACGCGGGCGGGCCGAAATTGGAGCCGAATCGGGCGCCGTACTCCCTGACGAACGTCTCGTTGCCCTTGACGGCGCGTACGTCCGGGGCAAACGCGGCGACGTACGAGCCGGGGATCTTGAAGTCACCGGAGTCGAGCCCGTCCCCGCCGAAGACGACGGCCTGCTTGCCCTGCTCCCTCAGTTGCTGGCCGAAGATCTGACCGTTGGCCGCGATCTGCCAGGGGAGGTAGACGACGTCGACCCCGTCGGCAATCGAGGCGACGAGCGACGTGAATTCGGTCGCCTTCTGGCTGACCGACCTTCGCGTCACGCGAACGCCAGCGGCTCTCAGCGCCGTCTGAACACTGTCCGCGAGCCCTTTCGAGTACGACGACTTGTCGTCAACAACCGCGACGTTCTTGGCCTTCAGGCTACGGCGGATGTACCTGGCCGTCGACGGCGCCTGGGCATCGTCGTTCGGGACGACACGGAAGAAGGTCGGGATCGAGCCGTTCGTCAGCGCGCTGTTCAGTGCGGAGGCGGAGACGAAGACCAGCTGCGGTGTTCGCTTGAAGGTCGGCGCCACGGCGAGCACCTCTTTGTTGGTGGCCGGGCCGACGACCGCGAGCACACGCGCATCTCGGCGAAACCCCGCTGCGACGGTCGCGGCGCGGCGCGGGTCGAGCTGCGTGTCGACCGCGTCGAGGCGGATCTTGCCGGCGGCGAGCTTCCGGATCGCGTATCTCGCGAAGCCGAGCTGCTCCTTGCCGACGAAAGCGGCGTCGCCGGTGAGTGGCCCCATGAAGCCGATCCTCGGCCGGTCGCACGCGGCGCTCGAGGCTCCGACGGCAGCGGGGCCGGCAGCGCGGGCGAGCGCCGTGGCCGTGACCACGAGCGCTGCACCGGCGAGCAGCGCCACGACCCACGTGCTACGCAGAAAGGACCTCCGAGTTGTCCTGGTACGCCCGAGACGCGGGATCGCCGGACGGGTGGAAGACGCCGAGGATCCGCATCACGCCGGGCCCCGTGTTCTCGATGCAGTGCACCTGCTCGGGCGGCAGGTGGAAGCAGGACCCCGGCCGCAGCGGGATCGCTTCGCCGCCGATGTGGGCGTAGCCCTCGCCGGTGACGATGTACCCGACCTCGTCGTAGGTGTGGCTGTGATCCGGCGCCCGGCACGGCTCGACGATCCCGACGAACTGGGTCGCGTCGAGGCAGCCCGCGTCCTGGTTGACGAGATAGCGAAAAGTGCGCTTGTCGTCGGCGCGGAGCTCCGGGCGGTCGGAGAAGCAGACGATCACCTCTCGCGGCGGCCTGTTCACGTTCTCGACCGGGACACTGGTGGAGACGACCAGGAGCTCGGCCGTGCCGGTGTTCTCGATCACGGACGTCTCGCCGGCGCGGACGTACGCACCGCACTCGGGCTCGAGCTCGTGCGGAACGCCGTCGAGCTCGAGCGTTCCCGCCCCGGAGACGACGTAGAGCAGCTCGTCGCGGTCGGCCGCCGTCCGCGGCTGCGACCGGCCGGGCTCGAAGCGCGTCACCCGCTGCTCGAGTAGCCGAGAGCCCGTATGCGAGCCGAAGACCAGCTTCTCGAGGGCGGTGTCGCCCTCAACCCGGCGTCCCTCGACGTCGTCCTCGTCGACCACGAAAGTCTGCGGCATCGCGGGGATTCCACCTGCAGGCCGGTGGCCTGTCAACAAACCCTCACAAGTCGAACGCGTTACGTCTCGAAGAAGAAGAGCTTCCAGCCCTCCCACCACGTCTCGGCTTCGACGCGGATCGTGCGCCCGTCGAGTCGCTCGACGCCGGGGTGGAACCGGAGCCGGTCGGCCGGCTGCGTGCGCTTGAACTCGACCTTGATCTCGCAGGGGCTGCCGGGGTCGTACGGCGGTACAGCCTTCAGGTCCGCGAGCGCCTGACGGGCGCCGGCCTCGATCAGCTCGCGCGCGCGGGCGGGCGGGATCATGCGCGCCGAGCCGGCGCCGATCCCCTGCTTGACGGCGACGGTGGTCAGCCCGTCGCCGAGCAGCGCCTTGCCCTCGTCGCACGAGGCCTGGTCGCCGGTGACGAGCAGCACGGGGCACCCCCAGGTGCCGCAGAGCGCGGCGTTGATCCCGGTCTCGCCGACTTCGGTGCCGTTGAACCAGAGCCGCTGGTAGTCGCGTCCGGAGACGGTGTGGTTCATGTTTCCGAGCTCCGCGCCTGCCCTGGCGTGCATGCCGACGAAGAGCGCGGCGTCGCAGCCCTGCTCCAGGAACTCCGTGTACCCGGTCCACTCCTCCTGAACGACCCACTCGCAGGCGGGATCCAACAGGTCCGGCACGAGCGAGTTGAACGTCCAGCCGCCGCCGGCGCCGTGGCAGTCCATGACGAGGATCTCGGTCGCGCCTGCCGCCTTCGCGCCGCGCACGGCCGCGTTGATCTCCTCCGTGTAGAGCTTGCGCGCCTCCTCGAACATCGGATCGCCGCCGCTCGTCTGCTCGGGCTTGACGATCCCCGAGACGCCCTCCATGTCGCTGATCACGTGGACGCGCATGCGGGCTTTCTATCGCATCGGGCGGCTCGTCGCCGGGGCGCGATGGCGTGGTGCGAGGCAGCGACGCAGGGAGCGCCGATAGTCGTGCGATCGGCGCGAGCGGGGACCGCCGCATCGCGCCGCCCAGCGGCGGAACCTAACCGTGCTCGCGGGCGAGGCGCAGGCCGAGCGCCACCAGGACCGCTCCGGTGACGGCGTCGAACGCGCGCCGGATCCGGTCACGCGCGAGGAGCCCCCGCGCACGGGCGGCCGCAAGGGCGTAGGCGGCGAGCCAGAGGCCGGTGAGCAGGGAGAAGGCCAGCCCGAGGCCGAGCAAGGTCGTGAACGCCTCGCCGAACTGCGGCAGCAGGCTGGTGAAGAAGATCACCATCTTCGGATTGGCGAGGTTGCTGACGAGGCCCTGGCGCAAGGAACCGCCCGACGTCGAGCGCACCGGCGCCGGTGCGTGGGGCCGCCGGTGCCGTACGGCCGCCACGAGCGCCTGGAGGCCGAGGTAGACGAGATACCCGGCGCCGACAAGCCGAAGCGCCGTGAAGGCCGGCTGGGAAGCCTGCAGAACCGCGACCACACCCGCGGCCGCCGCGAGCGTCCAGACCGCCTGTCCGAGAGCGACTCCGAGCGCCGTTGCGACTCCGGCCTGGCGACCGCCGACGAGCGCGTTTCGAATCGTGAGGGCGGTGTCCTGTCCGGGCGTGCAGATGACGGCCGCCGCCACGGCGAGGAAGCCGAGGATCTCAGCCACACCGAGAGAATACGCTTGCCCGATGGATACCGGCCTGAGCGGAAAGGGCGTGCTCGTCACCGGCGCGTCGGGCGGGATCGGCGGCGCGTGTGCCCGCGCCTTTGCAGCCGAGGGAGCCCGGGTCGCCGTGCACTACCACCGCGGCGAGGAGCGGGCGCGCGAGGTCGCCGGCGCGCTCGGGGGCGTGGAGATCCTGCAGGCCGACCTGACCGACGAGCACGAGGTCGACCGCCTCTTCGAGCAGGCTCGGGGAGCGCTCGGGCGGATCGACGTCTGTGCGGCAGTCGCAGGCGTCTGGCCGTCGGCTGACGTGCCCGTCTGGGAGCTGCCGCTCGAGCGCTGGGAGCAGACGCTCCGCCAGAACCTCACCTCTGCCTTCCTTACCGCCCGTGGTTTCCTCCGCGAGGTCGAGCGCAACGGGCACGGGTCGCTGGTGCTCGTCGGCTCGACGGCCGGAATCGTCGGCGAGGCGGGCCACGCCGACTACGCGGCGGCGAAGTCGGCGCTCCTCGGCGGCCTGTTGCTGAGCCTGAAGAACGAGATCGTGCGAGTGGCACCGGCTGCGCGCGTGAACGCGGTCGCGCCCGGCTGGACCGAGTCGGCGATGACGCGCGGCCACGTCGATCCGGCTGCGGTCCGCACGATCTCGCGCACGATGGCGCTCCGCAAGGTCGCCCAGGTCGAGGACGTCGCGCGGCAGGTGGTCGTGCTCGCCTCGGACGAGCTCTCCGGCCACGTCACCGGGCAGGTCGTCACGGTTGCCGGCGGCATGGAAGGCCGCGTCATCCACGAGACCTGAACGAAGAAAGCGGCGAGCCGATGGCTCGCCGCTTCAGTGACCGTCCGCGCCGCAAGGATGATTGCCGTCAGTCCCCCGGACCAGAAAGTCGGTCCCTTCATCGGCATCAGAGCGAGAACTTGAGTCGGGCTTTTCTAATAGGAAAAGGCCCCGCCGCCTGGGGCCTTTTCTCGTTGGCTTCCTTGCTTGGGGGGTTGGAAGCCGGTCTTTCCTCTGGGCCGCCCCCGCCACATCGGTGCGCTCAGAAGATGTCCTGAGTATGCGGCGAGAGGCTCCTGCTGGAATCACCCGTTCGGAGTTGACTCGTCCCTCGAACGGGGTTCACCGTGTCTACTTCACACCGCGCATCGCAGACGAGCATCCGCGAAGGCGGACGCTCGTCGCGCCGAGACCCCTAAAGGGGCCGCCCGCGGCCCGGCCGAAGCGAGCCAAGCTCTAGGCTTGCCGCGATGTCGAGCCGCTTCGAGGAACGCCTGCGTACCGGCCCCCCGATCGTCGCGGACGGCGGCATGGGCGCATTGCTCTCGGGCGCCGTGCCGCGGCTTCGCTGCCCGGAGGAGGCCAACCTGCGCGCTCCCGAGAGCGTCGTCGCACTGCACGCGAGCTTCATCCGCGCCGGCGCGGAGCTGATCGAGACGAACACGTTCGGCGCCAACCGCCGCAAGCTCGCGGCGCACTTTCTCGAGGACGAGCTGGAGCGAATCAACTCGACCGCCGTGCGGCTCGCACGTGAGGCACGGGAGGTTTCCGGCGCGGACGTCTTCATCGCGGGAGCGATCGGCCCGATCGGCGACGTCGAGCGCTTCGACACGGCCGAGCAGAGCCAGTTCTTCAGCGAGCAGGCCGAGTTGCTCGAAGGGCGTGGCGTCGATCTGCTCATGCTCGAGACGTTCTTCGACCTGGACGAGCTGGTGGAGGCGATCGAAGCCGTCCGCAGCGTCTCGTCGCTGCCGATCGTCGCGCTGATGACCTTCGACGCGGACGGCCAGACGCTCGGCGGCGTCTCCGCCGAGGCGGCGGCCGAGCGGCTGGCGGCACTCGGCGTTGCGGCCGCCGGCGCGAACCACAGCGCCGGCCCGGCGGCGGCACTGAACGCGCTCGCCGCGATGCAGCACGACGGGCTGGTGCTCGCCGCGCTCCCGAACGTCGGTCTGGCGAGCCTGGCCGGCTCGCGCGTGATCTTCCCGCACGCGACGCCCGATTACTTCGCCGAGTTCGCCGCCCAGGCCCGTCGGCTCGGCGCCGGCATCATCGGCGGCTGCTGCGGGACAACGCCCGCCCAGATCACCGCGATCCGCACCGCAATCGACGACGACCGCGCGCCGGCGGCTCCGCTCGTCGTCCGCGAACGCGAGCTCGCCGACGCAGCCGGGCCGGCCTCGGAGGAGACCGGTCTCGCGCGGATGCTGCGCGAGCAGGAGTTCGTCGTCTCGATCCAGCTCGACCCGCCGCTCGGGGCCAACAACGCCGGCCTGCTCGAGGCGGGCCGTGCGATCAAGGCCTCCGGCAAGGCCCACCTCGTCGACGTCAACGACAACCCGCGAGCCCGGGCGCGGATGAGCGGGATGATGGCCTCGGTCGCAATCGAGCGCGAGTGCGGGATCGAGACGATCCCGCACCTGACGCCGCGTGACACCGCCATCGCCGGGCTCGAGTCGCAGCTGCTCGGCGCGCACGCCGAGGGCGTCCGCAACGTGCTCGCGGTCACGGGCGACCCGCACGAGGAAGGCGACTATCCGGGGGCACGCGGCGTCTACGACTTCGACGCGATCGGGCTGACGCGGCTGATCGTCGGGCTCAACCGCGGCGAGGATTACCACGGCCGCTCGATCGACGCACCCACCTCGTTCTTCGTCGGCGTCGCGGTCAACCCGTCGGCCGACGACCTGGATCTCGAGCTGGAGCGGTTCGAGCGCAAGCTCGAAGCGGGCGCGCAGTTCGCGATGACGCAGGTGCTGTTCGACCTCGCGTACGTGGACTCGTTCCTCGCGCACTTCGGCGGCCGCTCGCCGATCCCGCTCCTCATCGGGATCTGGCCGATGCCGAGCCATCAGCTCGCGGTCCGCATCCACAACGAGGTGCCCGGGATGCTCGTCCCCGACCCGGTGCAAGAGCGCTTGCGAGCCGCCGGCACCGACGCGGCCGAGGAAGGACGGACACTCGCCCGCGAGCTGATCGCGGAGTCGCGCGAGAAGGCTGCCGGCGTCTACCTCGTCGCCCCCTTCCGCCGCCCGCTCGGCATCCTCGACGTCCTTTAGCGAACGCAGGGCCCGGTGGAGACGACTCGTCCGGCCTGCGCAAGAGCGTCGCGGACGATCGACGACGGCACCGCGTAGCCTGCCGCCGAGCCGATACGCGAGGCGAAGATCGTCGCCTGCACCCGGCCCTGCGCATCGACGGCAGGCCCGCCGGAGTTGCCGTGACGGACAACACCGCGCAACGTCGTGATCCGCCGGTTGATCGGGCCGCGGCCGTAGGCGTCGTCGGTGACGACGGCGCCAGTCTGCCCGATCCGTCCCGGAGTGGCCGTGAACGGCCCGCTCTCCGGATAGCCGAGAATGGCGACCGCGCGGCCCTCGACCGGATCGACGAGCCGCAATGGCTGCGTCCCGAGCCCGGCCACCCGCAGCACTGCGACGTCGTTACGAGGGTCAAAGACGACCACGTCGGCTTCCCGGAACTCACCGTCCGCGCGGTCGACCCGGGCGTCTTTCATCCCGGCGACCACGTGCGCGTTCGTGACGACGAGGTTCGGGGTGGCGATCCAGCCGGAGCCCGAGACGCCGAGCCCGCACGCAGTCCCGGTCACCCGGAGCACGCCCGGGCGGGCGGCCTGAACGCCCGCGCTCTCGAGCAAAGCAGGGTCCGGTGGCCCGACGCGCGGCTGCGGCCCGCGGATCGCCGCGAAGGGATCGACGCGCGCGATCGCGTCCAGCAGGCGCGAGGGTGGGACGCGCTGATTGATCTCGCCGAGAATGCGGGAGCGCTGCACGTCCTCCCGGAGCTCGGCCTGGCCGGGCAGATGTAGCGCAACGGCGCCTGCAACCCAGACGATCGCTGCACCGGCGGCGGCGCCGAGGAGAAGACCGCCGAGCGAGTCGAGCCAGCGCAGGGGTGGCAGCACGAAAAGGCTGGTCCGGATCGCGCTGCCGGCCATCGAGGCGACACTCTGGAGCAGAATCACGAGCACGACTGCGCCGCCGAGGGCGACGAGCGGCGTGTACGCCGACTCCGTGCCGGAGAGGAGCTCGGGCGCGAGCTTGGCGCCGAAGTAGGCGCCGAGTGCGATCCCGGCCAGCGACAGGGCGCCGCCGATGAGCCCGCGTCGAAGCCCGTTGAGCGCCGCCAGCCCGATCACGGCGGCGGCGATCCAGTCGACCCGCGTCACAGGTGCTTTTCGTACAGAACGTCGTCGTGGACGCGCGCGTACCGCTGTTTGACGGCCTCCCGATCGACACCCGTGTAGTGGGCGAACGCCTTGACGAGCCGCAGCTCGCCGTCGAACTGGCGCAGATCATCCCGCTCGAGGTAGACGTGCAGATAGCCGTCGATCTGGGCGAAGCCGTGCGTCTCGTACCAGCGCTGGACGTGCGCGTCGTCGCGTGTCCACGCCTCGAGCCGCGCCAGCCCGCGCTCGCGCGCCTGCCGCTCAACCTCCTCGAGCAGAGCGCTCGCGACGCCGCGGCGTTGGTGGTCGGGATGCGTCGCGAGGTGCCAGATCATCCCGCCGGCGCCGGGTCGGTCGGCCAGCACGGTGCCAGGGTCAAATCCGTACTCGAGGTCGAGGAGACCGACGATGTCGCCGTCGTCGTCGGCGACGAGCTCGATCGCCGGTCGCTCGTACCGCTCCTTCTCCCGCTCGACGTCGTCGTAGAAGGCCGAGTCGAGGAACGAAAGCACCCGGCAACGCACCCAGCCGACCTCGTCCGCCGGCCGATAGGAGCGGATCGTGAACACGGCGCCACCCTACTGACGCGCCCGGCTACACTGTCCGCCGCGCCTGGGGGCGTAGTTCAGTTGGTTAGAACGCCGGCCTGTCACGCCGGAGGTCGCGGGTTCGAGTCCCGTCGCTCCCGTCCTTTGCAGCCCGCACTACAGCTTCGATCGTGGCGCGGGCTGCTTTCTATTTCGGCAACGGTCAGCCGCCTACACAGCAATCTGCACAGCATTCAGTAGCCGAGGCGCGCGGCGGCGGCGGCGAGCGCGGCCCGCTCCGCTTGCTCCTGGGGGGATCCGAGCGCGTGGCTGTAGAGCTTGGCGGTGATGTGTGGGTTAGCGTGTCCTGCTGCCCGCGAGACGGTGGCGAGGTCGCCGTGTGCCAACAGGTTCGACACGAACGAGTGCCGCAAGTCATGGGCGCGAACGCCTTCGAGACCAGCCTCCTTCGCCACGATGCCGAGCGCCCGCCGCAGGTTGCCGTAGTCCTTCGGCCGACCTCGCGACGCCGAGAAGACGAAGTCGTCGTCGGCCGACCACCGTGCCGCGATCGCATTCACCGGCGCTCGGATCCGGGAGGTGCTGGCCATCCGCTGGTGCGACATCGACTTCGAGCGCAACCTGATCCATCTGCGCGGCCAGATCGACGTCAGCGGCACCGAGATCGTCGCGATGAAGACGAAGGAATCCGAGCGGTTCGTCGCGCTCACGCCGAAGATGGAAAAGTACCTCGGGCGCGAGGCTCGCATGTGGCGATCACACCCGCGTAGGCCGGGGTCTTCTCCACCGCCGCGCGCGCGATACGGGGACGCCCCCCGTCACCTCGCTCCAAGCCGGAGCGCGCCGTCCCGCGCACGCGCGCGCAGTCGTGAGCGCCCGGCCAGAGCGACGGCCGCGCCGCGAGCTGGCTCGGGCGCGGCCGTGTCGAGAGACGGGCGCTAGCTGGAGAAGTCGACCGCGACGAGTCGCCGGGTCGAAACGCCGGCGAGCTTGTCCTCGCCCGGCTTCGTCGCGCGGATAAAGAGCGTCAACTGCTGCTGCTTGCTGCTCGCGGGGAAGTTCGCATCGCGGCGGAAGACCAGGGTCGCCGTGCCGTCGTCCCCGGTGAGCTCCTCCGCTGGGATGCTGAACTGGTTGTAGGGCACTGCGGTCACGTAGACGCTCGCGCCCTTGATGTTGACGCTGCAGGTGCTCCCGACGCGTACCTTCAGCGTGAAGGTCTGCGTCTGCTCGTTGATCGGCCCGGACAGCACGTCGAACGCCTCAATCTGTGTCCGCGCGGGCGGTGCGAGGTCAGCGATCGGGGCGGTCTTCAAGCTCTTGTTGGTCGGACAGCCGTTAGGTCCGGGTGCCGACGTCGCTGCCATGCCCACCGCGGCGACGACCACCAGCGTCAGCGCGGTGACCGCGGCGATAAGGAGACGTCTCGCGTTCGCGGCGTGGCGAAAACGCAGACGCCGAGGGAACCGTTCCATCGTGTACCTCCTCCGTATAACTGGGCCAGCTTGCTCTTCCGCACTCGGAACGTTACGCCTCCAAAGTGGTAAAGGGGCTCAAATCGGCTCCAGCGATTCAGCGTCCGCGCCGCACGAGTGGCCGCTGCTGCCTCGAGCCCGCGGCTGCCTCGAGCACGAGCGTCTTCCCCAGCGCACGCGCGCGAGCTCCGGTGAAGCGTCGACCCTGTACCCAGTCACTCACGTGACCGGAGCACCCGATCGAGGGCGGTCCGCTGTGCAGGACGCTGTGCAACCAGGTCGGAGCGGCCAGGATCTCGCAGGGACAGAGGGCTGGCGCGAGCATGACCCCGGTCACTGCAGCCGGGGCCCAGGTCCGCGAAGGATCGGTCCGCCTGCTGGAGCGACGATCCGCGCGCCGGAATTTGGGATCGGCTCAATCGTCGGATCCGGTCGGTCCGGATCGGATCGCGAATCCGATGTACCCCCACCCCCGCGACGATCGCGCAGGCTCGGGGCCCCAATCGGGAGGTACCGCCTCCGCGAGCGCGTGAGGCTACGCGGCCAAAACGCTCAGGCGAGAGGGCGGCACAGGTCCGCCCTAACCTCCTCTGCCCCGGCTCGGCTTCACTCCCCGCACGCTCGAGCGGGACGTGATTGGAGCCAAGAAAGGCCCGCCGGGAGACGGGCCTTCCCCTTTACCGCTTCCCAGTGGAGCCTAGGAGCAGTTTCCGATCGTGCCGCTGCCGCTGAACGTGGTGCCGTCGTAGGCATCGCGCCAGTGGTTACCGCAGGCGTTGTAGTAGTCGAACTCGTAGCCGACGTCGGTCACGTTCAGGCCCGTGCCGAAGTGAGCGGCCAGAAACGCATCCCAGCTTCCGCTGACAGGATCGTCAGCGAACGGCTGAAAGTCTGAGACGTTCGTCACCTTTTTCGTCCAGACGCCGTCGTAGTGACCGACTTGGGCTGACGTGTAGGTGTCGGCGCCGCAGGGGCCGTTCGTGGCGAAGTGCTTGCCGGGGATCGTCGTGTAGGTGCCGACGTCGTAGCGGGTGACTATGTAGGTGTCGATCTGCCCGATCGGCGGGCTGATCACGAAGTAGCGGCTGCCGCTGTCGGTGGCCCACTTCTCTTCGCCAGAGTCACAGCCGCCGTCCTGCTGATTGATGGAGTAGACGATCGACCTGCCGACTGAAACGCCGTCCTCGCCCGCTGGGCCAGCCGGGCCAGTCGCGCCCGTCGCGCCCTGCGGGCCAGTGTCGCCCGTCGACCCCTGCGGGCCACGAGCACCAGCCGGGCCAGTTGCGCCCTGCGCCCCGGTCGAGCCGGTTGCGCCCTGCGGGCCAGTAGCGCCCTGCAGGCCAGTCGAGCCGCGCTCGCCTTTGAGTGCCGACTTCGTCTGCGGGTCCAGGTCGATCAGTCGGATCGTGCCGTTCTTGATCTGAGTCGATGTGACGAGGCCCGCTGCGAAAGCCGAGCCGCTGAGTGCAACGCCGAGCGCGATCATCGCGACGACGAGCGCAGGCGTGAAACGCCTTCCCTTGAACATCTACAGAGTCCTTTCGGTAACCGTTTACCCGGCGGCAAGTTGCCGCGGGTTCGATGAGAGGAAGGTACGGATGCCCGGGGCCGGGCGGCTAGACCCGAATGAGCCCAGCCTCACATCGCCTCAGAGCACAGCTATCAGCGAGCTTCTGATGACCGGTTGTCGCTCAGTCGGGTGATACGCCCCGGGCGGCGGCGACTGCTTCGAGTCGGGTGTTGACGCCGAGAGCTCGGAAGAGACGGCGGATATGGTTCCTGACCGTTTCGGTGCTCAGATGGAGCTCGGCGGCGATCTGCTTGGTCGAGCGGCCCTGCTCCAGAAGACGTAGCACCTCGACTTGGCGGGGGGTGAGATGCGGGTGTGGCGCTGTGAGTCTTTCGACAGGGAGTTGATCTAGGAGCCCGAAGACGCCGACGACCCGTTCACCGCTCTTGAGCGGCACCGCGCTGATCTCCACCGCGACCCGCTCGCCGCCGGTGGAAAGCAAGACGGCGGTCGCGTCCGTGGCCGCCGTGGTGCCGAGCACCTTCTTGGTGAACAGCTCACGGGCGCGTCGGCTGTCCTCGGGCGCGACGACAGAGGTGAATTGGCGACCGCGAACGTCACCGAGGAGTCGTTTGGCGGCCGGATTGATCCACCGGACGATTCCGGTGGTGTCGAGGACGTAGCTCGGGACGCCGACGTCGCCCAGAGCCCGCTCGACGTCGCCGCCGACGTTCAGGCCAGTGGCCATCACAGAAGTATGGCCCAGCCGCGTCAGGTTCCCCGACGGAACGGAATTCGTCGCGGACCTGAACTGCCGTGGCTCTCAGTGCTGCTTACGTTCTGCCGCACACAGTGACCTCCAGATTCTGGGATCGGCTGGATAGCCGCATCGGGTGGGTCCTGAATCGGATCGCGAATCCGAAGTACCCCTCCCCGCCGGGACGAAATCCGGCACGAGCGAATGCTGCTGCTGGATGCGCTGGCGGCGTAGACCGGGTTCGGGAGATGTCCCTGACAACTGGGCTCCTGAACGCACTGGAGCCGACCTCCTCGCACGTCCAGGCTGAGCGAAATGCACAGCAATTTGCACAGCATTCCGGCTCGAAACGGGACGCGACGCTGCGTATCACCTACTGCGTCGAACGTGCTGAGATTCTCGTAGCGATGCCGTTTGCGTGACACCCGGTAGCACTCCGTTGCCGCTTCCGGTCGGCCTGTCACGCCGGAGGTCGCGGGTTCGAGTCCCGTCGCTCCCGTCTCGAGAACTCCTGCTAAGACGAGGTTGCGCCAACCCTGCGTGGCCGTGATTTCAGGAGTGCGTTGTCGACGTTCTGCGGTCGCCGCGGTTTCGCGACGCGCCCGTTCCTTGAGCGCGGTGCGCACGGCGCGCGCCAGCGGTCTTTCGCCGGCGCGCGCCGCGTGGTCGAGCGTGGGTCAGAGCGTGCCGGCCGCGACGACGAGGATGTTGCGTACTTGCGTCGATGAACTAGCGGCTCCTGCGTATCCGCGGCGCGCCCGGCAGCGTTCAGGACTCGGATGGAGGGGTCTATTCTGACGCTGCTCGAGCATCATGGGTCGCTCGCCTACGAGCAGATCGCCGCCTTCCTGCAGGAGCGACCAGACGCCGTGCGAAACGCCCTGAGCGAGTTGCGTGATCGCGGCTTGGTCGACGTGCTGGCCGTGGGGGAACTCGTCGGCAAGGTCGCGAACGCGGCCGCGTACTGGCAGCTCACCGATGCCGGTCGCGCCGAGCTGGCCCGGTCGCGCGCCTAGATCAGTACACGCAACGTCGTGGCGGGCCCGGCGCGCTCTCCGAGAGCTGAGGTCGTGCATTCAGTCCCGGGCGAACGCCGCCGCGAGGTGCCGTTCGACGTCGACGTACGAGTCCCGTCATCACCTTTGTCACCGTCGCGGCCGAGGCGGAGCTCCCAAGCGCCAACGCCGACAGGATCAGGAGTGCTGCGAGTCGAAGCATGACCCCTCCTTGTGCGATGAGTGTGCAGGCGACGTTACTCCTCGGAGCCGCTTGACGCCAGCAGCGCATGAGGCTACAAGGTGAGTCACTGCGCCGAATCGCTGGCGAGAACTCTTGGGGGTAGGGGAAGTGTTGCGTCGGGGGGTCTACGTTCTGCTCGTCGCGCTCGCAGCTGCGGTTCCTGCGAGCGGTGCGCCCGACCCCGGACCGGCCGCGCTCGCCGCCCAGCGGCTCGTACTGCCACGTGCCGACGCCCCCGGCCGCCTCGACGCCGGCGTCGCCGCGATCGCCCGCGCTCGTCGCGCCGGCGGCGTCGCACCCGCATTGCTCGAGGCCCGCGGCCGCAATCTCGATGTCGCCGGCAGCTCCATCGAGGTCGTCGTCACCGCGCAGCCCGGACGCACCGCGGCCGTCCGCGAGCTCCTCCGCGAGGTGGGCGGCCGGGTCGTGCGCGACTACGAGCTGCTCGTCAAGGCGTTCGTTCCCGTCACCGCGCTCGAGACGGTGGGTCTCAGCCCGGCCGTCCAGTTCGTCGCCGAGCCGCTCCGTCCGTACGGTCTTGCGACGACCGGTCAGGGTGTGGCGGCGAGCCGCGCCTCACTTTCGCACCCGCCCGGAGTGAACGGCTCCGGCGTCAAGGTCGCGATCATCGACGGCGGCTTCCAGGGGCTCGCTGCGCTGCAAGCGTCCGGCGATCTCCCGGCAGCCGTGACGACGAGGAGCTACTGCGACGGGGGCGCGATGGAGAATGGCGACAAGCACGGCGCCGGCGTGGCCGAGATCGTGCACGAGGTCGCACCTGCCGCCGAGCTCTACCTCATCTGCATCGCCGACGAGGTCGACCTCGGGCTGGCCAAGGACTTCGTGATCGCGAACGGGATCAAGATCGTCAGCTTCTCGCTCGGCTTCTTCAACTCGAGCCGTGGCGACGGCAGCGGCGATGCCCTGACCCCGGACGGGATCGTCTCCCAGGCTCGGGCGTCCGGCGTGCTCTGGGTCAGCTCCGCCGGCAACGAGGCGCGCAGCCACTGGAGCGGCACCTTCGTCGACGGCGGCGGCGGCTTCCACGCCTTCGCCACCGGCGACACCCGGCTCGGCTTCACCGTCGCCGGAGGCCAGTGGGCATGCGTGATGCTCAAGTGGGATGCCTGGCCGAAGACGGCGACGCAGGACTTCGATCTCGGCGTCTACGACGCGAACGGGGCGCTCGTCGGCGCTTCGGCGGCCACTCAGAGCCCGGACGACCTGCCGCCGCGGGAGCAGGTGTGCTTCGCCAACAACGGCCCGGGCGCGTCGTTCAGCGCCGTGATCCGCAGGGAGGCCGGGTCTTCGCCGCGCCTGGATCTCTTCGTCATGAACACCGTCCTCGACGAGTACCGAGTCGCGGCGGGGAGCATGCTCGAGCCCGCGTCCTCGCCGAACGCACTGGCCGTCGGCGCGGTCTGCTGGCTCGGCGACTCGCTGCAGCCGTACAGCTCGCAGGGACCGACGATCGACGGCCGGACCAAGCCCGACATCGCCGGCTTCGACGCCACCTCGAACGTCAGCTACGGCGCTTCATCCTCCTGCGCCACTGGCTTCCGAGGCACCTCGGCGGCTGCTCCACACGTCGCGGGTGTCGCCGCGTTGCTGCTGCATCGCAACGCGGCGCTGACGTCGCCGGCCGCGCTCCAGGCCGCACTCGAAGGGCTCTCGGCCGACCTCGGTGCGAGCGGCAAGGACAACCTCTACGGCTCCGGCAAGGTGCGGTCGCCGCTGCCGGCGCAGAACGGGCTGCTCGCGGGGAGCGACGTGACCGGCTCCGACGCCGACGTGTACACGCTCAACGCGACCGGAACCCGCACGACGATCGCCGGCGCCGACACGACGCAGGAGACGCAGCCGGCATGGAGCGGAGACGGCGGCCGGCTGGTGCTGGCGCGGAGCACACCCGGGAATCCCTTCTGGAGCGTCAATCCCGACGGGTCCGGCCTCACTCCGCTGGCGGCGCTCCCTGCCACGGACTCGTTCCCCACCCCCTCACCGGACGGAGCGAGGCTCGCGTTCGTGCGTGACGGCGACCTCTATGTCGGCGCGATGGACGGTTCAGGCGCAACCCAGATTGCTCCCGGAGCGCTGATCCGAAACCCGGCCTGGACACCGGACGGCGCCACGATCGCCTTCGAGGACGTCGGCAACGTCTACGTCGTCGCCGCGGGGGGCGGCCTGGTCAGCACGCTCTTCGGCACTCCCAGCGCCGAGTCCGAGCCCGCCTGGTCGCCGGACGGGACGAAGATCGCGATCAAGAAGGACGACGGCGGGGACGACGAGGTCTACGTGGCCGCAGCGAACGGCTCCTCGCTGACCCCCGTGACCGCCAACGCCGTCGACGACCGGCATCCGGCCTGGTCGCCCGACGGGACGAAGCTCGCGTTCATCAGCGAGGAGACCTGCTGCCCGACCGGCCGCGGCTGGGTCTACGTCGCGAACGCCAACGGAACGGGACTGACGCAGCTGACCTTCACGCCCTCGTCCGACTGGGTGAGCTGGCAGCCGGTCGTACCACCGTCGGTCAATTCCCGGCCCACTGCGGCAGGCTCGACGCAGGCCGGCAGCGTGGTCACCGGAGGCGCCGGCGCCTGGCGGGGCACCTACCCGTTGTCATTCGCGTACCAGTGGCTGCGCTGCGACACGGCGGGCGCCGGCTGCTCGGCGATACCGGGCGCGAACGCCCTCTCCTATGTGGCCACGAGCACAGACGCAGGCTCGTCCTTGCGCCTCGCCGTGACGGCGACGAACGTCGTCCGCTCGGTCACGTCGACCTCGCACTACACCGGCGCCGTGGCCGCTCCGCCGCCATCCGGTGGTGGCGGGGGCGGCGGTGGTGGTGGAGGTGGCGGCGGTGGAGGTGGCGGCGGCGGGAGCGGCGGCGGTGGCGCAGCGGATCTGGCGATCGAGGGCAGTGCGCAGCCGGCCACTGCGGCCGTCGGCGAGGAGCTCGGGTTCCAGCTGCGGGTGACGGACGTCAACGTCGTGCTCGCGTTCGGCGTCAAGGTGGACGTCGAGTTTCCGGCCGGGTTGCAGCTGGTCGGCAGCTACGCCGACCGCGGCGCCGGCTGCGGCGGGGCGCCGCTCGTCTGTGATCTCGACTTCCTCAGCTCGGTCGCGCCGGTCGGGACGATCACGCTACGGACGCGGGTGACCGCGCCCGGCGAGCAGGCGCTGCGGGCGAGCGTCCGCTACCTCTCCGCCGACCCGAACCCGGCCAACAACACGGTCACGATCGTCGCCAACCCCGGGGTCACTCCGGTCACGCCGACTCCGGTCGGTGCGACGATCAACGTCCCAGTAGCGACCGCGGGCACTGCAGGCCCGAACACGCTCCGGGGTAGCGCCCGGCCGGAGACGCTGCGCGGCCTCGGCGGCAACGACAACCTCTACGGGCTCGGCGGCAACGACCGCCTCTTCGGCGGTTCCGGCAACGACCGGCTCTTCGGCGGCACCGGCCGCGACCTGCTCGACGGCGGCCCCGGCAACGACGTCATCTCGGCCCGGGACAAGACCCGCGACACGATCCGCTGCGGCCCCGGCCGCGACACCGTCACCGCTGACCGCACCGACACGATCGCCCGCGACTGCGAACGCGTCGACGCGGCGCTGACTAACTGCTGAGGGGCTTCTTCGCGACGAAGACGAGGAAGTCGTCGTTCCGCGTCGCCGGCTTGTCGTTGTGCTGTCCGCGCACCTCGACGTCGACGAAGCCCGCGCGCTCGAGCATCAGCACGAGCTCGTCCCTGAAGTAGTGCGTCGTGGTCAGCACGTGGTCCTCCTCCGCGACGAGCTCGCCGTCGCGCCACATGAACGCGCGCATCTCCCGCGTCGCCTGCTGGGCGAGCGGATCGAAGTCGATCACACGGCTCTGCAGCGCGTACTCGGCCCCGTCTGAGCCGGGACGCCGCTCAATCGGCTCCCGTTGCGGGCGGGGCAGCTCGGCGCGCTTTCCCCTGAGCCAGTACAGCCACAAGACCGCGTCCGAGTACGGCACCTCGTTGTCGAGGACGAGCGTGCCGCCCGGCTCCAGGTGCTCGTAGAGGCGGCGGAACGCCTCGGCGTCCTGCTCGCGGCTGCTGCCGAGCCCGAGCGCCCCGCACATGAACACGGTCCGGTAGCGGCGCGGCAGGTCGAGCTCGTGCATCGCCTGCGCGTAGAGGTTGGGCGACAGGCCCTCCCGCTCGGCCGCCTCGCGACAGCGCGCGAGCATGTCCGGGGAGACGTCGCAGCCGTCGACGTCGAGGCCGGCGCGCAGGTACGGCAGTAGGAGCCGGCCGGTGCCGCAGGCGACGTCGAGCGCCGGCTGCCCCTCCTCGACGAACCGCCGGAAGTAGTCGATCTCCGGACCGTCGGTGTTGAACTCGGCCCACCACCGGGCGACGACGCCGTAATGCCAGGTCTGGGGCTCGTGCTCGAGTATGGGATCGCGGGCGGACGATCCGCCCGGCACGACGATGAAGCTCGCGGCAGGCACAGGCAACCTCAGGCCGCCGCCAGCTCGCGCCGGATCCCGCGCAGCTCGTGCTCGCGCTCCCGAAACGCGTCGACGACGTCCGGGTCGAACTGACGGCCGCGCTGGCCGAGGATCTCGGCCGCCGCCTCGTCCCAGGTGCGCGCGGGGCGGTACGGGCGGTCGCTCGTGATCGCGTCGAGCGCGTCGGCGACGGTGAAGATGCGCGCGGCGAGCGGGATCGCCGTCCCGGCGAGCCGGTCCGGATACCCGAGTCCGTCCCACCGTTCGTGATGGGCGCGGACGACCTTCAGCCCGTCGCCGTGCAAGAGATCGACGTTGAGGAGGAGTTGCTCGCCGAGCAGGGTGTGCGACCGCATCAGCCGCCGCTCGGAGTCGTCCAGCGGGCCGCTCTTCTGCAACACGTGATCCGGGATTCCCATCTTGCCGACGTCGTGGAGGAGAAAGCCGTACTCGACGCTCGGATCGAGGAGCAAGCGCGGCTCGATCGCGTCCGCGAGCTCGACGGCGTACCGCTGCACCCGCTGCGAGTGCTGGCCCGTGCCGAAGTCCTTCGACTCGAGCGCGCTGGCGAGCGCGGCGACGGTCTGCCGGTGGGTGCGCTGCATGAGCTCCCGCCGGCCACGTTCGATCTCGAGCAGCCGCCGCAGGTCGCTTGCGTACAGCAGCAGCTGCTCGTCGGACCCGAGCGGGGCCGCGTAGGCAAACGGCCCTTCCGGCAGACCCCGTGCGAGGCGCTCGACGACTGCGAGCAGCTCGAGCGGGCTGAACGGCTTGCGCAGGAACGCGTCGGCGCCCGCGCGCTTCGCCGGGCCTGCAGCCTCCGCGCCGGCGCCGGTGAGCAGGACGACGCCGATCCAGCTCGTGGCCGGGTCCGCCTTCAGCTGCCGGCAGAGCGTCAGGCCGTCGACGTCCGGCAGGCCGATGTCGAGCACGATCACATCCGGCGCCTTGGCCGCGATCGCCGCCGTCGCCGCTGCCGCCGTCTGCGCCTCGTCGATCTCGATGTCGATCAGCTCGAAGGTCGTCCGCAGCAGCGTCAGCAATCCGGGGTCGTCGTCGACGAAGAGCAGGCGCGCGCCGCGGGAGCCGGCCGGGGGATGGTCGGCCGACTCCCGCTTTCCGGCCTGCGCGCCGCCACGAGGCCGGTTGGGGGAAAACAGGGACGTACCGTTGCTCAAGAGCACCTTTCCTTCGAGTGGCTGCAAGGAAGTGCCCAAAGCTGGCCGGAAACTTGCAAGCTCTTGCACGATTCCCTCGTTTGAGGGAAGGCGGTAGTGGGCACCTGAGGCAATACTGCGGCCCCTGAGTCAGCGAGTACGGGGGACCACGCTTGGCAACTGTTTCGTCAGTGGGTCGCGCTTCCGGCCTCGAGCCCCTCGGGCTCAGGCTCGGCTCGGGCACAGAGGACGCGCTCTACCGGCGCAACGCCGGCCGGGTGTTCGGCTTCTGCCTGTCCCGGCTCGGTCGGCGCGACGACGCCGAGGACGCCGTCCAGACGACGTTCCTGCAGGCGGTGCAATCCCTCCGCCGCGGCGTCGTCCCGCTCACCGAGTCGGCGTGGCTGATCGGCATCGCCAAGAACGTCTGTCTCCAGCGCTTCGAGGCCGCGGCCAAGCTCCGCAAGCTCGAGGCGACCTGCGATCCGCACGACCTGGAGCGAGAGAGCGCGGCGCTGGCCGAGCCACCCGAGGAGCTGATCGGCCTCGACGACGCCCTGGCGCGCCTCCCCGAGCAGCAGCGCCAGGCGATCCTGCTCCGCGACTGGCGCGGCCTCTCCTACGCGGAGGTGGCCGAGCAGCTCGGCGTCAGCCAGGCCGCGGTCGAGACGCTGATCTTCCGCGGACGCGGGACGCTGGCGGAGCTGCTCCGCGAGGAGCCACAGCAGACACGGCGCCGCCTCGCCGCGCTCGGGAACCTCGGCTCGCTCTTCACAGCAATCAAGACGGCCTTCGGCGGTGCTGCCGCCGCGACCAAGCTCGCTGCAGCCGTGGGCATCACCGCGGTCGCCGTCGGCGGCGCGGGTGTCGCGATCACGGCCGCCTCACCCGCCACCGAGGCCCCGGCGGTGCCCGGCTCCGCTGTCTCGAGCTCGTCTGCAGCAACGCCGAGCCAGACAGTGAACCGGCAGACGCCACAGCCCGTGCGCGCGCAGACTGCCGCGGCTGCTGCACAGGCGCGGGCGGCTTCGACCCGTCCCGGTCGCGCGCCAGTGGCGGCGAAGAAGACGCGCCCCGCCCGGACCGCCGTGCCCACTCGGGCCGGGACTACGAGCACCACCGCGCCGGCGCCGGCCGCAGCGTCTGCCGCGGCCGCCCCGCCTGCAGCGGCACCGAAGCTCGCGGCGATCGCACCGGCCAAGCAGCTCGTGAGCCGGCCGCGCGTCCGCCCCCGCTGGTTTCTCCGGTCGGCGTCCCTCCGTCGTCCCTCGCGTCGTCGTCGCTCCTGTCTCGAACGCGGTCGAGACACTGGTCGGCGGCGGCATCGTGGAGACGGTCGCCGAAACCGTCGAGCCGGTGACGGCTCCTGTCACTGCAGTCGTCTCGGAGCCTGTCGCAGCGCTGCCCGTCCCCGCGTTGCCGCCCGTAACCGTGACTCCGCCGCCGGCTGTGCCCGTCGCACCGGTCACGGTGACGCCCCCGAAGCTGTTCCCGTAACCAGCTACCCGTGGCCGTGCGCTGTGTGATCGCAGCGGTCGGCCGGTAGGAGCGTCGCGACGCAGAGGTCGTGCACCGGCGCGTGGATCGCAAACGCGCTCCGGAGGTCACGCGTGAACCAGACGTGCATCATCTCGCTCCCGTTCCGCATCGTCGCGCCTCGCGGGCACGTTCCGTCCGGCCCCGGCGTCAGCCCGCGCTTCGAGCCCTTCGTGCATACCCGGTGCCAATGCCAGCGCGTGATCGGCCCGCCCGGCGACCGGCCGTGCTCGCCCCGCGGCATGCTGAACATCACCCCGACGAGCACGAGCCGGCGCCCGGGGACGTCCGCGTAGATGAGCACCTCGGGCCGTCGGGGGTTGAGGTAGACGCCGTCCTGCGACCAGCGGCGATGCTCGGCGTGGAACCACATCACCCTCGTCTCACCAAGGTCGCGGTACGGGCGCCGGGTCTGGAAGCCCGCGGCCGCGGCGTCGTCGGAGTCGCGCCAGCGGCGAGCGGCGGCGCGCAGCGCTTCGCGAAGACGTCGCGCGAGCGGCGCGCTCGCCGGGCGTCGCGAGCTCCGGGCTCGGGTACTGGTCGAGCAGGTGCGCGAGACCGCGAACCGCTTGCGGCGGCAGTTTCGGCTGCTTCGGCTGCGCCGAGAGCGCCGGGGTCAGCAGCAACGGGACGCAGAGCACCAGCGGCAAGAGGGTGGATCGGCGCACGTTTGAAAGTCTTTCGCTCCGACGCGCTCAAAACCTCATGGCGCGGTAAGTGATTCGTTAACTACGCTCGCTGCATGAACCGCTGCGCCTGGGTGCCGCTCGACGACCCGCTCTACGTTGCCTACCACGACGACGAATGGGGGTTTCCGGTCCGCGACGACCGGACGCTCTTCGAGCTGCTCAATCTCGAAGGCGCTCAGGCGGGCCTCTCCTGGTCGACGATCCTGCGCAAGCGCGAGGGCTACCGCGCCGCGTTCGCCGGCTGGGAGATCGAAGCGGTAGCGGCGTTCGGCGAGCGCGACGTCGAGCGCCTACTCGCCGACAGCGGGATCGTCCGCCACCGCGGCAAGATCGAAGCCGCGATCGGCAATGCCCGCGCGACGCTCGAGCTCGATGTGCCGCTCTCAGAGCTCCTCTGGTCGTTCGTCGAGGGCGAGACACGGATGAACGCCTGGCGGACGACGGCCGAGATACCGGCCGCGACGACGGAGTCGACCGCGATGAGCAAGGAGCTGAAACGGCGAGGCTTCCGCTTCATCGGCCCGACCACCTGCTACGCGTTCATGCAGTCAGCCGGGCTCGTGGACGACCACGTGCTGGACTGCTTCAGGCGGGCCGGCTAGGGCTAGGCGAGGACGGCGCGGATCTTCTCGACGGCGGCCGCCTCGGCCTGCTCACCACCACCCGCTGCCTTGCCCACGGCCTCGGCGACCTCGAGCACGTACGACTTGTAGGCCTCGACCTCGTCGGGTGCCTTCGCCTCGAGCGTCGCGACGGCCGACCGGAGCGCGTCGAACGTCTGCGACTCGATCTCCGGCGCCGACGTGTTCAGGCCGAAGCCGGTTCCGCGTTCACCCGCGAGCTCACGGATCAGCTCGCTCTGGCCGGACCGGCCACCGGCGAGGTGCTTGGCCAGCGAGCCGGCCTCCTTGAAGCTGTCGAAGAAGCTCCGGTCGCTGACGGACACGAGCATCCCCGCGCCGGTCGCGCCTTTGCGGAGCTGCTCCCACTCCTGCTCGGTGAAGTCGCTCTTCTGTGCCATCGAACCCTCCTCGGGAAAACGTGCAGGCTATCCGAACCCTGCCGCGGTGAACGTGAGCAGGTCGTCGAGCGTTAGCGCAGCGGGGACGGGCAGCTCGTCGCGGGCGCACACGGCCTGCGCCAGCGCCCGCTCCTCGGCGTCGGCAAGCCAGCTCTCGTAGACCGACACGCGCGCGAAACGGTTGAGCGACGACTCGATCGCCGCACGCGCCTCCGGCAGCGGCACCGTGCCGAGGAAGACGGTGTCGCCGAGCGGCTTCACCTCGATCGGCCCGTGCAACGTGCGAACACGACCGACCGCGCCGCAGCGAGAAGATCCTGGCGGGAGCGAACGTCTCGACCGCGAGCCCGCGGTTGCGGAAGCCGAGCCAGTCGACCGGCCTCGCCGTCTCGACGAGGCGCACGCGCAAGCCGGCATAGGTGCGGTGAAACTCGGCGGTCGCCGCCGCCGACGCTCTCGTCGGCCGGAAGCGCGCGCGCACCGCGTCGCGGCGCAGCTCGTCGAGCAGCAGGCCACGAGCAGCGATTCTCGAGAGCTTGATCCGCCGCAGCGCACCCAGATAAGCGTTGAGGCTGCCGTTGAAGTGGTCGTCCACGAAGGCGAGCTCGGCGGCGAGCACCGCTCGCGCATCGAGCTCGACCTCGTTCTGGAGCACGAGCCGTTCGAGGACGACGCTGGTGGCGATATCGCGGTCGCCGATCGCCCGCGCGAGCGGCGTCACGGCGCTCTCCCGGATCGCGCCGGTCGGCAGCGTGCAGATGACGCCGGCGGGCAGGTTGAGCTGCCCGACCGTCAGCGACGCGTCGAACTGGGGCCCGGCGGCACCCGGGCCGCTGCAGAGCCGTGGGTCGCGTACCCAGAGGTAGACGCAGACGGCCTCGCTCTTGTCGCGGTCGATGCCGGCCTGGCTGAAGGTCGCCCATCCCCACGACCAGATCGAATGCGTCTTCAACTCGGCGGTGACCTGCCGAGCCGCGAGCGCCTCGAGCTTGACGATCTCGAGCCACTTCGACCGCGGTTGCAGGCCTTCGCGGCCACCCGTCCCGGGAGCCGACTGAAACTGGAGCTCGAGCGCGACGCGGTTCGCGGGAATCCCAATCGAGGTGAACTTGCGGACGAGGGCGCGCATGCCGCTCCGCATCGAGCGGCTCGCCCGTACCGGCCCGAGCGCGTGCAGCCGCGGCACGTTCGGCGAGGTGAAGAAGACCTGGCGAATCAGAATCGCGTCGGCCGCCAGGTCGCGCCACCATTGCGCCGCCTCGCCGCCGGTGTACGGCGGATTCGCGATCGTGACGCCGGGGATCGCCCCGCGCGCCTTCAGCCGGCGCACGAGTGCGAGCGTGTTCGCGCGGTACTGCGCTGTGGTCGCCGTCCACGGGGTCGGCGTCTGGGCGCCGAAGAGCTCGTTCAGCGCGATCCACGGCGTCTGGCAGCCGGTCACCGAGACCGCGAAGTCGAAGAGACGGTCGGCACGGAGCTCGATCAGCGACGGATCGGCAGGCTCGGTCGGCGTGCCGACGCGGTTGTTGAAGTTGAGGTCGAAGAAGACGGTCGCGGCGCCGTTGGCTCGCGCCTCGGCCGGCTTGACGGTGCCCGACGTGAAGGCGAGGGTCAGTCCGGGCTTCTGCGGCAGCGGCGCGTCGTGCCCGGCGAAGTCGACCCAGAGCGGGTTCGCCGCCGGGATCCCGCACTCGCGCGCGAGCGCAGTCCCGGGCAGGACCAGGACGGCGGCGGCGACAGCGAGGACGAGTGCGAGGCGCACCCTTCTAGTTGTAGCGCGAGTACCCGCTAGCCGAGGTTTCTTCGCCAGAGGACGAAGCCGAGGGGTAGCAGCGCTGCGAGGGAGAGCCACGGCGCCAGCTCGGTGCGCGAGCTCTCGTGCCAGAGCGGCCGGCGTGTGCCCTCGCCGAGCAGGTCGCGGAGCGCGCGAGACGCCTGCTCGACCTCGTCCTCGGCGAAGACGCTGCCGTTCGACGCGGCGGCGAGATCGGTCGCGGTCTCGAGGCTGCTCGGGTCGGGCCGGTAGCCCGCGTCGGCTTGCGCGCCGAAGATCCGCTCCCGCGCGCCCCAGACGTGGACGAAGATCGGCTCGATCCGCTGCCGGCGCAGGGCCGCGCCGAGCCTGTGGCCGAGAACGGGTCGGTCTCGAAGTCGGAGATGACGACGACGATCCGGCGTTCGGGGGTGGCGGGGAAGAAGCCCTTGGGGCCGAGCTGCTGTAGCGCGTTCAGGTCGGTCGCGTTGACCCGTCGTCTGCTCGGAGGCGGCCGCTCGATCCCGACCGAGTGCTGCAGGGTCGCCGCATACACGTCCGCGGCCAGGGTCGGAAAGACGTGCGGGAGCACGCGGTCGGTGAGCGACGCGACCCCGAGCTTCAGCTCGGGCACCGCCTCGCGCAACTCCGTCGCGATCAGGCGAGCGCGGGCAATGCGGTTCGCGGAGCGAGGGCTCGGCGCCGCGAGCATCGAGCGGGTCGTGTCGACGATCACGTAGCCGCTCACGTCGATCCGCTCGTGCCGAGTGGCACCGCGCTCCAGCACCGGTTGCGCAGCCGCCGCACCGACGAGCACGCCCGCGGCGACGAACGCCGCGCCGAGAAGAATCGTCAGCGTCCGGCGCGGTGAGGCGAGACCGAGCGTGACACGGACGCGGCGAGCGCGCAGCTCCGAGAAGGCGAGTGCCACGAGCGGCACGATCGCGACGAGCGCGACGGCGAGGCCTGCGGGTGTCAGGAGCGAGACCTGCATCAGCGGTCCACTAGTAGCCGCTGCCTCGTCGGCTGACCGCGGCGCCACCGAACTCGGTTCCCTCCTGGCCCGCGGAGCCGCCGCCGCCCTGGCCGCGGGCGCGGTCGTCGGCGACGAGGCGGAGGATCGACTCGAGATTGAACTTGGCGTCGTCGTTGCCCGGATCGAGCACGATCGCGCGTCGGAACGAGCCGCCCGCGGCCCGGACGACCTGCGCTCGTTCACCTTGATCGGGCGGCGTCAGCAGCGCAAGGACCCCGAGCAGGGTCGCGGTCTGCGACGCCCCCTTGCCGCCGTCAGCCTCGGCTTGGGCCAGCTCCGCCTGGGCCTGCGCGCGCTCCGCCAGCCGCGCCGGCGTCGTCGTCAGCCCGCTTCCCGGCCGGCCGAGCCAGAACCGCTGCACCGCGCGGCGGTGCGCGACGTCGTCCTCGACGCCTGCCAGCTTCCTCCCGACGCCGAACGGGAGGACGCCGTCGTCCTGCCAGTACCCGGAGATGCGCGGCTGCGCGAGGAACCGGGCATCGTCGCCTGAGAGGCTGCGGTCGGCACGCGCGATGTCGAGCGCGAGCAGCAGCAGCACGAGCCCGAGCAGGAAGCCCGAACCGATCAGCACGACGGGCAGATGGCGCCGAAGCTTCATGCCGTCCTCGGCAGGTCGAGACGCCGGCAACGCAGCTCGTTCAGGCCCAGGGCGAGCAGCAGGAAGATCCCCGTCAGCACGAGCGCGACCGGTGCCCTGGCTCGCGGCGGCTCGGCCGTGTTCCCCACGCCGCCGGCGGCAAAGAAGCGGTTCCAGTCCGAGAACGCCTCCCGGCCGACCTGGCCGGCGAAGTAGGCGGTGTTCTCCTCGAGCGGGTAGAGCGGGACGATCCGGATCGGGATCTCCTCCTGCCGCAGCCGTACGAGCGCCTGCTCGAGCGGTTCCGCGTCCACGTCCGCCGTGTCCAGGTCGCTGATCAACAGGATGCTGCCGGCCCGCTCCTCGCGCTGGATCATCTCGCGGGCCTGATCGATCGCGGCGGAGATCCGAGTGCCGCCGCGGAAGCCGCCCGTCCAGGGATCGGCGGCATAAAGCGGACCTCCGGTCTGGTCGTTGACCTCGCCCGGGACGGGGGTCAGGAGCTTGAGCACCGGGCGGAGCTCGGAGGTCGGAGAGCCGCTCGGCAGGACCTCGTAGGCGATGTCGGAGAAGACAACGAGGCCGACGCGCGCGTCGCTGGCGGCGAGCTCGCGCATCGCGTTCCGCATCCGCGTGTAGGCCACCTCCGGAATGCTGAGGGAGAGGTCGAGCGCGACGACGACGCTGTCCCCGCGGGGCAGCAGGGTCTCCCGCTTCGGCTCGCTCTGGCGGGCGGCGACGTTGACCGCGAGCGCGCCGGCGCCGACCAGGACGGCGAGCAGCCCCGAGACGAGCGCGGTGCGCCGTACCGAAGGACGCAGCAGGCCGGTTTCGCCGATCGGGATGCCTCTCACTTCGAGCCCTCGGCGAGCGAGGCGAGCTCCGCGGCCGCAGACTCCGACGGCCGTGCCGGCGACCACGCGAGCGCCCGCGCCGGCTCGGCCAGCTTCGGCTCGAGCTCGGCGTCGAGTGCAAGAGCGAGCGCCTCGAGTGCCTCGCGGCGCTCCTCGTCGGTGCGGGCGTTCCGAAGCAGCCCGAGCGCCCGATCGAGCGCTGCCACGGGCCGCTCCCGCAGCAACCGGCCGCGCCGCAGGAGCCGGTAGGCGGCCGCGGCAGAGGCCGTCAGGAGCACGATCCCGAGCCCGGCGAGAATCCAGACGAGCAGCGTCGGCGAGACGCGGTAGCCCGGATCCGGCAGGGAGACGGCGGCGCGCCACGCGGGCGGCCACTCATTCGGAGCCTCGCCCGTGTTCTCAGCCGGACCCACCTCCAGCGGGATCCTGGTCACGACCGTGACCTCCGGCCAGACGAATTCCTGCACGGGCCCGACGTCGGATACGACCCTCCCGCCGAACTGGAACTGCAGCTCGCGCTGATCGGACGAGGTGCACGACAACGTCAGGCAGTAGAGCTGGATCGTGTACGTGAGCGCGGTGATGTTCCCGGCGTCCACGCGCTCGATCGTCGTCCGGTCGCTCCAGGGCCGGAAGAAGGGAAGGACGCGGATCTGTGTCGGGGTCGATCTCGTTGCGGTCGACGAGGATTCGCAGCCGCGCCGTGAGCGGATCGCCGAACGCACTCGTGAGCGGAGAGATCGAGGCCGAGGTCGGCGAGCGACTGACCCCGCGGCAGCGACAGCTCCTCGTCCGTGTCGCCGCCGCAACCGGCGACGAGAAGCGAGCAGGCAGAGAGCGAGAACGCGGGCTACCACCTGCGCCCCCGTTCCGCGAGCCGCCGCTCGGCCCACTCGAGGAAGGCGGCGTGGACGCCGGAGACGTCGCTGCGCTCCAGCACCAGCGGGTCGATCCCGAGCCGCTCGAAGCCCGTGAGCAGCTCGGAGTGGCGCTGCTCGTTCTGCGTGCGCCGCTCGGCCACCTCGCGCCGGCTCAGGCGCGCCCGCGCGCCCGCTCCCGCGCTCACGTCCGCGAACGGCACGGCGATGCCGCTCACGTCCGGGAAGCTGCGCTCCCAGGTCGGATCCTGGATCACGACCGGGATCAGATCCCAGCCGCGCTCGACGGCTTCGAGCCAGGAGTCGTGCGGCGGCGGCGCGAGGAAGTCCGAGAGGATGAAGACGAAGGAGCCGAGCGGCAGCGCCGGCCGGTGCACTGTCAGGTGCTCGAGACCCTGCGCGATCGTGTCCTCGGGCGCCTCGAAGCGCGCCCGCTCCTCGCCCTGCCAGAGGTCGCGCCGCCCGCGTGGCGCACGCCAGTACGCCTCGCCGTCGGCAAAGTCCAGGTAGGCGGGCAAGCTGCGGGCGGCGAGCGCGCTGCGCAGGACGATGTCGACGGCGTGCTCGAGCGCCTCCCACTTCCGCAGCCACGGAAACGGGTCCTCGTAGAGCGCCATCGAGGGCCGCCGGTCGGCAAGCACGACCACCCAGGGCGCCTCGTCGGCGTAGCGCTCGCGGACGATGAACTCGTCCAGCCCCGACGCCGAGGAGAGCCGCGCCGAGGCCGCCCAGTCGATGTTGTCGACGTTGTCGCCGGGGCGGTACGCGCGCGAGCCGGCGATGTCGGTGCCGACGCCGCGCCGGGCGCTCCGCATCGCCGCGTAGGAGACGCCCAGCAGGGGACGGCGCGGCACGAGCGGGAACGTCTGCTCGAGCGTCGACACGGTTACTTTCCAGGCGGAGGAGCCGCTGCCATGCACTCGTGCTGCAGCTGAGCCGCGGCGGCCGACCAGCCGGAGCGGCGAACCTCGGCGAGGAAGCTCGGCCGGAAGACGATGCGGTGCATGACGACGGGCGTGAACAGATGCTCGACGTCCGCCGGGATCACGTAGCCGCGGCCCTGCAGGAGCGCCCACGCGCGGGCGGCCGACTCGAGCGCGAGGCTGCCGCGAACCGAGCTCCCGATCGCCACCGGGTCGAGCTCGCGCGTCGAGCGGACGAGCATCACGATCCAGCGCCCCAGCAGCTCGTCGACGTAGACCGACTGAGCCGCGACCCGCAGCTCGTGCAGGTCCGACAGGTCGACGACGGGCTGCAGCAGGTCGATCGGATGACCGGTGCGCTGCTCCTCGACGATCCGCAGCTCGTCCTCGAGGCCCGGGTAGCCGAGCGTCGTCCGCAGGAAGAAACGGTCGAGCTGCGCCTCGGGCAGCGGGAAGGTGCCCTCGAACTCGATCGGGTTCTCGGTCGCGAGGAGCAGGAACGGCTGCGGCACCGGCCGCGTGTTGCCGTCCACGGTCACCTGCCCTTCGGCCATCGCCTCGAGCAGGGCCGACTGCGTCTTCGGCATCGCGCGGTTGATCTCGTCGACGAGGACGATGTTGGCGAAGATCGGGCCAGGCCGGAACTCGAAGTCGCGCTCGCGCTGGTTGTAGATCGAGAGCCCGGTGACGTCGGTCGGCTGCAGGTCGGGCGTGCACTGGATGCGCGACGACTCGACGCCGTCGATCGACTGCGCGATCGCCCGCGCGAGGATCGTCTTGGCGGTGCCGGGGACGTCCTCGAGCAGGACGTGCCCGCCGCAGAGGAGCGACGTGAGCACGAGCTCGATCCGGTCGCGCTTGCCGTGGACGACGAGCTCGACGTTGTCCAGGAACCGCTTCGCGAGCGCGATCGGACGCGCGAGCGCGTCGTCGTCTGCTGCCCGGAGCGGCTTCGTCTCCACGTTTTCCTCTCTCATCTCCGCGTGCTCCACGAGCACACACGGTATCCCGCAGTAAGACGAGAGGCCACGGCGTTTTGTTAAGGCATGAGGAAGCCGCTCGGCGGGAACACGGGGCCGTATGAGCAGTGGCGCGATCGCAGCCAAAGGCCGCCGAGCCGGACAGAGCCCCTGGGTCGAGCGGCTGGGGCGCGCCGGCCTGGTCGCCAAGGCGGTGCTCTACGCCGTCATCGGCCTGCTCGCGATCCAAGTGGCGCGCGGGGGCCGCGAGGAGAGCCCCGACAAGGGCGGCGCGTTGCGGACGATCGCGGAGCAGCCGTTCGGCAAGGGGCTGCTCGTGCTGCTGGCGCTCGGCCTCGCCGCCTACGCTGCGTGGCGGCTCGCGCAGGCGGTCTTCGACCGGGATGCGGAGGGAGAAGGGCCGAAAGGGCTGGCCAAACGGGGCGGCTCGCTCGCCAAGGCCGCCTGGTACGGGATCCTCTGCGGGCTGACCGTCTCGACGCTCGTCGGCAACGGCGGCGGCGACAGCAACGAGCAACAGACGACCGCGGGCGTCTTCGACCGTCCGGGCGGCCGCTACCTCGTCTACGCAGCCGGAATCGCCTTTCTCGCTGCCGCCGCATTCAACGGCTGGCGCGGCATCAGCGGCAAGTACAAGAAGAAGCTGAAGACGGGCGAGATGAGCGACACCGAGGAGGCCGCGGCCACGGGAGTCGGCACCGTCGGCCATCTCGCGCGAATGGTTGTCTTCGGCCTGGTTGGATTCTTCCTCGTCAAGGCGGCCTGGGAGTTCGACTCGAAGGAGGCGCGCGGGCTCGACGGCACCCTGCTCGAGGTCTCGCAGCAGTCCTACGGCGGAGTCCTGCTCGGCGGCGTCGCCGTCGGTCTGCTCGCGTACGCGGCCTACTGCCTCGTCGAGGCGCGCTACCGCAAGATCTAGGTAAGGCGCAGAGCCCGTCGTGCGGAGAACCAGCGCTGGACGGCGAGTGTCACGAGCGCGGCAGACACGATCGCGACAAGGTTGATCCCCAACTGAGCCAGCGCGCCCGCGCACTCGTCCCAGTCACCGTAAGCCGCCGCAACGGCGACGTTGCCCGCCGCGGGGATCGTCGTCACCGAGATGAGAACGCCGATCAGCGCGCCCGACTTGGCCGTCGTCAGCGAGACCATCCCGGCGACGCCCGCGAGCACTGCGACGATGACCGAGTAGCGGTTCGGCTCGGAGATGAAGAGCGTCTCGGTGTGACGGCCGATCGTCTCCGGCAGCACGCCGAGGGCCTTGAACGCGACGGCGGCGACATACGTGGCCGCGATCGCCAGTGGGAAGCCGACGACCAACGCCGTCAGCGACCGCCGGGCGAGCTCCGGCCGCCGCTGCACGAGCGCGACGCAGAGACCTGCAATCGGGCCGAACTCTGGGCCGACCACCATCGCTCCGATGATCAGGATGATCGAGTCGGTGATGATCCCGATCGCCGCGATCATGGTCGCCAGCACCATGAAGCCGAGGAAGCTCCCGGAGAGAACGGCGCTCTCGGACGTGCGAGCTTCGACCTGCTCCCAGACGACCGCGTCCGCCGGCGAACCGGCCGCCGCCCGCTCCGCCTCCTCCGCCCGCCGGGAGACGGACGCGTCGATCTCGATCGTGACGATGCTGCCGCGCTCCTCGAGCCCGAGAGCGCGTAGCCGCTCGATGACCGCGCTGACGTCCTCGCGGGCGACGTCGGCGAGGACGACGTCGCCGTCGGGGTCGCGGGCCGCACCCGGGAGGTGAACGAGGCTGTGGGCCGACTTCAGAGAGCCGAGCAGCTCGAGCACGCGTCCGCACAGGTCGGCGGGCACGACGAGACGGAGGTGAATCACGGGCGGAGCCTACTGCTGCCCCAGCCGAGCTACAGTCAGCCGGTGGCGACGATCGCCGGCGGGCGCACGCTCCCCTTCGACTGGTACTCCGACCCGGCCGTGCTGCGGCTCGAGCAGGAGCGGATCTTCCGGCGCGCCTGGCAGTACGCGGCCCGCGCCGACCAGGTCGCCGAGCCGGGATCGTTCTGCACCACCGACGCAGGCGGAATCCCGATCGTCCTCGTCCGCGACCGGGAAGGCATCCTGCGCGGGTTCGTGAACGTCTGCCGCCATCGCGGCTCCCTGGTCTGCGAGGGCGAGGGCCGGCGCGAGACGCTCCAGTGCCCCTACCACGCCTGGACGTACGACCTCGACGGCTCGCTGCGTTCCGCCCCGCGCTCCGACCGCGAGCCGGACTTCGACCGGGAGAGCCTCGGCCTCCGGCCCGCGCTCGTCGACACCTGGGGGCCGTTCGTCTTCGTCAACCCGGACCTCGAGGCGGCGCCGCTCGCCGAGACCCTCGGCGAGCTACCCGAGCTCGTGGCCGCCTCGGGGGTCGATCTGGACGGGCTGCGCTTCCTGCAGCGCTCGAGCTCCGAGTACGAGGCGAACTGGAAGGTCTGCTGCGAGAACTATCTCGAGTGCTACCACTGCCAGGTCGCCCACCCCGGCTTCTCCAAGGTCGTGGACGTCTCGGTCGACGCGTACCTACTCGAGGAGAGCCGCTTTTTCTCGACGCAGTACGGCCCGGTGCGCGAGACCTGGAAGGGCGACTTCGACCCGCGCGGCCCGATCGCGCGAGGCCAGTTCCACTTCGTCTGGCCGAACCTGACGATCAACATCATGCCGGGGCACCCCAACCTCTCGATCGGCCCCGTTCTCCCGGCCGGGCCCGAGCGGACGTCGCGTTTCCTCGACTACTTCGTCGGCCCTGACGTCGACGAGGATTGGCTTCGCGACATGCTCGAGTTCGACGCGCAGGTCGGCGCCGAGGACACGGTGCTCGTCGAGCGCGTGCAGCGGGGTGTCCGCGGCGGCGGCTCCGAGCACGGCCGACTGATGCTCGAGTCGGAGCGGCTGATCGCCCACTTCCAGGGGCTGCTGCTCGACGCGCTCGCCTGACGGTCCCGGAACAGCCGCTCGTGAACATCTGGTAAACACCGCCCTCGTGCGCCTGAGCCTCGTTCCCCGCCCGACCGAGTTCTACGACCTCTTTGCCCGAGCCGGCGAGAACGCGCTCGAAGCCGCGCGGCACGCTGAGACACGCTTCCGCGAGCACCCCAACTCCTCGATCAGCCAGGCGGACGTGAAGTCGATCGAGAAGGCCGGCGACGAGCTCACGCGCGAGCTGATCCAGCTCCTGAACACGCAGTACGTGACGCCGTTCGACCGCGAGGACATCTATGAGCTCGCGACGAAGCTCGACGACGTCGTCGACTACATCGAGGAGGCCAGCGACCTGCTCGGGCTCTACGGGATCGAATCCTCGACGAAGCACGCCCTCGAGCAGTGCAGCATCCTTGTCCAGGCGGTCGAGCAGCTGTCGATCGTGCTCACCCGGCTCAAAGGCCTCCGCGGGATCCAGGAGCCGCTCGTCGAGCTGAAGCGGCTCGAGGACGAAGGCGACCGGATCGTCCACGATGCGATCGCCGCG
Source organism: uncultured Gaiellaceae bacterium (assembly GCA_963731615.1). GTDB lineage: Bacteria > Actinomycetota > Thermoleophilia > Gaiellales > Gaiellaceae > Gaiellasilicea. The sequence continues at coordinate 90,004 of CAVSWD010000007.1, forward strand.
CTCTTCCGCGACGACCGGATCGACCCTCTGATCGTGATCCGGTGGAAGGACGTCTACGAAGGGCTGGAGCGGGCGATCGACTCCTGCGAGACCGCAGCGAACGTCGTCGCGAACATCGCCGTCAAGAACGCGTAGCAATGGACGACCTGACACTCGTCGCGGTCGTCGCCGTCGCGCTGTTCTTCGACTTCACGAACGGGTTCCACGACACCGCCAACTCGATCGCGACGAGCGTGTCGACCCGCGCCCTGTCGCCGCGGGTCGCCGTGGTCAGCGCCGCGATCCTGAACGTCATCGGCGCGTTCGTCTCGCTCGAGGTCGCGGCCACGATCGCGAGCGGGATCGTCAATGCGGACGCGATCACGCTCGACGTCGTCATGGCTGGGCTCGTTGGCGCGATCACGTGGAACCTCGTCACGTGGTATCTCGGCCTGCCCTCGAGCTCGAGCCACGCGCTGATCGGCGGTGTGCTCGGCTCCGCTGTGGCCGCCGCCGGGCTTGACGTCGTCAAGTGGGAAGGGATCAAGGACAAGGTCCTGATCCCCTCGCTGATCGCGCCCTTCGCCGGTCTCTTCCTCGCCGCCGCCCTGATGGTCTCGATCACGTGGCTGATCCGCCGCCGCTCGCCCGGGACGGTGAATCGCGTCTTCCGCCGGTTTCAGCTCGTCTCGGGCGGCTTCGTCGCGTTCACGCACGGCACCAACGATGCCCAGAAGACGATGGGGATCATCGCGCTCGCGCTCGTCGCCGGCGGGCATCTCGCCGAGGGTGCCGACCCTCCGCGCTGGGTGATCGTCAGTGCCGCGCTGGCGATGGGTGCCGGCACGTACGCGGGCGGCTGGCGCATCATCAAGACACTCGGTACGAGGATCGCAAAGCTCGACCCGCCGCAGGGCTTCGCCGCGCAGACGGCGTGCGCGTCCATCCTCTGGACGACGGCGCACTACGGCTTTCCGGTCTCGACGACGCACGCGATCTCCGGCAGCGTCATGGGCGCGGGTGCCTCGCGCAGGCTCTCGGCGGTGCGCTGGGGGGTCGCGGGCAACATCGTCATCGCCTGGGTGATGACCATCCCCTGCGCAGCAGCCGTCGGCGCGGTGATGGAGACCGTGACCCGGCTGCCGGCAGGCGGCGCGATCGTCTTCGTGTTTGCCGCTGCGATCGCCTGGACGGCGTTCGCGGCCCGGCGCTGGCAGACGCGGCGGCTGGCCGCCGCGCCTGCCTGATTCCGCGATTTCGCTAGTTGTTCGCCTTCAAGGCCTGCAGATACTGGTAGCGAGCCTTCTTCAGCTGGCGGTCGGTGAGGGCGATGAAGCCCGACGTCTTCGCGATCGACCGCTCGTTGTTGAAGATGTAGCCGATGAAGCCGGCCACGACCGGGCGCTTGAACGAGTCTCGCTTCGCATAGATGAAGAGCGGGCGCGAGAGAGGGCGGTATGTATTGCTCTGCACCGACTTCACGCTCGGCGCCACGCACCCGGCGCCCTTGCCGGCGTCGACCGCGACCACCTTCAGCTTGTCCTTGTTCTCCTCGTAGTACGAGTAGCCGAAGTAGCCGAGCGAACCGCGCTCGCCCTCGACGCCCTGGACGACGATGTTGTCGTCCTCGGTGGCCAGATAGTCCGAGCGGCTCGCCTTCGCCTTGCCGTTGATCGCCTCGGTGAAGTAGTCGAATGTGCCCGAGTCGGTGCCAGCGCCGAAGAGCTTCAGGGCCACGTTCGGGAAGCCGTCGCGCACCTGGCTCCAGTTCGAGATCTTCGAGCCCGGCTCCCAGATCTTCTTCAGTTCGGCGACCGTCAGGCAGTTAACCCAGGTGTTCTGCCTGTTGACGACGATCGAGAGCCCGTCGTTGGCGACGGTGAACGCCACCCACTTGATGCCGGCGTCGCGGCACTTGACCGCTTCGGACTGCTTCATCGGGCGCGACGCGTTCGCGAGGTCGGTCTCGTTCCGGCAGAAGCGCTCGAAGCCGCCGCCGGTACCGGAGATCGCGACCGTGACACGAGCGCCGCTGTTTTTCTTCTGAAATCCCTCAGCAGCCGCAGCCGTATACGGGCCGAGCGTGCTCGAGCCGTCCGCCGTCACCGACCCGCCGAGCGCGCTCACCCCCGCCGTCGCGGACGCGGCGAGCACGACGGTGGCAAGCACCGCCAGAGCGATCAACTTCCTCATGGTTCTCCCCTGTCTCGTTTCCACGCTGTCGCAGGGAGTGTCGGAGCGGACGGGCACCGCGTGGGTCGAAAGAAGGTGAAGGTGTGGCGGCGGAGTTGTGAACCCGCAGCGCTACCGATGCGACGCGTCGGTGAACTCGCGGAACTCGCCGGTGACGAGGTAGGCGGTCTGCTCGCCGATGTCGACGGCATGGTCGCCGATCCGCTCGAGGCAGCGCGAGACGAGGATCATCCGCAGGCCCCACTCCCGCTCCTCGAGATCGTGGCCGATGTCCAGCAGCCGGTTGACGACTCGGCGGTTCGCGCGGTCGATCAGCTCGTCGAGATCGAGCAGCGACTCGGCCGCCTCGCGGTCACGCGTCGAGAGCGAGTCGAGCGCCACCCGGATCATCTGCTCGGCCCGGTCGCCCATCTCGCGGAACCCCTCGAGCAGGAAGGTGTCAGGCGGCAGGCCCTGCGTCAGCTTCGTCAGCTTCGCGATCGTCGTGCAGAGGTCGCCCATCCGCTCGAGGTGCAGGTTGTCCTTCAGGATCGCCAGCACCAGGCGGAGGTCGCTCGCAACCGGGGTCTGCCGGGCGAGCAGGAGCTCGATGCCCTGCTCGACGCCGAAGTACGACGCGTCGATCTCGTCGTCGAACGCGATCACCTCGTCCGAGAGCTCGACGTCCTGGGTGCAGACGGCTTCGACGGCGCCGCGCACCGAGCGCAGCACGAGCTCGCCCTCGGCGCGCAGCCCGGCTTCGAGCTGGTCGAGCTCCGCCTGGAAGGAGATCCTCAACCGAACCGCCCGGTCACGTAGTCCTCCGTCCGCCGGTCGGCCGGGGTCGTGAAGATCTTCGCGGTCTTGTCGTACTCGACAAGCACGCCCGTCCGCTTGCCGTCGGGGGTGACCTCGACCGAGAAGAACGCGGTCATGTCCGCGACGCGGGCCGCCTGCTGCATGTTGTGCGTGACGATCACGATCGAATAATCGCGCTTCAGCTCGTGCATCAAGTCCTCGATCCGCGTCGTCGAGATCGGATCGAGCGCAGACGCCGGCTCGTCCATCAGGATCACGTCCGGCTCGACCGCGAGGCAACGGGCGATGCAGAGCCGCTGCTGCTGGCCGCCGGAAAGCCCGAGTGCGTTCTCCTTCAGCCGGTCCTTGACCTCGTCCCAGAGCGCCGCCCGCTGGAGCGCCTGCTCGACGCGCTCGCCCAGGTCACCCTTGAGGCCGAGCACACGCGGCCCGAAGGCGATGTTGTCGTAGATCGACTTGGGGAACGGATTCGGCTTCTGGAACACCATCCCGATCCGGCGTCGCACTTCGACCGGATCGACGTCGTCGTCGTAGAGATCCTTCCCGTGGTAGAGCACGTCACCGGAGACGCGCGCGCTCGGCACGAGGTCGTTCATCCGGTCGAAGCAGCGTATGAGGGTGCTCTTGCCGCAGCCGGACGGGCCGATAAATGCCGTCACCGCCTGCTCGTAGATGTCGAGCGTCACATCGTGAATCGCGACATTGCCGCCGTAGGCGACCTGGAGGTTGCGCACCTCGAAGACCGGCGTGCGTGGGACGAAGTCGCTGCCGGCGACCGGGTGGATCGCGATTTGGGGTGCGGTCATGGTCACCAGGTCCGTCGATAGCGGTTGCGGATGAAGATTGCGAACGCGTTCAGCGTCAGGAGGATCACGAGCAGGACCATGATGCAGGCGGCGGCGAGCAGCTTGAACTCCTCCTGGGGCAGCCGCAGGTACTGGTAGATCTGGATCGGCAGCGCGGTGAACGGCCCCAGGATCGTCGGGTCGAAGGAGATGTACGTGACTGCGCCGATCATGATCAGCGGCGCCGTCTCGCCGATCGCGCGCGAGAGCGCGAGGATCGAGCCCGTCGCGATCCCCGGAATCGCAGCCGGCAGCACCTGACGCGAGACCACCTGCCACTGGGTCGCGCCGAGCGCGTAGGCGCCCTGGCGGATCGAGTCCGGGACCGAGCGAATCGCCTCGCGCGCCGCGATGATCACCGTCGGCAGCACGAGCAGCGTCAGGATCATCGCGCCCGCCAGCAGCACCTGCCCCAGCCCGATCCCGCGCACGAGGAAGGCGAGCCCGAGGATCCCGTAGACGATCGACGGCACCGCGGCCAGGTTCTGGATGTTGATCTCGAGCAGGCGGTTGTACCAGCGCGTCTTGTCTGCGTACTCCTCGAGGTAGACGGCCGTGCCGACGCCGAGCGGAACGACGAAGAGGAGCAGGAGCACGCCCATGTAGAGCGTGGCCAGGATCGCCGGCCGCGCGCCCGCGATCTCGGGATCCAGCGAGGGCGGGTTCGTCAGCAGCGTCAGGTCGAAGTACGGCAGCCCGTCGCGGAAGACGTCGACGAGGAGGACGGTCAGCATCAGGAAGCCGACGAAGAGCGAGAAGACGAGAGCGCCCTTGAAGAGGGCGCCTTTCAGGGACCGGCTCACTCGTATACCTCCCGGTACTTGCGGACGAGGCGGATCGCGAAGACGTTCATCACGAGCGTCAGCACGAAGAGGAGGGCGCCGACCGCGAAGATCGTCTTGTACTCGAGCGAGCCGGTGGGGATGTCACCGGCACCGGTCGCGGCGATGAATGCCGTCATCGTCTCGGCCGCTTCGCGCGGGTCGAACGTCAGGTTCGGCTGCTGCCCCATCGCGATCAGCACGATCATCGTCTCGCCGACGGCGCGCGAGATCGCGAGCACGAACGAGGCGATGATCCCGGAGACGGCCGCGGGGACGACGACCCTCGTCGCCACCTGCATCTTGGTCGAGCCGAGCGCGTAGGCGCCGTCGCGCAGGTCGCGCGGCACCGCGCCCATCGCGTCCTCGGAGAGCGACGCGACCGTCGGCATCAGCATCACCCCCATCACGAGCCCCGCCGAGAGCGTGTTGAAGATGTCGACCTGGATCCCGATCTCGCGCAGCAACGGGGTCATGAACGTGAGCGCGAAGTAGCCGAAGACGATCGTCGGGATCCCGGCCAGGATCTCGAGCGCCGGCTTCAGGGTTCCGCGAGTTCGCGGCGACGCGTACTCGCTCAGGTAGATCGCGGCGCCGAGGCCGAGCGGCATCGCCACAAGGCTCGCGATCAATGAAACGAGCAGCGTCCCCGCGACGAGCTGGAGGACGCCGAAGCTCGCAGGCTCGAACAGCGGCGCCCACGTCGTGCCGGTGAGGAAGTCGGAGACCGGCACCTCCTGGAAGAACTCGAAGGCGGGGACGAACAACGCGACCACGATCCCGACCGTCGTCGCGACCGAGATCAGCGCACAGAGGAAGAGAAGGCCCTTGACGACGTCCTCTCCGAACCGGCGGTGCTGGGCGCGGAGCCGTAGCTCCGCGCCCGCCGTCAGATCCGTCGACGCCAACTACGCCCCGGTGGCCGCTTCGAGGTCGGCGTTCGCCTTGTCCAGCTGCTCGTCGGTCAGCGGCACGAACTGCGACGCCTCCGCGATCGACTTCTCGTTCTCGAGCAGGTAGCGAAGGAACGCCTCGACCTCGGGCCGGGCGAGCGCTTCCTTCTTCACGTAGATGAAGAGCGGCCGCGAGAGCGGCTCGTAGGTGCCGTCCTGCGCGGTCGCCACGCTCGGCGCGACGCAGCCGTCGCCGCCGTCGATCTCGAGCGCCTTCAGCGTGTCCTGGTTCTCCTCGAAGTAGGAGTAGCCGAAGTAGCCGAGCCCGCCCTGCTCGCCCGAGACGCCGGTGACGATCGTGTTGTCGTCCTCGCTCGCCGAGTAGTCGGAGCGGCTCGCACCCTCCTCGCCGTTGATCTCGCCGGTGAAGTAGTCGAACGTGCCCGAGTCGGTGCCGGGTCCGAAGAGCTTGATCTCCTCGTCGGGGAAGGCGGGATCGACATCCTGCCAGCTGTCGACCTCGGAGCCGGGCTCCCAGATCGTCTTCAGCTGCTCGGTCGTCAGGCAGTCGACCCAATCGTTGTCTTTATTGACAATGACGGTGAGCGCGTCGTTCGCGACCTGGAACTCGACCGGCTCAATGCCGGCCTCCTCGCAGATCGCCGCCTCCTCGTCCTTGATCGGCCGCGAGGCATTCGAGATGTCGGTCTCGCCGCGGCAGAAGCGCTCGAAGCCGCCGCCCGTACCGGAGACGCCGACCGTGACCTGCACCTCGGGCTGCGCGGACCGGAACTTCTCGGCCGCCGCAGTCGTGTAGGGACCGACGGTGCTCGAGCCGTCGGCCTGAATCCGGCCGGAGAGATCGCCGCCCGCAGCACCCGTCGTCGTCCCCGTTGCGTCGCTGTCGCCGTCACGGCCGCAGCCGGCCGCCAGCAGCGTCAAAAGCGCCAGCAGCAGCGCAATTCCCACACTCGTTCGCGTCGTTGTCGTCATGCAGCGAGTGTTCCAACCCCGCCGCCGGCCGGGGGGTGCCGGGTGGTGAACGTCCGGTAAGAGAGTGGTGAAGGAGTTAGGTGCGGGTGGGGAACGCGCAGCGGATCTCGAGCCCCTGCCCGCGGCCACCGCGCGCCTCGACGGTTCCTCCGGCCGAAGCGACGACGTGCTTGACGATCGCGAGCCCGAGACCCGTGCCGCGCGAGGCCCTGGAGCGGTCGGCCCGGTAGAAGCGTTCGAACAGGCGCGGCAGGTCGGATTCCTCGACGCCGGCGCCGTCGTCGCGGACGCTGAGGACGGTCTGGCCGTTCTCCCGGCGCACCGACAACGTCGCGCTCGAGCCCGGCCCCGCGTAGCGGACGGCGTTCTCGGCGAGGTTGCGCGCCACGACGCGGAGCATGCGCGGACGCACCTCGGCGTTCGCATCCTCGTCACCCTCGACGTGGAGCGCGACGCCCGCGCGAACTGCGTGCTCCTCCAGCTCGGCGACGACCTCCCGCAGGACGGGGAGCACGGGCTCGGCGCCGAGCGAGACGACTCGGGTGCCCGACTCGAGCTCCGCCAGGAAGAGAACCTCGTCGATCAACTCCCGGATCTGGTCGATCTCACCGCGCGCCTGCTGGACGAGCGCATCAACGTCCTCACCGGGCAGGCCCGCGAGCTCGAGCAGGGCGAGCAGGCGCGCCAGCGGCGTCCGGAGCTCGTGCGAGACGGCGGCGGTGAAGCCGGAGCGAAGCTCCTCGTAGGCGGCCAGGTCGCCGGCCTCCGAGACGTAGACGAGCCGCTCCCGCCGGCCGTCGATCTCGTATGGAACGATCAGCGCGCGCTCGCTGTCGAGCAGCTCGGAGCTCAGCTCGTCGCCCTCGCGCACCCCCAGCGCCTGGCGGGCGCGCCGGCTCGCGGTGACGACGACGCCGGCGTCGTCGAGCACGACGACCGCCTCCCGGCTCTCCTCCAGCAGGACCTGCCCGCGCAGTGCGTCTGCATTCACCACCCCGTTACCACTCCTTCACCCCGCGAGAGCACGTTCCGCTTGCATGATGCACACGTGGCGAAGGTGTTGATCATCGAGGACGACGACGTGATCGCCCAGGGAATGGCGCGACACCTCACCGCCGCCGGCTTCGACGCGGTCGGGGTCGCAAACGGCGAGACGGGGCTCGCGCGGCTGCGCTACGAGCAGCCCGACGTCTGCGTGCTCGACCTGATGCTCCCCGGTATCGACGGCTGGCGCGTGATCGAGCAGGCGCGCGGCGAGGGCATCGGCACGCCGATCGTCGTCGTCAGCGCCCGCGGCACCGAGCACGACCGGATCAACGCGCTCGAGCTCGGCGCCGACGACTACCTCGTGAAGCCCTTCTCGATGAAGGAGCTCGCCGCACGCGTGTCCGCGGCCGCGCGCCGCGGCACCCGCGCGCAGGAACCGAGGCGCGGCGAGGAGATCTCGGTCGAGGAGCTACGCCTCGACCCGCGCAACGTGCAGGCGTACGTGGACGGCGAGAGCGCGAACCTGACCCCGACCGAGTTCCGGCTCCTCTACGCGCTCGCCCTCGACCAGGGCCGTGTGCTCACCCGCGACGAGCTGCTGCAGCGGGTCTGGGGCAGGCGCGCCTCGCACCGCGACCGGACGGTGGACGTCTTCGTCCGCAAGCTGCGCGAGAAGGTCGACTCCCGCTCCTCGCGGCACACGTTCATCCAGACGCGCTACGGCGTCGGCTACAAGCTCGACCCGGCGCCGAAGTAGTCCGCGCCGAAGTAGCGGTCAGCCGCCGGCGTAGACGATCACGAGTGAGCCGCGGGGGATCCGAGCGGACGGCGGCGGACTATGGGCGACGACGACGTCATCGGTGACGGCGGGAACCTTGATCGTCAGCACCTCGAACCGAGCCTGCTCCAGGGCCGCGCGCCCGTCGGCCTCCGTCTTGTCGGTCGCGTCCGGCACCAGCACCAGCTCGGGCGGGTTCGGGCCGTTCGACACGTTCACCGCGACGACGTCACCCCGCTGGAGCTCCGCCCCCGGCTGCACCAACTGCCCGAGCACCTGGCCGCGGGGCTCTTCGGAAGGGACGTAGTCGACCGCCGCCCGCAGGCCGGCGTCGGCGAGTTGCTGGGCCGCGTCCGCGAGGTCGCTCGTCCCGACGTCGGGCACCGTGGCAGGCGCGCCCGGACCGGTCGTCGCCGCCTGCTCTGTCGTGCCGGCTGCGTCGTCGTCGTCGGACCCGCAGCCGGCGGCGACGAACGAGAGGCAGAGCACGACCGCGGGCAGCGCGAGCAGCCACAGGCCGAGCGTCGGCCGGCGGCGAGTGTGTCCCGTCTGCTCGGGCAACGCCATCGCGCGCAACTCTACGCCGTCGGCGCAGCGCTGCCAAGAATGACGGCGCTCGACGTAGGCGGCTAGACGTAGAGAAGGACGAGCGAGCCGCCGGGAATCGAGGCGTCGGCCGCGGGCGACTGCGATGCGACCGGGCTCTCGTTGCGCACCTGACTGCCCTGCACGCTGAGCGCGAGCACCTCGAAGCCGGCGGCCTCGAGCGCCCGGCGGGCGTCCTCGTTCTTCTGGCCGACGACATCCGGCACGGCCGCTGCCGCCGCCGGGTCGGCTCCGGTCGACACGTTCAGCTGCACGGTGTCGCCGCGCTTGAGCTCGGTGCCGGCCGGCTGCGCCTGCGCGACGACCCGGCCTGCGGCCTCCGATGACGGCACGTACCGCACGGATGCCTTGAGTCCCTGAGCCGCGAAGGAGCGCCCTGCCTCGGCGAGCTCCTGGCCGACGGCATCCGGCACCGTGGCCGGCTGAGGCGCCGTCGTCGTGGTCGCCGCCGTGGTGGTCGCAGCGGTCGTCGTCGCTGTCGTCGTCGCGGACGTCCCCGTCGTCTCGTCGTCCGTGGTCGTCGCCGGCGGTGCGGGCCGTTCCTCGGCGACGTTGAGCCGCACCGTCGACCCTTCGGCGACGTCGTTCCCTGCGGCCGGGCTCTGAGCCACGACCTGACCGACCGGTGCGTCGGAGGGGACTGGAACGAGGTTGACGTCGAGACCCGCGCTCGTGAGCGTGGCGGTTGCCTCCGACGAGCTCGTGCCGACGACGTCCGGGATCGACACGCTCTGAGCGGTCGTCGTGGCGGCTGTCGTCGTCTGAGCGGCCTCGTCGTCATCGTCCCGGGAGAGGAGATAGGCGCCCCCCAGCCCCGCGAGCACGAGCAGGAGCAGCGCGAGCAACCCGGGCCAGATCTTGGGCATCGGCCGACGCGGCGGTACCGTCTCGGCCTGCTCCACGTAGGTCCCGGCCTCCGGCTCCCATTCGTCCGCGACGACCGTCTCCTCGGCCGGTGGAACGATGATCGTCTCGTCCTCGACCGGTTCGCGCGGGTCTTGTGGATCCAGCGGATCGTTCGGGTCGCGCGGGGGAGGGCCGGCCATGCGCACCTTGATGCCCACGCGAACCGAATCTCACGCCTCGTAGACTCGCCTGATGCAGGCTCTGCTCTTCGGCGCGATCGCAGGGGTGTGAATGGAGGCCTATCGCACGCCCGACGAGCGCTTCGTCGGCCTGCCCGGCTACGGCTGGGAGCCTCACTACGTCGAGCAGGACGGTCTGCGGCTGCACTACCTCGACGAGGGCGCCGGGCCGCCCGTGCTGCTCCTCCACGGCGAGCCGACCTGGTCGTACCTCTACCGCAAGTTGATCCCGGAGCTGACTCCATCCGCCCGCGCGATCGCACCGGACTACTTCGGCTTCGGCCGCTCCGACAAGCCGCTGCGGCTCGAGGACTACACGTACGACTTCCACACCGGCTCGATCGTGCGGCTCGTGGAGGAGCTCGACCTGCGCGGCCTCACCGTCGTCGTCCAGGACTGGGGCGGGCCGATCGGGCTCCGGCTCGCCGTCGAGCACCCGGATCGCGTCGCGAGGCTGGTGATCATGAACACCGGCATCGGCGGCGGCCGGCCGCCGTCGCAGGAGTGGCTGCGCTTCCGCGACTGGGTCCGCCGCCTCGGCCCGGAGCTGATCCCCGGCCGGTTGCTCCAGCTCTCGGCCGTGCAACCGCTCAGCGAGGAGGACGAGGAGGCGTACAACGCTCCCTGGCCGACGCCCGAGTCGAAGGCGGGCATCCTCGCCTTCCCGGAGCTCGTCCCGATCTCACCCGAGCATCCCGACACACCTGCGCACCTGGCCGTGCGCGAGCAGCTCGGGCGCTGGGAGAAGCCGACGCTCGTCCTCTTCTCCGACTCCGACCCGATCTTCTCGCCGCGCCATGCCGAGCGGATCGCGGCGCACATCCCGGGCGCGGGCGAGGCGGAGATCGTCGCCGGTGCCGGCCACTTCCTCCAGGAGGATCAGGGCGAGTCGATCGGCCGCCGAATCGCGGAGTTCGTCGCCTCGACCTCGTAATGAGGTAGCCATTCGAGCCAGCTCGGCAGGTACCAGTTGCGCTCGCCGAGCAACTCCATCGCCGCGGGTACCAGCACCGAACGGACGACGGTTGCGTCGAGCAGCAGCGCGACTGCGATCCCGAAGCCCATCTGCTGGAACATCACCAGCTCGCCGCTCGCGAAGCCGGCGAAGACGGCGATGATGATCAGCGCCGCGCCCGTGATCAGCCGCGCGGTCGTCCGCACGCCGAACGCCACCGCCTCGCTCGAGTCGCCGGTCTGCGTGTACCGCTCGCGGATCCTGCTGAGCAGGAACACCTCGTAGTCCATCGAGAGCCCGAAGAGGACCGAGAAGAGGAAGAGCGGCAGCCAGGCCTCGATCACGTCGACCTGCTGGAAGCCGAAGATCTCGTTGCCGACCCCCCGCTGGAAGACGAGCACGATCAGCCCGTAGGCGGCGCCGACCGAGAGCAGGTTGAGCAGGATCGCCTTCACCGGCACGACGAGCGAGCGGAACGCGATCGTCAGCAGGATGAAGCTGAGGCCGAGCACGAACACGAACACGATCGGCAGCCAGGTGGCCATCAGCTCGTTGTAGTCGACGATCTCGGCCGTCTCGCCGGTGACGTAGGCCTCGGCGCCGGTGTCGGCGAGCGCCTCCGGCACGACCTCCGCACGCAGCCGCTCGACCGCCTGCACGGCCGCCTCGTCGCGGCTGTCGCCGGCGACGGGCGCCTCGATCAGCGCCAAGCCATAGTCCCGGGAGAGCCCGACGCCCGGCGACGAAAACGCAGGGTCGCTGATCAGCTGCTCGCGGATCCTTGCGATTCCTCGCATGACCGCACGGTCGCGCACATCGCCTTCGACGACGATCTGGACGTCGTCGACCGTGCCGACGCCGAACTCGCGCTCGAGCGCGTTGAAGCCGTCCTTCGACGCGTAGCCGTCGGGGACTGTGCGAACTCCGGCCGTGCCGGTCTGCAGGTCGAGCGCCGGCAGCGCGAGCGCGAGCAGGAACGCCGTCGTCACGACGAGGCTGACCAGGGGCCGACGCTGCACGCGCGCGACGATCGCTCCCCAGAAGCGGCCCTCGTTCGCGATGCGGCGGCCAGCGAACGGCAAGCGCAGCGCGTCCACCTTGTCGCCGAGCAGCGAGAGCAGGGCCGGCAGCAGCGTCGTCGCCGCCAGCACGGCCGTGATCCCGACGAGCACGGCGCCCGCGGCGAGGCTGCGCAGGATCGTGTCCGGCACGAGCAGCATCCCGGTGAGCGCGATCACGAACGCCGTGCCGCTGAAGAGGACGGCGCGGTTGGCAGTCCGGCCGGTCATGGCGATCGCCTCGATCTTCTCGACACCGCGCGCACGCTCCTCGCGGAAGCGGCTGACGATGAAGAGGGAGTAGTCGACCCCGAGCGCGAGCCCCATCCCCGTGAGCATGTTGACGACGAAGAACGACACCTCCCAGGCCTGGCCGACCACCGCCACGAGAGCCAGCGCAAAGACGATCGCGACGATCGCGAGCAGGATCGGCACGAACGACGCGACGACGGCGCCGAAGACGAGCAGCAGCACGACCAGCGCCGCCGGCAGGCCGAAGAAGAGCTCACCCTCCTTCAGATCCTTGTTGGAGAGCTCGAGGAAGTCGTTGTCCGCCGTGAACTCGCCGGTGATCGAGACCTCGTACGGCCCGCGATCGGCCTCCTCGACGACCTCGATCACGTCCTTGATCCCCTCCTCGGCGTCCCCGCCCATGCCGATCGTCAGCACGGTCGAGTCCTTGTCCGGCGACACCAGGGTCTGGAGGTTCGAGCCGTAGTACGTGGTGACTCTGTGCGTCTTGCCGGTCGCCTCGAGGGCCGCGGCCAGCCTCTCCACCTCGCCGCGCACCTCCGCACTTTGAGTCACGTCCTCGCCCGGCGCACGGAAGAGAACGACCTCGTTGACGAAGTCCTCCGAGGGCTGCATGTGCCGGGCGATCGCGTCGTAGCCCTGCTCCGACTCGGGATCGTTCGTCACCGTCGCGTCGGTCGTGATCGCAGACGGCAGCAGCAGGCCGATCGCGGCGACAGAGAGGACGAAGATCGCGACCCAGATCGCGAGCATCCGCTTCGGGTGGAGCGCTGCGTGCCGGGCCAGCCGTTCGGTCACGACTCGATGATAGGCACCTGTGCTATCGTTAAGCACATTAATGATTAACGACGTTATCGCTGATCCCCTTGCTGTCGCGAACCAGCTCCGGCCGGTGCTGCTGCGCCTGGCGCGCGAGCTGCGACAGGAGACCGAGCAGCTCGGCGTCACGAGCCGTCAGGTGACGCTGCTCTGGCTGACCCGCTCGAACCCGGGCCTCAGCCTGCGCGAGCTGGCGGCCGAGGAGCGGATCTCGGCCCCCGCGCTCTCCGGCCACGTCGACCGGCTCGAGAAGGCGGGCCTGATCGAGCGCGTGCGCGACGAGGACGACCGGCGCCGCGTCGGGCTGACGCTGACCCACGAAGGCGAGCGGCTGCTGAAGCGCGTCCGTGCGCGCCGCACGACCTGGCTCGCAGAGCGTCTGAAGGGCCTGGACGACGACGAGCTGGCGGCGATCGAGGCCGCGATCGAGCCGCTCGGGAGGCTCCTCTGACCGCTGCCCTGATCGCCCTGAACGCGCGCACCTTCGCCAGCCTGCGGCGGCACCGCAACTACCGCCTCTTCTTCACCGGACAGGTCGTGTCGGTCAGCGGCACGTGGATGCAGAACGTCGCGCTCGCGTGGCTCGTGGTCGAGCTGACGCACTCGCCGCTCGCCGTCGGCCTCCTCGCCTTCTGCCGGTTCATCCCTTTCACGATCTTCGGGCTCGTCGCCGGCGTCGTCGCCGACCGGATCGACAACCGCAAGCTCGTGATCGGGACGCAGACGGTCTCGATGATCCTCTCGGCGCTCTTCGCGGTGCTCGTGCTCGGCGGCCTGGAGACGCTCTGGGTGATCTACGTCCTGGCGATCCTCTCCAGCACGGCGCTCGTCTTCGACGCGCCCGGCCGGCACGCGCTCACCTTCCAGATGGTCGGGCGCGACGAGCTCTCGAACGCGGTCGCGCTGAACGCGAGCCTCTTCAACGCCTCCCGCGTCGTCGGGCCGGCGCTCGCGGGCGTCCTGATCGCGGCCTTCGGCGTCGGCGTCTGCTTCGCGGTCAACACGGTCACGTTCCTCGCCGTGCTCGCGGGCCTGCTGCTGATGCGGAAGGAGGAGCTCGTGCCGGTCGAGCGAAGCGCCGAGCCGCCGACGATGATGCGCGGGATCGGCGAGGGCTTCACCTGGGCTCTGCGCTCGGCGGAGGTGCGACTGGTGCTGCTGATCGTCACCGTCGTCAGCACGGTCGGCTTCAACTTCCACGTGATCCTGCCGCTGCTCGCCTCGGACACGCTGCAGACGGGGCCGGAGGTGTTCGGCATTCTCTCGGCCTGCTTCGGCGGCGGCGCGCTCGTCGGCGCGCTGCTCTCGGCCTCGCTCGGCCGCGCCAGCTGGAAGGCGCTCATGCTCGGCACCGGCGGCTTCAGCGTCTCCCTGCTGGCACTTGCGCCACTCGCGTCGGTCTGGGCGTGCGCGATCCTCCTCTTCGTCACCGGCGTCTGCTTCACGCTCTGGACGTCGAACGCGAGCTCGATCCTGCAGCTGCGCGCTCCCGACCATCTGCGCGGCCGCGTCGTCAGCCTCTACCTGTGGGCGTTCGCGGGTCTCGCGCCGATCGGCGGCCTGCTCGCCGGGTGGCTCTGCGAGCTCGGCGGCACCCAGCTCAGCTTCACGGTCGCCGGCGCGACCGGGCTCGCGATGACGCTGCTCGCCGCCCGGCAGCTGTCGCTCACGCGCTCGCGCGTTTTACACCGCCCTAACACGGAGGCGACGACATGATGACGAAGGGCGGCAACAATACGCCCATGAAGCCGAGGCGATCGAAGGCGCTCTGGGCGGTTGCTGCCCTCCTGCTCGTCAACGCGGTGCTGCTCGCGGCCCAGCCGGCACTACCCGCGACCCTCGCTCGCTCTGCGCTGCCCGGGATCGCTGGCGAACTACCTCTTCGGGCCCAAGCTCGTCCGCGCCGACGTCGTGATCAAAGACGGTGGCGCGCTCCACGTCTACCGCGTCGACAGGGGCACGATCCGCGACAAGTCCCCCGGCAGCCTCGTGCTGCGCGAGCGGGACGGCACCCTCGTGCCGATCGCGATCGCGCCGAACGCCTCGATCACACTTCACGGCCGCCCCGCGTCGTTCGCCGTGCTCCGTCGCGGTATGGTCGCGACCGTGATTCGCGACGGCGACGCACCGGCATTCGAGGTTCGCGCCGGCCAGGGATGACCGCGGCGGCGACGGCGGGGCAGCTGCTGCTCGTCGAGGACGAGGACGCGATCGGCTCGCTCGTCAGCGCCTATCTCGAGCAGACCGGCTACCGCGTCGCCTGGGTGCGCTCGGGCGAGGAGGCGCTCGCCTCGCTCGACGAGCTCAGCCCCAGCCTCGTGATCCTCGACATCGGCCTGCCCGGACAGGACGGCTTCGACGTCTGCCGCGGCATCCGAGCGCGCTCGTCGGTGCCGATCCTGATGCTGACCGCGCGCGACGAGGAAGTCGACCGCGTCGCCGGGCTCGAGGTCGGCGCCGACGACTACGTCACCAAGCCCTTCTCGCCCCGCGAGCTCGCCGCTCGCGTCAAGGCAGTCCTTCGGCGCACCCAGCCGGCGCTCGCGACCGAGACGCCGAAGCTGCTCGAGCTCGGGGACATCGCCGTCGACACGCTCGCCCGCGAGGTCACGGTCGCCGGCGCGCCCGTCGAGCTGACCGGCAAGGAGTTCGACCTCCTCGCCTATCTGCTCGAGAACGCCGGCATCGTCGTCTCCCGCGACCAGCTCCTCGATCGGGTCTGGGGCATGAGCTACGCGGGCGGGACCCGCACCGTCGACGTCCACGTCGCCCAGCTCCGCCGCAAGCTCGGCCGACCGGACGCGATCCGGACGTTCCGGGGCTCGGGCTACAAGGCCGTCCGCCCGTGAAGTCGCTCCGTGGGCGCCTGTTTGCGGCGATCGCGCTCGTCGCCCTCCTCTCGCTGGCGCTCGCACTCGCGATCGGCGCCGCCCTGACGCGCCGTGCCGTGGAGCGGAACACGCTCCGGGACGTCTCGGCCCAGTTCGACCTGCTCGTCTCCCGCGAGAAGGAGAGCGTGCTGCCGTTCTCGCGGCTCCGCTCGCTCGAGGAGTTCCTCGAGCCCCAGGACCAGCGGGTCATCCGCGTGCCGCTCGACGGCTCGTCCTCCCTGCTGCCGCCCGACCAGGCGGCGAAGCTCCGGCGCGGGGCACGGCTCGACGGGACGATCCAGACCGACGGGACGCGCTACCTCTACGCGGCCAGGCTCGTCGGCGGCAAGGGCTTCATGCTGCTGCGGCCGGCCAGCTCGACCAACTCGGCCTGGCGCCCGCACATCCAGGCCCTCGTCGTCGCCGCCGCCGCCACGGCGGCGCTGGCGGCGCTGATCGCCTTCCTGCTCGCGCGGGCGATCGCGCGGCCGGTGCGGCGAGTGTCGGAGGCCACTCGGGAGCTGGCGAGCTCGTCCGGAGAGCCGCCGCTCGTCCCGGTCGAGGGGCCGCGGGAGCTGGCCCAGCTCGCCGAGAGCTTCAACGAGGTCGCGGTCGCGCTCGCGAAGGCGCGGGAGGCGGAGCGGGCGTTCCTGCTCTCCGTCAGCCACGAGTTGAAGACGCCGCTGACCGCGATCCGCGGCTACGCCGAAGGTCTGCACGAGGGAGCGCTGCCCGTGGAAGAGGCGGCGTCGACGATCGTGACCGAGTCGCGACGGCTCGAGCGGCTCGTCGGCGACCTGCTCGACCTCGCCCGGATGAACAAGGCGGAGTTCAGCGTCCGCCGCGAGCCGATCGACCTGTCCGCGCTCGGCCGCGAGGCGCTGCGCCGCTACGAGGGTCAGGCTCGCGACTTCGGCGTCTCGCTGGAGCTCGACGGCCCGGCCGAGGCGCCGGCGACCGGCGACGCCGACCGCGTGCTGCAGATCGTCTCGAACCTCGTCGAGAACGCCCTGCGCCTGACGCCGGCGGGCGGCCGGGTCCGCATCGTCACAGCACCGGGCGAGCTACGCGTCGAGGACACCGGGCCCGGGCTGGCAGCGGAGGATCTCGAGCGCGCGTTCGAGCGCTTCTACCTCTACTCGCGCTACGGCCGCGAGCGCCCGGTCGGCTCCGGTCTCGGCCTGGCGATCGTGAAGGAGCTCGCCACCGGCATGGGCGGTTCCGTCGCCGCGTCGAGCGCGCCGGGGCAGCCGACCGTCTTCACGGTGCGGCTGCCGCAGTCGCTCGCGGCGACGCTGACTCCCGCCTGAGCTCGTTTTACGCCGGTTTTACGTTCGGCGAACGGGTGGCTGACAGCACCGGGGCAGGATCAGTCCGTCAGCTTCGCTCGAAGGAGGAACTCTCAGATGAAGAACGCCAAGTATCTGCTCGGAGCGCTCGCAGCCCTCGCGACGCTCGCTCTCGCGACCACCGCCGTTGCGGCCGTCGTGATCAAGGGCACGCACCGGGACGACGTCCTCACCGGCACCTCCGGCAGGGATCTGATCATGGCCCGCGGCGGCAACGACACCGTCAACGCGGGTGACGAGAACGATCGCGTCCACGGCCAGAACGGGAACGACACGCTCAACGGCGACGGTGGCAACGACCGCGTCTGGGGCGGGCACGGCAACGACGCTCTCGCCGGCGGCGAGGGCAACGACATTCTGCGCGGCCGCCCGGGCGACGACTCGCTCGACGGCGGGCCCGGCAACGACCGCATGTGGCCCGGCCGCGGCGCCGACACGCAGCAGGGCGGCGAGGGCGACGACGTCCTCCACGCGCTCGCTCGCGACGGCCAGGTCGACACGATCGACTGCGGCCCCGGCAACGACGTCGTCTGGCTGAACGCCAAGGAGACGACGGACGTGCACGTGAACTGCGAGGTCGTCAAGACCGTCACGGTCACCGGCGACTCAAGCGACTCGTAGAGCTTCTCCCCGCATCGCCCAGACCCGAGGCGGCCGGAGGCAGTGATGCCCCGGCCGCTTTCGGCCGTCCGCGGACGATCCCCCGCTTGAGGGACGCGGAGCCGCCGCGGAACGCCGAAGGTGGGTCGAATTGCGGCAACTGACCCCGGCTGCGGTAGCCGGAGAGGGGTGCGACATGTATTCGATTGCAAGCGGCTCGGCAATGGGCGTGGGTCTGATCGGTTCAGTGGCCGAGCCGGTCGCCGAGACCAGTGCGGATTCCCCCGACTTCCTCGCGTTTCCCGACCAGCCGGCGGAGGAGGCAACGGCAGCGGCTGGGCCTCGGCGTCTCGTCGTCCGTCTGCTCGACGGCGAAGAGGTCGAGTTGGGCGACTTCGACGACCGTGACGACGCGGTCGAGGCGGCGCAGGAGCTGGTGACGCGCTTCAGCGCGGCCGAGGCGTCGGGTGAGTGGCCCGAGATCGACGGACGCTTCCTGCGGCCGGCGGCAATCACGTCGGTCGACGTGCTCACCCGCGACTGAGTAGCACCCCGCTCAGGGATCCCACTTCCGGGGGACGATCGTCCCCCGCAGCGGGCGATACTGAGTGGGTGAAACCGGAGTGAGCGTCGCTCCGCCGCCGCCAACCAGGAGACATCCGTGGACGCCGTCGAAGAGCCCCCCGTCAGCCCGACCCCAATCGGAGGCGACTACTCGCGCCGAGCGCCGGTCGCCGACCAGCGGCGGGTCGTGATCCGCCTGCGGGACGGCGAGACGATCCTCGTCGGGAGCGCTCCTTCCTACGAGGGCGCACTCGTGCTGGCGCAGACGACGATCATGAAGCTCGAGGTGCCCGACGGCGAATGGCCGATGTTCGGCGACCGCTTCGTCAATCCGAACGCGATCGTCTCGGTCGACGTGCTCAAGTGGCTCTAGCCGCGTCGCTCGACCGGCCAGCCGCCCGTGGCCAGCACGCGCAGCGCAAGGATCAGCAGTGGCGTGAACAGGACCGCGAAGAAGAGGTAGTTGCTCGCCGCAAGTCCTTCCGGAAGCACGAGCACGCCCAGCCACGGCAGGAACGCCAGCGGCGCGTACTTCCAGGATTCGCGGTCGAGCCGGGCCCACGAGCCCCAGGCGAGCAGGCCGTAGGCCACGAGCAGCGAGACGAAGAACGTGAAGTAGGCGATCACGTGCACCAAGGCGTGCCAGGTCTGGTCGGTGCCTTCCGGGTTGGTCTTGAACGCGAGAAAGGCCATGCCGAGACCGGACAGGACGAGCAGCCCGGCGCCGAGCTTCCGCACCAGCCGGGCCCCTGCTTGTGCGTACAGCGACCAGCCGAAGTAGGTCATGCAGAAACCGGTGAGCAAGAACGTGAGCACCATCGCCCAGCCGTTTGGCCCGAGCGCGGTGCCGCTCGGCCACTGATGCCAGCCGAGCACGGCCATGAAGTCCCGCTCGCTCCAGCTGACCAGGATCACGCCGGCGAGGAAGACGAGCGGACCTGCGACTCCCAGGAGCGCCCCACGGCGACCGTCCTGCAGACCCCTCACGCGCCCAGCCTAGACCGCGCCTGCGAGAGTTACCAGGTGATCGTCTACTTCGCCGCGATGAGCCTCGACGGCCGCATCGCCGGGGCCGGGCACGACCTCTCGTTCCTGAAGACGCTCACGGGGGCGGAGAACGACTACCTGACGTTCTACGAGGACGTGGACTCGCTGATCATGGGCGCGCGCACCTGGGACTTCATGGTCGAGCACGGGTCGTGGCCGTACGCGGGCAAGCTGACGTGGATCGTTACGCACGCGGAGACGCTCGCGCCGCTCGAAGGAGCGCTGGTGGAGAAATTCTCCGGCGACCTTGCCGAGCTCGTCAAAGAGATCGGCGAGCGCGGCTACGAGCGGACGTGGCTCGTCGGCGGCGGCGACCTGGCGGGCCAGCTGCTCGCAGCCGACCTGCTCGACGAGCTGATCCTGACGGTCGCGCCCGCGCTCGTCGGCCGCGGTCCCGCGCTCGCCGACGGCGAGTTCCCGCTGCGGCAGCTGACGCTCACGGAGCTGGAGCGCTTCGGCGACAACGGCGTGCGGCTTGCGCTACGAGCGGCTCAGATCCACTGCCGCTGCTTCGCGATCCCGATCGTGACCGGCGCGATCGCCGCGATCAACGCGATCACGATCCAGAAGAGCAGCGGCTCGTCGAACAGCCCCACCTTGAAGTTCATCCCCATCACGCCCGCGATCAGCGCTCCCGGAAGCAGGATCACGGAGGTGAGCGTCAGCACCTTCATGATGTCGTTCGTCCGGTGACCGTCGCGGGCGATCAGAACGTCGAAGGAGCCGACGATCGCCTCGCGCGCGTCACGCGCCTCCTGAACGGTCGACTCGAAGCGGCTCAGCAGCGAGGCGAACCGCTCACCCGACTTGTTGTCCCCGAGCGCCTCGAGCTCCGGGTGAGTGAGCGACACGAGCGCGGTGCGGTGCGCCGCCAGAGCGCGGCGGAGCTTGCCGACCTCCTTGCGCATCTCGACCAGGCGCTCGATGTCCTGCTCCGCCTCGCCGTCGCCGCGCATCGCCTGGATGTCGAACTCCTCGAGCCGCCGCTCGATTCGCTCGAACGCGGCGGAGTACGACCCGAGCACCCACTCGAGCAGCGCAGCGAGGAACCCAGGCCCGTCCAGCGAGCCGGTGTCGCCGGAACCGGAAACCCTTTCGGCGAACTCC
The DNA here is from genome assembly GCA_963731615.1 of uncultured Gaiellaceae bacterium. Lineage (GTDB taxonomy): Bacteria > Actinomycetota > Thermoleophilia > Gaiellales > Gaiellaceae > Gaiellasilicea. Next base: position 110,603 of record CAVSWD010000007.1, read on the forward strand.
TCGAGCACCGGGATCGGCTCGTTGTGCGCGGTCACCACCCAGTTCTGACTGACGACGCACTCGAGCGCGATCAACTCGCCTTCGTCTTCCTCGTCAGGCGCGTAGGTGGTGACATGGATGTAGCGCCCGTGATCGTGAAAGACCGCTTGCTCGTCCGAGCTCGCCAGGCATTCGCGCGTGCGGGTGTCGAGCCCGAATGCCTCCGCGACCCGGTCGGCGCCGTCCTCGGACTCGCGGTCGACGTCGACCCAGAGGAGCTTCCCCCGGTTCAGCCGGCGCGGCCGGTCGTCCAGATCCTCGAGGCGCTCGACTTGATCTCGGTCAAACAGGATTGCTTCGCTCATCGCTCAGACCCCCTCCTTTGACCGCAGCTCTGTGTACGTACCCCCTCTGAGAATTGAAAACCCCTGCTACGAGCGGTCGGCCTCTTGTCTGGCGTCGTCGTCGACGTCGACGTCCGGGTCGACCTCGTCGGCCTCCCGCTTGAGCTCGTCGGCAGCGGCCTGCTCACGCTGGGCACGCTCGGCCTGCTCCTCGGCCTGAAGGCGAGCCTGCTCGGCGCGGCGTTCGGTCGCACGTGCTTCCTCGCGCGTGCCGGCGGCTTCCTCGCGCCGCTCCTCGACCTTCCGCTCCTGCTGCTGCCGGATGTACCACCAGGCGATCGCGAGCACGATCAGCGCGGCGATGATCAGGATGATGATGACGGCTGTGTCCATGCGTGTCCTCCTTGGTCGTCAGTCCGCGTCCCCGGGGTTGGCGCATCGGAAACCGCCCGCGCAGTTGAAGCTGACCTCGCTGAGCCGTAGGCTCGGCTGGGAGGAAACATGGAGCGACTGGTCGTGTCCGTGCTGGCGGCGACCGCGTTGGCGGTCGTTCCGACCCGCGCTGCCACTCCGCCCCGGCCGCGTGGAAGATCACCGACCTCGGGACGCTCGGAGGCAAGGAAAGCGAGGCGTTCGCGATCAACGAAGCCGGCCAGATCGCCGGGTGGAGCGACGGGCGCGGGTTTGTCCGGCGGAATGGAAAGCTGACACCCATCGGCAGCCTCGCAAGCGCGATCAACGAGCGCGGGCAGGTGATCGGCTACTCCTACAAGGGCGACCGGCAGCAAGCGTTTCTCTGGTCAAACGGCAAGCTGCACGCGCTCGCCACGACCGGTGGTGAGTGTCCCGCGAGCATGCCGGCCGCCATCAACACGAAGGGCGATGTCGTCGGCTGGGCCGGCGAGCTCGAGAACTGCTCGCTCAGCCTGTCTCTCGCCTGGGGAGCGCTGCTCTGGCAAGGCGCGAAGAAGTCGCCGCTGGCGGACGCCAACTCCGAGGGCGTCGCGATCAACAATCGCGGTCAGATAGCGGGAAACCGCGAGGGAAGCAGCGCCTTCCTCTGGCAGCAGGGACGTGTGACGGGTCTCGGCGCCCTGTCGCGGACGGGGTCGAGCCGCGCGGCAGCGATGAACGAGCGCGGGCAGATCGTCGGCTCCAGCGAGACGAAGGACTTCGCAAGGCGCGCCTTCATCTGGGAGAAGGGGAAGCTGCGGAGCCTCGGTACGCTCGGCGGCAAGGACAGCTGGGTGAGCGGGGAATCGCGGCGCGGCGACTTCAACTTCGTGACCTTTTACCCCGAGGCGATCAACGAGCGCGGCCAAGTCGTCGGCACAAGCGCAACGCGCGCCGGGCAGAACCATGGGTTCCTCTGGCACGCGGGCAGGATGAGAGACCTTGGGACTCTCGGCGGTCCCACGAGCTCCGCGATCGCCGTCAACGAACGCGGACAGGTGATCGGCCGCAGCCAGCTACGGAACGGCTCCGAGCACGCGTTCGTCTGGGAGAGCGGCAAGCTGACCGACCTCGGCACTCTCGGCGGCAAGTCGAGCTACGCGGCCGCGATCAACGACCGCGGTCAAATCGTCGGTGCGGCCGAGACGAGGGGCGGTAAGTTGCACGCGGTGCTCTGGACGCCGACGGGCTAGCAAAGGCCGCGTGCTCAGACCCGCCCGGTGGTCGCGCGTGAGTCGTGAGTACAGTGCCCGCTCGGATGCGGCTCCACTATCTCCCAGGCACCGCCGCGATGGCGCCGCACGCGACCCTCGCGGAGATCGGCGTCCCGTACGAGCTCGTGCGGGTGGAACGGGACGAGGACGGCAGGCCTCCCGACGGGTACTTCGCGCTCAACCCGTCGGGGAAGATCCCGACGCTCGAGGACGGCGACTTCGTCCTCACCGAGTCGGCCGCGATCTGCCTCTACCTCGCCGATCGTTTCCCCGATGCGCGCCTGGCACCGCCGCTCGGTTCACGCGAGCGCGCAGAGCTCTACCGCCGGCTGATGTACCTGACCAACACGGTGCAGCCCGCGCAAATGCGCCACTTCTACCCGCAGCGTTTCGGGACGGATGGCGTCAAGGAGGCGGCCGACGCGGAGCTGGCGCGACATTACGACCTGCTCGATGCCCACCTCGCCGGCCGCGAGTGGCTCGTCGGCGACGGACGCACGGTCGCCGATCTCTTCCTCTTCATGCTCACGCGCTGGGGCCGCTTCCTCGAGCCGCCCGCGTGGGAGCGCCCGAACCTCCGCGCGCACTTCCTGCGGACGCTGCAGCTTCCCGGGGTGCGGAAGGTGATCGAGGAGCAGGCGCTCGACCTGCCCGAATTCGCCGTCCGCGCCGAAGCCTGACCCACCGCGGAACCCGCCGAAGGAGAACGTCAGCTTTGCTTGGTCGAAAGACCTCACCCCGGGGCTACTTCTTGCCCCGGGGCTGCTTGCGTTGCGCGTCCGGGGATCAGCGACCTCCGACGACAGGGGCGCGGAGTCAGGCGACCTGTCTGGAAGCCGGTGTCGTGCCGACGAGGACTGGATCCTGGTGCCGACTTGGCTCATGCTTGCGGTATGAGGGCGTTCGGGCTCTTGGCGGCCTGCGCGGCCGCGCTATTCGTCTCCCATGTCGGGGCCGGAAGCACTGAGACAGGTGGCGGGAGTCCGCGACAGCTCATCGCTGCGACCACGTGCCGATGGCCGCCGGCCCTGCGGCTGGAGTCGCTTGTCGGGCCGACGCGGGGACGTATCTGGGAAATTTCGGCCACGTCCTCGTCGAATGCGTGGGTGGGCGGCGCTGAGCACGTTCGAGTAGGAACAGAAACGACGCGGGCTCGGCCGCTGCTGGCGCACTGGGACGGCCTGACGTGGAAGGCCGCACGAGTTCCCGTTCAATGGGGGAGCATCGACGGACTCGTCACCAGATCGCCAGACGAGGCTTGGGCAACCGCAACGAGCCGGAGCGGAACAACGCTGCTCAAATGGAACGGCACGGCGTGGTCTCGCGCCGCCCTCCCGAGGACAGCGGGTGCAGCACCGCGGATCGCTGTCGGTCCCAGAGGCCGAGTGTGGCTTGTCGGGACGCGCGTTGCGGCGCTACGTGGCCGGACGTGGGTAGAAGTTCCGATCGGCCGCCTGCATTCCGGAGTGCAGTTAGTGACTTCGCGCTTGTCGGACGAGCTGTGGCGGATCCACAACTCCGGCGAGGCGAGAGCTCGGCCGCAAAGCCTGGAGCGATGGAACGGGAGAGCGTGGATCGTGACCCCCGTCGCCATGAGCGAATACTTGGAGCTCACCAGCTTGGAGGCGTTCTCCCCGAGCGCCGCTTGGCTCGCCGGAACGAACGGCGAGCGGGCGTTCCTGTTCCGCTGGAACGGGCGAAGCTGGCGAAGGACGGTAGGGCCCCCACCAACGGCTATCGACTCGACGATCCAGGCCACGGGCCGAGGAACGGTCTGGCTCTCTGGCTCGTTGTCGAACCCGGCGGCGACGGTCTTTCCTCCCTACCTGCGTAGATGGGATGGTCACCGTTGGGTGAGCGTCAACCCGCCCACGGACGAAGACGCCGCATCTTTTCGGCTTTACCCGGTAGGGAATGCGGTCTGGGCGACCACCACGTTCAGCGACGACGTGCTCCGACTCGACTGCACGACGGGGTAGTGCCGGCTTGGCGCCTGACTAACCGATCGACCACGTATCGCCGCTACCAAGCAGCGCCGCGAGCTCGCCTTCCCTTCGCCATCGCCATCCCGATCTGCTCTGCCATCAGCTCGTCGTAGACCGGGCGCTCGAGGTCGCGGAAGACCCATCGGGAAGGCGCCGATCGCCGTCTGCGTCATGCGAGATATAGCGAACGCATGCGCCCGCTCAGGCAGGGATGATCAGGCTCTCGATGTCCTTCGGATACTCGGTGAGGACGTCGATCCCGTCCGGGGTGACGACCACGGTGTCCGAGTGCCGGAAGCCGCCCACCGTGTCCGAGTAGAGGCCGGGCTCGATCGTGAACACCATGCCCGGCTCGACCGTCGTGACGTCGCCGACGTCGAGGAACGGCGCCTCGTGGTTGCGGAGCCCGATCGCGTGGCCCACGTGCTGCCGCCAGTACGGCATCAGGTCGTTCGCCTCGAAGTACTCCAGCACGGCCCGGTCGACGTCAGCGCAGGTCACACCTGGGCGCAGCGCGTCGAACGCGGTCTGTTGCGCGGTAACCGTATGCTCGAATAAGCGGCGCATCTCGTCCGTGGGCGTGCCGATGACCATCGCCCGCTCGAGCTCGGCGTGGTAGCCCCACACCGGCGCGCTCGTCTCGGTGACCAGGACATCCCCAGCTTTGAACTCGATGTTGTGCGCGACCGCGTGCGCCCAGGCGCTGCGCAGCCCGATCTGGCCGCGATACCCCGCCGAGACGCCGTCCGACGAGGCCTGTCCGCCGACCGCCGAGCCGAGCGCCTCGAACATCGCGAGCGTCGCCTCCTGGCCGGCCCGCAGGCTCGCCTCGGCCTCGGTCGCGCCCGGGACAGAGTACTCCTGCAAAAGCCGGTGCGCGTAGGCGCACCACCTTCCGCTCTCACGGATCAAGGCGATCTCGGCCTCGCTCTTGCGCACCATCAGGCTCTCGATGAACGGCGCCAGCGGCTGTACCGGCGCTCCGGTGACCTCGCTCAGCGGCGGCCCCTCGTAGCCGAGGATCCCCGGATAGCCGTCCTGGTCGGCTCCCGCGGCCGCGATTCCCATGTCGTTAAGCACCCGCGCCAGCAGCAGCATCGGGTGTTCGAGCCCCGGATACTCGGGATAGGACGCGATCCGCTCGAACTCGGTCTCGGCGCGGACGCGCTCGACCTCGAACTCGGGCACGAAGACCGCCAGCTCGCCAGACCCGTTCCCGACCACCGCAACCGGGCGCTCGGTCGCGAGGAATCCGAACCCCGTGAAGTAGCGGATGTAGTGCTCGTCGAAGAGCACCCACCCCGTCAGTCCCTGGCCGAGAACGTGCTCGAGGAGGGTCCCGCGCCGCGCCTGGAGCTCCTCGGGCCGAATTCCGGTCGCAGGTGTCATCACGCTCGTGACAGTACTTCGTCCCTCGCCCAGAGGCCTGCAGCCCAAACTCGCGTAGGGTTGCCCGATGAGTCCGACCGAAGGCGTGATCGGCGAGGCGTGGGGGCACTACAAGGCGCACTGGCGGCACCTGCTCCCGATCGCGCTCGTGGTCTATGTGGCCATCGCGATCATCGGCGCGCTGCTCACCCTCCTCCTGAGCTGGTTTGGCGCGCTGATCGCGGCGATCGTCTCGCTCGTCGGCCTCTTCTGGGTGCAAGGTGCGCTCGTCAAGGCGGTCGAGGACATCCGGGACGGCCGCGCCGACCTGTCGCTCGGCGAGACGTTCAACCGTGTCGGGCCCCTGCTCGTATCGATCATCGTGGCCGGTCTCCTCGCCGGTCTGGGTATCGTCGTCGGGCTGGTGCTCCTGATCGTTCCCGGCCTCGTCCTGCTGACCTGGTGGGCCGTGGTCATCCCGGTGGTCGTCCTCGAGGGGTCCCCGGCCGGTGCGGCGTTCGGTCGGAGCCGTGAGCTCGTGCGCGGGTACGGCTGGAACGTCTTCGGCGTCATCGTGCTGGCGATCCTCGTGCTGCTCGGATTCCAGATCGTGTTGTCGATCGTGCTCTCGCCGCTCGACGGATGGCTGCAGAGCTTCGTCTCCAACATCGTCAGCGGCACGCTCACCACGCCGTTCATCGCCCTGGTGTGGACGCTGCTCTACTTCCGGCTGCGGGACGCGAAGTCGCAGCCGACCGATCCGGCGCCCGCGAC
>CAVSWD010000008.1:0-605342 GCA_963731615.1 uncultured Gaiellaceae bacterium
GCACTGCGAAGGGGTTGACGGTGTACAGCGGCTCGGTCGCGGGGCTCGCCTGGAACGAGACGAGGTCGCTTGCGTGATCGAGCCGGACGAGCGCATCCGCGAGCCCCTCGCCCGACCCGCAGAGGGTCGCGGCGATCCGGTCGGCGGCGAGCTCGCGCTTCGGCGAGAGCAGCAGGTGAACGAAGGCGGCCGCGACCGGGCCGAGCAGGGCGAGCAGCGCGCGCTCGAGCCAGCCGCCGATCCGCGAGAAGTCGACCAGCACGACCGCGACCATCACCGCTGACGTCTGGACGAGGACGTCGCGGGTGCGGACGTGGGCGAGCTCGTGAGCGAGCACGGCCTCGAGCTCGGCCGGCCTCAGCGCCCCCAGCAGACCGGTCGAGACGGCGATCGCTGCCCCCTTCGGCCCGCGTCCCGCCGCGAGGGCGCGAGGAAAGCCGTCGGGGATCAGATAGAGCTTCGGCGGGACGATGTCGAGCTTCGCCGAGAGAGCGTCGACGGTCGAGCGGAGGATCGGATCCTCGGCGAGCGCATACTCGCGGGCCCCGAGCATCCCGAGCAGGGCGCGATCGGCGTACGCGTACGCGGCGAGGGCCGCGAGCAGCGCACAGAAGACGAAAATCGACGCTGTCTGATAGCCGCCGAGAGCCCAGCCGATCGCGCCGAATGCGGCAGCGACGATCAGGGTCAGGAGAAACACCTTCGCCAGGTTGAGCGCGGCGGCGACCCGCATCACTGCCTGCTAAGAGTCGTCGTCGCCGATGCCGTCTCGGTCGTCCTCGCCGAGCCCGCGCGGCGGCCAGTCGGGCTCCGGTGCGTCGCACCTGCTCGAGCAGTGGAGCGAAGCCACGTTCTGCAGCGGCACGAGGATGTGGCCGTTCAGCTCGATGTGGGGCACGTCCTCGATCGAGCAGTACGCGGTCAGCACGCCTTCCTGGTACTCGCCGCCGAACAGCGCGACCTCGATCTGCTCGCCTTTGTACTTGTTCGTGTAGTCCTCCACCGGGCGCTCAGTCTATCTCCACGAATCCGTCGTCCCGAACCGCGAGCTTGTAGACCGCGCAGTTTCCCCACCGCTCGACTCGGAAGCCGAGCGCGTGATGCCAGAGCGTGTTCAGCGCGCCTCCGTGGGAGACGATCAGCACCTGCTCGCCGGGGTGAGCGCCGGCGATCTCCTGGACGGCTTCGAGCACCCGATCGCGCACGTCCTCGTCGCTCTCGCCGTCGTGCCGCGACCCTTCGGGCAACGCCTCGATGTCGACCCGGGTGAACCCTTCCCACGAGCCGAACGAGCGCTCCCGCAGGCGCGGATCGAGCCGGACTTCGAGGCCATGGCTCGCCGCCACCGCAGCGGCGGTCGCCTGTGCCCGGCTGAGGTCGCTCGCGTAGATCGCGTCCAGCTCGACGTGCTCGAGTTCCTGCGCGAGCCCCCGCGCCTGGTCGCGGCCGAGGTCGTTGAGCGGAATGTCGGACGAGCCCTGGATTCGCAGCTCGCGATTCCAGTCCGTCTCGCCGTGTCTGGCCAGGAGCAGGGTCGTCACGCCGATACGCTAGCCGCCGATGGACCTCGGACTGAGCGGGAAGACCTGCGTCGTCACCGGATCGACCGGTGGGATCGGTCTGGAGACCGCGAGGCTGCTCGCCGACGAGGGCGCGCGCGTCGTCACGTCGGGACGGCGCGGCGCGCCTGGGATCGGCGAGGCGCTCCACGTCCAGCTCGACCTCGCCGAGCCGGAGGCGCCTGGAACGCTCGTCGATGCGGCCGTGCAGGCGTTCGGCGGCCTCGACGTGCTCGTCAACAACGTCGGCTATGCGGTGCAGGCGCGCTTCGAGGACGTCCCCGACGAGGAGTGGGACTCGATGTGGCAGCTGAACGTGATGAGCTACGTGCGCGCGATCCGAGCTGCGCTGCCGCCCCTACGCGAGACGCGCGGCGCGATCGTCAACGTCGCCTCGACCGCGGCGAAGCGGCCCTCGGCCGGCATGCCGCACTACTCGGTGACCAAGGCGGCCGTGCTCTCGCTCTCGCGCCTGGTGGCCGATCTCTACGCAGGCGAGGGGATCCGCTGCAACGCCGTCACCCCTGGACCGACCGCGACCGCTGCGTGGCTCGGCGAGGGCGGCCTTGCAGACCAGCAGGGCGACCGCGAGGAGGTGCTGGCGAAGGTCGCCGCCGGCCGTCCGATCGGCAGGCTGGCCGAGCCGGAGGAGATCGCGGCCGTGATCGCGTTCCTCGCGTCCGAGCGCGCCTCGTACGTCACCGGTGCTGCGTGGTCCGCCGACGGTGGCACCGTCCCGATCATCCTCTAGCCGCGGAGCCACGCTCGCGCAATCCTGAGTGGCGACTACCCTTTGAGCTGATGCCGGAGCTGGCCGGACGAGTCGCCGACGCCTTCGAGGCGCGCGTTCGCGCGGCCGAGGAGGCGGCGCTCTCGCCGCTCGCTGTGCGCTCGTACGAGACGCGCGGACGGCTGCGCGAAGAGGACGAGTGCGGCGTCAGGACACCGTTCCAGCGCGACCGCGACCGGATCGTGCACTCGAAGCCGTTTCGGCGCCTGAAGGGTAAGACACAGGTGTTCATCGACCCGGCCGGCGACCACTACCGGACGCGGATCACGCACACGCTCGAGACGACCGGGATCGCTCGCGTCGTCGCCCGGGCGCTTCGGCTGAACGAGGATCTGACGGAGGCGATCGGGCTCGGGCACGACACCGGCCACCCACCGTTCGGGCATGCCGGCGAGGAGGAGCTCGACCGCTCCCTGCGCGAGCAGTTCGGTAGCGGCTTCCAGCACAACGAGCAGTCGCTGCGGATTGCCGAGGAGCTGAACCTGACGGCGGAGGTGCGCGACGGGATCCACACTCACACCGGCCCGCAGGAGCCGCAGACGCTCGAGGGGAAGATCGTCAGGCTCGTCGACCGCGTCGCCTACATCAACCACGACATCGACGACGCGATCCGCTGGGGGCTCCTCGGCCCGGACGACCTGCCGCGCGCCGAGATCGAGCTGCTCGGCGAGACCGGCGCGCGGCGGATCGACACGCTTGTCCACGACGTCGTCGAGAGCTCCGAGCGCGCCGGCGACATCGTCCAGAGCGAGGAGGTCGGCACGGCCATGCTCGCCCTACGGAGCTTCATGTTCGAGCGCGTCTATCTCGGCGAGCATGCGCGTGGCGAGCACGTTCGCGCTCACGAGACGATCTCGCGGATCTTCGGGCACCTCGTCGAGCGGGGCGACTCGGAGGCCGAGATCCGCGGCTTCGTCTCCGGGATGACCGACCGCTTCGCGCTGTCGTACGCTGAGCGTCTTTGATGGCCCGGATCAAGGACACGTCCGTCAGGGAGGTCGTCGCGGCAGCCGACATGGTCGAGGTCGTCTCCGGCCGCACCCAGCTGCGCCGCGCAGGAGCGCGCTACTCGGGACGCTGTCCCTTCCACGAGGAGCGGACGCCGAGCTTCTCCGTCAATCCGGCCGACAAGCTCTATCACTGCTTCGGCTGTGGCAAGGGCGGCGATGTGATCACGTTCGTCCGCGAGACGGAGAACCTCGACTTCGCCGAGGCGGTCGAATGGCTTGCGGAGCGGTTCCGGGTGACGCTGGAGTACGAGGAGACCTCCCCGCAGATCGAGGAGGCCCGGAAGCGGCGCGACAGGCTGCACGCGGTGCTCGACCAGGCGGCCTCGTTCTACGAGCGGCACCTCTGGGAGACGGCGGCCGGCGAGCCGGTGCGCGCGTACCTCGCGAGCCGCGGCCTGGGCGTCGAGATCTGCCGCGAGTTTCGCCTCGGGCTCGCGCCGGGGAACGGGCTGGCGCAGAAGGCGCAGGAGAAGGGGTTCACGCGAGAGGAGCTCCGCGGCGCCGGTCTCGCCAACGCTCGCGGCAGCGACTACTTCCCGCAGCGGCTGATGTTCCCGCTCGCCGACGCGCGCGGCCGCATCGTCGGCTTCCAGGCGCGGAAGCTCCACGAGGACGATCCGCTGCGCGGCAAGTACGTCAACTCGCCCGAGGGCGAGCTCTTCCACAAGTCGGCCATCCTCTACGGGCTGCACCTGTCGCGGACGGCGATCGCGAAGCAGGAGCGCGCCGTGGTCGTGGAGGGAAACACCGACGTGATCGCGCTGAGGCAGGTCGGGTTCGAGCCGGTTGTCGCGTCGATGGGCACGGCGCTGACCGAACGGCAGCTGAAGGAGCTGCAGCGGCTCACCCGCCGTGTGTACCTCTGCTTCGACTCGGATGCCGCAGGTGAGGACGCGACGCTCCGTGGGATGGAGCTCGCGACGTCGCTCGGGTTCGACGTACGCGTCGTCACCCTGCCGAAGGGCCAGGACCCGGCCGACGCGCCGGCGGGCTTCGAGGCGCGCCTGGGGGCGGCGGAGAGCTACATCGTCTACCGCGTCCGGCTCGAGCTCGAACGGACGCCCGATCGGCAGGAGGCGTTCGTCCGCGCCAGGGAGATCCTGCAGCGGAACGAGGACTCGCCCGAATGGCAGGACGCGCTGCGGCTGCTCGCCGGCCGTCTCAGCCTGCCGAAGGAGACGCTCTCCGGCCTGACGCCGAAAGGCGGCATGCGCACGATCGCCGAGGACCTCTCACCGAAGCTGCTGGAGAAGGGGGAGCGCCTCGAGCGGAACGCTCTGGCCGCCTGCGTCCTCTACCCGAGCCTCGTCAGGCTGCTGGCCGAGGTGACGCCGGAGCACTTCGACTCGGAGCTCCACCGCCGTTTCCGGGCCCGGCTCGTCGACGGCGGGGAGGACGACGAGCAGCTGATCGCGCTCAGGGCGGAGCTCGACGCGCGTGCTGCGCGCGAAGGACTCGACGAGCGCACGGGCAAGGAGCTCCTGCTCAACCTGCGCGAGCGGCGGCTGCGGCGCGAACTGGCGGGCGCCGAGCTGGAGCGAGTGGGGGAGCTGCAAGCCGCCCTCACGGCCCTGCAGAGCGCCGTCAGCGAGATCCACTAGCGGCCCCATCTGCGGCCTCGTTTGCGCAACTGTCTGGCAGGTTCACTAACCTTTCGACCAGGAAACGACTCAAGGTTTTGCCTGTTAGTGTCGAATTCTCTTCTGGATGGATGGACCGCCGCCAACATCCCCGCAGCCTCGCCGCACGCGCTCGCACCGGCCACTGACGTGGACGGCTTCCGCGCTGCTCGCCGCCGCGCTTCTCGTCGCCGCCGCTCCGACGGCCGGCGTCGCCACACCCCGCGCTGACGCGACCACGCTCGCCGGTGACTGCTCGCCGGGAGCCGACTGGGGGACAGTTCGTTCCGACCTCGCCGCGCAGACGATGCAGCTCGTCAACAACCATCGCGCCGCGCTGGGGCTGAGGACGCTCGTCGGCTCGGGTGCACTCGACGCGTCCGCAGTCTGGAAGGCGCGTCACATGGCCATGTACGGCTACATGGCTCACAGCGACCCTGCCCCGCCCGTGGCCCGGTCGACCGGCGAGCGGATGCAGGCCTGCGGCGTCACGGGATCCTGGGGCGAGAACATCGCCTACGGCTACGCGACCGCCCAGACGGTGTTCAACGGCTGGCTCAACTCACCCGGCCACCGCGCCAACATCGAGAATCCGAACTGGCTCGCAATGGGCTCTGGGGCCGCGACCAGCTCGTCCGGCAGCACGTATTGGGCTCACACGTTCGGCACGTCCACGGGCGGTCTCCGCCCGCACCGCGCCCGCGCCGGTACGCCGTCCCCGTGCCTGTGCCCGTGCCGGTTCCTGTTCCCGTCCCGGTCCGGCTCCTGCTCCGCTCCCGGCCCGTCCGTGCCGATTCCCACTCCGACTCCGACTCCGGCACCGACCCCAGGCACTCCCGCAGCGGCGACGGCCAAGCCGGCACCCTCGGCCTCCGGTGTCGTCCTGAGCAACCTTCGAGTCGCCCCGCGCCAGCCCGAGGCCGGCAAGCCCCTGAGGACGTCCGTCGCAGCCTCCAAGCGCGGGGCACGGCTGCGGAACGCGCACGTCTTCTGCAGCGGGCGCCTCGAGGGGCGCGTGCTGGAGGTCGTCTCCCGCCGCTACCGCAACGGTAAGGCGACCTGTGTCTGGCAGCTTCCCGCCTCAGCCCGAGGCAAGCTCGTCAGCGCCGCGATCGTCGTGCAGCAGGGCCGCGTCGAGGTGTCTGCGCCTTTCCGCGCCCGCGTCTCCGGCTAAGCGGATTCCGCCGAACCCTCCTAAAACCTCAAGCATTCGCACGGTGGCGCCGATAGCCATGTCGTGCCCGCGCACGCCTCATTCGCTCGCCTGCCGCGCGTCGTGCTCTGGTCAGCCTTCGCGGCTGCGCTCGCTGCGCTGGTCGTAGCAGCTGCCTTCTCCCGCAGCTCGGCCGCCGGTGCTTCGCCGGCCGACGCGTCCGGGCGCGCGACCGCGCAGGTCGCCGGCGCCGTCAGGAAGCCGCCGATCCGCTGGATGGCGCGTCGTCAGGCCGCGGTGACCCGGAAGCGGCCGACCGGAAGGATCGTCACGCCGCGCCCCGGCGCGACGAAGAAGCGCGCCGGACGCCCGGCCGAGCAGGCGGCCACGGCCGCTCCAGCGGCGCCGAACGACCCGCTCTGGGCGACCTCTTGGTCGCTCGCGAAGGTCAACGCTCCGGCAGCCTGGAAGCTGACGAGCGGCACCTCGGAGACGATCGTCGCCGTGCTCGACACCGGCGTCGACCTCTCCCATCCCGATCTCGCGGGCGCGTTCGTTCCCGGCTACGACTTCGTCAACGGTGACGACGATCCGACCGACGACCACGGTCACGGCACGATGGTGGCCGGCGTGATCGCCGCCCGCTCGAACAATCGGATCGGCGGCGCGGGTGCCTGCTCACGCTGTTCGGTGATGCCGGTCAAGGTGATCGCAGGCAACGGCTCGGGGGACGCTGCGGACGTGGCTGCAGGCATCTCGTGGGCCGCCGAGCACGGCGCCCGAGTAATCAACCTGAGCTTCGTGCTGAGCGGCCACGACGAGGCTGTCGCCCAGGCGATCGCGTCCGCCCGTGACCGCGGTGCGATCGTGGTCGCGGCCGCCGGCAACGCCGGCAGCTCCGACATGACTTTTCCCGCCGGTCTTCCCGGAGTGGTCGGTGTCACCGGCACCGACGACTCGGATGCCCGCTACGGCTGGGCAAGCTACGGCAGCTGGGTGAGGCTCGCCGCGCCCGGCTGCAGCCAGTCGACGGCACCCGCCGGCGGCTACGGTGACTTCTGCGGTACCTCGTCCTCGGCCGCGTTCGTGTCCGGGCTCGCGGGACTCGCCCGCTCGTTCGCCTCGGCTGCGGCAGCCGACACGGTCGCCGCCGCTCTGGCCGCCCACTCGGTTCCGGTCGGGGACTTCGTCTCTGCCGGCCGGGTCGACGCAGCCGCCATGCTGGCGGCGCTCAGGCCTGCCGAGGCACCGGCCCAGCCCAGTCCGAGCACGCCTGCGGCCTCCGCGCCGAACACTCCGGGGCTCGACTAACCAGCAAAAGAGAGAGGGCCCGCCTTGCGGCGGGCCCTCTCGAGGTCACTCTCTCAGTGAGTCGCTATGCGACGACCGAGATCTTGACCGACTTCACCAGCTTCCCGACCTTCAGGTTCGGGACGGTGACAGCACGGTTCGTCGCGACCTTGCGCACGATGACCCGCTGCACCTTGCCGTTCTTGCCCATCAAGGTGATCTTGACGTTGGCCGAGTTCAACGAGCTCTTCAGCCAGACGACCAAGTACCGATTGCCCTTGACGTTGAGCAGCTGAGCCGACGAGAGCGTCGCCTTCGCTGCCTTTGCTGCCTTCGCCTTCGCCGCCGGCGCCAGAGCTGCAGGCGTCGGGTTGCCGGCGAGGCTGACGACCGAGGCTGCCGCGCTGGGCGTAGCAGTGCTCATCGTCACCGTGGTCGTGTTCGGCGGAACGGTCGGTGCCGGATTCACAACCGGCGGAACAACCGTCGTGCCGCCCGTGCCGGTGCCGTCACCACAAGAGGTGAGGGTCGTTCCGGCCCACGCGTTGATGTAGGCCTGGCGGAAGACGCCAGGGTTGAAGTCGCCACCGGCCGGCTGCCTCGAGTCGATGTTCTCGGCAGTGACGTCGATGCAGATGTTCCTCGTCTCGCGGATGAGGACGCCTGCCTGGCCGTTCGGGCCAGTCCGGACGACAACCGCGTCAGCGGACGCCGACACGACGGTCTGATCGCTCGTGTCGAACGGGCCGAACTTGGTCGTGTCCGGGAAGATGTCGCCACGCGGAGACCTGGTGAAGCGGACGTCCACGCCGGCCTGGAGCCGACCATAGATGTCCCGAACGGTCTCGACGCAGAACATCGACATCGGGCCCTTGGGCACGCAGCTCAGCGTCTTGCTGGCCGCGATGTTCGTCACCTTCGTGATGCTGCCGGACGTCTTGTTCGCCCGATCCCAGATCACCGGCTGATCAGGATAGATCGCCGTTGCCGAGATCATGGACGTGAACGACCGGTTCGCCGGCAGATCGAGATCGCAGGCACCGTTCAGAGTCGCGAAGTTGTACCCCGTGTCCGGGTCGTACTCCACGAATGCCTGGCCATGCTCGTCCGTGTAGACGGCGACATGGTCCCAGCCGGCCGGCGAGTAGAGGTTGTTGCCTGCCGAGTCGCGGCAGATGAGCCGCTGCGGGTTGCGAAGCGGATCCTCCGCCCAGCCACCGACCAGATCCCAGTAGTCGTAGTAATCGGTCTGGAAGCCCGGGAAGTTGTTGGCGAACGAGCCAGCAACACCCGAGGTTTCGCCTTCATCGCCGGGCAGTGCCGCGGGGATCAGGGCCTCGTAGAACGGTGCGTACAGGTTGTGCGGCGTCCAGTCCGGAACCGACTGATCGCGGACGTAGATGTCGTCCTTGTCAGCCTTCTCCAGGCCACCCACGCCACCTGCCGCGATCCGCACGTCGATGCGAAGAGGCGGCATCGGCGCGTCGTCCGGGTTCAGTGCGTTGTCGCTCAGCAGCGAGTTCAACGGCCTGATCTGGTCGAACGGGCCGACGGCCGCGTTCGGGCCCGGATTCAGGGGGCCGTTGCCGAAGCCCGGCTGGCTGTAGCCGTAGTAGAACGAGAACTGCCCGTCCTGCGGACCACCGAGGCAGTTGTCCACGGCGTCGACGCTGCCGGCCCGCGGGGTGCAGGCGTTCGCACCGGCGTGGTTCGAGGCAGTCGTCTTGTCGTCGTGGATGTCCCAGCGCATGAAGCCACTGCCCGGGATCCCGCCGGCCTGGTCGTCATCGTCGAAGGCATAGGCCCTCGCGAGGTCGTCCCAGTCGTCGGGCAGGGTGATCGAGTCCGCCGGCCACTGGCCCGCGAAGTCGTTCCCCATCGGGGCAGTGCCCTTGACGTCGATCTGGACGAGACCGTTGTTCTCGTCGTCGTAGAACGCCATGTCTGGATCGTTCAGGTTGAAGATGCCGTTCCCCGTCGGATCACCGAGGTCCAGATCCGGGAAGTCCAGCATTCGCGACTTCGCGGATCGCCGGCGCCTGCGAGCGCATCCAGATCACGAGGAACTGGTGCTTCGCAAGAACGTCGAGCCCCGGCAGGAGGCCGAGCAGCTCCGGCCGCACCGCGAGCTTGATCACGGCGAGTCCCGGCTTGAGCGAGGACACGTGCACCGCGAAGCAGAGCCTGCCGTTCACGAGCTGGCCGACGACGTCGCCGTTGCTCGAGTTCAGGAACTGCGGGTCAGGCGTGCGCTGGCGCGTGTTCACGGATCCGTCGGATCCGCCGCCCGTCAGCTCGTAACCGCTCCAGTCCTCGACGACGAACTTGCCGACCTTGAACGGGTTGATGAGCTCCGAGGAGACGTCACCATTCGCCTGCTCGCGCGTGAAGCACTTCGCAATCCGGACCTGGTTGCCGGCCCACGCGAGATACGGAATGTTCGCCGTCTGCGGGTCGTCAGCCGTGTTGAGCGTGTTGATGGGGACAGTTTCCCCACCGGTGGTGCCTGCCGCCGCCGTGCCGACGAACGCGAGTACCGCGAGCGCGAGCACCGGAAGTGCGAGCAGCCACTTCAATCTCTTACCCATGTGTGTTTCCCCCACTTAGATTTTTCCCCAAAGGACGTACTTGAACGAAAACCAACCTGCAACCTTGACCCTCGGTGCGACTCTCCCCTGACGCCCTCCTTTCCGGCCGGCCGTAGGTCGGCGATCGTTCCTGTCGTACCCAACGGTTCTAAACCCTTCGGCGCCTGGATGCAAGTGCCACGCGGGTAGGCTTTTCGGGGTCGGAATGCCACCCGAGAATGGGGGCAATCCCATCCGGGGCAAGGGTTTACGCCACTGTGGCACTGCTCGTGGGGGAGTCTTTGCCCCGAGGTCTTCCATTGGCGCGGCTGCCGTCTACACTCG
Source organism: uncultured Gaiellaceae bacterium (assembly GCA_963731615.1). Lineage (GTDB taxonomy): Bacteria > Actinomycetota > Thermoleophilia > Gaiellales > Gaiellaceae > Gaiellasilicea. Next base: position 10,334 of record CAVSWD010000008.1, read on the forward strand.
CCGCATGAAGCGCCTCCTCGTGGCGGTCGTGGCGGCCTGCGCCCTCGTCGAGGTCGGCGCTGCGGCTCCGGTGCAGCCAAACGACCCCGCGTGGCCCGATCAGTGGGCTCAACGCCAGATCGGGCTGCCACAGGTCTGGGAGACGACAACCGGCGATCCGAACATCGTGATCGCGACGATCGACACCGGCGTGAACGCGATTCCGGACCTCCAGGACGCACTGGTTCCCGGCTGGGACTTCGTCGAGAACGACGCGGTTGCTCAGGACACGCACGGCCATGGAACACGCGTTGCCAGCGTGATCGCCGCGCGCGGGAACAACCAGCTCGGCATGGCGGGCCACTGCTGGGGCTGCCGGATCATGCCCGTACGCGTGACCGCGGGCGGGTCGGTCAATCCCGAGCGGATCGCGTCAGGCATCGTGTGGGCCGTCCAGCACGGGGCGCGCATCATCAACGTCAGCCTCAGCCACGTTGGGGCACCGAATCCGATCGAGCGGGAAGCGGTTCGCTTCGCCATCGACAGCGGGGTGCTCGTTGTCGCTTCGGCGGGCAACGACGGCAACGACAGGCTGCAATACCCCGCGGCGTACCCCGGCGTGATCTCGGTGGGCGCCACCGACGACACCGACAAGCTTTACTTCTGGTCTTCGCGCGGGCCCTGGGTTGCCTTCACGGCGCCCGGATGTCACATGATCACCGACGCGACGACGCCGCCCGGGACGATCTGCGGCACGTCGTTCACGCCTGCCGCGGTCTCCGGCCTGGCAGGGCTCTTGATCTCGCGGAACCCGAGCCTCACCGTCTCCGGGGTCTGGTCGGCACTCGCGTCGTCGGCCAAGCCGGTTGCCGGCGTGGTCTACGGTCGCGTGGACGCGCTCGCCGCCTTCCAGCAGCTCGGCCTGCTCGCGGCCCCGGTGGTGCTACCCGCGCCCGCTCCGAAACCGACGAGCCGGACCGTCGTCGTCCCGGGCCAGCTGTACGCCAGGCAGGCGCGCGTCGATGCGGGCACCTTCAAGCGCGGGTTCCGCACCAGCTTCAAGGTCGGCAAGGGCAGGTTCGAGCTACAGCTCGCGACCGCGCTCGCCGGCGAGTGCACACTCTCCCTCATCTCCGCCGGCGAGCTGGTGATCGCGGCCCCCGCAGTCAAGAACCTGCTCAGCCTGTCGTTGCAGGTCACTGCCGGCCGGTACACCGCGGCGGTCCGCTGCCGCGGTGCCCGGACTCGACAGTTCACGTTGGGCGTCATCGCGATGTTTCCCCGAGCTGCTCCCTAGCAGCCAACGGCGGCCGTGAGGGCCGGCGGAGCGAGATGACGTTGGTCTGACCGTTCCCGTTGCCGTTCTCGTGGCCCGTGTGGGCCAGCGTCTCCTCGGCCACCGCTTCGAGCACTCCATGCTCGAGCGCCCACCGGGCGGCGTCGAACCGGCTCCGCACGCCGAGCTTCCGGTAGACGTTGGCGAGGTGGAACTTGACCGTCTGGTCGGTCACCCAAAGCAGCTCGGCGACCTGACGGTTCGAGCGGCCTTCTGACACGAGCTTCAGGATCTCCAGCTCGCGACGCGTCAGCTTCGGCTCCACCAGCTCCACCGTCTCGGGGGGAGCCAGCTGCCCGTTCGGCCGCGCGAAGTACAGCGACGGCTCGAAGGCCTGGCGGACTGCCGTTGCGATCACGTCCGGATCCGATGTCTTGAGGACGTACGCCGAGGCACCCTGCTCGAATGCGGCATCGATCAGCCCCGGATCATCCGTGCTCGACAGGACGATGATCGCCAGCGCGGCATCGGCCTTCCGGCCGAGCGACAGGACGCGCAGTCCCTCGTCACGGCCCTCCGGCAGGTCGAGCTCCGCCACGAGCAGATCCGGCTTGTGCTCCTGCAGCAGTGCGTACGCAGTGCCGGCGGTCGTCGACGCGCCCACCACTTCGATGTCGAAGTGGGCGAGCAGCCCGGCGATCGCTGTGTGACACAGCGGGTGTGGTTCCAACAAGACGGCCGTCTTGACGGCCCTTACGTTGTTCATCGCTCCTCCAGTTCACGTCTTCAGGACACGTGCCCAACACGACTCCACGACCGCGGGTGTTCTTCCCGAGCGGTCGGGACTAGTGGTGGGGCGCTATCCGGGACGCGTCGTCGGAGCGTCCGCGAGCGCGCCTTGCGGGACGCTGCTCGGGAGCGGTGCGTGAGAGAACGTGGCGGGGAAATCGAAGCGCATCGGCGTCGTTGCGATCGCGAAGAAGCGCAGCGATGCCGCGCCCGCGATCCCGCCCGCTGAGCCACCGGAGCTGCCAAGCCCCTGGTTCTCGAGCGGACCGCGTGGATCGACACCCGCAGCGGGCCGTTCCTGCTCCTCTGCCTTCGCGGCAGCGGCACGGTGGCCGTCTTGATCGCGCGGTGACGCGCGAGCCCCCTCGACAATTGCGCCAGCCGCGATCACCCCGTTCACGATCGGCAGGTAGGTCAACGGCAGTGTCACCAGCGGTGCGAGCGTGACGACGGTTCCGATTGCGGCGACGCCTGTCTCGGCCGTCTCGACCGCGGCCGATCCCGCGAAGCGGCCGGCCACGTATGCGAGCTCGACCGCAGGTGGGGCGACGAGGGACGCCACCGGCGCATCGTCCGCCGGCTGGGCCGACTCCGCGAGCTCGGCAGCGGTCGCCGCTTGCGCGGGAGCCGCTGCCGACTGCTCGGGAGCGAGGGAAACGACGAGCACCTGATCCGCAGACGCGGCCGGGTGCGCCGTCGGTGCTGCTGCGACCGTGGGGGCGGTCGTTGTGGCTTCCGGCGCGGGGTCAGCCGCTGCCGCCGGGGGGCTCCCGGCGCTCGGCTCTGCTGCTCCCGCGCCGCATGTGTCCTGGGCGCCCTCGCTCGTCGCGATACACGTCGTCGGTGCCGCAGCTTCTGGCTCCATCGTGACGACCGGTTCCGCCGGTTCCTCGGTGGCCGCCGTCCCGGGGGGCTCGCTTGCCGGTTCGGCAGGCGGCGGGGGCGGCGGGTCTTGAGCCGGCGGGTCGGGCTGGGCGGGCTCGGGTTCCGGTGTCGCCGGCTCGTTCGAGCCTGCCGGATCCGTTGCCGCGGGCGTTGCGTCGGTGGCTGCAGCCGTCGTGGTTGCGTCCGCCGCGGGGGCGCCGGTTGCATCCTCTGCGAGCGCGGGCTGGGCGAGACCGAGAGCGGCCATGGAAGCAGCCGCTGTCAGGAGGACGACAATCGTCCGCCAACGGCGTGCTCCCCGATCCCCTCTTACCGCCACCAACGTGCCCCCTCTGACATTGCGCGAGGACCTCTGTTCTTACAGGAGTGGGAGCCGCGGAGCAAGTGCTTACGTGCAAGATCCCTGAGATGGGCTTGATCCCTCGAGTGGGTAGGTTTGCGCGGAAACCTTCCTTTCGAACCACATACGTGTTACATCTGTGCATCGACGGGACGAAACTGCTCTTGGGGGGTAACTGGGGAATGACGGCCAAATGTTGAGGCGGATCGGCGCTGCCGCAGCGCTGGCGGTGTGCCTGGTGGCATTGCCGGGCCAAGCGTCCGCGGTCGATCCGGCATTCACAGTCGGGCCGGGTAGCGCGACCGAAGGCGGTGACGTCAACTTCACGGTCACCATCAACGATCCCGTGCCTCCAGAGGGGTGGACACTCGACTACTCGATTTCACACGGGACGACCTCAGCCGCTGATTTCACGGGAGCAACGACTGGGAGCGTCGGGGTCGCCGAGGGGGATACGTCCAAGACGATCACCCTTCAGACGTCTGACGACTCGCTGGACGAAGAAAGTGAAACGTTCACGCTGAGCGTCACCCGTGACGCTACCGCCGGACCAAATACGGCAACAGGGACGATTAACGATGATGCAGACGGCCCTCCGTCGACTGTCTCGGTGACCGACGTCGAAGTCAGCGAGGGCGCGGGAACGGCGAACTTCACGGTTCAGCTCTCGGGTCCGAGCGGTAAGGACATCACGGTCGGCTATCAGACGGGTAATGGTTCTGCCACGTCTCCCGGTGACTACACCGGAGGTAGCGGCACGATCAGCATTCTGGCCGGTGCAATGACGGGAACTGTCTCAATCCCGATCGTGAACGATTCCTTGCCGGGTGAGGGGAGTGAAACGTTCTTCGTTACGTTGGTTCAGGGCCCTAGCCTGAACGTGACCATCGCTGGTGACAACGTCGGCCAAGGAACGATCGTCGACAATGACAACGCGCCCTCGGCGTCGATCGACGATGTCACCCTGGCGGAGGGGAACTCGGGAACGACGAACTTCGTGTTTACGGTTTCGCTGTCAGCGCCTGCGCCAGCGCCGATCACGATCAACTACCGCACGGAGAACGGTACGGCGAACGCGGCGAGCGGCGACTACACCGCACATCCGAGTACGCCTCTTTCGTTTGCGCCAGGTGTTCGGACCCGGACGGTGACGGTGGCCGTGAACGGCGACGTCGTCGCCGAGGCAAATGAGACCTTCTTTGTGGATCTGATCGGTTCGAGCGGACCTGTAACCATCGCCGACAGTCGCGGCACCGGGACGATCAGCAACGACGACCAGAACGTGACCGCGACGATCGACGACGTGACTCTCGCCGAGGGGAACGCAGGGACTACGAACTTCGTGTTCACGGTGTCGTTGTCGGCGCCTGCTCCGGCACCGATCACGATCAACTACACCACCGTGGATGGGACGGCGACTAACGTCAACAACGATTACGAACCGATTGCGAGTGCGCCTCTGTCCTTTGCGACAGGTGCTCGGACGCGGACGGTCACGGTCGTCGTGAACGGCGACACGGTCACGGAGCCGAACGAGACGTTCTTCGTTGACCTTTCATCGCCGTCCGGCCCGGTCACGATCACCGACAATCGCGGTACGGGGACGATCAACAACGACGACACCAACGTCGGCGTGACCATCAACGACGTGGCCCTCGCAGAGGGAAACACCGGAACGACGACCTTCACGTTCACGGTGTCGCTGTCCGCATCGTCGACCGTGCCGATCACGGTCACCTACCACACGCAGGACGGCACCGCGACCGCGGGCAGCGGCGACTACACAGCGAAGCCCAACACCGTGCTGACCTTCGCGCCGGGCGACACGTCCGAGACGGTCACAGTGACGGTCAACGGCGATGTGGTGCCGGAGGGGAACGAGACTTTCTTCGTCGACCTGGTTTCGACCACCGGTCCGGCGTCGATCGCCGACAACCGCGGCATCGGGACAATCAACAACGACGACGCCAACGTGAACGCGACGATCAACGACATGTCCATGAGCGAGGGCAGCGGGCCCGTCTCATTCGTGTTTACGGTAACGCTGTCGGGACCCGCGCCGGCACCGATCACGATCACGTGGCGCACCGAGAATGGGACAGCGACCACGGCGAACGGCGACTACGCCGGCGCCGGGAACACGCCGCTCACCTTCACGCAGGGGCAGACGAGTAAGACGATTGCGATCACCGTGTTCGGCGACACGACCGCAGAGGGAGACGAGACGTTCTTCGTCGACCTCGTCGGATCGAGCGGGCCGGTCACGATTACGGACAGCCGCGGCGTCGGGACGATCGTCAACGACGACGCCGGCGTGTCGGCTTCGATCAACGACGTGTCGGTGACCGAGGGCAACGCAGGCACGGTCAACGCGACGTTCACGGTCTCGCTGTCCGGCGGAGCGCCGGCGCCCGTGGTGATCGCCTACTCGACGGCCAACGGCTCGGCTAGCGCGCCGGCCGATTACACGTCGGTGACGAACGGGGTTCTGAACATCCCCGCGGGGAGCACCAGCGGCCAGTTCAGCATCGTCGTGACGGGCGACGTGATCTCCGAGGGCTTCTCCGAGAACTTCTTCGTCGTCATCGCAGCGACCGGCGCGACCATCGCGGACAGCGGCGGTGTCGGCACGATCCTCGACGACGACATCTCAACGGACCCCGGCGGCGGCGGAGGCGGGGGAGGGGGCGGTGGCGCGAGTGAGCCTCAGCTCACGGTCGGCGACGTGCTGGTGCCCGAGGGCCAGAACGCGGGCTTCACGGTCACGCTGCTCGGAACCACGTCGAGGACGGTGACCGTTGCGTTCAGCACCAGCAACGGCACTGCGAGCGCGCCAGGCGACTACGTGGCGACCATCGGCACACTGACCTTCAATCCGGGCGATAGGGCCAAGACGGTGAACGTGTCCGTCGTCGACGACACCGCCAACGAGATCGCCGAGGTCTTCCACCTCACGCTCAGCGGCCCGAACAACGCCACGATTCTCAAGAGCCTCGGGACGGCGACGATTCCGGCGAGCGACCAGACTGCGTCGCCTCAGGGGGGCGGCGGCACGCCGCCGACGGGGGGCACCGGTGCGCTCTCCCCGAGCATGGTGCTGGGGCCCGCCTCAGTCACCGTCGGCTCGAATGGCGTCGCGCGGATGACGATCAGCTGCGCCAAGGCGTCGCCGATCACCTGCACGGGCAACGTCGCGCTCGAGACCAGGGGCAAGCCGAAGTTCCTGATGGGCAAGCGCAACTTCTCCGCGAAGAAGGGGAAGAAGGTCGCGGTCCGGATCTTCCTCTCGGCGCGTGCGCTCAAGCTGCTGAAGAGCAAAGGCACGCTGAAGGCGCAGGCCGTCGTGGTCGTCAAGGACAGCAAGAAGAAGAACCTGCGATCCTTGCCGGGCATCGTGACCCTGAAGGCCTCACGAGCGCTGCTTACGTCAGCCGAGGTGCAGGCGGCTCAGCCGAAGCCCAAGCCTGCCCCCGCGCCGAAGATCATCGTCGACCCGTAGGAGGATTGGCGAACGAGCGGCTGTGCGTCGATAGCCACTGCTATCGACGCCGGTTGCCCACGTGAGCGGAGAGGATGGCGTGCGCCCCGGGAGGTACCCACCTCCCGCGAGGCGATTCCGACCAGGAGCGGCCGCAGGGGGAAGCTGGCGCTCGAGGCAAAATCGCGGGACGCACGCCCGAGTCGATGTTCGTCAGAGGCAGCCGGTTTCATTCGACCGGTACCAAATCCGTACCAAATGAGCTCCCGCGGTTGGACTCGAACCAACAACCCTCCGGTTAACAGCCGGATGCTCTGCCAATTGAGCTACGCGGGAAGGCTGCGGCATTGTAGCGTCGGGACGCGACGAGGTTTGCCCGCGAAAATCGCTAGCGGCAGGTGGCGGTGCCGGGACAGCGCGCGACGACTTCGACCTGAGGCGGCAGCTCCCGGCCTCGCCGCCAGCTGAGCTCGAACAGGATCGAGGCGACGTTGTTTCCGTAGTTGCTCTCGACCAGCCGTCGCGCCGGGTTGACGCGGTGCACGAGCATATAGCGGCCCGGCGGCAGCGTCGTGACGTCGAACTCCTGCCCCTCGAGATGCGGGTCGTAGTCGTCGCCAAAGCCGATCGAGATCCCCTCGCGGAGCCGCAGCAGCTTGGGGCGGTTCTTGCCGCATTCGTCCGTGTAGCGCCCCGTCAGCTCGGCGCCCGGAACCGCTGTTGCGGTCCGGTAGCGATCGCCGAGGCAGAAGCCGGTCTTGTTGTCGCGCAGCACCCGCCCGCCGCCCGCCGAGCGAAGCTCGTAGCGCATGAAGCCGAGTAGATGCCAGTGGGAGTGGGTGAGAGCGGTCACGTAGGAGAGCACGTCGTCGACGGACGTCGTCCGGGTCGAGCCGTCGCTGCGCCGGATCTGCTGAACCAGCTTCATGCTCGGCTGGGCCGTCGAGGGCCGGCTGCCGACCACCACGAGTGGGCCGTCGCCGAGGTTCCCGGCCGCCGATGCAAAACCGAGGAAGAACCGCGGCTTGGCGGAAGTTCCGCTGGTGCGGCCGCTCAGGTCGTACGGCGCCGCCTGCTCGAGGTCGGGTAAGAGGTCGGTTGCCGCGGCCGAGTCGTCGCTGCGGAGCTGGTCGACGAGCACGAGCGCGGCGATCGCGACGGGAACGACCAGAGCTGCGACGAGGAGAAGTCGGCCGGGGCGCATCCTTCGTATCTTGCCTACGCGAACGGGCGTTCCTGCAGGACGAATTTGTAAAGAGAGGCAGGAGTTCTGAGGGCCGGCGGCAAATGAGTCAGCCCGTGCGCCTCCGAGCCGTCATCCTCGCAACGGTTGTGATCAGCCTGCTGGCAGTGCCGTCAGGTGTGGCTGCCGCGTCAGCCGATCCGGAGATCGCCGGGCTTCAGGTGGCGTTGCGCTCGAAGGGCCTCTACTTCGGCAAGATCGACGGGATGTCCGGGCCGATGACGGCAAAGGGTTTGCGCTCGTTCCAGCGGCTGACGGGACTTCCGGTCACGGGTGAGCTCGGGGCGCGCACGCGAGCGGAGCTCGGCGCGCTCGGCCGGCCGCTCGTCGCCCGTCGCGTCCTCGTCCAGGGCGCCTACGGCTGGGATGTCAGCTCACTTCAGTTCCTGCTGGCCAGGGCGGGCCATCTCAGGCTGCTCGACGTCGACGGCCACTTCGGCGCGTCGACCAGGGCGGCGGTGACCAAGTTCCAGCGCTCGCGCGGGCTCTCGGCGGACGGGGTCGCCGGCCCGGCAACCCGGACGGCGTTCGCGGGCGCAACAGCACGCAAGACGGTGCTCGCCCGCGTCACCGCCGCGCCCTCGTATGTCGTCAAGCCCGGCGACACGCTGACCGCGATTGCGACGAAGCACAAGACGACCGTTCGCGCGCTGGCGAAGGTCAACGACCTGAAGTCGGTCAACCTCGTCGTCGAGGGCGCGATGCTGCGGCTTCCGGCCGCCCTCAGCGGCGGCCAGGCTCAGGAGCTGTCGCGCTCGACCGTACGGGCACACCTCGACAAGTGGGCGACCCGCTACGGCGTTCCGACCAACCTGGCGCGTGCCCTGGCGTGGCAGGAGTCCGGCTTCCAGACGAACATCACGTCCTCCGTGGGCGCCTGGGGGCCGATGCAGGTGATGCCCACGTCGTGGGACTTCGTCGAGACGGTGCTGCTCGGCGGCCGCGACGTCCCGCGGACCGGTGAGGGTGGCGTCGAGATCGGCATCGCGCTCCTGGCTCACCTGCTGAAACGGTTCGACGGCGATCAACGGCTTGCGCTCGCCGCCTGGTACCAGGGCGAGAAGGCGGTCCGGGAGCGGGGGCTCTACGACGAGACGAAGACGTTCGTCGCCAACGTGCTCGCGCTTAGCGGCCGGCGGCTCTAGCGATCGCCGCCCGGGCGCGGCGTGCTCCCTCGTCCACGTCGCAGGCCCACAACGAGTCGGCACGATCGGGGTCGCCGAAGATCTCGACGTCCCAGGCGCCGCGCCAGCCTGCATCCCGCAGGATCTGCAACAACTCCGCCGTTCTGGAGATCCCTTCACCCGGGAGCGCGCGGTCGCTGCGATCGTCCCCGAACCAGTCGCTGACGTGGACGCCCGTGATCCGATCGGCGTTCTCGGCGAGATGACGCTCGATGTCGGGCGTGTCCCACACGTGCCAGAGGTCGACCATCAGGCCGACGTCGGGCAGCCCCGCTTCGTAGAGGAGCTCGAGCGTCTGCGGGATCGTGCAGACGAGGGTGAGCGCGTCGCGCTCGGACACGTGGATCGGCTCGAGCCCGAGGCGGACACCCGCGCTGTCGGCCGCCGCGGCGACCCGGCGCAAGCCCTCGATCACGACGCTCCGAGCCTCGTCCTCGTCGCGGTCACCGGCCGGCCCGGTCAAGCAGAGGACGCAGGCCGGGTCGTAACGTGCGAAGCGGTGCATCGAAGCGCAGAGCGCGGCGATTCGCACCTCCACGTCCTCAGGACCCTCGATGACCGTGTTCGGCAGGATCGACGGCACCGCCGGGACGCAGTTCGTCGCGGTCAGGCCGCTCGCCCGAAACGCCTCGAGGTCGCCCTCATCGTCTTCGTCGAGCTTCATCTCCCAGATCCCGATCCCCTCGAAGCCGGCCGCGGCGTAGGCACGCAGGTCTTCCCTGAAGCTCGCAGTCACGGTCGAGATCTCCGAGAGCGACAGCTGGTTCACGGCAGCCCAGGCACTTTCGCGAGCAGCCGGCGCGCGAGCGGAGGCCGCGTCAGGTACTTCGCGACGAGGTAGCCCGAGCCGGCGCCGAGCCCGGGACCGGGATGCGTGCTGGCGCCGATGTGGAAGAGACCTTCGACAGGCGTTTCGTGGCCGGGGGTCGCCGCCGTCGGCCGGAAGAGCAGGTTCTGGTCGAGCGAGCACGAGCCGGCGTAGATGTCGCCGCCGACCCAGTTCGGATTCGCGGCCTCCATGTCGGCCGGCGACATGACGACGCGGGCGAGCGTCGCCGGCTTCAAGTTCTCGATGTGTTGCCCGATCCGCTCCACGATCCGATCGGCGTACGCCTCGCGCAGTTCCTCCGTCCACGTCCCGTTGCCGGTGTCGATCTCGCCGGCGGCGTCGCCCTTCGGGCGGGCGGGAAGTTCTTGCAGCTGCACCCAGATCACCCACGAGCCGTCCGGCGCGCGCGAGGGATCGACCGCCATCGGCTGGCCGAGGGCGATTGTCGCCTCTGCCGGCAGCAGGCCGCGATCGGCTTCGTTGACCGCGCGCGAGACGCCGTCGAGCCCCGGCGTCAGGTGCAAGGAGCGGCACGCGTGCGAGCCGCTCGTCGCCCCGCCAGCGCGGGAGCTCGTTCATCGCGATGTGGATCTGCATCTCGCCGCGGCCGTAGCGGAACCTCTGAGCGGCGTCGCGGACGGCCGGCGGCACGTCGACGTCGGCGAGCAGGCGGCCGTAGAGCTGCGTCGGCGTCACGCAGGCGAGCACGGCGCGCGACGGCCTGGATCGTCTCGCCGGCCGACAGGCGCACCGCAGTGGCGCGACCACCGGAGACGAGGATCCGCTCGACCTCTGCCTCGGTGCGGAGCTCGCCGCCGGCGTCGCGGATGATCGCCGCCAGGCCGTCCACAAGCTTCACGCCGCCTCCGCGTGGGACAGGCATCCCGCCGAGCTGGAGCGCGCAGGCGATCACCTGCGTCATGAAGCCGGACATCGCCTGGTCGGGCCCGAGCCCCGTGTGCAGGACCCACGGCGCGAGCAGACCGTGCGCCTGCTCCCGGTCGAAGGTGTCGGTGAGCCAGTCGCGGGCCGACAGCAGGGAGTGCGCGGCGAACGCGACCAGCCCGCGGCGGCCGTAGTGCGAGTAGGCGCGGCGGCCGAGGGCGAGGCCCTGCGTCGACCAGAGCTCGGTGCCGAGGACGCCGAACGCGATCTCGGCGCCGGCCATGAACTCGTCGAACTGCCGCTGCCAGGCGTCGCCCAGCTCGGCGACGTTGGCGGCGCCGTCGGTCGACAGGAACGCGCTCGAGCCGTCCGGGAACGCCGCGGCAGTGGGCAGGTCGGTGTTCAGGTACTCGAGCCCGAGCCGATCAAGATCGGGCTTCAGCTCCGCATAGGCCGGCGACGCGGCCCAGAGCGGATGCCACGAGGAGAAGACCTCGTGCGTGAACCCTGGCGCAGTCAGCCCGTCGACCGTCTTGATCGCGCCGCCGAGCCAGTCGTTGCGCTCGAGCACGCAGACGCGCCAGCCCTCCTTCGCGAGCAGCGCGCCGCCGGCGAGCGAGTTGATCCCGCTCCCGACGAAGACGGCGTCGAACCCCGGCATGCGGCGACTCTACTGCCTTGACATGTCACCGGTGAATGCGTGTTTAATCACGCTCATGCTCCTGCGTGAGGTCGAGTACGCGCGCCCGTCCTCGGTGGACGAGGCGATCCGGCTTCTCGCGGCGAACGATGGTGCGCGCGCGCTCGCCGGCGGCCAGACGCTCGTCAACGTGATGAAGGCGCGGGCGGCGTCCCCCGATGTCCTCGTCGACCTGAACCGGCTGGAGGAGCTGCGCGCGATCACGGTCAGCGGCGACACGCTGCAGCTGGGCGCGATGGCGACGTATACCCAGATCATGGCCTCGTCCGAGGTCGACGTCTCCCGCCCGATCCTCGCGCGGGTCGCGGCGCAGATCGCCGACGTGCAGGTGCGAAACCGCGGCACGATCGGCGGCAACGTCTGCTCGAACGACCCGACGAACCATCTGCCGCCGCTACTCGTGGCGCTCGGCGCGTCGATGACGATTCGCGGCGAGGGAGGCGAGCGGACGGTGCCCGCCGACGAGTTCTTCCTCGGCGTCTACATGACGGTCGTGGCCGAGGGCGAGCTGCTGCTCTCCATTTCCGTCCCGGCTGATGCCAAGGGCGCCGACGGCTTCGCGGCGGTCACGATCGGCCGCGATGGCACCTGCATTGCCAGTGCTGCGGCGACGCTCTCCGGCGAGGCGCCGCGGATTGTGCTCGGCTGCGTCGACGCCGTTCCCGTCGTGGTGACGCCGGGCGGGACGGACGACGAGAGCGTGCGCGCGGCGGTTGGCGCAGCCGACCTCGATCCGCCTGCCGACGTGCACGCGTCGAGCGACTATCGCCGGCATCTCGCCGGGATCTGTGCCGTCCGGGCCGTGCAGCAGGCGCGAGAGGCCGGAGCGTGAGCGTGGAGGAGCCGGCCACCAGCCGCTCGATCTCGGTCGAGGTCAACGGCGAGGTCTACGAGCGCGAGGTCGATGCGCGCCGGCTGCTCGTTCACTTCATCCGCGACGAGCTCGACCTGACGGGAACGCACGTGGGCTGCGACACCGGCAACTGCGGCGCCTGCACGATCCACCTCGACGGGCAGGCGGTGAAGAGCTGCATGCTGCTCGCGGTGCAGGCGGACGGCGCGAAGATCGGCACCGTCGAGGGCCTCGCGCCGAGCGACGAGGAGCTGAGCCCGCTGCAGCAATCGTTCTCGGCGCACCACGCGCTCCAGTGCGGCTACTGCACGCCGGGGATGCTGATGAGCGCGTCGGCGCTGCTCGCCGAGAACCCGCGCCCGAGCGAGGAGGAGGCGCGGACGGCGATCCAGGGCAACATCTGTCGCTGCACCGGCTACGTCAACATCGTCGAGGCGATCGTCTCCTCAGGAGGCAGTTCATGACGCTTTCAGCCGCCGCCGTTCGCGGCCGGAGCGGGATTCATTCCCGCGCAGGCCAGCTGCGGAGACTCAAGGACGGAGCGAAGAAGGAGGGGGCTCAGGGGGGAACCCTGGGTTCCCCCATGCTGATCGTCGAAGCGATTGTGAGCGTCGAGTCGTGAGCACGACCGAGACGACCACCACGCCGCTCCGGTCGAGCTGCAGAAGGGCCACGTAGGCCAGTCGATCCCCCGCAAGGAGGACAAGCGGCTCGTTCAGGGCCAGGGGGTCTTCTTCGACGACGTCAAGCGGCACGGGACCGGCTACGTCCACTTCGTCCGGTCGCCGCACGCGCACGCGAAGATCGTCTCGATCGACGTCGCCGCCGCGCTCGCGCTCGACGGCGTCTACGGGACGCTGACGGGCGACGAGGTCGCGATCCAGACAGAGCCGTTCTTCGAAATGTCGACCCCGCCAGGCGCGAACATCAAGGACTACGCGCTCGCCGTCGGCCGCGTGCGCTTCATGGGTGAGCCCGTCGCGGCGGTCGTCGCGCGCACCCGGGAGCTCGCGCGCGACGCAGCCGAGCTCGTCGAGGTCGAGTACGAGCCGCTCGACGTGCTCGTCGACGCGCGGGAGTCGGTCAAGGACGAGACAGTCCTGCACGACGACGCAGGCTCGAACGTCGTCTGGAGCGGCGTCTTCGACTGGGGCGACTGGGAAGGTGCCAAGGCCGAGGCCGACCACATCGTCAAGATCGACGAGCTGCACTTCCATCGCTTCAGCTCGACACCGCTCGAGTGCTCGGGCGCCCTCGTCGAGTACGACAAGGGGACGGCGCAGTGGACGATCCACTGCAACCACCAGATGCCCGGCGTCGGCGCGATCTGGATGGCGCCGGCGCTGCGGACGGGGATCGACAAGCTGCGGTTCGTCACGCGCGACATCGGCGGCGGCTTCGGCAACAAGATCTGCCTGCACCCGTACTACGTCACGCTCTGCCTGCTCTCGCGGAAGCTGAACCGGCCGGTGAACTGGACCGAGTGGCGCACCGACCAGCACACGGCGAACGCGCACGGGAACGAGCGCTGGTTCCACGACGTCGAGGTGGCCGTGAAGGCAGACGGGACGATGCTCGGCTTCAACGTCAAGGCGCTCGACGATTGCGGAGCCTTCCCGCGCTACGAGCCGCTCGGCTGCATCATCTGGGCGCAGGTGACGCCCGGCTGCTACGCCTGGCGGAACATCCGCGTCGACTTCACGCAGGTGACGACGAACAAGTCACCGGTCTCGCCGAACCGCGGCTACTCGCGGATGCAGCACCTCTGGCTGACCGAGCGGATCATCGACATCGTCGCCTCGGAGCTCGAGCTCGATCCGGTCGAGATCCGAAAGCGCAACTACGTGAAGACGGAGCAGATGCCCTACGAGACCCCGAACGGGTGCGTCTACGACTCGGGTGACTACGCGCGCTGCCTCGACATCGCGCTCGACCTGATCGGCTACGACTCGATCGAGTCGCGGCGCTCCGAGGCCGCGGCCCGCGGCAAGCTGCTCGGGGTCGGGATCGGCTCGACGCTCGACTCGGGCACGAACAACTTCGGCCAGTCGACGCTGCTCAATCCGGAGCTCCAGTTCTCGGGGAACAACGAGGCGGCGACGGTCAAGCTCGACATCTTCGGCGAGCTCGTCGTCACGCTCGGGACCGTCCCGCAGGGGCAGGGCCACGAGACGACGGCGTCGCAGGTGGTCGCCGACATCCTCGGCTGCTCGCCCGAGCAGGTGCACGTGCGCTCCGGGCACGACACGTACTTCAACTCCCACGCGGGCTTCTCGGGCACCTACGCAAGCCAGTTCGCGGTCACAGGCCTCGGCGCGGTGAAGGGTGCGGCCGATCTGCTCCGCGCCGAGATGGTGACGCTCGCGGCGGCCGTCCTCCAGTGCGAGGAGGGTCAGATCGAGCTGGCGGACGGGTTCGCGCGGATCAAGGACGGCCCGGCGGAGGCCGCACTCCCGTTCATGGCGCTTGGCGCGATCGTGAACGCGAACAACGCCTTCCTGCCGCCCGACTTCAACCCGACGCTGAACCACCGCTTCGTCTACCGGCCCTACTTCGGGATGGTCGACACGGAGAAGAAGACCGGGAAGCTGACGCTGACCTACGCGACGCAGATCCACGCGTGCGTGGTCGAGATCGACCGCGAGACCGGTGTCGTCGAGATCGTCGACTACGCGGCAGTGGACGACTGCGGGACGCGGATCCACCCGCAGATCGTCGAGGGTCAGGTGCACGGAGCGACCGTGCACGCGATCGGCGCCGCCCTGCATGAGGACTTCGTCTACGACGAGGATGGGCAGCTGCTGACCTCCAACTTCTACGACTACCACGTGCCGCACGCGCTCGACGTGCCGGCGCTGAAGACGGGCTCGATCGAGTCGCCTTCGCCGTTCAGCCCACTGGGCTCGAAGGGGATGGGTGAGGGCGGCGGCGGCGGCATCCACTGCATCTGCTCGGCGATCCAGGATGCGCTCAAGCCCGCCGGCAAGCCGATCGTCTACGACAGCTGCAACCCCTCGCACCGCGTCTGGTCGATGCTGCAGGACCCGGAGTCGACGCGTGGGAACGTCTCGGTGACGCCGGCATGAAGCTGGAGGGGACGAAGGAGCTGTCCGCGCCTCGCGACGTCGTCTGGCAGGTGCTGAACGACCCGGCCCAGATGGCGAAGCTGATGCCCGGCGTCGAGGGCTTCGAGATCAAGGACGACCGCCACTGGCAGGCGAAGGTGAAGATCCCGCTCGGCCTCGGCGGCCTGCGCATGACGGTGGACTTCGAGAAGGTCGAGGAGCGCGAGCCGGAGTTCGCGCAGCTGAACGCGAAGGGGAACGGCGTCGGCGCGATCATGAACATGCAGACGCAGTTCCATCTCTCCGAGGCCGGCAGCGGTACCTCGATGCGCTGGGAGGCGGACGTGAAGATCGCCGGCCCGGTCGGTGCGATGGGCCAGCGCGTCCTCCAGCCGATCATCAACCAGCAGGTCGGGAACGTGCTCGGCGCGCTCGAGCAGCAGGTGTCAGAGGCGGCAGCGGCCGGGACGGGCGGCGCCGAGCAGGGGATTCACCCGGCGTCGCCGGAGGCATACGACGCCGATCCGGACGGGCCGACGCACTCGACGGACGACGACCGCTGAAGCCCAACTTCCAGCTCGCACACGACGTCCACGGCGCCGAGAACGCGCCGCAAGCCCTCTTCGTGCACCGCCTGCTGGAGAGCGGGCACCCGGTGATGCGAACCGAGCACTGGACGACGAGCGCGTCCGAGCTGTCAGGTATCGGCGAGCCCCTGTTCCTGAGCCTCGGAGCGCACGGAGCGCACGGAGTATTCGACGAGGACGGCGTCCTCTCGTCCGTCGGCTTGGGCGGCGGTGGCGTCTACGCGTCCGTCGCCGGGGCGTCACTGGAGGCGATCGGGCGCAGGCTCGAGCGGCTGCGCGAGGCTCTGCCTCCGCCCGATCCGAGCTCGGCGCACGAGGTGACGGTCACGTTCTGGACGTACTCACCGCATGGGCCGCTGCCGTCGTGGCGGTCGATCGCCGTTCCGGAATGGAACGAGATCGGGCCGAACTACACCGCATCGACGCGCGCCGGGCTCGACCGGCTGATGCAGGGCTTCCGGCCGGCACACGGGGGACAGCTCGTGCTTTGGCACGGCGACGCCGGCACGGGGAAGACCTTCGCTCTGCGGGCGCTCGCGTGGGAGTGGCGCAACTGGTGCAGCCTCCACTACATCGTCGACCCCGACTCGTTCTTCGGCCAGCACGCCGACTACCTGATGAACGTCCTCATGCAGCCGGGTTGGGAGGCGATGGCGGCTCCGATGCAATCGGAAGGCTGGGCGCAATTCGGCGGCAGCGTGATGACGGAGAACGTGAGTGAGGCCACCTTCAACCTCTCTCAGGACTCGCGGAATGGGCAGGAGAAAGGCTGGAGGCTGCTCGTCCTCGAGGACACGGGCGAGCTGCTGGCGCCAGACGCGAAGACCGTAATCGGCCAGGGGCTCTCTCGTTTCCTCAACGTTGTCGACGGCCTGATCGGCCAGGGGCTGCGTGTGCTGGTGCTCGTGACGACGAACGAGGAGATCCGGAAGCTCCATCCAGCAGTTGCACGCCCGGGTCGCTGCGCCGCCGACATTCTGTTCACGCCGCTCTCAGGTGACGAGGCGTCGGCGTGGCTGACCGAGCGCGGCGCCGGCGCGTCGATCGCCGGCCCGACCACGATCGCGTCCCTGTATGCACTCGCCGACGACGCGAGCGCGGGGCCGAAGCAGTCGGTGGGGTTCGGCGACTGATGGCGGTTCCGTTTCGCATCGGGGTGATGCAGCTGACGATGGAGCCGCTCGACGAGATGCTCGAGTCGGCGCGCGTGATGGACGAGGCCGGGATGGACACCGTCTGGCTTGCCGAGGCGTACCCGTGGTGGCGCAAGCACCAGATGGAGGCGCGCGGCTCTACCGTCGTCTCGGCGCTGATGGCGCGCGAGACCGAGCGGCTGACGATCGGCTGGGGGATCATCTCGCCGTTCACGCGCCACCCTGTGCAGGTGGCGATGGACGCGCGCGTCGTCCAGGAGGCGGCCGGGCCGGGACGGTTCATCCTCGGTTTCGGGACGTCGAAGATCTTCCTCAACAACGCGAGGATGCAGACGAAGAAGACGCTCGGGCCGATGCGCGACGCGGTCGCGATCGTGCGCGGCGTGCTCGGCGGCGAGGCGTTCTCCTACGAGGGCGAGACGTGGTCGGCCGACGTGCCGGCGCTCTCGGACGAGGCGCACACGCCGCGCGAGGTACCGCCGGTGTACGTCGCCGCGACGGCGCCGAAGATGCAGGCGCTCGCCGGCGAGATCGCCGAGGGCTGCCTGACGCCGTCGATCACGACGCCCGCGTTCGTCCGCTACACGGTCGGGAACACCGGCTCGGACATCGACATCGGCTGCACGGTCGTCGCCTCGATCGACGAGGATCGTGACCGGGGGCGGGACGGGGCGCGTGAGATCGCGGGCATGTACCTCGCGAACAAGGTGCAGAACATCCAGGGCTCTGCCGACACGCTGCTCGACCTGGCCGAGCTGACGCAGGACGAGATCCGGCCGGTCGCGGACGCGATGGAGCGCGGCGGGCGCCTGGCGGCGAAAGCGGAGGTGACCGACGCGATCCTCGACAAGTGCAAGCCGATCGCCGGGACACCGGCAGATTGCATCGCGGCGATCGAGGAGTACCGCGACGCCGGCTGCACGCACGTCATGCTGGAGCTATGGGGCGACAAGCGGCACGACCAGATCCGCCTCTTCGGGGAGAAAGTCCTGCCGGCGTTCAGATGATCGACCGCGACCGGCTTGTGGCCGATGCGCTGGCCGCCGTCTCGATCCCGAGCTTCACCGGCTCCGAGGAGGCGATGGCCGCGTGGTACGCGGGCCAGTGCGAGGAGCTCGGGCTCGCGGTGCAGTGGCAGCAGGTCGAGGACGGCCGCGCGAACGTGCTCGCGACCCGCGCCGGGACGGGCGGCGGGCCGACGTTGATGTTCAACGGGCACATGGACACGTCGTACTCCGGCCGCGAGCCGTGGCTCGCCGGGATCCCGGGCTTCCAGCCGGAAGGGTTCGAGCGCGAGGGTCGGATCTACGGGCTCGGGATCTCGAACATGAAGGGAGCGCTCGTCGCGTATCTGGCAGCGGTGCGGACGCTCGGCGATGCGGAGTTGCAGGGCGACGTGATGCTGGCGGCGGTCGCGGGCGAGATCGAGAAGACCCAGCAGGGTGAGGCGCAGGGCGCGGAGTTCCGCGGCTACGCGGCCGGCTCGCGGCACCTGGTCGGGCACGGCGGCGCGGCCGACATGTGCATCCTCGGCGAGCCGACCGAGCAGAAGCTCGTGCTCGCGCACTTCGGGACGCTCTGGCTGCGGCTCACGACCTCGGGCCCGTTCATCCACACGGCCTTCTCGTCCGGACGGCTCGAGGAGAACTCGATCGTGCGCATGCGCGAGGTGCTCGACCGCGTGCTCGCGTGGCTGCCGGAGTGGGAGGAGGAAATGAGCTACGGCGACGTCCGCGGTGTCGCGAACGTCGGTGCGATCCAGGGCGGCTTCGGCTGGCGCGTCTCGCGAACGCCGCACCGGACCGACCTCTTCGTCGACCTGCGCGTCCCGCCGGACGTCGAGATGGCGGTGGCGCGACGGCGTGCGCTCGAGTTCGCGCGGCGGTTGGAGGGCGTGGAAGCGGAGGTGTACGTGACGGCGCCCGGGGCCGAGCTCGACGAGTCGCATCCTTTGGTCGGGGCGCTGGAGGAGGCGCACCAGGAGGTCTTCGGCGTGGCGCCCGAGCGAGACGTGACGCGCTGGTTCTCGGACGCGTCGGTGCTCTCGCGCTACGGGATCGCGACGGTCAACTACGGCACGTCGTCCGGTCTGCCGGATCCGAAGTACGGCGAGAATCTCGAGATCGAGGGGTTGGTGCAGATCGCCGAGGTCTACGCGAAAGCTGCCGAGCGGATCTGTGGAGTCGCATGAGCGATGTCTGGACGATCGAACGGCATCTCGAGGCGGGCAGCGATCACGGCCGCGCGCTCTTCCACCGCTTCGTCGACGTCGTCGCGGCGTGCGGTGACTACACGACTTCCGTTGCGAAGACGACGATCACGTTCAAGGGGCCGCGTCGCGGCTTCGCAGGGGCGCGCCCGAAGGACGACTGGCTGCTCGGTTACTTCGACGTCACGTACCGCGTCGACGATCCGCGCATTCGGAGCGCGACGCCGTACCAGAAGGATTTGTTCGTCCACCACTTCCGTGTGGACTCGCCGGAGCATCTGGACGATCAGTTCGCCCGCTGGATTGCCGATGCGTACGACCAGGTCGGCTGCGGGAACAGGTTGCGGGCATGAGGCTGGTCACGTACGACGACGGGAAGGTGGGGCGGATCGACGGCGAGGAGGTCGTCCGGCTCGACGTTCCGACGATGCGCGACTGGTTCGAGCACGGCGGTGCAGACGAGACCGGCGAGCGGGTGCCCCTGGCCGACGTGGGGCTGCGAGCGCCGATCGTGCCGAAGAAGTTCTTCCACACGGCCGGCAACTTCCGCGAGCACGAGGAGGACTCGAAGGTCGTCAACTGGTCGCACGAGATCGCGCCGTGGATCGTCTTCTTCCAGAACGTCGACGCGATCGTCGGCCCCGACGAGCCGGTCGTCTACCCGGAGCACCTGACCGAGGAGCTCGACTACGAGCTCGAGCTCGCGGTCGTGCTGAAGAAGACAGGCAAGTGGTTCCCGCCCGAGGAGGCGATGGACTACGTCGGCGGCTACGTGATCTTCAACGACATCACCGCGCGCGACATCCAGCGGCGCGAGATGCGGTCGGGTGTCTTCAGCTTCTGCAAGGCGATCGACACGTTTTGCCCGCTCGGACCGTGGATCGTGACGCCGGACGAGATTCCGGATCCGCACGATCTGGCAATGGAGCTGCGCGTCAACGGCGAGTCGCGGCAGGTGTCGCACTCGGGGAACATGTCGACGACGATCGCGGAGATCCTGTCGCACTACTCGGCGCTCGGCTACTCGGCGGGGGACGTGCTCTCGACCGGAACCGTGTCGGGCGTCGCCGGCTTCTCCGAGGACGCCGCGTCGCTCTACCTGAAGCCCGGGGACGTGATCGAGGCGGAGATCGAGCGGATCGGCGTCCTGCGCAATCCGGTGATCGGCTGGCGGGAGGCGCACGGCGAGCCCGTTCCGCCGCGTGTGCGCTGGTGACGTCGGCGCGAGGGGCACCTGAGCTTGTGTTGATTCAACACAAGCTCGTTCGGTGCCGCGCAATCATGCGAGGTCGCGCGCAGCCCGCCTCAGCTTGTGTTGATTCAACACGAAGTCTGAGCGTCCGATGAGCTGGCCGCGCGACGATGCGAAGGTCGAGCGCGTGCGTTCGTCCATGGCCGACCAGCAACTCGACGCGCTCGTCGTCCGGGCGCCCGACAACGTCCTCTACCTGACGAACTTCTGGGGGATGAAGGGCTACGACGCCGTCGTCTTCCCGCGTGAAGGTGAGCCCGTCTTGATCTGCCTGGAGGCGTCCGAGGCGGACGCCGAGCGGATGAGCTGGACGTCCGAGGTCCGCCTCTTTCGCGGCTATGACGAGGCCGATCCGCGGCCCCCGGCCCTGCGCGCGCTCGATCTCGCGCGCCAGATCTCCTCCGCGTACGACCGCATCGGGATCGAGTCCAGTCTCGGCACGCAGGCTGCGGACCGGATGGTGGGCGAGCCCACGACCTTCACGAAAGCGTGGTTCGACGCTTTTCCGGACGCGGCGGACGCCACGCCACTCCTCTCGACCGCCCGAGCGATCAAGACCGAGCAGGAAATCGAGCGGATGCGGCTCGCGAACGAGATCGCCGCCGGGGCGATGGAGCACGTCCAGGAGCGGATCCGGCCGGGAATGAGCGAGAGCGAGGTCGGAGCGATGTGGAACGGCTGGGTGCATGAGCACGGGACCGGCTGGGACGGCGGCAAGGTCGAGCTCGCACACGGCTTCTCGCTCGTCTGGACCGGCGATGGCATCCGCACCTTCACCGCCACAGGCAGCCGCGTCGTGGCCGAGGGCGAGCCTACGCTGTTCGAGATCTGGGTCGTCGCGGACGGTTACTGGTGCGACCACACGAAGAATCTCGTCATCGGCGAGCTCGACGGACGCTACGCGGAGCTGGAAGCCCAGCTGATGGAGGTCTACGAGGCTGCGATCAGATTCGCCAAGCCAGGCGCGAGCCTCCCCGAGCTCGACCGCTCCGTCCGCGAAAGCCTCGCCGCGGCGGGGTATCCGGGCCAGCCGAGCCATCCGATCTGCCACGGCGTTGGCGCCCGCGCGCACGAGCCGCCCTACGCGCACCAGGCCGGCGGCGGTACCGTCGAGGCCGGCATGGTGCTGGCGATCGAGCCCGGGGTCTACTGGCCGGAAGGAGGCGGCCTCCGCGTCGAGGACAACTTCCTCGTTACCGAGAACGGCGCCGAGCGCCTCTGCCGCTTCCCGGACGGGATCGTGAGCGCTCCGTGACGATCGACCGAGACAAGCTCTGGACCGGTGAGCTCAACCGCCTCGCGCTCGAGCCGCAGTCCCACGACGTCGTCGGCCTCTACGACACGACGCTGCGGGACGGCGAGCAGACCGTGGGCGTCGTTCTCACACCGGAGGACAAGCTCGCGATCGCACGTGCGCTCGACGAGGCGGGAGTCGACCGGATCGAGGCCGGCTTCGCGCGCGTCTCCGAGGAAGACGCGGAGGCGATCAGGCTGATCGCAGACGCGGGCCTGCGAGCCGAGATCTGGGGGTTCGCCCGCGCCGTCCAGGCCGACGTGGAGCAACTGGCCGGGCTCGGCGTGCGCGCGGCGGTCGTCGAGAGCCCGATCTCCGATGCGAAGCTGGCCGCGCTCGGCGTCTCGCACGACGACATGCTCGGCCGGATTCGCAAGGCCGTCTCGTTCGCGGCCGGCGAGGGAATCACGGTCGCGTTCTTCGGCGTCGACGGCTCTCGAGCCGACCTCGATTTCTTCCGGCGTGCCTACGAGGCGGCGGTCGAGGCGGGCGCCCGTGAAGCGGTCGTCGTGGACACGATCGGGATCGCGACCCCGGAGGGCGCCGCCTACCTCGTCGGTCAGGCGGTCGACTGGCTCGACGTGCCGGTGCACTGGCACGGTCACGACGACTTCGGGCTCGCGACGGCAGCCGCGGTGGCGGCGGTGCAGGCGGGCGCCACCTGGGTGCACGGAACGATCAACGGGATGGGGGAGCGTGCCGGCAACGCGAACCTGCTCGAGGTCGCGCTCGCGCTCGAGGCGCTTTATGGGATCCCGACCCGGCTCGACCTCTCAAAGGCCCGGGAGCTCGCCGCCGTCGTGCGAGACCGCTCGGGCTACGCACTCGCCCCCTGGACGCCGATCACCGGCGACAACCTCTTCACGCGGGAGAGCGGCGCCGTCGCGAGCCAGTTCCACGATCCACCCGCAATCGAGCCGTACGCGTCGGAGATGGTCGGCGCCGAGCGGGGGATCGTGCTCGGGAAGAAGAGCGGCCTCGACTCGATCCGGCTGAAGGCAGAGGAGCTCGGGCTCGATGTTCCCGCCGACCGGCACGCCGAGCTGCTCGCGGCCGTGAAGGAGCTCGGCGCGAAGAAGCGGCGACTCGTCACCGACGACGAGTTCCGCACGCTCGCAGGCATTGACTGACATGACACCGGCGCGAGATACTCGCGCCGCTGCGGAGACATGTCACGGAAAGGGGAGACGGCGTGAAGTTCAGCCTCTACTCGGAGATCCAGAGCTGGCCCGGACGCTCCGCCGAGCAGCTCTACGGGGAGGTGCTCGAGCAGATCCAGAACGCCGACCGGCTCGGCTACGACGCGTACGCCGTGATCGAGCACTTCTTCTTCCCCAAGTTCTCGATCTCCGCGAGCCCGCTCACTCTCTTCGCCGCCGCCGCGCAGCGCACGAAGCGGATCAACTTCCGCACGCTCCTGCACTCGATGCCGTACCACAACCCCGTCGTGCTGGCCTCCCAGATCGCGGTCGCCGACATCCTCCTCGACGGCCGCTACGAGTTCGGCGTCGGCCGCGGGCACGGCTGGATGCCCCCGAAGGCCGGCCTGCCGCTGACGCCGGAGTCGCGCGAGCGCTACGAGGAGTCGGTCGAGCTGCTCTTCACGGCGCTCGAGAACGAGCGCTTCGCCTACGACGGGAAGCACTTCCAGATCAGCGACTCCGGCATCGTCCCGCGGCCGGACCGGAAGTTCCGCGTCTTCCTCGGCGGCACCTCCGACCGCACCTACGAGCTCGCAGCCGAGCGCGGCTGGGCTGTCGTCGTGCCGCCGCTCCTGCCGTACGCGGCGCTCGCAGATCAGCTCGACCTCTACCGCTCCAAGTGCGCCGAGTACGGCAACGATCCCGACATCGTCTGGATCCACGCGTGTTACATCGACGAGGACCGCGAGGTTGCGAGACGCGAGGCCGAGAAGTGGATGGTCGGCTTCCTCAAGGGGAACGCCTCGCCGCTGACCGAGTACGACCCGCCGCCGGCCGACGAGCTCAACGCGGCGGGCTACGGCTTCTACACCGCCGGCATCCTCGAGAAGCTCGCGCAGACCCCGTACGACGCGATGATCGAGGGCGACATCGTCTGGGTCGGTACGCCGACCGACGTGATCGAGCGGATCCAAGCGGTGCAGGAGCTCTGCGCAGGCCTGACCGAGGTTTCGATCACCGTCAACGCCGGCGGTGCCGAGCACTGGCAGGCGATCAAGGCGCAGGAGCTCTTCGCCGCGACCGTGATGCCGCACTTCAAGGCAGGCGAGCGGGAGGCGGTGGGCACAGCCTCGTGACCTGCGCTGTGCCGACGCCTCCGGCTCGCGCGTTCCTCGGGCGTCGCTCGCAGTGCCCGGCCGGAGGGGACAGTACGCCTAGTACGGCCCCGGAGAGCCGGCTGCTGCGAGCGGCGTCAGGCGCCGGCGGAGCCCGGCTCTGCCGGGCGGGAGCCGGCGCCGGCGAGGGGCGCGCGTGATCGACCGGGTCTGCGTCGTCGGGGCGGGTGTCATCGGCAGTCTCTATGCGGCGCACCTGAGCCGGGTCGCCGACGTCTGGGTGCTCACCCGGCGCCCCGAGCACGCGCGGGCGCTCGAAGCCAAAGGGCTCGCGGTGACCGGGCGAGCTGAGTTCACCGGCCGCGTTCATGCGACCGACGATCCGTCCAGGCTCCCCGAGATCGACGTCGCGATCGTCGCGACGAAGGCGACCGGCCTGGACGATGCGGCGCGGTCGCTCGCCGGTCGCTTCCCCAGCGCCACGGTCGTCACGGTTCAGAACGGCCTCGGCGCCGAGCAGATCGTGCGCAGGCACGGGGACTGGCCGCTCGTCTCCGGCGTCACCTTCATGAGCGGCACCCGTCACGACGACACGCACGTCGAGTACATCCTCGACACCGAGACGTGGCTCGGGCCCTACAACGGGATTCCGTTCGAACGCGTCCAGGAGCTCGCGGCGCTGATCGAGCGCTCCGGGTTGAAGGCCCGCGCGTTCGCCGACCTGAAGCCGGCTCAGTGGTCGAAGCTGATCTTCAACGCGACCGTGAACGCCGTCGCGGCGCTCACCGGGTTGCCGCACGACCCGCACTTCGCCGACGAGTCGACGCCGGCCGGACTCGGCCACCTCGTGCACGCCCTGATGGACGAGGGGAAGAGTGTGGCCGCGGCGGCGGGGATCGAGCTGCACGAGGATCCGTGGCAGATGAACGTGCTGGCGACGCAGCGAGGAAGCGCGCACTACCCGTCGATGCTCGAGGACGTCAACGCTCGGCGCCCGACGGAGATCGACCTGATCACGGGCTCGCTCGTCCGCGAAGCCGAGCGGCTCGGCGTACCTGTGCCGCTGCACCAAACGCTGTACCGCCTGATCAAGGCCAAAGAAGACAGTTACCGGGATCCCAAAGGGAGGCAGGAATGACAGCAAGGAAACGATGGGGCGCGTTCGGCGTGCTCCTTGGCGTGCTGGCGCTCGCGGTAGCGACCGTCGGCACGGGGCTCGGAGGCTCGCAGACGAGCGCGCAGGCGCCGATCGTGATCGGCTGGGCGTTCGACTCGAAGGGGAACATGGCGCCCTTCGACGGGCCGGCACTGGCGGCGGCGAAGGTCCGCATCGCGCTGATCAACTCCAAGGGCGGGGTCAGCGGCCGTCCCCTCAAGCTGGAGACGTGCGACACGAACAACAACAATCCCGCGAAAGCGAAGTCGTGCGCGGCGAGCCTGCTCGGCAAGGGCGCCCACATCATCTTCACGACGTGCGACGTCGACTTCGCGACGCCGGTGGTGCAGGAGTCGCTGAAGGCGGGCAAGCTGACGATCGCGCCGTGCATCGGCACCGACCAGATGGGGCCGAAGCGCTTCGGAACGGCCGGCAAGCTTGCCTTCAGCTTCGGCAATGTCGCCCAGGACGAGGGCTCCGCGATGGCGGAGTACGCCTACCGGAGGGGCTGGCGGGAGGCCAAACTGGCCACTAACACGCTGCTCGTCTACTTCAAGAACGTCGTCCAGGCGTTCGAGAAGCGCTTCACGCAGCTCGGCGGCAAGATCATCGGCCGCGAGAGCTACGCGACCGGCGCGAACAACGTCTCGACCGCGGTCAGCCGGCTGAATGGCGGCAGCCAACCCGACGTGATCGTCACCTCGACCGCGTTCGGTGAGCTGCCCGCGCTCGTCTCGGGCCTGCGCTCGCTCGGCAACAAGACACCGATCCTGAACTCGTGGGCCGGCGACGGCACGTACTGGCTGACGAAGAGCCCGCAGGTGACGGACTACTACGCCGTCACCTACGCGTCGGCGTTCGGCGACGACCCGAACAAGGCGGTTCGGGCGCTCGCGAAGCAGCTGAAGGCGTTCACGGGCGGCTTCGTGACCGGCTCGGCGGCGATCGACGGGGTCGCGACCGCGATCAGGCGGTCGGGCGGCTCGACGAACGGTGCCACGCTGGCGGCGACGATGGAGAAGTTCAAGAGAGTGCCGACCCTCTCCGGGCTCGTCAGCTTCTCGCCGCAGTTCCACAGCGTCTTCGGACGCCAGTACCGCGTGATCAAGATCCACAACAACAAGGCGCGCTACGTCGGCGCCGTGACCGCCAAGGTCGTCCCGAAGATCTAGGTCTTGGCGGACGCAGTCGCACCCGTATCGACGAGGAGGCCCGGAGAGACGCTCCGGGCCTCCTCCGTCTCGCGGTCCTTCACCGGCGTGCGGGCGCTCGACGACGTGACGCTCGAGCTGCACCGGCACGAGGTCGTGGGGCTGATCGGGCCGAACGGGGCCGGGAAGTCGACGCTCGTCAACGTGCTGAGCGGCTTCGACGTCCCGACGAGCGGCAGCGTCACGCTCGGCGAGGACGACGTGACCGGCTGGAGCCCGCACCGCCGTGGCCGCGCCGGTATCGCACGCACCTTTCAGCACAGCCGCTCGTTTCGCGGCCTCACCGTTCGCGAGAACGTCGAGGTGGCGGCGCTCGGCGTCGGCGCGCGGCCACGGGCGGCCCGGCAGCGCGCCGACGAGCTGCTCGACCTGCTCGGCCTGACGCAGTTCGACGAGGCGCCCGCGGGCGTCCTCGCGCACGGCGACGAACGCCGGCTCGGCGTCGCCCGCGCGCTGGCGACCGAGCCGCGGTTCGTGCTCCTCGACGAGCCCGCGGCCGGGCTGCCCGAGGCGGAAGTGCCGGAGTTCGCCGCCGTCGTCCGGACGGTCCGGGACGGAGCGGAGGCAGGCGTGCTGCTGATCGACCACAACATGGCCCTCGTGATGGAGGTGTGCGACCGGATTCAGGTGCTCGACCAGGGCCGGACGCTCGCGCAGGGCACGCCGGCCGAGATCCGCGGCAACCTCGACGTCGCCTCGGCTTACCTCGGCGAGAGCGCGGTGGCGGAGTGACGGTCGCGTGCCTTCGGCCCGCTCCCGTGGGGGAAACCATGTCCCCCACGAGCCCCCTTCTTCTTGTCTCGTGTGGGGGAACCTCCCGGTTCCCCCACAACCCCCTCCCCTGCTCATAGGCCGAAAGGCGGCCTATGAGCACGCCCGCACTCGAGCTGGACGGGCTCGACGTTCGCTACGGCTCGGTGCCTGCGGTGCGGGGGCTGAGCCTGGAGGTCGGGAAGGGCGAGCTCGTCGGGCTGATCGGCCCGAACGGCGCCGGCAAGACGACGACCCTGCACGCGATCATGGGCGTCATTCCCGCCGCGGCCGGCGATGTTCGTCTCGACGGCCGGTCGCTCCGTGGCCGGACACCCGAGGCGATCGCCCGGGCGGGAGTCGCGCTCGTTCCCGAGGGCCGGCGGATCTTCGGCGAGCTGTCCGTCGAGGAGAACCTGCGCCTCGGGCTCTCGGCGCGGCGCAAGAACGGGACGGCGAGCCGGTTTTCCCGCTCCGGCGCCGGCAGAGCCGGCACCTCCGCTCCTGGCGGCTCCGTCAAGCCTACGCCGCTCGCAGGTGCGTACGAGCTCTTCCCGGTCTTGGCGGAGTTCCGTCAGCGTCAGGCCGGCGTGCTCTCCGGCGGCCAGCAGCAGCAGCTCGCCATCGGCCGCGCTCTCGTTGCGGCACCCGAGGTGTTGCTGCTGGACGAGCCCTCACTCGGGCTCGCACCGACGATCGTCGATGCCGTCTTCGGTGCCCTCACGGCGATCCGGGAGCAGGGCGTCTCGATCCTCCTGGTCGAGCAGCGTGCCCAGCGCACCGTCGCGCTCGCCGACCGCACCTACGTGCTCGCGAACGGCGAGCTCCGGATGCTGCTGACGCCGGCCGACGCGGACGACACCGACAAGATGATCGCAGGCGTACCTCGCGATGATCGCCGCCGTCGACGCCCAAACGCTGGTCGACGCGGTCGGCCTCGGTGCCGTCTACGCGCTGATGGCCGTCGGGATCGGCCTCGTCTTCGGCGTGCTCAGGCTCGTCAACTTCGCCTACGGCCAGCTGATCATGGCCGGCGCCTACACGCTGGCGTTCACCTCCGGCTGGCCGGTCGCCGGCAGCATCCTGGCGTGCTTCGCCGTCGTCGTGGCGCTGTCGCTCGCGCTTGAGCGCGCCGTCTTCCGCCCCCTGCGGACGCAGTCGCCCGCGGTCATGCTCGTGACCACCTTCGCGATCGCGTTCCTGTTGCAGGCGGTCGCCCTGATCCTCGACATCCGTGACGGCACGATCGGCGAGCCGGCCGTTTCGCTCGCCCCGCTGAACCAGGCGGTCACGATCGGAGGCGTCGACGTCCGCAAGGTGACGATCCTGGCGATCATCGTCGCGGCGGTCACGCTCGCCTCTGCTCGCGCTCCTGCTCGCGAAGACGACGATCGGCCTGCAGATGCGCGCGGCGTCGGCCGACTTCCGCACCGCGAGGCTGCTGGGCGTCAAGGCCGACCGCGTCATCGGCGTCGCCGTCCTCCTCTCCGGAGTGCTGGCCGCGACGGTCGCAGTGATCCTGACCGTCCAGCTCCCGCTCGTCGCTCCGGACTTCGCGCTCAAGGAGACGATCGTCGTCCTCGTCGGCGTCGTCGTCGGCGGGATCGACCGGCTGTGGACGGCGACGCTCGGCGGCTTCTCGATCGGCTTCGCGACGGGCGTGATCAACGGCGCGCTGCCGACCGACAAGACCGTCTTCCTGCCCTCGGCCGTGTTCGCGCTCGTCATCCTCGTGCTCTTGCTGCGGCCTGCCGGGCTCTTCGCCCGCAACCGCACGGCGCTGGTCGAACGCGTATGAGGAGATTTCTCGACACCTGGCTGCCTCTGGCCGGGCCGGCGCTGCTCGTGGTCGTGGTCGGGATCGGCTCGACGCTCGTCTCACGCTCGACCGAGATCCACTTCCTGAACGCGCTCGTGGCCGTGGCGATCGTCGTTGCGATTTACGTCTTCGTCGGCAACTCGGGCGTGATCTCGTTCGGCCAGATCAGCTTCGTCGCGCTGGGGGGCTTTGCGGCGGGAGTGCTGACCGTGCCGCTCGAGTCGAAGACGGGCGTGCTGCCCGAGCTCTTCCCGCTTCTGCGCGACCATACGATCGGCAATGTCGCGTCGCTTGTCCTCGCCGCGGCTGTGGGCGGCACTTCCGCGTTCCTCGTCGGCCTGCCGCTGATGCGACTCTCCGGCCTCGCCGCCGGCATCGCCACCTTCGCGGTGCTCGAGATCACGCACAACCTGCTGCGGGAATGGACGAGGATCGGGCCTGGCGCGACAACGCTGTCGCTCGTGCCCGAGACGACCGGCTCCCTCCAGGCGACCGTCGGCGCGCTGCTCGTGATCGCAGCGGCATTCGCGTACCAGCGGAGCCCGCTCGGGCGGAAAGCGCGCGCGACGCGCGAGGACCCTGCGGCTGCACAGGCCGTCGGTGTCAGCGTCCACCGTCAGCGGCTGTGGGCGTTCACGCTCTCGGGCGCGCTCTGCGGCTTCGCGGGCGGCCTGCTCGTGCACATGCTCGGCTCGATCACGACCGAGCAGGTCTATCTCGAGCTGACGTTCCTGACGCTTGCGATGCTGGTCGTCGGCGGCGTCACGAGCCTTTGGGGCGCAGTCGTCGGCGCGCTCGCGGTCAGCGGCCTCGACACCGTGCTCGGCAACGCCGAGGACGGGATCGGCCTCGGCTTCCGGCTCGACCTGCCGGAAGGATCGCGGCTCGTCATTCTCGGCGGCCTGATGGCGCTGATGCTGATCCTGCGTCCGTCCGGGATCACCGGCGGCGGTGAGCTGCGACTGCCGCGGCGGCGACCGGCATGAGGATCTGCATCGTCGGCTGCGGTGCCGTCGGCTCGCTCTTCGCGGCCAACCTGGCTTCGCTGGACGACGTCGAGGTGTGGGCGTACGACCTCGCTCGCGATCACGTCGACGCGATCAACGAGCGCGGCTTGCGGCTGATGGGCGCGGGCGACGTGCACGCGACCGGGATCCGGGCGACCACCGATGCAGCGGCGCTGCCCCTGTGCGATTTCGGGATTGTGGCGACAAAGGCGATGCACACCGAAGCCGCGATCGCCGCCACCGCGCCGCGTTCGCGGACGGCGCCGTGGCCTCCGTCCAGAACGGCGTCGGCAACGAGGAGACGATCGCCCCTCACGTTGCGCGCGTCATCCGCGGAACGACGTTTCCGGCGGGGAAGATCCTCGAGCCGGGTGTCGTGCAGTGGGACGTGAAGGGTGACACGACGTTCGGGCCCTTCGAGCCGCGCCCGGCCGGCGCGGCGGAGATCGAGCGCCTCGCGGATGCGTGCACCCGCGGCGGGATGCCCGCTGACGGCGGTCGACGACGCGCGCGGCGCGCAGTGGCGCAAGGTGATCTTCAACGCGTCGACGAACCCGATCGGAGCGCTCACGGGCCTGACGCACGGACGCGTCTGCGAGCGGCCCGACCTGCGGCGGCTCGTCACCGGCCTCGTCGACGAGGGCAAGGCGGTCGCGACGGCCCAGGGAATCGTCCTCGACGCCGACCCCGAAGAGCTGATCGACCACGCCGCGAAGCCGGATGTCGCCTACGGGCACAAGGCCTCGATGCTGCAGGACGTCGAGGCGCGCCGACCGACCGAGGTCGACTATCTCAACGGCGGCATCGCGCGCTTCGGGCGCGAGCTCGGTGTCCCGACCCCGCTCAACGAGGCCGTTGTGGCCCTGATCAAGGGAATGGAGGCGTCTTGGACGCAGAGCTAGAGCGCAGGTACTCGAATGTCCGCACCGCGATGGCGGAGCACGACCTCGACGCGCTGATCGTCGCCGGCAGCGAGTACAGCGGCTTCGAGGGCTCCGTCACCTATCTCTCCGGCTTCCAGATCGTCCATCGCTACGCGTACGTCGTCGTGCCGGCGGACGGCGAGCCGCAGATCGTCTTCCCGACCGAGGCGCGCTATGTCGGGGAGCACGGCACCGCGCAGCTCGAGCAGGTCTTCCACGACCGGCCGGGCGAGCACATCGCGGCGACTGCCCGCGATCAGGGCTGGAACCGGATTGGCGTCTACGGCCTCGACTACATCATGACCGTGCGCGACTTCCGTGCATTCGAGGGCCCGAACCTCATCCCGTTCGACGCGGAGTTCGATCTCGCGCGCGCGGTCAAGAGCGACGCCGAGCTCGAGTCGGTGCGCGAGAGCGTCCGCATCAACGAGGACGGCTTCGAGGCGTTCCTCGCCGCGTACGAACCGGGAAAGACGGCGGCCGAGGCGATGGCGCCCGCGGAGGAGCTCTTCGTCGAGCGCGGCTGCGGCCGGCTGACGATGAACATGGTCCTGATCGGGCCCGAGTTCGGGATCGCGAAGAGGCGACGGTGCTCGGCGACTTCGTGCTGCCGTCGCTCGAGGTCGCTGGGCCGGGGATGCACTGGGTGGAGGTGTCGCGCGCGATCGGCACCGTCCCGGACGAAGTCGAGCCGATGGTCGAGGCATATGGCGAGTACCACGCCGCCGCCCGCGAGGCGATGCGCGACGGCGCCACGGCACACGACGTTCACCGCGCCGTCTCGAAGGGCTTTACCGACCGCGGCTACCACCTCGGGCACGTCACCGGCCACTCGATCGGGATGACGATGATCGAGCATCCGCGCGTGGGTGAGGGCATGGAAACCGTGCTGCGGAGCGGGATGGTGCTCTCGATGCACCCGCATGCGATCGCCGCGGACGGGAGGACGTGTCTCTACATGCAGGACACGTGGCTCGTCACCGAAGGCGGCGGCGAGCCACTGTCACGGCTTCCGATGCAGGTCTATCCGGAATAGCAACACGACGAAAGGGGTCGAGATGGGACGCTGGGAACGGTGGTCGCCGATCAGCGGGATCCTCTTCGTGCCGCTGTTTGTCTTCGGAGCGGGCGTGCTCGAGGCGAACACGGCCGAAACACCCGACGCAGTTCGCGAGTACTACCTCGACAAAGTCGGCCTGACGGCGCTTGCGTTCTACGCGCTCCTCGCGGCGGCGCTGTGCCTGGTGTGGTTCGCCGCCGCGCTCCGCAGCGTCCTGGTGCGCGTCGAGGAGGAGCCTCGGAGCCTGACGGCCCTGGGGTTCGGATCCGGTGTCGCGGCGGCCGCGTTGATCGTTGCGGGCGGCGCACTCCTCGCGGCCCTGGGAGAGCAGGGCGCCGAACTCGACCCGGGCAGCGCGGGCCTCGTCGACACGGCGTCGTACTTCCTGATCACCGGCGGGATCTCGGTGGCGGCGCTGCTCGTGCTCGCGACGTCTCTCGTCGCCCGCCGCGGGCAGCTGCTGCCGCGTTGGCTCACGACGGCAGGCTTCGTCGTTGCGCCGCTCACGTTCTTCGCGCCCGCATCACTTCCGGCGCTGCTCTTCCCGCTCTGGATACTCGCGGTGAGCGTCGTGCTGCTCGTTCAGCGCTCGCAGGAGCAGATAACGCCGCCGAGCTCGCGGCGCTCGTAGAGCAGGCCGCAGCGCGGGCACTCCGCCGGGATCAGGCGGGCACGCATGAACAGGGTCTTCAGGAGGACGATCCAGAGGACGGCGTAGCCCATGATCAGCTGCGCGTTCATGCTCATACTTCGAGTATCGACGCGAACGCCGAAATTCTGAAGCGCCGGTTGGGGGTCGCGCGGGGGGACGAGCCGGCCGATCTCGTCGTCCGCGGCGGTCACGTGCTCTCAGCGTCTTCACGCGCGAATGGCTCGACGTCGACGTCGCGATCTGCGACGGCGTCGTCGCGGGACTCGGTTCCTACGAGGGCGCCGAGACCCTCGACGCTGACGGCGCCTACGTCGTTCCCGGCTTCATCGACGCGCACGTCCACCTCGAGACGTCGAAGCTGCTCCCGTCCGAGTTCGCGCGCCTCGTCTTGCCGCTCGGCACGACCGCTGTCGTGGCCGATCCGCACGAGATCGCGAACGTGCTCGGGACCGACGGCGTGCACTGGTTGGTCGACGTGTGCGAGGACCTGCCGCTCGACGTCTTCTTCACCGCGTCCTCGTGCGTGCCGGCCTCTCGGTTCGAGTCGCCCCGCAGACCGTTCACGCCGGGCGACCTCGAGAGCCTGCTACGGCGTCGGCGGGTGATCGGGCTCGCCGAGATGATGAACTTCCCCGGCGTGATCGCCGGCGCCGAGAGCGAGCTGGCGAAGCTCGAGGTCGCGGGCGACCACCACGTCGACGGCCACGCGCCGGGCGTCCTGGGCCTCGATTTGCAGGCGTATGCGGCCTCCGGAATCCGCTCCGACCACGAGGCCTTCACCGCCGAGGAGGGCCGCGAGCGCCTACGCGCCGGGATGTGGCTCCTGATCCGCGAAGCGTCTGCGGCACGGAACCTGCGCGCGCTCGCACCGCTCGTTGCCGAGTTCGGGCCGAGCCGGATGGCGTTCTGCACCGACGACCGCGAGCCGGAGCACATCGCCGAAGACGGTCACATCAATGCGATCGTCCGCGATGCCGTCTCGCTATGGGGTCGCGCCCGAGGACGCGCTCGTGCTGGCGTCGCACCATCCGGCGCTGTGGCACGGGCTCGACACGCTCGGCGCGATCGCGCCCGGCTACCAGGCCGACCTGCTGCTGTTCCCGGACCTCGAGCGCTTCGTCCCGGAGATCGTGCTCAAGCGCGGCGGCGCGGTCGAGGAGATCACGCCGACGCCGGTGCCCGAGTGGGTGACCCAGAGCGTTCGCAGCCGTGCGACGACCGCCGCGGATCTTCACGTCGACTGGGGTGGAGGACGCGCCCGTGTGATCGGGCTCGTGCCGGGTCAGATCGTGACGGAGTCGCTCGTCGAGGACTTGGCGGACGCGGTTGCCGACGCCGACCGCGATCTCGCGAAGATCGCCGTGATCGAGCGGCATCTCGGCACCGGCCGGGTCGGGCTCGGCTTCGTAAAGGGATTCGGCCTCGAGCGCGGCGCGTTTGCGTCCACGTTCTCGCACGACGCGCACAACGTCGTCGTGGTGGGAATGGACGACGGCGACATGGCCCGCGCGGTCGAGCGGCTGGTGGAGCTCGGCGGAGGGCTGGTCGTCGTCGACGCCGGAGCCGTGACGGCCGAGCTGCCGCTGCCGGTCGCGGGACTGATCTCAGACCGGCCGCTCGCAGAGGTGATCGCGGGCAGCGAAGCGACCGTTGCGGCGGTGCACGCTCTTGGCTCGCGGGTCGAGTCGCCGTTCCAGTCGCTCGCGTTTTTGGCGCTCTCGGTGATCCCGAGCCTGAAGATCACTGATCACGGGCTCGTCGACGTCGACCGCTTCGAGCTCGTGCCCCTGGCTGCGGACGCGCTCGTCGAGCGCTAACGAACCGTTATTTGCTGCACCATCTGAGCGGGGTGCAGCGAGCAGAAGAGCCGGTAGGTGCCCGACTTCGTAAAGCGGTGCGTGAATGTGCCGGCGAGCGTCCACGGCGCCGAGAAGCCGACCGGGCCGCCGACGACGGTCACGTCGTGCTGGACCGTTCCCTTGAAGCGCCAGGTGAAGGTCGCGCCGCGCCGGAGGAGGATCCGCTCGGCGCCGTAGCGGAAATCGCCGACCGAGGTCGAGCGAGCGCTCGATACCGGACCTGACGGCGCGCGCGGCAGTGGCATCGAGAACGGCGGCGGCATTGCCGGGCGGCCGAGATCGACGTCGAGCGGCGGCGTTGCGCCACAGCCCTCGACAGCGCCGGGGGCGAGGAAGAGGAGCATGATCCCCATCGCGCGCGTGTGCGGGCGGCCGTTGTCGTAGACCGCAGCCAGGCGAAGCTTCTGGCCCTTGGCGACCGGGATCCCCTCGGTCGAGCGGAACGACGACATCTTCGTCGGCCCGGGCTCGTGCAGGACCGGCGTCGGCTTCGGCCCGCCCCAGCTCGGACGGGACGCGAACAGGGCGGTGTTGCAGCTCGCGTTCCGGAGCTCGACCCGGATGCCGCCGCCGTGCAGGTGACCGCCGCCCGAGACGAGCCGGCCGCTCTCCGGCATCGTGAAGTCGGCGGTCTTCGTGAAGGTCGAGAAGCGCTTGCCGCCGCCCGGAACGTCGAAGACGGGGTCTGGGCCGGTGCAGTTCCGGACGTCGAGCCAGACGGGCTTGACCGG
Organism: uncultured Gaiellaceae bacterium; assembly: GCA_963731615.1. Lineage (GTDB taxonomy): Bacteria > Actinomycetota > Thermoleophilia > Gaiellales > Gaiellaceae > Gaiellasilicea. The sequence continues at coordinate 45,761 of CAVSWD010000008.1, forward strand.
CTTCAGCGCTTCGCCCGTGACGTAACGGACGCGGTAGCGGATGTAGCCGTTCAGCGGCTGCGGCTTGTGGTTCATCAGCATGTAGAGGAGGCCCCAACGGTCGGTCGCCTTGTTCGGATAGCCGAATCCACGCGGGAGCGAGAGCGCGAGCCGCTCCTCGCCCTCGGCGAAGAAGCGCTCGGCCGCGCCGCCGCAGGTGTAGTCGGGCACGCCGATCTTGGCGAAGACGATGTGGTGGAGCATCACCTTGTCGCGCCCTTGCACGCGGCCCGCTGCGTCGACGACCTCGGCGTCCATCCCGACGACATGGCCGTCGATCGCCGGCGACTCCGCGAGCATCGGCTGCTGCGCGACGCCGTACGCCGGAACGGAGATCGGGGCGGTCGTGAAGGTGAGCGTCCGCTCCTGCGCAGCCGCGAGCGCAGGCACGGCGAGCGCGGCGGCAGCGGCGGCGATCAGGAGACGCGCGATCCGAGCCACAAACGTCACTCTAGCTCACGTTTTCGGGGGGTACACTCCGTCTGTGAGCTGGCCCTGGATCGTGCTCCTCGCACTGGCGGCCGTCGTCGTCATCGGCGCTGAGTGGCAGCGCCTGGGCCGGTTCGCCGGCGCCGACGCGCGCAAGGCCCGCGACCGCAGCAAGCGGAAGGCGAACCTGAAGCTGATCCGGTCGGAGGAGGAGGAGTTCGCCGCCAGCGTCCAGCGCGACCTCGCCGACCTGCCGACGATTGAGGAAGAAAGACCGGCGTGCTAAGGGTTGACGACGAAGGTCGTCGTCAGGATCCGCGTGTTCGGCAGGATCGGTCCGACGTTCTCCATGTTGCGCGACTCCTGGAAGTCGGAGATCTGGAGGCGGAGATCGTGCTGCCCCGGGCTCAGGCCGGCGGTCGGGATCAGCACCTGGCCGCGAACGTAGCTGGCCGAGCGCTCGTTCCCGTTGATCGTGACGAAGAGCGACGCAGGATCGACTCCGGCGCCACGATCCACCGATGCGACGACGACCGGCCTGCCCAGCTTGACCTGCGGCGTCCGCAGGATCCCCGACGGCGGCGAGACGTCGTTCAGCCAGAAGCGGAACGTGAACTTCCCGGCGCGCGCGGCCGAGGGGCTGTCGAAGACGACGTCGTAGGTACCGGCTGCCGGCAGGATCACGCCCGAGGCAAGCACCGGATCTCCGAACGTGCGCAGGTAGGGATTGAGGTTGAACGGCAGCGCCGCGTACCCTGTCAGCCGGCGTTCGTCGCCGCCGACCACGATTCTCGGCTCGACCGCGACCCCGCGCCCGCGGCTCGTGATCGCGACGCCGAAGTTGGTCGCCGGCCGCCCGAGCGTCACGCGGTAGACCCGCTCCGGGCCCGGGAGCTGTGCGGCGAAGCCGAGCCCCGACGGCCGTTCCGGGTAGAAGTAGCGCGCTACCCGGCTCGTCCCGCCCCTCGTCGACGACGGGTAGCTGCCGGCCCGGCGCAGGGCTGTCGTCTTCACGGCCGCGAGCTTCGGGGCGCCCGTGCGGAACCAGTATGCGATCCGACGCCGGTCGGAGCCGCGCGTGAGCACGACGAAACCTCGGAGCTCGGCATCGGGAGCGCGCGAGGTCGTCACGGTCACGGGGAGGGTTCCGGGCACCGCGACCGACGTGGGGACAGTGATGGTCACCGCGGCATGGCGGACCTGCTGCTCGAGCGTCACCGCCCAGGGCTCGGCTCCACCCCCGGCGTCGGTCAGTGCGACCTGGCGGGTGACGGTCGTGGTCGGCCGGACGAGGCCGAACGACAGCGAGACCGGCGCAGCGAACACGAGTGGATTGTCGGCGCGCAGGAGATTCACGACGCCGCCACCGCCGCGCACGGTCGTCAGCTCGGCGCTCTTCCGCTCGTCGGGGAAGGCCGAGTCGCCGGTGAGCGCGAGCGCCGACTTCACCTGCGCCGGCGTCCAGGTCGGATGCCGCTGCAGCAGGAGCGCCGCGGCACCGGCGACGTGGGGTGCGGCCATGCTCGTGCCCGACGACGCCGCATAGCCGCCCGGGATGCTGGAGACGATCGCCACGCCCGGTGCGCTCACCTCAGGCTTCAACCTCAGCGAGATCGGCGTCGGCCCGCTCGAGGAGAAGCCGGCGACCACGTTGTCCGCGCCCGAGCGGCTCGTCGTGACCGCTCCGACCGTGATCGCCTCCGGCGCGGCGCCGGGAGAGCCGACGGAGCCGCGACCGAAGTCAGCGAAGTCGTTGCCTGCAGCGACAACGGAGACGACCCCTGCCTGCGCCGCCGCCGCGAGCGCCTTGACGACGATGTCGCGTGACGGCTCGATCTCCGGCTCGCCGAGGGACATGTTGATCACGTCCATCCCGTCGGCGACGGCGGCTTCGATCGCCGCTACGAGCTCCGGCGAGTTTCCGTCCAGGCCCACGTTCGCGTCGGTGGGGATCGTCAGCGCCTTGTAGTTGCCGAGGTAGGCGCGTGGCGCGACGCCGGAGATCCGGTTGCCGTCCGCCGGCGTGTTGGCGTTGCCCGCGGCGATGCCCGCGACGTGCGTGCCGTGCGACGAGAGCTCGGGATCGAAGGGCTTCCCGGCGTGCTTCCACTGCGGCTGCGCCGGCGGGAAAGGCGCGCGCGACGATCACCTTCGCGGTCGTGTAGGCAGCCTGCCCCTTCGGATAGCCGGCAGGCATCGTGTAGCCCGCGGGGTTGAAGAAGGGATGCGTCTGGTCGATCCCCTCGTCGATGATCGCGATCTTCATCCCCTGACCGGCGTTCTCGAGCCCGCCGCCCCACAGTGCCGGCGCGCCGATCTGCCGCGAGCTGCGATCGAGCTGAGGCCGGTAGCGCACGCTCGGGTAGACGCGCTCGACGCCCGGCAGCGCGGCGAGCCGCCCGAGCTGAGAACGGGGGACGACGACGGCCATGCCGTTCGCGACGAGGCGGTAGCGCCAGCGGATCTGAGAGCTCGGGATCGTCGACTCGATGCCGCGCGCGACGCTCGCCTGGGCAGCGACCATCGTCCGTGTCTGCGGGCCGCGGCCCGCGAGCCACCTGGTCGTCCCGAGCGGCTTCTGGCTCAGCCCGACGATCACCTCGACGAGCTCGCCACGAGCTGCGGGTCGCTCGGCCTGCGCCGATCCGGTCGCGAGCGCGAGGAGGCAGAGCAAAACGATCGAGAGACGCCGCGCCAAGGCGATCATGGTAGGTGAGACGTCTTAAGGCAGTGTTATGGCTGCGGCTACACTGACCGCCCGCGCGGATGTGGCGGAATTGGTAGACGCGCACGGTTCAGGTCCGTGTGCCCTTCGGGGCGTGGAGGTTCAAGTCCTCTCATCCGCATCGTGCCACCGGTGCCAGACTCGTCTCTGACACGGTGTCAGAGTCGTCTCTGACACCACCTGTCGGTTCAGGGCAGGTTCGGTTGAGGCGGAACGGCGATCCGGTCGCCCCAGGCGGCGCTTTTCGCTTCCTTGTAGGCCGCGCCCTGCTTGCGGCTTACCGTGCGGGCGTGGATGCCGTCGGGCTCGCAGGTGACGAGGTTCACGTGCCCCGAGCGCACCTGCGGCTGCCGGATGATCCGCGCTGCCGCTTTGCTCACCGGCTCGCGCGCGAGCACGGCGTAGGAGAACTTCTCGTCCTCGTACCCGAGCTCGACGCCCTTTGCGCGGCGATGGAGCTTCGAGCGGGGGAGACGGACGCCGAAATGGCACCAGTCGTCCGGCGGCAGCGGGCACGCCAGGTCGTGCGGGCAGGGCGCGACCGTGAAGCCGCCGGCCTCGACCACGGTCGCCCGCGCGGCGAGGACGCGCCGATAGCCGGCCGGCGTGCCCGGCTCGACGAACGCGATCGTGTCCGCCGCCTGCTCCCAGAGCCGAGCTGCAGGCGGCTCCGCGAGCTCGCCGAGCAGGTAGCTCGCGACGACGAGGTCGGCGGGGCCGTGCGCAGCGGAGACGTCAGCCTGGATCCAGCCGGCATCCGGCAGAAGCTCGCGTCCCGCCGCGATCATCTCCGGCTCGATCTCGACGAGGGTCAGCTCCTGGAGCGACGGCCACGCCTCGACGGCCGCCCAGGCCACGACGCCCGGTCCGGCGCCGACGTCGAGCAGCGACCGCGGCTGCCAGTCAGGCCGCTGCGTAGCCACCTGCCGGAAGCACCGCCGATACCGCCGCGTACGTGGCGGGAGCCCGGTACGCGAGGTACGCGGTGACCTCCGAGCGCGTCCGCGCCGCCCGGGACGGTGCCTCGCCTCGGTAGGCCGCCGAGAGCTTCTCGACCTCGGCCGCGACCGGCCCGCCCGCCCGCGCGACCAGCTCCTCGATCGCCGCCGCGAGCCGCGAAGGAAGCGCAGTCAGGAGGGCAGCACGGCGAGCACGTCGTCGGCGTGGCTGTCCGGCTTCACGCGTCGCAGCTCCTTCGCGACGTTGCCGTCGGCGTCGATCACGAACGTCGAGCGCTCGACCCCCATGTACGTCTTGCCGCCGTAGTTCTTCTCGACCCAGACGCCGTAGTCCTCGGCGGTCGCGTGGTCGGTGTCGGCGAGCAGGGTGAAGGGCAGCCCGTACTTCTCCTTGAACTGGACGTGCGAGCTCTCGTCGTCGGGGCTGACGCCGATCACGATCGCGCCCGCGCGCTCGAACTCACCCCACGCATCCCGGATCCCGCACGCCTGCGCCGTGCAGCCGGGCGTGTCGTCCTTGGGATAGAAGTAGAGGACGACCGGCTTCCCGCGCAGGTCCGCGAGCCGCACCGTGGAGCCGTCGTCGGCGGTGAGCTCGAAGTTGGGGGCGGCCGAACCTTCTTCGATCATGTGTGCCTCCTCGGTCGCTCGGGGTCGACGAGCAGGCTACACGGGCACCCCGACCGCTCGACCCTGGACTGTGCAGGGAAGAACGGCCGCTCTACGATCCACGGATGAGCTCCGACGCCGCGACGGCCGTCACCGCGCTGCCCGTCCGGCTGCGCGTCGCCGTAGCACTGATCGGCGCCTGCCGCCCGCTGCAGTGGACCAAGAACCTGCTTGTCTTCGCTGGGATCCTCTTCTCGGCCAACCTCGACGACGGCGGGCGCTGGGTCGCCGCGTGGATTTGCTTCGCCGCCTACTGCGCCGCCTCGAGCGGCGCGTACCTCCTCAACGACGTGCACGACCGCGCGGCCGACGCGGCCCATCCGGTGAAGCGGCGGCGCGCGGTCGCAGCGGGGCAGGTCTCGACGCGGAGCGCCGTGCTGCTCGCGCTCGCCCTCTTCGCGGTCGCGGCCGTGCTCGGGGCGTGGCTGGGGCTCGCATCACTGCTGCTGCTCCTGGTGTTCGTCGCGCTCCAGGGCGGTTACACGTTCGTCCTCAAAGAGGTCGTTGCCCTCGACATCCTCGCGATCGCCGGCCTCTTCGTGGTGCGCGCCGCAGCCGGCGCGGCGGCCGTCGACGTCCCGATCTCGGCGTGGCTGCTGCTCTGCACGGCGCTGCTCGCGTCGTTTCTCGCACTCGGCAAGCGCCGAGCGGAGCTGCTGCTCGTCGAGGCGAACGAGACGCACGGGCGCCGCGTCCTGCAGCGCTACTCCCGTGCCGGCCTCGACCGCGCACTCGCGGCCGTCGGCGCGGTGACGGTCGCCGCCTACACCGCCTACACCCTCGTCGGCCGCGACTCACCCGCGCTCGTCGTCACCGTGCCGCTGGTGGTGTTCGGGATCGGCCGCTACGCCTTCCTGCTCCGGCGCCGCCGCGGCGGTGAGGAGCCCGACCAGGTGCTGCTCTCAGACCGGCCGCTCCTCGTCACGATCTGTGTCTGGGCGGCGATCTGCGCGGTCATTCCTGTGTTCGAGTGAGGCCCCGCGGCGGCGGCAGCGGCCGCCGAGCCCAGTACGCGATCCTGATCGCGTCCCGCGCCATCTGCGACGACGCCGTCAGAAGGCCAACGTGAGTGTCGGGGTCGTTCACCCACCGCACCGGCACCTCGCGGACGGTCAGGCCCAGCCGGCGCGCGAGCACGAGCACGTCGACGTCGAAGGCGAAGCCCTCCACCCGCTGCAGCTCGAAGAGGCGGCGCGCCGTCTGCAGTCGGAAGAGCTTGAAGCCGCACTGCGTGTCGCGCCAGTGCAGGCCCGTGAGCAGGCGGACCCCGACGTTGAACGCCTTGCCCATCAACTCGCGGTAGACCGGCTGGTGCTCGAGCACGCGCGACTCGCGCAGGGCGCGGGAGCCGATCGCGACGTCGGCGCCCCGCTCGATCTCCACGGCGAGCACGGCGAGGTCGTCGAGCGGCGTCGAGAGGTCGACGTCGGTCATCAGGGCGAGCGGTGCCGTCGCCGCGAGCATCCCCTCTCGGACCGCCGCGCCCTTGCCGCGGTTGCGGCCGGGAAGGCGGCGCACGGTCAGCCGGCCCTCGAGACCGTCGGCTGCGTCGAGGATCGCCGCGGTGCCGTCGGTCGAAGCGTCGTCCACGACGATCACCTCCGCGAGCTCGAGCCCTGCCGCGGCGACGAGGCGGTCGGCGTCGAGCGCGAGCGCGTCGAGGAGCGAGGGAAGTCGCCGCTCCTCGTTGAAGACGGGAACGATGATTGCGAGAGGCGCGGGCATCATGGTGGGCCGTGAGGGCGTCCGACCCTACCACCGGCGGCTGGATGGCCTGGATGCCGCGGCAGAGGCGCTTGAACAGCGCCGAGGCCGTCGCTAGCGTCGCGGCGATGAGGAATGTACGGCTTTGCCGTCGGAGCGGCTCGCGGCCTTGACGGACCAGTCGCTGCGGCAGCAGGTCGGCGGGCGCCGCCTGCCCCGCCGTCCGCTCCTCGGCGTCGCCGCGGGCATCCTGCTCGCAATCGTGCTCGGCCTCGCACTCGTGCGGCTCGGCACGGCGCGGCTGACACTGCCCGAGTACCTGCTCAGCGACTACGCCGCCGGCGGCACATGGCGGGAAATGTTCGACCTCGACCGGACGGGCGTGACGGCGGTCGCGGCGTGGGTGGTCGCGCTGCTCCTCGCCGGCGCCGTGGGCCTGCCGTACGTCTGGCTCGCTGCCCGGTTCCTCCCGGATCGAGGAGCTGCCGTCGCGCGCGTCACCGGCCTCCTGCTCGTGACGCTCGTCGTTTGGTGGCTCGCGAGCCTGCGCATCGTCGAGTTCACTCGGCCCACGATCGCGCTCGCCGCCCTCGCCGTCGCGGCGGGCGCGGCGGCGATCGTGCTCGCGCGGCGGCAGGAGCTCGCCGCCTGGCTCCGCTCCCACTGGCGGCTCCTCGCGGCCGCCGAGACCGTCTTCTGGCTCCTCTTCGCCGCCGCGCTCTTCGTGCGCTGGTCGAACCCCGACCTCTGGCACCCGGTGCGCGGCGGCGAGAAGCCGATGGACTTCGCCTACCTGAATGCGGTCGCGAAGTCGACGTACTTCCCGCCCTTCGACCCTTGGTTCGCGGGCGGGCAGATGAACTACTACTACCTCGGCTTCGTCGAGGTCGCGACGCTCGCGAAAGCGACCGCGATCCCCCCGGCGGTCGCCTACAACCTCGCGATCCCGACGCTCGCCGCGATGCTCGGGTCGGCGGCCTTCTGCGCGACGCTTGGGCTGCTCCCGGCACGGTCGGGCTTGCGCCCGAAGATCGCGCTCGCGGCGCTCGGCGCCCTCTTCGTCACCGTGATCGGCAACCTGGGCGAGCTCCGGGTCGTGCGGTCGGCGCTGCGGGGCGACGTGCCGAACGACTGGTGGTTTTGGAACGCCTCTCGCTCGATCACGCCCGGTGAGGGCGAGCCCGGGCCGATCACGGAGTTCCCGGCGTTCACGTTCATCTACGGCGACCTGCACGCGCACGCGCTCGCACTGCCGCTCGCCGCGCTCGCGCTCGCGCTCACTGTCGCGCTCGTTCGCGCGCCGCTCGCGGGCGGCGGCCGGATCGCCTGCCTCGGGCTCCTCGGCGTGGTGCTCGGCGCGCTGGGCGCGACGAACAGCTGGGACCTGCCCACGTACGGGCTCGTCGCAGTGGCAGGCGCCGGCCTCAGCGCGCTCTACCGCGGGCGCGGCCGCGCTGTCGTGTTGCGATTCGCGGCGGAGGCGGCGGGTGTGCTCGCGGTCGCGTACCTGTCGGCACTCCCGTTCCACGCACGCTACGAGTCGGTGTTCGACGGCGTCCAGCGGTGGCGCGGCTCGCGGACGAGCCTTGGCGACTACCTCGTCGTGCACGGGCTCTTCCTCTTCGTGCTCGCCTCGGCGCTCCTCCTGCAGGTGGCTTCCTCCCCTGAGGTCGGCGGCGTCGCCCGCTCGTACCGCCTCGCCGCCCGGAGCTGGACGAGGCTCGGGCGGTTGCGCGAGCTGCGCCGGCTGCTCGTGCGGCCATCACCGGCGCACCGGCTCGCGGCGCGCGCGATTCCGGTCGCCGCCGTCCTCGTGCTCGTCCTGGCCGCGCTGGGACACGAGCCGACCGCCCTCGCACTCGGCCTGGCTGTGCTCGTGGCGCTCGCCTGGCCGCGGCGGCGATGGGCGCCCGAACGGGCACGTGAGGCGGCGCTGCGGGCGCTGGTGCTCGTCCTCGTCCTGCTCGGGCTGGCGCTGACGGTCGTGGTGGAGTTCTTCGTCGTCCGGAACATCGACATCGGGCGGACGAACACCGTCTTCAAGCTCTACCTCCAGGTCTGGCTCCTGTGGGCCGTCGCGGCCGCGGTCGGCGTCGGCGCCGTGTACGACCGGCTGCCGCGGCTGCGGCGGCCGCTGCGCGAGGCGTGGCGGGTCGCGTTCGTGCTCCTGCTCGTCGGCGGGTTGCTCTACCCGGTGCTCGCGGCGCGCGCGAAGATCGCCGACCGCTTCGACACGACCGCCGGCAGGACGCTCGACGGCACCGCCTTCATGACCGGTGCGGTGCTCGACGACGCCGGGCGTGCGGTCCCGCTCGGCCCCGACCGCGAGGCGATCCGCTGGCTGCTCGAGCACGCGGACGGTTCCCCCGTCGTCGCGGAGGCGAACACGACGCCGACGCTCTACGGGTGGCAGGGGCGGTACGCCGTGCACACGGGGAACCCGACGATCGTCGGCTGGGACTTCCACCAGCGGCAGCAGCGGCCGCCGCAGAGCGGGCTCGTGCAGAGGCGGGTCGAGGAGGTGCAGCGGCTGTACCGGACGACGGACGTCGAGGCGGCGGCGCGGATCCTGGCCCGTTACGGCGTCGAGTATGCCGTCGTCGGCCCCCTCGAGCGCGCGTACTTCCCGGAGGGCACCGCGAAGTGGGTGGCAGGCGAGGGCCGCTTCTGGACGCTCGCCTTCGAGCGTCCCGGAGTGCGGGTCTACCGCATCGCGCGCTCGTCCACGAGGTAGACGGACGTCGCGCCCGAGCGGAAGACGGTCGTCCCGAGCCGCGCGAACTTCGCGAGCGACGCCGCAGGGTAGTCGCGGCGCTCCAGCTCGCCGACGAAGACGTAGGTGACGCCGTACCGCTCGAGCAGCGACCGTGCTTCGGTCAAGTTCCGCGTCCGGTAGATTCGCTGCACGTCCGCCGGCCGCGTCCCCGGATCGTGCCCCCACTGGACTTCGTGGCCTGGCCAGCCGATCACAGCGGGGAGGCCGGTGAAGGTCGAGACGCGGGCACGGCCGTCGGCGTCGTAGGCGCTGCCGACCGCCTCGAGCAGCGTCGGCGAGCCGTCGACCGACCCGCGCAGCCACTCGATCGCGGCGACGTCGTCCGGGGCCCGCTCGCGCAGCCAGCGCAGGCCGTCGAGGGTCGGCTCGCGCGCGAAGCCGTCCGAGCGTGAGTACGACGCGAGGAGCGGATAGACGAGCGCGAGCGCGACGAGCGCGCCGAGGCCGCCCAGCCACGCGCGCCGGAGCCCCGGCCGGAGCCGGTGCACGCTCCAGAAGCCGACGACCGTGGCGACCACCGTGAGCAGGAACCAGGCCTGGTAGCCCGTCTTGAAGACGGTGTTGAAGCGGAAGGAGGAGGTGCCGTCGAAGACGTCCCGTACGTAGACGACCTCGCCGCTTGCCAGCAGGACGAGCGCCAGCGTTACCAGCAACCAGACAACGCGGTAGGGCTGGCTGACCGGTCGGCTAGAGAGGGCGGCGAATGCGGCCATAGCGGCGAGCGCGAGAGCAACCGCGCGGCCCGCGAGCCCCTCGCCCGCGAGCAGCACGAGCAGGAACAGGACGACGGAGCCGCCCCAGAACGAGTATCTGAGCGGGACACGGAACCGGTCGGCGAAGAGCAGCAGCAGGAACCACAGCGGGAGTCCGTAGATGAGCACGTAGTCGCGCGCGAACGCGCCGAAGCCGAGCGGCTCGCGTATGAGCGCGAGCCCGCGCGTCTCCGGCGAGAAGGTGAGCCAGAACGGGAGGAAGGCGACCACCGACGCCCCGAGCCACGCGGCGCCCCAGGCGGCGGCGCGACGGGCTCGGCCGGGCTGCTCGAGCGCCCAGAGCAGGAGCGCGGCGACGCCGATCGCGCACGCGGTCGCGTAGTCAAAGCTGTTCGTCGCGAACAGTGCACCGAGCAGCACCCCGGCGAGCAGCAGCTCGGCGGCCGCGCGCAGGCGCTCCGGCGGGTTCCCGAAAGGCGGCGGCCCGCGTAGTGCGAGCTGGACGGCATACGCGACCGCGGTCAGCGTCAGCGGGGTGACGAGGACATGCGCATGCAGGTCGCCGAGCAGGAAGCTGAAGGCGGGGAACTCGTTCGCGGTCCCGTCGATCACGCGCGACGGCGACCACCAGTCGTACGTGCCGACGCGGTCGGTGTCCCGGAGGAGCTGGACGCCGCCGGCGAGGTTCCCCGCGACCGCGGCCAAGGCTGCGCCCGCAACGCCGACGACGACCGGCGACCGCGAGGGCGTGCCCTCAGGCGTACGCAGCGCCAGGTAGAGCGTCGCCGCGAGCCCGTAGACCGTCGCCGCCGTGAGGCCGTAGACGAGGGCGAGGCCGAGGTTGAAGCCGACCTCCGGGTCGACGCCGGTCGCGCGGACGAGAAACGAGACGAGGTAGTGGCCCCAGTAGTAGTAGTTGAGGTCCGACCCGGCCTGCCACGGATCGGCGGGCGGGAACGAGTCGGCACGCCCGACGGCGTTGACGAACGCCATGTCCATCGGCTTCTCGGTCTGCCAGACGTCCGGGGAGAAGGCACGGAGCAGGGCGCAGCCGGCGAAGCCGACCGTGAAGACGGCCTCGCCGCCGAGCCAGAGGGAGCGCTCGGTGCCGGCGCGAGGCCGCCCCAGGCCGCGGCGCCACAGCAGCGCACCTGCGAGCGCGAGCCCAGCGAGTCCGGCGAGGATGCCCGCCCGGCGGTAAGGAACCGCGTCGAGGCTCGCGAGCAGCCAGACGGGGTACGCGGCGGCAACGAGCCCGAGCGGCCGTGCGAACACGAGCCCGCGACCCGGCAGCCGCCCGAGGACGAGCTCCGCGAGCGGGACTGCGGCGAGCCCGATCCCGAGTGCGACGAGTCCGAAGAGGAGCGCGTCGACCACCGTCGTCAGCTGGGGCGGTGTGGCGTCAGGTGCTCCACACCTCCTCGGGCCGCCCCTCGAGGAGCAGCCGGGCGACGTCGATCCCCATGCGCGCCGCGTGATCCATGTTCCCGATCTCGTAACGCCACGACCCGAACCGTCCGCGGGAGTAGATGCCCTGTTCGTGCAGCCACGGCTGCACGACCGCGAGCGCTGCGTCGCGGTCGCGCGTCGGGATGGGATAGGCGTACTCCGCGTCGATCGTGTGCACAGAGGCGAGGGGGATGTCGCGGTCGAGTAGGCCGGTTGCGACGAGGCCGACGACCACGTCCTCCTCGATCGAACTCCGGTCTCCGGGGCGGTGCACGGAGTACGACGTCTCGGTGAGGAACGAGGAGTAGCGCGCCGTGTCGGCGTTCGGCACGTTCGCGGCCGCGTACTTGGCGAAGTTCGTCACGCGGTAGAAGGGCACGTCACGGTCGGCGAAGTAGAGCCACGAGCGGTCGTCGTCGAGTGGACGCTCGCAGCCGACGCCGACGACCCAGACGCCGTTGTGCTCGAGCGCGGCGGCGGCCGCCCGCACCTCGGCGGGGCAGTCGACAACCGACGCGACGAGGCGGTCGAGCGGCATCGTCGAGACGAGGGCGTCGTAGCCGTCGCTGCCACCGTCGGCGAAGCGGACGACGCGCTTACGGGCGTCGACGGCGACGAGCTCGCGCCCGTACTGCACGTTGTCGCCAAGCATGCGCGCGAGCCGCCGGTAGATCTCGCCCGTGCCGCCGGAGCGGGGAAAGAGGAAGGTGTTGTTCGGGCCCCAGCCGACGTCATCGAGCCCGAGCAGCGCGTTCCGCAGAGCGCGCCGGTGGTCGACGACGCTGACGCGCTCGGCGATCCAGGTCGCCGACATGCGCTCCGGCTCGACCGCCCACACCTTCGTGTTGTACGGCCGCATGAAGAGCTCGGTGATGCCCTCGCCGAAGGTGGCCTCGATCCACTCGCCGAAGCTCACGCCGCCGTCCGCACCAGGCGCGTCGATGAGCCCCGCGAGGCAGCGGTACGTGTCCTCCGGCGCGAGATGGCGCAGGTTGTTCTGGAACGGGTAGGGCACCCAGCGGTCACCGACGAGCACGTACGACGAGCGCTCGTGCTCGTGGACGTCGTCGCCGAGCGTCTCCTCGAGGATCCGGTCGAATTCGCCGTAGTGGCTGAAGACGACGTGCCCGCCCTGGTCCCAGGTGAAGCCTGCTGGGTCGACGACGGAGCCGGCATGGCCGCCGGCCTCGTCCGCGCGCTCGTAGACGACCCAGTCGTCGTGCCCGAGCAACCGCAGCTCGCGGCCGCACGCGAGCCCGCAGGGCCCGGCGCCGACGACGACGACCCGTGGTAGCGCCTGTGCCCGCATCCGCGCTGATCTTAGGGGGCGCGTTTGACTTCGTCCGCCCGATCGTCGACACTTCTCTCGACTTCCTGGGAAAGGGGAATTCCCGCCGGTGCGGCGTGACGGTGTACTGATCGCCCTCTTGGGCTCGCTCGTGCTCTCGGTTCTCTTCTGGACCGGCTCTGGCCTGGGCAGCCCCGGCGAGGGCACGAACGTCGCCGTGTGCGCGAGCGGTGGGACGAACTGCGGTGGCGGTCGTGGCGGCGGCTCGACGAAGACGCCGACCAACACGCCGACGAAGACGCCCGTGCCGCCGACGAACACGCCGACGAACACGGCGGCGCCCACGAATACGCCCATGCCGACGAACACGGCGACGCCGACGGACACGGCGACGCCGACGAACACGCCGACGCCGACGGACACGGCGACGCCGACGAACACGGCGACGCCGACGAACACGCCGACCGACACGGCGACGCCGACGAACACGGTGACGCCGACGAACACGCCGACGCCGACGAACACGGTGACGCCGACGAACACGCCGACGCCGACGAACACGGTGACGCCGACGAACACGCCGACGCCGACGAACACCGCGACACCGACGCCGACGCCGACCAACACGCCGACGCCGACGCCGATTCCGTACAGGGGCTGCTCGCACGGCTTCTGGAAGAACCACCCGCGCGCATGGATTCCCACGGGCTACCGGACGCTGCAGTCGCTCGAGAGCGTGTTCGACGTCCCGAACGCTCTCCTGCTGGACTTCGTCCCGCTTCACTCTGCGCTCGCGCTCCCCGGCGGGCCCGGTGTGGCCGGCGGCGCGCGGGTCCTGATGAAGCAGGCCGTCGCGGCGTTGCTCAACGCCGCGCACCCGAGCATCCTCTACCCGCTCACGCCCGCCCAGGTGATCAGCCAGGTGAACGCGGCGCTCGCGAGCGGCAACCGCTCGACGATGATCGCGCTCGCGGCGCAGCTCGAGTCGTACAACTCCGCGGGCTGCCCGCTCAACTGACGGCCGGCACGCGAGCCGCCGAGCCACGGTGCCGTGAGCGGCGGGAGCCCGTCGATCGAGCTGTCCGTCGTCGTGCCCGTCCACGACGAGGAGCGCACGATCGCGGCGCTCGTCGAGGACCTCGAGCGTGACGTCGTGCCGGGCGTCGCCGGCGCCGAGGTAATCGTGGTCGACGACGCGTCGACCGACGCGACGCCGGGCATCCTCGCTGCGCTTCGCGAAGGACGGCCCTGGCTTCGGGTCGAGCGGCTCGAGCCGAACGTCGGCCACGGACGCGCCGTCCGCCATGGGCTCGAGCTCGCCCGCGGCGAGTGGATCTTCGGCCTCGACTCCGACGGGCAGTTCGTCGTCGCGGACTTCGCGCTGCTGTGGCGAGAGCGCGAGGAGGGAGACCTCGTGCTGGGGGTTCGCGAGCGGCGGCACGACCCACGGCACCGGCTGATCCTTTCGCGAACCGTCGCCGTGGTCTCGTCCCTGCTCGCAGGCAGTCGGATCCGCGACGCGAACACGCCCTTCAGGCTGCTCCGGCGCCGCGCCTGGGACGACCTGCGGCCGACACTCGACCCAGCCGCGCTCGCCCCGAACGTGCTCGTCACGGTCGGCGCCGGCCTGCGCGGCTGGCCCGTCGTGGAGGTCCCGGTCACGCACCTCGCGCGCGCGGGCGGACCATCGACCCTCCGCTCGCTGCGGCTGCTGCGGTTCAGCCTGCGCGGGCTGGGACAGCTGCTCGCCTACCGCCGGCGCGTCGGCCGGAGCGGGTGACGACACCGTCGCTGAGGTGGCCGCAGCGCCACGGCGTCCGGGCCGCGGTAGGGGCGTGGGCGGCGCCGTGGTGGCGCGAGGCGGTGCCCTTCGTGGCGCTCACGGGTACGGCCGCGGTGCTCAGGGTCGTCGGTCTCGGCGACAAGCCCATGCATCACGACGAGGCCCAGCACGCGTGGTTTGCCTGGCGGATCCTCCAGGGCGAGGGCTACGCGTACGACCCCGTCTACCACGGCCCGGTTCAGTTCTTCCTGACGACGATTGCGCACTTCCTCTTCGGTGCCGGGGAGGCCTCCGCCCGCGCTGCGCCCGCGCTGCTGGGCACGATCGCCGTCTTCCTACCGTTCTTCCTGCGCCGCCAGCTCGGCACCGCCGGCGCGCTGACCGCGTCGGCACTCCTGTGCCTGACGCCGAGCTATCTCTACTTCTCGCGCTTCGCGCGCGAGGACATCTACTTCGCCTGTATCACGCTGGCGCTGGTCGTCGTGCTGCTGCGCTTCTTCGACGAGCCGCGGCGGTGGCATCCTCCCGCGCTGCTCGGGCTGCTCGCGCTCAGCTTCGCGACGAAGGAGACCACGTACATCTCGGTCTTCGTCGCCGGGCTGTTCGTGCTCGCCGTTGCCGCCGCGGAGGTCGTACAGGCCCGGCGCGGCGGCCCGCCCCTGCCGGGGACGCGGGTCGTCGGCGGGGTGCTGTCGCTCGGCGGGGCGGCGTGGGCGTGGGGCGCTTCGGCCTTCCTGGTCGCCTACACGTTGCTGTTCTCGTCGTTCCTGACGAACCCGGAGGGCTTGAAGGAGGGCCTCTGGGGGAGCATCGACTACTGGCTCTCGCAGCAGGACGTCGGACGCGGCGGGCAGCCCTGGTTCTACTACCTCGTCCTGATCCCGGCGTACGAGTGGGCGATCCTCCTGCTCGGGATTGTCGGCATCGTTGCGGTCGCGCGCCGGCCGACGCTCCAGGGCGCGTTCCTCGTCTGGTACCTCGTCGGCACCCTCGCCGTCTTCTCGTGGGCGTCGGAGCGGATGCCGTGGCTCGTGCTTCACCCGCTCGTGCCGCTCGTCCTCCTCGCGGGAATCGGCGCGCAGGCGCTCTGGGGCGCGCGCCGGCGGCGGCCGGCACAGGTCGCGCTCGGCGCGGCGGCGGTCGCGGCGGCCGCGAGCGTGTGGTTCGCGTTCGGCGCAGCGTTCGAGCGTCAGGCCGACCCGAGGGAGCTGCTCGTGCAGGTGCAGTCGTCCGACGACGTGCCGCGGATCCGGGACGAGGTGGTCGAGCTGCAGCGCGCGGCGTCGCGGGCGGCGGGCGAGCCGGTTGCGCTCCAGGTCGACAGCTGGGGCGGCACCGGCTGGCCGTGGAGCTGGTACCTCCGGGACGTCCCAACGGGCTATTACGACATGAGCGTGCCCGACGAGGTGCCGCTCGGCCCGATCGTCCTCGTCGCCGACCCCAACCACGAGGCGATGCGGCCGCGGCTGCGCGGCTACGTCGGCGAGCGCTTCCGGCTGCGTGTGTGGTGGGTGCCCGAGTATGGCGCCGCCGGGCCGCGTGGGTGGTTGCGGTGGGTGACCCGCCGCGAGGCGTGGAATCCCACGGCGACGATGGACGAGTGGCTCTACGTCCGTCGCGACGTCGCCCGGCTCGCCGACGTCCCTCCGTGAAGCGTTGGGGCGCTCTCCCGCATGGCTCAGCGGGTTGCGGCCGGGCCGCAGTGAGGCGCGACCGGCCGGGGACAGAGCCGCGTCCTGAAGGTCTCCCAGTCGAGCGGCGCGGTGCGCCGGAAGATCGTCACGGGCGGGTGGTCGTAAACCCAGAACGCCTCCTCCGCGCGCCGGTCGCGCAGCTCGAGCCCGAGCAGCGACGGGTACGACTCGAACCTCGCCACCCGCTCGAACGGCAGCCGGCCCGCGAAGAGCTCGTCGTAGAACCGCGTCATCAGCGGGAAGCGGCTGGGCAGCCGGCCGATCGTGTTCCACGCGCGCGGGGAGCTGAGCACGTAGACATCGGCCTCGGCGAGCTGCTCGTGCAGAACCCGCAGCTTCTGCTCGTCGTCCGGCCCGAACACGGGTACCTCCAGCCCGATGAACCCGGTCGCGCCGCCGGTCCAGTTCCCGCCGACCGGGAGCGGGTCGTCCCAGTGCTCGTTCGCGATCGCCGTGCCGGGCGGAAGCGTCTCGTTCAGCCAGGCGGTCGCCGCCATGCGGGTGTTCTGCCGCTCGTAGATCCCGACGAACGCGACCGCATAGAACGAGGTGGCGGCGACGACGGCCACGGCGGCGGCTGCCGCCGCCGCAGGACGGCGGGAGGCGGCTCGGGTGAGGCCGTAAGCCGCCGCGACGGGCAGGAGCGGCACGACCGGAAGCAGGTATCGCCCCGCATGCGCGAAGCGCGAAGCGAAATAGACGAAGGTCGCGAGCACGAATGCGACGACCATCAGCTGCGAGACGGCCGGGACGATCGTAGCCTCGTCCGACGGAAGCGCGCCGCGGCGGAGGGTGTCGCGCGCGACGACGGCGAGCGACCACGCCATCGCCCCCAGCCCGAGCACGGCGGCGAGCGCGAGCGGAGCGCCGAGCTGCCAGAGTGCGAGGTTTTCGAGCGGCGACCAGATCGGAGAGGAGAGGAGCCACTGGTAGGCCGGCGGCATTGCGGTGAAACCGTCGACCGCCTGCGCCTGCCGCTCCAGCGCGCCGCGCAGGGTGGAAGTCACCGTCGCGTCGAGCCAGTTGGAGCGCGCGAACGTGTAGGGCGAGACGAGCCGGAACGCGACATATGCGGACGCGGCGACGACACCGGCCTCGACGCCGAGCCGCAGCAGCGCCCAGCGCGTGCCCGTCCAGGCACGGACGACGAGCGCCCGGCCGAGGAGCGCGAGCGCGACCGGCAGCGCGACGAACGCGCCGCTGACCTTGCAGGCGACCGTGAGCCCGAGTGCGAGCCCGGTCAGGAGCACGACCGGCGAGGGGCTGCGCGCTCCGGCTGCGAGGCCCCGGCGCAGGCTGATGAGGGCGAGGAGGAACGTGGCCGTGCCCAGGCAGACGAGCCAGGCCTCGGTCGTGAAGTAGTGGGCGTGCTGGATCATCGTCACCGTCACGGCGTAGAGCGCAGCAGCGAGGAGCGCTCCGACCTCCGCCCGTGACCGTCCGAGCGGCGCCAGCAGGAGCAGGCCGATCCCGAATACGAGCAGGATCGTCAGCGTGTCGAGCGCGGCGGCGAGGCGGCGACCAACGAGGTTCAGCTCGCCGTAGGCCTCCTGGCCCGTGACCGCTGCGGCGAGCTTCGTCGCGAAGAGCGGCAGCGTGCCGTAGAGGTAGTCGCGCCCCTGCTCGGTGTTGTAGGGCGAGAGGGGCGAGCGCTCGACGTCGAAGTACTCACGCACCCCGCTCGGCCAGTCGACGTTGTCGGCGACGATGGCCAGGTAGCGCTCGTCCGGGTGAAGGTGCGCCCCCTCGTCCCACTCGCCGCCCGTGAAGCGCAGCACGCCGCCGGCGAGGACGACGAGTGCGAGCACGGCGTAGACGACGTGCGGCCGCCGCACCCGCGGGGCCAGGGAGGCGTTGACCACGGAGGTAGAGTAGGCGCCCGCTCTCAGGCTCGTCCATGCCCCCGATCCGCGTCCTGACCGTCCTCACCTACTACGACCCGCACTGGACGGGGCTGACGGCGATCGCGAAGCGGATCGCCGAGGGTCTTGTCGCCCGCGGCCACGAGGTGACGGTGCTGACCACGCAGCACCTGCCCGAGCTGCCGAGGCGCGAAGTCGTCGACGGCGTCGAGGTGGTGCGCGCCCGCTCGCTCGGCCGCTTCAGCCGCGGCGTCGTCGCACCGGCGCTGCCGGCCGTTGCGGCGCGCTTGATCCGCCGCCACGACGTCGTCCACGTGCACACCCCGCTCCCCGAGGCGCCGCTGGTTGCAGCGCTGGCACGGCTGCAGGGCCGGCCGCTGCTGATGACGCATCAAGGGGACCTCGTCATGCCCGCCGGCGCCGCGAACCAGGCGCTCGAGCGGATCGGGACGGCGCTGCTCGGGACGGCGGGACGCCTCGCGACCGTCGTCACGTCGCACAATGAGGATTACGCCCGCGAGTCGCCGTTCCTGCGCCGCTTCGAGCACAAGCTCGTCTCGATCCATCCCCCGGTCGACCTGCCGGAGCCCGACGCGGCCGCCGCGCGGCAGTGGCGGGCCGAGCTCGGGCTCGAGTCGAGGGCGCTCGTCGGCTTCGCGGGCCGGTTCGTCGAGGAGAAGGGCTTCGACTACCTGCTGCGCGCGATCCCGGATCTGACGGCGGCGCTTCCGCAAGCGCACCTCGTGTACGCCGGCAAGCACGACATGGAGTACGAGGACTTCTTCGCCCGCTGCCGTCCGCTGCTGCAGGAGCACCGCGACCGGATCACCTTCGTCGGCCTGATCGAGGACCGCCGCCGGCTCGCCGACTTCTACGCCATGTGCGACGTCTTCGCCCTGCCGAGCCGGACGGACATGTTCGCGGCCGCGCAGGTTGAGGCGATGCTCGCCGGCACGCCGGTGGTCGCCTCCGACATCCCCGGAGCGCGCGTGCCCGTCTCGCGCACGGGCATGGGCAGGGTCGTGCCGGCCGGCGACCCGGCGGCGCTCGCGGCCGGGCTCGTCCAGGTGCTGCGCGACCCGGCTGGATACACGCGCACCCGCGCGGAGGTGCGTGAGGCGCTCGAGCTCGACACGAGCCTCGACGCCTACGAGGAGCTCGTGGAGAGACTGGCGTCGCGGACGTGACGCTCGACCACGAGGATCGTGCGACGCTCGAACGGCTCGTCGCGAACGAGCTCGACATGGCTTACCGTCGGCGCGTCTTCCGGCTCGTCGAGTGGCTCGAGCTCGAGGACGGGCTGGACGTCCTCGACCTCGGCTGCGGCGAGGGTTTCTGGCTGCTCGCGCTTCAGCGCCTGCGCGACCTTCACCTGATCGGCGTCGACGCCGACGCGGGCCGACTCCGCAGTGCCAAGGCGCGCGGTGCACGGGCGTCGCTCGTCGAGGCCGATGCGCAAGCGCTCCCATTCTTGGACGCGTCGTTCGACCGGATCCTGCTCACGGAGGTGCTCGAGCACCTGCCCGACGATCGGGCTGCGCTCCGCGAGACCTCCCGAGTGCTCAGGCCGGGCGGCGTGCTCGCGATCTCCGTGCCGCACGCGCGCTACCCGTTCTGGTGGGACCCGATCAACGCGACGTGGACTGCGCTCGGCGGCCGCCCGATCCGCAGCGGCCCGATCGCAGGGATCTGGTCGAACCACGTGCGTCTGTACGACGCGCCCACGCTCGCAGAACGGGTTCGCGACGCGGGTCTCGAGGTCGAGGTGCTCGAGGAGAGCACGCACTACAGCGTCCCGTTCAGCCATTTCGTGGTCTACGGGATCGGCAAGCCGCTGCTCGAGCACGGTCTCGTGCCGCGTCGGCTGCTTGCGTCGACCGACCGCTTCGCCGGCGAGCAGAACACCGGCTCCCGCCTGAACCCGTTCAACGCGGTCCGTCGGCTCTTCCGGCTCGTCGACCGGCTCAACGACCGGGCGTTCGCGGCGCGCAAGCGCACGTTCGTGAACGTGCTCGTTAAGGCCCGAAAGCCGAGTCCGCCGCCCGACCGCGCGACGGGAACCGACGGGTGAGCGCGAGCGCGGCACCGATCACGAGGAGCGGCAGCACGTTCAGCGCGTGCAGGACGAGCGCGTACGAAAGCGCGGTCGACCCGTCGACGCCGTAGGCGGAGAGGACGACGACGGTCGCGCCCTCGAAGACGCCGAGCGCGGCGGGAGGGGACGGAAGGATCATCGCGAGCCCAATTCCGATCACGACGAGGACGCCGGCCGTGAGCGCTAGATCGATCCCACTCGCCTTCAGTACGAGCCAGAAGCCGACGCCGAGCACGAGCCACGACAGCGTCGTCCACGCGAAGCTCACGAGCGCGACGCGCGGGCCGAGCAGGCCCCCGAGCCCGCGCACGAACTCCGCCGGCGCCCGGTCGAGCGCCTCCTGCGGGATGAACGGAAGCGCGCGCAGCGGCCTGAGCAGTACGTGGAGGACGCGATCGCCGAACCGGAGCACCGCGCCCGCCGCCAGGGCGAGCAGGACGACGAGGACGAGCGCGACGACGCCCGCGCCGCGCAGCCAGTCCACGTGCGGCAGCCACGGGAGCAGCAGAAAGAGCAGGAGCACCAGGGAGAGCACGTCCTGTGCCCGTTGGACGAGCACCGTCGCCGTCGTCTCCGCGACGCTGCGGCCGGCGCGCCGCGTCAGCGCGAAGATCGCGACGGCGTCGCCCGTCCGCAGCGGCAGCAGGGCGTTCGCGAGGTAGCCGACGAAGAGGGCGGGGGTGACGTGCCGCAGCGACGGCCGGTCGCCGGGTGGAAAGAGCGACTGCCAGCGGATCGCGCGGAGCAGGAACGCGGCGACGAGCAGCACGAGCGCAGGGAGCAGCCAGGCGTACTCGGTCGAGCGGAGCTGGTCGAGCGTCTGCCGCGGCTGCGCGTCGCGGACGGCGACGTACGCGAACAGGACGCTGATCGCCACACCGAGCCCGACGAGCAGCACCTGCGCCCGCGTGGGGCGGCCGCGCGCGCGCCGCGCGTCGAGAACCTGCTCCAGCTCCGGGTCCGTCGCCAGGGACTCAGCATAGGAGCGGATCCGCGGCAGGGACAGCTGCTCCGCCGGGTACGCTCGCCCGCGTGCTCGATGCTCACGGCTTCCTCGCGATCCTCGTCGTCGCCGTGCCGGCGCTCGCCGCTCTGGTCGGCGGCCTCGTCTACTGGCGCCGGCGCGGGGCCGGCCGGCTGCTGGCCAACGTGCTTGCGCTTGCCCAGACACTGCTCGTGGCGCAGGTCGGGCTCGGGCTGCTGCTCCTCTCGGACGAGCGTCGCGCCGCGGACGACCTGCACTACGTCTACGGATCGCTCTCGCTCGCCGCGATCCTCGCGCCGTGGATGTACGCGCCGGCGGAGGGCCCGAGGCGCTTGCTCTGGTTCGCCGGCACGTCACTCGTCGCGGCTGCCCTCGCCGTGCGAGCATTCATGACCGGAGGATCGTGAAGCGCTTTTTCACCGACATGAACGCGACTCTGCGCGGTTTCCTGATCATCGGGCTGATCGCCCTTGTCGTGGTCGTGCTCTCGCTGCAGTCGGTGCTGCAGACGGTGGGCGGCTTGCTGCGGATCGCCTTCTTCCTCGCGATCGCGTTCTTCCTCTTCCTCCTCTGGCGCGAGAAGCGAGGCGACATCGAGGCATGGTCGGACCGGAGCCGCAACGTCTTCTACGCCGCGATCGTCCTGGCGGTGGTCGACATCGGTGCGTTCATCGGCCTGGGCGCCTCAGGCCCGGACGCGCTCGCGTTCTTCCTCGTGCTCGGCGCCTGCGCCTACGCGCTGGTGCGCGTCTGGCGCCAGGAACACACCTACAGCTGAGCCCGAATCTCCTCGAGCAGGCGGTCGACGTAGGAGACGACCGGGACACCGGACCCGGCGAGCGGCGCCGGCTCGTCCTGCCAGGTCGCATCCGGTCCGAAGACGTAGTAGACGTCGTAGATGAAGCCGGAAGCGCCGAGCTCGCCGAGATCGGCTTCGGCGAAGTACGTCCCCGTGATCCCCTCTCCGTCCCAGTACTGCGTCACCCGCGGGTCGTCCAGGATCGTGGTGTCGATCGACCCGCGCTCGTCGGTGACGCGCTGGTTCAGCCAGACGACGTAGAAGCGCACGTCCTGCGACGGCTCCTGCGCGAGCACCTGCTCCTGGACCTCACGGGCCCCGGCGAGGCAGGTGCCTCAGGTGGGCGAGAGGAGGACGATGACGCGCGCCTTACCGGCGTCCGCCTCGAAGTCCGAGCGAAGGGCGAGGACGTTGTCGAGATCCGTGACCGACGCTCGCGGGGCGCCCTGCAGACCCGGCTCCATCTCAGCACTCTCGCCGCCGCACGCCGCCACGGCAGCGACCGCGAGCAGCGGCACGAGCCGTCGAATCAAGCACGCACCTGCGCCGAAGCCCCGTCGAGCGCATCGAGCGCCGAGCGGATCGTCATCCCCTCGCCGACGAAGATCGGAGTATCGCGCTCGGTGTAGGCAGACGCTTCGCTCTCACGCAGGGTCAGCATCAGGTGCATGAAGTCGGACGGCTCGTCGCACTCGAACGCCGTCATGAACTCCTGATCGTCGATCCCGAACGAGTAGGTCGTGTGGTTGTGGATCGTCTCGAACTCGCGGCCGATCCGGATGTGCTCGTCCATCGCCTCCTGCCGCTGCTTGAGCGGCAGCGCATACCAGGGCCGGATCTTCACGAACGGATAGACCACGAGGTACGGCGAGCCCTTCGGGATGATCTTCCGCGGCCGGCGAGCCTGCGTGTACGGCGAGGCTCTGGTGGTCGCGAGGTAGTTGTAGGGCGTCTCGAGCCAGCCCGCGAGCGGCGTCGCGTTCAGCGTCGACCCGAGCTCGCCGAGGTCGGCATAGCGCTCGGTGATCTTCCAGAGAAAGAAGTCGCAGTCGGGCCGGATGCCTGCGGTGGAGTAGACGCGCAGATGCTCGAATCGCTCGCTCCAACTCTCGACCACCTCGGCGAACGCGTCCTTCATCGCGGACCGTTCCTCGACGGGGAGCCGGCGCCAGGCCGGATCGACCTTGTGAAAGGAGTACGCGACGTACTGGCCCTGGGGCTCGGCGCTCACGGGACGTATCGTACGCGCCGTGCGCCGCCTCGCTCCGCTCCTCGCCGTCCTCGCGCTGGCCGGCTGCGGCGGCGATTCCGACCCCGGTGATCCCGGCGAGTTCGTGACGACGCTGATCCGAGACCTCGGCAGCGGCAAGACCGGCGAGGCGTGGGACCTGCTCCATCCGCTGCACCGCGAGCAGGTGCCGCGGGCGCAGTACGTCGCCTGCGAGCGACAGGACGGGTTCGGCGGCAAGGTGACGAAGGTCGACGTGCTCGAGGTGAAGGAGGAGCCCGCGACGATCCCCGGCCAGTTCGCGCAAGAACCGTCCACCGCGGTCACGGTCGGCGTCACCCTCGATGTCCCGGAGGCCGAGGAACCCGAGAAGTTCACGCTCACTGCGCACGTGTTCGAGCAGGACGGGGAGTGGGCCTGGGTGATCGGGCCTGTCGACTACGCCGCCTACCAGGCCGGGAGCTGCCCCTCCCAGGAGTAAGTCAGCAGCCGGCGCTCTCGATCGCCTGCCGCACCGGCTCGAGACTCACCTTCGGCGTCCCGTCGACGTAGTAGACGCCGGATTGGAACCCGGTCAGCGCCGGCTCGTCGTGGGAGTGGAAGAGGAGCAGGCCGGCGACGTTCTCCTGGCAGGCGGCGAGCTCGATCGCGCGGCGGTAGAAGCCGGCCTGCGTCATCTCGTCGACGGGGCGTCCCGGCTCCGCCCCCTCGTAGAGCGCCGCCTTCGACGGCGGGATCCGCGTCTCGACGCCGAGCTCGCTGTAGAGCACCGGTAGCCCCGGCCCGAAGGCCTCGTCGAGCAGCGGCCGCAGCTTCTCCTCGTAGTCGGCCATCAGGATCGAGCTCGACTCGGGATCGGTCGGTCGGTCGGGCGGCGTGGCCGAGCTCAGCGGGTAGGGGTGGAAGGCGAAGCCGTCGAGCGGTGGCTCATCGCGCCCGCTGGCCCGGTAGGCGGACCCGAGGTCGCGCAGGAACGTCGTCGGCGAGTGCGTGTCGCGGCCGGTCCCGGGCCGGTCGATCCCGCGCGGGGCGAGCGCTCCGCCCCAGATCGTCACGTCGCTGTCGGCAGTCTTGGCGGCGTCGTAGACCTCGCTCAGGAGCGCGAAGTACGCCGGTGCAGCAACGTCGGTTCCTGCGTCGTCGAACTGGGGCAGCCAAAAGCGGTTCAGGTTCGGCTCGTTGCCGACGATCACGTCGCGGATCTGCGGGAACATCGCGGACGACTGCGGCGACGTAGGCGGCGAACTGCGTCCGCGCCTCCGGCGTCAGCGGCGTCGTCGCCGAGCCGGGGTGGTAGACGGCGAGGAAGATCCGCAGCCCGTCTGCTCGCTCCGCGACGTCTCGGAGCACTGCGAGCTCCTCCGGCGCCGGCGCGGAGAGCCCCGGCTGCCAGAAGCTCGTGATCCCGACGGCGCCGAAGCCTGCCGCCTCCAGTTGCTCCAGCACCGGCCCTTCGGCCCGAACTGCGTCGTCTACGGCTCCAACCAGAAACGTGGGCTCATCGCCGCCACAGCCTCCGAGGCAGAGAGCTGCCGCGAGGAGCCCGCCAGTGCGAAGGGCACGCTGGTGCGGACGAGCGGCTTGCCGGGGCGGGTCGGGTGCACCATCGACAGCGAGAGGCGATACCAGCCGGGCGCGACGTCGCCGCCCAGAGTGAGCTGAATCCGCTTGCCCGCGGGCGCGCGCCCGGTTCGCTCGACGGCGGCCGAGTTGAGCGGCAGCCGCACGAGCCGAGCGCGGTAGTTGCAGTCGCGATGGCATCGGAGCGAGATCGTACGGGCGTGCGTCACGAACGACGTCACGGCGGTACTCACGAGCGGGCAGACCCCGATCGTTCCCAGACCGGCGGTCTCCATCGCCGTCCGAACCGGCTCCAGCGACCGTTTCGGCGTCCCGTCCGCATAGACGAGCCCGGACTGCCAGCCCGATCGTCCGATCTCGTCGCGCGTATGGAAGAGCAGCATCCCGGCCACGTTCGACTGGCAGTAGGCGAGATGGATCGCGCGGCGGTACGCCGCGGCCTGCGCGAGCTCCGACACCGGACGCGTCGTCGCCGGCTCGACGCCGCCGTAGAGCCCGCGCTTGTCGGCGGGGATGACGGATTCGATCCCGAACTCGTCGTAGAGGATCGGCAGCCCCGAACCGACCTGCGCCGTCCCGTTGAAGGCCTTCCCGAGCAGGTTGACGAGCCGGTCCTGGTCGATCAGGCCGAGGTGGTCGCGATCCTGCGGCACCGCGTCGACGGCGACGCTCGAGTTGAGCGGGTACGGATGGAACGAGAAGCCGTCCATGATCGGCAGGGCGCGGCGGCTCTTGCGGTACGCCTCGCCGAGCTCGCGCAGGAAGCGTGTGGGGGAGATCGTGTCGCGCTTCGTGTACGGCCGGTCGATGCCGCGCGGGGCAAGCGCTCCGCCCCAGACGCGGACGTCCGGCGCCGCCGCCTTCAGCGCGTCGTAGGTCGCGCCGAGGAGCCGGAGGTAGGCGGGCGCCGAGGCGCCCTTGCCGGCCACGTCGAACTGCGGCAGCCAGAAGCGGTTGATGTTCGGCTCGTTACCGACGATCACGTCCCGAATCGCCGGGTTCTCGCGGACAATCGCGGCCGCGTAGCTCGCGAACTCCTTCCGGGCCGTCAGGGTCAGCGGTGTCGTGCGCGAGCCCTCGTTGTAGACCGAGACGTAGACGCGGACGCCGTGCAGCAGCGCCGCGGTCGCCACGTTCGAGATCACCATCGCCTCGTGCGGGGTCGGCTCTTGGAGGCCGGGCACCCAGAAGCTCGTGATCCGGACGGCCTTGAAGCCGGCGAGTCGCAGCAGGCCCATTTCGGCCTCGGACTCGACCGCGCTCGGGCTGCGGACGCGGTCCTCTGCGGCGCCGAAGACGACCGACGTACCGCCCGCGTGAGCCGCGGGCGCAAACGCGAGCAGGACGATCAGAGCTGCCAGGAAGCGGATCACGCCGTGGCTAAGGTAGCCAGAGTGGCTGACGTCACGGACAAGCTGAAGGGAATCCCGGCCAGACCGGGGGTCTACCTCTTCCGCGACCACAAGGCCGACGTCCTCTACGTCGGCAAGGCGAAGTCGCTGCGCCCTCGCGTCCGCTCCTATTTCCAGGCCGGCCGGGGCGACACGCGGGCGTCGATTCCGAGCCTCGTCGGGCGGATCGCCGACGTCGAGGTGATCGTGACGACGACCGAGGTGGAGGCCCTGCACCTGGAGCAGAACCTGGTCAAGCGCTACCAGCCGCCGTTCAACGTCCGGCTGCGCGACGACAAGTCGTTCCCATACATCGCGGTCACGGTCGAGGACGAGTACCCGCGGGTCATGTTCACGCGCGAGCGGCACCGCCGCGGTGTCCTCTACTTCGGGCCGTACGCGAACGCGAAGAAGGTGCGGGAGACGCTCGACGTGCTCAACCGGGTCTTCCAGTTCCGGCCCTGCGAGGGGCCGAAGCCGGGTCGCCACTCGGGGATCCCGTGCCTCGACTTCCATATCGAGCGCTGCCACGCGCCCTGCGTCGGCTACATCTCGCGGGAGGGGTACGGCGAGATCGTCGAGGGCGTCGTCAACTTCCTCTCCGGCGACACCCGCACGATCGTCCGGGAGCTCCAGCGGCAGATGAGCGTAGCCGCGGCCGACGAGCGGTTCGAGGACGCCGCTCGCTACCGGAACCGGCTCTTCGCGATCGAGAACCTCGCCGAGCGGCAGGGTGCCGACCGCCGCGAGACCGGCTCGATCGACGTGATCGGGGTCGCCGTCGAGGGCCACCGCGCCGCGGTGCAGGTGTTTCCGCTCCGAGGCGGCAAGATGGTCGATCGACACGGCTTCCACCTCGAGAACGTCGAGGGACAGGACCCGACGACCATTCTGGAGGCTTTTTGCCTGGAGTACTACGGAAATGCACCGTCGATCCCGCCTCAGATCGTCGTGCCCTCGGAGGCGACGGGGCTCGAGGCGCTGCAGCAGTTCCTCTCCGAGCTACGAGGCTCGCGCGTCGAGGTGCGCGCGCCCGCGCGGGGCGAGAAGCGGCGGCTCGCCGGGCTGGCGGCGCAGAACGCGAAGCTCGCGCTCGACTCCGAGCTGGTCGTCTCCGAGCAGAAGCGGCTGCGGCGCGTGCACGCGCTCGAGGAGCTGCGCGAGGCGCTCAACCTCGAAAGCCTGCCGCTGCGGATCGAGTGCTTCGACATCTCCAACATCCAGGGTCAGGAGATCGTCGGCTCGATGGTCGTCTTCCAGGACGGGATCCCGAAGAAGGCGCACTACCGCAAGTTCGGCGTGCGCGGCCTGAACGGCCAGGACGACTTCGCCGCGATGGCCGAGGTCGTGTCGCGCCGGTTCGCCCGGCTCGACAGCGGCACCGGGGCCGAGTACGACGAAGGCTTCGCGGCCGTCCCGAACCTCGTCGTCATCGACGGCGGCAAGGGACAGCTCTCGGCCGCGCTCGCAGCGATGCAGGCCTACGACCTGCCCCGCGTCGCCGTCATCTCGCTGGCGAAGCGGATCGAGGAGGTGTTCGTGCCGGGCCGGCCGGACGCGATCCTGCTCGACCCTCACTCGGCGGGATTGCAGTTGCTCCAACGTGTTAGGGACGAAGCGCACCGGTTCGCGCTCGGCTTCCACCGCCAGCGCCGGTCGGCGCGCGCGCGTGAGTCGCTCTTCGACACGCTGGAGGGCGTCGGCCCGGCGAGACGGCGTGCGCTCCTGCAGCACTTCGGCTCGACTGAGAGCGTGATCGCGGCGAGCCAGGAGGAGCTCGAAGGCGTCCCCGGCATCCCGGCAAAGACCGCGCGGTCGATCTACGCGCAGCTGCACGGAACCGGCAGACCCGGCTAGGGCTCAGAGGCTGCGCGCTTGCCGGCGATCGAGCGCCAGTCGGTGTGCCCGAGCGTGAGGAAGAGCGCCGCGAAGCCGAGCACGATGTTGGTCACGATCAGCGTCAGCTTCATCCCGACGCTGAAGGCGAGCAGCGTCGCGCTGCCGATTCCCGTTCCGTTGAAGACGTAGACGATGAACGCCTGCTCGGTGCCGATCCCGCCCGGTGAGATCGGGACGAGCGTCGCCATGCTCTGCGTCACCTGGACAAGCAGGACGTTTCGGAGCGTCTGCTCGATGCCGAACGCGTCGAGGAAGAACCAGATCGCCGTGAACCGGAGCAGCCAATCACCGGCCTGCCAGAGCGCCACCTCGCGCAGGTAGCGCGTGCGGTCGGACATGATCGCCAGGCCTTGCCGGATCCGGAGCTTGAACTCCGCCACGTGCAGCCGGAGCCAGAGGATGCCGATGACGGCGAAGATCGAGAGCACGATCAGAAGCAGGAGCGAGAACTCCGGGTTGGCGGCGAAGAAACCGAAGTCGAACCCGGGCAGGCTGCCGAGCGAGCTGACGCCGGGGAGGACACCCAGCGTCAGCGCGTAGACGAAGATCAGCAGCGCCATCGCCATGTCGAAGAACGAGAGGACGAGGAGCGTCGACGCGAGCGTCGTGTAGGTGCCGCCGGGTACGGCGCGGTGCGCGAGATAGAGCCGCACCGCGTCGCCCGCGCGAATCGGGACGAGTGCGTTGACGCCGACGCCCGCGAGATAGGAGGCGTAGATCGAGCGCCAGCGCACCTCTTCCTCGGGATAGGAGGCCGCAATCGCGTTCCGCCACGCGCGGCTCGTGCACATCGTCTTCAGCAGGTGGGCGCAGACCGCGAGCACGAGCGGCACGAACTCGACCGCGGCCAGCTGCTCGAAGAAGACGCGGATCGCATGGAGCACCTCGCCCATGCCCTCAGGCTACAACGGCGCCGCGTGAGCGATTGGGCCGCGCAAGCGGCCCCTACAGGGGTCTTCGCGCGATGAGCGTCCGCGAATGCGGATGCTCATCCTGCGCAGATCAGATAGCCCGGTCTGCTCCGTCGGAGCCCATGAATGGGTAGCGGTAGTCGGTCGGCGGCACGAAGGTCTCCTTCACCGTCCGCGGGCTGACCCAGCGGATCAGGTTCCAGAGCGAGCCGGCCTTGTCGTTCGTACCCGGACGCACGCGAGCCGCCGAACGGCTGCTGCCCGACGACGGCGCCGGTGGGCTTGTCGTTGACGTAGAAGTTGCCGGCGGCGTAGCGGAGTGCGGCGTGCGCCTCTTCGACGGCGAAGCGGTCGTCGGCGAAGACGGCGCCGGTCAGCCCGTAGGCGGCGCCCTCGTCGACGAGCTTCAGCGTGTCGCTCCAGCGCTTGTCGTCGTAGACGTAGGTCGTGACGACCGGGCCGAACAGCTCCTCCTGCATCGTCCGGTAGCCGGGATCCTCGGTGTGGATCACCGTCGGCGAGACGAAGTAGCCCTCGGAGTCGTCGTACTCGCCCCCGGCGACGATCTCGGCCTTGCCGGACGCGCGCGCCTCGTCGATCGCATCCTTCTGCGTCTTGAACGAGCCGCCGTCGATCACGGCGCCCATGAAGTTGGAGAAGTCGGAGACGTCGCCCATGCGCAGCTCGGCGACCTGCTCCTCGAGCCGCTCGCGCAGCTCCGGCCACATGCTCTTGGGGGCGTAGACGCGCGATGCCGCCGAGCACTTCTGTCCCTGATACTCGAACGAGCCGCGGACGATCGCCGTCGCGACCGCGTCGACGTCCGCGCTCGGATGGGCGAGGATGAAGTCCTTGCCGCCTGTCTCGCCGACGATGCGCGGATAGTTGCGGTAGTTCGCGATCGAGTCGCCGACCGTCTTCCACATCGACTGGAAGACCGGCGTCGAGCCCGTGAAGTGGATCCCGGCGAGCTCGGGGCTCGCGAGGGCGGCGTCGCCGATGGTGGCGCCCGAGCCGTAGACGATGTTGATCACCCCGTCCGGGAGCCCTGCCTCGCGCAGGATCTGGAGCGTGTAGTGCGCCGACAGCGCCGCCGTCGACGCCGGCTTCCAGACGACGGTGTTGCCCATCAGCGCTGCGGAGCCGGAGAGGTTGCCGCCGATCGCGGTGAAGTTGAAGGGGCTGACCGCGAAGACGAAGCCCTCCAGCGGACGGTACTCCAGCCGGTTCCAGACCCCGGGCGAGGACACCGGCTGCTCGGCGTAGATGCGGAGCATGAACTCGACGTTGAAGCGCCAGAAGTCGATCAGCTCTGCGGCGGCGTCGATCTCGGCCTGGTGCGCCGTCTTCGACTGGTTCAGCATCGTCGCGGCGACGAGCGTCGAGCGCCACGGGCCGGCGAGCAGCTCTGCCGCGCGGAGGAAGACGGCAGCGCGTTCCTCCCACGGAAGGCGCGACCAGTCGCCGTGCGCCTCGCGGGCGGCGTCGATCGCCTGCTGCACGTGCTCGGGCCCGCCCTTGGCGACATCGGCCAGGACGTGCTCCTTCCGGTGCGGCATCACCGCCTGGGTCGTCTCCTTCGTCTCGATCTCCTTGCCGCCGATCACGATCGGGATCGAGAGCCGCTCGCCCTCCATCTGCGCCAGGCGGACGCGGAGCTCCTCGCGCTCCGGCGAGCCGGGCGCGTAGTTTCGGACCGGCTCGTTCACTGGCAGCGGCGGACGAAAGAGGCCGGGCGAGCTCACGCCCCTGGCCGCCTTCCGCTCCCGCCCGGCGAAGCCGGGCTCCGCGAAAGGCTGACGTCGCTCGCGCCGCTCCAACCGGCGGCCCGTTCCTCCGTACTGTTCCACCGGCCTCCGCGGCGCGAGCGACATCCCAGGAACGCGAGCAAGCTCACGGCGCGATTGTAGAGTCGGGCGGATGCGCGTGACGCGGCATCCCTACGAGATCGAAGGCTGGGGCGTGGGGGAGTTGTGGGTCGGCGATGCCCGCGTGGTCGTGGCGCACGACCCACCGGCTCCGAATGTCCGATTCGGCGCGGTCGTCGCCCAAAACGCCCCCAGGGGCACCCCGGGTGTCCCTACTGAAACGCTATCGCGCCGCTCGCAACGAGAGGGAAACGGTTTCGTGCCGAAACTGCTCCAATCGCTCCACAGCTACTTCGCAGGCGAGCAGGTCTCGTTCGCGAACGTGCCGCTCGACGCCGACTGGGGGACGCCGTTCCAGGCGGCACTCGCAGCTGCGCTCCGTGGCGTCCCCTGGGGCGAGGTCGTCACTTACGGTGAGCTTTCGGCGCTTGCCGGGCGCCAGCGTGCTGCCCGCGCAGCCGGCACGTTCTGCGCCGAGAACCGCTTCTCGCTCTTCGTCCCCTGCCATCGCGTCGTCTCGGTCGGCGGAATCGGCGGCTACGGGTCGCTCGGGGTCGAGTACAAGCGACGCCTGCTCAAGCTGGAGGGGTATGGCGCTCTCTGACGAGCTCCGCTCGGAGCTGGCGGCGATCGCGCCGACCCGGGGTTGCTGCCGCCTGGCGGAGGTGTCGGCGCTGTTCCACTCGGCGGGCAGCATCCACCTGCGGGGGCGGGGGGAGGTCGCACTCCACCTTGACGTGGTGACGTCTGCGATCGCGCGGCGAGCGTTCTCGCTCCTGCGGGAGCTCGGGATCCGATCCGAGATCCGAACATACAGCCGCCGCTCGTTCGATCGGGCGACTCGATTCCAGCTTCACGTGACCGGAGACGAGCGTTCGGTCGCAGCGCTCGTCGAGGCCGGTGTTCTCGACGCGCGACACGCTCCGGTCGAACGCCCGCCGAAGCGGATCGTCGGCCGCGGCTGCTGTCGCGGCGCCTATCTCCGGGGCGCGTTGCTCGGCGGCGGCTCCTTGTCGGGCCCACGGTCGCCGCACCTGGAGCTGCGGACGACCTCGCTCGAAGGCGCTGAGTTCCTGCGGGCCGTTGCGGCGGCCGGTGAGACGACCCTCGGTGTCATCGACCGTGGCCGGCACGCGGCGGCCTACGCGAAGGGCTTCGACGCGATCGAGGCGATCCTGACCGCCGCCGGAGCGGGGGACACGGTGCTCGCGTTCGAGGAGCGGTCGGTGGTGGCGGGCGCGCGCGCGGAGGCGAACAGGCTCGCGAACGCGGATCACGCGAACCTCGTGCGCACGAGCCGCGCGGCACAGGAGCAGCTGGACGCGGTCCGCGCCCTTCAGCGGGACGGGGTGCTGGAGCGGCTGCCGGACCGTCTGCAGGAGATCGCGCGGCTGAGGCTGCGCCATCAAACGCTTCCGCTCCGCGAGCTGGCCACCAAGTGCGACCCCCCGACGACGAAGGCCTCAGCCCACCGCCGCCTGCGCAAGCTGCAAGACCTCGCGGCCGAACATTGAGCCCGGGAGCGAAGCGACCCTTCAGGGGTCTTGGCGCGGATCAGGGATCTCCCTCCCGCGGATCCCGTTCTGCTTGCGCCATAAAGAAAGGAAGGCGGGCCGGAGGGGAAGCTCCGAGGACGACCTTCCCCTCCGCGTGTCGTACTCCGATGCCTGCGGCGGACGGGGTCTGAATCCACCGCCGGACAAGCACGAACCCGCACGACGAAGAGTAGGGCATCGGCCCGCGCTCGTCACCCGTGTTGCAAATCGGAAAA
This sequence comes from uncultured Gaiellaceae bacterium, assembly GCA_963731615.1. Lineage (GTDB taxonomy): Bacteria > Actinomycetota > Thermoleophilia > Gaiellales > Gaiellaceae > Gaiellasilicea. The sequence continues at coordinate 78,379 of CAVSWD010000008.1, forward strand.
CACCTGTTGACCGCAGAGGCGCTACGTTTCCACGCGATGAACACGACGTATGCAGAGCTGCGCGAGCGGATCGGCGAGATCGAGGATCTCGACCGGACGTCGGCTCTGCTTGCCTGGGATCAGCAGGTCAAGATGCCGCCGGGTGGTGCCGGCGTGCGCGCGGAGCAGCTCGCCACGCTTGATCGGCTTGCACACGAGGCCCTGACGTCGGACGAGATCGGGCGCCTGCTCGATCAGCTGGCGCCGTACGAGGAGTCGCTTGCCCCCGAATCGGACGAAGCGAGCCTGATCCGGGTCGTTCGCCGCGACTGGGAGAAGGCGCGGCGGGTCCCGTCGGAGCTTCGCGGCGAGATGTCGCGCGCTGCGTCGCTGGCGATGCCCGTCTGGGTGAAGGCACGTCAGGAGTCGGACTTCTCGCAGTTCCTGCCGGCCCTACGGCACAACTTCGACCTTCGGCGCCGCTACGTCGAGTGCTTCGACGAGTACGACGAGCCCTACGACGTGCTCCTCGACGACTTCGAGCCCGGGATGAAGACGGCGGAGGTGCGGGCCGTGTTCGACCGCTTGAAGGAGGAGCAGGTTCCGCTCGTCGCTGCTTCCCGAGCCGAGGGGAACCGGCCGGTGAGAGATGCGACGTTCCCGATCGAAGGCCAGAAGGCGTTCGAGCTGAAGGTGATCGAGCGCTTCGGCTTCAATGCGGCCGAGTGGCGGCTCGACCCCGCCGTGCATCCATTCGCGTCGTCGATCGCAAACTCCGACATCCGCCTGACGACGCGGTACTTCGAGTCGAACCTCGACAGCCTCTTCGGGACCATGCACGAGTGCGGCCACGGCCTCTACGAGCACGGAGTCGCCTCCGAGCTCGAGCGCACCCCGCTCGGCCAGGGCTGCTCGCTCGGTCTGCACGAGTCGCAGAGCCGGATGTGGGAGAACATGGTCGGCCGCAGCCTCCCGTTCTGGCGGCACTTCTACCCCGAACTGCAGCGGACGTTCCCGCAGGCGCTCGCGGAGGTGACGCTGGAGGACTGGTACCGCTCGGTCAACTGGGTCGAGCCGTCGCTGATCCGCGTCGAGGCGGACGAGGCGACCTACAACCTGCACATCATCCTCCGCTTCGAGCTCGAGCAGGAGCTGCTCGCCGACTCGGTCGACCTCGAGGATCTGCCCGCGATCTGGAACCAACGCATGCAGGACTACCTCGGTATCGAGCCTCCGGACGACGCGCTCGGGGTCCTCCAGGACATGCATTGGGCGGTGGGCGCGATCGGCTACTTCTCCACCTACGCCCTCGGGAACGTGATCTCCGGGCAGCTGTGGGAGCGGGTGACCGGCGAGATCCCGGACCTGCACGACCAGTTCGAGCAGGGTGAGTTCGGCGCGCTGTCCGGCTGGCTGGAGGAGAATCTGTGGCGGCACGGGCGGAAGTTCCGCCCGCGCGAGATGGTCCAGCGGATCACGGGCGGCGGGCTCGACCCGGATCCGTACCTGCGGTATCTGCGCGGCAAGTACCCCCTCGCCACTTAGACTCAGCGCCGCAACCAACGAGGGGATCTGATGGCGACTCGGGTCGGGATCAACGGCTTCGGCCGGATCGGGCGTAACTTCTTCCGCGCGCAGCTGGAGCGCAAGGCGGATCTCGAGATCGTCGCGGCCAACGATCTCGGCGACGAGCAGACGATGGCGCACCTGCTCAAGTACGACTCGACGCTCGGCCCGCTCGACGGCGACGTCGAGGTCAAGGACGGCGTCATCCACGCTGCGGGCGAAGAGATCAAGCTGCTGAGCGAGCGCGACCCCGGCGCGATCCCGTGGGGGGAGCTCGGCGTCGACGTCGTGCTGGAGTCCACCGGTTTCTTCACCAAGCGCGACGGTGCGCAGAAGCATCTCGACGCGGGCGCGAAGAAGGTCGTGATCTCGGCGCCGGCCACGGATCCCGACCTCACGGTCGTCCTCGGCGTCAACGACGAGACCTACGACAAGGACTCGCACCACATCGTCTCCAACGCCTCCTGCACGACGAATTGCGTCGCGCCGATGGCGAAGGTGCTGCACGACGTCTTCACGATCGAGCAGGGCTTCATGACGACGATCCACGCCTACACGGCCGACCAGCGCCTGCAGGACATGCCGCACGACGATCTGCGACGCGCCCGGGCTGCGGCGATCAACCTGATCCCGACCTCGACCGGTGCCGCGCGGGCGATCGGGGTCGTCCTGCCGGAGCTGAAGGGCAAGGTGGACGGCATGTCGATGCGCGCCCCGGTGCCGACGGGATCGGTGACCGATCTGGTCTGCCGGCTCGGGCGCGAGACGAGCGTCGACGAGGTGAACGAGGCGTTCAAGGCGGCTGCCACGGGCGCGCTCGAGCCCTACCTGCAGTACACCGAGGACGCGCTCGTCTCGAGCGACATCCAGCGCTCGCCCTACTCGTGCATCTTCGACAGCGAGCTGACGATGGCGAACGGGAGCATGGTCAAGGTCTTCGGCTGGTACGACAATGAATGGGGCTACTCGTGCCGGCTCGTCGACCTGATCGGCAAGCTGCTCTAGCCCGTGCGGCTGCCGCGCTCCGTCCGTGACGCGGACGTCGGGGGAAAGGTCGTGCTCGTCCGGGCCGACCTGAACGTGCCGCTCGAGGACGGGAACGTCGCAGACGACACGCGGATCCGGGCCGCGGTGCCGACCCTGGAGCTCCTGCTCGAGCACGGTGCCGAGCGCATCCGCGTCTGCTCTCACCTCGGCCGGCCGAAGGGCGAGGATCCCGCTTTCCGGATCGAGCCGGTGCGCGATCACCTGCGCTCGCTGCTGCCCGACGGGCGGATCGAGGTGCTCGAGAACACCCGCTTCGACACCGGCGAGACGGCGAACGAGCCCGAGTTCGCGCGCGAAGCTGGCGGACGGCTGCGACCTCTACGTCAACGACGCGTTCGGATCGGCGCACCGCGCCCATGCGTCGACCGTCGGGGTGGCGCAGCTCCTGCCCGCCTACGCGGGCTTGCTCCTGCTCGCCGAGCTCGAGCATCTCGGCCGGCTGCTCGGCGAGGTCGAGCGGCCGTTCCTGCTCGTGACCGGCGGCGCCAAGGTCGAGGACAAGCTGGGCGTGCTCGAGAATCTCGGCGGTCGCGCGGACGAGGTGCTGGTCGGGGGCAAGATGGCCGAGGAGCTGCGGGACGAGAACCCGCTCTCGTTCCCGGTCGTGCTGCCGACGGACGTCGTCGCCGCGAGCACGTTCGCGGCCGATGCCGAGACGCAGGTGGCGCCGTTCGACGGCCTGCCAGACGGCTGGCTCGGTCTCGACATCGGCCCCGACTCGCGTGCGGACTTCTCCGGTCGCGTCCGGTCGGCGAAGACCGTCTTCTGGAACGGGCCGATGGGCGTCTTCGAGTGGGAGCCGTTCGCGGCGGGTACGAAGGCCGTCGCTGAGGCTGTCGCAGCGGTCGAGGGCTACACCGTCGTCGGCGGCGGCGACTCGGTCCGCGCCGTCAACGAGCTCGGCCTCGACGACCAGGTGTCGTGGGTTTCCACCGGCGGCGGCGCCTCGCTCGAGCTGCTCGAGGGCAAGGTGCTCCCCGGAGTTGCCGCGATCCCGGAGAATTGACGAGATGCTGATCGCCGGCAACTGGAAGATGTTCAAAGGCCCCGCCGAGGCACGCGCGTTCTTCGAGGCGTTCGAGGCCCCGGACGGCGTCGACGTCGTCCTCTGCCCGCCCTACCCATCGCTCGGAGTGGCGGTCGAGACCGGGCAGACGATCTACGCCCAGAACGTGCACTGGGAGGCGAGCGGCGCCTACACGGGAGAAGTGTCGCCCGAGATGCTGCTCGAGCTCGGTGTCAAGGGAGCGCTCGTCGGGCACTCGGAACGGCGGCAGCTCTTCGGCGAGAGCGACGAGACAGTGGCCCGTCGTGCGCGAACCGCACTCGAGGCCGGCCTCGGGGTGATCGCCTGCGTCGGCGAGACGCTCGAGCAGCGCGAGTCCGGCGACACCGAGCTCGTGCTGAAGATCCAGGTCGAGGCGATCGCCTTCGCCGCCGGCGACCACGAGAACCTGGTGCTCGCCTACGAGCCGGTCTGGGCGATCGGGACCGGGCGCACGGCGACCCCCGAGCAGGCCGAAGAGGCGCATCGGTTCGTCAAGGGCCTCCTCGACCGGCCCGTCCTCTACGGCGGCTCCGTCAAGCCGGAGAACGCGGCGGACCTCCTCTCCCAGGAAGCGGTCGACGGCGCCCTGGTCGGCGGTGCCTCGCTCGACCCCGACTCCTTCGCAGCGATTTGTCGCGCCGCTTCGACCTCGTAACGCTCGTCATCCTCGACGGGTGGGGGTGTGCGCCGCCCGGACCGGGCAATGCCGTCGAGCTGGCGGCGACGCCCGTCTTCGACCGGCTCTGGCGCGAGTTTCCGCACACGACCCTGCGCGCCTCCGGCGAGGCGGTCGGCCTTCCGGAGGGGCAGATGGGCAACTCGGAGGTCGGCCACCTGACGATCGGCTCGGGCCGGATCCTCTTCCAAGACCTGCAGCGGGTGAACGCGGCGATTCGCGACGGCTCGCTCTTCGAGAATCCGGTCCTGACCGGGGCGTTCGAGCGGGCGCAGGCCCGCGGCGGGGACGTGCATCTGCTCGGGCTCGTCTCGTACGGCGGCGTCCACTCGCACATCGACCACCTGCGTGCCCTGCTGGAGCTGGCTCAGCGGCGGGGCATGGCCGAGCGCACTTGGATCCACGCGTTCACCGACGGCCGCGACGTCTCGCCGACATCCGCCGTGTCCGACCTCGCCGAGCTGCCGACGGAGCGGATAGCGACGGTCGTCGGCCGCTACCACGCGATGGACCGGGACGGGCGGTGGGAGCGGACGCAGAAGGCGCTCGAAGCCGTCACCCGGGACCTGTATGACCATGTACCGCCGGCCTTGATCGCAACGAAAGTGCAACGAAGCTACGACGCGGGGATGACGGATGAGTTTCTGGAGCCGATCGTCGTCGCAGGCGCGCCCCGGCTCGGCCGGAACGATGCGGCGATTCTCTTCAACTTCCGGCCCGACCGCGGCCGACAGCTGGCGGCGAAGCTTGTCGAGGGCGGCTACGACCTGACGACCATGACCCGCTACTCGAGCGAGCTCGACGTGCCGGTCGTCTTCGGCGAGCAGGAGGTCAAGCACACACTTGCGGAGACGCTCGCCGCGGCCGGCGCTCGCCAGCTCCATGTCGCCGAGACGGAGAAGTACGCGCACGTGACCTACTTCTTCAACGGCGGCGTCGAGCAGGAGTGGGAGGGCGAGACCAGGATTCTCGTCCCGAGCCCGCGCGACGTGCCCAGCTACGACTTCAAGCCGGAGATGTCGGCCCGCGAGGTTGCGGCGCGGTTCGCGGCCGAGATCGGCAACGGTTACCGCTTCGCCGTGATCAACTTCGCCAATCCGGACATGGTCGGGCACACCGGCTCGATCCCGGCAGTGCTGAAGGCGGTTGAGGTCACGGACGAGTGCCTCGCCGGGGTCGTCGAGGCGACACACGCAGTCGGCGGCGTCTGCCTCGTCACCGCCGACCACGGCAACGCCGAGCAGATGCTCGAGGCCGACGGCGTCAGCCCGCACACGGCTCACACGACGAATCTCGTCCCGCTCGTCGTCACCTCACTCGATTGCGCGGTCAAGCCGGCAGGCGAACTGTCCGATCTTGCTCCCACAGCCCTGCGGCTTCTGGGCCTGGATGTGCCGACGGAGATGACAGGAGACAACCTGTGCGGCGACGCAAAATCCTTACCTTCCGTTACCACATCTTGACGCTATACTCCCGCCCACTTGTCGCTGCCCCAGCCTGATCTCGGCGTCCTGCGGAAGGCTCAGCGAGGTGATGAGCGTGCCTTCTCGCTCATCGTCCGCGCCTACGAGCTGCCTGTCTTCAACTACGTGCTTCGGCTCGTGGGTGACCGCTCGCTCGCTGAGGACCTGACCCAGGAAGTCTTCCTCCGCGTCTATCAGGGCCTGCCGAGCTTCTCGCTCCGCTGCCGGTTCACGACATGGCTCTTCCAGGTGACGAAGAACCGCGTGCTCGACGAGTTGCGCGCGCTCGAGCGCAGGCCGCGGGCGGTTGTCAACCTGGAGGACATCCCGCCGCTCGAGGTCGTCGACGCGCCCTTCGAGCGTATCGAGGCGATCGATGCGGTTTGGCGGGCGGTCGAGAACCTCAGCGTCGATCTGAAGATGGCGCTGCTGCTGCGCGACGTCGTCGGGCTCTCGTACACCGAGATCGCCGACTCGCTCGAGGTCACGCTCGCGACCGTCAAGTGGCGCATCTACAAGGCCCGCGAGGAAGTACAGGTCGCGCTCGCCCGCGAGGGCATCACCTTCGGCACGACGGGCGAGCAGCCCGCCGAGCCCGCGCTGGTCTAGCCCAAGGGCTCCTGCAGCCGCTCGGCCAGTTCGCGGGCGTCGTCCGCGGTGCCCGCCAGCGCTTCCGGCGGGGCGCACGAGATCGCCTCCGCCAGTGCGTTCACGGAGCCGAGAAGCTCCTCCTGCAACTCGGCGGGGACGGCGTTCTCATTGATTGCCGCGACCGTCTGACTGCGCAGCGCGACCGCGTCCCTGTGCGCGTCACAGAACTGATTGCGGTCGAGATGGACAGCGGCCGACTCGGCGCGTGACGCCAACGCTTCGGCAAGGGGTTGAGCGAGGGCTGGCTCCGGCTCCCCGCCGCCGCAACCGGCGGCGAGGAGCGCAGAGCCCAGGAGAACGGCGGCGCTACGCCGCAGCGTTCGCGTCTTCCTTCGCCGCGAGCGAGATGCTCGCCGCCATCACGTCCTTCAGGTGCCGCTTCTGGATCGGCAGGTGCGTGCTCACGAGCCGGCGCACGCCGGCGTGCCGTGCCTGCTTGTTCAGCTCCTGCAGCACCGACCAGTGCCCGACCTCGCCGGCCTCCGCCATCGTCAGGAACTCGAAGCCGTCCAGGTCGTCCGAGCCGCGCTCGAGATAGGTCTTCATCATCGTCGCGCCCTTGGTCTTCACAGTCCGGGCCTCGGTGAGGATCTTCGCCTTCTTGCCGTTCAGCGAGGCGGCGACCGCGGTGCCTTCCTTCTCCGCCTTTGCCGCTTCCTGGCGCATCGTCTTCAGCTGTTTCTTGAGCTTCGGATCATCGGTCAGCTTCTCGACCCGCTCGGTCGCAGCCTGCGCAGCCATCGCCAGGCCGATCACCTCGCCGAGCTTCGTCTCCATGTTCGTCAGTTCTGCCATCACCGCTCCTCGTCGTCGGGCCGGGCTAGACGCCGTGCATGAGCCGCTCTGCGAGCAGTTCGGGAAGACCCCTCGCTCGCATCTCAGCCTGCGTCCGCTCGACCGGATAGTTGGTTCTGCGAAAGCGTGCCCGACCGGCCTCGTTGTCAATCTCGAGCCACGACGCCCGCGGGTCGCCGTCGCGGGGCTGCCCCACCGAGCCCGGGTTGAGCAGCCAACGCCCTGCCGAGAGGTCGACCGTCGTCTCCGCAGCTGCCTGGCCGCCGCGGATCGGGGAGCCCTCGTTCAGTTCCAGCGCGATGTGGCTGTGCCCGACGAGCACGAGCGGGGCAGACGTGGCCGCAAAGCATCGGCGCGCCACGTCCTCCGAGAGCACGTAGTCCCACACCGGATCGAGCGGGCTGCCGTGGAAGAGCTCGGCGCCGGGCACCGCCACACTCGGCTCGAGCGTGGCGAGAAAGGCGTGAGCGGTGGCGTCCAGCTCTTCCCGGGTCCAGTGCGCGGCGACGCCCGCCTCGCCGCCGAACGTCGCGATCGAGATCTTCCCGAGCACCACGAGATCGTGGTTTCCCGCCAGGCAGATCGACGTCCGCTCCTGCAGCAGCGCGGCGCACTCGTTCGGCCGCGGCCCATAGCCGACCACGTCGCCCAGGCACCAGATCTCGTCGACACCGGCCACATCGGCGTCTGCGAGCACCGCTTCGAGCGCGTGTAGGTTCGAATGGACGTCCGAGAGGACTGCGAGCAAGGTGCTAGTTCTCTCGGGGAGGTGCTTCGGGCAAGTCCTGAATTCCTCGCACGGTCGCGTATTTCGACCAAGAGTCCTGGAGCGCGTCGAGCAGCTCCTTCGCGAACCTCGTCGACATGTTCACGCGGGCGACGACGATGCCGGGGATGTCTCCCTGGTCGATCTCGTGGTCGATGCGCGCGAACGTGAGCGTGAACTCGTAGTCCGAGAAGGAGACATTGGCGAAGTTGGCGTAGACGCCGGACAGGTGCTTCTCGTCGATCTGGATGTTGAGCTGGCGCTCCGGGCCGGGTTCCTCCACGCCCGTACGATAACGGCGTGGGGGTGATCGAAACGCTTGAGGCGGCGCTGAGCGAGGCCGCGGGGACGGCCGTCGAGCTGGAGCGCCCAGGCGACTCATCGCACGGCGACTACGCGACCAACGTTGCGCTCCGGCTTGCCGCTGTGCGCCGGCGGGCACCGCGCGAGATCGCCGAGGAGCTGGTCGCACATGCGGGCGGGCTGCCGCAGGTCGAGCGGGCCGAGAGCGCAGGGCCAGGCTTCGTCAACATCTGGCTGACGCCGGCGTGGTACGGGGAAGCGCTCGCGGAGATGCTCGCAGCCGGCGCGGAGTACGGCGTCGGCTCGGCGGCCACGAAGGAGCGGATTCAGGTCGAGATGGTGTCGGCCAACCCGACCGGGCCGATCCACGTTGCCCACGCCCGGAACGGTGCTTACGGCGATTCGGTCGCGCGCCTGCTCGAGTTCGCCGGGCACGACGTCGAGCGCGAGTACTACTACAACGACGCAGGCCGACAGATGGAGCTCTTCCGCGCGTCGGTCGAGGCCCGTCGGCGTGGGGAGGAGCCGCCTGCGGACGGCTACCAGGGTGCGTACGTTGCCGACCTCGCGCAGGTGCCCGGGGACCCGGTGCCCGCGATGCTGGGTCGGATCGAGGCGACGATGGAGCGGTTTCGGATCCACTTCGACTCCTGGGCGAAGCAGAGCGCACTCGAGCAGCGGCTCTCCGACTATCTGCCGCGCCTGGACACCTACGAGCAGGACGGCGCCGTCTGGGCCCGCTCCTCGGCCTACGGCGATGACGATGACCGCGTGCTGATCCGTTCCGAGGGCGGCGCGCCGACCTACCGCGCCGCCGACGTTGTCTACCTCGCCGACAAGCTCGATCGCGGATTCGGCCGCGCTCTCTACGTCCTCGGCGCCGATCATCACGGGACGCGGAACTGGTACGCCGCCGTCGCGCGCATGCTCGGGTACGACCCCGAGCGCGTCGAGGTGCTGCTCTACCAGCTCGTGCATCTGACCCGTGGCGGCCAGGCGGCGAAGATGTCGAAGCGGCGCGGCGACGTCGTCTTCCTCGACGAGTTCCTCGACGAGGTGGGGGTGGATGCGGCCCGCTGGTACCTCGTCTCTCGCGGCCACGATCAGGCAATCGAGATCGATGTCGACCTGGCGGCCGAGAAGACGGCGAAGAACCCGGTCTTCTATGTCCAGTACGCCCATGCGCGGATCGCCGGGATCCTGCGGAACTCAGAGGGCGCCGCTCCGTCGGCCGAGCCGCCGGCCGACCTCGCCGACGAGGAGCGGGATCTGATCAAGCGCCTCGCCGAGTTCCCTGCCGTCGCCGCCGAGGCGACCGAGCGGCGCGGCCCGCATGCGATCCCGACCTACGCGATCAGGGTCGCGGACGACTTTCACCGCTTCTACACGCAGCACAAGGTGCTCGGCTCAGAGTCACAGGGATTCCGGCTCGGGCTCGTCACCGCGACGAAGGCCATCATCGCCCGCTCGCTGGACCTGGTCGGCGTCGAGGCTCCCGACCGAATGTGACGGTTCGTGCCTACAAGAGGGCGTGCGCTACCGTACCGGCAAGCCTCTTCGATGTAGCTGCCACGGCTGGCTAGGAGGAGACGGAGCATGGAGCGATTCACCGGCGGGTGCCTGTGTGGCGACGTCCGAATTGTGGCGGCGGGACCCCCAGACCGCGTCGGCATTTGTCACTGTCTCGACTGCCGCAAGCATCACGGGGCCCTGTTTCACGCTTCCGCGATCTTCCCGCAGGACGCGGTGACGATCGACGGAGAAACCCGCGACTACGCCGGGCGATCGTTCTGTCCCCGCTGCGGCTCCTCCGTTTTCGGACGCAGCGCAGACGAGATCGAAGTGAACCTCGGAACCCTGGATGCCCCTGACCAACTAAGGCCGACCTACGAACTCTGGACTGTCCGGCGCGAGGCGTGGTTGCCGCCGTTTCCGCTCACACGACGATACGACCGCAATCGTGAGGCAACGGGTCGCACTGATGGGCACGAGGCCGAGATCAGGAGTCAGGGCTGATGATCAAGGTCGAAGTGATTCTCGGCATCATCGCGAGCTCGATCGCGATCACCGCGTTCCTGGCTCGCGCGATCGCGAACGTGCGGCGCGGGCGGCGGGCCGCCCGGGAGGAATCGCGTCCGATGCGCGAAATTCCTCCTCCACTGTGAGCTATCTGATCATCTCGACCATCGTCGTGCTCGTCGCCGTGGTGGCGGTGATCAACGGGATCGGGCTCCGCCGCCAGGGCAAACGAGACGAGGGGACGGCCTGGATCCTGGCCTCGTCGCTCGCGATCATCGTCGTCATCGGCGGCTGGGGCGCCTTCCGGTCGTTCCACTCGGTCGATGCAGGCCATGTGCTCGTCGTGCGGCAGTTCGGCGAGATCGTCGGCCAGCGCGGCGACGGCTTCCAGACGATCGCGCCCTGGCAGACCGCCGAGGACGTCTCGACGCAGGTCGAGAGCCAGCGCTTCCAGATGGACGACCGCACCGCCGCCGGCGAAGGCGCGATCGGCAGCGGCCCCGCGATCAGCGAGGAGACCCAGCCGGTCTACGCCGTCGTCACGCTCAACTACCGCGTCAGCGACCAGGCGGTGCAGGAGCTCTACACGGACGTTGGCTCGACCTACTTCGAGAAGGTCGTCGCGCCGCGTGTCTTTCAGGTCTTCAAGAACGAGACGGTCAAGTTCAAGAGCGTCGCGGTCGCGCCCAACCGCGAGCAGATCCGCGAGGCGGTGCAGCTCGAGCTCGACCGCCAGCTCGCGGGCTTCTCGATCAACGTCGTCGACTTCCTGATCAACGACCTCGACTTCCCGTCCGAGTTCACCGAGGCGATCGAGCGCAAGCAGGTGGCGACGCAGGACGCGCTCGCGGCCCGGCAGAAGGTCGAGCAGTCGAAGGCCGAGGCGCAGCAGGAGATCGAGCGCGCGCGCGGCCAGGCGCAGGCGCAGCGGCTGCGGGCGAGCGCGCTGACCGACCGCAACCTCCAGTTCGAGGCGCTCCAGATCCTCAAGGAGGCGCCGCCGCAGATCGTCTTCCTGCCGGCCGGGCAGGGCAACCTGCTCGACCCGTCGACCTTCCTCAAGTCGGCCACGGCGACGCCCTAATAAGATCCGCGGCGGATTGAACGCCGTCGCCCCCGACAGGAACCTCGCTCTCGAGCTCGTCCGGGTCACCGAAGCCGCCGCCCTCGCGGCGTCCGGCTGGGTCGGCCGCGGCGAGAAGGAGAAGGCCGACGGCGCCGCGGTCGACGCGATGCGCCTCGTTCTCGACACGGTGCGGATGAACGGAACCGTCGTGATCGGCGAGGGGGAGAAGGATGAGGCGCCGATGCTCTACAACGGCGAGACGGTCGGCGACGGCAGCGGTCCGGAGGTCGACGTCGCCGTCGACCCACTCGAGGGAACGCGCCTGACCGCGCTCGGCCAGCCGAACGCGATCGCCGTCATCGCGGTCGCCGAGCGCGGCACGATGTTCGACCCGGCCGGCGCCTTCTACATGGACAAGATCGCCGTCGGGCCGGAGGCTGCGGACGCGATCGACATCAACGCGACGCCGACGGAGAACGTCCGCGCGGTCGCCAAGGCGAAAGGGCTCGACGTGAGCGAGGTGACCGTCGTCGTGCTCGAGCGCGACCGCCACGACGAGCTGATCGCCGAACTACGCGAGTCGGGTGCGCGGGTCAATCTGATCCGCGACGGCGATGTGGCCCCCTCGATCGCGGCCGCGCAGGCGTTCGCGGGCGTGGACATGCTGATGGGGATCGGCGGCACGCCCGAGGGCGTCATCTCCGCCGCGGCGATCAAGTGCCTGCGCGGCGCGATCCAGGGCAAGCTCTGGCCCCGCAACGACGGCGAACGCCAGGCACTGCTCGACGCCGGTGTCGACCTCGATCGCGTCCTGACGACGAACGATCTCGTCTCCGGGGAAGACGTCTTCGTCGCCGCAACGGGCGTCACGAGCGGCGTCTTCCTCCGTGGCGTACGCGTCAGCGGGCCGGGCGTCGAGACCGAGTCGATCGTGATGCGCTCCCGCTCCGGCACGGTGCGGCGGATCGCCGCCTACCACCCTTCCGACAAGGTCCGACGATTGATGAAAGGAGACCGCGATGGCCAGCAGCAGTGATCAACATCGTGAGCTGCACGAGACGGCACGCGCCCTCGTCGCCGACGACAAGGGGATCCTCGCCGCCGATGAGAGCTCCGGCACGATCGAGAAGCGGTTCGACTCGATCTCGCTCGAGTCGACCGAGGAGAACCGGCGCGCGTACCGCGACATGCTCTTCACGACTCCCGGCCTCGAGGACTTCGTCAGCGGCGTCATCCTCTACGACGAGACGCTGCGGCAGTCGTCCGCCGACGGAACGCCGTTTGCGAAGCTGCTCGCGGGCCGCGGCGTTATCCCCGGGATCAAGGTCGACACCGGCGCAAAGGATCTGGCCGGTGCTCCCGGCGAGAAGGTGACCGAGGGTCTCGACGGCCTCCGCGAGCGGCTCGAGGAGTACAAGGGCCTCGGCGCGCGCTTCGCCAAGTGGCGCGCCGTGATCACGATCGGCGAGGGAATCCCGACGGCGTACTGCATCGAGGCGAACGCCCACGCGCTGGCGCGCTATGCGGCGCTCTGCCAGGAGCAGGGGATCGTCCCGATCGTCGAGCCCGAGGTGCTGATGGACGCCGACAACGACATCGAGACGTGTTACCGCGCGACCAAGCGGACGCTGCACAAGACGTTCGACGAGCTCTACCACCAGCGCGTCGATCTGCAGGGGATCCTGCTGAAGCCGAACATGGTCATCTCCGGTAAGGGATTCGCGACGCCAGGCGAGCGCGCAGGAGGTGGCCGAGTGGACGATCCGCTGCTTCCGCGAGACCGTGCCGGCTGCGGTGCCGGGCATCGTCTTCCTTTCCGGCGGCCAGTCCGACGAGCAGGCCAGCGAGAACCTGAACGCGATCAACTCGCTCGGCCCACAGCCGTGGGTGCTGTCCTTCTCCTACGGCCGCGCGCTGCAGGCGCCGGCACTGAAGGCGTGGGGAGGGTCCGCCGACAACGTCGAGGCAGGCCAGTCGTTCCTGGCGTTGCGGGCGCGCTGCAACAGCGCAGCCGTCGCGGGCCGCTACTCCGCCGACATGGAGGAGCTGGCCCGCTCGACCTGAGACACACGGCGGAGGCCGCGGAAGGGGCGCACGACCCGCGTGCCGTCGGCGCGCTCGACCAGGACGTTCCGCGGCCCATCGCCGCCCCAGCGCGCGCGAACCGTTACTCGCGCGCCGCGCTCGCGGTAGACCCGGCCGATCACGCTCCCTGCCGGGCGCGGTGCACGGCGTCGATCAGACGGTCGATCGTCTTGGAGCACCGCGGCGTCGCGAGGTCTCCGCTCCTCGAATCGCTAGGCTCGGTTGGGATCATTCAGAGCACCGCGCCGAGCTTCTCGATCCCCTCGTCGATGCGCGTCTCGTCGACGAGGCTGAACGACAGGCGCACTGCGTCGGCGCCGCGGCCGTCCGGGTAGAAGAGCGTGCCGGGGACGATGCCGACGCCTCGCTCCACTGCTCGCTGCGCCAGGCCGACTGAGTCGGCGCCGCCGGGCAGCGTCAGCCACGAGAAGAAGCCGCCCTGGGGGCGCGTCCAGCGCGTTCCGTCGGGCATGGAGCGCTCGAGCGCAGCCAGCATGCGCTCGCCCTTACGCCGGTACAAGGCTCGCGACAGCGTCAGTTGCTCGTCGATCCAGCCACGGCGAGCGGATTCCTCGAAGAGCCGCTGCCCGAGCGCGCCGGCGCACTGGTCGGTGAGCTGCTTGGCTTCGACGAGCCGGGCGGAGATCTCGGCCGGGCCGACCGCCCAGCCGAGGCGGACGCCGGGGCAGAAGGTCTTGGAGGTCGTGCCCGTCTGCACGACGACGTCCGGGGCGAGGCTCCAGAGGCTCGGCAGCATGTCCGCGGAGAAGCCGAGCTCACGGTAGGCGACGTCCTCGACGACGAGGAAGCCGTAGTGCCGCGCGAGCTCGACCAGCGGTGCGCGCCGCTCGGCGGCGAGGCTGACGCCGGCCGGATTCTGGTGGTCGGGGATGCTGTAGACGAGCTTCGGTCGCAGTCCGCCCGCGAGCTGCCGTTCCAGCTCGTCGACCTCGAGCCCGTCCTCGTCGAGCGGGACGGCGACGAGCTTCGCCTCGAAGCTGCGAAACGCCTGGATCGCGCCGAGATACGTCGGGCCTTCGACGACGACGACGTCGCCGGGGTCGAGGAAGGATTTGCCGATCAGCTCGAGCGCTTCGATCGCACCGCTCGTGATCAGCAGCTCGTCGTCGGCCGGGCGGCGGCCCTGCAGCGTCTCCAGCCGGTCTGCGAACGCGTCCAGCGGCCCGGCGAGCCCGCGTGTCGGCGCGTACTGGAACGCACTGTCCTCGCCGGCGGCCACAAACTCGCTCACCAGCGTCGAGATGCGCTCGCGCGGGAAGGTCAGCGGGTCGGGGAAGCCGCCGGCGAAGGAGATCACGTCCGGCCTGCCGAGCAGCGCCAGAACCGAGGCGATCCCATCACCGACGTCGCCGCGCGTGCGAATGGCGGCGAGCGCTTCCCACTGCCCGGTCTCGCGCGTCACGGTCACGCCGGCAATCCTACGCTTCGGCAGTAAGCGGAATCGAAGCCCCTGCGGACGCGGCGTTGTCCGGCGCGACATCTAGGCTTTGATCTCCCGATGTGTTGCTTCCTTCTTCTCTTCGCAGCTCTCGGTCCGCGTTTCGCGATCATCGCGATGTGGCTCTTCGGGAACCGGGTCGACTTCGCGTTCGACTCGTGGCTCTGGCCGTTGCTGGGCCTTCTCGTCGCGCCGTGGACGACGCTCATGTATCTCCTGGTGTGGTCTCCCGGCAGCGGTGTCTCGGGCGCTGACTGGATCATCGTCGGCCTCGGGGTCGCGTTCGACCTCGCGACGTATGCGGCCAAGCCCGCCAAGAGCAGATACGCGACCGCCTAAGCGGGAGCTTCTTCGAAGCGGGCGATGGGGCTCGAACCCACGACCCTCAGCTTGGGAAGCTGATGCTCTACCAACTGAGCTACGCCCGCGTGGATAGCCAGTTTAGCCGCTCGCCTCCGGCGCCTCGAGCATCTCGCGCACCCGCCGCGCGAGCGCGTCGATCGCGAAGGGCTTCTCGATCAGGGCGGCGGCGGCGCCGACGGCAGGACCTCCGCGGAGCGCTTCCTCGGCGTAGCCGGACATGTAGAGGATCTTGATCTGCGGCCGATTGACGGCGACGCGGCGTGCGACCTCGTAGCCGCGCAGACCGGGCATGACGACGTCGGTGAGGAGCAACTCGATCGAGCCGAGGTGGCGGTCGGAGAGCTCGACGGCCTCGGCGCCGTGTGAGCACGCGAACACGGTGTACCCGTGGCGTTCGAGCACGCGGCGGGCGAGGTCGCGGACGACGTCCTCGTCCTCGACGAGGAGGACGGTCTCCGAGCCCTGGCTCGGCTCGGCCGCCGGCGCCGGCGTGCTGGTGGCCTCCGCTGCCTCGCGAACGCGCGGCAGCCGAACGGTGAACGTCGCCCCTGCACCGGGCTCGCTCTCGACGCTGACCTCTCCGCCGCTCTGATGGACGATGCCGTAGACGGAGGCAAGCCCGAGGCCGACGCCCTGGTCGCGCGTCGTGAAGAACGGCTCGAAGATCTGCGAGCGCGTGCTCTCGTCCATGCCGACGCCGTCGTCGGCCACCAGCAGCTCGATCCAGCCGTCGTCGGCGTTTCGAGTGCGGATCGTGACGCGACCGCCGTCGGGCAGCGCGTCGCGGGCGTTGACGACGAGATTGACGATCACCTGCTCGACCTGGCCGGGATCGGCATGGACGACGCCGAGCCCATGCTCCGGGCGGACGTCGAGCTCGATCTGGTCGCCGAGCAGTCGCTGCAACAGACCCGCGACATCGTCGATGACCGCGTTCAGGTCGAGCGGCCTCGGCTTGAACATCTGACGGCGGCCGAAGGCGAGCAGCTGCTTGGTCAGCTCGGCGGCGCGGTCGGAAGCTCGCTTGATCTCGCCGAGGTCGCGCGCGAGCTCGGCGTCGCCGTTCACCCGCTCGAGCAACAGCGAGGCGTAGCCGCTGATGCCGGTGAGGAGATTGTTGAAGTCGTGCGCCACGCCTCCCGCGAGCCGACCGAGGCTCTCGAGCTTCTGGGCGTTCAGGAGCTCCGTCTCGAGCCGCTTGCGCTCGGTCACGTCGCGGAGGAACGCGATGTGCAGGCCGGGCACGAAGTTGGGGTGGGCCGAGGCTTCCGCGATCCGGAGCGAGCCGTCGCTGCGCTGCGACTCCCACTCAGTCAGCACGGGGCCGCCGGCAAGGTAGGCGGCCTGGTCTGCCTCGATCGTCGCGAGCTTGTGCGGCGGTAAGAAGTCGTCGATGCGGCGGCCGATGAGGTCGTTTCTTGCGACGCCGAGGTAGTCGCAGGCAGCAGGATTCACGTCGACGTAGCGGCGGTCGTTGTCGGTGATGAAGATCGCGTCGAGTGCAGTGTCGAAGACCGCGCGGAGCTTCTGCTCGTGCTCGCGCAGGACGGCCTCGGCGCGCTCACGCTCGATCGCCGCCGAGATCAGGCTCGCTGCAGTGCGAAGCGCATCGCTCTCGGCGGCGCTCCAGACCCGCTCTGGGTCGCAGTCGTCGAAACCGATGAATCCCCACCAGTCGTCGCCGACGAAAATCGGCACGGCGACAACGGAGCGGGTCATCTCCGACTCGAAGAAGTCGCGCTCGAGGGCGGACAGGTGACCACCGTTGGAGGAGATGATCTCGTTGCGGTCGACGCCTGGCGCGAAGCCGTTGAGACCGGCGTCCTCGACGTTGAGCGGCTGCAGCTCGGACTTACCGGTCAGCGGCTCGACGCCGTCCGCCACCCATTCGAACCGGTCCCACGAGATCAACTCACCGTTTGTGTCGAGCACGTTCTCGAACAGGTACGAGCGGCTCGCTCGCGCAGCCTCACCGAGCTCGTTCATGAAGGCCTGCGCCACGTCGCGCCAGCTCAGCTCGGCGAGCAGGCGGGCGGCGCCGTGGCTCACTGCCTCGAGCACTGCATCGCGCCTGCGCAGGCTTTGCTCTGCCAATTCGCGGTTGAGCGCGGCCGCGATCAGCCCGGCGGCGGCTCGTAGGGCATCTGTCTCGGCCGCGCTCCAGACGCGCTCCCGCGCGCACTCCTCGAAGACGATGAAGCCCCACCAGCGGCCGGCGACGAAGATCGGTACTGCCAACACGGAGAGGGAGTCGGTCAGCTCCATCGCATCGCGCTCGTCCGGGGGCAGGTCGCGGACGTGGCTGCTGACTACCTCGCCGCGGCCGAGGATCTCTGCCCAACGAGGGAAGTGGGGCGCGGGCGCCACGTGGGCGAGCCTCGGGTCGTCGATCGTGCTGCGCCAGCGGCCGCTCGACCAGCATGCCGTTCGGACCGTCAACGAGACGCCGTTCTCGGGCGGCAGGTTCTGGAAGACGTAGGCGCCACTGGCCTGCGTGGCCTCACCGAGGATGCGCATCAGGTCGTCCATCGCCTCGTCCAGGCTGGGCTGCGCAAGGAGGAGCTCGGCGGAGCGGCTGACCGCTTCGAGGATCGCGTCCCGGTTGCGTAGGTCGCGCTCGGCCAGCTGCCGCTGCTCGCTGGCTCGCGCGTTCGAGAGGACGACGGCCAGCTGGCCGCCGACGTCCGTCAGGACCGACACCTCGTGCTCGCCCCAGGTGCGTGTACGCGAGCTGTTGATCCAGAGAACGCCGTGCAGCTTCCCGTGACGAAGCAGGGGGACGTCGACGAACGAGGCCACGCCGCGCGTCGTCGAGCCGCTCGCGGATCGGATCGAGCCAGCCGACGGTGCTGACGTCCTCGACGAGGATCGGGCCTCCCTGCTCGAGGCGCTCGACGTATTCGACATTCCAGTCGACGTTGTCCCAGATCGCGAGACTTCCCTGGTCGGTCGTATAGCGGATCCAGAAGCCTGCCGTCGGCGGCGCGCTCCGCGTAGGTGACGCTCGGCGTCGCCGAAGAGCTCAGCCAGCCGATCCGCCGCATGGGCGACGATCTCGTCGGGCGGCGTGTCGTCGGCCGCGAGCGAGAGGATGCCGACCATCAGCTCGAGTCGAACGCGATCCTGCTTCTGCGCCGTGACGTCCTGGAGGAAGCCCTGGGCTGCGCCGTCGACCACGATCTCGTCGTCCTGCACCCAGACGACGTTGCCGTCGCGGCTGAGCAGGCGGTAGTCGGACTGGGGCGCCGACACGCCGCGCTCGTTGCGGCTGTGCGATGTCCTCGAGCACGCGCGCCCGGTCGTCGGGATGAATCGAGCGAACGAAGAGCCCCGGGTCGGCAAGCCACTCGGCGGGCGTGTAGCCGAGCAGCCGCTCGATCTGCGGGCTGATGTAGAGCGGCGAGCTCGATTCGTCGAGCTCGTCGACGTAGACGACGAGGGGCAGGCGCTCGACGATCGTGCGGAAGTCGAAACGTGACATCTCGCGCTTGTGATCGGCCACGACGCCCACGAAATGTAGAGAGGGGCCAGGAGGTCGCTAGCTGGGCCAGGCGGCGCGAAGCCGCTCGCGCGTTTCGAGCAGGTGCTCCGGCAGCACCTTCGCGTCGCCGAGGACGGGCATGAAGCTCGTGTCGCCGCTCCAGCGCGGCACGACGTGCAGGTGGACATGGTCGACGATGCCCGCGCCGGCGGCGCGGCCGAGGTTCCAGCCGAGGTTGAAGCCGTCCGGCCGGTAGATCGCCCGCAGCGCCGCGATTCCCTGCAGGCCGAGCCGGTGCAGCTCGAGCGCCGCCTCGTCGTCGAGCTCCTCGAGCTCACCCGTGTGTACCAGGGGCGCGACGAGCAGGTGCCCGGAGGAGTACGGAAACTTGTTCAGGAGCACGAACGCACTCTCGCCGCGGTGCACGACGAGGCTCTCGGCGACCTCTCCGGCAGCCTCCGTGCAGAGCGGGCAGCCCGGCTGCTCGTCCGCCTGGGTGACGTACTCGAGACGCCACGGCGCCCACAGCGGCTTCGGCATCGACGGATCCTCTCAAGTTCCTGCCGCGACGGCCGACCACCTAGGCGTGAGCTCCATTGCGGCAAGGCCCACGTGTGTCGTGGCCGACGATCATCCTCCCGTGCTCGAGACGATCTCGCGCTATCTCGCCGCGCAAGGGTTTCGCATCGTCGGCCTGGCGCGGGACGGGGAGGAGGCGCTCGCGCTCGTGGAGGCGCAACGCCCGGCGCTCGCCGTGCTGGACTCCCAGATGCCGGCCCTGGACGGCGCAGAGGTGATTCGCAGAGTCTCACGGACGACGCCACAGTGCGCGTGCATCGTCTACTCGGGCTTCGGCGACTCGGCGCAGCTGACGGAGGTGCTCGACGCGGGCGCGCGCGGCTTCGTGCTCAAGGACGCGCCGCTCGAGACGCTGGTCCGGGCGCTCGACACGGTCGCCTCCGGCGGGATGTACATCGACCCGGCCCTGGCCGACGCGCTGATCGGCGCCTCGTCGCCCCGCGAGCTCGGGCTGACGCCGCGCGAACGCGACGTCCTGCGGCTGCTGGCCGACGGACACTCGAATGAGTCGATCGGCCGCGCGCTCTTCATCTCGCCGGACACTGCTCGCAAGCAGCTCGGCGCGGCGATGGCGAAGCTCGGTGTCTCCACGCGCACCGAAGCCGTGGCCAAGGCTCTGCGCGACTCGCTGATCTCCTAGAATCCTCCAACCTTTGTCATGGAGCGCTGCGGCCCGAGGCCCGAGGAGGGAAGGCTGTGGCGTATCCGATGATCGCGAGCCCCCACGTGACACGCACCGGCGGGCGGCAGCTCGACCTGATCGTCCTCCACACGATGGAGACGGACGAGAAGGGTGACGCGGCGGAGAACTGTGCCCAGTGGTTCCGCAACCCGGCTGCGAAGGTGTCCGCGCACTACTGCGTCGACGCCGAGTCGATCGTGCAGTGTGTGCGCGACCAGGACGTCGCCTGGCACGCACCCGGAGCGAACCACAACGGGATCGGGATCGAGCTCGCAGGCCGCGCCAGGCAGACCCGGCGCGACTGGAGCGACGCCTACTCGACGGCGATGCTCGAACGCTCCGCGGGGCTCGTCGCGGAGCTTTGCGCGAAGCACAGGCTCCCCGTTACCTGGCTGTACGCCGCCGATCTGAAGGCGGGCAAGCGCGGGATCACGACGCACAAGGCGGTGAGCGACGCCTTCAAGCGCAGCAGCCACTGGGATCCTGGGCAGGGCTTCCCGGTCGAGCGCTACCTCGGGCTCGTGCGCGCCCGGCTCGGCAGTGCAGCTCGGCTGGTGGCAGCGGCGGCTCCGATCAAGCCGAGCCCACCGCTGCTCCTGATCGGGTCGAAAGGCTGGCAGGTGACACGCCTGCAGAGGTTGCTGCGCGAGCAGGGCCTCCTGCCGGCGTCCGCGAAGATCGACGGCGACTTCGGCGAGGTCACCGAGGCTGCGGTGAAGGCCTTTCCAGGAGCTGAACGGGCTCGTGACTGACGGGATCGTGGGGCCACTCACCTGGCACGCGCTCGAGTCGGCCGACGTGGCAATGCCGGTTGGGGGCCACACGCTGCAGCCCGCCTAGGCTAAGGAGGTCCCGAGGCGATCGCCCGCGTGGGGAGGAGACGGGCTTTGGGGCAGGCGCTCCAGAGCCCGCGCGGGTCGGCGAGCGCGGCGCGGGCGGCGTCGAGCAACGCGTCCGCGTAGCGGCCGCGGGCGCCGCGGTAGAAGTACGGCGCGGCACCACCGAGGCGGACGAGCGCTACATTGACGTTCCGGTTGCCGGCATGGACGTAGCGGAGCAGTCGGCCGTGGCGATCGACGGCAGTCGAGCCGCGGGTCAGCCTCCAGCCGTACCTCGAGGCCGGGTCGGACGAGGCGTGCGAGCGCGGCGGCTGCCTCGTCGCCCCAGCACTCGCGACCGAGCTCGGGCGCGTCGACCTGCAGGAGCCGGACGCGCGTGCCGTCGCGGAGCAGGATCGTGTCGCCGTCCCGAACCGAGTCGACGCGGGCGGCGACCTCGTCGCGCTCGCCTGGCCCTCCGCCGCCGCAGGCGCCCACGAGCGCGACGGCGGCGAGCGCCAGCGCTCGGGTCAGGCGGTCGGAACCCAGAGGAGCGTCGTCTCGAGAACGCGGACGTCGGTCGCCTCGAGCCGGATCGGTACGACCTCGATCGCGTCGGCCTTCGCCGCCCAATCCTCGTCGATCTCCGCCACCTCGTCGAGCAACTCCTGCTCGAGCTCCTCGAGCTCCTGCTCGGCGCTCTCGACGCGATCCTCGGCTGACCGTTTTCGCTCGCCCGCGCGCGTCGTCATGCCGCGCCGCGATGCCGCGCCGCCCATCGCTCGGCCGGCCCGGCCGATCGTGCGGGTGTCGGCCTTCCCGCCGAGCAGCACTCCGAGGACGCTGCCGAGCCCCGACAGGAGCTCCGTGCTCTTGCGCGAGCGCTGCTCGACCTCAGCCTCCTCGACGCGGCGCCTGGCCGTCTCGAGCGCCCGGTCGAGCCGGTCGCGCTTCGCCTCCAACCGGTCGCGGATCTTCGCCGTCTCCTCGTCGGCGCCCGCCTTAGCCGCCTCGTCCGCCCGCGATTCGAACTGCTCGCGGGTCTCACCGGGCCGCGACCAGAGGTCGAGCTCGCGGATTCGGAGCAGCTCCAGGGACTTCGTGTCGGCCAGGCGGCGCTGGATCTCCTTGGCGGCGCTGTTGAAGAACTTCGAGTCGTGGAGCGGCGCCGTCGGTAGCACGTAGGCCGCATCGCTCGGCGGGTCGGTGTCGAAGTCTCGCTCGTCGAAATCGACGGCCGTCTCGTTGTCGAGGTCGAGCTCGGCTGCGATCGGCCCGTAGAGCGCCTCCCATTCCTGCGTCGTGTCGAGATCGGCGGTCGTGTCGTCGAAGCGGAGGCTGACGCGCGCCGCCAGAAATGGCTGCAGCCGGCTCGCTCCGGCGACCGCTCCCACCGCCGATGCCCACGGCGCGGCCGGATCGAGATAGCGCACCGGCACGCCCTCGGCGACCTCGGGGGCGACCGCGGACTCATCCTCGGCGAGCGCAGGACTTTGTGTTGATTCAACACTTTCTCCCTCGTCCGGCGGCGCGTCCGGCGTCAGTGTCTCGATCTGCTCCTTCGTCAGCGGCCCGCGCAGATAGGACATCGCCCAGCGGGTCGAGAAGAGCTCCGGCTTGTCGCGATGGGCGCTCTGAAGCAGGAACTGCCGCTGCTCGAGGCCGCCGATCGCCCGGTCGAGCGCGGAGACGTCGACGCCGCCCGCGGCCGAGCGCAGCCCTTCGAGCACGCGCTCCTTGTCGCGCTCCGTCTGGAGACGGCCGATGAACCAGCTGCCGGCGTTGGACATCGCCTTGTAGTCGAGATCGACCGGATTCTGGGTTGCGATCACCATGCCGATCCCGAAGGCTCGCGCCCGCTTCAGCAGAGTCAGGATCGGCTTCTTCGACGGGGGCGCGGCCGTCGGCGGCGCGAAGCCGTAGATCTCGTCCAGGTAGACGAGGGCGCGCAGGTCGCTGGTGCCGGACTGCCCGTGCATCCAGGTGATCAGGCGCGAGAGGATCAAGGTGACGACGAGCTGGCGCTCCTGATCCGAGAGGTGCGCGAGATAGACGACGGCCGCCTGCGGACGGCCGTCAGCTGAGGTCAGCAGTGTCTCCGGCGAGAGCGCCGGCCCCCGGCCCCAGGCGGCGAAGGACGGGGACGCGATCAGCGCGTTCAGCTTCACCGCGAGCTCACCGCGGCTCTGCGGCGGCAGGAATGCGTCGACGTCGAAGACGCCGAGCTTGCGCAGCGGCGGCTTCTGGATCTGGCCGATCAGTGTCGCGAGGTCGAGATCACGACCCGCGCGCCAGTTGTGCTCGAGCAGGTTGGAGAGCAGCACATGCTCCCGGCTCCCGAGCGGGTCGGCTGCGATGCCGACGAGTCCGAGCAGGCTCGACACGGTGCCTTCGATCTCGTCCCGGATCGTCTCCTGGTCGTCCTCCCACGACAGCGGCGGAGCGTCCAGCGAGCCGATCACGTTCAGCGGGATGCCGGCTTCCGAGCCGGGCGTGTAGAGCCGGACGTCGGCCGCTTCCCGCAGGGCCGCGATCCGCTCCGGACCGATCCCGGCCCCGGCGAGACCTTCCTTCCAGCGGGCGGCGGCTTGCTCGGCGAACTCGTCCGGTGACACCCCTGCGTCACGCGCCGCCGCCTCGTCGATCCAGGGGCGGAAGCTGGCTGCGGAGAGGTCGGGGAAGGTCAGGGCGAGGTTGCCCATGTCCCCCTTCGGATCGAGGATCAGGGCGGGAACACCGCTTGCGAGAGCCTCCTCGAGCAGCACGATGCCGAGCCCCGTCTTGCCGGAGCCGGTCATGCCGACGATGACCGCGTGCGTGGTCAGGTCGTCCGGGTCGAGAACGAGGTCGCCCGAGCCGTCGAGGAGCTTGCCGAGCGTGAACCCCTTGGCCGCCACGACGCGAGCGTACAGTCCTCCCTCGAACGGGTGACGGGCGCACCACCTCGGATTCCGACAGACGCTGCATGAAGGTGTGGAGCACGCCGCGGGTAATGCTGCTGTCTGCGATCGCGATCTACGCGATCGTGTTCGTCGCCTTTGTGCTCGCGGAGCGGCCCGGTCTCGGGCTCGGCCACTTCTACTATCTCGCGATCGCATTCGTTGCCCTGGGTTATGGCCCGCTCTGGGGCGCCTGTGCCGGGACGGTTGCGACGGCGCTCTACGCGCTCGGGACGGTGCTCAACCACGCCGTGCCGACGAGTGAGCTGGTCACCGTCTCGGCGCCCGTGCGGCTCGTCAACTACATCGTCATCGGCGCCGTACTCGGCTGGTTCGCCAGTCGCTACCGAGGCGCGAACGCCGAGCTGCAGATCCTCGCGCAGCGCGACTTCGTGACCGGACTGCCGAACACGCGCGCGTTCGAGGTCGCGATCGACCGCCGTCTGAACGCGCAGCTGCCGTTTGCGCTGCTCGTCGGCGACATGGACTCGCCCCGTCTCGACGAGGACCGCGACGAGTCCCTGCGCCGGGTCTCGCATTCGCTCGCCGGCGTGCTCGGCCCGGAGGTCGACGTGGCCAGGGTCGGCGGCGACGAGTTCGCCGTGCTCGCAGCATGCCGCTCGGTCGAGGAGGCCGGGCAGCTGGCGGCACGGCTCGAACGAGCCCTCGCCGAAACCGGCTCGTTCGTCACCTTCGGCTGGTCGGCATTTCCGCGCGAGGGTGAGAACGCGCTCACCCTGTACCGCGCTGCGGACGAGCGGCTCTACGCGCGGCGCGTCCTGCGCCAGCCCCGGACTGCCGAAGTTCAAGCCGTCTAGACCGCGCACCCGATTCGGTCGCACGATCGTTCAAAGGGATGATGCGTGTTCCTCCCAACGACCGACGCCGGACGGCGGCTGCGCGCGTAGCGTCCTCGGCGATGCTGCGTCTTGTCGGATTCGCGCTCGTCTGCTCGCTCCTGTTGCTCGCGCCGGCATCTGCCGGCGAGGTCGAGCCGCAGGACTGCGCCTACGGCGCGATCAGCGCGATCGGCCCGGTCGATGCACAGGGGAACGGCGACACGACGCCGGACGTCGCCTGCATGACGCCCTAGCTCAGATCCAGCGCTTCAGGCGGAAGAAGCCGAGCAGGCACGCGCCGACGGCGACCATCGCGCCGACGATGATCCAGAAGGCGGCGGCGCCGCCGTTGCCCGGAAAGTCGACGTTCATCCCGAAGACGCTCGCGAGCAGGGTCAGCGGCAGCAGGGTGGCGCTGAAGACGGTCAGGATCCGGAGCACGTCGTTCTGGCGGTGCGAGATCACCGACTCGTTCGTCGACTCGAGGCCCTCGACGACCTCCTTGTAGTTGTCGAGCAGGTCCCAGATCCGCTCGGCGCCGTCGACGATGTCGTCGAAGTAGAGGTCGAGCTCCTCGGGCAGGAAGCGCTCGACGCGCCGCTCGAGCTGCCGCAGCGTCGTCCGCTCCGGCTTGATGATCTTGCGGTAGGAAATGATCTCCTGCTTCACGTTCGAGAGATCGCGGACGACGTCCTCGGCGCGCCGCTCGAACATGTCGTCCTCGACCGAGTCGAGCTTGTGGCCGATCTTGTCGAGGATCGGGAAGCAGTAGTCGAAGAGATCGTCGAGCACCTCGTAGAGCAGGCGGCCCGACCCCTTCGAGAGCAGGTCGTCGCGGAGGCGCTCGTCGTCCTCGCAGCGGTGGAAGAGCCGCGTCACCGGCAGCAGCTCCACGTTCGGGAGCGTGACGAGGTAGTCGGGGCCGAGGAAGAAGTCGAGCTCGGCCGCGTTCAGTCGCTGGATCGCCTTGTCGTAGACCGGGAAGTGGAGGACGCCGAAGAGGTACTCCGGGTACTCGTCGATCTTCGGCCGCTGGCGCTTCGAGAGCACGTCCTCGACGTCGAGCGCGTGCCAGCCGAAGCGCTCGGCGAGGGCGGTCGCGGTATCCGGATCGGGATGGTCGAGATGGACCCAGGCGAGCCCGCCGGCGGCGAGCTCGAGCGGGCGGCGCTCAGCGAGCGCGCCGGCCTGAGCTGCGCCGGCAGGGGCTCTCGTGCGCCGGATGCGGGGCAGGCTGGGCATAGGTACTGAGCGGATCCTCGACGGTCGGCATCGCCGAAGTCTACCCCGCCACCCCGGTCGTCTCCTGCTCCGGGAGCGCCGCGAGGGGGACGGGCTCCCGGGGGCGAGCCCTGCGCGGCGCCCGGCGGAATTGCTCCGGCAAGCCGCGCTCGAGGGCCAGCGAAGCCAGCCCCGCGAGCAGGCAGCCGGCGGCCATGACGACCCACAGCCCGGTCGGCGACGCTGCCAGCAGAGCGCCGCCGAGTGCAGGCCCGATGGTGAAGCCGACCTGCCACGAGAGCGCCGAGATCGCCATGTAGCGCCCGATCAGCCGCGGGTCGGCGAGGTCGACGACGAGCGCCGGCTGCACGGCTCCGTGCAGGCACTCGCCGAGGGCGAAGATCGCCACCGCGAGGCCCAAGAGCGCGAACGCGGCCGCGCCCGTGAGCCAGAGGCCGCTCACCGGTACGAGCAGCCACGCGGCCGCGGAGACGACCCCGACGAGAGCGAGCAGCGGGACGCGCCGCTTCCCCTCCGCGAGCCGGGTGGTCGGCAGCTGCAGCAGCACGACGACGAGCGTGTTGATGAAGAAGAGCCAGCCGATCCCGGTCTCGGAGACCCCGGCCTCGTTCTTCGCGAACGCGGGCAGGATCTCGAGCTGGGAGATCCCGGCGCCGATGTAGAGCGCGTTCGCGCCCATCAGCGCCATGAAGACCTTGTGGCGGAAGACGGTCGCGTAGCGGCCCGGGCGCTCAGCGCGGTGCTCGGGCCGGGCGGGCTCGTGCACGAACACGGTCAGGACCGCCGCATACCCGACGAACGTGAGCGCGTCGAGCAGGAAGAGTGCGCGGAAGCTCTCGGTCGCGATGAAGCCGCCCACGACGCCGCCCAGCCCGATGCCGAGGTTCATCACGACACGCTGCATCCCGAACGTGGCCGAGCGCTGCTCCCGCGTCGTGAGCCCTGCGATCAGCGTCGACTGGGCGGGCCAGAAGGCGCCGTTGCCGATGCCCGTCACCGCGCTCGCGAGGAATCCCTGCCACGAGGTCTCAACGAACGCGTAGCCGGCAAAGCCGACCGTGAGGAAGCCGAGCGCCGCGGTCAGCATCGCCTTGCCGCCGACCCGGTCGACGAGCGCGCCCGCGATCGGACCGGCGATGAGGCTGACCCCCGCGTTCGTCGCCAGGATCAGACCGGCGATCCCGAGGCTTATTCCCTGCTCGTTGTGCAGGTAGATGAGCAGGAACGGAACGACGAGCCCGTTGCCGAACGCGTTCATCAGCCCGCCCACCTGGAGCAGCTGCACCTGCCGCGGCAGGCGCGGGTTCAGGCTCGAGAGGAAGCGCAGCACCGTGAGACAGTACCCGCGTGCAGTTCCTGCTCGACCCGGACGTCGTCCACCTGAACCACGGCAGTTACGGCGCGTGTCCGGTGCCCGTTTTCGAGGTGTACCAGGGCTTGCAGCGGGAGCTCGAGCGCAACCCGGTCGAGTTCCTCGCGCGCCGGTTCGACGAGCTGACCGCTGAGGCGCGCGCCGCGCTGGCCGCGTTCGTCGGCTCCCGGCCTGACGACCTCGTCTTCGTCCCGAACGCGACGGCCGGCCTGAACGCGGTCATCCGTTCGCTGCGGCTCCAGCCGGGCGACGAGGTGCTGACGACGCGACACGAGTACGGCGCCGTCACCCGGACGTGGGAGTTCGTGTGCGCGAACCTCGTCTACGCCGAGCCGGACGAGCTCGTCGACGCGATCGGCCCGCGCACCCGCGCCGTCTCGGTCAGCCACATCACCTCGCCGACCGCGCTCGTGCTGCCGGTCGCGGAGATCTGTGCCGCCGCGCGCGCTGCCGGCGCGCTCTCGATCGTCGACGGCGCACATGCGCCCGGGCAGCTGCCGCTCGACCTCGAGACGCTCGGCGCCGACATCTACGCCGGCAACTGCCACAAGTGGCTCTGCGCGCCGAAGGGCGCCGGCTTTCTCTGGGCACGTCCTGAGCACCAGCACTGGATCGAGCCGCTCGTGATCTCGTGGGGCTACGGCGACGACCGCACCTTCGCCGACCGGCACGGCTGGCAGGGCACACGCGACCCGGCCGCGGCTCTGACGATCCCGGCCGCGATCGAGGCGCACGCGACGTTCGACCTCGAGCGCTGCCGCAGCCTCGCCGCCTCGTTCCACGACCGCCTGCCGCCCATCGGCGCGAATCCGGCGCCGCAGATGTGGACGACCGAGCTGCCGGTCGCCGACCCGGATCAGCTGCAGCGGCGTCTCTTCGACGAGCACCGGATCGAGGTCGTCGTCAGCGAGTGGGAGGGACGCAGCCTGCTGCGGGTCTCGATCGGTCCGTACAACGACGAGGCTGACGTCGAACGGCTGCTCGCCGCGCTCGCCGAGCTCGTCTAGACGGGCTTCGCGGTCATCGCCCAGACGGCGACGAGGAACGCGGCTAGCAGGATGACGCTGACGACGCCGACGATCCGCGCGAGACGCACGTTGCCGCGGCGCAGTCCGATGCCGGCGAGGATGGCCGAGATCAGGATCAGCAGCGCCCCGATGTCGGCGGTGATGTAGCCGATCCCGATCCAGGCCGGCTCGAAGTCGTCCGGATAGTCCTGCTCGGCCTCCACCCACTGCGCACCGATCCGCATCAGGATGTACGAGGGCAGGACGCCGATGAGCAGCGTCTTCAGGCCGAAGCGCGCGAGTCCCGGCGCCCGCTCCGGCGAGCGCCGGCCGAGCAGGGTGGCAAAGCCGACGGCGAAGAGGCAGCCGACGAGCAGCATCGCGCCGAGCACGTGCAGGAAGAGCGGGAAGTTGACGGAGTCGGGCCGGATCGCGGCCAACACGTCAGGCACTAGCACCTCAAGCACCCGGCTTCCAGATCATCAGCACGAGGATGACGAGCACTGCGACGCTGTTGATCGCCTGGTAGCGGATCCCGGCGGCGCGGCCCGCGACCGGGTCGCGCTCGAACGCCTTCCCGGCCTGGCCGCCCGCCCAGCCGCCGATCATCCAGAGGACGAGCGAGGCGAGGATCCAGCCGTCCCACAGCTGGTAGGCGTCGAGGTCGATCGCGAGCCAGATCCCGAAAATCAGCGTCGCCATCATCCCGACGCCGACGAGGATCCCGGCGACGCGGCCGAACGCCAGCGTCGACGGGCCGTCGAAGAGCGGCGCAGTCCCGCGCGTGCCGAGGATCAGCGCCCACAGCGCCGTGAGCGCCCCGACGGCGAAGAACGCACCGAGGACGTGCAGGAAGATCAGCCAGTCGTACAGATCCATCGGGAGAACATACAAAGCTGACCGAGAACGATGCGCCCGGCACGATTCGAACGTGCGACCTCTCGCTCCGGAGGCGAGCGCTCTATCCCCTGAGCTACGGGCGCGGACGGGCTCTAGTGTACTCGGCGTGCAGCTGACCGCCCGGATCGTCACCCTGCGCCTGGCGGAGACGTTCGTGATCTCCCGCGAGTCGAGCGACGAGGACGACGTCGTCCAGGTCGAGCTGACGCACGACGGCGTCACCGGCTTCGGCGAGGGCGCGCCGATCGAGCGCTACGAGGAGTCCGGCGCATCCGCGCTCGCGTATCTCGAAGCGGCGGCCGGCGAGCTCGGCGACGATCCGTTCGCGCTCGAGGAGATCGAGTCGCGCCTGCCGCCGGGCGAAAACGCGGCCCGCGCAGCCCTCGACGGCGCCCTACACGACCTGCAGGGAAAGCTGCTCGGCGTCCCCGTCTGGAAGCTGCTCGGGCTCCCTCGCACCGGGCCGCCGACCTCGTGGACGGTCTGGCTCGGCGACCCCGACGACATGGCGCGGCGGGCCGAGAAGGCGGCGTCGCGCTTCCGGCGGCTGAAGCTGAAGCTCGGCGGCGGCGACGGTCTCGACGTCGCGCGCGTCCGCGCCGTTCGCGGCGTCACGGAGCTGCCGCTCCAGGTCGACGTGAACGAATGGTGGTCGCTCGACGAGGCGCTCGACGCGCTGCCGCAGCTGCATGATCTCGACGTCGCCTACTGCGAGCAGCCCCTGCCCGCAGGGGACGAGGGCGGCCGGACGCTGAAGGAGCGCTCGCCGATCCCGATCTACGTCGACGAGGACTGCCACCGGCTCGACGACGTCGCCGCCTGCGCCGAGATCGCGCACGGGATCAACATCAAGCTGGCGAAGTCGGGCGGGATCCGCGAGGGGATCCGGATGGCGCACGCTGCCCGCGCGCTCGGGCTCGGCGTCATGCTCGGCTGCATGATCGAGTCGGGCCTCGGAATCGCCGCCGGCTGTGTGGTTGCGCCGCTCTGCGACCACGTCGACCTCGACGGCAACCTCCTGCTCGCGGACGATCCGTGGCCCGGGGTCGCGTTCGCCGACGGCATCCAGGTTCCCTCCGACCAGCCGGGGCTCGGTGTCACCCCAGCCTGAGCGCCTGCTGATCCTCGCGGAGGGCTTCTCCGGCGACCCGCACTACGGGAAGACGGCCCGCGGCGTGCTCGCCTACGGCGAGCGGCCGGTGGTGGCGCTGCTCGACTCGACCCGCGCGGGCGAGATGCAGGCCGGCGTCCCGATCGTCGCCTCGGTGAGTGAGGCGCTCTCGCTTCGCCCGACGACGGCGCTCGTCGGGGTCGCGACGCAGGGCGGCCGCTTCCCGCCTGCCTGGCGCGAGCTACTTCGGAATGGCGATCTCGTCCGGCCTCCACGTCGAGAACGGCCTGCACGAGTTCCTCACCGACGACCCCGAGCTGAGCGAGCTGGCGGTGCGGCACGGCGTCGAGCTCCGCGACCTGCGTCGGCCGCCTGCCGACCTGAACGTACCGACGGGCGCGAACCTGGAGCTGCCGGTGAAGACGGTGCTGACGGTCGGCTCGGAGTGCGCGATCGGGAAGATGACGGTCTCGCTCGAGCTCGACCGCGCCGCGCGGGCGCGCGGGCTTGCGTCCCGCTTCGTCCCGACCGGCCAGACGGGGATTGCGATCGCGGGCTGGGGGATCGCCGTCGACGCCGTCGTCTCCGACTTCATCGCCGGCGCAGCCGAGCAGCTGATCGTCGAGGGGCACGAGCGCGGGGGAGAACTGCTGCTGGTCGAGGGCCAGGGGGCGCTCTTGCACCCCGCCTACTCCGGCGTCACCCTCGGGCTCGTGCACGGCTCGGCGCCGCACGCGTTCGTGCTCTGCCACCTCGCCGGCCAGACCGAGGTCGAGGGCTACCCGGGTCACCCGATCCCGTCACTGACCGAGCTGATCGAGCTGCACGAGCGGATCGCGCTGACGGCCAGAAAGGCAAAGGTGGCGGCGATCGTCCTCAACACGCGCCTGCTCGACGAGGCGCAGGCTCGTGCAGCGATTGCCGCAGCCGCGGACGAGACCGGCCTCGTCGCCGACGATCCGGTGCGCTTCGGGCCCGAGCGCGTACTCGACGCCACGCTCGCAGCAATCGCTTGACACGAACGCGCGTTCGTGTCATCATGGCGAACACATGTTCGGACGCATTCTGATCCTGGCAGCGCTCACGGTGGTTCTCTGGGCCGCGTTCGCCCGCTCCTCTGACGCCTCGGGGCCGGAACGGCGCTACGTCGTCCAGCCGTACGACACGCTCTGGTCGATCGCGGCCGGCGGCTACTCCGATCCGCGCGAGGGGATCTGGGAGATCGCGGAGCGGAACGGCCTCGAGGGAGCGACGATCGTCCCGGGCCAGGTGCTGATCCTGCCGTAGGTGACGAGCCTAGACTGGCGGCGTGGATCTCGACGTCGTCTTTCTCGGCACGGCCGGCTCGATGCCGACGGCACGCCGCGCCCCGTCGGCGACGCTCGTGCGCCGCGGCGGCGAGCGGCTGCTCTTCGACTGCGCCGAGGGGACGCAGCGCCAGCTCCTGCGCTCGGACGTCGGCCTCGTCGACCTGGGCGAGATCTTCCTGACCCACTACCACGCCGACCACTTCCTCGGCCTGCCGGGGATGCTGAAGACGTTCGCGCTCCGCGGCCGGGAGCTGCCGCTGAGCCTGTACGGCCCGAGGGGCCTGAATGAGCTGCTGCAGGTGTTCCGGCCCGTCATCGGCAGGCTGCCGTACGACGTCGCCGCGGTCGAGCTGGCCGTCGACGCCGCCCTGCCGCGCGACGGCTACGAGCTGCGCACGTTCGCCGTTCGCCACGGACGCGATGCGCTCGGCTACGCCCTGGTCGAGCACGAGCGTCCCGGCCGCTTCGACGTCGCCACCGCCGACGCGCTCGGGATCCCCTTCGGGCCTGAGCGCGGGCTGCTGCAAGCGGGAGAGTCTGTGACGCTGCCGGACGGCCGCGCCGTCGCGCCGGATGAGGTGCTCGGCCCCGCCCGGCCGGGCCGGAAGGTCGTGCTCACGGGCGACACTGCTCCGTCCGACGGTGTCGTCGAGGTCGCGTTCGGCGCCGACCTGCTCGTGCACGAGGCCACGTTCTGCGAGGACGAGGCAGAGCGGGCGCGCGAGACCGAGCATTCGACCGCGCTCGAGGCGGCCAGGGTCGCCCGCGACGCCGGTGTCAAGCTGCTTGCGCTGACCCACCTCTCGTCCCGCTACGGGGGCGGTGACGTCGAGCGTGAGGCACGCACAGTCTTCCCGGAGACCGTCGTGCCACGCGACTTCGACACGATCGAGATCCCGTTCGAGGAACGGGGTGGTCCCGAGCTGGTGAAGAACGGCGCACGCCTGCCGCGAGCTGAAGTACCCTCCAGCCCATGACGGGGATGGTGCAGGTAGCGGTAGCCGGCGATGTCACCGAGGCCGAGGAGATCCAGACGATCCTCACCGCCGCCGGGATCGAGTCGGAGCTCAAGCCCGAGGACGAGGCCGACGCGCTGACCGTGTTCGTGCCGGAGGACTCGGTCGAGGCGGCACAGGACGCGATCGAGGCGCTGACAGAACCGGACGACCTGCTAGCCGGCTCGTAACCGGCGAGCTAAGCGGCGGGCTCGCGGACAAACTCGATCCGGGTCGAGCCGAGCAGCCCCGGGCTGACCAGCTCGAACACGCAGGGCGAAGTCCCGTCGGCATCCGGAGGTGCAGGGATCGAACCGTTCCAAACGGTGTCGGCAGCGATCTCCGGCCGCGCCACCGTCAGCCCGTTCGACCGGATCTCGACCGGTGTGCCCTGCTTGCCGAGCAAGGTCAGCTCGAGTTGTCCGGTGCCGCACCGGTAGACGGTGATCTGCGCCCGCCCGAGGATGTCGCCGTTCGGTTGCACGCCGACGCGCGACGTGTTCACGCGAGGTGGACGTCTCGGCGCGCCAGAGCGTGAGCCCGGTCAGGTCGGTCGAGCGCGGAGCCTCCGCGACTCGCTCGCCGACGAGCTCGAGCGCTGACGGGGCGGCGAGGAGGGTCGGCTGGAAGGGACCGTCGTTCGCCGCGCGCAGGACGCCGTCCTCGCTGAGCTCGACCTGAACGGGCACGAGCGGTCCGACTGAGGCTGCGTCGCCGAGCTGCGCGACCGTGTCGAGGCTCCCGTTCCAGAAAGCGTGCTTCCAGACGCCGACCGAGAACGCGCTCCCGGCGTGAAGGTAGGTGACGGGCGCGCCAGCGGCACTGTCCAGCCAGCGAGGGTCGCCGGTGTCGAAGACCCAGGCGCGATCGAGCCGCGAGAGCTGTGCCGCCTCGCGAGTTGAGACGAGCGACAGGCCGGCGAGGACGACTCCGACGAGCACCGGGAGGACGGCCCGGGCGCGGCGAGGGATGAGCAGCGCTGCCGCGACGAGCGCGGCCGCCCCGAGCGGGAACAGCACCTCGAGCGTCGACACGGACGTGGATTGGCCGAGCCGCCAGAGCGGAATGAAGCTGGGAGCGTCGAGAGCTGCCTCCTCGACCGCGAACCGCGCGACCGGGAGCAGGATCACCGGTACCGCGACCGCGACCGCGACGAGCTTCGTCCGCAGGCCGGCATGTGGTGCGCCCCGCCGGAGCCACAGCCCGAAGACGAGAAAGAGCGGCGGCGCGACCGTGAGCAGGTTGCGCTCGGCGACGTGGCCGACCCAGCGGGACGCGAAGGTGCCGACCTCGAGCACGAGCGCGAGCGTCCAGGCTGCGGCGGTCGCGACCAGCGCCTGCGCAGTGGCGTCTCGCTCCCGTCCGCCGGCACACTCCGAGACCATGATCGCGAGAGCGACCAGCGGGATTCCGGCGACGACGACGAAGACCCCGCCCAGGTGCCAGACGATGTCGGCTGCAGCTGCGCCGAGCTCGTAGCCGCTCGTTGCAGCGGCGTAGGCGCCGAAGCCGTCGCTCCAGCCACCGGCGACCGCGAAGCCGACGAGGACGGCGGCGGCGGTGACCGCCAGCAGGCCGGCCTGCCGTCGCGCCGGCCCGAGGCTGCGTGCGAACCAGCATTGGAGCGCGACCGCGAGGAAGAGCGCCGGGATCAGCGCCGCTGCGCGGACGTGCGTCAGCAGCGCGAGCAGCGTCGCTCCCAGCACGAGGGCTTGCGCCGTCCGGCTCGGGCGCGCGAGCGCGCTCGCGATCGCAGCGAGCGCGAGCGTGACGATCGGATACAGCGCCGCTTCGCTCATGAGCAGGCCCGAGTAGGCGAGCCCCGGAATCGCCAGGGTGAGCGCGGCGGCGACCAGCGACCAGGCCGCTCCGAGCAGCCGTCGGCCCCAGAAGTAGACGATCACGGCCGTCGCCGACATGACCAGCGCCTGCAATGCCTGCACGAGCTCGACCCCGAGCGCGAGGTCGGAGAACGTCAGCGGCCAGCCGATCAACGCCGGGTAGACGACCGAGTAGCCCCAGGCCTGCTCACCCAGGAGCGTCGGCGAGCCGGTCTCCCAGAGCGAGCGGCCGAGCAGGGCGTAGATCGACTCGTCGGGCGAGATCCATGGCAGCTCGAAGCCCCGTCCGGCCGCATACCGCACGCCGGCCGACACCAAGACGAGCAGCGCCAGGGCTGCACTGGCTACGTGTCGCGAGGCGGTGATGGGGGCGAAGTATTGCGATGCACGCCGTCCGTCCGCCCGGCTAGGATGCCGCCGACCCTTTAAGCCGGCCCTGCGAGGCCGGAAAGGAGCGGAATGAGCACGCACGTCCCCGACCGCTTGACCAACCCTGCAGCGAAGATCCTGCTGGACGCGGAGGCCCTCGGCCGGACGCTGTCCCGCATCGCGCACGAGATCATCGAGCGCAACGACGACCTCGCCCGCGTCGCGCTCGTCGGCATCCACACTCGCGGTGTCCCGCTGGCCGAGCGGCTCGCGACCCTGATCGAGGAGCGAAGCGGGGAGGAGGTCGCCCTCGGCGCGGTCGACATCACCTTCCACCGCGACGACACCGTCGCCGGCGCAGTCCAGCCGGTCGTGCACGCGACCGCGCTCGACTTCGACCTGCGTGGCCTGACCTGCGTCCTTGTCGACGACGTCCTCTACACAGGCCGCACGATCCGCGCGGCGATCGAGACGCTGTTCGAGCACGGCCGGCCCGCACGGGTTCAGCTCGCCGTCCTCGTCGACCGCGGTCATCGCGAGCTCCCGATCCGTCCCGACTACGTGGGCAAGAACCTGCCCACGGCGCGGAGCGAGCGGATCCAGGTCGAGCTGGTCGAGACCGACGGCGCCGACCGGATCCTCCTCGTCGCAGCTCCGGAGGAAGCGGCATGAGCGGCATGAGACACCTGATCTCGATCTCCGACCTGACCCGCGACGACGTCGAGCGGATCCTCTACACGGCCGGCGCGCTCGGCGAGCTCGACGAGAAGCTGCCGACGCTGAGAGGAAAGCTCGTCCTCAACCTCTTCTTCGAGTCCTCGACCCGGACCGCGTCGAGCTTCGAGCTGGCGGCGAAGCGGCTCTCGGCGGACACGATTTCCCTGAAGGCCGCCGGCTCGTCGCTCGACAAGGGCGAGTCGTTCAAGGACACGATCCTCACGCTCTCGGCGTACGAGCCGCACGCGATCGTCGTCCGCCACGCCCAGATCGGGGCGCCCCAGCTGGTCGCGCGCTACTCGGGCGCGGCCGTCGTGAACGCGGGCGACGGCAAGCACCAGCACCCGACCCAGGCGCTGCTCGACCTCTTCGCGATGCAGCAGGCGCTCGGACGGCTCGAGGGTCTGCATGTCGCGATCGTCGGCGACTTCCTGCACAGCCGGGTCGCACGCTCGCTGCTCCAGGCGCTCGCGCTCGTCGGCGCGCACACGACGCTTGTCGGCCCGCCGACGCTGCTGCCGCGGGGGATCGAGGCGCTCGGCTGCGAGATCGCGACCGAGATCGACGCGATCGACACCGCGGATGTCGTCTACGTCCTCCGCATGCAGCGCGAGCGGATGGAGGCGGCGTACGTGCCGAGCCTGCGCGAGTACACGGCGCGCTGGGGAATCACTCCGAATCGGGTGCGGCCCGGCCAGAAGGTGATGCACCCCGGTCCGATCAACCGCGGCGTCGAGATCGACGGCAGGGTGGCGGACTCAGCGGACTCGCTGATCCTCGACCAGGTGCGCTCTGGCCTCGTCGTGCGGATGGCGGTGCTGCAGGAGCTTCTGGTCGCGCGCCCTGCGCTCGAGGTGGTCGCATGACGCTCGTCTGCAAGAACGGTCGCTCCGACTCGCTGACGCTGACCGGCCGGCTCGTCGATGGCGATCACGTCGACGTGACGGTAACGGACGGTGTGATATCGCGAATCGCCGCGTCAGCGGAGAGTCTGGACTCGGCGGGGCTGGTCCTGGCACCAGCGTTCGTGGATCCGCACGTGCACCTGCGCTCCCCCGGCCGCGAGGACGAGGAGACGATCGCGAGCGGAACGGCCGCCGCGGCTGCCGGCGGCTACTGCGCGATCCTGGCGATGCCGAACACCGATCCCGCCGTCGACTCGGCCGCGGTGCTCGGCTCCCTGATCGCCACCGCGCAGCGCGAAGCGGTGATTCCCACCGGGTTCATGGCGGCGATCTCGAAAGGACTTGCCGGCGACGAGCTGACCGAGATGGGGGAGCTCGCCGATGCCGGTGCCGCCGCCTTCACCGACGACGGCCGTCCCGTCACCTCGGCGGGTCTCATGCGCCGGGCGCTCCAGTACAGCGCCGTCACCGGCCGCAAGCTCGCGCTCCACTCCGAGGAGCCGACGCTCTCTGGTGACGGCCAGGTGCACGAGGGCGCCGTCTGCGCCGAGCTCGGCTTCGCGCCCTACCCCTCGGTCGCCGAAAGCGCGATGGTCGAGCGCGACCTCTCGCTCGCACGCTACGAGCGCCGCCCGCTGCATCTGATGCACCTCTCGGCGAAGGAGTCGGTCGACGCCCTCCGAGGAGCTCAGGCACGCGGGATCGAGGCCAGCGCGGAAGTGACACCGCACCATCTCGTGCGCACCGACGAGGCGATCCGCTCGCTCGACGCCAACCTGAAGATGAACCCGCCGCTCCGCGCCGAGGCCGACCGGCTCGCGCTCGTCGAGGCGCTCCGCGACGGCACGATCTCGTGCGTCGCCACCGATCACGCGCCGCACTCCCGCGAGGAGAAGGAGGCGCCGTTCGAGGAGGCTCCCTTCGGTGTCACCGGGCTCGAGACCGCGTTCGCAGCCCTTTACACCCACCTGGTCGAGCCGGGTCTGCTCCCGCTCGAGACCCTGCTCGAACGGATGTCGGCAGGGCCGGCGCGGGCGTTCGGGCTGCCCGAGCCGCGCGTCGAGGTCGGTGTCCGGGCGAATCTCGTCCTGCTCGATCTCGAGCAGGAGTGGACGGTCGAGGAGGCCGGCTTCCGTTCCCGCTCCGTCAACTCCTGGCTGCTCGGTGAGCGCCTGCGCGGCGTCGTGCTGAAAACGGTCGCCGACGGCAGGTTGGTTCACGGATGACAGCGTTCCTAGCGCTCGAGGACGGCACCGTCTTCCGCGGCGAGTCGGTGGGGGCGGCAGGCGTCGCCTTCGGCGAGGCGGTGTTCACGACCGCGATGACCGGCTACCAGGAGACCGTCACTGATCCGAGCTTCGCCGAGCAGCTCGTCTGCTTCACGGCGCCGATGGTCGGCAACTACGGCGTCGCGGACGGTCGCGCCGAGTCGCCCGCCGCGCATGCGAAGGCGGTGCTGATGCGCGAGGCTCGGGGGCCTGAGTGGACCGACTGGCTGGCCAAGCGCGACATCGTTGCGCTGAGCGGCATCGACACCCGCAGCCTCGTCCTCAACCTGCGCGAGGGAGGCGCCATGCGCGCGGCCGCGGTCGCAGACGCACTCGACGAGGAAGACGCGATCGAGGCGGTCCGCGCGCGCCCGACAATGGAGGGCGCCGCGCTCGTCGCGCAAGTCTCGACGCCGAAGCCGTACGTCTACTGCGACGCCGGCGTCGTCCGCGTCGCCGTCGTCGACTACGGCTGCAAGCGCTCGATCCTGCGGCGGCTCGCCGGGGCGGGGGCACACGTGACCGTCTTGCCGCACACGGTCGACGCCGGCGAGCTGGCGCGGTACGACGCGGTGTTGCTCTCGAACGGGCCCGGCGATCCCGAGCCCCTCGAGGACGAGGTCGAGGTCGTCCGCGAGTTGCTCGGCCGCGTCCCGGTGCTCGGGATCTGCCTCGGCCACCAGCTGCTCGGGCTCGCCACCGATCACCGGACCTTCAAGCTGCCGTTCGGCCACCGCGGGACCAATCATCCGGTGCTCGAGCGGCGTGGCGGCCGCGTGCTCGTGACGAGCCAGAACCACGGCTTCGCCGTCGCGCCGTCCGACGACGCCGAGGCAACCCACGTCTCGCTCTACGACGGCACCGTCGAGGGCTTCGACTTCCCCGAGCTGCAGGCGCGCTCGGTCCAGTTCCACCCTGAGGCAGGCCCGGGGCCGCACGACGCGTGGCCGATCCTCGAGCGCTGGCTGGAGGAGGTGAGCGATGCCGCGGCGTAACGACCTCAAGTCGATCTGCCTGATCGGCTCCGGCCCGATCGTGATCGGGCAGGCCTGCGAGTTCGACTACGCCGGCTGCCAGGCGCTGAAGGTGCTGCGAGAGGACGGCTTCCGCACGATCGTCGTCAACTCGAACCCTGCGACGATCATGACCGACCCCGGCTTCGCCGACGCGACCTACCTCGAGCCGCTCGACCTGGAGGGCGTGGCCGACGTGCTCGGGCGGGAGCGCCCCGACGCGCTGCTGCCGACGCTCGGTGGGCAGACGGCGCTCAACCTCGCGATCGAGCTGGCCGAGGAAGGCGTGCTCGACGCGCTCGGGGTCGAATTGCTGGGCGCGCCCGTCGACGTGATCCGCCGCGCCGAAGACCGGGAGCTCTTCCGTCAGGCCGTGCAGAGCTGTGGCCTGAAGGTGCCCAAGTCGCGCATCGTCACGTCACCGGCGGACCTGGCAGGCATCTCGCTCCCTGCCGTCGTCAGGCCCGCCTTCACGCTCGGAGGTCACGGCGGCGGCTTCGTCTCGACCGCGGCGGAGCTCTTGGCGCAGGTGGAGCGCGGCCTGCACGAGAGCCCGATCGGACAGGTTCTCGTCGAGGAAAGCGTCCGCGGCTGGGACGAGTTCGAGCTCGAGGTGATCCGCGACCGGAACGACAACGTCGTCATCGTCTGCTCGATCGAGAACCTCGATCCGATGGGCGTGCACACGGGCGACTCGGTCACCGTCGCGCCGCAGATGACGCTCTCCGACGAGGCCTATCAGCAGCTTCGCGACGCGGCTGCCGCCGTCGTTCGCGCCGTCGGGGTGGAGACGGGCGGCTCGAACATCCAGTTCGCCCGCGATCGCGAGACCGGCGATCTCCGCGTGATCGAGATGAACCCGCGCGTCTCCCGCTCGTCGGCACTTGCCTCGAAGGCGACCGGCTACCCGATCGCCAAGGTCGCCGCCAAGCTGGCGGTCGGCTACACGCTCGACGAGATCCCGAACGACCTGACGAAGACGACGCCGGCGAGCTTCGAGCCGACGCTCGACTACGTCGTTGTGAAGGTGCCGCGCTTTGCCTTCGAGAAGTTCCCCGGCGCCGACACGACGCTCGGGACGCAGATGAAGAGCGTCGGCGAGGCGATGGGAATCGGCCGCACCTTCCAGGAGGCGTTCGCGAAGGCGTTCGCGAGCCGCGAGCTCGATGCAGGCGCTGTCACGCCGTGGGCGACGCTCGACGAGCTGCCCGAGGACCTGCACCCGTGGTTCCGCAGAGAGCTCGACGAGCTGCGCGAGCACGGGCCGCCGCAGGGGCCGCGCGCCTACCGGCGTGTCGACTCCTGCGCCGGCGAGGTTGCGGCCGACTCGAACTACTTCTACTCGACGCGCAACGAGGCCGACGAGCCGCTGCCGCCCGTGACGAAGCCGCGCATCGTCATCCTCGGCTCCGGCCCGAACCGGATCGGACAGGGGATCGAGTTCGACTACTGCTGCGTACACGCTGCGCAGAGCTTCCGGGCGCTCGGCTACGAGGCGATCATGGTCAACTGCAACCCCGAGACCGTCTCGACTGACTACGACACCTCGGACCGGCTCTACTTCGAGCCGCTCGACGTCGAGCACGTCCTCGCCGTCTGCGAGCGCGAGCAGCCACACGGTGTCGTGATCCAGTTCGGCGGCCAGACGCCTTTGAAGCTGGCCAAGGCGATCGAAGCGGCCGGGTTCAAGGTGCTCGGGACGCCGCACGACGCCGTCGACCTGGCCGAGGATCGCGAGCGTTTCGGGCTGCTGCTGGACGAGCTCGGTGTGCGCTGCCCGGAGTGGGGGATCGCCGGCGACCCGGGCGCGGCCGTCGCCGTTGCGGAGCGCGTCGGCTACCCGGTGCTCGTCCGTCCGTCCTACGTCCTCGGGGGTCGCGCGATGCGAGTCTGCTACGACGAGCAGCAGGTGCGAGCGGCGATGGCGGACGTCACGGGACCTGCTCTCGTCGACCGCTTCCTCGAAGGCGCGCTCGAGATCGACGTCGATGCGCTCTGTGACGGCGTTTCGGTCCACGTCGGCGCCGTGATGGAGCACGTCGAGGAGGCGGGGATTCACTCGGGCGACTCCTCCTGCGTGCTGCCGGCGCCGTCGCTCGACGAGGAGGCGTACGACGAGGTCTGCCGCGTCGTCCGGCGGCTCGGGCCGGCACTCGGAGTCGTCGGCCTGCTCAACGTCCAGCTCGCGCTGGTGCACGGCGAGGTCTCCGTGATCGAAGTGAACCCGCGCGCCTCCCGCACCGTTCCCTTCGCGAGCAAGGCGACCGGCGTCAACCTCGTCGACGCCGCCGTTCGGCTCGCGGCGGGCGCGCGGCTGCACGAGCTCGAGCTGCCGCGGGAGCGCCGGCCGGAGCTCGTGAGCGTCAAGGCGGCCGTGCTCCCGTTCTCCCGCTTCCCCGGCTCCGACCCCGTGCTCGGCCCCGAGATGCGCTCGACCGGCGAGGTGATGGCGAGCGCAGCCGACCTGCCGACCGCGTTCGCCAAGGCCGAGCGCGCGGCGGGGCGACCGCTGCCGGCCGCTGGCACGGCGTTCCTCTCGGTCCGGGACGCGGACAAGGATGCGATCGCCCCGGTCGCCGAGGCGCTCGCCGCTCTCGGCTTCAAGCTGCTCGCGACCGCGGGCACGGCCGCCGTGCTCGAGCACCTCGACGTCGCCACCCTGGCGAAGGGAAGCGCAGTCGTCGACGCGATCCGAGCCGGCCGCTGCGATCTCGTCGTCAACACGCCGCAGGGCTCGGGCGCCCGCCGCGACGGCGCCCTGATCCGACAGACGGCGCTCGCAGCCCGCGTCCCCTGCATCACGACGCTCGCGGCCGCCCGCCTAGCGGTCGACGCGATCGCGCACGCCGTCCGCGGCGAGGTCGCGCAGTCGCTCCAGGACCGGATCGAGCATGAGACGCGAGCGGCGTAAGGTCGTCGCCGCCGAGACGGTCGGCCCGTACACGCTCCTGCGGATCGAGCGAGGCGGGCTCGACGCGGGAATCCCGGGGCAGTTCTTCATGCTCGAGGCGCCGGGGCGGGTGCTGCCGCGGCCGATGAGCGTCTGCCGGGCGACGCCGCACGAGCTTGCGTTTCTGATCGACCCGATCGGTCCGGGGACGCAGGCGCTGTGCCAGCTGAACCACCGCGACAACCTGCACCTGCTCGGGCCACTCGGAAACGGCTTCGACCTCTCCGTCGGGCAGCCACTCCTGGTCGGCGGCGGGATCGGGATCGCGCCGCTGCCCTATCTCTCCGACCGGCTCGGCGGCCCGCCGGCGATTCTCGGCTTCCGCACCGAGTGGCATGCCGAAGCGGCTGCGCTCGTCCCGAACGCCGAGGTGTGCATCGAGCCTGGCTACGTGACCGAGCTGCTCCCGGATGACCCGGGGGACGTGCTGGCCTGCGGGCCCGAGCCGATGCTCGCCGCGTTGCGGCTGCTCGTGCCGTCCGCCCAGCTCGCCTGGGAAGCGCCGATGGCGTGCGGCTACGGCGCCTGCTACGGCTGCGCGGTCGAGCTCGACGGCGAGCTCAAGCGATTGTGTGTCGAAGGACCGGTACTTCGTGCTGCTTAACGCGTCCGGCTGCCTCGATGCCTTGACCGCGCCTGAAGTGGCGCGCTCACTCGACGCGTTCGTGACGAAGACGATCACGCCGGAGCCGCGTGCGGGGAACCCCGCCGTCCGGATCGCCGAGACGGACGCCGGGATGCTGAACTCGATCGGGCTCGCGAACCCCGGCCGCGATCGCTTCCTCGCGGAGGTGCTGCCGCGGCTGCGCGAGCTCGGGGTGCCGCTCTGGGTGTCGGTCGGCGGCTTCGCCGCGGCGGAGTACGCCGAGACCTGTGCCGCACTCGAGGATGTCGCGGCGATCGAGCTGAACCTCTCCTGCCCGAACGTCGACGAGGCTCCCGAGAGCGCGGCGGCGATTGTCGCCGCCTGCCGCGACGCGACGCGCCTGCCGCTGTACGCGAAGCTCTCGCCGGCCGCCTGGGACCTGGCCGAGGCGGCGCGCGCGGTCGAGGCGGCGGGGGCGGACGGGCTCTCGCTCGTGAACACGCTCCGCGGCCTCGCGCTCGACGAGCGGACGCTGCGGCCGAAGCTCGCGCGGGGCGCCGGCGGCTACTCGGGACCGGCATTGAAACCGGTCGCGCTGGCGGCCGTCTATGCGTGCTCGGCTGCCGTCCAGCTGCCGATCATCGGCATGGGCGGAGTGCGCTCCGGCCTCGACGCGCTGGAGCTGATCGCTGCCGGTGCGAGCGGCGTCGCGCTCGGCACCGTCCTCTTCTCCGACCCCGCCGCACCCGGCCGGATTCGCTCCGAGCTGGCCGCGGAGTCCGCTGCCCGCGACCTGGCCGAT
The DNA here is from genome assembly GCA_963731615.1 of uncultured Gaiellaceae bacterium. Lineage (GTDB taxonomy): Bacteria > Actinomycetota > Thermoleophilia > Gaiellales > Gaiellaceae > Gaiellasilicea. The sequence continues at coordinate 121,391 of CAVSWD010000008.1, forward strand.
CCGCTCGATGCGCGCGGAATTGCCCATTCCTCCCTGCAAATAAGCGTTTCCTAGTCAGGCAACAGGCGAAAAAGCAGCAGCTTGACCGGGACCGGAAGGATGCTAGTATCCCGCGCTCATGGTGTCGTCGAAGACGCAAGCACAAGCCCCGCTGCGGTCACTCGACCAACGGATGGAAGCCCTCAAGCGCGCGAACGACATCCGAGTCCGGCGCGCCCAGCTGAAGAAGGACTTGAAGGACGGACGGGTGCAGATCGAGGGCATCCTGCTCGATCCGCCCGAGTACGTCTCGACGGCGAAGGTGTTCGACATGCTGATGGCGGTGCCCAAGTTCGGACGTGTGAAGGCGGCCCGGCTGCTGAACCAGTGCCGCATCAGCCAGTCGAAGACGGTGGGCGGCCTCTCGGAGCGCCAGCGCGCCGAGCTCATTGGCCTCTTCAACCGCTAAGTCGATCCCCGTCTTCGTGATCACCGGCCCGAGCGGGGCCGGGAAAGGGACGCTGATCAAGCGCCTCGTCGAACGGCAGCCCGAGCTCGAAGTCGCCGTGTCGGCGACGACGCGGCCGCAGCGGCCGGCCGAGCAGAACGGTCGCGAGTACTGGTTCCTGAGCGAAGACGAGTTCGTCGCCCGGATCGATGCGGGCGGCTTCCTCGAGCACGTCACCTTCGTCGGCGGGCGCTACGGCACGCTCGCGTCCGAGATCGACCGCATCGGCGGCGACGGAAGGATCTGCATCCTCGAGCTCGAGATCGAGGGGGCGCTCAGGGTGCAGCGGGAGGTCGAGCACAGCATCACACTCTTCATCGCCGCCGACGTGCCCGAGCTCGAGCGCCGGTTGCGCGCGCGTGCGACCGAGAGCTCCGGCGAGATCGGGGAGCGCATTGCCCTCGCACGCCACCAGCTCGAGCAGGCCTACCAGTTCCGCTACATGGTGCGCAACGACGACGTCGAGCGGGCAACGGAAGCGCTTTCGGCCCTGATCGAACGTGAACTGGTGCTTGCAGGTACCATGGCCCGTCCATGATCCATCCTCGCATCGATGAACTGCTGAACACGGACGCCGGTGGGGTCGACTCGCGCTATGCGCTGGTCATCGTCGCGGCCAAGCGCGCGCGGCAGATCAACAACTACCACCACCAGCTCGGTGAGGGCATGGGCTTCGAGGAAGCCCCGCCGCCGCTCGTCGAGTCGCGCTCGAAGAACTACTTGACCATGTCCCTGGAAGAGATCGCCCAGGGCAAGATCAAGTACGACTACGGAAAAAGGTAGTCCTCCACCGAGCCGGAGCAGAGCGAACCCTTACGGGACGCTCAACCTTCCCGTAACGCGGAACCCGGTGGCGGCGGGCACAATGAGGCGATGGCGCGCATCCTGCTCGGGATCACCGGCGGCATCGCCGCCTACAAGGCGTGCGAGCTCCTCCGGCTGCTGGTCAAGGCCGGCCACGACGTGCTGCCGCTGCCGACTCACGGCTCCGACCGTTTCGTGCGAGCGGAGACCTTTTTCGCGCTCGCCAGGAAGCCCATCACCACGGACCCCTACCCACATCTGGAGCGCGCGGACCTGCTCCTGATCGCGCCGCTGACGGCGCACACGCTCGCTCGGTTGGCGCACGGGCTGGCCGATGACGTCCTCACCGAGGCAGCACTCGCCCATCGCGGTCCCGTCCTCGTCGCCCCGGCGATGAACACGCGCATGTGGGAGCACGAGGCGACGCAGGCGAACGTCGCCACGCTTCGCGCCCGCGGCGTCGAGCTGATCGGGCCGGACTCGGGCGAGCTCGCCGAGGGCGAGGTCGGCCCCGGCCGCATGGCGGAACCGGAAGTGATCGCGCGGCGGGTCGAGGAGCTGCTTGCTGCGAGTGGCGGTTCGCTCGCCGGCCGGACGGTGCTCGTCAGCGCCGGCGGCACGCGCGAGCCGCTCGACGACGTTCGGTTCATCGGCAACCGATCGTCGGGGCGGATGGGCGTTGCGATCGCAGCCGAGGCCAAGCGCCGCGGCGCCAGCGTCACCCTGCTCGCGTCGAATCTCGCCGTTTCTCCTCCGGCCGGTGTCGAGGTCGTGGAGGCGCCCACCGCGGCCGATCTGGAGCGCGAGGCGTCGGCCCTAGCCGGTGCAGCCGACGTCGTCGTCATGGCCGCCGCCGTCGGCGACTATCGCCCCGCGGCGCCGGTCTCCGGCAAGCGCCCGAAGTCGGCCGAGCCGTGGGAGGTCACGCTCGAGCCCACGGCCGACGTCCTGCGGCTCCTGAGTGAGCGCGAGCGAAACGGGCAGGTACTCGTCGGATTCGGCGCGGAGTCCGGGGAGGCCGGGCTTCAGCGCAAGCGCCGCATGCTTGCCGACAAGCACCTCGATCTCGTCGTCTACAACGACGTGAGCGTGGCCGGAATCGGCTTCGATGCCCCCGACAACGAGGTCACGCTCGTGTCGCGCGCCGGCGAGCGGCAGCTTGCCAAGGCGCCGAAGGAAGCGATCGCGGCCGGTATCGTCGATGAGGTGGAGCGGCTGCTGAAGGAGGATCGTGGAGGCGAATAGGGATCCGGCCGTCGTGGCCGCCTCGGCCGAGACGCTCGACCGGCTCGCGGCGAACCTCGCGCTCGTCGTCCACGCGCCTGCGGACACGCTCCGGCTCTGCGTACTCGGCCTGATCGCCGAGGGGCACGTGATCATCGAGGACTTCCCCGGCGTCGGCAAGACGATGCTCGCCAAGTCGCTGGCCCGCTCGCTCGACGTCGACTTCTCGCGGATCCAGTTCACGCCCGACCTGCTGCCGTCCGACGTCACCGGCGTCAACGTCTTCAACCAGCGCACGAACGAATTCGAGTTCCGCCCCGGGCCGGTGTTTGCGAACGTGCTGCTCGTCGACGAGATCAACCGTGCGTCGCCGAAGACGCAGTCGGCGCTCCTGGAGGCGATGCAGGAGAACCAGGTCACGATCGACGGCGAGTCGTACCCGCTCGAACGCCCGTTCATCGTGCTCGCGACGCAGAATCCGATCGAGTACGAAGGCACCTACCCGCTGCCCGAGGCGCAGCTCGACCGCTTCTCGATGCGGCTCTCGCTCGGCTATCCGCCGCTCGCCGACGAGGCGCAGATGCTGAACGAACAGACGACCGAGCCGCCACTCGACTCGCTCCGCCCGGTCGCCGGGACGATCGAAATCATGGCGGCGATCGAGGAGGCGCGCTCGCTCTTCGTCGAGGAGAGCCTGAACCGGTACGTCGTCGCATTGCTCCGCCACACGCGGTCGAGCTCGAGGCTCGCGCTCGGTGCCAGCCCGCGGGCCGGGATCGCGCTGCTGCGCGTTGCGAAGGCACGGGCGCTGTCGGAGGGCCGCGACTACGTGCTGCCAGACGACGTCAAGGCGATTGCGGCGCCGGTTCTCGCGCACAGGCTGATCCTCGCGCCGGAAGCCCGCTCGGCTGGACTCACCGCCGAGGAGATCGTCGGCGAGGCCGTCGAGCAGACGCCCGTCCCCGTCTGAGATGACCCGCCGCGGCGCGCTGACGCTGCTGCTCGGGTTGGCGACGTATGGGATCGCCTGGCTCTTCGGCGCGAAGGCGCTCTACCCGGCCGCGACCGGGCTCGTGCTGGCGCCGCTGCTGGCGCGGACATGGGTGCGGGCCGCCGCGGCACCGATCGAGCTCCGCCGGCGAGCCGGGAAGGGCACGCTCCTCGAAGGGGAAGACGTCTGGGTGACGCTGGAAGCGCGCTCGCAGGCGCGGGTGCCGGCGCCTTCGCTGACCGTGACCGAGCAGATTGCTCGGATCGGCGTGCGGGAGACGCCGCTCCAGCCCGCAGGCGTCGCCTACCGAGGGACCTACGTGCTCGAGCGGGTCCCGCGCGGGCGCTACGTCGTCGAGTCGGCTCGCGCGGCCATCGACGACCCCTTCGGGCTCGCATGCGCGGACGTCGAGCTCGCTGCCGGGGGATCGCTCCTCGTCTATCCTCGCCTCGTCCTGCTCGACCGGCTCTTCTCCGAGAGCGGCGTCAGCGCGCAGGACGGCCGCCGGCTGTTGCTGCGCCGGCCGACGGGCTTCGACCTCCACTCGGTGCGCGAGTACGAGGAGGGCGAGTCGCTCCGCAAGGTGCACTGGCCGACGACGGCGCGGCGTGGCCAGCTGATGGTGAAGGAGCTGGAGGATGCGCCGCGCGATGAGATCGCCGTGCTGCTCGACGCCGACGAGGGCGCCGCGGCGGGGGACAGCTTCGACGTGCAGGTTCGGGCGGCGGGCTCGATCCTGCGCGTGCATGCGAGCCATGGGCGACGAGCCGTGCTGGCGATCAACTCCGCGGCGCGCCCGACTGCGCGCGTGAGCTCGCTCGACGGTGACTGGCTGGCGGCGTTGGCGCTCCTGGCCGAGGCGCAGCCGGACGGCTCGCGCTCGCTCGTCGAGTTGCTCGCGCGCGAGAGCGGCCCGGCCTCGCGGGCGCTCGAGACGGTTGTCGTCACCGCCCAGGTCTCCGGGACGTTGGCCACGAAGCTGATCCAGCGCTCGCTCACCGGGCACGGCGTCAGCGTCGTCTGGATCGACGCGCCGAGCTTCGTCGGACGCCCGACGAAGGTCGAGCCCGAACTCCTGCGCTTGCAGGCGGCGGGAGTCGCGGTTGCGGTGGTGCGACGAGGAGACTCGCTGCAGGCAGTGCTCGGCGCCGCGCCGGCAGCGAGGGCCGCGCATGCTTAGGACGATCGCCGTCTACGCGTTCCCGGCGTTGCTGATCGCGCTCTCCTGGCTGCGGCTCGAGGAGACGCGTGCGTCCGATGGCGATGGGCTCTGGGTCGTGCTGCTCGCGCTGGCTCCGGCACTCGCGCCGACGATCGCGCTCCGGCTCGCCCTGATCGTCCCGGCTGCGCTGACGGCGGCGTGGGTGGCGTTCGCGACGCCGGCGCCGGACGACCGGGCCGGTTTCTTCGAGCCCGTGCTCGACCGGTTCGGCAACGGCTTTCTCGACTACTACGACATTGCGGTGCCCTTCTCCGGCATCGAGCAGCCGAACATGCACGGTGTGCTCGTGCTCGCGATCTTCGGCTTCTGCGTCGTGCTCGCGCAGGCCGTCGCAGCGCGGCGGGCGCTCCCGGCGGTGTTCGCGGTGATCGCCGGCGCCGGCTGGCCGGCGACGCTGTATCCGTCTGAGAGCGTGCTCTACGGCGCCCTCATCCTCGCTGCGGCGCTCTTCGTGCTCGCGGGGCTGCGAACGACGCGGCTCGCGCCGGCCGTCGTTGCGGGGGCGGTGCTCGTTCTCGCTGCCGCCGGTGCCTCGACCTCGGCCGCGCTCGCAAAGGACGGGGTGCTCGCCTGGGAGCGCTGGGATCCGAATGCGACCCGGGCGCCGGTCTCGGTCAGCTACGTCTGGGACGCGAACTACGGCGGGATCGAGTTCGCCAGGAAGAAGACGACCGTCCTCCGTATTTTCGGTCCGAAGCGGGGTTTCTACTGGCGCGCGACGACCCTCGACCAGTTCGACTCGGATCGCTGGCTCCAGGCGTCGACGCCGCTCTCGACCGGGCTTGCGGCCGGTCGCCTGCCGAACGACCCGCTGCTGCCGGTGCGCTCGCTGAACCGGCGCACGTGGGTGAAGCAACAGGTCGAGGTCGTCGCGCTCAGCGACGACCACGTGATCGGCGCGGCGCAGCCGGTCGCACTCGACGGGCCAGAGTTCGGAGGCGTGTTTCGGCTCTCTGATGGGATCGTGACAGTCTCGGGCGGTCTCAAGCGGGGTCAGCGCTACACGATCTGGAGCTATGCGCCCAGGCCCCAGCCTGCCGAGCTGGCGCGGGTCGAGGCCGAGTACCCGCCGGCGCTGAACCGCTTCCTGGACGTCGGCCGCACGCGCGTCGAGCCGTTCGGCAGCTCCGGCCGCGATGCACGCGTCGATGCGCTCTTCGCCGACGATCGCTACCTCTCGCTGTGGCCGTACGAGCGGCTGTGGGACGAGGCGCGCCGGCTCCGGGCCGGCGCCAGGACGCCTTACGGCGCCGTCGTCGCGATCGAGACGTGGCTGCGCACGACGGGTGGCTTCGCCTACAACGAGTCGCCGCCGGCCACGGGTGGCTTGCCGCCGCTCGCGCACTTCGTCGCCGAAGGCAAGCGCGGCTATTGCCAGCACTTCGCGGGGGCGATGGCGCTGATGCTCCGCTTCCTGGGTATCCCCGCGCGCGTCGCCGCCGGGTTCACGAGCGGCAAGCCGGAGAACGGGGTCTGGACGGTCACGGATCACAACGCGCACGCGTGGGTGGAGGTCTGGTTTCCGGACTACGGCTGGCTCGCATTCGATCCCACGCCAGGCCGTGGCAATCTCGCGGCCGGTTACAGCGCCTCCTCGGCCACCTTCAACGCGGGCGACGCGGCCGAGGCGTTTGGGCCGTCCGGGAGCGGCGCGAACGCGGGCGGTGCCGGTGAGCTCACCCGCCTGGCGCTGCTGAAAGAGCAGCTGGCGGAGCGGAACGCGGCTCGTCAGGGCGGCGGCGGTGCGATCAGCGACGATGGCCCGAGCGTGCTCTGGGCGCTCATCCTCCTCGCGCTCGCAGCGGGCGTCGGCATTTCCGTCGCGAAGCTCGTGCGCCGCCGCCTGCGCTATCTGACCCGCGATCCACGTCGGCTCGCAGGGGCCGCGCGGCGTGAGCTCGTCGACTTCCTGGCCGACCAGGGCCTCGCGGTCAGGCCGAGCGCGACCCCGGCGGAGCTGCACGAGCTCGTGCGCGCCGAGCTCGGCGCCGACGGCCGCAAGTTCGCGGCGGCGGTCTCGGAGGCGCGCTTCGGGCCTTCGGCAGGGGCTGGGGCGGCGGCCGGCCGCGCCCGTCACGAGCTGCGCGCGCTTCTCCGCGCGATCCGACGCGGCCTCGGCCGGCCCGCGCGTCTCCGCGGTCTCGTCGCACTTCGGTCGCTGCGGACGTGATCCCGAATGCGGTGGTGATGGCTGCCGGGCTCGGCACGCGCCTGCGGCCGCTGACCGAGCGCTATGCGAAGCCGGTCCTCCCGATCGACGGCAGGCCCGTCGTCGCCCAGCTTCTCCGTGAGCTCGCGGCGGCCGGCTGCCGGAGGGTGACGGTGGTCGTCGGCCATCTCGGCGAGCAAGTGCCACGCCTGCTCGGGGACGGGAGCGGGTTCGGCGTCGAGCTGCGCTATGTCACGCAGCCGCAGCAGGACGGCTCCGCGGACGCGGTCCGGCGCGCCGGCGAGGAGCCGCCGTATCTCGTGGCCGGCGCCGACACCGTCTTCGCCCCCGGGAGCGTCGCGGCTGTTGCCGGGGGAATGCGGAGCGCGGGCGCGATCGCGGTGCGGCGCTTCCGCGACCGCGTGCCGGTGCGTGTCCAGGACGGGCTGGTCGCGCGCGTGCGCGATCAGGACGGGCCGGGAGAGCTGTCGGGCGCGCCGCTCTGGGCCGTCGGCGCCGCCGTGCACGAGCGGCTCTGCCTCGACCGGCCTCCCTGGGAGCTCGGGAACGCGTTTCAGGCGGCGATCGACGCGGGAGAGCCGGTTGCGGCGGTCGAGATCGGCGCGACGCGCGACCTGACGACTCCGCTCGACCTGCTGGAGCACAATTTCGGCTACCTGAGCCAGCTATGACCGATGCCTACGATTTCTTCCAGCAAGGACGCTCCCACCTGAAGCAGGGGATGGCCGCACAGGCGACCGTCCCGCTCGAGAAGGCGAAGAAGCTCGAGCCCGACAAGGCCTCGATCCGCGAAGCACTCGGGATCGCGTACTTCCGGATCCAGCGCTGGCCGGAGGCGGAGGCCGAGTTCCGGGCGATCCTCGAGCTCTCCCCGACGGACGACTACGCGCACTACGCGCTCGGACGGGCGCTCGAGAAGCAGGGCCGCGATGCCGAGGCGAACGGCCACTACAAGCTCGCCAGCTCGCTCTCACCGAAGAGCGAGCACTACGCCGAGCGGATCATGGAGCTGGAAGAGTCGGGCGAGGACGCCACGTAGCGTCGTGAAGGCCGTCGTCCAGCGCGTCTCGCGAGCATCGGTGCGGCTCGACGGCGCGCTGACGGCCGAGATCGGCGCCGGCGTGCTCGTCCTGCTCGGCGTGGCCGACGGGGACATCGAGGCGGACGCCGACACGCTCGCGGGAAAGATCGCGCGGCTGCGGGTGTTCGAGAACGACGCCGGCCGCTTCGACCAATCACTGCTCGACACCGGCGGCGCCGCGCTCGTGGTCAGTCAGTTCACGCTCCTCGCCGACACGGCAAAGGGAAACCGGCCGAGCTTCACCGCGGCGGCGGAGCCGGAGCACGCCGAGCCGCTCTACGACCGCTTCTGCGCCGCCCTGCGCGAGCTCGGCGTTCCCGTCGAGACGGGGGAGTTCGGCGCCCGCATGGAGGTCGAGCTCGTCAACGACGGCCCGGTGACGATCGTGCTCGACGGCCCGCAGGCGTCGGTTCGTTAGGGTCGCGGCATGCCCGAGCTGAACGCGATCGGGATCGTCGTTTCCGACATGGAGCGATCGATCAGCTTCTACCGCCTGCTCGGGCTCGACGTGCCCGAGACGCCCGGCGAGGGCCATGTCGACACGTCCGCTCCCGAACGGCGCCCGCCTGATGCTCGACAGCGAGGAGACCGTGCGGAGCTTCCGACCGGACTGGACGCGTGCGCAGGGGAACCAGCTCGCGCTCGCGTTCGAGTGCTCGAGCGCGGCGGAGGTCGACGAGGTCTACGCACGCGTCACGGCGGCTGGATTCCACGGCGAGAAGGAGCCGTGGGATGCCTTCTGGGGGCAGCGGTACGCGCAACTGCAGGATCCCGACGGCGTCCCCGTCGACCTGTACGCGACCCTCTGATCGATCGCGGTGAGTAACGCTGCGCTGGGACTGGCGCTCGGCGCGGCCGTCCTGCACGCGCTCTGGAACCTGCTGCTCGCAAGCTCGCGCGACGTGCTCGCGGCCACCGCCGTCGCCCTCGGCGCGAGCCTGATCGTCGCCGCGCCGGTTGCTGTGCTGACGTGGGACGTCGAGCGGGAGGCGATTCCCTGGCTCGTCGTCTCCGCAGCGCTCGAGCTCGTCTACTTCTTCACCCTCGCCGCGGCCTACTCGCGCGCCGAGCTCTCGCTCGTCTACCCGCTTGCACGCGGTGGCGCGCCCGTGCTCGTGCTGCTCGGCGCGCTGGCGGCAGGCGTCGTGCCGACCGGAGGTGAGCTGCTCGGGGTGCTGGCCGTCGCGGCCGGTGTGATCCTCGTGCGAGGCTTGCGCGGCGGCGACCGGCTCGGCGTCGTCCTCGGCCTCGTGATCGCCGCCCAGATTGCCGCGTACACGCTCGTCGATGCGGAGGGGATCGAGTACGCGAACCCGGTTCCATACCTGCTGCTGGCGCTGACCCCGACGGCTGTTGCCGCCGCTCTCGTCTGTCGCCGGGAGCGGCTCCGCGCCGAGCTGCGTGCGCCGACGGTGCTGGCCGGCTGCGCCGGCTTCGCCGCCTACGTGCTCGTGCTCGCCGCGCTCCGGCTGGCACCGGCGGCTCCTGTCGCCGCCGTCCGGGAGACGAGCGTGCTCTTTGCGGTCGCGCTCGCGGCGCCGCTTCTCGGCGAGCGGGTGACGCGTACGCGGTTCGCGGGAGCGGTGCTCGTCGTCGCCGGAGTGGTGGCGCTGGCCACGGCTTGAAACTGCGGCCAACCTGCTTGCTACACTTCTTAGACCATTTTCACTGTTGGACGAAATGGGCGCGCGGCGCCCATTTTTGTTGAGGGGGTCGATTTTGAGCGCAACGCACGAGAAGGAGCAGACACTGCAGAGGCAGATCGAGCGGGAGATCGAGAGCGCGCTCCCCGGCGTCGAGGTGCTCGCGGTCGAGCTGGCGGGACCGGATCGGTTCACCGTGTTCGTCGATCACGCGAACGGGGTCGACCACGCTCTCTGCGTCCGCGTCACCGACGTGTTGCGCGAGTATCTCCGCGAGTACGCCGTCGACGTCTCGTCCCCAGGCATCGAGCGACCGCTCCGCAAGCCCGAGCATTTCCGCAACGCGGTCGGCCGCACCGTCACGCTCCGCACGCCGGAGCGCAAGCGCGTCAAGGGCGCGGTCGTCGAGGCGGGGGAGCGCTCGGTCGTCGTCCGGTCCGGCGAAGACACCGTTGAGATCCCGTACGACCAGGTCGTCCGGGGCAACCTGGTTTGGGAAGGGTAGGGGAGATGTCGCAAGAGATCATCGAGCACATTCGCGGGCTCGAGCGTGAGAAGGGAATCGAGGAGAACACGGTCGTCCAGGCTCTGGAGGACGCGCTGCTCGCCGCCTACAAGAAGACCCCCGGGGCGGCTCGGCATGCGGTGGTCGAGCTCGACGACGAGGGCGAGTTCCGCGTCCACTCGATCGAGATCCCCGGCGACCTCGAGGAGCGTCTGCTCGACGAGGCGATGGAGGCCAAGATCGAGGAGCTCGAGCGGCTCGAGGAGGAGACGGGCGAGAAGCAGCACACGCTGATCAACCAGGACGAGCTCGAGCTCGACTGGGATCAGGTCCCGGAGGAGCAGATCGTGCGCGCCGACGTCACCCCGAACGACTTCGGCCGCATCGCCGCGATGACCGCCAAGCAGGTGATCCAGCAGCGGATCCGCGAGGCCGAGCGCGCGATGATGTACGAGGAGTACATCGACCGGCAGGGCGAGGTCGTCACCGGCATCGTCCAGCAGGCCGGTGACCGCAACAACGTGCTCGTCGACCTCGGCAAGGTCGAGGCGCTCCTGCCGCGCTCCGAGCAGGTCGACGGCGAGCGCTACGAGCAGGGATCCCGGATCAAGGCCGTCATCACCGAGGTTCGCTCCGGCACGAAGGGCCCGCAGGTGATCCTGTCGCGCCGCGACCCCGAGCTGATCAAGACGCTCTTCGAGCTCGAGGTGCCCGAGATCGCGGACGGCCTCGTCGTGATCCGAGGCGTGGCGCGCGAGCCGGGCTATCGGGCCAAGATCGCGGTCGAGTCGCATGCCCAGGGCGTCGACCCGGTCGGAGCCTGCGTCGGCCCTCGCGGATCGCGCGTGCGCATGGTCGTGTCCGAGCTGCGCGGCGAGAAGATCGACATCATCCCGTGGAACACCGAGCCCGCCCGCTTCGTCGCGAAAGCGCTCTCGCCGGCCCGTGTCCGCGAGGTCTACATCGACGACGAGACCAAGGAAGCGACCGTCGTCGTCCCGAACGACCAGCTCGCGCTCGCGATCGGCAAGGACGGGCTGAACGCACGCCTCGCCGCCCGCCTGACCGGGTGGAAGGTCGACATCCAGTCCGACGAGGAGTTCGCGCAGGCGGAGGCCGAGGCGGCGTTCGCCGGCGACGCCGAGGGTGAGGGCGACTATTCCGGCCGCTGCGCCGCGATCCTGACGAACGGCAAGCGCTGTCCGAACGCGGCGCTGCCTGGCACCCGCTACTGCGGCGTCCCCGCGCACCAGGAGATGGTCGGCCAGGAGCCGGAAGAGGTTCCGGCGACAGAGGTCGCCGAGGTCGCGACCCCGGCCGAGGCGGAAACGCTCGAGCCGATCGCCGAGGCCGTCGACGTGCCGGCGGAGGAAGCCGACGAGCTTCGGGAGGACGAGCCTGCTGCCTCGTGAGCGGCGTAGGCTCGACGGAGCCGCCGGGAGCGGAGGTGCCGGCTGTGCCGGCGCCGGAGCGGGCAAACGCGCCCGAGCGGACCTGCGCCGGTTGCGGACGAAAGGCGCTCCAGACGGAGCTCGTGCGCTTCTCGGCGCGCGAGGGCCGACTGGTCTCCGGGCGGAGCAACCCGGGCCGGGGTGCGTACACGTGCCTGCGGCTCGCGTGCTTCGAGCGGGCGGTGGAGAGTCGCGCCTTCAACCGCGTGCTGAAACAGACCGTCGTCGTCGATCCGGCGCTCCGGCGCCTCTACACTGAACGCTGATGGCTGACGGACCGAACAAGCCCAACCGCCCGATCAGGCCCCGCCAGGGCGCTCCCGGCCGCAAGCGCCGGGTCGTGATCGAGGGCGGGAACAACCGCCCCAATCCGCGCCAGTCCCGCGGCCGCACCGATGCGATGCCGAAGCGCGAGAAGCAGGAGGTCGCGCCGCCGACCGGTCCCGCGACCGTTCCTTCCGGCGTCTCCGTCCGCGATCTCTCGCAGGCGCTCGGCGTTCCGGCCGCTCAGATCATCAAGATCATGATGGACGGGGGCCAGCTCGTTCAGATCACGCAGTCGCTCTCCGACGAGGAGGTCGAGCTGATCGGGGTCGAGCTCAACCGCGAGATCACGATCAAGCACGCCGCCGACGAGGAGGAGCTGCCGGAGGTCTTCGAGGACTCGGAGGAGGATCTGGCGCCGCGCCCACCGGTCGTCACGATCATGGGCCACGTCGACCACGGCAAGACGACGCTGCTGGACGCGATTCGCGAGGCGGCCGTCGTCGAGACCGAGGCGGGCGGGATCACCCAGCACATCGGCGCCTACCAGGCCGAGGTCGACGGGCGCAAGATCACGTTCCTCGACACCCCCGGTCACGAGGCCTTCACGGCCATGCGCGCCCGCGGCGCGAAGGTGACGGACATCGCGGTCCTGGTCGTTGCCGCCGACGACAGCGTCATGCCGCAGACGAAGGAGTCGATCTCCCACGCACGCGCCGCCGGCGTCCCGATCGTCGTCGCCGTCAACAAGATGGACATGCCGGACGCCAATCCGGACCGCGTCAAGTCCGATCTCGCCGCCGAAGGGCTGCAGCCCGAGGACTGGGGCGGCACCGTGCAGTTCTCGAACGTCTCTGCGAAGCAGCGGACAAATCTCGACGACCTGCTCGAGAAGGTGCTGCTCGTCGCCGACGCCGAGCTGGAGCTGACAGCGAACCCGAACGCCGAGGCATCCGGCCCGATCATCGAGTCGCGACTCGACGTGGGCCGCGGCCCGGTGGCGACGATGCTCGTCCACCGCGGCACGTTGCGGGTCGGCGACGCGATCGTCGCCGGTGACGCCCACGGCAAGGTGCGCGCGCTCTACGACTACCGCGGCGAGAAGGTGAAGGAAGCCCGGCCGGGGACGCCGGTCGAGATCCTCGGTTTCGACGTCCCGCCGCCCGCCGGCGAGCTGGCGCGCGTCGTCGAGAACGAGCGCGACGCCAGGCAGCTGGCCCAGCGTCGCGGCCAGCGGCTTCGCACCGAGCAGCTGGCGCAGCGCTCGAAGGGCGGCGTCTCGCTCGAGTCGCTCTTCTCGCAGCTCCAGGAGGGCGCGATCCAGGACCTGAACCTGATTCTCAAGGGCGACGTCGGCGGCTCCGTCGAGGCGGCCGTCTCCGAGCTGGCGAAGATCGAGCACCCCGAGGTGCGCGTCAACGTGATCCACCAGGGCGTCGGCCCGATCACCGAGGGCGACATCATGCTGGCCGCCACCTCGAACGCGCTCGTCGTCGGCTTCAACGTGCGGCCGAACGCCGAGGCGCGCTCCCTGGCCGAGCGCGAGGGCGTCGACATCCGCACCTACCGCGTCATCTACCAGCTCACCGAGGACATCGAGCAGGCGCTCGTCGGCATGCTCTCCGCCGTCCAGACCGAGGAGATCATCGGCGAGGCGGAAGTGCGCGCGCTCTTCAAGGTCTCGCGCCTCGGCACAATCGCCGGCTGCATGGTCACCTCGGGGGTCGTCCGCCGCAGCTCGCAGGTCCGGGTCGTCCGCGAGGGCACGGTCATCTACGACACGACGATCTCGCAGCTGAAGCGCTTCAAGGAAGACGCGCGCGAGGTGGCCGAGGGATTCGAGTGCGGAATCCTCCTCGACAGCTTCAACGACGTCAAGGAAGGCGACATTCTCGAGGCGTACGAGACCCGCCAGGTCGAGCGCACCTCGCTGGACGAGCCCGCGGGCGCCTCCGCAACGCCGTAGTGCCCTCTGGCTGGGTCGGGATCCTCTCCGCCGAGCTGCACTTCCCGGAGGCGCACTCCCTGAAGGAGAAGCGCATGTACCTCCGCTCGGCCAAGGAGCAGCTGAAGAACCGCTTCAGTGCCTCGGTGGCCGAGGTCGACCATCACGAGGTCTGGCAGCGAGCGCGGCTGACGCTCGCGGTCGTCACGCGCGACGCGGGCGAGGCGGAACGCCTGCTCGCGGACGCGGAACGCTACCTCGCCTCGCGCGAGTGGGAGCTCGGTCGGATCGACCGTGAGCTCGTGACGCTCGATGAGTAGAGGGCTACGGTAGGCGCATGCCGGAGCGGATGCGCAGAGTCAACCAGGCCGTCCGCGAGGTGCTCTCGGAGGCCCTGCTCGAGCTGAAGGACCCGCGGATCGGTTTCGTCACGGTCACCGGCGTCGAGACGTCGTCCGATCTGCGCCACGCGACGGTCTACGTCAGCGTGCTCGGGGGCGAGAAGAAGCGGAGCTCGAGCATGACCGGGCTCGACGCCGCTCACGGGGTTCTGCAGGCAAGGCTTTCGCGCGAGCTTCGGATGAAGCGGACTCCGCTGCTCACGTTTGCATACGATCACGCGGTCGAGCACGGCGTGCGCATGTCAAAACTCATCGATGAGCTCGCCCCCGAAACAGACGACAACGGCAGCTGACCTCGGGGCGGTCGTCGAGGCGATCCGTGGGAGCGATCGCTTTCTCGTCACGACCCACGAGAACCCGGACGGCGACGCGCTCGGCTCACTCCTCGCCTCGCACGTGGCGCTCCGGTCGCTCGGAAAGGACAGCGTCATGTTCCTCGCCGGGCCGGGGCCACTTCCCGGTGAGTACGGCTTTCTCGCGCTCGAGGAGCTGCGCCGCGAGCTGCCGGAGGATGCAGCGGAGCGGACGCTGCTGGCGGTCGACTGCGCCAACGAGAGCCGGCTCGGGGCCGATCCGGCCGTGCTGCACCAAACGCCGTTCACGCTCAACGTCGACCACCACCACGACAACTCTCGCTTCGGCGACGTCAACCTGGTCGACGCCGATGCGTCCTCGACCGGCGAGGTGCTCCGCGGCCTCTTCCAAGAGCTCGGCGTCGAGCTGACCCCGGAGCTCGCCGAGCCGCTCTACGTGGCCCTCGTCACCGACACTGGCCGCTTTCAGTACGCGAACACGACGCCGAAGGCGCTGCGGCTTGCGGCCGAGCTTGTCGAAGCAGGTGCGGACGTGCACAAGGTGTTCCAGGACGTCTACGAGAGCGTCCAGTTCGCGAAGCTGAAGCTGCTCGCGCGCGCGCTCGAGCGAGCCCAGGTCTACGAAGGCGGCGGACTCGTCGTCTCCTATCTCCTGCGTGACGACTTCGCCGAGGTGGGAGCGGTGGAGCCCTACTCGGAGGGAATCATCGACTTCCTGCGGGCCGTGGAGGGCGCAGATATGGCCGCGCTCATCCGCGAGCCACCCCGCGGCGGCTCTCCGGCGCGCCGGATCTCGCTGCGCGCCTCGCATGACGAGCTCGACGTCTCCGCGATCGCGCGCGCGTCGGGCGGTGGCGGGCACCGGCAGGCGGCCGGTTTCTCGAGCGACGCGACGATCGAGGAGATCACTGCGTTCCTCCGCCGGGAGTTTCTGGCGGCGAGCCGCGCGGCCCCGGCGGCAGGCTGATGCCGCCGAAGGGGCTCGATCCGAGCGGGATCATCCTCGTCGACAAGCCGGCAGGGCCTTCGTCCTTCGCGATCGTCGCCCGAGTGCGGTCGCGCACCGGCACCAGGATGGGCCATGCGGGAACTCTTGACCCTTTCGCGACCGGATTGTTGCTTTTGCTCTCGGGCCGGTCGACAAAATTGGCGGGATCGTTCGTCGGTCTCGACAAGCGCTACCTCACGGACGTCGACCTGGCGGCCCGTACGAGCACGGGAGATCCAGAGGGCGAGATCCTGGAGCAGCTGACTCCGCCGGACGACGCGGAGCTCGAGCGCAGGCTCGCGGACCTCCGAGGTGAGATCGAGCTGCCGATCCCCGCGGCATCCGCGGTCAAGATCGGCGGTGAGCGCGCCTACAAGCTGCACCGTCGCGGCATTGCCGTCGAGATGCCGCTGCGGCGCTCCCGCGTCGACGCGCTCGACGTCATCGCGTATAGAGACGGTGTGGCGCGGCTCGACCTGCGGGTCAGCTCGGGCACCTACGTCCGAGCGATCGCAGCGGCGCTCGGCGGCCACTGCGTCACCCTGCGCCGGCTCGAGATCGGGCCGTTCAACGTCGAGGACGCCGACGAGGAACGCGTGATCCCGGCCGAGCAGGCGCTGGCGCTGCTGCCGTGAGCCTCGCTGTCGCGATCGGGACGTTCGACGGCGTCCATCTCGGGCACCGGCGGGTGATCGAGGCTGCACTCGAGACCGGCTTGCCTGTGCGGGTGCTGACGTTCCAGCCGCACCCGCGTGTCGTCCTCGGCAACTTCGTCGAGTCGATCACGACGCTCGAGCGGCGGCTGGAGCTGCTCGCCGAGCTCGGGGTCGCCGAGACCGTCGTGCTCGACTTTACGGTCGAGGTCGCTCAGCAGGAGCCGGAGGAGTTCGCGGCCACGCAACTCGTCGACGCCGCCGTCGTCGTCGCCGGCGAGGACTTCCGCTTCGGACGCAAGCGAAGCGGCGATCTCGACCTGCTCGAGCGGCTCGGCCACCAGGTGCGCGCCGTGCCGTTGCTCGCCGGCGTGTCCTCGACCGAGATTCGGCGGCGGCTGCACGCCGGCGAGGTCGATGAGGCCGCAAAGTTGCTCGGTCGGCCGCCCGAGTTGGACGGCATCGTCGTCCCCGGGGACCAGCGCGGCGGCACTCTCGGTTACCCGACTGCGAATCTGTCGGTCGATCCGACGCTGCTCGTGCCGAGCTATGGGATCTATGCGGGCTCGGCGCTCGGGCCGGATCTGGAACGGCATCGCGCCGCGATCTCGATCGGCACGAATCCCCATTACGGGGGCGACGAGCGCCGGATCGAGCCGCACCTGCTCGACTTCGACGGCGACCTTTACGGCCGCAGGCTGATCGTGGAGCTCTGGCGGCGGCTCCGGGACGAGCAGGTCTTCGCGTCGGAGCGGGCCCTCGTCGAACAGATCAGCCGCGACGTCGAGGCGACCCGGAAGGCGGTCCCGCCCGGAAGGTAGGTTGGAGCCGTGAGCGACAACGGCGCCATGATCCATGCGCGGGGGCTCGTCAAGCGGTTCGGCGACCTCGTCGCAGTCGATGGAATCGACCTCGACGTCAAGCCGGGCGAGGCTTTCGGCTTCCTCGGCCCCAACGGCGCCGGGAAGAGCTCGACCATGCGCATGATCGGCTGCGTCTCGCCGGTGTCCGGCGGCACGCTCCGAATCCTCGGCTGCGACCCGGCCGCGGACGGACCGCAGATCCGCGCGCGCCTGGGGGTCGTGCCGCAGCAGGACACGCTCGACACCGAGCTGACGGTGCGCGAGAACGTGCTCATCTACGGCCGCTACTTCGGGCTCTCGCGCCGGGAGCTGCGTCCGAAGATCGACGAGCTGCTCGACTTCGTGCAGCTGACGGAGCGCGCGGGGGACAAGGTCGAGCCGCTGTCGGGCGGAATGAAGCGGCGCCTGACGATCGCGCGCTCGCTCGTCAACGATCCCGAGTTGCTGCTGCTGGACGAGCCGACCACGGGGCTCGACCCGCAGGCGCGCCACGTCGTCTGGGACCGCCTCTTCCGGCTGAAACAGCGCGGCGTCACGCTCGTGCTCACGACTCACTACATGGACGAGGCCGAGCAGCTCTGCGATCGCCTCGTGATCATGGATCACGGCCGCATCGTGGCCGCAGGCTCGCCGCGACAGCTGATCGAGGAGTTCTCGACGCGCGAGGTGGTCGAGGTGCGCTTCGAGGCCGACCGGGCCGATGCAGCGGCCATGGCGGGTCTGGGCGAGCGGGTCGAGCAGCTTCCCGATCGCGTGCTCATCTACACGACGGACGGTGACGAGACCGCCGCAGCGCTCGCGGAGCGCGACCTGCCCGCGCACTCCACCCTGATCCGGCGCAGCACCCTCGAGGATGTCTTCCTGCACCTGACCGGCCGCACGCTCATCGACTAGTGGACGGAATCCTCCAGCCGCTGCGAGCCTACGAGCACTGGCTCGCCCAGTACAAACGGGTCTGGCGCGGGACGATCGGCACCAGCCTGATCAACCCGTTGCTCTACCTCGCGGCCCTCGGGGTCGGGCTCGGGACGATCGTCGACGACTCCGGGAACGCGCCCGCGGGCGTCCCCTACCTGGACTACATCGCGCCCGGTCTGCTGGCTGCGGCGGCGATGCAGACGGCGGCGACCGAGTCGAGCTGGCCCGTCATGGGCGCGATCAAGTGGACCCGCACCTACTACGCGATGACGGCGACGCCGCTGACGGAGCAAGACGTCCTGATCGGCCATCAGCTCTTCGTCATCACTCGCGTCTTCACCGCCAGCGCCGGCTACCTGCTGGTGGTGGCGCTGTTCGGCGCCGTCAGCTCCTGGCTCGGCCTGCTGGCGATCCCGGTGGCGGTGCTCGTCGGCACGGCCTTCTCGATGCCACTGGCCGCCTACGCCGCGAGCCGGGAGAGCGAAGTGTCCTTCCCGCCGATCTTCCGCTTCGTGATCGTGCCGATGTTCCTCTTCTCGGGCACCTTCTTCCCCGTCTCCCAGATGCCGCTCGCGTTCGAGCTCGCCGCGTACGTGACGCCGCTCTGGCACGGCGTCGTCCTCTGCCGCGGCCTGATGCTCGGCACCGTCGAGCTGCTGCCTGCGCTCGGGCACGTCGCCTACCTCCTCGCCTGGACGATCGGCGGACTGCTGCTCGCCCGCCGTAGCTACCGGAGGCGGCTCTTCAATTGACGACCTTGGTCGCACGCATCCTCGACCGGCCCGGCGGCCGCGGCGGCCTCCTCTTCGAGCGCAACCTGCTCAGCTACAAGTCGATGTGGCCGATCATCGTCAGCGGCTTCTTCGAGCCGCTGTTCTTCCTGCTCTCGCTCGGCTACGGCCTCGGCGGCTACGTCGGCGACGTCGAGATCAACGGCGTCACCACCGAGTACGCGGCGTTCGTCGCACCGGGCCTGCTGGCCGCGTCCGCCATGAACGGCGCCTTCTACGACGCCACCAACATCTTCTGGAAGCTCCGCTACCAGAAGCTCTACGACGCGATCCTTTCGACGCCGCTCGGGCCGAAGGACGTCGCGACCGGGGAGACGGTGTGGGCGCTCTTCCGCGGGCTGATCTACGCGGTCGGCTTCTTCATCGTCATCCTCGCCCTCGGGCTCGTCGACTCCTGGTGGGCGGTGCTCGCCCTGCCCGCGACCGTCTTCCTCGGGTTTGCCTTCGCGGGCGCCGGCATTGCCGCCGTCACGTACATGCGCACCTGGCAGGACTTCGACATTCTCAACCTCGCGCTCCTGCCGATGTTCCTGTTTTCGGCGACGTTCTTCCCGCTCTCGGCCTATCCGGACTGGCTCCAGACCGTGGTGCGGGCGACGCCGCTCTATCACGGGGTCGACCTGCTGCGGGCGCTCACGACCGGCGCGGTCGGGCCGGGGCAGCTCGTGAACGTCGCCTACCTGGCCGCGCTCGGGCTCGTCGGCACCTGGATCGCGAGTCGCCGGATCGAGAAGCTGCTGCTCACCTGAGAGTCGCTGCGCCCCCGCTTCGCCGCGGGTCGCCGGCGACGCCCGTTCGCGCGACGAGGCTGACGCCGCCGAAGTAGTGGTGCTGCGCCGGCCAGCGCCGGACGTGAAGGCCCTGCCGCTCGAGCTCGGCCAGCGCCTGCTCGTCGACGCCGGGCTCGGCGTTGACGACCTCGCCCGCCCGGTGGAAACGGGGTCGTGTCATCGCATCCGCAGGATCGAGGTGCTCGTCGAGGATCCCGGCGGCAACGCCCACGAGCGCCGTCCGAAGCCGCGTGCCGCCGGCGGCTCCGATCCCGAGCACGACCCCGTCCGAGTCGAGGGCGAGGCTCGGCGCCATCATGCTCTCCATCCGCGCGCCCGGCCGCAGCGGCTCGCGGACGAGGTCGACCTCGCCGAGCATGCTGTTCAGGTGCAGGTCGAGGCCGGGGAGGAAGTCGCCGGTTCCGAGGCCGAGGCTCGAGGTGAGCACGCAGACGCGCCCGTCCGAGTCGGACGTGACGAGATTCGTCGTGTGGCCACCGCCGCCCTCGCCTCCGAGCGCACCCAGCAAGGCGTGGACTCGCACGGTCTCGGCCGAGGTCGCGCAGCGACGGGAGCCGCTGCAGCGCCTCCGGCACGCCGGAGAAACCGGCGCGCGTCAGGAAGCGCAGCCCGCAGTAGGTCACCTCCCGAGGCTCGAGCCAGCGGTGCCGGTAGCCCTCGAGATCGGCCCGGGTGAGCGCCACGCCCTCGACGCCCTCGAGCGCCTCGGCGATCGAGCCGTCGTAGGCGCTGCGGGCACCTTCGGCCGCGAGGAGCTCCAGCGCCGCCGCCAGGCCGGGCTGATGGAGGGTCTCGCCGGCTTGCAGCGGCCAGCCGTCCGGCGCGTAGATGTCCCGGCCCGCGGCGGTGAGCGTGAAGACCGGCGCCAGCATCGCCAGGCAGGCGGCGTGGGCGGGAGGCAGCGTGACGCCGTCGCGGGCGAGCTGCAGCGCAGGCTCGACCAGGCGCGGCCAGGGCAGCCGGCCGAAGCGCTCGTGCAGAGCTCCCAGACCGGCCGGAAGCCCGGGCACGCCGCAGGTTCCCGGGCCGACCGCGTAGTGGACGAGCTCCTCGCCGAAGGGCACCTGCAGTTCGACCGGCGGCGCCCCCGCTCCGGCCGGAACGTCGACGAAGCAGTCGAGTCCCACTGCCTCGGTTCCATCCCAGTGGATCGCGTGGCCGCCGCCGAGGAGCCCGGTCATGACGGTCTCGGCGACGCAGGACGCGAGACACGCGGCGACGGCGGCGTCGGCTGCCGTCCCGCCCTCCTCGAGAACCTCGATTCCCGCAGCGACCGTGGCGGGATGACCGGCTGCGACCGCGGCTGGCAACACGGGTTGCTACCCTACTGAGCGACCGAGATCTCGGCCGGCCGTGTCTTCCTTCACGCCGCGCGGGGACTCCGGAGAACCCAGACAGAAGGAGGCCACATGGCCCTCACCAAGGAAGTGAAGCAGGAGCTGATCGGGAAGCACGGCCGGAACGAAGCCGACACCGGCTCTCCCGAGGTTCAGATCGCGATGCTCACGCAGCGGATCAACGACCTCACCGAGCACCTGCGTACGCACCAGAAGGACCACTACTCCCGGCGCGGCTTGCTGAAGCTCGTCGGCCGGCGGCGGCGGTTCCTGACGTACATGCAAAAGCACGACCTCGAGGGCTATCGCGCCCTCATCAAGGAGCTAGGCCTGAGGCGCTAGCTCGACCCGGGAGAGTGGAAGCTTGGATGAAGCCAGCAGTTGGAAGTGACTGTCGGGCTTGATCCAAACTTCCACTCTCCACCCAAGCAGAGTGGAGGACATGGAATGAGCACGGTAATGGGGCAGATCGCCTCAGTGACCGCCGAGATCGGCGGCAAGGAAATCACGTTCGAAACCGGCAAGCTGGCGAAGCAGGCCGACGGCGCCGTCCTGATGCGCTCGGGCGAGACGATGGTGCTCGCGACGGCTGTCGGCCGGCCGGACGCACGAGAGGGCGCGGACTTCTTCCCGCTCACGATCGACGTCGAGGAGCGGGCCTACGCGGCCGGCAAGATCCCCGGCGGCTTCTTCAAGCGCGAGGGCCGCGCCACCGAGCGCGCGACGCTCACCGCCCGCATGATCGACCGCCCGATCCGGCCGCTCTGGCCGAAGGGCTTCCGCAACGAGGTGCAGGTGATCTGCACGGTGCTGTCGGCCGACCTCGTCACGCCGCACGACATCCTCTGCATCAACGGGGCGTCGGCGGCGCTGATGATCTCGCCGCTGCCGTTCTTCGGCCCGGTGGGCGCCGTGCGCGTCGGCCGCATCGACGGCGAGTTCGTGCTCAACCCGACGCATCAGGAGAACTTCGAGGAGTCGTCGCTCGACCTGATCGTCGTCGGCACGAAGGACGGCCTGACGATGGTCGAGGCCGGCGCGGACGAGGTTCCCGAGGACGTGCTCCTCGAGGCGCTCGACCTCGCGCACCAGGAGATCCGCAAGCTCTGCGAGGCGCAGGAGGACCTGCGCCGCCAGGTCGGCAAGGCCAAGTGGCTCGACCAGGAGCTGACAGCGGAGCTCGTCGAGTCGCAGGGCCACGCCGTCTGGGAGAGCCTGCACGCGAAGGGCCTCCGCGAGGGCGCAGTCGTGATCGAGGAGCTCGAGGACAACCTGTCCCCCGAGCTGTCGATGGACTCGACGGAGGAGGACATCACCAGGCGCATGCAGGTTCGCGCCAGCCTCGCGTCGGTGCTCGAGAAGCAGCGGCTCGCCGCTGTCGAGGGCCCGGTCCGCGAGCAGTTCGGCGACGACCTGCGCGGTCTCACCGAGGCCGAGCAGGACTCGAAAGAGCTCAAGTCCGCGAAGCGGCACCTGCTCTTCGAGCGGATCATCGAGTCGGTCGAGCTGCCGTTCCCGGTCGGCCCGGCAACGGTCGACGGCGAGCCGCCGGTCGTCAAGGACTCGGTCACGAAGAGCTACGTCAAGAAGGCCGCCGAGGCGATCTACAAGGACCTCGTCCGCAAGAAGATCGCGGTCGAGAAGCGGCGCCCGGACGGGCGCGGCACCGACGAGATCCGGGCGATCGAGTGCGACGTGACGGTCAGCCCGCGCACGCACGGCTCGGCGCTCTTCCAGCGTGGCCAGACGCAGATCCTGACGCTCTGCACGCTCGGCACCGCCAAGGAGGGCCAGCGGATCGACGACCTCTCGCTCGAGACCGACCGCCGCTACATGCACCACTACAACTTCCCGCCGTACTCGGTCGGGGAGACGGGCTTCATGCGCGGCCCGAAGCGGCGCGACATCGGCCACGGTGCGCTCGCACAGCGGGCGCTCGAGGCGATGATCCCGCCGGCGGAGGACTTCCCGTACACGATCCGGCTCGTCTCGGAGACGCTCGAGTCGAACGGCTCGTCGTCGATGGGCTCCGTCTGCGGCTCGACGCTGGCGCTGATGGATGCGGGCGTCCCGATCAAGGCGCCGGTCTCCGGCATCGCGATGGGCCTCGTCAAGGAGGGCGACGACTACGTCATCCTCACCGACATCCAGGGCGCGGAGGACCACCTGGGCGACATGGACTTCAAGGTCGCCGGCACGAAGGACGGGATCACCGCGCTGCAGATGGACATCAAGATCACGGGCGTCACGCAGGAGATCATGCGGGGAGCCCTCGATCAGGCGAAGCAGGCGCGGGTCTTCATCCTCGACCGGATGCTCGAGGCACTGCCGGAGGCGCGCACCGAGCTCGCCCCGCACGCACCGCGGATCTCGTCGATCCAGATCAACCCGGACTTCATCGGGATGGTGATCGGCAAGGGCGGCGAGACGATCCGCTCGCTCGAGTCCGAGTACGACGTGCAGATCGACATCGAGGAGGACGGCACGATCCTCGTCTACGCGACCGAGGGGACGAAGGCCGACGCGGCCATCTCCGCGATCGCGGCGCTGACCAAGGAGCCCGAGGTGGGGGACACCTTCACCGGCAAGGTCGTGAAGACGACCCAGTTCGGCGCCTTCGTCGAGCTGAAGAAGGGCACCGACGGCCTGCTCCACGTCTCGAACGTCGGCCCGGGCCGGGTCGCTCACATCGAGGACGTGATGGCGCGCGGCGACGTCGTCGACGTGCTCGTGCAGGAGGTGGACAAGGCACGCGGCCGGATCGGCCTCAAGCTCGTCCACAAGCACGAGGACGGCCGGCTGGTCGAGCCGGAGGAGCTGATCGAGCGGGCCAAGTCGGCGCCGCCGCGGCCTCCGGAGGAGGACCGGCCGCGCCGCGACGGCGATCGTGGCCGGGGCGGCCGCGACCGCGGCCCGCGCCGCGACTGATCACTCTCGCAAGGATCGGGATCCGCAGGAGCGGATCCCGATCCGCGCAGACCCCTGAAGCCGGAGGGCGGCTTCGCCGCGCTCCGGGAGCGCGGATACGATCGCGCCCATGCAGACCTACGAGCTCTCGACGCTCCCGACGGGCGAGCGCGTGATCAGCGAGCACGTGCCGAGCGTGCGCTCGGTGTCGCTCGGCTTCTGGATCGGGACGGGTTCGCGT
Organism: uncultured Gaiellaceae bacterium; assembly: GCA_963731615.1. Classification (GTDB taxonomy): domain Bacteria; phylum Actinomycetota; class Thermoleophilia; order Gaiellales; family Gaiellaceae; genus Gaiellasilicea. Next base: position 145,382 of record CAVSWD010000008.1, read on the forward strand.
GACGAGACCGACTCCCGCGCCGGCGTGTCGCACTTCATCGAGCACCTCCTCTTCAAGGGCACGGGCACGCACTCGGCCCAGGAGATCGCCGAGATCTTCGACGGGCTCGGGGGCGAGCTGAACGCGGCCACCTCTCGGGAGACGACGCTGGTCTATGCCCGGGTGCCCGATCACCAGCTCGAGCCGGCGCTCGACGTCATGGTCGGGATGGTCTACGACCCTTCGTTCAACGAGATCGACGCGGAGCGCGAGGTCGTGCTCGAGGAGATCGCGATGGTCGACGACAACCCGCAGGATCTCGTGCACGACGTCGTCGCCGAGGCGGTTTTCGGCGGCCACGCGCTCGGACGGCCGGTGATCGGCCGTGCAGAGGTGATCAGCTCGGTGACCAGGCGCTCGCTGACCGCCTACCACCGCTCGGCGTATGCGGCGCCCAACATCGTCGTCGCAGTGGCGGGCAACGTCGAGCACGACCGTGTCGTGGCACTGCTCCAGGCCCGCCTTCCCGGGACCGAGACGGCCCCGCGCCGCGCCCGCAAGGCCTTCACGCGCGCGCCTGCGCCAGGCTTCCGCTTCCAGCGCAAGGCCACGGAGCAGTACCACGTCTGCCTGGGTGCGCCTGGGATCTCGCGCCGTGACGACCGGCGCTTCGCCGCCTCGCTGCTCGATTCGATCGTCGGCGGCTCGGCCTCGTCGCGTCTCTTCCAGGAGATCCGGGAGAAGCGCGGGATGGCGTACTCGGTCTACAGCTTCGGCTCCCAGTACTCCGACACCGGCCAGGTGGGGCTCTACGTCGGCACGCGCGAGGAGAATCTCGTCGAGTGCTTCGAGATCGTCGCGCGCGAGCTCGACGACATCGCCGCCGGGCACGTGCGGGCGGGGGAGCTCGAGCGCGCGAAGGAGAACCTCAAGGGCCGGATCCTGCTCTCGATGGAGTCGACCTCGAACCGGATGAGCCGGCTCGGCAAGTCGCTGATCACCGACACCGAGCTGCTCACGCTCGACGAGATCGTCGAGCGGATCGACGCGGTCGAGGTGGCCGACGTCGCCGACCTCGCCGGCGACCTCTTCAGGCTCGACCGGCTCTCAGCGGCCGGGATCGGGTCGAGCGAGGCGCGCTTCCGGGCCGCGATCCAGCGCGTCAACCCGGCACTCGTCGGGCGAGCAGCGGCTTGAAGGTCCTGCTCTTCGGCAGGCGAGGGAAGGTGGGCTCAGTCCTCGGCCCGGCGCTCGAGGCCGCCGGCCACGAGCTCGTCGCCGAGCCGGCCGACGCCGACGTCGCGGTCGACTTCACCCGGCCGGATGCGGTGGAGAAGAACGTCCGCGCCTGTCTCGGGGCTGGAGTGCCGTGCATCGTCGGCACGACGGGCTTCGATCCGGAGCGGCTGGACACGCTTGCGCGCGAGCACGAGCTGCCCGTCTTTTACGCCCCCAACTTCGCGATCGGTGCCGTGCTGATGCTGCGCTTCGCCGCCGAGGCCGGAAAGCTGCTGCCGCACGCGGAGATCATCGAGCTGCACCACGAGACGAAGCTGGACGCGCCGTCCGGGACGGCGAAGGCGACCGCCGAGCTGCTGCCGCCGGGGACGCCGATTCACTCCGTGCGCCTGCCCGGCCTCGTCGCTCACCAAGAGGTCATCTTCGGCGGACCCGGGCAGACGCTGACGATCAGGCACGACACGACCTCGCGCGAGGCGTTCGTCCCGGGTGTCCTGCTCGCGCTCGAACAGGTGCAGGGCCTGCCGGCAGGTCTCACGGTCGGCCTCGAAGCGCTGCTGGAGCGGTAGGATCGGGCGGTGCTCGGCGAAGTCCTGACCGCGATGGTGACGCCGTTCAAGCGGGACGGCTCGGTCGACCTCGACGCGTTCCGCGCCCTGGCTCGGCATCTCGTCGACAACGGCTCCGACGGTCTCGTCGTCACCGGCACGACGGGAGAGAGCCCGACGCTCTCCGACGAGGAGCGCTTCGAGCTCTACGCCGCCGCGCTCGACGAGGTCGGCGACCGCGCGACCGTCGTCGCAGGCACCGGCACCTACTCGACCGAGCATTCGGTCCACCTGACCCAGAAGGCGAGCGAGCTCGGCGTCGACGCGGTCCTGATCGTGACGCCGTACTACAACAAGCCACCGCAGCGCGGCATCGTCGAACACTTCAAGGCGATTGCCGCGGTGACCGAGAAGCCCGTCGTCGTCTACAACATCCCCGGCCGCGTCGTGATCAACATCGAGCCCGAGACGATCGCCCAGCTGGCGCAGATCGAGAACGTGCGCGGTGTCAAGCAGGCCCACGACGACCTGGCTCAGGCCCGCCGCATCGTCGAGCTCGGGCTCGACTTGTACGCCGGCGACGATGACCTGATCCTGCCGTTCCTCGAGCTCGGCGGCGTCGGCGGTGTCTGCGTCCACACGCACGTCGTCGGCCCGCAGGTGAAGGAGCTGATCCGGCTCTGGAAGGCGGGCGAGCACGAGGCTGCGCGCGCGCTCGACCGGGAGCTGCTGCCCTCGATCGAGTTGCTGCGTGTCGTCGGCAACCCGATCGCGATCAAGGCGGCCCTGACGCTGCTCGGCCACGAGGTCGGCGGGCACCGGCTGCCGCTCGTCGACGCGACCGACGCGGAGCGCGAGCGTGTCCGCGACTGCCTCGCACGGCTCGGGCTGCTGGCGCCCGCTGCTGTTTGACGCCGAACCCCGCATACACTCAGTCGAGATGAGCCTGCGGATCATTCCCCTCGGGGGCCTCGGCGAGGTCGGCAAGAACATGACCGTCTACGAGCACGGGGGAGACGTGATCGTGGTCGATGCGGGGCTTGCCTTCCCTCGCGACGAGCACCTCGGGGTCGACCTCGTCCTGCCCGACATCGGCTATCTCGACGGCCGCCGCGTCAACGCGGTCGTGCTCACCCACGGGCACGAGGATCACGTCGGCGGCCTGCCGTATCTCCTGCGCGAGGTCGACTGCGACCAGGTGATCGCGACCAGGCTGACCCTCGGGCTGATCAAGTCCAAGCTGGACGAGCACGGCCTCTCCGCCTCGACGCGGCTCGTGGAGGCGGAGACGGGCAAGAAGATTCAGGTCGGCTCGTTCACGCTCGACTTCGTCCGTGTTGCGCACTCGATCCCGGACTGCGTCGCCGTCGTGCTCGAGACCGAGGCCGGCCGCGTCGTCCACACCGGCGACTGGAAGCTCGACCACACGCCGGTCGACGGGCTGAAGACGGACGTCGGGCGGCTCGCCGAGCTCGGCAACGAGGGCGTCGACCTGATGCTCGGCGACTCGACCAACGCCGAGCGGCCCGGGATGACCGGCTCGGAGCGGCTGGTCGGGGAAGCGTTTCGGACGCTGATCCCGCTGCGGAAGGGCCGGATTCTCGTCGTCTCGTTCGCCTCGAACGTGCACCGGATGCAGCAGGCGATCGACGTCGCGGTCCAGGTCGGCCGCAAGGTCGCGATCGTCGGCCGCTCGATGCGCAAGAACCTCAACATCGCCCGCGGGCTCGGCTACCTGGACGTGCCCGAGCACATCCTGATCAAGCCGCAGGAGGCGATGGAGCTGCCGCCGGGCCAGGTGATGATCCTCTGCACCGGCAGCCAGGGAGAGCCGATGTCGGCCCTGACCAGAATCGCCTACAACGACCATCCCTCGATCTCGGTCGACCGCGGCGACACGGTGATCATCTCGGCGAAGCCGGTTCCGGGGAACGAGCTACGCGTGCACGACTCGATCAACCGCCTCGCCAAGGCCGGCGCCGAGGTGCTGCACCAGGAGATCGCCCCGGTGCACGTCTCCGGCCATGCCTGCTCGGAGGAGATGCGGACGCTGCTCTCGCTCCTCCGCCCGCGCGCGGTGATGCCGGTGCACGGCGAGTACCGGATGCTCGCGGCGCACGGGCAGCTGGCGCGCGAGTCGGGCGTTCCTGCCGACGCGATCATCATCGCCGAGAACGGCTCGGTCGTCGAGCTCGAGCGGGGCGGCACGCCCCGCATTGTCGACCGGGTCGAAGCAGGCCTGACCTTCGTCGACGGGCTCGGCGTCGGCGACGTGCGCGATGTCGCGCTGCGAGACCGCCGGCGGCTCTCCGAGGACGGCGTCCTGATCATCGTCACGACGCTGGCCGGCTCAAACGGGGGCTCGATCGCGCCGCCCGAGCTGATCGCGCGCGGCTTCGGCGACTCCGAGGACCTCCTCGACGAGCTCCGCGAGGAAGCGGGCCGCGTGCTCCGCGAGCTCGCCGCTGACGACATCAGCGAGATCAAGCTGCTGCAGGAGCACCTGCACGACGCCGTCGGCCAGGTCATCTACGACCGCACCCGCCGGCGGCCGATGATCCTGCCCGTGGTGATCGAGGTCTGATGGCCGCCGACTGGCCGGACATCCTGGTCGGCCACGCAGCCAGCGAGCTGACCGCGCGGCGCCTGATCGCGCAGCTACGCGCGTGCGAGGCGGCCTCGCTCGCGTTCTGCCGCCTGCTCGAGCGCTGGGGGAGTGGGGAGGCGCTGCCGCCGACCCCCGGCGGGCGCGAGGCTGCTCTCCGGCACGCGGCCGACCGCGTCGAGACCGCGCTCGCCGGTCTCGAGACGCCGCTCGGCCGCTACCTCCTCGAGCTCGAGGCCGATCAGGCCGAGGGCCGCTCCTGGTATCTCGGCCCCGGCGCGGGCGAGCTCGTCGAGTGGCGTCCGATCCTCACTCGCGCCGGCGTGCACGCGTGCCCGGTTCGCGTCGCGTCCGCCTACCTCGAGCTGGCCGTGCTCGTCCGGGCGCTGCAGGGTCTCTCCGACGCGGCGCGCCTCGACGCACCGCCCGACGCGTCGTCCCTCTGGGCGGGCCTGTTCGACCTGCGCGACACGCTGCTCGGCTCGACCGTGGACGACCTGCGCGCGCTCGCGGCGTAGCCACAAAGTCGGGTGAGCGTCTCCTCGATCACCGTCGTCGGCAGCGTCAACCTCGATCTCGTCGCCCGCGTCGAACGGTTGCCGCGGCCGGGGGAGACGGTCACTGACGCGGTCTTCGCGCGCGTCAAGGGCGGCAAGGGCGCGAACCAGGCCGTCGCGTGCGCGCGGCTGGGTGCGGAGGTGACGCTCGTCTGCTCGGTGGGGACGGACGTCTTCGCCGAGGAGGCGCTGCCGGCCGAGGAGCGGCTGACGCTCGCCGCAACGCGGGTCGAGGCTCCGACGGGCGTCGCGCTGATCCTTGTCGACGCGACCGGCGAGAATCAGATTGCGGTGGCACCCGGCGCGAACGCGGAGCTGAAGGACGTCGTGCTGCCGCCGAGCGACGCAGTCCTGGTCCAGCTCGAGATCCCGGACGAGGCGGTCCGCAGCGCCTGGGAACAGTCGACGGGTCTCTTCTGCTTGAACGCGGCACCGGCGCGGCCGGTCGACGTCGACGCCGACCTCACGGTCGTGAACCGCTACGAGCTCGAGGCGCTGAAGCGACGGGACGGGCTCGTCGCGGTCACGCTCGGCGCCGAAGGCGCGATCCTGCTCGAGGACGGGGAGGAGATCGCTCGCGCCGAGCCGCCGCCGGTCGACGCGATCGACGGCACCGCAGCCGGCGACGCGTTCACCGCGTGTCTCGCTCGTCTCGTGGCTCGAGCGGCTCGAGCCGGAAGCGGCGCTGCGGCGGGCCTGCGCCGCGGGGGCGCTGGCGGCGTCACGCTTCGGCGCCCAGCCCTCGCTCCCCACTGTTGCCGAGATAGACGCCATACTCGCGGCGTGACAACACCGGTCATCCTGGACTGCGACCCTGGGCACGACGACGCGATCGCGCTGCTGTTGGCGCTCTCGAGCCCGGAGATCGAGCTCGTCGGCGTCACGACCGTGCACGGCAACCAGACGCTCGAAAAGACGACCGACAACGCGCTGCGGGTGCTCGCGCTCGTCGGCCGCGAGGACGTGCCCGTCGCAGTCGGCGCCGACCGGCCGCTCGTCCGCGCGCCCCACGCCAGCCGCCCACGTCCACGGCGAGAGCGGTCTCGACGGGCCCGAGCTGCCGGCGCGCGCCTCCGAGCCGATCGACCAGCACGCCGTCGACTTCCTCGCCGAGCACGTGACCCCCGAGACGGTGCTCGTCCCCGTCGGCCCGCTGACGAACGTCGCGCTCGCGCTCGACCGCGGCATCCGGCCGGCCCGAATCGTGCTGATGGGCGGCGCGATCGCCGAGGGCAACATGACGCCCGCGGCCGAGTTCAACATCTGGGCCGACCCGGAGGCGGCGCAGCGCGTCTTTCAGTCCGGGCTCGACGTGACGATGATCGGCCTCGACGTCACGCACCGGGCGCTGCTGACGCCGGCGTGGGCGGAGCGCTTCCGCGACGCCGGCCGCGTCGGCACCTTCGTCGCTGAGCTGGTCGAGTTCTTCAAGCGCTATCACCAGCGCACATACGGTTGGGACGGCGCGCCGATCCACGACGCGGTCGCGCTCGCGCACGCCCTCCGGCCGGGGATCGTCACCACCGGCCACTACAACGTCGAGATCGAGACCGAGTCCGAGCTGAATCGCGGCCGCACGGTCGTCGACCGCTGGCACCGCACCGACCGCAAGCCGAACGCGCACGTCGGCGTCGAGATCGACGCGGACGCGTTCTTCGAGCTCCTGCTCGAGCGGATCGCGTCGTTCGGATGAGCCGCTTTCCGCCGGGGACGCTGTACGTCGTCGTGGCCGCAGTCGGCGCGCTCGCGCTCGGAGTGGGAGCGGTGGCGACCATCGACGGCAACCTCTGGGGCATACCGCTCGGCCTCGGTGGCGCCGTCCTCCTCTATTGGTCCGTGCGGGTGACGAGGAAGGGCTGACCTCGGGCGCGTCGAACGCGCCTCCATGGCAGCCAGGAAGAAGAAGCGGCCGCTGCGGCCGCGCACGCCCTCGCGCGTCAAGCGGCGGACGACGAAGAAACCGCGTCGCGCCCGCGGTGCGCACCAGCATCCCGAACTGATCGGGCTCGTCCTCGCCGCCTGCGGGCTCTTCCTCGCCACGCTGATCTACCTGGGCTGGGAGGGAGGTGTCGCCGGCGAGAAGATCGAGGCCGGTCTGCGCGCCGTCGTCGGCTCGGCGGCCTACGCGGCGCCGCTCGCGCTCGCCGTGGTCGGGATCCTGATGCTCTTCCGGAGCAGCCTTCTGGACGTGAGGCCGTTCCGCACGGGCCTCGCGATCACGCTCGTCGGGCTGATGGTGACCCTCGGCGAGAGCCACGGCGGTTTCGCGGGCGGCGTCCTCGGCGGCGGTATCGCAAAGCTTCTGGGCGGCACGGGCTCGGCGCTGCTCGGCCTGACCGCGCTGCTCGCCGGCGGGCTGCTGCTCTCGGGCGCCTCGTACGGCGCTCTCCTGCGCCGCTCACACCACGCCGTCCGCCGTGCCGTCGCACGGCCGGAACGAGTTGCTCAGAGCACCGCTGTCTCGGTCCCGCCGCCCGCGATCGTGCACGAGCCGCCGGTCGACGTCGTCCACGACTATCCGGACGTCGTCTCGGAAGGTCTCGCCGAGCCGTCGCCGATCCTGCTCGGGGACGAGGCGACGGAGGAACAGGCGGCTCTGTTCGACGTGCCGCGCGCCGAAGGGGCCTACGTGCTGCCGGACCGCAGCGTGCTCAAGTCCTCGCCGCCACTCGCGTCGACCGCGAACAACGCCGACCAGCGCACCGCCGAGACGCTCGTGACGGCACTTGCGCATTTCGGGGTCGAGGCGACGATCGTCGGCCAGATCGCCGGCCCGCGCGTGACCCGCTACGAGCTGCAGCTCGCTCCGGGGACGAAGGTCTCGAAGGTCGCCGCGCTCAAGGACGACCTCTCGTACGCGCTCGCGACGACCGAGATCAGGATCCTGGCGCCGATTCCTGGCAAGCAGGCCGTCGGCGTCGAGGTGCCGAACCTGAGCCCGAAGATCGTCACCCTCGGCGACGTCTACGACGATCTGCCGGCGACCGCGAGCCCGCTCTCGGTCTGGCTCGGCAAGGACATCTCCGGCAACGCGGTGTGGGCCGACCTGGCACGGATGCCGCACATCCTGATCGCGGGCACGACGGGCTCGGGCAAGTCCGGCTGCATCAACACGATCCTGACCTCGATCCTGCTCCGCTCGACCCCGGACGACGTGCGGATGATCCTGATCGACCCGAAGCGGATCGAGCTCAACTACTACGAGTCGATCCCGCACCTGCTGACGCCGGTGGTCTCGAGCCCGAAAGAGGCGAGCGCGGTGCTGACGAACGTCGTCGCGGAGATGGAACGCCGCTACGAGCGGCTCTCGCTCGTGCGCGCGCGCAACTTGCCCGAGGCCAACCGTGCCTTCCGCGCACGCGGGGAGGACACGCTTCCGTACCTCCTCGTCGTGATCGACGAGCTCGCCGATCTGATGATGATCAGCCCGCAGGCGGTCGAGGACGCGATCATCCGGCTCGCCCAGAAGTCCCGCGCGGTCGGGATCCACCTCGTGCTCGGCGACGCAGCGGCCGTCGGTCGACGTGATCACCGGAATGATCAAGGCGAACGTCCCCAGCCGGATCGCGTTCGCGGTCTCCAGCCAGACCGACTCTCGCGTGATCCTGGACGGCTCCGGCGCCGAGAGCCTCCTCGGCCAGGGCGACATGCTCTTCAAGCCGCTCGGGACCAGCCGCCTGCAGCGCGTCCAGGGCGCGTACGTGACCGAGGAGGAGGTGGCGATGATCGTCGAGCAGTGCCGCCACCAGCGCGAGCAGGAGCTCGACGAGACGCTGCTGGAGGCGCCGGAAGGCGCCTTCGAGGACGGCGGCGAGCACGACGGCGAGTTCGACCCGGACGAGGATCCACTGCTCGACAAGGCGATCGAGATCGTCGTCCAAACTCAGACCGCCTCGGTCTCGCTGATCCAGCGGCGGCTGCGGGTGGGCTACACGCGGGCCGGGCGGCTGATCGACATGCTCGAGCGCCGCGGGATCATCTCCGGCTACGAGGGCTCGAAGCCACGCCGCGTGCTCGTGGACGAGTCCGAGCTCGAGCGCCTCGTCGGCGCGAATTCGTAAAGACTTTCTTTTGCACCCAACTTAGGGTCTAATCAAGCGTCCAAGCTTGGCGGTGGATGTGACTTCTAAGGAGGGTATGTGAGAGTACGCACGTTTATGTCGCTCATGGCGGCGGCACTGATTGCGGTCCTGGTACTGGCGCTCGGCGCCGGCACAGGTGCCGCGAAGACAGACATGAAGGCCGGGTCGACCTTCAAGGTCGCGCTCGTGACCGACGTCGGCGGTCTCGACGACCGCTCGTTCAACTTTCTCGCGAACAAGGGCCTGACGCAGGCGAAGACGCAGCTCAAGGTCCAGGGTCGCGTGTTCATCTCGAAGTCGAACGCGGACTACGTCCCGAACCTCTCGTCGGCGGCGCGCGGCGGCTACGACCTGGTCATCTCGGTCGGTTTCCTGATGGGCGACGCCACGGCAGCCGTGGCGAAGCGCTTCCCGAAAACGAAGTTCGCGATCGTCGACTTCCCCATCGAGGATCTCAAGGGCAAGCCGAAGAACGTCCGCGGCCTGCTCTTCAAGGAGCAGGAGGCCGGCTACCTCGTCGGCTATCTCGCCGGGCTGCAGTCGAAGAACGTCCCGAACAGCTCGGGCGTGATCGCGGCGGTCGGCGGGCTCAAGATCCCGCCGGTCGACCGGTTCATCGCCGGCTACTACCAGGGCGCGAAGAAGGCGTACGCGGCCGTGAAGGTCGAGCACAGCTACTCGCAGGACTTCGTCGACCAGGCGAAGTGCAAGGAGCAGGCGCTCAACCACATCGCGAACGGGGCCACCGTCGTCTTCCAGGTCGCGGGCCAGTGCGGCCTCGGCGTCCTGTCGGCGGCGAAGGAGAAGAAGGTGTTCGGGGTCGGCGTCGACGCCGATCAGGGCTACCTCGGCAACCACGTCCTGACGAGCGCCACGAAGAAGGTCGACGTGGCCGTGTACGAGACGATCAAGGCTGCCCAGAGCGGCGGTGCGGCGTTCAAGACGAACTTCAACGCCATCTTCACCGTCAAGAACAACGGCGTCGGCTACGGCAAGATCTCCACGCGGGCGCAGCCCTCGTGGCGGAAGGCGATGGCGGGCCTCCGCCTGCAGATCGCGACCGGCAAGATCAAGGTCACGGCGCAGTCCCCGCCGCCGACCACCGGCTAAGCGGTTCGATGCAACGGAAGGGGCGGGGTTTCTCACCCGCCCCTTCCGGTATCACTTCACAGGTGAGCGTCCGCCGGCTCCTCGCGTTGCTTCTCGTACTTGTACTGGCGTCGGCGCTCGCCGGCTGTGGGAGTGACGACAGCTCCGACGCGACCTCGACCGGGGCCGAGACGACTGCGGCGACGACGGAGGCGAGCGGCGACGGGCTCCGGGTCGGACTCGTGACCGACATCGGCGGCCTCGACGACCGCTCGTTCAACTTCCTCGCCAACGAGGGCCTCGAGGAGGCGCAGACCGACCTCGGTGTCGACGGCCGCGTCGTCGTCTCGCGGTCGAACGCCGACTACGTCCCCAACCTCACGAGCCTCGCCAAGCAGGACTACGACCTGATCATCGCGGTCGGCTTCCTGATGGCGGACGCCCTCGACGTGGTCTCGAAGCGCTTCCCGCAGGTGAACTTCGCGATCGTCGACTACGACCAGGCGTCGCTCGAAGTCGAAGCCCCGAAACGTGCGCGGGCTCCTCTTCAAGGAGCAGGAGGCGGGCTACCTCGTCGGCTACCTCGCCGGGCTCGTGACCAAGCAGGAGGCCGGGGCGAAGCAGGTGATCAGCTCGGTCGGCGGCCAGAAGATCCCACCCGTCGACCGGTATATCGCGGGCTTTCAGGCAGGGGCGAAGAAGGCCGCGCCGGGGATCACGACCCTGAACGCCTACTCGCAGGACTTCGTCGACCAGGCGAAGTGCAAGGAGGCCGCGCTCGACCAGATCGCCCGCGGCTCCCACGTCGTCTTCCAGGTCGCGGGGCAGTGCGGCCTCGGAGCGCTGTCAGCTGCGATGGAGAAGAACATCCGGGGCATCGGCGTCGACGCCGATCAGGCCTACCTCGGCTCCCACATCCTCACGAGCGCGCTGAAACGGGTCGACGTGGCGGTCTTCCAGACGATTCAGTCGGTGCAGGAGGGGTCGTTCGCGGGCGGCGAGAACAGCGTCTTCGACGTCGCCTCGGGCGGCGTGGGGCTCGGCGAGGTGGCGGCCGACGTCCCTGCCGACCTTGTCTCGCAGGTGAACGGGATCGAGGACGAGATCGCCGCCGGCACGATCGCGGGGATCCCCGAGACACTCGGCTAGGCAGGTTCTCGCCGGCGCGGCAGGCCCAAGCGTCATAGAATCGCCCGCGATGGACGAGCGGCCCGTTCTCGAGCTACGAGGGATCACGAAGCGCTTCCCCGGCATCGTCGCGAACGACAGCGTCGACCTCGATCTGCGCAAGGGCGAGGTGCACGCGCTGCTCGGCGAGAACGGTGCCGGCAAGTCGACCCTGATGAACGTGCTCTACGGGCTCTACCACCCGGACGAGGGCGAGATCCTGATCAACGGCAAGCGGGCGGAGCTCGGCTCCCCGAAGGCGGCGATCGAGAACGGGATCGGGATGGTGCACCAGCACTTCATGCTGATCCCGGTGATGACGGTGGCGGAGAACATCGTGCTCGCGATCGAGCCCCGCCACGACGTGATCCTGCTCGACTACGCGGCGGCCGAGAAGCGCGTGCAGGAGATCTCGACCCGCTTCGGGCTCGCCGTCGACCCGCGCGCGACCGTCCAGGACATCACCGTCGGCCAGCAGCAGCGGGTCGAGATCCTGAAGGCGCTCTACCGCGGCGCCGACATCCTGATCCTCGACGAGCCGAGCGCCGTGCTGACGCCGCAGGAGGCGCAGGAGCTGTTCGCGATCATCAAGAGCCTGACCGAGCAGGGCAAGTCGATCATCTTCATCAGCCACAAGCTGAACGAGGTGACGGAGATCGCCGACCGGATCACGGTGCTCAGGCGGGGCAAGAAAATCGAGACCCTGCCGGCCGCGGGCGCGACCGAGCAGAGCCTTGCGACGCTGATGGTCGGCCGCGAGGTGCTGCTCCGGGTCGACAAGACCGCGGGTACCCCGGCCGCGCCCCTGCTCCAGGTCGAGGATCTGACCGTGGTGGACGACCGCGGGCTCACGCAGGTGAACAACGTCTCCTTCAAAGTCCACGGCGGGGAGATCGTCGGAATCGCCGGCGTCGACGGGAACGGACAGACGGAGCTGATCGACGCCCTCGCCGGGCTGACCAAGGTCGCGTCCGGCCGGATCGTCATCGGCGACGAGGACGTCACCGATTCGGGTTGCCGCGACTGTCTCGACGCCGGCCTCGGTCACATCCCCGAGGACCGGCAACGCCGTGGCCTCGTGCTCGACTTCTCGCTCGCCGAGAACATCGCTCTGCACGACTACGACCACCCGCCGGCCTCGCGCTTCGGCTGGCTCTCTCCCAAGCGACTCGCCGCGAAGGCGGCGAAGCTGATCGCCGAGTTCGACGTTCGCGGCGGCGGGCCCCAGACGCGCGCGGCGGGCCTCTCCGGCGGCAACCAGCAGAAAGTGATCCTCGCGCGCGAGATCGACCGGAACCCGAAGGTGCTGATCGCAGCTCAGCCGACCCGCGGCCTCGACGTCGGTGCGATCGAGTTCGTCCATCGCCGCCTCGTGCAGGAGCGGGACGAGGGGAGGGCGGTGCTGCTGGTCTCGCTCGAGCTCGAGGAGATCCTGTCGCTCTCCGACCGCATCCTCGTCCTGTTCGAGGGTGCCATCGTGGGCGAGTTCCCGCCGGGCGTCTCGGAGGAAGAGCTGGGGGTCGCGATGATCGGCGGCGGCCGGAAAGCGGTCGCGTGAGCGAGCCGACGCCCCCCGAGGGCGGCGGCAAGGTCGAGAACCCGGCCACGGGCGGCGACTACGCGCCGAGCGTGGCCGCGCGGTACGCGTTGGCACAGAAGGCCGGCGGCCTCGTCGTGCCGCTGCTGACGGTGATGCTGGCCTTCTTCATCGGCGGGCTCGTGGTGCTGGCCACGACCGGGAAGAACCCGCTCAACACCTACAAGGCGATCTTCGAGGGCGCGGGCTTGAACTGGTTCCTCGAGGTCGGCAGCTACGAGCTGCGGATCCCGTTCACGAACGCGCACATCCCCTTCCCGTGGAACACGAATGACTTCGACTCCCTCGCGGCGCTGAACCTCCAGCAGACGCTGATCATCTGGGTGACGCTCGTGCTCACCGGCCTCGCGGTCGCGTTTGCGTTTCGGTGCGGCATGTTCAACATCGGCGGCCAGGGCCAGTACCTGTCGGGTGGAATCATCGCCGTCTGGATCGGCTCGGAGCTGCCGAGCCTGCCGGGGCTCGTCCACATCCTCGCGGCGGTCGTGGGCGGCGCGCTGGCGGGTGCGCTCTGGGCCGGGATCGCCGGGTTCCTCAAGGCGACCGTTGGCGCCCACGAAGTGATCACGACGATCATGCTCAACTGGATCGCGGTCTGGGTCGGCGTCTATCTCTTCTCGCTCGGCGGGCCGCTCCAGAACGACACGCAGCCTTTCGTGCCGGTCTCGAACGACGTCCTCGAGGAGTCGAAGCTGAAGGTCTTCTGGGGCGATCCGCTGCTGCAGGGGCTCCACGCCGGCTTCTTCGTCGCACTCGCGGCGCTCGTCGTCTACTGGATCACGCTCAACCGGACGACGCTCGGCTACGAGGTGCGGGCGGTCGGCTTCAGCCCCGAGGCGGCCAGGTACGGAGGCATCTCGGTCGCCCGCAACTACTTCCTCGCGATGGCGATCTCGGGCCTGTTCGCGGGTCTCGCCGGCGCGATCGACGTCGTCGGTTGGCAGTACCGGCTGAACACGAACGACGTGCTGCTCCCTTCGATCGCCTTCGTCGGGATCGCGGTCGCGCTGCTCGGGCGTAACACGGCGGTCGGAGTGGGGCTGGCGGCGCTGCTCTTCGCCGCGCTCACGACCGGAACCTCGACGCGCAACCTCGACCCGGAGATCTTCAGACCGGAGCTTGCGTCCAACCTGACCGTGCTGATCCAGGGGTTGGTCGTGCTCTTCGTCGGCGCCGACGTGCTGATCCTCTCGGTCATCGGGCTCCGAAAGCGCCGGCGTCAGACCGCGGCGGTGGTCGAGTGATCGACCGGCTGGTCTCCTGGCGACCGTCACCGCCACGGGCGGCGGCCTGGTTCGGGATCCTCCTCGGCCTGCTTGCCTTCTGGGTGGCGCTGCCGCCGCTGAAGGTCCGCGAGCCGGTGGTGCCGGTCGTGATCGGGATCTTCGCGATCGCGATCGGGATCGGCGCGCTCTCGCGCGGCGTCCGCCGGGTCGGCTGGGGGGCGGTCGCGATCGGTGCGCTCGGGATCGTGCTCGGCTATCTCGCGACGCGCTCGAGCGTCGGGCACCTCGACCAGGTCGTCGTCTGGTCGGCGCTGACCGCCGCGATGCTCCGCTACGCGACTCCGCTCGCGTTCGCGGCCATGGGTGGCATCTTCTCCGAGCGCAGCGGCGTCGTGAACATCGGCCTCGAAGGGATGATGCTCGCGGGCGCCTTCTTCGGCATCCTCGGCGCCGACAAGCTGAACTCGTGGCCGCTCGGCCTGCTCTGCGCCGTGCTCGCGGGCGGCGCCTTCGCGCTCCTGCACGCCTTCTTCGCGATCCACCTCCGCGCCGACCAGATCGTCGGCGGAACCGCGATCAACTTCCTCGCCCTGGGGATCACCGGGTACCTGTTCATCGACATCTACGGCGGGGAAGGTACGCCGCCGGACGTGCCCGCCATCCCGGACGTGCACCTCAGCTTCCTCGAGGACTGGTACTTCATCGGGCCCGTCCTCGGCCAGCTGAACCTGATGATCTGGCTCGCGTTCCTGACGATCGTGGCGACGTGGGTCGTCCTCTTCAAGACCCCGATCGGCCTGCGCATCCGGGCTGTCGGTGAGCACCCGCGCGCGGCGGACACGGTCGGGATCTCGGTCTACGGCACTCGCTATGCGGCGGTGACGCTCTCGGGCATTCTCGCCGCACTCGGCGGGGCCTACATCTCGATCGGGTTCGTGAACTCGTTCAACCAGAACATGACCGTGGGTCGCGGCTTCATCGCCCTGGCGGCCGTCATCTTCGGCAACTGGCGCCCGTGGGGCGCGGCCGCCGCAGCGCTCCTGTTCGGCTTCTCGAGCGCGCTCGCTCAACGTCTGCCCGCGTACTCGGAATCGGCTGCGGTGCTCTTCCAGGCGTTGCCGTACCTGCTCACTCTGATCGCGGTCGCCGGGGTGATCGGCCGCTCGATTCCGCCCGCAGCGGTCGGCCGGCCCTACCAGAAGCAGTGAGCTCCAACGGCGGCCCGCCGCGGCCGGGCAGCGCGCGCGCCTCGGTCGTCGTCGGCTTCCTCTCGGTCGCGGTGCTCCCGGTCGCGATCGCGGTGACGAACCGGTCGAACCGGTATGACCTGCTCCACGCCGCCTTCGCGATTCCGCTGGCGGCAGCGCTCGGGGCGCTGGCCGTCGCGCTCGCGCGCCGCGCCCGCTCGCGCCTTGCGCCGACCCTCGGGCATGCCAAGGGCACGCGAACCGCCCGCGTCGGGCGCTTCCTCGGCCTGCTCGGCTTCCTGCTGGCGCTGACCGCGGCGGGCTCGGTCGCGGTGTACGCGGGCCTGTCCCTCTTGGATTAGGCCCTTTCCGACCCGGCCGCTACCATGCGCGGGTGTTCGAGATCGGAAACAGCCTCCGCGAGGCGCGCTTGCGCCGCGAGATCGAGTTCGCGGAGGCCGAGTACGGGACGAAGATCCGCGGCAAATACCTGCGCGCGCTCGAGGACGAACGCTTCGAGCTGCTGCCGTCGCACACCTACGTCAAGGGCTTCCTGCGCTCCTACGCCGAGTACCTCGGCCTCGACGGCCAGCTCTACGTGGACGAGTACAACTCGCGCTACGTCACCGGCGAGGAGGATGCGCCGGTCCGCGCGACCCGCCGGGTGCCGGCCGCCAAGGCTCGCCGCACCGAGCGCCGGGAGTCCAACATCGTTTTGCTCGCCCTCACCGCGATCGGGATCGTCACCGCACTCGTGATCGTCGCTTGGCGCTTCGGCGGCGTCGAGGAGGAGCCCGTGCGCGGGCTGACGACTCCGAAGCAGCAAGCCGTGACACCGGCGCCGCAAGCGGCCGGCACGGCGCGGCTCGAGCTGCGCGCGACGAAGGGCGACTCGTACATGGTCGTCCGCTCGGGGAGCGCCATCGGCGAGGGGAACGTGCTGTACGAGGGCACGCTCGAGCGCCGTCAGAAGCAGCGGTTCGAGAGCAGGGTGCTGTGGCTCAGGCTCGAGACGCCGGGGAACGTGCTCGTGAGACTGAACGGCAACAGGGTCAAGCTGCCGAAGGCGGTCAAGGCGCAGGGCGTCTTCGTGACGGCGAAGAAGGTCTTCGCCGCCGACGCACGTTGACGGCCGCTGCCCGCCCACGGGCGGTGATCGTCGTCACGGGCAGCGAGCTCGTCCGCGGCGAGCGCAACGACCTGAACGGGCCCTTCCTCGCGCGCTCGCTGCTCGCGCTCGGGCTCGAGCCGGCGCGAATCGAGATCGTCGGCGACGATCCCGCCGAGCTCGAAGCCGCTGTCCGCGAGGCGGTCGAGTCGGCGGAGCTGGTCGCGTGCTCCGGCGGCCTCGGGCCGACGCACGACGACCGGACGGTCGAGGTGGTCGCGCGCGTCGCCGGCCTGCCGCTCGCGGTCGACGAGGAGCTCGAGGCCGAGATCGAGGGCTTCTCGCGGCGCGTCGCCGAGCGGATGAAGCGGCCGTACGCCGACTTCGCCGAAGGCGTCCGCAAGCAGGCGACTATCCCCGAGGGAGCGACGTGCCTCGGGCTGGCGGGCACCGCCCCGGGCCTCGTGATCATGGCGAGTGAGACGCCGGTGATCGTCCTGCCCGGGCCACCCGCAGAGCTGCAGCGGCTCTGGCCGAACGCGCTCGAGGCGGAGGTAGTGCGCCGCGTCCTCGACCGGGGCGAGCCGCCGTTGCGGCGGACACTCCGGTTCTTCGGTCCCGGCGAGTCTCAGGTCGCGCAGGCGTTTCAAGAGGCGGGTGCCGACGGCGACGGGCTGGAGGTGACGATCTGCGCCCGCAACTTCGAGGTGCACGTCGACCTAGTCGCCGCGCCGTTTGCGGAAGACCGGATGCTCGAACTCGAGTCGGCGCTGTCCGAGCGCCTCAGCCGGTTTCTCTACTCCTCGGACGGCCGCACGGTCGAGGAGCTGGTGCTCGACCGCTGCCGTGAGCGCGAGTGGTCGCTGGCGACGGCCGAGTCGTGCACGGGCGGGCTGATCGCGGCCGCATTGACGTCGATCCCGGGCTCGACGGAGGTGATCGTCGGCGGGATCGTCGCCTACTCGAACGAGGTCAAGACCGAGCAGCTCCACGTGCCGCCGGCGCTGATCGAGGAGCACGGAGCCGTGTCCGCGGAGGTGGCAGCGGCAATGGCCCGCGGTGCGCGCGAGCGGCTCGGTGTCGACGTGGCGATCTCGGTCACCGGCGTCGCCGGGCCGGGCGGCGGCAGCGAGGCCAAGCCCGTGGGGCTCGTCTACTACCACGTCGAGACCTCGGAGGGCGGCCGCGGCGCCAGCTTCGACTTCCCCGGCGACCGCGACTCGATCCGGCGCCGCTCCGTCGTCGCGTCGCTGCACCTCGCGTTGCGGATGTTGGAACAGAACCGACACGCTTCCGTGTGAACTCGCCGGGTAGCGTGACCGGCGATGAGCGCCTCCGCCTCTTCCTTGCGCTGCGATTACCCGACGACGTCCTCCAGGCGGTCGTCGAGTGGCAGGGACGAGCACTTCGAGGGCGGATCGTCCCGCCGGCAAACCTCCATGTCACGCTGGCCTTTCTCGGCACGCGGCCGGCCGTCGAGCTCCAGTCGATCCTCGCCGTGCTCGAGCAGGCTGCTCGCGGGTCGTCGCAACCGCTGTTCGAGGTCGTGCGCTGGCGCGAGACGCGGGCTGCGGGCATGCTGGTGCTCCGCGACCTCACGGCCGCCGGCACCGAGCTGGCAGGGCAACTGCACCAGGCGCTGGCGGAGCTCGGCGTCTACGAGCCCGAGTCTCGCCCCTGGCTGCCGCATCTCACCGTTCTCCGCTATCGCGAGCGTCCGCACCTGTCGCCGCCGCTGCCCGACCTCGGCAGGTTCGCTCCGTCCGAGGCAGCTGCTTATCTATCCCGTCTGCACCCGTCCGGGGCTGAATATGTCTTGCTCCAATCGTTTCCGCTGAATCGACCAACTGCAGGAGGATGAGTCCATGAACCGCGAGGAAGCTCTCGACGTCGCTCTCGGGCAGATCGAGCGTCAGTTCGGCAAAGGCTCGGTCATGAAGATGAGCGACCAGGCGCAGGTGCAGATCGGAGCGATCTCGACGGGGTCGCTCGTGCTCGACCTCGCGCTCGGGATCGGGGGATTGCCGCGCGGCCGTGTGGTCGAGGTCTTCGGCCCGGAGAGCTCGGGCAAGACGACCCTCGTCTACCACGTGATCGCCGAGGCTCAGCGCCGCGGCGGCATCTGCGCCTTCATCGACGCCGAGCACGCGATGGACCCGCAGTACGCGCGCAAGATCGGCGTCAATGTCGACGATCTCCTCGTCTCGCAGCCGGACACCGGCGAGCAGGCGCTCGAGATCACGGAGCTGCTCGTGCGCTCCGGCGCGCTCGACGTGGTCGCGGTCGACTCCGTCGCCGCGTTGACGCCCAAGGCGGAGATCGAGGGCGAGATGGGGGACAGCCACGTCGGCCTCCAGGCCCGGCTGATGAGCCAGGCGCTGCGCAAGCTCGCCGGCACGCTCAACCGCACCGACACGATCTGCCTCTTCACAAACCAGCTGCGCGAGAAGATCGGGGTCATGTTCGGCAGCCCCGAGACGACGCCGGGCGGCCGCGCGCTCAAGTTCTACTCCTCGGTGCGGCTCGATATCCGCCGGATCGAGACGTTGAAGGACGGAGCGGAGGCCTACGGCAACCGCGTCCGCGTCAAGGTGGTGAAGAACAAGGTTGCGCCGCCGTTCAAGCAGGCCGAGTTCGACATCATCTACGGCGCCGGCATCTCCTGGGAGAGCACGGTGCTGGACGTCGGGATCGAGCGGAAGATCGTGCAGAAGTCCGGCTCGTACTTCAGCTTCGGCGACGAGCGGCTCGGCCAGGGACGCCAGAACGCAGCGTCGTTCCTGAAGGAGCATCCGGACCTCGTCCAGCAGATCCTCCAGCAGATTCAGGCGCAGGCGGGCCCGGACCAAGCCGTCTCAGCCCGGTTGCTGCCGACGGTGGCGGGAGCCGAGCAGGCCGTTACCCCGGTCGAGGAGATCGAGGACGTCGACGACGTCGAGGTTGCCGCGGCGGCCGAGAAGGCCGAGGAGGCCGCTTCCGCCGCCTAGATGACTGAGACCGACGCAGTCGAGACGGCGCTGCGTGCCCTGCGTCACCGTGACCGTTCCGTCGCGGAGCTCGACGCGCGCCTGCGCGAGCGTGGAGTGGGGGAGGCGGCGCGACAGGAAGCGCTCGAGACGCTCGAGCGGATCGGCTATCTGGACGACGAGCGCTTCGCCCGCACGCGGGCGGAGCAGCTCGCCGCACGGGCGTCAGGCGACGCATTGATCCGGCACGACCTC
Organism: uncultured Gaiellaceae bacterium; assembly: GCA_963731615.1. GTDB lineage: Bacteria > Actinomycetota > Thermoleophilia > Gaiellales > Gaiellaceae > Gaiellasilicea. Next base: position 164,987 of record CAVSWD010000008.1, read on the forward strand.
GAGCGGCGCGGGATCGACGCGGAGGTGGTCGCGGTCGCGCTCGACTCGCTCGCGCCCGAGCGCGAACGGGCTCAGCGCATCGTCACCAGCCGCGGGCGGAGTGCCAAGACGGCCCGGTACCTGGCCTCGCGCGGCTTCGGTGCGGAAGCCCTCGACGCAGCCGTTGCAGCCGAGGACTGAGAAGCGATAGGATCGGCAGTGCTTCCATTCGACGTTTTACCTGCAAGCGCGTGATTTTCCGAAACGACTGAAACCTTGGCTCTCTCAACCACTTCAACCGTCTTGTTCCACGGCCGCTCGGGAGGACACTCCAGCTCGACCGTGATCTAAGGCGCCAGGACCGGAGCGCGGCCGTGCAGGCCGGCGCCGGATGTGAGCACCCGCGACAGCTGTCGCGGAATCCACCTTCTCCCCTTGGAGGCAGGACGGCATGCTCACTGCGGTTGTGGCGCTACTAGGACTGGCGATCGGCGCGGCCGTGGCAACGACTTTCCTGATGCTGCGCAGCGGTTCTCGGGTTCACGTGGCCGAGCGCGAGGCCGAGACGATCCGCCGCGAGGCACAGATCGAGGGCCGCGAGCTCGCCGTCACGCTCCGGGCGGAGATCGAGGACGAGGTTCAGAGTCGTCGCGCCGAGGCCGCGAAGATCGACGAGCGGATCCGGCAGCTCGAGCACGAGCTCGAGCTCAAGTCCACGGAGATCACGCGCCGCGAGCAGGGCCTCGCCGACCGCGAGACGCACGTGAAGCTGCTGCAGGAGGAGTTGAAGACGGCGAAGGACGAGGCGGTTGTCCAGCTCGAGAAGGTCGGTGGGCTGACGGTCGCAGAGGCGAAGCACCATCTGCTCGAGCGGTCGCAGGATCTGATCCGACACGAGCTGGCGCGCAGCGTCCGCCAACAGGAAGAGGAAGCCCGGACCGAATCGCGGCGACGCGCCCGAGCCCTGATCGCCGACGCGCTCCAGCGGGTCGCCGCCAGCCACACGGCCGAGACGACGGTCACCGTGGTCGAGCTCCCGTCCGACGACATGAAAGGGCGGATCATCGGCCGGGAAGGCCGCAACATCCGCGCACTCGAGCACCTCACCGGTGTCGACTTCATCATCGACGACACCCCGCAGGCAGTCGTCCTCTCCTCCTTCGACGGCCTCCGGCGCGAGGTCGCGCGAACGACACTCGAGAAGCTGATCGAGGACGGCCGGATCCACCCGGCGCGAATCGAGGAGATGTACTACCTCTCCAAGGCGGAGCTCGAGGATCACGTCCGCCAGGCCGGCGAGCAGGCGGTGTTCGAGGCCAAGTGCGGCGAGTTCCACGAGGAGCTCGTCAAGGTGCTCGGAAAGCTCCGCTACCGAACGAGCTACGGCCAGCACGTGCTCAAGCACACGCTCGAGGTCGTGCACCTGACGGGGATCATGGCCAGCGAGCTCGGGGCCAGCGTCAAGACGGCGAAGCGGGCGGCGCTTCTGCACGACATCGGCAAGGCGATGACGCACGAAGTCGAGGGCTCGCATGCGGAGATCTCGGCCCAGCTGGCAAAGCGCTACGGCGAGAGCCAGGGTGTCGTGCACGCGATCGAGGCTCACCACTACGAGGTGCAGCCGCAGACGGTCGAGGCCGTCCTCCTGATCGCCGCCGATGCAATCTCGGCGTCACGCCCCGGCGCGCGCGGCGAGAGCCTCGAGCACTACATCAAGCGGCTCGGCGCGCTCGAGGACATCGCGACCGCAAAGCCCGGTGTCGCCAAGGCCTACGCGCTCCAGGCCGGCCGCGAGATCCGGGTGATGGTCGAGCCGACCGAAGTCGACGACGACGGTGCCGTGCTCCTCTCACACGAGATCGCCCGCGAGATCGAGGACCAGCTCGAGTACCCCGGCCAAGTGAAGGTGACTGTGATCCGAGAGAGCCGCGCAATCGAAGTGGCGAAGTAGCGCGTCGTAAAGTCTGCTACTTGGCACCGGGCTAGACTGAGCGGCCGATGAGGCGCTACCACGTCACCACGTTCGGCTGCCAGATGAACGCCCACGATTCGGAGCGGATCAAGGGGATGCTCGAGTCGCTCGGGCTCGGCGAGGCGCCCACACAGGCGGACGCGGACGTGCTCGTCTTCAACACCTGCACGATCCGCGAGAAGCCCGACACGAAGCTCGCCGCCTATCTCGGCGACGCGGGCGCGCGCAAGCGCCAGGAGCCCGACCTCGTCGTCGCAGTCGGCGGCTGCTACGCGGAGGCGCAGCGTGACCGGATCTTCGAGCTCTACCCGCAGGTGGACGTCGCGTTCGGCCCCGGCTCGATCCCGCATCTCGGCGAGTGGATCGGCGCCGGCGGTCACGCACCGCGCGGCCGCTTCGGCACGCACGAGCATTTCGCCGGCGACCTGCCGATGCATCGCGAGCGGAGATTCAGCGCCTGGGTGCAGGTGTCGATGGGCTGCAACTCGAAGTGCGCGTACTGCATCGTCCCGGCCGTGCGCGGTCGCGAGCAGAGCCGACGTCCGGGCGAGATCGTCGCCGAGGTGACGCGGCTCGCCGCCGACGGGGTCAAGGAGGTCACGCTGCTCGGCCAGAACGTGAACTCGTGGGGACGCGACCTGCGTCCGGGGCTCGACACCGAGTTCGGCGAGCTGCTGCGCGCCTGTGACGCCGTCGAGGGGATCGAGCGGATCCGCTTCACGAGCCCGCATCCGAAGGACTTCCGCGATCCCGTGATCGCGGCGATGGCCGAGTGCGACGCCGTTTGCGAGCACATCCACCTGCCGCTGCAGTCTGGCTCGAGCCGGATCCTGAAGGCGATGCGCCGCACCTACGACCGCGATCGCTACCTCGCGCTCGTCGACAAGCTGCGCGGCGCGATTCCTGGCCTCGCGCTCGGAACCGATGTGATCGTCGGCTTCCCGGGCGAGACCGAGGCAGACTTCGAGCAGACGCTCGAGGTGATCGAGCAGGTGCGCTACGACAGCGCCTTCACGTTCATCTACTCACCGCGTCACGGCACCGAGGCGGCCGCACTTCCCGACCAGGTCGCAGACGAGGTCAAGCACGACCGGCTCGAGCGGCTGGTCGAGGTCGTGCAGCGAATCGCGGCGGAGCGGAATGCCGAGCGGGTCGGCACGGTCGCGGAGGTGCTGGTCGAGGGCACGAGCCGCAGCGACGTGAGTCTCCTGCGCGGGCGTACTCGCGGCAACGTCACCGTCGACTTCGCCGGCGACGCGCCGCCGGGGGAGCTCGTCGACGTCGAGATCGCCGGCGCCACCTCGACGACGCTGCGCGGCGCGCAGCGCACCCCGGTGGCCGCGTAGTGCGCGTTCTCATCACCGGCTCGTCCGGGCAGATCGGCACCAACCTCGCGCTCCGCCTCCAGCGCGACGGGCACGAGGTCTTCGGCGTCGACAAGCGCCGGAACACCTGGACGAACGAGTTCAGCTACCTGCTCCAGGATCTCGCCGGCCACTACGCGCCGTACCCCGGCGGGATCAACGGCGTCGAGTACGAGCAGGTGGACGTCGTCGTCCATCTCGCCGCGCACGCGAAGGTGCATCAGCTCGTCCGGCAGCCGCACCGAGCGCTCGAGAACGTGATGATGACGTTCAACGTGCTCGAGTACGCGCGGCAGCAGCGCGTGCCGATCGTGTTCTCGTCCAGCCGCGAGGTGTACGGCGACGTGCACCGCTTCGAGGAGTACGGGGAGCAGGTGGCCGACTTCGCGTTCACCGAGAGCACCTACTCCGCTTCGAAGATCAGCGGCGAGGCTTTCGTCTACTCGTACGCGCGCTGCTACGGCCTGCCTTATCTCGTCTTCCGGTTCTCGAACGTCTACGGACGCTTCGACAACGACCTCAACCGGATGGTGCGCGTGCTGCCGCTGTTCACGCACGCGATCTCGCGCGGCGAGCCGATCACCGTGTACGGCGGCCGGGAGAAGACGCTCGACTTCACGTACATCGACGACTGCGTCAACGGCATCGTCCGGGGCATCGAGGCGATCGTCGAGAACCGCGTCGTCAACCAGACGATCAATCTTGCGTACGGGCAGGGCAACACGCTCGTCTACGCGGCGGAGCGGATCGCGGCAGAGCTCGGCAGCGAGCCGCAGATGACGATCGCGCCGTCGCTGCTCGGCGAGGTGACGCACTACGTCGCCGACCTCTCGAAGGCCCGGGAGCTGCTCGGCTACGACCCGCAGGTGTCGCTCGACGAGGGGATCGCGCGCTCCGTTGCATGGTTCCGGGAGCACCGAGCCGCGCACCCGGAGGACGACGTGCCGGTCGCGGCCGATCACGAGGGGACGCCGCACGATGCCGAGCTCGGCTGGAAGGCTGTTGCCGGCAGCGCAGGATGAGCATCCGCAGGAGCGGACGCTCATCGCGCAAAGACCCCTAAAGGGGGCCGCAAGCGGCCCCGGCACAGCCGTTCTCGGCATCTTTGGACCAACCGCTTCGGGCAAGAGCGCGGTCGCCGAAGCGATCGCCACGCGAATCCCGGCCGAGCTCGTCTCCGCCGACTCGATGCAGGTCTACCGCGGCCTGCCGCTGCTGACGAACCAGGACGCCGGTGCGCGACTCGTCGGAATCTGGCCGCTCGACCGCCAGGGCACGGTCGGCGAGTACCAGCAGCTCGCGCACGCGGCGATCGACGAGATCGTCGCCGCCGGCAAGTCGGCAATCGTCGTCGGCGGCTCCGGGCTCTGGTTCCAGGCCGCGCTGACCGACGTCCAGCTTCCCCTGGACGTCCCTGATGCCGCCCGGGCTCGCTGGGAGCGTCCTCTACGACCGTTTCGGCCCGAAGGTGGCCCACGACCTGCTCGACGACAGCGCGACCCGCGTGCGGCCGCGCGCGTCCACGCGAACGACCGCAAGCGTGTCGTCCGCGCGCTCGAGCTCTGGCAGGCGGGCGGCACGCTCGTGCCCGAGCAGCCGCGTCTCTGGACGGCTGAGCTCCGATTACCCACGCGAATCGTCGGCCTCGACGTGCCTCGCGAGGTGCTCGCGGCTCGCATCCGCGTCCGCGCCGAGACGATGTTCGAACAAGGAGTGGCGGAGGAGGTCCGCGCAGGCCGGCGACGTCGCGCCGCAGGTGCTCGGCCTCGAAGCCGTCCGGACGCTGCCGCGCGACGAGGCGATCGACGAGCTCGAACGCGCGACGCTTCGCTTCGCGGCCTACCAGCGCAAGTGGATGCGTCGGATCCCGGGCATCGTCATGATCGACGCCAACCGGCCTGCGGGAGAGGTGGCGGATGCAGTTCTGGAAGTGGCACGCGCTCGGTAACAGCTACCTCGATCGTGGAGCAGGCGCTCGACGCGGACTCGGCACAGCGGCTGTGCGACGTGCGCTACGGGATCGGCGCCGACGGCGTCCTCGCGATCGAGGGCCAGAGCGTCGCGATCTGGAACCCGGACGGCTCGCAGGCCGAGTTCTCCGGCAACGGAACCAGGATCGCGGCCAGCTGGCTGATGGCGCGGTCGGGAGCGGACGAGGTCGAGCTGCAGGTCGGCGGCCGGGGCTACCGCGCGCGGCGCCGTGACGACGGCTTGGTGGAGATGGGCGTGGGGGAGGCCGAGGTCGGCGAGCTCGAGATCGTGGAGCTCAACGGCGAGCACATCGAGCTGACGACGGTCTCCGTCGGCAACCCGCACGCAGTCGTGCGCACCGACGTCGAGCGAGCGGAGCTGCTCCGGCTCGGGCCGTTGCTGGAGACGGCCGAACGCTTCCCGGAGCGCACGAACGTGCAGCTCGTCCGCGTGGACGGCCCGCACGAGGTGACGGCGCTCGTCTGGGAGCGGGGCGCAGGGGAGACGAGCGCCTCGGGCTCGAGCGCCGTCGCGGTCGCGTCGGCCGCGATCGCGAACGGCTGGTGCGAGAGCCCGGTCACCGTTCGGATGCCCGGCGGCGAGCTGCACGTCGAGCTGGACGAGGAGAACAGACTGACGCTCATCGGCCCCGCGGAGGAGATCTGCGAGGGCGAGCTACGATGAGCCCGATGACCACGACGGAGACCTCTCTCGTCACCGGCGTCGACTTCATCTGCGTCCCCACCAGGGACTACGACGCGGCGTCGGCGTTCTACGGCGAGGTGCTCGGCTTGCCGTTCGCCAAGCGCTGGGGTGACATGCCCGCCGGCGAGTTCGAGACCGGGACCCTGACCATCGCGCTCATGCAGTCAGACGCGTTCGGGCTCGAGTTCCAGCCGCACACGCACCCGATCGCCTTACATGTCGACGATGTCGAGGCCGCACGCGCAAGGCTCGAGGGCCGCGGGGTCACGTTCCGTGCCGACACGATGGACAGCGGCGTCTGTCACATGGCCCACTTCGAGGATCCCGACGGAAACTCGCTCATGCTCCACAAGCGCTACGCACCACCGACCTAGACTGCGAGCTCGAACTCGCGCAGCACCTCGTTCAGGCTCAGACGCTCGTCGTGCGACTCCTGGCGCCAGCCGATGATCAGCGCGCACGCGATCTCGTACGTGCCGGCCGGGAACTCCTTCGGGCGCGTGCCCGGCACGACGACCGCTCGCGGCGGCACGGAGCCGCGGTGCTCGACGGGCTCTGAGCCGGTGACGTCGATGATCGGCACGCTCGCGGTGAGGGAGACGTTCGCCGACAGCACTGCGCCGGCTCCGATCCGCACGCCTTCCGTGACGATGCAGCGCGAGCCGAGGAAGGCGCCGTCCTCGACGATCACCGGCGTCGCATTCGGTGGCTCGAGCACGCCGCCGATGCCGACGCCGCCCGCGAGGTGGACGTCAGCTCCGATCTGGGCGCACGAGCCGACGGTCGCCCACGTGTCGACCATCGTCCGCGGGCCGACCCACGCGCCGATGTTCACGTAGCCCGGCATCAGGACGACGCCTTCGGACAGGAAGGAGCCGTAACGCGCCACCCCGGGCGGGACGATCCGGACGCCGTCCGGCGGCACCTTCAGCGGGATCTTGTCCTGGAACGAGAACGGCCCGACGCTCATCGGCTCGACCTTGCGGAGGCGGAAGTACTCGAGGATCGCCTCCTTCGCCTCGACGTCGACGACCCAGTCGTCGCCTTGCTTCGACGCGACGCGCCGTTCACCGCTGTCTAAGGCGGCGACGATCTCTTCCGCGAGCTCCGGTGTCACAGCACGGCGTCCAGGATCTCGACGGCGCGTGCGCATTGCTCTTCCGAGGGGACGAGCGCGACACGGAAGTACCCCTCGCCGGCCGAGCCGAGATACGAACCGGGGGCGACGAGGATGCCGTGCTCGAGCAGCCGCTCGGCGAACGCCTCCGAGCTCTCGCCGCCGGGCACCTCGAGCCAGAGGTACATCGTCGCCATGCTGCCGGCGACTCGGATCTGCTTGCGCTCGAACAGGTCGAGCAGCAGCGCCCGCTTGCGCCCGTAGCGCTCCCGCGTGCGGGCGACATGCTCCTCGTCGCCCCACGCGACCACCGATGCGCGCTGGACGAACTCCTGCGGCGCCGTGCCGACGGTGGGCCGGAAGGCCTTCAATGCGTCGATCAGCGACGGATCTCCCGCCGCGAACCCGCTGCGGTAGCCGGTCATCGAGCTCCGCTTCGAGAGCGTGTTGAAGACGACGACGTTCGTCAGGTCGTCGAGCTCGAGCGCCGAGGCGGGCGGCTCGTCGAACCAGAGCTCGGTATACGCCTCGTCGGACGCGAGGACGAAACCGTGCTCGCGGGCAAGCCCGGCGAGGCGCTCGTAGAAGGAGAGCGGCGCCGTCGCACACGTCGGGTTGTTCGGATAGTTGACCCAGAGGACAGCCAGCCGTGACCACGTGTCCGCGTCGATCGCGTCGATGTCCGGGAGAAAGCCATGCTCCTCGTGCAGCGGGATCGCAAGCGGCCTGGTGCGGGCGAACAGCGCACCACGCTCGTAGACCGGATAGCCCGGGTCGGTGTAGGCGACCGTGTCCTTACCGCCTTCCGGATCCGCGACGACGAGCGCGAACGTGAAGATCGCCTCCTTGCTGCCGAGCGTGGGGATCACCTGCATATCCGGATCGAGAGTCGCGCCGAAGCGCCGCTCCGCCCATGCGGCGATCGCCTGGCGCAGCTCGGGTAGCCCGACGGCGGCCGGGATAGCCCATCCGTTCGCGCAATCCGTCCACGAGCGCTTGCTGGATCAGCGGGTCGGTCGGTTCGCGCGGGTCGCCCATCCCGAAGTCGATTACCTCGACCCCGCGCGCCTGCACGCGCCGAGCCGCCTCGTTCAGACGCACGAACGGATAGGTCGTCTGGCGCTCGAGAATGGGGGAGACGGTCACGGCGAGACGCTACCCGTGATGAACGTGCTCAGCGCCCGGAACGCCCGTTCCAGAGAGGCGATCTCGACCTGCTCGTCGCGGCGGTGCGCGTACCGCGTTGCGCCCGGGCCGAAGTTGACGGCGTCGATGCCGCGCGAGGTGAAGTCGGCGACGTTCGTCCACGCCTGCTTGGGCTCGAGCTCCAGGTCGGCGCCGTCGCTGGAGCCGGGAGACGAGCCGGGAGTCGGTGACGACGCGCGCGGGAGGCGAGTCGCCGGCGTGCTCGAAGGTCGCGCCCTCCGGCAGCAGGCTGCGCAGATAGGCCTCCGCGCTCGACGGAGAGCGGTCGGGTGCGTAGCGGAAGTTCACGTTCGCGACGACACGATCTGGGACGACGTTCGTCGCGATCCCGCCCTCGATCTGGGTGATTGTCGCCACCTCGGTGAACGTGAGCCCACCGATCTCGACCGGCCGCGGCTCGATCGTCGCGTACGCGTGCAGGCCTGCGAGCGCCCTGTCGATCGCGTTCTCCGCCGCCCACGGCCGCGCCGAATGGCCGCTGACACCGTGGAAGGTGATCCGGGCGTTCAAGTTGCCGAGACAGCCGGCCTGGATCGTGCAGTCGGTCGGCTCGAGCAGGATCGCGAGCTCGGCGTCGTGGACGACGCGCGAGTTGTCGAACAGGTGCGGCAGGGGACTGAACTCCGCCGGCAGCTCCTCCTTCCCGAAGGCGAGCAGGGCGAGGTCGACATCGGTCTCCGTGCCGTCGAGCTCGCGCGCCAGCTCGAGCATCACGGCGAGCCCGCCTTTCATATCGCTCGCGCCGAGCCCGACGACGGCGCCGTTCTCGATCCGGCCGGGAACGTTCTCTTGGGCGGGAACGGTGTCGTAGTGGCCTGCGAGCACGACGAGCGGTTTGCCCTCGCGCCGCGGCCGCGCCCAGACGAACGCATCCTCGGCCTCGTACTCGACCTCGAACGAAGGCGGGACGAGCGAGCGCACGTGTGCCGCAATCGCCGCCTCGTGCCGGCTCTCGGAGGGAATGTTGACGAGCTCGAGGGTGCGCTCGGCCAGCCGGGTCGCGAGGTCGGGCATCTAGATGCCTGGTCGGTGGTGTCTGTGCTTCCGGGGGCGTTCCAGACCAAGCCGGGGGCCGCACTCGCGCGCAGCCAAGGCTGGCCGCCTTGGCAAGTGCGAGGGTGGTTCCCGGCGCCGTGTCTGGAGCGTCACCGGGAGTGCGGGAATCGCCGATCAGGCATCTGGCGCAAGCGTGGCACAATCCCAGCAGTGACGACGCGCCAGAACCCGAGCTCCGGCGTCGAGCCCGAGCGCGGGCTCGTGCTGGCCGTTCTCCCGAAGTCCGCGGATGCCGACGAGGAGCTCGGCGAGCTGCGCGAGCTCGCGCGCACGGCCGGGGTCGAGCCGATCGCCGAGCTCGTGCAGCAGCGTTCGAGCCCGGATCCGCGCACGTACGTCGGCAAGGGAAAGCTCGAGGAGCTCAAGCAGGCCTACGAGGAGGCGAGTGCCGAGGTCCTGCTCGTCGACGGCGAGCTGGCGCCCTCGCAGCAGCGGTCGCTCGAGAACGCCCTTACCGCCCGCGTCGTCGACCGGACGCAGCTGATCCTCGACATCTTCGCCCAGCATGCGCGAAGCGCCGAGGGCAAGCTCCAGGTCGAGCTCGCCCAGCTCGAGTACAACCTGCCGCGGATGCGGGGCATGTGGCAGCACCTCGAGCGGCTCGGCGGCGGCACCGGCGCGCTCGGTGCGGGCGTCGGCACGCGCGGCCCCGGCGAGTCGCAGCTGGAGACGGACCGCCGGCTGGCACGGAACAAGATCGCGCTGCTGCGGCGGCGGCTGAAGGAGGTCGGGAAGCACCGAGCGACGCGGCGGAAGGAGCGCGCCGGCAGCGGCACTCCCACCGTTGCGCTCGCCGGCTACACGAACGTCGGCAAGTCGACGCTCCTGAACGCGCTCACGGGTGCCGAGGTGAGCGTCGAGAACCGGCTCTTCGAGACGCTCGACCCGACGACACGGGGCTTCGAGCACGAGGGCAAGCGCTACCTCGTCACCGACACCGTCGGCTTCATCCGCCGCCTGCCGACGCAGCTTGTCGAGGGCTTCGCGTCAACCCTGGAGGAGACGCTGGTGGCCGATCTCGTCCTGCACGTCGTCGATGCGTCGGCCGACGACGAGCGGCTCGAAGAGATGATCTCCTCCGTCGACACGATCCTGGCCGAGATCGGCGCCGACGAGGTGCCGCTCGAGCTCGTCCTGAACAAGATCGACCGCGTCGATCCCCTCGGCCGCCGGCGTCTCGCCAACCGGTTCCCGGGCTCGCTCCAGATCTCTGCGACGAAGGGTGAAGGGCTCGAGGCCCTCCGCGGGCGCATCGCCGCCAGATTCTCCGACCGCTACGAGGACGTCCGCCTGCTGCTCCCGTACGAGGAGGGCGGCAAGCTGGCGGAGCTGTACGCGCTCGGTGCTCCAATCGACGAGCGCGAGGACCGGGAGGAGGGCGTTCTCATCCGCGCCAGGCTGCCGCAGCGTGAGGTGAGACGCTACGCGCGCTACCTCGTCGCCGAAGCGCAGGAAGGCGCGGCTGCGGAACGCATCCCGTCCTAGGACGGCCTAGCGGTCGTCGCCGCTGCCGTGGAGAACGCGACGCTGCTGCCGCGACGCGAGCTTCTCGAGGTTCGCCTCGGCGATGACCTCCAGCTCGAGGCCGGCCTCCGTCGCCAGCTGCGCGACGTACCAGAGCACGTCGCCGAGCTCGGCCGCCACGGCCTCGCGGCGCTCGTCGGTGAGGATGCCGTCGTCGTCCCGCAGCGCCTTCTTGATCTTCTCGGCGGTCTCGCCGGCCTCGCCGCACAGACCGAGGGCCGGGTAGGCGAGATTGTGGCCGAGCTGGGGATAGACTGCGGTCGCCCGCGAGCGAAGCTGATACTCGGAGAAGCGCACCTGCCAACCCTACTAGCCGCACCGGAGCGCAGCTCCCGCTCGTGAGAGGTGCCGAGCCACGAGTCCGCGTATCGGCGCTTCTGCGCTGGGGCGACGGCATCCTGCTCTGCCGCCACGACAAGCGGGGCCGGGATGTCTGGCTGCTCCCCGGTGGCGGCGTCCATTCCGGCGAAACGCTGACGGATGCGCTCGGCCGGGAGCTGGCCGAAGAGGTCGGCATCCCCGCGCCGCCGTTCGAGGGGCCGATCGCGATCATCGACTCGATCGCTCCCGGCCTGGCGCTGACGACGAAGCATGTCGTCCACATCGTGTTCGCCGGTGAGGTGGACGGCTCGCTCGAATCCGTCCGCTCCCAGGACGAGGCTGTCCGCGGTCACCGCCTGTTCCGGCTGGACGAGCTCGACGGAATCGTCCTGCATCCGCCGATCCAGCGCTTCGTCCAGCGCTGGCAGCCGGGCGACCCGGCCGCGTATCTTGGAGCCTTGTGGACCCCGTAAGAGATCTGCTCGGACTCACCGCCGACTACGCGGCCCAGTATCTCGGCTCGCTCGACGAACGCCCGATCCACGCGCAAGCCTCGGTCGAGGAGCTGCGGAACGCGCTCGGCGGTCCGCTGCCCGAAGAGGGGCAGGGCGATGCGCAGGTGGTGGCGGAGCTGATCGCTGCGGCCGAGCCCGGTGTCGTTTCGATGCCGAGCGGCCGCTACTTCGGCTTCGTCATCGGCGGTGCGCTCCCCGCCGCGCTTGCCGCCGACTGGCTCACGTCGACGTGGGATCAGAACGCTGGCCTCGTCGCCGGCGGCCCGAGCGCGGCCGTGGTCGAGGAGGTCGCTCTCGAGTGGCTTCGCGAGTTGCTGTGCCTGCCGGAGGGCGTCTCCGCGGGCTTTGTCACGGGCTGTCAGATGGCCGACGTGACCGCGCTCGCCGCTGCACGCCACCACGTCCTCACCGATGCTGGATGGGATCTCGCCCGCGACGGCCTGCAGGGCGCACCGCGGATCCGCGTGCTCGTCGGCGAGGAGCGTCACGTGACCATCGATCGAGCGCTCCGGTTCCTGGGGATCGGGTCGGCGCAGATCGTCGCGGTCTCGGCCGACGCTGAAGGACGGCTGGTTCCGAAGGCCCTCAGCAAGGAGATCCGGAGTGACGAGGGACCGACGATCGTCTGTGCCCAGTCAGGCAACGTGAACACCGGCTCCTTCGATCCGCTCGCCGAGATCGCGGACATCGCCGGCGACGCGGGAGCGTGGCTGCACGTCGACGGCGCCTTCGGCCTCTGGGCTGCTGCGTCTCCCCGGTTCCGCGACCTCGTCGCCGGGGCGGAACGAGCAGACTCGTGGGCGACCGACGGCCACAAGTGGCTGAACGTCCCCTACGACTCCGGCATCGCCTTCTGCGCGCACCCCGAGTCGCACCAGGCGGCGATGTCTGTTCGCGCGAGCTACCTCGAACAGGCCGACCCGGACGCGGGCCGTGACCAGATGGACTGGACGCCGGAGTTCTCGCGCCGCGCACGTGGCTTTCCGATCTACGCGGCGATCCGTGCGCTCGGCCGCATCGGGATCGCCGCAATGGTCGAGCGCTGTTGCGACCACGCAAGCCGGTTTGCCGAGCTGCTCGGCAGCGAGCCCGGCGTCGAGATCCTCAACGATGTCGTCCTGAACCAGGTGCTCGTGCGGTTCGCCGACGACGATGCGGCGACGCAGGCGGTGGTCAAGGGCGTACAGGAGGATGGGACGTGCTGGCTCTCGGGCACGACGTGGCAGGGCCGCGGGGCGATGCGCATCTCCGTCTCGAACTGGCAGACGACGACGGAGGACGTCGAGCGCTCGGTGGGAGCGATCCTCGAAGCAGCGTCAGTCGTAGGCTCTGTGCGCTGACAACCGCTGCACGGCGAAGCCGGCGACGATTCCCGCAGCCCAGACCGCGACAGCGATCGCGATGTAGCTCCAGCCAACGTCGATGGGGGACTCAGCGGCGCAAACGGGAACACTGCGGATAAAAACGTCATTGCACGGTCCTGTCGGTGCCGGCGGGTCCAGCTGCAGCCGGTAGAAGACGCCGGCTACGCCGATGCTCCACACCGCGATCGAGAGCGTCGCTCGAACCATGGGTGACGAGATCATCGTCGCCGACCGGTGACCGTTCCAAACCGCTCGCGGGCGGCGAGGTACGCTACTCGCGTGCTCCCCTGGATCGTGATCACCCTGATCGCCGTACCCCTGGTCGTGGTCGCATTCCTGGCCTCACGTCGCAAGACGGCCGCCGGCGAGCATCCCGCGAACGAAGACGCCGCAGCGCGAGCGCGAACGGAGCAGGAGTTCGCCGAGGCAGAAGCCTACGAGGCGAAGTGGCGTGAGGAGGACAAGGAGCGGTTCCACAAGGAGCGCTTGCCCTAGTCGCTGAGGCACCGCGGGTGTGTTTTCGTACCGTGACGATGTTCCCCGAAGATCGCGCTCCAGCGGTCGGGAATGTCACCCGAGCGCAGCGATCGTTGGGCAGCGCGGTTCGGCCGCAGGCGCTACGACTCGTCGGGTTTGGCGATCACGCAGAACCGGTTGCCATCCGGGTCAACGACGCGTGAGGGCTGCGGTTCAGCTACGCGGTGGACGGTTCTGGGTCAGGCCGAACCACCACCGTGTCGCCAACGCGAGTGACCTCATCGGCTGGCATATCTGCTCGCGACGCGTGTTCGCGTACCGCCTCCTCACTTGTCGCTTGATAGATGCAGACACTCCCAAGGGAGCCGTCGCCTTCCTCAAGCACGTAGCTGCGAATCCAGCGAATGTCGTCCGTCATGTCGTCTCCGACCTTGGACGATCGCCCGGCGGCCTCCTCGAGCTCCTCCGATGAACGCCAAGCATTTCGTCTGCGAATAGCGAACGTTTCCACGAGTCCTCCTTCGATCGGCCGTGCGTGCTCCGGCCATCGTTTCACCCCGCCTCCAAGGAATCAAACATGCAGGCCCCTTCCTACCACCCGCGCCGGTGACGACTAACTCCCGTCCCTTGGCCGAGCGTGCTCTCGCCTACGCGCGTTGACTAGAAGCGGCCGCCGCGGTCTCGAGCTCGCTGCGCTGAGACGACGTGCGCCTCGGTCTCCAGGCGGTCCGGTAGCGGCTCCAGCTCGGGCGGCTCTCCACCCGTAGCGTGCGCCAGCGCCTGTGCGAGCAGCCAGTCGGCGAGCCACGGGTTGCGCGGCAGCAGTGGGCCGTGGAGGTACGTCCCGATCGCGCGGCCGACGCGGACGCCCTCGTGTCCCGACTCGCCGTCGTTGCCGAAACCGGCGACGACGCGCCCGAGCGGCTCGGCGCCTGCATCGAGCCGCGTGCGGCCGGCGTGGTTCTCGAAGCCGGCCAGTGTCTGCCCGGCCCAAGCACAGTCGAGGAGCACGTCTCCGATCATGCGCTGCTCGCCCGCTACCGTCTCATGCGGGAAGAGACCAATTCCGGGCATCGAGTCGCCGTGGCGGCCGAGGTAGCCGCGGCCGACCAGCTGGTAGCCGCCGCAGACCGCGAGCAACGCCGCGCCCGCCTCGACGGCCGCACGGATCGCGGGCCCTTTCGCGACGAGATCGGGAGCGATCAGCCCCTGCTCGCGGTCCTGGCCGCCGCCGATGTAGTAGAGGTCGTGCTCGCCCGGCCGCACCTCGTCGCCCACCGACAACGCCGTCACGGTCAGCTCGTGCCCGCGCAACGCCGCGCGCCGGGAGAGGACGGCGATGTTGCCTCGGTCGGCGTAGATGTTCAGGTACTCGGGATAAAGATGACCGACCCTGACGTTCACGAGCGCTCCCAGTACGGCTTGGCGAGGCCGCGCTCGGTCACGATCCGCTGGAGGCCGAGCATCGCCGTGTAGGTCGGGAGCACCACGAGCTCACCGCCCGCCGGGGTCAGCTCGAGACCGCGGTCGAGCGCGGTGGCGAGATTCGGCTCTACCTCGAGCGCTTCCTCGTCGAAGCCTCCGTAGATGCAGCGCAAGCCGAGCTCGGCCGCCCGGTCGCCGGAGACGATCAGTCGCTCGGCGCGGGCGAGCAGTGGCTCGAAGTCGACGTCCCAGATCCAGGAGACGTCCTTGCCGTCGGCGATCGCGTCGTTGAGCGCGATCAGGAGCAGGGACGGCGTCCCGGCCTGCTCGAGCGTCCGCACGATCTCGTTGGCGCCGGCGGGGTTCTTGATCAGGAGCAACAGGATCGTCTTGTCGCCGGCGCCGATCCGCTCGAAGCGCCCGAAAGCGGCGCCGAAGCGCTCCAGCCCTGCACGGATCTCCTCCAGCGAGGCGCCGAGCGCCTGGGCGAGCGCGGCGGCGCCGAGCGCGTTGTAGACGTTGTAGAGGCCGGGGAGGGGGAGACGCACACGCGTCGCGCCCGCAGGCGTCTCCAGGTCGAAGGACGCTCCCGTCAGGCCGTCGAGCTCGATTGCCCGCGCCCGCACCTGCAACTCCGGCCGTGCGTGCCCGCACGCCGGGCAGCGATAGTCGCCGAGGTGACCGACGTAGGCGGCGCCGAACTCGTACGGCGTGCCGCAAACGACGCAGTAGCGCGAGTCGGCGGCGTGCTGGAGCGACGAACGACCGTGCTGCGGGTCGTCGATCCCGAAGACGACCGCACCGGCACGGCCCCGAGCGAGGTCGCCGACCTGCGGATCGTCGCCGTTGACGACCAGCACCGTCTCCGCCGGCAGCTCGCTCGTGGCGGCCCGCCAGCGCTCGGCGATGTGCTCCAGCTCCCCGTAGCGGTCGAGCTGGTCTCGGAAGAGGTTTCCGAGCAAGACGGCCCGTGGCCGCACCCGCCGGACGACCTCGGGCAACGCGCCTTCGTCCACTTCGAGTAGCCCCAACTCGGCCTCCCGCTGCAGCAGCAGTGTGGAGGCGACGCCGGAGACGAGGTTCGCACCCGAGCGGTTCCACGCGAGCGCGTACCGCGACTCGAGGATCTCGGCGGCCATCGCGGTCGTGGTCGTCTTCCCGTTCGTGGCCGAGACGACCGCCGAGCCGTGCGGGAGGCGCCGGGCGAGTGCGTCGATCGCGCCCGGGATCGAGCTTCCAGAGCAGCTTGCCCGGCAGCGTGGTGCCACCCCCGGTGCGGGCGAGGCGTGAGAGCCCGCTCGCAGCGCGAGCGGCAAGCGTTTCGACGGCGAGGCGTGTGCTCATGAGACGGTCGAGCGTACCCGTGTCCGATGATCCCTCGAACGAGGGAACCTGCGGTGCCCTCCCCTTAAAGGGGGACGTCCCTCCCCCGAAGCGAGCGTAGGTTCAGCGCGGATCTAGCAACCAGGCGGTCATTGCGGCTGACCCGGTTGTCGATATTCATGCGGCCCGCGCCTCGGCGTGGACAAGGAGAGAGATGTCAAGGGACACAGGCGGCAATCCAGGGGACGTTCGCAAGAGCGCACTCTGGGGTTCCGGAAATCGCGGTGGCGAGCACCGGTCGAACACCCTCTGGGGTAAGGGCGGCCGTGGCGTCATCGTCACGCTCGTCACGGGCCTGGTGCTGTCGGTCACAGCCGGCGCCGCCTCGGTCCAGAATGCAGCAGCCGGCCCGGCTTCGGCTCCGGCAACCTACTTCGAGCCGGGGCTGCTCGAGCGTGCGCAGCAGAACCCGCACCAGATGTTCCGGTCATCATCCAGAGCAATCAGAGCGCCTCGACGGCTGAAAACTCGTTCGACGCCGCGGAGGATGCGGACGAGACCGAGCTGAAGCTGGAAGCGGATGCGGCGCACCGGGCCGAGCAGGCGGCGAACGTCAGTCGCAGAAGTCCAAGGCGAAGAGCGAGCGCGAGCGTGCCCGGCAACATCCGCGAGCAGTTCAAAGACCAGCGCAAGCTGCTGCAGGACCTTCGCAACCGGCTTCGCGGCGACCTCGACGACACGTACGACTTCATCAAGGGCGTCTCGGTCGAGATGGCGGGGCGGCGGCTGGCAAAGCTCGCCCGTTACCCGGGTCTCACGGTCACCGAGGACGTCGCAGTTCGGCTCGCGGCCGACGACGCCAGCCTCTGGCCGGCTGCGTCGGGCATCCTGCCCCTGCACTACTTCGGGCATTCGCGACTGCGCCGGCGATCGCGATCGTCGACTCCGGCATCGACAAGAACCGCGCCGACTTCGGGAACGGCTCCCGCGTGATCGCCCAGAAGGTGATCACGACGCTCCTCCCGAACTCACCCGGCGACGGTCGCGGCCACGGCACGTTCGTCGCGAGCATCGCGGCGGGCAGCGCGCCCGGCCGGCTCGGGGCCTCTCCGGCCTCGCCGATCGTCGACGTCGACGTGATGGACGACAGCGGCCAGGCTCGCACGAGCGACGTGATCGCGGGTGCAGAGTGGATCTACGAGAACAGGAAGTCGTTGAACATCCGGGTCGCGAACTTCTCGCTCCACTCGGCGCGCCCGAGCAACTTCACGCGGGACCCGCTCGACCGGGCGGTCGAGAAGCTCTGGTTCGGCGGTGTCGTCGTCGTGGCGGCCGCCGGTAACTACGGCGTCGCGAACGGGCCGAGCGGCGTCAAGTTCGCTCCCGGCAACGATCCGTTCGTGATCACGGTCGGCGCGCTCGATCTCGAAGGCTCGCTCAAGCCCGCCAAGCACGACGTCCCGTCCTGGTCGGCGTACGGCCGCACGTTCGACGGCTTCATGAAGCCGGACATCTCGGCGGCCGGCCGGTACATGGTCGGCGCGGTCCCGGCGGGCTCGACGCTCGCGACGGCAAAGAAGTCGAACCTGATCGGACACGGCTACATCCGCCTCTCAGGCACGTCGTTCGCGGCTCCGATCGTCGCGGGTGCAGCCGCCCAGATCCTGGCGCGGCACCCCGAGTGGACGCCGGATCAGGTCAAGGGCGCGCTGATGATGACGGCACGCAGGCTCTCGCCGTGGGAAGTCCCCGCGGGCGCCGGCGGCGTCGGCGAGGTCAACGCCTGGATGGCGGCCGCGGTGCAGCGGCCGAGCAACCCGAACCGGGCTCTGAACAACTTCGTCCGCCCGGACTCGGCATCGGGCGTCCCGGCCTTCGACGCGGTCAGCTGGGCAGATTCGGCCAGGGCGAGCGTCTCCTGGGATGCGGTCTCGTGGGCCGACGTCTCCTGGGCCGACGTCTCCTGGGCCGACGTCTCCTGGAGCGACGTCTCCTGGGCCGACGTCTCTTGGGCGGACGTGCTCGCGGTCGCGGATGTCAGCTGGGAGGACGCCGCGGGCGACGCGTCGGCTCCCCCGGAGGACGAGTCGATGACGGAGGCAGAGCTCGAGGCGGCGCTGCAGGCCGACCCGGAGCTCTTCCCGTCCGCAGGCCCGGTCGTCGAAGCTGTCGACCTGGTCGTCGAGGCGGCTGCTACGACGGCACCCGCCGCAGCACCCGTCGTCGCCCCGGTCGTGGAAGCGCTGCCGGTCCTCCCTGGTGTACTGACGCAAACTCCCTAGACGGAACGTGAGGGTCGGCCTTCGGGCCGGCCCTCACCCCTTTTCCCAGGAGCGGCCGCGGTACCTCAAACGGGGGATTTGCAGCAGGAACGGCGGCACTACGCTTCGGCAGTTGGAGCAAGCTCCGGCTCTCGAGTCTTGCGGCAGCGAAGGAGACGAGCGGCGTGAACCACACAGGTGCGGCACTTTGAGCGCGATTCCCCTCGGCGACGCGATCGAGCGTGACGGCTCGCCCGGAGACTCGCGCGGCCAGCTGCCACCGAAGGCGCTTGCCTACTTCGTCCTCGTCACAGCGGTAGCAATCGCCGTCACGGCGCCGTTTCTTGCCCGCATCGACCAGAACACGGGGGGCTGGTTCGAGTTCGTCGCACTTTCGGCGATGCTCGCCCTGGCACAGTTCTTCGTCGTTCGCACACCCGGCAACAAGTCGTACCACACCACCGGCGTCTTCCTGATCGCGGCGACACTGCTCGTCTCGCCTGCGCTGCTCGCCGTGATGCCCCTGATCCAGCACATCCCGGAGTGGCTGCGAAGTCGCAGCACCTGGTACGTGCAGTCGTTCAACATCCTCGTCTTCACGATCGCGACGATGTCGGCGTGGGGGGCGGCGCACCTCGTGATCGGCGCCGACAACCTGATCGCAAGCGACAACATTCGCTTCGCACTGGCAGGCACGGCGGCGTCGATCGTCCTCGTTGCGCTCAACTCGGCCCTGCTAGCCCCGATGATCCGCTGGGTCAACGGCCACCCGATGCGCCAGCTCTTCTCGTACCAGGGGCTCTCGACCGAGTTCGTCTTCGCCGCGCTCGGCGTCGTGCTGGCCGCGTTCTGGACCGGGAATCCGTGGCTGGTGCCGTTCGCGATCGCACCGCTCCTGCTGATCCACCGCGCCCTGTCGGTGCCGCAGCTGCAGGCGGAGGCGCGCGTGGACCCCAAAACCGGGCTCTTCAACGCGCGCTATTTCGCCTCAGCACTGACGGAAGAGCTCAGCCGCGCGCAGCGCTTCGAGCGGCCGCTGTCTCTGATCATGGCCGACCTCGACCTCCTCCGCGAGATCAACAACACCTACGGGCACCTCGCCGGCGACGCTGTGCTCAAGGGCATCGCCGAGGTGTTCCGCTCCGAGCTTCGTCACTACGACGTGCCCGCGCGGTTCGGCGGCGAAGAGTTCTCGATCCTCTTGCCCGAGACTCCGCCCGAGCAAGCGTTCGAGATCGCCGAGCGGATCCGGCGCGCGGTCGCGGCACGCGAGTTCGACGTGGAGACGTCCAGTGAGCCGATCCGCGCGACCGTGTCGATCGGCGTCTCCGGCTATCCGAAGGACGGCGACGACCCGAACGCCCTCATCCACCAGGCAGACCTCGCTGTCTACCGCGCCAAGCTCCAAGGCCGCAACCGCGTCCTCGGTGCCAGCTCGGAGCCGCTCCTGCTGCCGGCCGACCGCAGCGCCCCGCTGGTCGCGGTACCGGAGAACGACGACCACCGGGAGCCGCTCGCCCGGGTTCCGGACGCCCTCCCGGAGTACGAGCGTAGGCACACCGCTCACACGACCACTGGGCCGAGGTTCCTCCAGCTCTCGAAGCGGCTCGGCCTGCTCGTCGGGCTTGTGAGCTTCTTCGGCGTCGCCGCCGGCGTGCTCGGCATCCTCTTCGGCTCGTCGACCGACGTGATCGGCCTCCTCGCCGTGATCGCACTGGTCGGCGTGGGGGAGGCGCTCGCACTCGAGCTCGATGACGGCTCGATCTCGGTCAGCGCCGTCGGCGTCCTTGCCGGCGCAGCGCTCTTCGGCCCGCGCGCGGGACTCGTGCTCGCGCTGACCACTGCGATCGTCCAGTGGAGCGCGCTGCGGGGCGCGATCTACCATGTCCTCTTCAACATCGGCGCTCTCAGCCTCTCCTCGCTGGCTGCGGCCGCGGTCTTCTCGATCGGCGCCCTCGACCACTTCGGTGAAATGGTCACTGTCGCCGCGGGGCTCGCGGCCGGCGCCGCGTACTTCGCGGTCAACACGGGACTCGTCTCGCTCGCGCTCGCACTCGAGGGCCGCGAACGCTGGTGGCGCGTGTGGCACGAGCGCTTCCTCTGGCTGGCGCCTCACTACATCGTCTACGGATTCATCGGCGGGGTGATCGCGATCGCCTACCACGCCGCAGGCCTGTATGCGCTCGCCGTCTTCGTCGTCCCGCTGCTGCTGATGCGGAAGACCCAGGAGGCGTATCTCTCGCACACGCGACGGAGCGCGGAGAAGCTGCGCCAGGCGGCTGAGACGATTCACACCCAGAACGTCTCGTTGGAGCAGGCGAACCGTTTGCTCAAGGAGCGCTCGACCGCGGCGATGGAGAGCCTCTCGGCGACGGTCGACGCGCGCGACGCGTACACAGCAGGTCACTCTCGTCGGGTGCAGCAGCTCGCGCTGGCGATCGGTCGCGAGCTGAACCTCTCGCACGTCGAGCTAGACCTGCTCGGCCACGCCGCCCTCTTCCACGACATCGGCAAGCTCGCGATTCCTGATTCGATCCTGTTGAAGCCGGCGAGCCTCACCGAGGGCGAATGGGACCTGATGCAGAAGCACGCCGACGAAGGCGCACGGATCATCGACAGGCTCGGCTTCCTCGGCGACGCCGTGCCCGCCATCCGGCATCATCACGAGCGGTTCGACGGCATGGGCTATCCCGATCGCCTCCGCGGGGAGGAGATCCCCCTGGGCGCGCGGATCATCCATGTCGCAGACGCGCTCGACTCGATGCTCACAACCCGCATCTACCGGGCGGCCCGGCCGCTCGAGGAGTCCCTCGCCGAGCTCCACGCGGCCGCGGGCACCCAGTTCTGCCCCCGTTGCGTCTCGGCGCTCGATCGGATCCTCCCGCTCGACGGGGTCGATGGCGGCGTCGCCCTCCGGCGACCGCTCAGCGCCGTCTCCTAGAAGTCAAGGCCGGCCAGGCCCGTTCTAGCCGTCTTGCACATCGGCGAAAATGCTCTACACTGTTTGCATGGGACGAGCCCGCCGCCACCCTGCGGTGGCAGGCATCGATCCGGAGGCGCTGGCGGCGTTCCAGGCGGGAATCCGCAAGCGCTACACGGACGACGAGATCCTCGCGCAGCTCAAGGCCAGCGCGAGCGCGCCTCGGGCGCTCGCCGACGATGCGTGAGTTCGCCGCGGACGAGCAGACGACTGTGCACCCGCAGACGGTGATCGAGCACTTCGGCAGCTGGAACGCAGCAAAGCGCCAGGCCGGCCTCGTACCGCGGCGGTTCGCGACCCGCGAGGAGCTGCTGGGCCGTCTCCGCGACCTCGGCGAGGAGCTCGGCCGCACGCCTACGGCCCGCGACATCGACGAGCGCAAGGGCGCGATGCCGTCGAAGTCGCTCCTCTGGCACACCTTCGGGTCGCTCGCGCAAGCATTGCGCGCCGCCGGCTTCGACGTGCCGGTGGGGGAGGAGCGACTCGAGCGGGCCGTCGAGCAGGGCGCTGTGCTCTCTCGCACGCTCGGCCGACTGCCCAAGATGGCGGACTGGGCCAAAGCACGCCGTGCCGACCCGGCCCTGCTGACGGAGTGGCAGGTCTACCGGATGATCGACGTGCAGCCGGCGTGGGCCACATTTCAGTATCTCGTTCGCGAGCGTCTGCGCGAAGAGGGCAGCACGGTTGCCCCGGACGGGACCGTCAGCTAGGAACTAGCCGGTCGCGAGAATCGCTGCTAGGCGCTGCAGGCAGGAGACGCCTTCGTCCGGCGCGCGGACGGAGGGGAGGACCGTCTCCTCGACGTAGGTGCGATCGGGCTGGAAGCGATCGGCGCTCTCGACGCGGCCGTCACGGATGCGCAGCAGCGTCCCCTCGTCGACCTCACGCTTGCGGAGGGTGAGGCGAATCGACTGCTCGAGCACCTCGAGCGCGGCGCGCGTCGAGGCGAAGAAGAGCTCCTTGCCGGCGGTGCCGATCCAGAGGGGCCGTCCGGCGGCTCGGGCGAGAAAGAGCGTGAAACCCTCGCGCTCGTCCAGCCACGCGGTCGCCATCGCACCGTGCAGCTCCTCGAGCGCCTCGGGACGGCCTTCGGCGTGCTCGGCCAGGGCGAAGATCGCCTCGGAGTCGACGGTCATGTCGGGATGCGCGCGCCCGAAGCCGTAGCGCGCGAAGATCTCCTCGTCGTTCGTGATGATCCCGTTGTGGATCCCGACCACGTTGCCGTGACGGATCGGGTGGTTGTTCGCTTCGATCGTCGGATGACCCTTGGTGTAGTCGCGAACGTGGACGAGCACCTGCGTCGAGGCGGACGGGATGTGGAGCTCGTCGAGCAGCTCGCTCGCGCCTGAACGGCGCTTGTGCACCGTCACCGAGGGGCTGGAGCCGCGATGCGCGTACCCGACTGCGTCGGCGCCACGCTCTGCGATCCCGGCCAGCAGCGCCTGCGCCGCCAGCGTCCGCTGGACACTCGACTCCTGGCTGAGGCTGTAACCCGCAATTCCGCACATACGTGATGAAATCCTAAGCTTGTGATCGGCTGGAACGATTTCCCGCTTGCGAAGCGTAGACGCAATGTGTTGGCACGAGGTTAGGACTACCCGGGCGGGATTCGGCACCAATTGACGGATTCCTCAAGCCCCGGGGCTGCAAGGCCGATACGGGGTGCAGATGGAACCGAACGCCGCCGAACCCGTCTTCGAGCCCGTCCCCGAGCCGCGGCTCGAGCTCCTTCCTGCGCCCGAGGACGTCGCGGACGCCGAGGAGGCCGAGGAGGTGGAGGAGGTCGCCGCGCCGGAGGCGACCCAGGATCCGCTGAAGCTCTACGTTCGCCAGATCGGCGACGGCCGCCTGCTCACCCCGGTCGAGGAGCGCGAGCTCGCACGCCGCAAGGACGAGGGTGACGAGGCCGCGAAGCGGCGGCTGATCGAGTGCAACCTCCGGCTCGTCATGTCGATCACCCGTAACTACACGAAGGCCGGCGTGCCACTCCTCGACCTGATTCAGGAGGGCAATCTCGGCCTGATCCGGGCCGTCGAGAAGTTCGACTACAAGATGGGCTTCAAGCTGTCGACGTACGCGACCTGGTGGATTCGCCAGGCCGTGACGCGGGCGCTGGCCGAGCAGGGGCGGACGATTCGCCTGCCCGTGCACGTCGCGGAGCAGGTGCGGCGCGTCACGCGCGGCCGCCGGGTGCTCGCGCAGAAGCTGAACCGCGACCCGAGTCACGAGGAGATCGCGAAGGAGGCCGGCTTCACGCCCGAGCGCGTTCGCGAGCTGCTCGAGCTGGTCCAGGATCCGGTCAGCCTCGAGACGCCGGTCGGCGACGGCGAGAGCCTCTATGGCGACATGATCCAGGACACGAAGTCGGCCGAGCCGGACGTGGAGACCGCGGAGCGGCTCCGCACCGTCGAGCTGACCGAGGCGCTCGATCGCCTCGAGCCACGCATGCGGCACGTCCTGGCCCAGCGGTTCGGGCTCGACGGAAACCATCCGCAGACGCTCGAAGAGGTCGGCGTGGGGCTGGGGATCACGCGCGAGCGCGTTCGCCAGCTCGAGTCGCGCGCACTCCGCGAGCTCCGGACGGTCGCCCCAGCGCTCGAGTTCTACCTCCGCACCTGAGCACGGGCCGCGAAGCGGCCCCTTCAGGGGTTTGCGCGATCAGAATCTGCTCTCGCAGATTCTGATCATGCGACGGCAGCTACAGCGCTGCGCCGACTGACTCGAGCTCGCGCAGCGTCGCGAGGCGCTTGAGCGAGTCGAGCTCGATCTGGCGGACGCGTTCACGCGTCAGGCCGAGCCGGCGCCCGATCTCCTCGAGCGTCTTCGGATCAGCATCGGTCAGCCCGTAGCGGAGGACGACGACCTGCCGCTCGCGCTCCGAGAGCGCTTGCAGCGCCTCGTTCAAGGCCTGGCTCCGCAACGAGAGCTCGACCTCCTCCTCGGGCAGCGGGGCGTCGCCGGCGACGAAATCGCCGAAGACCGCGTCCTCGGCCTCGCCGACGGGCTGATCGAGGCTGGTCGAGGCCCGCGCCGCGGCTCGCACCTCGAGCGCCTGCTGCAGCGGCAGCGAGGCCTCCTCGGCGATCTCGTCGAGCGTCGGCTCGCGGCCGAGCTGCGTCCAAAGCGTCCGCTCGGCCCGGTTCATCTTCTGCAGCCGCTCGACGATGTGCACCGGCATCCGGATCGTCCGCGCCTTGTCGGCGAGCGCCCGCGCGACCGCCTGGCGGATCCACCAGGTCGCGTAGGTGGAGAACTTGAAGCCGCGGCGCCAGTCGAACTTCTCGACCGCGCGGATCAGCCCGAGCGTGCCCTCCTGGATCAGATCCAGGAAGGGAAGCCCCTGGTTGCGGTAGTTCTTGGCGATCGAGACGACCAGGCGCAGATTCGACTGGATCATCCGCTGCTTGGCGAGCGGATCACCGCCCTCGATCTTCTTCGCCAGCTCCACCTCCTGCGCCGCGGTCAGCAGCTGGTGCCGTCCCGCCTCGCGAAGAAAGAGCTGGAGCGCGTCGGTCGTGGTCTCCTGGGGTGCGGCCGGGGGCGGCGGTGCCGGCTCCTCGGGCTGCCGCTCCTCGATCAGCTCGATCCCGCGCCGGTCGAGCTCCCGATAGAGAGCGTCCAGCTCGAGCGCGTCGAGGTCGTGTGCCTCGAGCAGCTCCGCCAGCTCGCCGGACTTGAGCGACCCGGCCTGCTCGGCGGCGTCCAGCTGCTGCTGGAGCTCGTCGTTCCGAAGCAGGTGTTCGATGTCGACGGTCGTCATGGAGTGCGAAGCGCGGCTACTCGCCCTGTACCCGGGAGCTTCTCGCTCCCAAACCCCCGTGTCCAGCCTCGTCGGCCGTCAGAGCCAGCCGGAGCGGCGGAAGCGGATGTAGAGATAGCTGCAGGCGGCCGCGATCACGAGCAGCACGGCCGGATAGCCGAAGCGCCATTCGAGCTCGGGCATGTGCTCGAAGTTCATCCCGTAGATGCCGGCGATCATCGTCGGGACCGCGATGATCGCCACCCAGGCGGAAATCTTGCGCATGTCCTCGTTCTGCCGGACGCTCACCTGCGTGAGGTTCGCCTGCAGGATGCCGCCGAGCAGGTCACGGATGCCGTTCACGTTCTCGTCGGCTCGGGCAGCGTGATCGGCGACGTCACGCAGGTAGTCATGGGTCGACTCGGCGATCAGCGGCTCCGACTGGAGCGCGTCGAGCACGTCCGACAGCGGCGCGATGGCGCTGTGGAACTCCAGCACCTCGCGGCGCAGCTTGTAGATCCGTTCCACAGGGTTTGCGCGGCCGTCCGAGAAGACATCAGCCTCGACCTCGGCTACGTCGCGTCTCGACTGCCACGATCGCAGGCTGGTAGCCGTCGACGATCCGGTCGACGATTGCGTACAGCGCCGCGCTCGGTCCCTGGGCGAGCAGCTCAGGACGCTGCTCGATCTCCTCGCGCGCAGTCGGCCGAGCCCGCCGCCTTCTCCGTGGCGCACCGACACGAGGAAGTCCCTGCCGATAAACAGCATGACCTCGCCGATCTCGACGACCTCCTCAGAGTCGACGTATTGCACCGTCTTCAAGACGACGAAGAGGGAGTCGCCGTAGTGTTCAAGCTTCGGCCGCTGATGCGCTTTCACCGCGTCCTCGACCGCCAGCTCGTGGAGGTCGAACTCCCTCCGGACAACGTCGAACTCTTCCGCGGTCGGCTCGACGAGGCCGACCCACATGAAGGCACGGTCGTCGTTCAGGTGCGCCCGGATGCCGTCGACCTCGGGTTTGGTCGCAACACGGACACCCTGCTCGTAGACGGCGCAGTCGACGATCACCGGCACATCATGACGACCGCGACTGCGCCGTTCCGTGAATGCACGAGAAGCGGCGTTATGTCAAGTTGGCTCGGATCGCCTCCGCCCTGTGGCGAGGACGATCCCGCAGACGACGACCGCGACGCCGGCCAGCTGCACTGCGGACGGGTCCTCGTCGATCAGCAGGATCGCGAGCAGCACCGCCGTGACCGGCTGCAGCGTCAGCACGACCGAGCTGATCGCCGCCGGCGCCCGCGGCAGCGCCGCCGCGATCAGGAGCCAGCCGAGCACCTGCGCGGTCAGCGCCAGCGTCACGAGCCACGCGAGTGCCTCCCACGAGGTCCGCAGCTCGAGGTCGTCCAGCAGCCACCCAGCCGCGAGGACGACGATCGCCGAGGCGAGCGTGGCGTGGAAGAGCGCGCCCGCCGAGCGCCGGACGTCCGATGAGCTCGCACGCAGCGCGAGCAGGAAGCCCGCATAGACGACGGCCGTCAGCATGCCGAAGAAGACGCCGAGCGCCGGATCGTCGCCGTAGGCGTTCTCGCCGACGATCCCTGAGATCAGCACGATGCCGATCAGCACGACCGGGACGGCAGCGACGACGCGGGCGCCGGGCCGCTCCGTCAGCAGCAGCCAGGCGGCGAGCGGCACGAGCACGACCTGTACGTTGCCGAGCACGGTCGCGAGTCCCGCCCCCACCGCTGCGATCGAGTGATGCCACAGGATCAGGTCTGCAGCGAGGAACGCTCCTGCGAGCCACGCGAGCCAGCGCGACCGCGCTCCCCTTGAGCCGTGGCGCCGGCGCTCGAGCCAGGCGATCACGAGCAGCGGCGGGACTGCGTACGCGCAGCGGTAGAACGCCGCGGTCGAAGGGGTCACGTCCGCGAGGCGCACGAGGATCCCCGAGAAGGCGATGCACCCCACCCCGGCGACGAGCAACGGCAGCGGTCGGGTGGTCAGAAGCCGGCCGGGCGTACACCCGTCGCGATCAGCAGCAGCACAATCGCGCCCACGAGCAGGCGAAAGACGACGAACAGCGTGTAGTTGTGGCGACGCACGTAACCGAGCAGCGCGGAGATCGCCACGAGCGCGCTCGCAAACGACGCCAGCGAGCCGACGACGAACGGCCCGGTCATCCCCGGCGGCAGGTCGGCGAGCAGGACATCGCCGACGCCCTTGTAGACGACCGCGCCGAAGGTGATCGGGACGAGCAGCAGGAACGAGAAGCGTGCCGCCGAGTCGCGATCGAGCTTGAGGAAGCGCCCGGCGGTGATCGTGACGCCGGACCGGGACACACCCGGCATCAGTGCGAGCGATTGCGCGAGCCCGATCCCGACGGCCGACTTGAGCCCGATCTGGCCCATGTCCTTCGACTGGGGACGACGATCGGCCAGATACAGGAAGCCGCCGAAGACCCCGAGCAGGATCGCAATCTGCCAGGGCTCGCCCAGGTTCTCCGCGATCAGGTTCTCCCCCAGCGCCCCGACGATCGCCGCAGGCACGGTGGCGGCGGCGACGTACCATGCGATCCGCTCGTCGGCCGTCTCGATCCGGCGCCGCCGGATGCTGCCGAGCCAGGCGGCAGCCAAACGAACGATGTCCCGCCAGAAGTAGACGACGACCGCGATCAGCGTGCCGAGATGGAGCGAGACGTCGAACGTCTGGTTGAACGCGTCGTTCTCTCGCAGGTACTCCCAGTCGGCAAGCCACGGAACGAGGATCAGATGGCCCGACGAGGAGATCGGCAGCAGCTCGGTCGCCCCCTGCACGAGCCCGAGCACCAACGCCTGCCAGTCCGGCAGCGCCTCCGCGTTGTCCCCCACCCCGAGCAGCGTCAGGACGACCGCGACCCCGAACGCCGCGCCGGCGACGGTCCAGACGGGTGCGCGGCCCACGGCCGCCATCCTATGGACCGCGCCCCCACCAGGCGGACGGAAGAGAAGTTCGCG
Source organism: uncultured Gaiellaceae bacterium (assembly GCA_963731615.1). Lineage (GTDB taxonomy): Bacteria > Actinomycetota > Thermoleophilia > Gaiellales > Gaiellaceae > Gaiellasilicea. The sequence goes on from CAVSWD010000008.1 coordinate 193,282, forward strand.
CAAATTGCACGAATGACCCTAGGCCCGCTCTTGTCTCGGCCGACGACCCCGGTTACGTTCTCGCTTGCAGGGAGCACGGAGCGCGATTAGGTCGAATCCGAGCTCGAGGGCCGTACGCGCAAGCGGAAAGTCAGCGGGTTCGGTGGACGAAAGCGCCACCGGCTCCCTGAATTCTTTTTGGCGCATATCGGGATCGGGATCTGCGGGAGCAGATCCCGATCCGCGCCAAGACCCCTGAAGGGTCGCTTCGCTCCCAAGAGCACCGCGTATTCCATTTCGAGCTCGTTAGGATCGCGGTTGTGCACTTGCGGATGCCTTCGATCGATCAGGGGGTGCAGGCGTTTGCCTGGGCCGTGTTCTTCTTTCTCCTGCTCTGGATCGGGATGCTCGCGCTCGGGGTTTCGAGCGCGACTGCTTTCATCGTCTCGCTCCTCGCCGCAGGAGTGATTTTCCTTTTCATCCGGCTGCGGGGCGAGGATCGCCCCGGGCCGCGGCAGACGCGCTAGCGGGTCAACGCTGCGACGAGCCGACGGGCCAGGTCCGGGCCCAGCAACGCCTCGAGGCGTGCGGCCGCGGTCGGGCGCGGGGCCAGCGTGTCGAGCGCGAGACAGTGCTCGAGGAGCAGCTGCGAGGGAGTGAGCTTCGGATGGTGGCGGGCGGCGGCGTCCATCCCCACACCTATCGACGGGAGCCGCGTTCGCACGAATCCCTTATCCAAGTGTTTACTGCGCTGGTGACGCGCGGGGCGGGATCGCGCCTCGATCCAGCCCCCGCCTGCGTTCTAGACTCGCTCGCTCCTGGTCGTCGTCGTGACCGTCCGATCGTCGTCGGTCTCGTCCGCGGGCAGGTCCTACCGGCACGGTCGGCGGCGCGTTGTCGGCGTCGCGGTCGGCCAGCGGCGCCTGGGCAACGTCACGGGTGTCGCGACCGGCAGCCGTCGTCGTCTCCGTCACGACCGCGCGGCGCGGACCCTCGGTGTCGAAGCAGAACCCGAAGACCAGGCCGATACCGAACGCCACGGCCGGCAGGATGTTGCCAACGTCAGCGACCAGGCCGTAGAACCCGAGATCGCGCGACCAGTTCGACGTGTTCATCCAGTCGGCGGGCTGACGGGCGAGCAAAATCCAGCCTCCCGCGACGAGGACCGGCAGGAAGCCCAGCACAAAGACGCCGAGCGAGAAGCGCGGCCAGCCCCACTTCGTCCAGCCGCCGAAGATCTGCGAGAGCGCCATCGTCAGGCCCGCGGCGGCGATCACGCCGTACGTCGCCCAGTACTCCCCGGTTTCCTCGGTGCCGATCTGTGTTGCGAACCAGAGCAGGATCCCCGCGACGGCCGCCCCGGCAAGAGTTGAGGTGCCCCTGGTCACTCCGTTCATCGCTGCCTCCGTTTCAGGTGTGACGGCATTCTTCCCCGTCGCTCCTGAAACGGAACCGCGGTCAGCCCAGGTTCAGGCGACGCTCGTCGAAGCGCGAGGAGTGCAGCTCGGCGCGGAACTCCTCCACCGACTGCAGTGCATCCTCGGCGAAGATGTGGTCGACCACGCCGATCCGCTCGTCGTTCGCGAACGGCAGGTCGACGTGCGCCTGCGAGACCAGGTTGACCGAGAGCGAACCGCACGCTGGGCAGCGAACGGCCAGGCCGAAGGCGTGCTCGCCGGGTGTCACTGCGACGAACGAGGACGGGAAGACCGGTCGCGCTCTGCCCTCGGGATAGCAGTAGAAGCTCCAGGGCCACTCCCCCGCCTTCAGCTGCGCCGCCGCGCGATCGAGCAACTCGCCGGCAACGTCACCGGCGCGCGCCGTCATCAGGTCGACGAAGCGGCCCGTTCGTGCGCCGAGCGGGGCCCAGTCGAGATCGTCGTGGCCGACGAGGCCTTGGTGCTCCTCGCCGCAACCGCAGTCGAAGCGGACGCCGTAGACGGCCGGATGAGCCGCACCCGGCAGACGCTGGAGCAGCCGGAACGACGAGAGCGCGACCTCGGCCCGCTCGCGGTGGGGGCACGAGAACGTGTACCGAGCCGTCAACGCGTCGTACATCGTGCTGATGGTCATCGACGCACCGGACGCGCCCCCAGACACCCAAAAGCGGGAGCCGCGGCTATCGCTCGGCCAGAAGCCGCAGCTCCCGCCAGAACAGCAGCCGCGACAGCTCCTGCGAGGCCTCGGCCAGCGCCTGGAGGTCGTCGAGCCCTGTCTTGCGCCGCTCGGGGTTGCGTGAGCGCAGCGCCGGAGCGACCAGCTGCTCCAGCAGCCCCGCCTCCCGGCCCACGGAGTTCTTGAAGGTGCGCAGATGCCGCGCGTCGATCCCGAACTGGGCGAGCCGTCCGCACGCCGATGCGATCTCGGCGTCACCCTCCCGGTAGAGGCGCTCGCCGCCTTCGAGCCGGGGCGTCAGCAGCCCGTACTCCTCGAGCGCACGAGCCAGGTTCGCGTCGATGCCGGCCCGCTCGCACAGCTCTCCTAGGTCCAGCTCGCCCTCCTGCTCGCCGAGACCTGCGGGGCGCCGCCGCTTCCGCTCGGCGCCGGAGCCGGATGCGAGCTCTTGCCGGATCACGCGTAGCGGCAGGAACTCGTCCCGCTGCAGGCGCAGGATCGTCTCCAGCCGCTCGACGTCTTCTTCGCTGAAGAGCCGGTAGCCGCCTCGCGTGCGCTTCGGCGTCAACAGACCCTGATCCTCGAGGTAGCGGATCTTCGAAATCGAGATGTCGGGGAACTCCGCCTGGATCCGCGCACAGACAGCGCCGATCGTGTGCAGGCGCTGGTCGGGACGCCGCTCTGTGGCAGTCGTCATGCTCATCGGCGCAGGAAGGTCAGTCGGTACTTGCCGATCTGAACCTCGTCGTCGTCGTCGAGCTCGGCTGTCTCGATCCGCTTGCGGTTGACGAACGTGCCGTTGAGGCTGCCGAGATCGCTGATCGTGAAGGCTTCGCCGTCGCGAACGAGCTCGGCGTGCTTGCGGGAGACGGTGACGTCGTCCAGGAACACGTCGCACTCGGGCGAGCGGCCGATCAGCGTCCGCTCGGCAGACGGGAAGAAGCTCTCCCCCGCTCTGCCGCCGCCGGAGCGGACGACGAGCGCCGGACCTGTGCCGCCCAGATCCTGGACCGCCGCGCCGGGATCCTCGGCGAGCTCTTCCGGGGTGTAGCTCATCGTCTGCTCACCCGTTTCGCTCCGGTGCAGCATCGAGCCACACCGCGCGCAAAAGTTCGCGGCCTCCGGATTCTGGAACCCACATTCCGGGCAGTAGACGTGGCTCACGCGCCTGGCCGCCTATCGCTCACGCGCCCTCGTCGCTCGGGGGCGTGCTGCGTGCGGCGAGGATGTCGGTGAGGCGCTCGACGTCGACGTCGGTGACGCCCTTCCCCTTCAGCCGCGCGGTTCGTTCGGCGCGCAGGATGTCGATCTTCCCCTGCAGCATCCTGCGGCGGAACGAGACCTCGTTCTCCTCGTGCTCGAGCTGCTCGATCAGGCTCTTGAGAGCGTCGTCGGAGAGAGTGGCCAGATCTGGCAGGGGTTCCATAGCGCCTTTCCTTCGAGGGTCTGTGCAGCAGTAAAGCAGCCGACAGGCCGAGGGGTCAACCTCAGCTTGAGGCTTCTACCGAAGTTCGAGGCACGGCGCCGTCTCCCTGCATGATCGCCTCGACCAGCTCGCGAACCTCGCGTTCGAGCTCCTCCGACGCCTCGGTCGTCTCCCCTTCCGCGTAGAGATGAACGAGCGGCTCGTCCGGATCCGGCAGCACCTGCGACCAGCCGCGCTCGTCGAGCAGCTTGATCCCGTCCGTCAGGTCGAGGTCGCGGGCCGCGAGCCGTTCGTTGAGAACGCGCATCACGAGCCCCTTCCGCGACCACGGGCACGCGATTCGACGGTGGATCAGCGTCGGCGGTGGCAGCTCGGCGACCAGCGCGGAAAGCGGGCGGTTGATCGGCGCGAGCAGCTCGAGGAGCTTCGCGAGGCTCGCGACCGCGTCATAGGCGGGCAGAAACTCCGGGAAGACGTAGCCGCCCCCGACCGCACCGGCGAAGACGACGCCGGGCTCCGCGGCGGCACTCGTCAGCTCGCTGAGCGAGTTGGGCGACCGGACGATCTCGAGCGTGTCGCCGGCCAGCTCGTCGACCTTGCTCGTGACCGTGATCGGGAAGACGGCCTTGCCTTTCGTCCCCCGCTGCGCGAGCAGGCGCACGAAGAGCAACAGGGTCTGGTCGACAGGCACCTCGCGGCCCTGCTCGTCGACGAGGTAGAGGCGCTCGCCGGACTGGTCGAAGACGGCGCCGAGGTCGGCGCCGATCGCGGTGACAAGGCGCTTGGTATGCCCAACCGCCTGCGCGAGGGTCTCGCGGTCGGCCGTCTCCTCGGCGAAGAAGCCGTGCGCCGAGATCGCCTCGACACCGAGCGGGCCGACGACCAGCGGCAGCACGAACGACGCGGCGGAGTAGCCGTAGTCGACGACGATCCGGAAGCGCCGCTCGCGGACGGCGTCCACGTCGAGGGACTCGAACAGGTCCTGGGCGTAGCTCTCGCGCACCCGCGCCGGGTACGAGACCGAGCCGACACCACCTCCGGCGACGCGCCGGAGCTCCTGGCGCGTGAAGTTCTTCTCGATCTCCTTCTGCAGGCTCGCCGTGAGCAGGATCCCCGGCGGCTCGTAGATGCGGATGAAGACGGCCTCGGGATCGAGGTGGCTCAACCCCACGTGCACTGCGGCCGCGAAGCCCTGCGTCTTCAAGACGTGCCTGCTGACCGCCGGCGGCGAGACGCGCAGGTCGGCCACGTCGAGGCCGGCCGCGTTCAGCCCCGAGATCATCGCGCGCTTGATCATCCGGCAGGCCGGCGCCGAGTCGCGGCTCGCGACGACTCGAGCGCCGCGCTTGAGCGCGGTGCCGAGCGCGATCGCCAGGCGCGCAGCCGTCTCCGGCGTCAGATCGACGTTGACGAGGCCGGTGACACCGTCCTTGCCGAACAGCCGCGAGGACGCCCTCGTCTCCCAGATCAAGTTCTCGTGCAGCTGCGAGCCGGTCTCGACCTCCTTGTAGGGGTAGATCCGGACGTGCGGCATGATGCTCGACTCGGAGCCGATCGTCACCTCGTCGCCGATCGCCGCGCCCTCCTGGATCCGCACGTGGTCGCGGATGTCGCACGAACGGCCCACGACCGCGCCCTCGATCAGTGCGCCACGGCCGACGTGGGTCGACGAGTCGATCACTGTGCGCACGGTGCGGGAGCGCTCGCGTAGCGTGACGCCGTTCGAGAGCACGCTGTAGGGGCCGACCGACGCGTCGCGCGCGATTCGGCAGTAGTTGCCGATGAACGCAGGCCCCTCGACCTCCTCCGCGTCGTGGATGTCCGCCCCCTCGCCGATCCAGACGTTGCCGCGGAGGCGGATCCCCGAGATGTTCAGACGCACCTTCTCGTCCAGGGCATCGAAGTTCGCCTGGCGGTACTGGTCGAGGTTGCCGATGTCCTGCCAGTAGCCCTCCATTACGTGCCCGTAGATCGGGCGCCCCATCTCGAGCAGCAGCGGGAAGAGCTCCTTCGAGAAGTCGTACGGCCCTTCGCTCGGGATGTGCGTCAGTACCTCCGGCTCGAGCACGTAGATGCCGGTATTGATCGTGTCCGAGAAGACCTGACCCCACGAGGGCTTCTCGAGGAAGCGCTCCACCTTGCCGTCCTCGTCCGTGACGACGATCCCGAATTCGAGCGGGTTGTCCACCGACTTGAGGCCGATCGTGACGGCGGCGCCCTTCTCCTTGTGCTTGGCGACGAGCGCACCGAGGTCGACGTCGCAGAGCGCGTCGCCCGAGATCACGAGGCACGTCTCGTCGAGCTTCCCGCTCGCGAGGCGGACCGACCCCGCCGTGCCCAGCGGCAGCTCCTCGACCGAGTACTCGACGTTGAGGCCGAGCGACTCACCGTCGCCGAAGTAGCTTCGAATCGCCTGGGGCATGAAGGCGAGCGTCACGACGACGTCTTCGAAGCCGTGGCTGCCGAGCAGCTCGATGATGTGCTCCATGCAGGGCTTGCCGACGATCGGCACCATCGGCTTCGGCTGGTTCGAGGTGAGTGGCCGCAGCCGCGTCCCCTCCCCACCGGCCATGACGACAGCCTTCATGCCGCCACCGTCCTTCGCGCCTGCAGGACATACTGTGCGCCCGCTGCCACTGCCAGCGCGAGCCCGAACCAGAAGAGCCAGAGCGGCCACTCGGTCGAGTGGCCGACGACGAGCAGGATCCCCACCGCGAGGTACAGGATCCAGGTGGCGACCTTGCCGAGCATGCTGACGTCGAGCTCGTAACCGCGAGGCACGAGCAGCTTGTACCCGGCAACGAGGATGACGTCACGGAGGACGATGATCAGGGCGGCATACCAGGGCAGCTTGTCCTCCAGCCAGAGCAGGATCACGGCCGAGTCGATCATCAGCCGGTCGGCGAGAGGGTCGGCGATCTTCCCGAACTGGGATTCGACCCGCCAGCGACGCGCGAGCCACCCGTCGACCTGATCGGTCACGCCCGCGACGAGGAAGATCCAGCCTGCGGCCCAGCTCGAGCCGTCGCCTGCCTGGACGAAGACGACGATGAAGAGGGGGATCAGAGCGAGCCGCAGGATCGTGAGCGCGTTCGGGAGCTGCGCCAGCGGAACCGGGGTCGCGTGGGAGGCCATCGCCCACAAGGATAGTGTCGGCGGGCCCTCGAAGGGTCTACCGCTTCGGCTCGTGCCGCGATCCGGCCGGGGTCAGTGAGCCTCGATTTCGACGCCGGTGGAAGAGCAGGCGCGCACGCGAGATCAGCGGGGTCGCGGCGCGGCCGAGCACGACTCCCGCTGCGATACCTGGAACCCGTCGATCGAGCAGGGCTCTGGGCGATAGGCGGCCCACGTCCGCAAGCAGCTTCGCCGCGGCTCGGCGTTGGCCGCGTTCGGCGGCATCGAGCGCCGGCGACAGCAGCCAACGTGCCCGCTGCCGGTCGAGCTCACGCGGGTCCGGGCGCAGGTACGCCAGCTCGCCGACGAGCATCGAGTCGACGCGGTCGAGCACGTCGAGGAACTGAGCCGCCGGGCGGGTTTCATGGATGTCCTGCGCCGGATGCCGGCGGTAGTAGGCGTCCCAGCTGTGGAGGAAGGCGCCGGGGTAGCGGCTGGCGAGACGGAGCCAGAGCTCGTAGTCCGCGATCAGGGGCAGCGACTCGTCGAACGACGGACCGACCGCTTCCAGCGCCGTGCGCCGAACGAGCGTCGTCAGCATCGCCGTATAGATCAGACGCTCCGACGGGTGCTCCAGCAGGGCCGGCATCAGCTCCTCCGGGGGATAGATCCCAGGCGGCGCGAAGGGCGCGAGCCCCTGCCCGACCACGGTACCTTCGGCGTTCACTTCGGAGAATGTCGAGAAGACGAACGCGCAGTCGGGATTGCCGTCCAGCAGGCTCACGCGCCGCTCGAGAAAGCCGGGATCCCAGAAGTCGTCGTCATCGAGGATCGCGAGATACGGGGCAGTTGCGGCCCGGATGACGGCGTTTTTGTTCCCGTACGCGGTGAGGGCGGTGCCGGTGTCCCGAACTTCGATCCGCGCGTCCTCCTCGTAGGCGCTCAGATCCTCCGAGGTGCCGACATGGTTGACCGAGATGATCAGCCGCCAGTCGGAAAAGGTCTGCGCGCGCACCGAGGCGATCGCCTCGTGGATGTAGCTCCGTTGCCCGACGGTGGGGATACCCACGTCCACACGTGCCGTCACGTCAGGATCGGCCTTCGGCGGCAGCACCGTCGCCGCAGATTCGAGTGCGCCTTCGGTCTAAAGTAGATTGGCTCCATGCCCGATAGCATGCCCATGTCCAAGGTCGAGGCAACGGTTCCGAGCGAGCCGCTGAACCCGTCTTTGCAGAGGCCGGTTCCCCGTCTGAGGGCATCCTCCCATAGATCAGTGCCGCTGTTCGTCCCGTATACGGGCCGAGAGGTGCAGGAGGCGGCTCAGCTGGCACTCGAGGCCGGGTTCCTAGGTCAGGGCGAGTTGACGCACCGTTTCGAGCAGGAGTTGTCGGCTTGGCTCGGCCTCGAGGAGCGCTACCTCGTCGCCGTCAGCAGCTGCACGGCTGCGATTCAGCTGGGCGTCCTGCTGGCGGGAGCCGGACCGGGTGACGAGGTCATCTGCCCCGCAATGACGTACTGCGCCGGGCTTCAGGCAGTCACCGCCACCGGCGCAGAGATCGTGTTCGCCGATTGCGAGGAGGAGACTCTCGGCATCGATCCCGAGTCCGCGCGCGACCTGGTCGGCGAGCGGACAAAGGCGATCATGCCCATGCACTACACCGGCGTCGTCTGCAAGATCGACGACGTCAACGAGCTCGCGGCCGAGGCGAACATCCGTGTGATCGAGGATGCCGCCCAGGCTCTCGGCTCGACGCACGACGGCCGGCCGATCGGCACGTTCGGCGACCTCACCTGCTTCAGCTTCGACCCCGTCAAGGTGATCACGACGCTCGAGGGCGGCGCGATCATCACCCCGCGCGCCGACGAGGTGCAGGTGCTGCAGCAGTACCGGCTGCTCGGGATCGACAAGGACACGCAGGAGCGGATGAAGCGTGAGCGTCAGTGGGACTACGACGTCGTCCAGCAAGGCTTCCGCTTCCACCTCGGCTCGATTCCGGCGGCGATCGGGCTCGCACAGCTGGCGATGATCGAGACACTGCTCGCGAATCGCCGACGTTACTGCGAACGCTACTCGGCGGGATTCGAGCAGCTCTCCGCCGTTCGGACTCTGCGGTCGGACTTCTCGAGCACCGGCCCGTTCGTGTACGCGGTTCGGGTGCCGGAGGATGCCCGCGCCGACCTGATCGAGCATCTTCGCGAGCGCGGTGTCGCGACCGGCATCCACTGGATCGGCGCACACGAGTTCACGCAGTACAAGCACTGCCGCCGCGGCGACTTGACCGTGACCGAGCAGATCGCGCGAGAGACGCTGACGCTGCCCCTCTGGGGTTTCATGGAGGACGACGACATCGATCACGTGATCGACGCCGTCACCTCGTTCTTCCAGGGCCGGTAGTTCTCGAGGATAGGGTTGGCCGGGTGGACGAGACCCTGACTCTGCCCGGGTTCGTCAACGCGCACAGCCACACGTTCCAGCGGGCGCTGCGCGGCCGAGCCGGCGGTGGAGATTTCTGGGCGTGGCGAGAGCTGATGCTGACCGAAGCCGAGCGGCAGACGCCCGACACCGTGCGCGACCTCTACAGCCTGACCTACGGCGAGATGCGACGGGCGGGCTACACCGCCGTCGGCGAGTTCCACTACCTAGGCCTGGACGAAGCTCGGGCGGCAGCGGCGGTGGCCGCCGAAGCCGGTGTCAGGGTGGTCGTCCTGCTCGCGGCGTACGGCCGCGGCGGCCTGCCGCGGATGCGCCAGGAGTCGCCGGCCGAGTACCTGCGGCAACTCGAGACGTTGCGCGCGGAGGGCGTGGCGGTCGGGCTCGCCCCCCACTCCGTGCGCGCCTGTCCGCGCGAGTGGCTCGAGGAGCTGGGCCGCTATGCCGCACGCGAACGGCTGCCCTTGCACATCCACGCCTGCGAGCAGCCGCGCGAGATCGAGGAGTGCCTCGCGGAGCACGGCTGCCGACCGATCGAGCTGCTCGAACGCACAGGCTGCCTCGGGCCGAGCACGACCGTGGTGCACGCGACCCACGCGGACGGCGCGGAGCTCGACCTGATCGCCGCGACCGGCTCGACCGTCTGCGCCTGCCCGACCACCGAGGCCGACCTCGCGGACGGGTTCCTGCCGGCTGCGCGGATCGAGCACCGCGGGATCGCCATCTGCATCGGCTCGGACTCAAACGTGCGCATCGACCCATTCGAGGAGCTGCGCGAGCTGGAGGGAATCGCCCGTCGCCAGACCGGCACCCGCGGCGTCTTCTCGACCGAGCGCCTGCTCTGCTTCGGCGCCGACGAGGGAGCGCGTTCGCTGGGGCTCGAGACCTGGCCGGAGATCGAGGTCGATCTCGCCCACGAGTCGCTGCGCGGCGTCGACCCGGCCGACGTCTTCGATGCGCTCGTGTCGAGCTGCGCCGCCGACGTCGTTCGCTAGCGCCAGGCGAACGAGACGTCGTCGATCCAGAGCAGGTGCCCGGTAGCCGCCTGCACGAACGACGATCCTGGCGAACTGTGCGGCCGGCGGCGGCGTCGACGTCACCCTCGCGCGGCGCCAGCCCTCGCCGAGGCGGACCGATGTCCTGCTCTCCCCGACCTGAAGGAGATTCCCGTCGAACCAGGCGATCCCGACGCGGATTGTCCCGCCCGACGCCGCGCACCCAGGCCGACGCCTCGGCCCGTCCGCCGTCGACCGGCGCGAGCACCGGAGTGACCGCGAACGTTCCGGAACCTCCACGGCGGACCGGAGATCAGCGCCGCAGCTGCACCGGACCGTGCTCCGGTCGCGTCGCGAACGAGCCGCAGACTCCCGACGGACGCCCAGACCGCAGGGACGGAGACGCCGTCCTCCGCGACGACGCCCGACTCGAAGCCGCCGTTGAAGCTCGCGTCGAGCCCGCCCGCGAACATCCGCCGGACTGCGGCCGCCCCCGGTTTCGGCGAGCCGTCCGCGCGAAAGAGCCCGAAGTGGTATTCCGGCTCTTTGGGTGAGACGTCCGAGCGCGGGATCGCACCGGCCTGGAAGTCGTCGAGGATCCAGAGGCCGGGCGCCGGTAGGCCGAGGCGGCTGAGGGCCGAGAAGCAGAGCTTGAAGTAGTGCTTCTGCGCGGCTTCCTGACTCGTCGGCGTCAGCGGGACACCCGGGTAGCCGCTGAGCGTCGTCGAGGTCGGATAGCCGATCTCGCCGATCCAGAGCGGCGTCGGTGCCACGAGGTCGCGGAGCGTTGCGAATACGCGCTGCGCCCGCTCGCCCCCGCCGGTGAAGTAGTGCGCGTCGAAGAAGTCCGGGCGTGCCTCGGCCGGGAGCGCCGCGGCGAGCGTGCCCAGATCCTCGACGGGGTTCATGCCGCCGACCGACACCGTCACGGGCGTGCGTCCGTGCAGGATGCCGCGCAGCCACGGGACGAGCTCGCGCGTCCACGCAAGCGCCGCCTCGTCCGCGGTGTCGATCTCGTTCCGCAGCTCCACGAATGCGATCCGGGGATCGTCGACGTACGGCTCGAGCACCGCGCGGGCCCAGCGTTTCGAGCCGGAGACGTCACCGTACTCGCCCCACCAGTCGAAGAGCGTGAAGTGCACATGCAGGCCGCCGCGCGCGGCGATGCCCACGAACTCGCGCAACCGCTCAAGCTTGGCGGGCTCGGGCTGCGGATAGCCGAAGTAGTGCGCCGGCAGGACTATCCGGATCGTGTTCGCGTTCAGCGACCGCAGGCGGCGCAGGTCGGCGGCGATCCGCTGCGGCCGCCAGGGCTCCCACATTCGCGTCCAGCCCGGCGTCGGCCGGGTAGTAGCTGACGACGCGGAGCTCGCGCGGCACGTCGAGCCGGCTGCATGCTCGGTTCAACGTCGGAGCGCGCCCAGGCGGAGACCGGCAGAAGCAGGCACAACCCGAGTAAGAGGAGAATCCGACGCCGCAAGGAGGACAGACTGTAGGCGTCCCGGCAGGACGATTTCTATCGAAAGCTCCGAAAAACGCGCAGAACACCCCGCGGTTTGCGGGCTTCCTCAGTCGGGGCGCCGAGATTCGAACTCGGGACCTCTTGTCCCCCAGACAAGCGCGCTAACCAGGCTGCGCCACGCCCCGCGACGCTCCGCACGGTAGCAAGCGGGTTCGCGCCCCGTCAGGCCACGTTCAGCCACGCCTCTTGGGCGGGTCAGTTCTCGAAGATCAGGGTCGTGTTGATGTGCCCACTGCTGTCGTTTGCGAGCACCTGCACGACCCAGCGGCAGTCACCCTGGGCGTAGGCGCGCCGAAGCTTGCCCCCGATCACGGCGGAGGCGCGGACGTAGTAGCGGGCCTGCGGATTTCGCTCGGCACGTGGGCGCGACCTGGAGACGGACCCTCCCGCTCGGCCCTGTTTGCCGGGTCAGCACGACCTTCGCCCCGCTGACGCCCGCGATCACGAAGTGCTTGCCGGAGCCCTGCACACCGGCGATGAGCTTGCCTTCAGGCTTTCCGCCGATCAGCAGGGCCACCTCGGCGGACTGCGGACGTGACCCCTTCCCCGCGACCTGGTGGAAGACCTTGACGTCGTGATTGAACTCCCGCACGGGCGCAGCACCGGACACGGCCGGTAGCCAGGCTCCGAGAGCCGCAAGCAGTGCGATGAATGCCGAACGCCGCAGTTTGACCCATCCCTCTTCTGATCGAACGACCGGCACCGTAACAAACGTCGGCGTCGGCCGCGGCCGACGACCGACTAGACGGCGAGGCGCTTGTACAGGCGGTCGACGAGTTCGGGCATCTCTTCCAGCCGGTCTGAGATCACACGCAGCCGGTACTCCCGGAAGTGCTCCGGCTCGACCCCGAGCGCGCCGGCAAGCCGGGCGACGACCTCCTTCGAAGGCACCGGCCGGTTCCCGTGCACGAGGTGGTTCAGGTAACCAGCCGAGAGGTCCGTCTTCGCTCCGAGGCCGCGGTAGGTCAGCCCCGTTTCCTCCATCAGGCGCTCGATCGTGGCGCCGAACGGCTCCTCGCTGTATTTCCGCCTGCGAGCCACTACCGTGCGACTACCCGTTCTGCAGCCTCTAAACCCGCGACCCGCTCCTGCGCGCCGGTCGAGCGGATCTGAACATCGACCGCGCCGTCCTCGAGCGTCTTCTTCCCGACCACGATCCGCGCGGGGGCGCCGATCAGGTCGGCGTCTGCGAACTTCTCGCCCGGCCGCAGCTCGCGGTCGTCGAGGAGGACGTCGAGCCCTTCGGCCGAGAGCGAGGCTGCGACCTGCTCGCCGATCTCGACCAGCTCGGGGCTGTCCCAGCCGAGGACGACGACGTGGACGTCGTAGGGGGCGATCTCGGCAGGCCAGACCATCGCGTCCTCGCTGCCGTGCTGCTCGACCGCGGCCGCGAGCACACGGCCCGGCCCGATCCCGTACGAGCCCATCACGAGCAGCTTCTCGACCCCGTCCTCATCGAGGTACTTGGCGCCGAGCGCCTCCGAGAAGCGGGTGCCGAGCTTGAAGATATGGCCGACCTCGATCGCCGTTTGGAACGAGAGCCCGCCGCCGCAGACGGGACACGCGTCCCCCTCCTGGGGCTGACGGATGTCCGCGAACTCGGGCTCGTAGTCGCGGCCAGCCTCGACGCCGCGCAGATGCCAGCCGGTGCGGTTCGCACCCGCGACGAACTGGCCCTCACGCAGCGTCTCGTCGGCGATCACCGGCCCCGAGAATCCGACCGGCCCGAGCGAGCCGCCTTCGGCGCCGAAACCCGCGACGATCTCCTCGTCGGTCGCGGCCCGGAAGTCTGATCCGAGCGCAGCCTGGAGCTTCGCGTCCTCGAGCCGGTCGTCGCCGCGGAGGAGCGCGAGCACGAGCGTCCCGTCGGCTCTCATCACCGGCATCGCCTTCGAGGTCGCCGCCAAGTCGATCGAGAGCAGCTCCGCGAGCGCCTCGCAGGTGCGGGTGTTCGGCGTCTCGATCTCGGCGGGCGCGTCGAGCTGCTCGGGGAACGCAGGCGCTTTCGGGACACCGCGCGCGATCTCGAGATCGGCCGCATAGTCGCCGTTCTCGCACCGCACGAGCGTGTTCTCGCCCGCTCCTGAGGGCGCCAGGTAGTCGAAGGACTCGCTCCCGCCCATCATCCCGCTCTCGGCGAGAACGCTGTGCGTCTCGAGCCCGCAGCGCGCGAAGATCCGCACGTAGGCCTGCTCGTGCGCCCGGAAGCTCGCCTCGAGCCCGGCCTCGTCCCGGTCGAACGAGTACGAGTCCTTCATCACGAACTCGCGCACCCGCAGCAGGCCGCCGCGCGGGCGCGGCTCGTCGCGGTCCTTCGTCTGGAAGTGGTACCAGGACTGCGGCAGCTGCCGGTAGCTCTGGAGCTCGAGCGCGTGCAGCGTGAACGTCTCCTCGTGCGTGAGCGGGAGCACGTAGTCGCGCCCGTTCCGGTCCTGGAGCTTGAAGAGCTCGGGGATCTCGTACCGGCCTGTCTTGACCCAGAGGTCGGCGGGCGTCAGCACCGGCGCGAACATCTCCTGAGCCCCGATCGCGTCGAGCTCCTCGCGGATGATCTGCTCGACCTTCCGGTGCACGCGCCAGCCGAGCGGCAGGAACGTCCAGAGGCCCGCACTGACCTGGCGGATGAAGCCGCCGCGGACGAGCAGCTTGTGCGAGAGCGCCTCCGCGTCGGCGGGCGCGTCGCGCAGGGTCGGCAGGAAGAGCTGCGAGGCGCGCGCGATCATCGGCTCAGACTAGTCCAGCGGGATTAGCGAGGCCTCGGCCATGGCCAATGCGGCTGGTTTCGCCATCTTCAGCCGCTTCGGACGCTGCATCCCGGCCTCGATCCAGCGGTCGATCTCGAAGAAGAGCTCGTCGATCAGGATGTCGGAGCTGACCTTCTTGAGTACGCGGCCGTGCGCGTAGATGAAGCCGACGTCGCGGCCGCCGGCGATCCCGAAGTCGGCGTCGCCGGCCTCCCCTGGCCCATTCACCGCACACCCCATCACGGCGACCTCGAACGGCTGCTCGTAGGCGCGCAGGCGCCCCTCGACGACGACGGCGAGCTTCTCGACGCCGACGTTGTCGCGGCCGCAGCTCGGGCACGAGATCATTACCGGCCCGCGCTCGCGCAGGCCCAGCGCCTTGAGGATCTCCCAGCAGGTCTCGACCTCCTTGACCGGGTCGGCGGTGAGGGAGACGCGGATCGTGTCGCCGATGCCGTCCGCAAGCAGCGCACCAATGCCGACTGCGCTCTTGATCGAGCCCGTGAAGGGAGTGCCCGCCTCGGTGACGCCGAGGTGCAGCGGATAGGGCACCTTCGCCGCGAGCATCCGGTAGGCGCGGATCATCGTCGGCACGTGGGTCGACTTGACGGAGATCTTGAAGTCGCGGTAGTCGAGCCGCTCGAGCAGCTCGACCTCCTCCAGCGCCGCGGCGACGAGCGCCTCGGCCTGATCTACCTGGGCGAGCTCGTGCAGAGTGCTTGGGCAGCGAGCCGGAGTTGGCGCCGATCCGCATCGGGATCCCGGCCTTCTTCGCCGCCTTGACGACGAGCTCGACCTTGTCCGGCCCGCCGATGTTGCCGGGGTTGATCCGGACGGCCGCCACGCCGGCGTCGATCGCCTTCAGCGCGAGGCTGGCGTTGAAATGGATGTCGGCGATCACGGGGATCGGGCTGAGGCGGACGATCCGGGCGAGCGCCTCCGCGTCCTCGCTCTTCGGGACCGCGCAGCGGACGACCTCGCAGCCCGCCGAGACGAGGGCAGCGATCTGGGCCGTCGTCGCCTCGACGTCGTGTGTCGGCGTCAGCGTCATCGACTGGACGACGACCGGCGCACCGCCGCCGATCGCGACATTGCCGACCTTGATCTGCGACGTCCGACGCCATGCGAACGAAGGGTAGCCGCCAGTGTCAGGCCGGGCCGCGAAGCGGCCCCTTCAGGGTCTTGCGCGATGAGCATCCGCTTCTGCGGATGCTCATCTTGCGCTAGTTACCAGCCGGCCGATGTCGTTCGAAAGCCCGATGAAGAAGAGGAGCAGCACGACGGCGATTCCGACCGCCGAGACACGCTCGTACACCTCTCGCGTGACCGCCTTGCCGCGGATGCCCTCGACGATCGAGAAGGCGATGTGGCCTCCGTCGAGCGGGAGCAATGGCAGCAGGTTCAGGAGCGCGAGCGAGAGGCTGATCAGGCCGAGCACGCGCAGGTAGGTGTCGGTGCCCTGCTCGATCGCCTGCGAGGAGCCCTGAACGATTCCGACGGGACTCGAGATCTCGTCGCGGCCGTCGCCGGTGACGAGCCGGGCACGGACGCGCCGATCTCCTTGCCGATCTCCACGTCACGTCGCCGGCCTGCATCGAGGCGAGAGCCAGGCCCTCGCCGCGGAGGACGAAGCCGAGGCGGTAAGCACCGTTCGACTCCTCGGGGCGGTCGGGCCGAGCGTGACCCGCTCGTCGCCCCGTTGCACGACCACCGTCGAGCGGTGCGCCCGTCGGAGCTCGAGATGGTCTTGCCGATCTCGTCGGCCGTACACGGGCGTCCGGCGATCGAAGATCCGGTCCCTGCCTGCAGGCCCGATCGCAGCCGCGGGCGAGTCGGCGAGAACCGTTCGACGATCCGGTGACGGTCTCCGCGTTGCCGCCGAGCTCGACCATGCGGTAGTCGTCGTCGATCGCCATCAGGATCGCCGTGAAGAGAG
Organism: uncultured Gaiellaceae bacterium; assembly: GCA_963731615.1. Classification (GTDB taxonomy): domain Bacteria; phylum Actinomycetota; class Thermoleophilia; order Gaiellales; family Gaiellaceae; genus Gaiellasilicea. Next base: position 209,544 of record CAVSWD010000008.1, read on the forward strand.
CGACGGTCAGCAGAAGATTCGCGCGCCGGTCCGGCGAAGATCACGGCGACACGCTTCCAGGTCCGCGCCCGCCAGTACGCGTCTGGGGCGAGCGCGTCGGCGACGTCGGTGAGCCCCCGATCCACCGAGCGGCGCGCCGCAAGCGACAACTCCGGCTCCCTCGATCGCCTCCGCGAGGCTGCGCAATCGCCGGACGCGCACCCACGTAGTCGCTCGTCGTCGAGCCGCCGCCGCAGTTCTTCGACGGGCGGCGCAGCGACGGCGCCTCCTCGACAGCGCGCCCGAAGTGGACGTCGAGATCGCCCGCGGCCGGGCGGTGCATGCCCGGGATCTTCACGTAGCCGCCGAGCGGGATCGCGCCGATCCCGTACTCGATCCCGTTGCGTTTCGTCTTCGCGATCGCGGGCGGGAAGCCGATGTAGAACTTGCGCGGGTTCATCCCGACCGCGCGCGCGACGAAGAAGTGGCCGGCCTCGTGGATCAGGATCAGGAAGCCCAGCCCCAGGATCGAGACAGCGATGCTCATGCGACAGGCACGCCTCGCTCGGCGAGCCGCCGGGCTGCCGTGTCGGCCTCGACGAGCTCGCCGAGATCGCGCGCTGGCGCGCCGTCCGCAGCGGCAAGCGTCTCTTCGACCACCTCGGCGATACCGACGAACGGCAGTCGTCCCTCGAGGAACGCGGCAACGGCGACTTCGTTCGCCGCGTTGAACGCACACGGAAACGTCCCGCCGGCCTCGCCCGCCCGGCGGGCGAGCTCCAGCAGCGGAAACGTCTCGAGATCGGGCGGCGAGAACTCCAGCGTCAGGCCGGAGGCGAGGTCGAGCTGCGGCACGTCGGTCGCCGCGCGCTCGGGAAAGGTGAGCGCGTAGGAGATCGGCACGGTCATGTCCGGGTAGCCGAGGTGTGCGAGCGCTGCACCGTCGCGGAACCGGACGAGCGAGTGCACGACCGAGCTCGGATGCACGACCACCTCGATCCGATCGTAGGGGACGCCGAAGAGAAAGTGCGCCTCGATCAGCTCGAGCCCCTTGTTCGCGAGCGTCGCCGAGTCGACCGTGATCTTCGGCCCCATGCTCCACGTCGGGTGCGCGAGCGCGTCCTCGACCCCCACGGTCGCGAGCTCGGCTCGTGACCGCCCGCGAAACGGGCCGCCGGAAGCCGTCAGCACGAGCGAGTCGACGGATCCCGGCTCGCGACCCTCGAGGCACTGGAAGAGTGCGGAGTGCTCGGAGTCGACCGGCAAGAGCAGCCCTCCACCCCGCTCCTTTGCCGTCAGTGCGAGCTCGCCGGCGGCGACGAGGCTCTCCTTGTTCGCGAGCGCGAGCGTGACGCCGCGCTCCAGGGCCCACAGGGTTGCGCGGACGCCGGCGAATCCGACCACGGCATTGAGGACGATGTCGGGCTCTGCGGCGTCGAGCAGCTCGGTCAGGTCGCCGCCGACCTGTGTCAGCTCGACGCCGTGCTCGGCCGCGAGCGCATCGAGATCGGTCGAGCCTGCTGCGAGCGCGCACAACTCGAGCTCCGGATTCCGCTCCACGACCTCGATCGCCTGCCGGCCGATCGAGCCGGTGGCGCCGAGCAGCGCGATTCGCCTCACCGACACAGTTTGCCTACGAGCCGTAGCCGAACGCGAGAATGACGTAGAACGCGGCCACCGAGGCAAAGAGCAGCGAGTCGATCCGGTCGAGCATGCCGCCGTGCCCTCCGAGCAGCTGGCCCGAGTCCTTGACCTTGAGGTCGCGCTTCAGCGCCGACTCGAACAGATCGCCGGCGGCGCCCGCGAGCGCGATCGCGAGGCCGAGCACGACGGCCTGCCAGATCGACAGGAACGTCTCGCGGTCGTCGTAAAGCGTGAAGAACGAGGCGGCGATCGCTGCGAGGGTCCCGGCGATGAATCCCTCCCAGGTCTTCCCCGGTGAGAGCGACGGCGCGAGCTTGTGCCTCCCGATCAGGCGGCCGACGAGATACGCCGCAGTGTCGTCGGCGAAGACGGCGATCAGGACGGCGAAAACGGCGATGCGGCCGTACTCCGGGACGTCGCGCAGCAGCAGGAGGTGGCCGAGGCCGAGCGCGATCCAGGCGACACCCGTGACCGTCGTGCTCATCGTCACCGTCGCGGTCTGTCGCGTCTCGGCGATCCCGTAGAGCAGGAACGCGAGCACGAGCGTCAGCATGAAACCGCCGACCATCCATTCGGCCCCGCCGATCTCCGCGCCAAGCAGCGTCGCGAGCGCGCCCGCGTAGCCGGCAAGGACGAGTGGCCGGAGCCCGCGCGCCATCCCGTAGAGCTCGTGCAGCGCGACGAGAGCCGCGAATACAGCGAGCCCGAACAGCCACCAGCCACCGAGATAGACGAAGCCCAGCACAAGCGGGAGCCCGACCACGGTGACGGCGATCCGGGAGAGCAGCGGGCTCATCTGCCGCCGAACCGGCGCCTGCGCGTGGCGTAGTCGGCGAGCGCGCTCCTCAAGTCCTGGTCGCCGAAGTCCGGCCAGAGCGTCTCGACGAAGACGAGCTCGGCGTAGGCGAGCTGCCAAAGGAGGAAGTTCGAGAGCCGGAGCTCACCGGAGGTGCGGATCAGGAGATCCGGGTCGGGCAGCTCGGGCTCGTACAAGTGCGCGGCGACGGCATCCTCGTCCAGCTCGTCCGGCTGCACGCCTGCGCGGAGCAGGCGGCGCATGGCCTCGACGAGCTCCGCCCGGCCGCCGTAGTCGAACGCGATCCAGAGCTGGAGCCGGTCGTTGGCAGCCGTTTCGGCCTCGAGCGACGCCATCTGCCGCCGCAAGGCTTCCGGCGCGCGGTCCCGGCGGCCGATGAACCGCGTTCGTACACCCTGCTTCGCGAGGTCGGGAAGCTCGCGCTCGATCGTCTCGCCGAAGATCTCCATCAGCGCCTCGACCTCGTCGGCCGGCCGCGACCAGTTCTCGGTCGAGAATGCGTAGACGGCAAGCGACCGCACGCCGAGGTCGATCGCAGCCTCGACCGTCCGGCGGAGCGCACGCGTGCCCTCGCGGTGGCCCTCGGCGACCGGCAGGCCGCGACGCTCCGCCCAGCGGCCGTTGCCGTCCATGATGATCGCGACGCTACGGGCGAGGTCGGTCGATGAGAGGTCGATAGCGACCTCTAGACCTCCATGATCTCGGCTTCTTTGTGCTTGATGAGGTCGTCGATCGACTTCGTGTGCTCGTCGGTCAACTTCTGCACCTGCGCTTCGCCGCGGCGCTCCTCGTCGTCGCCGACGTCGCCGTTGCGGACGAGCTCTTCGAGGTGCTTCATCACGTCGCGGCGGACGTTCCGGATCGCCACTTTGCCCTCTTCGCCGTAGCGGCGGACGAGCTTGACGAGCTCCTTGCGCCGCTCCTCGGTGAGCTGCGGGATCGGGAGCCGGATCAGCTTGCCGTCGTTCGACGGCGTCAGGCCGAGGTCGGACTCCTGCACGGACTTCTCGATCGCCTTGATCTGCGTCGGATCGAAAGGCTGCACCGTGATCAGGCGCGGCTCGGGGACGCCGATCGTGGCCATGTTCTTCAGCGGCGTCGGCGTGCCGTAGTAATCGATCGTGATCCGGTCGAGGAGCGCCGCCGAGGCGCGGCCGGTGCGGACGCCGTTGAACTCGGTCCGAGTCATCTCGATCGACTTGTCCATGCGACGCTTCGCGTCCTCCAGGAACTCCTCGATGGTCGCCATCAGTTCTCCTTAGGTGACGGTGGGAGTGTGACGGCGTCGAGATGATCGTCCCAACCTGCTCGCCGGTGGCGACGCGGAAGATGTTGCCCTCCGCCAGCTCGAAGACGTGGATCGGGAGATCGTTCTCCATGCAGAGCGAGAGCGCGGTCGTGTCCATGACGCGCAGGCCGCGCTCGATCGCCTCGAGATGCGTCAGCGCGGGCAGGAAGGTTGCGGCGGAATCGGTGCGTGGGTCGCCGTCGTAGACGCCCCTGGTACCGCTCTTGCCCATCAGGATCGCCTCGGCACCGATCTCGAGCGCCCGTAGCGCCGCGGCCGTGTCCGTGGTGAAGAACGGGTTGCCCGTCCCCGCGGCGAAGATGACGATCCGACCTTTCTCGAGATGCCGCATCGCCCGGCGGCGGATGTATGGCTCGGCGACCTCCGAGACCTCGAGCGCAGAGAGCACGCGCGTGTCGGCCCCGGCCCGCTCGAGCGCGTCCTGGAGCGAGAGCGCGTTGAGGACGGTCGCGAGCATGCCGGCGTAGTCGGCGGTCGCCCGGTCCATTCCCTCCGCCGCAGCAGCCATGCCGCGGTAGATGTTGCCGCCGCCGACGACGATCGCCAGCTCGAGGCCCTCGGACTGCACGTCGACGATCTCGCGCGCGAGCGCTGCAATGCGCTTGGGGTCGGTGCCGTACTCGTGATCGCCCATCAGCGCCTCGCCTGAGAGCTTCAGCAAGACGCGACGGAAGGCAGGAGCAGCACCCGTCAGCGACCGCTCCGTCTCCTCTTGGTGCGTGGTCACGCGGCTATTCTGCGACAGAGAGGCGGTTGAACGCGACGACACGCGCCCCCGCCTCTTCGAGCGCCTGACCCACCGTCTTCGCCGAGTCGTGGATCCACGGCTGGTCGACGAGGACGCCGCCGGGCTGCGCCGCGTAGAACCGCTTCCCGAGCATGCCCTCGACGATCTTCTCCTTGGCCTGCTCCGGCTTCCCCTCGAGCTCGTCGGAGTTGAGGTAGACCTGCCGCTCAGCGGCCACCGTCTCGGCCGGGACCTCGTCGCGCGTCGTCCACTCCGGGGCCGCGAAGGAGATGTGCATCGCCAGCTGGCGCGCCAGCTCCTCGCTGCCCCCGGCGAGCTTGACGAGAACGCCGATCTTGTTCGCAGGCGGGTGCGTGTATGCGTTCAAGGCCTCGCCGTCGGCGGCCTCGTAGCGCTCGGCACCGACAACGACGATGTTCTCGCCGAGCTTTGCGGCTGTATCGAGGCGATCCTGCTCGACCGTCTCGACCGCTTCGGGGCCGCCCGCGTGCACGGCTTCGAAGAGCCGCTTCGCAAAGGCCTGGAACTCCTCGGTCTGGGAGACGGGCTCCGTCTCGCAGCCGAGCGCGACGATCGTCCCGTAGCCGTCGGCAACGCGATAACCGACCATCCCCTCGCTCGTGGCACGGCCGGCGCGCTTCGCCACCTGCGCCATCCCTTTCTCGCGCAGGAGCGTGCGTGCCGCTTCGAGGTCACCGCCGGTCTCCACGAGGGCGCGCTTCGCGTCCATCATCGGCGCGCCGGTGGCGTCGCGAAGCTCCTTCACCTGGGATGCGGAAATCGTCGTGCTCACGCGGTCTCCTCCTCGGTCTGCTCGGCAGCGGGGTCTCGACCGGCTCAGTCGCGGCCGCCTGGACTTCCGGTTCCGCAGCCGGCGGCTCCTCGCTCTCGGCGGGAGTCTCTGGCTCGATGGCTACCTCGGCCGAGGCAGGGCCGCCGTTGCCGTTCGTCGCGACCATCTCCTTCTCGGTCACCTTGCTCTGACCGGCCGCGATCCCGTCGGCGATGGCGCGCACGATCAGGCTGCAGGAGCGGATCGCGTCGTCGTTGCCGGGAATGATGAAGTCGGCCTCGTCCGGATCGCAGTTCGTGTCGACGAGCGCCACGATCGGCACGCCGAGCCGCCGCGCCTCACGGACGGCGAGCTGCTCCTTGCGGAGATCGACGATGAAGACGGCGTCCGGCTGCCGCTTCAGGTCGGCGACGCCGCCCAGGTTCGACTCGAGCTTCTCGAGCTCCTGGAGCATCGTGATCCGCTCCTTGGCCGGCAGCAGCTCGAGCTGCCCCTCGGTCTTCAACCGGCGCAGCTCGTGCAGGTGCGCGATCCGGTCGGTGATCGTGCGCCAGTTGGTCAGGAGGCCGCCGAGCCAACGGTTCGAGACGTACGGCATGCCGACGCGGGCCGCCTCCTGGGCGACGGCGTCCTGCGCCTGCTTCTTCGTGCCGACGAAGAGGATCGTGCCGCCGCGCTGCGCCAGGTTGCGCGCGAAGTCGTAGGCCTCCTGCAGGAGCTCGGAGGTCTGCGTCAGGTCGATGATGTAGATGCCGCCGCGCTCCGTGAAGATGAAGCGCTTCATCTTCGGGTTCCAGCGGCGGGTCTGGTGGCCGAAGTGCACACCGGCCTCCAGAAGCTCACGCATGGATACAACTGCCAAGGGACTGGCCCCTTTCGTGGTTGGTTGGCGTAACAGCCGGCGGGGCGCGGATGGAACCGGGCTCATGCCTCGGCACCCCCACCCGTCCTGATCACCGGGACGAAGGGAAAACGACCGGGGAAGTGTAGCTATGCGGCGTCGCGGGCGCGTTCGAGCGCTGCAGCGAGGTCGTCGGGCAGCGGCGATTCGGCCTCGACACGCTCACCGGTGATGGGATGGTCGAACGCGAGCCCCGCGGCATGCAGGAATTGGCGCTCGAGGCCGAGGTCGCCGGAGCTGCCGTAGACGGGATCGCCCGAGATCGGCAGCTCGATCGCCTCCAGATGGACGCGGATCTGGTGCGTCCGGCCCGTTTCGAGCATGACCTCGAGCAGCGTCCGCGAGACCGAGCAGCTCCAGCACCGCGAACCGGGTCACCGCGTTGCGCGGCGTCGCCGTGTCGAGCGAGTGGCGCGAGCGGTCGATCCGGTCTCGGCCGATCGGCGCCTCGATCCGGCCGCTGCGCGACCGCGGGACGCCCCGCACGAGCGCGAGGTAGCGCCGCTCGACCTCTCGACGCCGGATCAGCTCCTGCAGCTTCGCGTGCGCCTCCTCCGAGCGGGCGACGACGAGAAGGCCGGACGTGTCGCGGTCGAGCCGGTGGACGATGCCGGGGCGTTCCTCGTCGCCGCCGGCGGCGTCGAGCGCCAGCAGCCCGTGCACGAGCGTGCCCGAGGTGTGCCCGATGCCGGGATGGACGACGACGCCGGCAGGCTTGTCGACGACCAGTAGGTGCTCGTCCTCCCAGGCGATACGGAGGTCCATCGCCTCCGGTGCGAGCGGCGCCGGCGCGGCGGGGAGCTCGACGATGACGTCCTCGCCTCCCTCCAGCCGGTGGCTCTTCTGCCGCGGCTCGCCGTCGACGAGCACTGCGCCCTCTGCGATCAGCCGCTCGGCGAGCGAACGCGAGCCGACCTCGGGCCGCCCCGCGACCGCGCGGTCGAGGCGCTCCGCGTCAGGGGCGCGAAAGCGGAGAGTGGCCAACTCGAGGTGGCCGGTGCTTGGCCCGGTCGGCCCCGGCGAGAGCGCCGAAGAGGATCGCGACGCCGACGACGATGAAGACATCGGCGAGGTTGAACGCGGGCCAGTAGCGCAGGTCGAGGAAATCGGTGACGTGACCCAGGCGGACGCGGTCGACCAGGTTCGAGATGCTGCCGCCGAGCACGAAGCCGAGTGCGACCGGCAGCACGGGATGCCGGCCGCCGGCGCGCGCGAAGAAGACGAGCATCCAGAGCACCGCGAGACCGGTGAGCGCGATCACAATCGAGGTCGCGCTCGAGAAGAGGCCAAACGCGATCCCGGAGTTGTGCACGTGGTGGATCGAGAACGGGCCGACGATCTCCACCTCCTCTCCGAATGCGAGCGCGCGGGCGACGACTTGCTTCGTCAGCTGGTCGGCGATCACCGCCGCGACCGCGATCGCAGCCAGCCCGAGCCACTGGTGTCTCGCAGCCCCGAGCGGACGCTCGGCCGCAAGGATCGGCCGCAGCGCGTTCGTCGACGAACCGACGCGGATCTCGAACGGGCGGTCCTGCTCGCGCGGTGCCGGCTCGGTCACCGAGCCTGCTTGCGCGCGTCGTCGATGCAGAGCGTCGTCCACGGAACGGCTTCGAGCCGCTCGACCGGAATCTCTTTGCCGCAGATCTTGCAGGTGCCGAAGTCGCCCGTCTCGAGCCGGACGAGCGCCTCATCGACCTGCCGCAGCTGCTCGCGTGCGTCCTCCTCGAGGCCCTCGTCGAACTCACGGTCGTACGTCTCGGAGGCCGTGTCCGCCAGGTGGTTGTCGGCGCTTGACGAGAGCAGCTCTCCCGTCTCCTCGGTCATCGACGCACCACCGATGTCGTGGTGTGCGATCGTGCCGAGTAGCCGTTCGCGGGCCTGTTCCAGCTCACCGCGAAAGCGCGTGGCGTCGATTGTCATCCAGTCTCCTGTCCGCCCGCCGTGGCGAGCCGTCGCTCGATCTCGTCCGGCGCGATGCCGGCCAGCTCGACGATCTTGTCTCGTGAGCCGCCGCCCGAAACGAGGGTAACGCTCGAGCGCGGCACCGCGAGGGTTTCGGCGAGCAGCGCCAGCACGGCGTCGTTCGCCCTGCCCCGCTCGGGCGCCGCGGCCACGCGCACCTTCCAGGCTCCACCGTGCCTGCCGACGATCGCGGCCCTGGCGGCACCCGGTGCGACCCGGAGTCGAAGCCTCGTCGTCGGCACGCTCATGCCGCCAGGATAGACGCGCTACGAAATCAACCGTCGGATCTCGCCGGTCTGCTCGCCGACGGGCTCCCGCTCGTCCTCGCTCGCCTCGTCGAGGCTTTCGAGCGCGGAGCGGAGGAGCGACTTGATCCGACGCAGCTCCGTCTCCAGCCGCTCCTTCTCGGCCGCGGCGCGGCGGGCGATCGCCCGCGCCTCCGCGTGCGCCTCGCCGACGATCGCCTCCGCTTCCTTGCGAGCCTGCTCGCGCATCTGCCGCGCCGAGCTCTCGGCCGACACGAGCGTCGTCCGCAGGAGCCCTTCGAGCTCCTTGTGCCGCGTCAGGTCGAGCTCGAGCTGCTCGATCCGGTCGGCGAGATCGGCACGCTCGCGCCAGACGTCCTCGAAGCTGTCGGCGACCTCCGTCAGCGTGCGGTCGACCACGGCGCGTTTGTAGCCGCGGATTCCCTTGGCGAGCTTGATGTGGCGGATCTCGACGGGTGTGTAGGCCATCGTGGCTCCTTCCTACAAGCGCTCGAGGAGGGACGTGAGGATCCGGCTGATCACGAAGAGGGAGATGATCGCGACCATCGGCGAGAGGTCGAGTGGGCCGACGGGAGGCAGGAAACGGCGGAAGATTCGCAGGTATGGGTCGCACACGTCGTAGAGGAAGCGCTGAACGCGATTCAGCCACGGTCGGTACGGCAGCCGCACCCAGGACGTGAGGATGTACGCAAACAGGAGCAGCGTGTACACCCAGATGAAGACGCCGACGAAGTTTGCGAGTGTGGATCCGAGGTCGGCAAGCAGCGTGGCGAGGACGCCCATGGGCAGTCATTCTGGCTTCCGTGCATCTTTCCTACACGTCTGGGAGGCGGTGCCGGCCAGGGGCCGCTAGGCCTGGTTGAAGAAGCCGCCGCGCTCGAGCAGGCGGGCCCGCTCTTCGGCCGAAACCTCGACGTTGCGCGGCGTCAGCAGGAAGACCTTGTCGGCGACCCGCTGCATGCCGCCGTCGAGCGCGTAGGTGAGCCCGCTCGCGAAGTCGATCAGCCGCTTCGAGAGATCCTGGTCGGCGCTCTGCAGGTTGAGGATCACGGGCACGCCGTCCTTGAACCGATCGGCGATCTGCTGCGCGTCGTTGAAGCTCCGCGGCAGGATCAGGTGCACCTTCACCGAGGCCGGATTCGGGACCGTCTCGACGCCGCGCAATCGCGCCGGCGGGCTCATCACAGCCGTGCTGTCGGCCTCCTGCTCGGAGTCCGACCAGTCGTCGAGATCACGTCCTCGGCGCGGCTGCAGCCGGCGGACGTTCGCGCGCTCGCGCGGCGAGTAGCTGCGCTCGAGCTCCTCGTTCGTCGCATACCCGTCCTCGTCCCAGTCGTCCTCCTCGGCGATGCCGAAGTAGACGAGCGTGCGGTTCCAGACGTCTGCGAATCCCATGGGCGCAGGAATTATGGCCCATACAGAATCGATCCGACACGTACGAGCGTGGCTCCCTCCTCGGCTGCGACCCGGTAGTCCTGCGAGGTGCCCATGGACAGCTCCCGCAGGCCGTGCTCGGCCGCGAGCTCGCGCAGGCGGCGGAAGTAGGGCCGCGACGCGTCGGGATCCGTCGCCGCGGGAGGCATCGTCATCAGGCCGCGCACATTCTCGTAGGCGGCGAGCAGCTCGCCGACCCGCTCCGGCGACACGCCCGACTTCGACGCCTCGCCGCCGAGGTTGACCTCGATCAGGGCCGGCGTCGTCAGGCGCCTCGCGGCCGACTCGGAGCCGAGGGAGTGGACGAGCTCGCAGATCCCGCTCACGAGCTTTGCCTTGTTCGACTGCAGGTGCCCGATGAAGTGCCAGCGGAAGGCGTCGCCGTAGCGGGCGTGCTTGCGCTCGAGATCCTGGGCGCGGTTCTCCCCCACGACCTCGATGCCCGCCTCCAGCAGGATCGCCATGTCCTCGAGCGAGACGTACTTCGTCGCGGCGACGATCGTGACCTCGGGCCCGACTTCGGCCCGGATCCGCTCGTAGGCCGCGCGCACGCTCTCAGGCGACAACCGCGACCACTCCCTGGCCGCCGCGCGGCAGGCCTGTGCGCCGGTGCGAGAAGAAGAGCTCCGGATGACAGTGCGTGCAGAGATCGACGCGCTCGACATTCTCCACGCCCGCCTCGCGGAGAGCACGCTCGGCCGCGCACCAGAGGTCGGCGTTGCGCCCGCGGAGAACGTCCTCGCCGAAGCGCGCCGCGAGCGGCTCGGCCACCTCCGCGCCGACCTCGTAGCAGCACGGCCCGATCGCAGGTCCGATCGCGGCGTGCAGCCTGCCTCCGAGCGCGCGGACGCCCTCGGCGACGATCCCGGCGAGCAGGCCCCGCCAGCCGGCGTGGAGGACGGCGATGCCCGGCCGCGCGCCATTGATGCGGGCGAGCGCGATCGGGAGACAGTCCGCCGTGAGCGCAAGTACCGGCACGCCTGGCTCCTCCGTCCACAGCCCGTCGCCGGGCCGGCCGCGCGCGCCCGCCTCGGCCCGGTGGACGAGCGCCGAGTGAATCTGGCGGTTGAGCGCGAGCCGTTCGGGATCTGCGCCGATCTCCGCGCAGACCCGCCGCCGGTTCTCGTCGACGCGCTCGACGTCGTCACCGCTACGGCGGCCGAGATTGAGCGACTCGTACGGCCCGTCGCTGATGCCGCCGACGCGCGTCGAGAAGAGCACCTCGTACGGCCCGGGCGGCTCCCAGCGGATCATCCGCCACGAATCCGTTCGGCCTCGGCGAGCAGCCAGTCGCGCGTGTTCAGATCCGGATCGCCGACCACGCAAGCGAGTAGGTGGTCGAGCGCCTCGCCCAGCCCGGGGCCTGGCTCCCAGCCGGCGCGAATCAGATCGTTCCCGTCCACAGCGAGCTGATCGAGGCGGTGCGGCCGCTCGAGCTCGCGCACCAGCGTCTGCCGAAAACGCTCCAGCTTCTCGATCTCGTCGAGCGCCGTCACGTCCGGCTCATGGCGCTTCCCCTGCAGGTCGGCGCGCTTGTGCGCAACGAGGTCGAAGGTCAGGTCGTCGCCGTGGCGCAGGAGGAAGCGTCGCGCTTTTGCCCCGTCGTTCGGCGCCGGAACGCCGAACATGTGCTCGCGGACGAGCCTGCGTACGCGCTGCCGCAGCTTCGCGGGGTACCTGAGGCGACCGAGGGCCGACGAGGCCAGTTCCGCGCCGATCTCCTCGTGACTGCGCTTGCCCAGCTTCTGGTTGGCGTAGAAGTGCATACGGCCGTCGGAGCCGCGCCAGGCCGATGCCGGCTTGCCCAGGTCGTGCAGCAGCGCGGCCAGGCGGACCGCGAGCGGCGCGTCGGCGTCCGCCGCGGCCTGCACGACCCGAAAGACGTGCTCGTCGAGCGGCAGGTCGTGGTAGCGGCTCTCCTGGTCGAAGCCGAGGGCCGGCTCGATCTCCGGCAGGAGCTGGACCAGCACGCCAGTGTCGCGGGCCAGTCGGAGCGCCTTGGCGGGGTGCGAGCCGAGCAGGAGCTTCGACAACTCCCCCATCCCGTCGGCTGCGAGGCCGCCGCCGATCCGTTCGCCCGACACGTGCTCGATCTGCGGCGCCCACTCGCGCATTTGACGCAACGTGTCCTCGTCCGGGGTGACGTCGAGCTGCGAGACAAGACGGAGGCCGCGAACGAGCCGCAGCGGATCGTCCCGAAAGCTCGTCGCGCTCGTCGTGCGCAGGATTCCCCGCTCGAGATCGGCCCGGCCGCCGAGCGGATCGAGCAACTCTCCGGTCTCGAGCCGCTTCGCGATCGCGTTGATCGTGAAGTCGCGGCGCTCCATGTCCTGCTCGAGCGAAATACCCGCGTCGGCGACGATCTCGAAGTCGTGGCGACCCGGGCCTGTCGAGCGCTCAACACGCGGCGGCGTGAACTCGATGCCGGCCGGCTGGAGCGCCCGCGCCGACTTGTCGCGCGGCAGCAGCCTGATCCCAACCTGCTGCTCGGCGACGATCAGATCCTCGACCTTGCCGTGCGGCGCGAGCGCAGCTCGCAGCTCGGCGTGGCCGACCCCCGGGACGACGAAGTCGAGCTCCCGGGGAACCTTCCCGAGCAGCTCGTCGCGAACAGCGCCGCCGACCAGGTACGCATCGAGGCCGAGCGAGTGCACGTAGTCGGCAACGGAGCTCCACACGCGGGACATTGTGGCTCAGAGGCACTAAGTCAGAGGTGAGCGATCGCTTCGATCTCGACGAGCGCGCCCGACGGGAGCTTCGCGACCTCGACGGTCGAGCGGGCCGGCGGGCTCTCGCCGACATGGGCTGCGTAGACCTCGTTCATGCCGGCGAAGTCGTCGAGGTTCTGTAGAAAGACGGTCGTCTTCACGAGCTTGTCGAGCCCGCTCCCGGCCTCCTCGAGGATCGCGCGCAGGTTCTGCATCACCTGCTCGGTCTGCTCAGCGACCGAGGGGCCGACCATCTCCTTGGCACCGGGCTTCAGACCGAGCTGCCCGGCCACGAACACGAGCCCGCCTGTCCTCACAGCCTGGTTGTACGGGGCGCCCTGGAACGGCGCCGGCGCGCGCTCGGTCCGAACGATCTCCTTGTCTGCCACGTTCGTCTCCTTGGGTCAGTTGCGGGTCGACGCTTGCGCCAGTGCGGCTCCGAGTGCCTTGAAGATCGCCTCGAGCACGTGGCGGGAGTCCTCCCCGTCCACCAGCCGGACGTGCAACGTCAGCCCGGCGGCGTCGGCGAAGGACTCGAGGAAGCGGGCCGTCAGGTCGCTGCCGAGCCCGCCAGCCCGAGCGTCGGTCAGGTCGACGTTGCTCGCCACGAGCGGCCGGTCGGAGATCTCGAGCGCGACCTGGGCGAGCGCCTCGTCGGCGGGTAGGAACGCCGAGCCGTGGCCGGGTGCCCCATCGGCGCGAAGCAACGGTGCGAAGGCTTCCCCGAGCGCACGGCCCGCGTCGGCGACCTCCGCTTCGGCCTCGCCCGGCGGCAGCTCGAGTGCGAGTTCGAAGCGGCCGGTCCGCGCGAGCAGCGCGAGCAGGTGATCGAGCACCGGGATACCGGTGGCGACATTGGCTCCACCGCCGCCGGCAGCAACACGCGCGCTCATCCGCGCGGAGCGTACCCGTTCTGAGGGGTTCATCCGGCCGGCGTTTTCGACGATAGTCAGGGCGGAGACCACCTCCCGGATAGCGTCCCCACCCACGATGCGGCTTCAGCTCACAGTCACCGCGCTCGCCGCGGCTTTCATCACTGCCGGCTCCGGCACGGCCGCGATCGACCAGGGGACGCGGCTCGCCTGGCCAAACGGCACCGCGGTCGTCACGTACTCGGGCGAGCGCGCGCTGGCCCGCGCCCTTGCACGCCACCCGGCACTCGCCGTCCGCCGGATCCCGGCGTTGCGGGTCGTCGAGGTGCGCCCGAACAGCGACCTGGACCGCTACGCGACGGCGCTCGCCGCCGAGCCCGGGATCGTCCGCGTCGAGCGCGCCAACCCACGCCGCTCGCTCGTCGAGCCGGCGCTCGTCCCCGATTCCGCCGGCGCAATGCCGCAGTGGCAGCACGCGGCCGTGCGCGCGGATCTCGTTCCCGCCGACGTCGCGCGGGCGGCCGCCGGCATCACGATCGCAGTGGTCGACACGGGTGCCGACCTGAATGCGCCGGATCTAGCGGCGAAGGCTCCCGCGGCCTACAGCATCCGGTCGCACAGCGGCGACGTCACAGACGCGAACGGCCACGGCACCTTCGTCGCCGCCCTCGCGGCCGGCTCGGGGTCGAACGGCGAGGGGATCGCCGGGATCGCGGCCGACGCGAAGCTGATGGTGGTGCAGGCAGGGCCAACCGGAGCGTTCACAGACGTCGAGGAAGCGGCGGCGATCGTCTACGCCGTCGACCACGGCGCCCGCATCGTCAATCTCAGCCTGGGCGGGCGCTCGACATCCTCGACCGAGCGCCGAGCGGTCGACTATGCCGCCGCCAGAGGCGTGCTGCTCGTCGCCGCCGTCGGCAACAGCTTCGCGTCCGGAAATGCCGTCGAGTATCCGGCTGCGCTGCTCCAGCCGCTCGGGTCACGGGGCGTCGGTGGAGCCGGCCTGGCGGTGGCCGCCTCGAACCGGGACGGCGCTCACGCCTACTTCTCGAGTACCGGCACCCACGTCTCGCTGGCGGCGCCGGGCGAAGATGTCCTCAGCGCCGTCTCCGCGAGCGCACCCGCGTCGAGGTATCCGCGCGTCCCGCTCCCGGGCTCGCTCGCCGGGCTCTACGGCTATGGCAGCGGCACGTCGTTCTCCGCCCCGCAGGTCGCTGGAGCCGCAGCGCTCGTCTGGGCCGCGAACCCGTCTCTGCGCGCCGGCGAGGTCGCCTCCGTCCTCGAGCAGACAGCGTCCGGCCGCGGCGCCTGGACGCCGGAGCTCGGGTACGGAGTACTGGACGTCGCCGCAGCGGTCAAGCGGGCGCAGGAGCTGCCGTCGGTGCCGTTGCGCCTCGACGGCCGGAGGAACGGTTCGCGGATCGAGCTGTCCTGGAACACGCCCGCCGGAGTCGCGAGCTTCGCCGTCTCGGTCTCGCGCAACGGCGGCGCGCAGCGTGTGCTCACCCCGAAAACGTCCGGGACGAGCACCTCTTACGCGCTCGCGCCGGGCAGCTCCTACCGTTTCAGGATCACCGGTGTGGCCGCCGACGGCGCGGTGCTCTCCGTCTCGACGCCTTGGGCCGTGACGCTACCCCGCGCGCCCGCTCGGATCAGCCTGAAGGCATCGCGCCTCCAGGGCGTTCGCCGAATCGCGCTGGCGGCGAAGCTCGACGTCGACGGCCTCGCGGGGGCTGCGCGCTCCCGAACCGTGGTGCTCGAGACGTTCAACGGCCGTGGCTGGTCGCGAGCGGCCACGGCGGTGACCGACCGGAGCGGCCGCGCGGTCTGGCGGTACGTCCTCGCGGCCGGCAGCTATCGCATCCGCGCCCGCTACCTCGGCACGAACGAGATCGCACCGGCGGCGAGCCCGCCGGTCCGCCTCACGCTGCGCTAGGCGCTTCTACGCATCCACGCGCTCGATCGAGGCGCCGAGGTTGCGGAGGCGCTCGTCGATCCGCTCGTACCCACGGTCGATCTCGCCCACGTTGCCGATCGTGGAAACGCCTTCCGCGCAGAGCGCGGCGATCAGCATCGCCATGCCGGCGCGGATATCGGGGCTCGTCAGCCGCTCGCCGTAGAGGTGCGCCGGCCCGGTGACGACCGCGCGATGCGGATCGCAGAGGATGATCCGCGCGCCCATCGCCACGAGCTTGTCGACGAAGAACAGGCGGCTCTCGAACATCTTCTCGAAGACGAGCACGGTGCCGCGCGCCTGCGTCGCGGTGACGACGGCGATCGAGGTCAGGTCGGCCGGAAAAGCGGGCCACGGGCCGTCCTCGATCTTCGGGATCTGGCCGCCGAGGTCGTCCTGAACGAGCAGCTGCTGCCCCGGTGGCACCCGGACCGTCGTCTCGCCCACCTCGACCTCGACGCCGAGGCGTGCGAAGGCGGGCAGGATCGAGATCAGGTCGTGCGGGTCGACGTGCTCGATCGTGATGTCGCTGCCGGTGGCCGCGGCCAGGCCGATGAAGCTGCCGACCTCGATGTGCTCCGGCGCGACGCGCCACTCGCCGCCGCCGAGCTGCTCGACGCCGTGCACACGCAGACACGTTGGACTCGATTCCCTCGATCTGCGCGCCGAGCGACACGAGAAAGCGGCAGAGATCCTGAACGTGGGGCTCGCAGGCCGCGTTCCCGATCACGGTCTCGCCCTCGGCGAGCACCGCGGCCATGAGGACGTTCTCGGTTGCCATCACGCTCGCCTCGTCGAGGAAGATCGCCTTGCCGCGAAGCCGGGGAGCACTCATCTCGTAGCGGCCGTTGATCTCGATCTCGACGCCCAGCTCGGCGAGGCCGTGGATGTGCGGGTCGAGGCGGCGGCGGCCGATCACGTCCCCGCCCGGCGGCGGCACGACGGCGCGGCCGAAGCGGGCGAGCAGCGGCCCGGCGAGCAGGAACGAGGCCCGAATCCGGCGGCAGAGCTCCTCGTCGAGCTCGGTCTTGTGCACGTTGCGCGGATCGACGCGAACGTCGTTCTCGGCGACCCATTCGACGTCGGCGCCGATGTCGACCAGCAGCTCGATCATCGTCTGGACATCGCGGATCCGAGGCATGTTCGTCAGCTGCACGGGCTCGGTCGCGAGCACGCACGCTGCGAGGATCGGCAGGGCGCCGTTCTTGTTCCCGGCAGCCTGAATCGTCCCGCTGAGCGGGCGGCCGCCTTCGATCACGAAGGCCTGCATTCCGGTTGAGAGCGTAGAGATCACGGCGAGGCCGGGTACTGTAATCCCCCGATGGAGCTGACGCGCGAACGGGCCTGGGAGACGCTGACGCGGTACACGAAGAGCGAGTCGCTGCTGCGGCACGCGCTGGCGGTGGAGGCCTCGACGCGCTCGTACGCGCGCCGCTTCGGCGAGGACGAGGAGCTCTGGGGCGTGACGGCGCTTCTGCACGACTTCGACTACGAGATCCATCCGACGCTCGACCAGCACCCGCAGGACGGCGCGCCGATCCTGCGAGAGGAGGGCTACCCGGAGGTCGTGATCGAGGCGGTGCTCTCGCATGCCGAGCACCTCGCGATGCCGCGCGACACGCTGTTGAAGAAGACGCTCTTCGCCTGCGACGAGATCTCGGGCTTCGTGCATGCGTGCGGCCTCGTCCGACCCACCGGCCTCGAGGGGCTCGAGCCCAAGTCGGTGAAGAAGAAGCTGAAGCAGCCGTCGTTCGCGGCCGGCGTCCACCGAGACGAGGTGTACGCCGGCGCCGAGCTGATCGGCGTCGAGCTCGACGAGCACATCGCGAACGTCGTCGCGGCGCTGCAGCCGATCGCGAAGGAGCTCGGGCTGCCTAGCGGATCGTGACGTACACGGTCGCCGACGATGCACCGAGGTTGCCGGCCGCGTCCACGGCACGAACCGTGTAACCGTAGGTCGCGCGCCGCGAGACGGCGTAGTCCACGTACGCGAGCGACGTCGTCGATCCGAGCTGGACTCCGTTTCGGTAGATCCGGTACCCGGTGACGCCAACGTTGTCCGTCGCAGCGCCCCACGTCAGCCCCACCCGCGACGGGAAGATGTACGCCGTGCCGGTGAGCCCGGGAGGAGCTCCCGGCGGTACGACGTCGCCGACATCAGCGACCTTGGCGGTCGCGCTCGCCGCGGCGCTCCGGTTTCCGGCGGCGTCGACGGCACGCACCGTGTAGGTGTAGGTGACTCCGGCGGTGACCGCGGAATCGACGTAGGACCCGGTCGTCACGGTTGCCAGCAGCACGCCGCCGCGGAGGACCTCGTAGCCCGTCACCCCGACGTCATCGGTCGACGCGAGCCACGACAGCTGAATCCGGTTCGGGTTGTTGGCCGGGGTCGCGGCGAGCGAGCCCGGCATCGTCGGCGGCGACGAGTCGAGCGACTTCACCGCCGCGGTTCCTGACGCCGGGCCGAGGTTGCCGGCCGCGTCCCGTGCGGCGACTGAATAGGTGTACGTGCGGGCGCTCGCGACCGTCTGGTCGCTGTAGGACGTGCCGGTCGCCGAGCCGATCACGACGCCATCCCGCCTGACCTCGTAGCTCGTGACGCCGACGTTGTCCGTGGCGGCAGGCCAGCTCAGGTCGATCCGATACGGGTTCGCCTGTGGTAGTCCGCTGGGCGTCCCCGGCGCCGTCGGCGGGATCGTGTCGGACGGCGTCGCGGGCGTCGTCACCTGAATCGCCGGAGACGCGTCGCCCATGTTCCCGGCTGCATCGAGCGCCCGCACGGCATATGAGTACGTCGTTCCCGGCGTCACGGAGACGTTCGACCAGCTCGTCGTCTCCGTCGTCCCGACGTGTGTGCCGTTGCGGAAGATCCGGTACGTGGCGACAGCGGTGTCGTCGCTCGCTGCATTCCAGGAGAGGTCGACGCGCAGCGGTGCGGACGCGGCGCTGCCCATGAGCCCCGCCGGTGCCGCGGGCGGCATGTAGTCGGCGCTCGGCCGCCCGCCCTTGAGCGTGTCGCAGGCGACGGAGCCGGCGGTCGCCTCAGCGATCGCCTGCCGGAATGCGGGCGCAGAGTCCTTCGGCGTCAGGTCGGCCCAGTAGGGACCCGACTGCCAGCCGGCGAGCCGCGGCTCGTCGGCGAGGAGGAAGTTGAAGTAGGCGGTGACGTAGGGCTGGCACGCGGCCAGGCGGATCGCATCGAGCGCCTGCGTCCACTGATCCGGCGCCGCAGATGTCTCGGCGGGCGGCGGGGCGTCGGGCTCCCCACCGGCGTAGTCGGGCACCGTCTTCACGTTCTC
This sequence comes from uncultured Gaiellaceae bacterium, assembly GCA_963731615.1. GTDB lineage: Bacteria > Actinomycetota > Thermoleophilia > Gaiellales > Gaiellaceae > Gaiellasilicea. The sequence continues at coordinate 228,230 of CAVSWD010000008.1, forward strand.
CGTCCCGGTGTAGGCCGCGGCCTTGGCCGGGTCGACGGCCGTCTGGGCACCGGATTCCAGGTACCAGAGCCGGACGGACGCCTGGCCGGGGATTCGCTGTGCGGTGCCGTTGAACGCGAGGTGGAGGTTGTAGAGCAGCTTGTTCCAGTCACCCTGCGCGATCGTCTTCGAGCCGATGTGCTTGCGCCACGGACGCTCGGCCGCGTCTGCGCCGTAGGGATGGAAGCTGACGGTGTCGAGCAACGGCGCCGTCCGGCCGCTCGCTCGGTAGGCGTCGCCGAGGGTGCGGATGAACGCGCCCGGTGACGCGGAGCCGGCGTTGTCGTTCCCGGTCGACGAGAGTGCGAGTCCGATCACGTTGACGGTGGGGAACGCCCCGTGGAGCACGTCGTAGCAGCGAGCGAGTAGCTGCTGGTAACGCACGGCGGCGAGCGGCGAGCCGTCGGTGGCGAGCTGCGGGCTCCAGAAGAGGCTCTTGTTCGGCTCGTTCCAGATCACGACGTCCCGGATCGAGGGATACCGCGTCAGCAGGCTGCGGACGTAGGTGCAGTACGTCTCCCGGGCCGTGGCATCCTGCGGCGCCTTCGTGCCGGCGTCCGCAAAGACGGACAGCACCATGCGTTGACCCGCTGCGGCCGCAGTCGCCCGGTCGAGCTTGACGGCTTCCGCCGGCGCCAGCGCCGTCTGGCCCGGCGTCCAGAGCGTCGTCAGGCGAAAGCCGCGGCCACCAAGGCCGGCGGCCGGCGTCACTGCGCCGCTGCCGATCTCCTTCGGCAGATCCTCAGCGAAGCCGACGAAGAAGGGCACGGCCGCGCTCGCCGTGGCGGCGGAGCCGGCAAACGCGAGCGCAGTAAGCAGAGCAATAAGAGCGGCGAGACGACCCACGAAACCCCTTCGTGTCCCTCGAACCCGGCCGACGCCGGGTTGACTGGGACCAGAGTAGACCGTTATCCAGCGATTGCAAGCTGCAATCGGTCGAGGTCGCCGTCACTCGTCCACCAGCCGCACGAGACACGCACGAGCCCGGTGCCGGGGAGATCCCGGACGACGACGCCCGCCTCGGCCAGCCGCGCGACGACCGCGGGCGGGTCGTCTGCCCGGAAGGCGACGAGCGTCGCTCCACCCTCGACCAGATCGACGAGCGGTGCGAGCAGCTCCCGACAGAGGGCGGTCTGCTCGGCCGCGCGCTCGTAGCGCCACTCCGGCGGCTGCGCCAGAGCGGTGACGAGTCCCGCGAGGCTCGCCGTCGCGATCCAACCCGGATCGAAGCGCGCCGCGCCGGCGGCGGGCTCGAACTCGCCCGTCGGCCGATACGCGGTCTGCGAGAAGTAGCTCGGCCGGGCGACGCGCAGGGCCTCAGGATCGGCGACCACGAGGGCGCCGGTGGCGTCGGGGCCGCAGAGCCACTTCTGTCCGGAGATGGTCAGAAAGTCGAGGCCGCGCGCATCGACGGGGATCGCGCCCACCGACTGGGCACCGTCGACCAGGATCGGAACACCCGTCTGCTTCCGAAGCTCGTGCACGGGCAGGACTCGGCCGGTCGTCCAGAGCACGTGTGAGAGCGCGAGCAGCCGCGTGCGGGGAGTGACGGCAGCGACGATCGCGTCCGGGTCGGAGTCGGCGACGACGACGCGGGCGCCGCTCGCGTCGAGTGGGCCGAGCAGCCCGAAGTGCTCCTCGCCCGTCGTTACGATCTCGTCCTCCGGCTGCAGGTCGAGGCCGGCGAGGACGATGTTGCACCCGTCGGTGGTCGAGCCGGTCAGTGACACGTACTCGACCCCCACGCCGACAAGGGCCGCAAGCGCCTCCCGCGTCTCGACCCGGAGCGCTAGCACGCGTTCGAAGTACGTCTTGCCGAAGCGGCCGTTGGTGAGTTCGTCAGCGAGTTGCGCCTCGACCGCGTCGACCGTCGCCTGCGCGAGCGGGCCGAAGGTGCCCGCGTTCAGGTACGCGAGCCGCTCGAGCACCGGGAAGAGCGCGCGCCCTTCCTCCGGCGTCACCCGAGCGTCACTTCGACCGGCGCGTGATCCGAGAGCATCGCGCCATCATGACGGCGCCGCTCGGGCGGCCAGATGTGAAGCGGCGAAGCTACGAGCTCCCGCACGAGCACATGATCGATTCCAGGCCCGAGCGTCGACCAACCGGGCAGCTCGAGCAGGTGCTCGGCCCGCAGGTTGAAGTCCCCGGCGAGCACGGACGGCAGCCCGCGCGCAACCTCGGTGACGAACGCCTCGGCTCGGACGACCTCCGCCGCCGGGACGTCCGGGTGGCGAAAGTCGTTCGTTGCGTGCAGATTGCCGACGGCGAGCCCTTCGAGGCGCACGGCCTGGCACCAGCGCGGCTCGGTCCTCCCCTCGTCGATCCGGACGCTCGCATGCTCGAGCGGGTCGAGCCCGGGCGCCAGCAGGATCGCGTTCGCCTGCCCCGCGAACGCGGAGCGGAAGAAGCCGCTGTGGATGCGCGTGATCACGCCGCCCGCCCAGGAGCCGAGGGGCGCCCTTCGCGTCACGACATGACGGACGGTCATCCCGCTCCAGCGCGGCAGCCGCGGCACGGCCCAGAGCGGCAGCTCCTGAAGGCACAGCACAGCCGGCCGGTCCTCGGTGGCCAGCCGGATCATCTCCTCGAGCCGGCTGCGCCGGCCGCGCGGGAACGTGTTCCCGTGAAAGAGGTTCCAGCTCCGCACGAGCATGGCATCTAGCCTACGAGCGTGCGCGTCGTCCTCGCCGATCCACCCGCGTTCACGCCCGCCTACGACCACGAGCTTGCAACCGCACTGGCCCGCGCGGGTGCGGACGTCGAGCTCGTCACCTCTCGCTTTCGCTTCGGCGACATCCCCGCGCCCGACGGCTACCGGCGCCGGGAGCTCTTCTACCCGCTGTCCTCGCGGCTCTTCGGGCGCTCGCGGCTCCGGCTGCCGCTGAAGGCAGCCGAGCATCCTTTCGGGTTGGCGCGGCTGGCGGCAACCGCCGCGGATGTCGTGCACGTGCAGTGGGTCGCGGCTCCCGAGCTCGACGTGCGCCTGCTGCGGCACCGTGCTCCGCTCGTGCTCACGGCACACGACCTGCTTCCCCGCCGGACCGCGCACAAGACGAAGCTCTGGCGGCGGCTGTTCGACCGGTTCGATCGCGTCGTCGTCCACTCGCAACGCGGCTGCGAGACACTCGCCGGCTTCGGCGTCGCGATGGAGAAGCTCAGGGTCATCCCGCACCCCGTCTCGCCGAGCGATCACGTCCGTGCCGATGACGGGCGCACGGTGCTCGCGCTCGGCCTGGTGCGGCCGTACAAGCAGCTCGAGCATGCCCGTGCGGCTGTGTCGAGCGTCACCGGAGCGACCCTGCGCGTCGCGGGCGACGCGACGGCGTTTCTTCCCGAGACCGAGATCGATCGTGCGCTCAGCGAGTCCACGATCGCCGTTTTTCCCTACCGAGCCGAGCTCGACCAGAGCGGAGCGCTCCTGCGCGCCCTGGGTGCAGGCGTGCCGGCGGTCGTCTACGACATCGGCGGTCTCGGCGAAACGGTGTCCGCGTACGGCGCCGGCCGGGTTGTCGCGCCGGACGACGTCGAGGGCCTGGGCAATGCGCTGCGCGAGCTGCTCGACGACGAGTCGGCGCTGGCCGAGGCGCGCGCGGGAGCGCGCCGGGCGTGTGAGGAGCTGACCTGGGATGCGGCCGCCGCGGCGCACCTCGCTCTCTACCGCGAGCTGCTGTGATCTTCCGCCGCGACCGCTTCGGCGACCTGATTCGCCGTCAGCTCGACCTGTTCACGCTCGACGAAGCGCGAGCTCCTGCGTGAGGCCGAGGCGGCGGAGCGCGCCTATGACGACGCCGACCGGGACGAGGCGGAGGAGCTCTACGGCGACTACCAGCTGGCGCTCGAGGCGATCGGCGACCGGCTGGCCGAGCTCCGGGACACGTACGCGGCGACGCTCGACGACGACGTTGCCGGCGCCTACGAGCAGGCATTCGCGCGCGCCGCCCGAAAACGCTTCCCGAAGCTCGCGGCAGCGCTCTGGGACTGACGATGCGCATCGAAGACTACGGCCTGATCGGCGATCTGCAGACGGCCGCGCTCGTCGGGCGCGACGGCTCGATCGACTGGCTCTGCTTCCCCCGCTTCGACTCGGCCTCCTGCTTCGCTGCGCTGCTCGGGAACGAATGGGACGGCCGCTGGCTGCTCGCCCCCGACTGCGACGTCGAGCAGGCCCAGCGCAGGTACCGGCCGCGAACCCTGGTGCACGAGCTCGATTTCCGCTGCGCCGACGGCGTCGTGCGCGTGACCGACTTCATGCCGCCCCGCGGCGAGGAACCCGACGTCATCCGGATCGTCGAGTGCCTCGAGGGCTCCGTGCCGATGCGGATGGAGCTCGTGATCCGGTTCGGCTACGGCTCGATCGTCCCCTGGGTGAGCAGGCACGGCGACGAGACCAGGGTCGCGATCGCCGGGCCCGACGCGATCGCCTTCCGCACGAGCGTGCCGATCCGCGGCGTCAACCTGCGCAGCGTCGCCGAGTTCACGCTCGAGGCGGGCCAGAAGGAGTCGTTCGTCCTGACCTGGTACCCCTCCCACCAGGAGGTGCCGCCTCCCGTCGACCCCGAGGCGGCCCTGGCGGACACATGCGCGTACTGGCGCGAGTGGCTCGGCTCCTGCACCTACGGTGGCCGCTGGGAGGACGCGGTAACGCGCTCACTGATGGTGTTGAAGGCGCTCACCTACGGCCCGACCGGGGGCATCGTCGCGGCGCCGACGACGTCGCTGCCGGAGCAGATCGGCGGCGTCCGGAATTGGGACTACCGCTACTGCTGGTTGCGCGACGCCACGTTCGCGCTCGACGCGTTGCTCGAGAGCGGCTTCACGGACGAGGCGCAGGCGTGGCGGACGTGGCTGCTGCGCGCCGTTGCGGGCGATCCCGACGACCTTCAGATCATGTACGGCCCCGCCGGCGAGCGGCGGCTGGCCGAGTACGAGCTGCCGTGGCTCGCGGGCTACGAAGGGTCGCGACCGGTCCGGGTCGGGAACGGCGCCAGCACCCAGTTTCAGCTCGACGTCTACGGCGAGGTGATGGACGTGCTGCACCAGGCACGGCGGCGCCACGTCGAGCCGGACGACCAGTCGTGGGCGATCCAGCGGGTGCTGCTCGCCGACCTGGAGCGCCGCTGGCGCGAGCCCGACGAGGGCATCTGGGAAGTGCGGGGACCGCGCCGCCACTTCACGCACTCGAAGGTGATGGCGTGGGTCGCGCTGGACCGCGGCGTGAAGGCAGTCGAGCAGTTCGGCCGCAGGGGAGCGGTCGAGCGCTGGCGGGAGGTGCGGGATGAGATCCACGCCGAAGTCCTCGAGCACGGCTACGACGAGGAGCTCGGCTCGTTCGTCCAGTCCTACGACTCGAAACGGGTCGACGCCAGTCTGCTGACGATCCCGCTCTACGGATTCCTCCCGCCCGAGGACCCTCGGGTCCGCGGAACGCTCGAGGCCGTGCGGCGCGAGCTGCTCGTGGACGGCTTCGTCCACCGTTACCGGCACGACCCGGACGTCGAGTCGGTCGACGGGCTCCCGCCTGGCGAGGGCGCCTTCTTTCTCTGCTCGTTCTGGTTCGTGGACAACCTGATCCTGCTCGGCGAGCTCGAGGAGGCGTGCGAGATGTTCGACCGGCTGCTCTCGCTCCGCAACGACCTCGGCCTGCTCTCGGAGGAGTACGACCCGAAGCTCGAGCGGCTCGTGGGCAACTTCCCGCAGGCGTTCTCTCACATCGGGCTGATCAACACGGCGCTCCTGCTCGAGAAGGCGCTGGCGGAGAGCTAGCTCTCGTCGCCGCGCTCGAGCGAGACGGCGGCGTTGACGAGCGCGAGGTGGACGAGCCCCTGCGGGAAGTTGCCGAGGTGCTCGCCGGTCTCTGGATCAACCATCTCCGCGTAGAGGCCGACGTCGTTCGCGAGCTCGAGCAGCTCCGACATCAGCTCATTCCCTTCGTCGACCCGGCCGGCCCGTCCGAGCGCGTCGGCGAGCCAGAACGAGCAGGTGAGGAACGCGCCCTCCTGAACGGCTAGGTCCTTCGTCCGGTAGAGCAGCGAGCCGCCCGCATCGAGTTCGCTCCTGATCGCGTCGGCCGTCTGGCGGAAGCGCGCGTCGCTCGCGCTCGAGTACGCGCAGAGAGGCAGCGAGAGGAGCGACCCGTCGAGCTCGCCGCCGAGCCCAGGTGCCCGAACGTAGGTGCCGCGCTCGTCGTCCCACCCTTCGGTCTCGATCCACTCTCGCACCGCGTCGGCCTCGCGCCGCCAGCGAGCGCCGTTCCCGGGAATCGCCCCCTCGTCGGCGAGCGTCGCGGCGCGGTCAAGCGCGGTCCAGCACATCGCCTTCGACTGCGTGAAGTGGTGCAGGCTCGTCGCGGAGCTCCCAGATGCCGGCGTCCTTGCGGCGCCAGCGCTCTGCAGTCTCGTCCGCGAGCCGAGCCAGCTGCCGGCCCACCTCGGGGCCAAGCGACCCTGTCTCGCCGCGAAGGCGCGACGCGCTCTCGAGCAGGTGGCCGTAGACGTCGAGCTGGAGCTGCGTCGAGGCCGCATTGCCGACGCGGACGGGCCGGGAGCCGCGGTAGCCGGGCAGGTCGAGCTCCACCTCGTCGGCGTCGGTGCCGCCGTCGATCGCGTAGAGGGGGTTGACGTCGGGCTCGCTGCGGCGGAGCGTGTCCATCTGCCAGTCGAAGAACGCCTGCGCCTCCTCGCGGTAGCCGAGCGAGAGCAGCGCGCGCATGGTGTAGATGCCGTCCCGCAGCCAGCTGTAGCGGTAGTCCCAGTTGCGGTCGCCGCCGATCCGCTCCGGCAGCGACGCCGTCGGGGCGGCCAGGATCGCGCCCGTCGGCGTATACGTGAGGAGCTTCAGCGCCAGCGCGCTGCGCACGACCGCCTCGCGCCACGGGCCGCCGTACTCGGCCCCGCTCGCCCAGTCCATCCACTGCGCCGATGTCCGCTCCAGCCGTTGCTCTGCCGCCGTGCGTGTGGTTTCCGCGGCGGTGAGCACGAACGTCGCGCGGTAGCCGGCGACCAGCTCGAAGAAGCCGTCGCCGGCGTCCCAGGTCTTGAGCCCGAGCTCGCTGTCACGGCGTTGCGTTACCCGCCAGCGCATCCGCACCCGCCCCTCGAGCGGATCGACGATGCGCACCAGTTCGCGCTCGTCGCCGAGCGTCATCGCGTCGGTGACGCGCACCGACCCGGAAGAGGTCGTGAACGTCGTCTCGAGCACGTTCGTGTGCTCGCGGTAGCGCCGTACCGCCTCGAACTTTCCGTCCGGCTGGAGCTCGAAGCAGCCGCCGTCACGGGCGTCGAGAATCCGGTCGAAGACGGGCTCCGAGTCGAATCGCGGCCAGCAGAGCCAGTCGATCGCCCCGTCGCGGCCGACGAGCGCCGCGGTGTGCCCGTCGCCGATCAGCGCGTAGTCGGCGATCGGCAGGTAGCCGCCCGTCCTCATCGGCCAGGTGTGCCCGTCCGAACGGGACTCGAAAACGCAACGATTGCGTAAATCTTCATCCACAACCGTCCTGATGGGACGTGTCTGGGGACAGTCCCCAGACGTGTGCGGATCGGACACGTCCGGTCGGGCCGGTCGGAGAGGGTCAGCGGTGGCCGAAGTGGTGGGCGGCCGGCAGCGCGGCGCCGACGTCGGCGCTCGCGATCTCCCGCGCCAGTGGGCCGAGGCTCTCGAGCGAGTCGACGACGATGTTCCGGTTGTCCTTGATCCGCTCGAAGCGGCCGCGAACGAGCAGCAGCGGCTCGCCGCGCACGACCGCCCGGTTCTGCTCGTAGAGCTCGGGCGAGACGATCAGGTTCACCTGGCCGAGCTCGTCCTCGAGCAGCATGAAGACGATCCCGCGCGCGGTCGCCGGCCTCTGACGCGCGACCGCCATCCCCGCGAATGCGACCCGGCTGCGGTGCGGCGCCTCGTTCAGCAGGTCGCTCGCCAGCACGTCGGGCGGCAGGTGCGGGCGGAGCAACGTCAGCGGGTGGACGTCGATCGAGACGCTCGTCGAGGCGTAGTCGGCGAGCATCCGCTCCCAGGTGCTCAGATCGCGCAGCTCGGGCGTCGCGGCCGTCGGGTCGAGCTCGAGCGCGAGCTGCTTGTGCTCGCGGCGAACCGTCTGCGGCCGCCTGACGAGGCCGAGCTCCCAGAGCAGGTCGCGCCGTTTCCCCCAGCGGTCGCAGGCGCCGCTGCGGAGGAGCGCCTCCAGCTCGCGGGTGTCGAGCGGCACCCGCCGCGAGAGATCGCTCACATCCGCGAACTCCCCGTTCGCCTCCCGCTCCGCAACCACCGCCTCCGCGTCGTCCTCCCCCACCGACTTCACGTACTTGAGCCCCAGCCGCACCGCACTTTCCTCCCACGTGCAGCGCACCTCGCTGAGGTTGACGTCCGGGGGGCGCACCTGGACGCCTCGCCGCTGGGCGTCGCGCACGAGCGACGACGGTGGGTAGAAGCCCATCGGCTGCGCGTTCAGGAGCGAGCAGAGGAACTCGGCCGGATAGTGGTGGCGCAGCCACGCCGACTGGTAGGCGAGCAGGCCGAACGCGGCTGCATGCGACTTCGGGAAGCCGAAGCCGGAGAAGGCCGCGAGCTTGTCGTAGACCCGGTCCGCGGTCTCGCCGTCGACGCCGTTCCGCGCCGCGCCCACGACGAAGCGCTCCCGGAACGCCTCGATCGCCTCCTCGCTCCGCTTCCGGCTCATCGCGCGCCGCAGCCCCTCCGCCTCGCCGATCGTGAAGCCGGCGAGCGCCATCGCCACGTCGAGCACCTGATCCTGGAAGACGACGACGCCGTGCGTGTCGCGGAGCGGCTCGCGCAGCAGCTCGTGATCGACGGGCGGCACGTACGAAGGGTCGATCCGCAGCCGCTCCCGCGCGTCGATGTAAGGGTGCACGGCCTTGCCCTGGATCGGCCCTGGCCGCACGAGCGCGACCTGCACCGTCAGATCGTCCAGGTTCTCAGGCTTTGTCCGCAGCAGGCTCTGCATCTGCGCGCGGCTTTCGATCTGGAAGTCGCCGATCGTGTCTGCGCGCTGGATTTCCGCGTAGACCTCCTTGTCGTCGAGCGGGATCCGCGAGAGGTCGATCGGCTCGCCGTAGACCGCCGCGATCTGCTCGACGCAGTCCTCGACCGCCGAGAGCATCCCGAGGCCGAGCAAGTCGATCTTGAGAAAGCCGGCGTCCGAGCAGGAGTCCTTGTCCCACTGGCAGATCTGCCTGCCTGTCATCGCGGCCGGCTGCACGGGCACGAGCTCGACGAGCGGCCTGCTGGAGATCACCATCCCACCCGGGTGCTGCGAGATATGGCGCGGCAGGCCGGCGATCTCGCGCGTCAACTCGGCGAAGGCGCGCCAGCGCGGCGAGAGCAGCCGCTGCTCGGATTGGGGCAGCAGCGCGAGCTCGTCGGCGACCTTCGTCGCATTCCAGCCGTCCGAGACGCGTGCGAGCCGCTCCAGCTCGGCAAACGGGAGCCCGAGCGCCTTGCCGACGTCCCGGATCGCACCGCGGGCCCGGTAGGTGGAGAAGCTGGCGACGAGCGACGCGTGCTCGCGGCCGTAGCGCTCGGTGACGCCGACGATCAGCTGCTCGCGAATGTCGCGCGGGAAGTCGAGGTCGATGTCCGGAACCGACATCAGCTCGCGGTTGAGGAAGCGACCCAGCGAGAGGTTCTGCGCGACCGGGTCGACGTGCGAGAGCCCGGTCAGGTAGCAGACGATCGAGCCGACCGACGAGCCCCGGCCGCGACCGGGCGGCAACCAGCGCCGCGGCGAGCCAGGCCCGCGGATCCCGTCAGCAAGCTCCCGTGCCAGCTCGAGCACCTCCCAGTGGAGGAGGAAGAAGCCGGCGAGGCCGAGCTCGTCGATCAGCGCGAGCTCGCTTTCGAGCCGCGCCCGGGCCTGACCAAGTAACAGTCTGTTACTTGGCGGGTAGCGGCCTGCGAACGCGTCGTTGCAGACCTCAGCGAGCTGCCTGATCGCGGGCACATCGCCGTCCGAGAAGTCGGGAAAGCGGTAGCCGAGCTCCTCGGTCAGGTCGAATTCCAGCCTTTGCGCCACCTCGGCCGTGCGCAGAACGGCATCGCGGTCGTCGGGGAAGAGCTCGAGCAGCTCCGCCGGCGCGCGCAGGATGCTCTCGCGGTTGCCGCGCCGCTCGCGCTCGCTCGCCTCGAGCGAGGTGTTGTGGCGGATCGCGACAAGGACGTCCTGGAGCGCGGTCCGGCGCGGATGGTGCGCATGGACGTTGCCGGTGACGACGGTTTCGACGCCCACGTGGGCGGCAAGGTCGCGCAGGAGCGCGTTCCGATGGGTATCGCCGCGCTCGAACGGCCGCTGCAGCTCGACGAAGAAGCGCTCCGGCCCGAAGGCTCGGGCGAGCTCGACGGCGGCGTTCGGGTCGCGGACTCCGAGCCCGCCGCGGGCGCAGCCGGAGAGGCAGACGAGCCCTTCGTTCAGCTCCGCGAGCAGCGCCCGGTCGAGCGCGGGCGGTAGCAGCTCTCCCTCCTTCGGTCGCGTGTGCGCGTGTGCCGCGGTCAGGAGGCGGCAAAGGTTCGCGTACCCCTGCGACGACTGGACGAGCAGCGTCACGTGGGTTCCACCTCGCAGGGTCACCTCGGCGCCGGTGATCGCGCGGACCCCGGCGAGCTTGGCCGCGTGCGCGAGCTCGAGCGAGCCGAAGACGCCGTCGTGGTCGGTGAGCGCGAGCGCCTCGTAGCCGAGCTCCGCCGCCCGCAGCGCCAGCTCCTCGGGGTGCGACGCTCCGTCGAGGAACGAATAGGCTGAATGGCAATGGAGCTCGACGTAGGCCACGCGGTGCACCTACCTGCCGGCGGCGGTGACGTCGTTCGGGACGTGCCCGAGAGCAGAGTCGAGTTCCTGTCCGACCGGGACGAGCTGCATGCGACGTGGACGCGCTTCGATCCCCACCGGGACGGCGCGAGCGCTCACGTCCACCGGGCGCACAACGACCTCTTCTACGTCTTGGCGGGCGAGCTGACGGTGCTCGTCGGGCCGGATCGGGTGGAGACGCCGCACCGGGCTGGGACGGTCGTGCTGGCGCCGCCGCTCGTCGTCCACGGTTTCCGGAACGCGGCCGACGAGGAACTGCGTTATCTCAATTTCCACGCGCCTGGCGGCGGCTTCGCCGCGTACTTGCGCGGGCAGGCGCCCGGCTTCGACTCCGAGGACCCGCCCGCCGACGGCGGCCGGCCCGCGAGCGAGGCTTATTTCGGGACCGGCGAGGCGCTCTCGGACCGTCCCGGCCTGCGCGTCTCGCTCCTCGTCGACGTGGACGAGATCGCGATCGTGGACGTGACGAGCGCGCCCGGCGGCGGCGCGCCGACGCCGCCGCTGCACGTACACGAGCGGCACGTGGAGAGCTTCTACGTGATCGAGGGCGAGCTCGCGTTCACGGCCGGCGGCGAGGAGATCCGCGCGACGGCCGGCTCGTGGGTGCAGGTGCCGCCGAACGTGCCGCACTCGTTCGCACCTTCCGGCTCGGATCCGGCGCGGTACGTCAACGTGCACACGCCGAGCCGCGGCTTTGGCGACTTCACCCGCGCACTGCTCGCAGCGCGGAACGAGGGCGAGCTCGCGGCCGCACGTGCCGCCTTCGACCAGAACCCCGCCTAGCTCGGCGTGGTGCAACTCGTCCTCAGGCGCGATACTTGACGCATGGACGCGCGGGAGCGGTATGACGAGCTCGTCGACGATCTCTGCGCCCGACACGATGACGTCGAGCCCTCGCAGATGATGGGCATGCCCTGCGTGAAGCGGAGCGGGAAGATGGTCGCCGGCTTCACCAAAGGTGAAGGCGCGATGGTGTTCAAGCTGCCGGACCCGGCTGCGCACGCCCGCGCGCTCGCGCTCGACGGCGCCCATCTCTTCGATCCCGGCGGCAAGGGGCAGCCGTTCAAGGAATGGGTCGTCGTGCCGGTCGCGCACGCGGACGAGTGGGAGTCGTTCGCGCACGACGCGCTCAAGCCCGCTGGCTGAACCAGCAGCCGGCTTCCTCGTCGCGGAAGACGCACGCGTTCCGGCCCGACTCGAGCACGAGGTCGAAGTAGCGGCGGTCGAGGGGGTCCTCGGTCCACCAGCGGTCGACGACACGCCACTCCTCGCGCACGAGCGCGACCGCCTCGCGGTTGACCCGAATCGGGACGCCCACGGGACTGGCCTCGACGAGGACAGCCCTAGGAGCGTTTATTCGTCCCGCGGTACTAGCACGGGGAACCCATGGTTCCCCCGTGGGCCCCCTCCTTCTTCGCGTGCCGCGCCGGACTCGCTCTGAGCCTGCGGGCGAGTAAATCGCCCTCCGGCCACGGAGTCGCTTCTCGCTGTCATTCGTCTCGAGGAACAAAGAGAGACCGGGTTTCGGGAATCCGCGACCACGGCGCCACCTCCACGACTGCGACCACCGAGCCGGACCCGGTCGACGCGCGCACCTGGCGCAGGCCGTCACTCAGCCGCGCGTTCAGCTCGTCGCCCACCGGCCGGACCAGCTCCAGCTGCTCCCCGACCGACTCCGAGAGCTCCACCGCCTCCAGGCGCAGCTCGAGGATCGGCGCCGGGATCTCGAGCAGCTTCGGGCCGAGCGCTGCCCGCAGCCGTGGCCGCTCGGCCGTCGGCTCGCGCAGCGTCACCGTCCGCCGCCAGGAGCCCCCGCCGACGAGCCGCGCCGAGAGCGCGGCCTTGCGCAGCGGCCGACCCGCTCGCTCGGGCCGCGCCAGCAGCCGGTCGAGGAGCGCGCCGAAAGCACGCCGCAGCGTCAGCTCGTTCCCGATCGCCTCCGGAAACTCGAGTGCCTCGACGAGCTCGGCCGCTGCGCGCCGCCCACGCACACGACCGCTTTCGCCGCCGCGAGCGAGCGACCACGCCTGCCGGCCGTCCCGGCCGAGCCGTTCCGCGACAGCTCCCCCGGGCAGGGCCGCCAGCTCCCCCAAGCGGCGAACACCCAGCCCTTCCAGCTCCGCGTAACGATCGGCCGGGAGCGGCAGGAGCGAGAGGGGCAGCGGTGCCAGAAACCCCTCTTCCCTGCCGGCCGACACGACGAGTGCCTGCCCAGGACGCGCGACGCTCGCCGCCGCGAGGGCGGCAAACCGGCGCTGCGCTGCGCCCGCGCGTGGATCCCAGGCAGCTCCGACGGAGGCGAGCGCCCGCTCGAGCGCCGCCTCCAAGCCTCCATACAGCCGCTCGAGCCCCTTCGTCTCGAAGTAGACCCGGCCCGGCTCCTCGGGGTCGACCGCGAAGCCCGAGTCCTCGAGCCGGCGCAGCACCCCCTCCCACTCCCGCTCGACCGCGGCGGGATCCTGCTCGACGAGCACGAGCTGCGGGCTCGTCGCGAGCGCTTCGCCCAGCCGCATTCCCGGCTGCACCCCGGCCAGCTCGGCCGCGGCGGTCACCGGGCCGATCAGCGGCTCCGTTCCCGGCCAGGGCGCGAGCGCCGCCGGTTCGAGCGCCAGCCTCGGCTTCCCCCGCAGTGCAGCGCGCAACTCGAAGCCGGGGATGAGGAGACAGGCGATCACAGGAACGTATGTTCTACACCCGAACGTATGTTCCTGTCAAATCGGAAGAGAATGCGGCGGTGGGGATTCGGATCGACGACTCGCTCGACGGCGTCGACTGGACGCAGGCGAAGGCCGACCTCGTCGCGGACGACTTCGACAACGGCCGCACGGCGGCGGCGCTCGAGCGCTCGTTCGAGCAGTCACAGCACGTCGCCATCGCCCGTGACGGCGACCGCGTCGTCGGCATGGCCCGGCTCCTCTCCGACGGCGTCTGCAACGCCTACCTCGTCGACGTCTGGACTGCCTCGTCGCACCGGCGGCAGGGAATTGCGACGGAGATGATGCGCCTGTTGATCGCGGCGGTCCCCGGCCAGCACATCGGCCTCCAGACCGATGACGCGCAGGGGCTCTACGAGTCGCTCGGCTTCCGGCCACAGCCGGAGTTCTGGTCGCTCGTGTCGGGCAGGTGGCTCGACAACGACGCCAATCGCTAGAGCACGATCTCGGCGGCTGGGCCGCGCATGCCCGCGAAGCGCGGCACGGCGGCCAGCACGCTCTCACGGGCGCAGAACGCGATGTCCTGCTCGAGCCCGGGCGGCCCGTACGTCCGCGCGTTCAGACCGTCGAGCGCGGTCGGGAACGCCTGCGCGATCAGGTCGGCCGCGACCGCCGCGTCCGTTCGCTCGCCGCCGAGCAGCTGCACGAAGCGGCCGGCGCAGTACGCATCGTCGAGGGCGAAGGCGCCCTTGTAGCCGGCGCAGAGGATCGCCACGTCCTCCCCGCGCTCGCGCGCCGCGGCCGCGGCCGCTTCGAGGTTGAGAAGGCTGCCGAGCAGCACCTCGTCGCAACGCTCGGCCGCGGTGACGATCGTGCGAGTCCCGTTGGTGGTCGAGAGGATCAGCGTCTCGGCCCGTGGCTCGAGGAACTCGCGCGGCGAGGCCCCGACGTCGAAACCCTCGATCCGGATCGCGTCCCGCTCGCCGCCGACGACGCTGTCCTCGAGCTCGGCCCGAAGCGCCGTCGCCTCCTCGATCTCCCCGACGCAGAGCACCCGCCGGTAGCCCGTCGAAAGCGCCTGGGCGATCGTCGACGTCGCGCGCAGGACGTCGATCACGATCCCGGTCGGGGCCGAAGCGGCCTCGTCCGGAGTGAACGCGACATGAACCTTCACGCGGCTAGGCTAATCCCGATGGCGGAGATGCTCAGGTGCTACCGACATCCCGACCGGGAGACGGGTGTCTCCTGCTCCGAGTGCGGCCGGCCGATCTGCCCGGATTGCATGACGTTCGGGCCGGTGGGGATCCGCTGCCCCGACCATTCCGGACAGGCTCGCGGAGCCGCTCGCGTGGTGCAGGGCGTCCAGCGGCGCTCGACGCGCTACCCGGGGATCGTGACGATGACGCTGATCGGCGTCAACGTCGGCATCTACCTGCTCCAGCTCGCGGGCGGTGCCTCGATCAACGCCAACTCCGGCTGGATCTTTCAGAACGGGGCGCTCTATGGACCGGCGGTCGCGGACGGCGACTGGCACCGGCTGATCACTGCCGCGTTCCTCCACTACGGGCCGATCCACCTCGGCATGAACATGCTCGCGCTCTGGTGGATCGGGCGGCCGCTCGAGGCGTACCTCGGCCCGCTGCGGTACATCCTGCTCTACCTCGTCTCGGGGCTCGCCGGCTCCGCGGGAGCGCTGATCGCGGAGCCGGGCGCGGTGACGGTGGGCGCGTCGGGCGCGATCTTTGGGATCCTCGGCGCCGCGATCGTGCTCGAGCGCCAGCAGACCTACGTGCTCGGCGGCAGCGCGATCACGTTGCTCGTCATCAACCTCGCGTTCACCTTCGCGGTGCCGGGCATCTCGATCGGCGGCCACCTCGGCGGCCTTGCCGGCGGCGCGCTCTGCATCCTTGCCCTCTCCCGCTTCGGCCAGCGCAGCGCCGCCTACGGCCGCATCGACTTCGCCTCGATCGCGAGCCTCGTCGCCGTCGGCCTGCTCAGCTTCGCGATCGCCTACTGGAAGGTTCGCGGGTACGCGTAGTCTCTAGCCGCCGATCGCGACCGCGACGGTGCCCTGCTCCGCCAGCGCGGCCTGGGCGGCGGCGAGGCGGGCGAGCGGCACGCGGTAGGGGCTGCACGACACGTAGTCGAGCCCGAGCCGGTGACAGAACGCGACCGAGTTCGGCTCGCCGCCGTGCTCGCCGCAGATCCCGAGCTTGAGGTCGTCCCGCGCGCCGCGGCCGCGCTCGACCGCGATCTGCATCAGGTCGCCGACGCCGTCCTGGTCGATCGTCTCGAACGGGTCGCGCTCGAGCACGCCGGTCTCGAGGTAGTGCGAGAGGAAGCGGCCGCCGTCGTCGCGCGAGATCCCGAGCGCGGTCTGGGTCAGGTCGTTCGTGCCGAAGGAGAAGAAGTCGGCGTGCTCGGCGATCTCGTCGGCGCGCACGCACGCGCGCGGCAGCTCGATCATCGTCCCGACCAGGTAGTCGAGCTCGCCCTCCTCGGCCGCCACGCGCACGGTCAGCTCGCGCAGCCGCCGCAGCTCCTCGCCGAAGCCGACGAGCGGGTGCATGATCTCGACGAGCGGCGCCTCACCGCCGCGCTCGCGCACCGCGATCGCCGCGCGCACGATCGCCCGCACCTGCATCTCGTAGATCTCGGGGAAGAAGAGCCCGAGCCGGCAGGCGCGCCAGCCGAGCATCGGGTTCGACTCGTGCAGCGAGCGGATCCGCTCGCGCACGCGCTCGTCCTGCTCCTCCTCGAGCGAGGGCAGGAACTCGTGCAACGGCCAGTCGAGCAGCCGGATCGTCACCGGCAGGCCCGCCATCGCCTCGAAGATCCCCTCGAAGTCGGCCTGCTGGATCGGGAGCAGGCGCTCGAGCGCCGAGCGGCGGCCGTCCTCGTCGGCGGCGAGGATCATCTCGCGCATCAGCCCGAGCCGGTCGGCGTCCGCGAACATGTGCTCTGTCCGGCAGAGCCCGATCCCCTCCGCCCCGAACTCGCGCGCCTTCGCCGAGTCCTCGGGCGTGTCGGCGTTCGTGCGCACCTTCAGCCGGCGGATCCCGTCCGCCCACTCGAGGATCGCGGAGAAGTCGTCGTTGATCTGCGGCGGCACGAGCGGCACCGAGCCGACGATCACCTCGCCGGTGCCGCCGTCGATCGTGATCGTGTCGCCCTCCTTCAGCTCGTGTCCGGGCAGCCGGGCGGTCTTGGCGCGCACGTCGACGTGCAGCGCCTCGCAGCCGGTGACGCAGGGCGTGCCCATCCCGCGCGCGACGACGGCCGCGTGCGAGGTCAGCCCGCCGTGCGCGGTCAGGATCCCGGCCGCCTGCACCATCCCGTGGAAGTCGTCGGGCGTCGTCTCCCAGCGGACGAGGATGACGCTCTCGCCCGCCTTGCCGCGCTCCTCGGCCGTGTCGGCGTCGAAGACGATCGCGCCGGACGCGGCACCCGGCGAGGCGTTCAGGCCCTTCGCGACCACGTCGACCTCGGCGGACGGATCGATCATCGGGTGCAGCAGCTGGTCGAGCTGGGCGGGATCGATCCGGGCGACCGCTTCCTCCTTCGAGATCATCCCCTCGTCGACCATCTCGACGGCGGCGCGCAGCGCGGCAGCGGCCGTCCGCTTCGCCGACCGCGTCTGCAGCAGGAAGAGCGTCCCGTCCTCGACGGTGAACTCGATGTCCTGCATGTCGCGGTAGTGCTCCTCGAGCCGGCGGATCGTGTCGAGCAGCTGCTGGTACGCCTCGGGCAGCAGCTCGCCCATCCGCTCGATCGGCTCGGGCGTGCGGATCCCGGCGACGACGTCCTCGCCCTGCGCGTTCTGGAGGAACTCGCCGTAGAGGCGGCTCTCGCCGGTGGACGGGTCGCGCGTGAAGCAGACGCCGGTGCCGGAGCTGTCGCCCTTGTTGCCGAAGACCATCTGGACGACGTTGACCGCCGTGCCGAGATCGTCGGCGATCTCATAGGTGCGCCGGTAGACCTGCGCGCGCGGCGAGTTCCACGAGTCGAAGACCGCCCTCACGGCCTTCTCGAGCTGCGCGCGGGCGTCTTGCGGGAACGCCGCACCCGTCTCGTCGGCGTAGATCTGCTTGAACGTCTCGATCAGCCCGCCCAGGTCGGCCGCGGTCAGCTCGACGTCCTGCTTCACGCCCCGCGCCGCCTTCAGATCGGTGAGCGGCTGCTCGAAGCGATGTCCTTCGACACCGTCGACGACCTCGCCGTACATCTGGATCAGGCGCCGGTAGGAGTCGTAGGCGAAGCGCTCGTTGCCGGTCGTCTTCGCGAGGCCCGCGACCGCGTCGTCGTTGAGGCCGAGGTTGAGGATCGTGTCCATCATCCCGGGCATCGACACGGCTGCTCCGGAGCGGACCGAGACGAGCAGCGGGTCGGTCGGGTCGCCGAAGCGCTTGCCCGCCTTCTCCTCGAGCGAGGTGATGTGCTTCGCGACCTCGCCCTCGAGCCCGTCGGGCAGCTCGCCGCCGGAGGTCATGTACGCCCGGCAGGCGTCGGTCGTGATCGTGAACCCGGCCGGGACCGGGACGCCCAGCGCGGTCATCTCCGCGAGGCCGATTCCCTTGCCGCCGAGCAGCTCGCGGCCACCGGTCGTCTCCTCGTCGAAGTCGTAGACGTAGCGCATGCCGGGCGGGAATCTACACTCGCACCCGGAAGCGCAGATGCGTCGCGTGCGGCGACTCGATCACGTCGTAACGCTCGAACGCGAGATCCGTGCGCCCGATCCGGTCGAACAGGCGCTTGCCCGCGCCGAGCAGCACCGGCGAGACGGTGAGCGTGAAGTCGTCCACCACGCCCACCTCGAGGTACTGGCGGAGCAGGTCACCGCCGCCCATCAGGATCACGTTCTTGCCTCCGGCGGCAGCTCCGTCGCCGCGCCAAGCGCCGCCTCGGTTCCGTCGGTGACGAACTCGAAGGTCGTGTCGCCCTTGACGACGGTTTCGCGCGGCCGGTGCGTGACGACGAAGACGGGCACCCCGAAACCTGGATCATCGCCCCAGCCGTCGACGACGTCGTGCATCGTCCGGCCGACGAGCCACGCACCGCCGCCGGCGAAGACCTCGTCGATGTAGTCCTGGTCGACGCCGTCGGCCGAGCCGCTCTCCTCGCCGTAGCGCCACGGACCGCCGAAGACCCAGTAGTGCAGCCGCTCGCCGTCGTCGCCGAGACCCGCGCCGAGCCGGTCGTTCGGGCCCGTGTAGTAGCCGTCGAGCGAGATCGTGATTCCCGCGACCACCTTGCCCATGTCAGCTCCTTTTCGTCGTGGGGACATACGGCATACTGCGCAATGAGCGGTCACATCCTCGCCATGGGCGGCGGAGCTCTGCTCCACCGCGACTCGCGGATCGAGGACTTCATGCTCGGCCTCGCGCGGTCGCGCGGCCGCGCGTCTGCTGGCTGCCGCACCGCCGTCGGCGAGAAGCCGGAGCGGATCGTCCGCTTCTACGACGAGTTCTCGCGAGCGCCGCGATGTGCGGCCGAGCCACCTGACGCTCTTCGGCATGCCCGAGGATCCGGCGGCGCACGTCGCGACGCAGGACGTGATCTACGTCGGCGGCGGCAACACCGCGAACATGCTCGCGATCTGGCGCGTGCACGGGATCGACCACGCGCTGCGCGAGGCCTGGGAGCGCGGCGCGGTCGTCGGCGGCATGAGCGCCGGCGCCAACTGCTGGTTCGAGGACTCCGTCACCGACTCGTTCGGCCCGACGCTGCGCGCGCTCGGCGGCGGCCTCGGGCTGCTCCAGGGCAGCTTCTGCCCGCACTACGACGGCGAGCCGGAGCGGCGGCCGACCTACACGCGGCTCGTGCGCGACGGCGGGATCGCGCCGGGCTACGCCGCAGACGACGACGCGGCCTTCCACTTCGCGGGCACCGAGCTGCGCGAGGTCGTCAGCCAGCGCGAGGGCGCGCGCGGCTACCGCGTCACGACCGACGGCGAGGAGCCGCTCGAGACGCGCGTGCTGTGAAGCGTGTCGCGATCGTCGCGAGCGCGAGCGGCAACGGCAAGACGACGCTCGGCCGCGAGCTCGCGCGCCGGCTCGACGTGCCCTTCGTCGAGCTCGACGCCCTCGTGCACGGGCCGAATTGGATCGAGACGCCGCGACGACGAGCTGCGCGATCGCCGTCGAGCCGGTGCTCGCCGGAGACGGGCTGGGTGATCGACGGCACGTACCGTGGCAAGCTCGGAGACCTCGTCCTCGAGCAGGCGGACACCGTCGTCTGGCTCGATCTGC
Source organism: uncultured Gaiellaceae bacterium (assembly GCA_963731615.1). Lineage (GTDB taxonomy): Bacteria > Actinomycetota > Thermoleophilia > Gaiellales > Gaiellaceae > Gaiellasilicea. The sequence goes on from CAVSWD010000008.1 coordinate 247,984, forward strand.
CGCTCCGCGTCTGGCTGCCGCGCCTCGCTGCGGCGCACGCTGCGCCGGAGTCCGCCGGCGCGAGACGCTCTGGAACGACAACCGGAGATCGCTGCGGAGCGCGTTCTGGGGCCGCGAGTCGCTCTTCGTCTTCGCGTTCCGCATGCACTTCGGCCGCCGGCGACGCTATCCGATCGAGCTCGCCCACTTCCACGTCGTCCGCCTCCGCAGCCCGGCCGCGGTCGAGCGCTGGCTCGACGACTACAGCAGCTCGGCGATGAGCGCGGCCGCGCGGGCGGCGCCGTCGGTCTCGACCGACCGGTAGTCGACCTCGCGGCCGATCTCCTCGGCGATCGCGGCTGCGATCTCGCCCGGGCCGTCGGTCTCGAACTCCATCCGCCGCCCGGCCCCGTAGCGCTCGAGCCGGTGGTGAACGTGGAAGTTCTGCTCGAAGTGGTGTCGCAGCGGGAAGTAGAGGAACGGGCGCCGGTTGGCGGTCAGCTCCATCGAGGTCGTCAAGCCGCCCTGCACGACCGCAAGGTCGCACGCGGCGAGGTGCCGGTAGAGCTCGTGCACGTACGCCCGGATTTCGAGCCCGTCGTGCTCCGCCAGCGTCGCCGGATCGATCCGCGGGCCGGCGACGACCACCATCCGCAGCTCCGGCACCAGTCGCCTTCGCTTGGGGAAACGCCTCGATCACCCGCTGGAGCAGATGACCTCCGACCCCGGAGCCGCCGACGGTGACGATGCAGACCTGCTCGTTCGGCTTGTAGCCGAGCTCGTCCCGCAGCTTCTCTCGGTCGGCGACGGGCTCGAACCCGGTCACGTAGCCGGAGAAGTCGTAGTGCTGCTCCGTCCAGTCGCGGATTCCCGGCAGGCCGTTCCCGAATGAGTTCGGGCACGACGTCGTCCGGGTTGCCGACGAAGACGGCGCGGTCGCGGATGCGCGGGAAGCGCGCGATGTGCTCGATCATCTCGGCGTTGTAGTCGGTCGTGAGGAAGCTCTCGTGCTCGCCGCCGTCATCCATCGGCAGCCAGCCGACGAAATCCGTCAGCCACACGTACGCGGCCGACTTCAGCTCCGGGTTCTCGTGCAGGAAGTAGTCGATCTCCCACGCCTCGTCGCCGATCCAGAGGTCGTAGCTCTCCTCGCGCGCGACGTCGAGGAAGAGCATGAAGTTCGCGACGAGGATCTCATCCATCCGGCGGATCGCCTGGAAGGCATGCAGGTCGTGCTCGGCCGACTCGCTCTCGATGTGCGCCGACTCGTTCGCAAGTAGCGCGCTCGCAGGGTGGATCCGCTCGCCTTCGGCCTCGAGCACAGTCGTCACCGGGTGCTGTGCGAGCCAGTCGATCTCGAGGTCAGGGTGGAGCTTCCGTAGCTCCTGGGCGATCGCCACGTCGCGGCGCGCATGGCCAAGGCCGATCGGCGAGGAGACGTAGAGCGCCCGCCGGCGGCGGCTGAGCGCCCGGGTCCACGTCTTCACCTTCGGCGCCGGCGGCGCGACCGTCTCGCCGAACTCCTTCAGCAGACCGTTGACCTTGACGGGGTGGCGCGCGGTCGGGATGTGACCCGCGCCCTCGAGCGCGACGAACGTTCCGCCCGTGAGCTCCGCGACCGCGAGCGCGCGCTCGCGGGTTTGGCAGTTGTCCAGCTCGCCGTGGACGACGAGCACCGGGCACCGAACGCGTGCGACGAGCTCGCGGGCCTCCTCCTCGCTCGCGAACGGCGGCGGGGCCTCCTCGTCGGCGAGAACGAGCGACTCGACGCCTCCGTCGAGTCCCCACCGGACGCAGTCCTCGATCTGCTTCGTCGAATGCGGCTCGGGGAGCTGCTGCGAGAAGAAGAACTCGAGGAACCCGCGGAAGTCGCGCCGCCAGTAGTGGACGTTCCACTTGGCCCAGCCCTCGTCGGTGTCGAGCGGCTCGGTGGACGGATACCGACGGTAGTTCGGATGTCCCGACGTCAGCCGCGGAAGGCAGGGAGAGATCGCGGCAACCCCGAGCGCCAGTGCTGGGTCCGTGGCGGCGAGCATGAGCGCGTAGCCGCCGCCGTCGCAGAGCCCGCCCAGGAGGGCGGTCTCCGCCCCGGTCGCCTCGAGAACCTCGCGGCCGTCCTTCATGACCTCCCAATACGAGTACGCGTCGGCGTCGTCCGGCCGGTCCGACTTCCCGTTCCCGCGCGGATCGAACACCACGACCCGGAAGTAGCGCGACAGGTACGGGATCTGCCCCTTCCACAGCCGCGAGTGGGAGATCGGGGAGGTCGGGAAGAGCAGGAACGTCGTCGGCGCGTCGCCGTAGACCTCGTAGAAGACGCGGACGCCGTCGCGCTCGACGTACCCCTCCTCGTCGGGGTAGCGGGCACGTGACTGCTCGTGCGTGGCGAGATCGGCGATCACGGCAGCCGCTCCACGAACTCTCGAACGAGCAGGTTTACGACCACCGGATCCCGCGCCTGCGGAAAGTGTCCGGAGCCCTGGAGCGTGACGAGCTGCCCGCTCGTCGCCTCGGCGAGCGCCACGCCCCGCCCGTGCGAGTGGAGCGCGTCCTCATCGCCGTGGATGACGAGCACCGGACAGCGAACGCGTCCAGCAGAGCTCCCTGAAGTCGACACCAATGGGCAGGTCGATGCCACCGTCGTGGTCCGCGAGCACTTCGGGGGTGGTCTCGAGCGCCCAGCCGACAGCGTCCTCGATCGGCTTCGTCGAGTGCGGCTCCGTGAAGCACTTCCCGATGAAGAACTCGAGGAAGTCCGGATAGTCCCGGAGCCAGTGGTGCATGTTGTACTTCGCCCACCCTTGGTCGGTATCGAGCCGCTCGTCGAAGGGAAAGACGGTGCGCTCGGACAGCGGCGGTGCCAGCGGGACGGCCGGCCCGATGAACGCGGCGCCGGCGACGCGCTCCGGCTGCTCCGCGGCGAGAACGACGCCCCAGAGCGTCGCGCACGACACACCGACGAGGACGGCGCTCTCCGTCGCGGTCGCGTCCATCACCGCGAGCGTGTCGGCAACGAACTCGCGGATCGCGTACGCCTCGGCGCCCTGCGGGCGGTCGGAGCGGCCGTTCCCGCGCCCGTCGAAGGTGACGACACGGTGCCTGCGCGCGAGGAAGGGGATCTGCATCTTCCAGTGGCGCGAATGGATGAGCGACCATGTCGGCAGCAAGACGAGCGTCGGTTCGCCGGAGCCGTAGACCTCGTAGAAGACGCGGACGCCGTCGCGCTCGACGTATCCCTCCTCGTCGGGGTAGCGGGCACGCGTCTGCTCGCGCTCGTCGGCGACCACGCTCACGCGAGCCTCCGGGCGAAGTCGCGCAGCAGGAGGTTGAAGAAGACGGGATCCCGTGCGTGCGGCGCGTGTCCGCCGCCCTCGACCTGGACGAGGTCGCCACCAGTGTGCTCGGCGAGCGCGCGCCCACGCGTGTGCGAGGCGATCGCGTCGTCGGTGCCGTGGACGACGAGCACGGGACAGCGAATGCGGCGCGCCAGCTCCTGCGCCTCTTCGGGCCCCGGCTTGGCGCCGTGGTGTGCGGCGATCAGCGTCTCCGGCGTCGTCTCGAGCCCCCACCCGACGCAGTCCTCGATCTGCTTCGTCGAATGCGGTTCTCGGAAGAGCTTCCCGAAGAAGAAGTCGAGGAAGCCGTGATAGTCGCGCAGCCAGTAGTGGCGGTTGTACTTCGCCCAGCCCTCGTCGGTGTCGAGCTCGTCCTCCCACGGCATCACCCGCTCCGGGAGCGGCTCGCCACCGCCCGAGTAGGCGGGGCCGATGAAGACGGCGCCGGCGACGCGCTCGGGCTGCTCGATGGCGAGGATCAGCCCACGCGGCGCCCCGAGCGAATAGCCGACGATGACGGCGCGGTCGGTTCCGGTCGCGTCGAGGACGGCGAGCGCATCGAGCGCGAACTCACGCTCGTCGTACGCCTCGGATGCCATCGGGCGGTCGGAGCGACCATTGCCGCGCCCATCGAACGTGACGACGCGGTGGTCGCGCGCAAGGAACGGGATCTGCCCCTTCCACTGCCGCGAGTGGATGATCGACCAGGTCGGCAGGAGGAGGAACGTGGGGTCGCCCGAGCCGTAGGACTCCCAGAAGACACGGACGCCGTCGCGCTCGACGAACCCCGACTCGTCGGGGTTGCGGGCGCGGGTCTGCTCGCCCACCGGCGCGGTCAGCTCGACAGCCATCCGTCGATCCAGTCCGAGGAGCTCGGCATGGCCTGTCTCGATCCCGCCGAGGCGCTCGACCATGATCCCGAGGTTGAAGGTGATCACGAGCGAGACGAGCGCGTCGAGCGGCATCGTCGACCCCGAGCTCGCGGTGCGGCTCCGCGGAAGGCGTCGGTGAGCACGGCGCGCCACTCGCGCGTTCGACCCGCGCGAGCCGCTCGCGCAGCCCTTCGTCGTTCCAGGCCATCGCCTGCAGCTCGAGCCAGACCTTCTCGTAGGTGCGGTCCTCGGCCACGAGGTAGCGCATCGCCGTGCGCCACTTCTCCACGAAGGGCATGTCGGCGGCGTAGAGCTCGCGCTGGCGCTCGATAAGCCGCTCCGTGAACCGCTCGAGCGCCCGCACGAGCAGGTTCTCGTTCGAGCCGAAGTAGTAGTGGACCAGGCCGTGGTTGACGCCCGCCTCTTCGGCGAGCCGCCGCGTCGTGATCCGGGCGTAGCCGATCTCGACGAGCAGCCGCTCCGCCGCGTCGAGGAGGGCGTCCTCGGCGGCGGAGCGGGCAGTCGTCTTCGTTGCGGGCTCGCTCACGTCCGGCTCATTCTCGCGCGTCGGCGCGTCCGAATCGAGCGCCGGCGTCCAGCGCGGCTGCCGAGGCGCGCGCGCACCGCCACGAGCAGGAGCGGACCGCTCGTCGCGCCCGCCACGAGCGCCGGCAGCAGGCCCTCGACAAGGTGATGCGCGACGATCACTGGAAGATCTCCGTCGTGCAGTCGCCGCCCTGGAGGCGCACCTCGTGCGCGCGCGCCGGCCCGTCGGGGCGGTCGGAGAAGTCGACGAAGAAGTCGGGGTCGATCTGCATGCCGCCGTTCGGGTCGCAGTCGATCCGCAGGAGCCAGGACTGCAGCTCCGGGTAGAACTGGTTGTCCCAGGTCGAGTAGAGCGAGTTCGACACGTACAGTCGGCGGCCGTCGTACGAGAGCTGGAGCATGTTCGGGCCACCGCTCAGCTGCCGCGACCCGTCGGTCGGCTTCCCCAGCACACCGCCGAGCCAGAGCTGCCCCGTCAGCTTCGGACGCGCGGGGTCGGAGACGTCGTACTGGCGGATGTCACCGTGCAGCCAGTTCGCGAAGTAGAGGAAGCGGTCGTCCATCGAGAGCACGAGGTCGGTGATCAGCCCCGGGACCGGGAACGGCCATCCCTCCAGCTCGACGCTCTCGACCTCGGTCACAGGATCGGCCGCCCACGAGCCCTTCTGGCGGTGGAAGCGGAAGATGACGCTGGAGAGCGCCGCGCCGACGAAGCCCTGCTCGGAGTCGGGGTCGTGCTGCCAGCGGATCTCGAGTGGCACGAGCCCCTTCTCGCCGAGGTCGACCGACTGCTCGAGCGTCCGCCGCTCGAGATCCCAGAAGTGGATGCGCTGCCCGTACCTGCCGGCGCCGACGTCTTCGAGGTCGAAGCCCTTCTCATACGCGTTCGGCTCGCCGAACTCCGACGAGACGAGGACGTTCTTGCGCGGCTGGTACCAGAAGTCGTAGTTGAGCGGCGGCCGGGCGCCGCCGTTCTCCCAGCGGCCCTTCATCTCGAACGTCTTCGCGTCGATGACGGCGAACCCGCCGGCGCCGTTGCCCTCGGCGTCACCGAGCATGGCGACGACGATGTTGTCGCCGGGCATGCAGTGCACGGTGTGCGGCCGCGTGTAGCCGGTCGCCGCGATCACCTCCTCCGGCTCGATCACCTTCTCGATCCAGGCCGCGCGGGTCGTCTGCGACGTTGACGATGTGGAACCGCGACGAGCGGAAGCCCGGCACGACCAGGTGCGAGCGGTCGGGCCCGTGGCAGGCGGACGAGCAGCGATTCCAGCCGAAGTGGTGCAGCTCGTCGCCGACGTTCGGCATCGGCAGCTCGTGGACGATCCGGCCCTCCTCCGCGTCGACGACGGCGAGGAAGTCCGGCCGGTCGACGCCCGTGCCCTCGTGCAGGCAGGCGAGGTAGAGGAACTCCTCCTTCGGCGCCGTCATCGCGTCCTGCGGCGAGCGGTGGAACGACGCGGGTGTGTGGTGTTCGTGCGCATGGCGTCCGCTCCTGACTTAGACATATGCCTAATCAGTTGACCAAAGGAGGCAGCGTTCGTCAAGCTCGTCCGCCGGCGCGACCTCCACTCGGCCGCCCACGCCAGGGCGCGCAGGCCGAGCCAGATCGGGGTCAGGACGACGTAGAAGACGAAGTCCGCGGCGGCGAGGATCGTCAGCCAGAGCGCCCACCGCCACCTCGGAACCGGCGGCTTAGGTCGCATGCGCCTCCTGGCGGCGGCGGTCGACGAGCCGCACGACGCGATGCGCCGTCTCCTCGATCGAGAGCCCGGTGACCTCGATCACGGGGCAGCCGAGCCGCCGGTGCAGCGCGGCCGCCTCCTCGAGCTCGTCGTAGATCTCGACCATCTCGGCGTACTGTCGGTTCTTGCCGCCCATCCCCCGCGCCCGGGCGGTGCGGATCTCCGCGAGCCGTTCGGCGTCGATCGTCAGGCCGACGATCTTGAGCGGGTCGATCTCGAAGAGCTCGGGCGGCGGCTTGATCCCCTTCACGATCGGCACGTTCGCCGCCTTCTGCCCGAGATAGCCGAGGTAGATCGAGAGCGGTGTCTTCGACGTCCGGGAGACGCCGACGAGGACGATGTCCGCCTCCTCGAGGCCGCTGCCGACGCCGTCGTCGAACTTGACCGCGAACTCGATCGCCTCCATCCGCTTGAAGTAGGTCGAGTTGAGCGGCGGTCGCGCGCCCGGCGTCATCTTCGCGGCCATGCCGGAGACCTTCGCGATCGATTCGATCGGATGGCCGAGCAGGTCGCAGTAATGAAGCCGTGCGCTGCGGCAGAGCGTGCGCATGCTCTCGCGCATCTCGCGGTCGACGAGCGTGTAGACCATTACGGCGGGTCGGCCCTTCGCGCGGCTGACGGTCAGCGCGAGGTCGTCGAGCGACTCGACCCGCGGGTGGCGGATCTCCTCGAACGGCTGGTCGGGAAACTGGGCCTCGAGCGCCGCCACGAGGCGCGCGGCCGTCTCGCCGGTCGAGTCGGAGACGATGTGGAGCTCGACAGTCTCGCGCGCGGCCATCGGTGCAGAGGCTAGCCTCTGCCACTCGTGAGCACCGACGCCGTGACCATGGACAAGATCGTCAGCTTGTCGAAGCGGCGCGGCTTCGTCTTCCCGTCCTCGGAGATCTACGGCGGCCTCGGCAGCTCGTACGACTACGGCCACTACGGCGTCCTGCTCAAGGACAACGTCAAGGCGCGCTGGCTCGAGGCGATGGTGCGCGAGCGGGACGACATCGTCGCGCTCGACTCCTCGATCATCCTCCACCCCGATGTCTGGAAGGCGTCCGGCCACGTGGGCGGCTTCAGCGACCCGCTCGTCGACTGCAAGTTCTGCAAGAAGCGCTTCCGCGCCGATCATCTCGACACCGAGCAGTGCGGCCAGCGGCCGTCGAAGAAACCCGGCGAGACCTCCGACTGTGACCTGACGGAGCCGCGCAACTTCAATCTCATGTTCCAGACGCGGGTCGGCGCGCTGGAGGAGTCGGGGGTAGACGTCTACCTCCGCCCCGAGACCGCGCAGGGGATCTTCATCAACTTCAAGAACGTCGCCGCGATCGCGCGCCGCAAGCCGCCGTTCGGGATCGCCCAGATCGGCAAGTCGTTCCGGAACGAGATCACGCCCGGCAACTTCATCTTCCGCACGCTCGAGTTCGAGCAGATGGAGATGGAGTTCTTCGTGCCGCCGGCCGACGCGGAGGAGTGGTATCGCTACTGGGTCGAGGCGCGGCTCGCGTGGCACACGCGCTACGGCGTCCGCGACAGCCACCTGCGGGTGCGCCCGCACGAGGCCGACGAGCTCTCGCACTACTCGCGCGGCACGAGCGACATCGAGTACCTGTTCCCGATCGGCTGGTCGGAGCTCGAGGGGATCGCCAACCGCGGGGAGTTCGACCTGACCCAGCACACCGAGGCGTCCGGAACGAAGCTCGAGTGGTTCGACGCCGCTACCGGCGAGAGCTACGTGCCGCACGTCGTCGAGCCCGCCCTCGGCGTCAACCGCTCGATGCTGACCTTCATGATCGACGCCTACGACGAGGAGGTCGTCGGCGAGCGGGAGCGGACGGTGCTGCGGCTCCATCCGCAGCTCGCGCCGGTGAAGGCGGCGGTGCTGCCGCTGATCGGCAAGGACGCGGGGATGGTCGAGAAAGCGCGCGGGCTCTACGAGGAGCTGCGCCGCCACTTCAGCGTCGAGTACGACGACGGTGGCGCGATCGGCCGCCGCTACCGGCGCCAGGACGAGATCGGCACGCCGTGGGGCCTGACGATCGACGAGCAGACGCTCGAGGACGACACCGTCACGCTGCGCGACCGTGACTCGCTCGAGCAGGAGCGGCTTCCGCTCGGCGGCGTCCGGGCGAAGCTCGGCGGAGCTGCTCGCGGCGGACTGGCGCTCGCCGAAGCCCTCCTAGGAGCTAGGGCGCGGGGCGCTCGAGCAGCGCCTCGCTGGACGTGAAGCCGAACCGCTCGTACAGGCTGTGTGCGTCCGAGGTGTGGAGCAACCAGCGGCGGTCGGCGAACGCACCTTCCTCGATCGTGAACCTGACGAGCTCGACGCCGTGGCCGCGGCCGCGGTGCTCATCGAGCACGTAGACGTCGGCGAGGTAGACGAGCCGTGCGTCGGAGGCGTCGATCGTGCGCGAATAGCCGACCTGGCTTCCGTCGGGCGCGTAGAGGCCGACGTTCCGGGCGGCGCGGTCGATCAGCCCGTCCATCGTCTCGCGCGGGCGGCCCTTCGCCCAGTACGACTCCTCGGAGATGTAGCGGTGAACTGCCTCGCGATCGATCCGAGCCGCGTCGTCGTCGAGCTCGTAGCCGTGTGCGAGCGTCCGCTTCACGCGGAGAGCGTCCGCAGGCGAAAGCCGCCCTGGTGCTCGTACGAGGCCCGGACGATCGCGAGCGCCTCGCGGGCGCTGGTCTCAGTCAGCCCGGCCTCGCCGGCCGCGGCGAGGGGCGTCGCGACGAGCGTCTGGATCGCCTGCGCGCCCTCCGGCGAAAGCCGGATCGCGCCGGGTCCGCAGTCGCGGCAGACGGCGCCGCCGGCCGCGGGAAGGTAGCCGACGAGCCCTTCGACCGCACCGCACTCGACGCAGCTCTCCAGATGCGGCATGTAGCCCGAGAGCCAGAGCAGCTTCAGCTGGAAGCTGAGGACGAGCGGATCGACCGCTGCGACTGCCGGCGCACGTGACGCGATCGTGTCGAGCTGGTCGAGGAAGCGCGTCAGCGCGGTGAAGGCGCGCTCGTTCGCCTCCTGCTCGGTGAAGAGCCGGAGCATCGCCTCGGCGCCGATCAGGCCGACGGCGAGCCGGTACGGATCCTCGCGCGCCTCGTGGTGGGAGGCGCGCAGGTCGGCGCCGGTCACCGTTTGCAGCTCGCCCGAGCCCTGGTGCAGCATCAACTCGACGTGCGAGAGCGGCTCCAGCCGACCCCCGAAGCGCGACTTCGTCCGGCGGATGCCCTTCGCGACCGCGCCGACGCGACCGCGGTCGGCCGTGTACGCGTGCAGGACGCGATCGGCCTCGCCGAGCCGAAACGAGCGCAGGACGACGGCCTCAGTCTTGTACGTGCGTCCCATCGTTCGAGTCTAGATGCGGGTTCGGCGGGAACGAACCGCGCGCTGAATGCGTTGTAGTCACGTGACCCGGATTCGGATCTACTCGACGCGCTGGTGCGGGTATTGCGTTCGCGCCAAGGCGCTGCTCGATGCGAAGGGAATCGCATACGAGGAGGTCACGCTCGACGACGACCCTGACTTCCGGCGCAACCTCTTCGACGAGACCGGCGGCTGGACGGTGCCGCAGATCCTGATCGACGGGACACCGATCGGCGGCTACACCGAGCTCTGGCGCCTGGACCGCTCCGGCGCGCTCGACGAGCAGCTCGCCGCCTAGGACTACGAAGACTCCAGCGGCTGGCAGTGTCGGGCAGTACCAGGTGCCGCGACCGCCGACGCGGATCTTCGTCAGCGGGGTGCCGCAGCGGTCGCATGGCTCGCCCGTCCGCCCGTAGGCCCTGAACTCCTTCTGCATCGAGCCGGCCGAGCCGTCCGGAAGCCGGTACTCGCTCAACGTCGAGCCTTGGCGGGCGATCCCGAGCTCGAGCGCCTTGCGGATGGCGCGGTGGAGCCGGCGCAGCTCGTCGCGGTCGAGCCCGCCTGCCGGCCGGAGCGGGTGCAGCTTCGCGTACCAGAGCGCCTCGTCGACGTAGATGTTCCCGAGCCCCGCGAGCGTGCGCTGGTCGAGCAGCGCCGCCTTCAGCGGCGCACGCCGGCCGTCCAGACGCTCGCCGAGCCCCTTCGCCGTGAAGGCGGCGACGAGCGGCTCCCCGCCGAGGCGGGCGCCGAGATATGGCTCGAGCTCGCCGGGCTCGAGCAGAAGCCAGGTGCCGAACCGGCGGACGTCGCGGTAGCCGACCGTGGTGCCGTCGTCGAGCCGGAGGGTCGCGCGGACATGCGTCGCCTCCCCGGGCTCGCGCAGCAGGCTGCCGGTCATCCGCAGATGGATCAGGAGCGCTCGGCCGGACTCGAAGCGGACGATCAGGTACTTGCCGCGGCGATCGACGTGCTCGACGCGCTCGCCCGTGAGCTCGGCTGCGACCTCGAGCGGATCCTCCGGCCGGGTCAGGCGAACGTCGTCGATCTCGACGTGCTCGAGCCGGCGGCCCTCCAGCACCGGCGCGATCTGGCGCCGCACGCTCTCGACCTCGGGGAGTTCAGGCATTCGGAGGCGGCGGGAAGAAGTCCGGGTAGACGACGGCGGCCGCGATGGCCGGATCCCAGGCCGCCAGCGGCAGCGCCATCCAGGCGGCCTCCGGGATGCGCGGATCGGGACGCTCGAAGCCGAGCTCGCTCGCGGAGCGGAAGCCAAACTGCGGGTAGTAGGCCGGGACGCCCTCGACGAGCACGATCGGCTCGCGGCGCTCATCGGCCGCCGCGATCGCGGCGTGAACGACCTGCTTGCCGATTCCTGCGCGCTGGCGGTCCGGCCGCACCGCCATCGGCGTCAGGATCAGCACGTCGCGGTCCCCGGCCTTGACGTAGCTCAGCATCGTGAAGCCGACGAGCTCGCCGCCGTCGTCCGCGACGAACGTCAGCTCCGGGACGTACGCCTGCGAGGCACGGATCCTGGCGGTGAACACCGACGTCTCGTTGTCGCCGAAGGCGGCGTCGATCAGCGCGGCGAGCTCGCGCTCGTCCTCGGCGCGCTCCTGCCTGACGATCACGCGACGACGTCGAGCAGGATCGGATGCTCGCGGGGGGCCTCGTCTCCGAGCTCGTACGCGGCCAGGACTGCGGCGACGGCCTCCGTGCCGCTCGCATCGTCTCGGGCGTGCACCTCGGCGAGTAGCTCGCCGGCCTCGACGCTGGCGCCGCGTTTGGCGTGACAGAGCACCCCGACGGCGTGGTCGATTGTGTCTCCCTTCGCCCGCCGACCGGCGCCGAGATGGAGCGCCGCCATGCCGACCGCGATCGCGCCGAGGCGGACGACGGATCCGGCCTGCGGCGCGCGCACCTCCAAGACGACCGGCGCCCTCGGCAGCACGTCCGGGTCCGGATCGCCGCCTTGGGCCCGAATCCAGCGCTCGTAAACGGCCAGTGCAGAGCCGTCCGCGACCGCCGCCTCCGCGCGACGCCGGCCCTCGTCGGCGTCGATCCCGAGGTCGGAGAGCGCGAGCAGACGGGCGCAGGCATCCAGAACGAGCTCGGTGAAGTCGGGCGGGCCCTCGCCTCGGACGGTGTCGCGCGCCTCGGCGATCTCGAGCGCATTCCCGACCGCGGCTCCGAGCGGCTGCTCCATGTCGGTAAGGAGGCACACGACCTCGCGGCCCGCGTGCTCGCCGAGCTCGAGCATCGTCTGCGCGAGCGCACGCGCGTCGTCGAGCGTCTTCATGAAGGCGCCGTCGCCGACCTTGACGTCGAGCACGATCGCGTCGGCTCCGCCCGCGATCTTCTTCGACATGATCGACGAGGCGATCAGCGGCAGGATGTCGACCGTCGCGGTGACGTCGCGCAGGCCGTAGAGCTGTTTGTCGGCGGGAACGAGGTCGTCGGTCTGGCCGATGATCGCCAGGCCGACTTCCTGCACCTGGGCGACGAAGGCGTCGACGGAGAGGTCGACGCTGAAGCCGGGAATCGCCTCGAGCTTGTCGAGCGTGCCGCCGGTGTGGCCGAGCCCGCGGCCGCTCATCTTCCCGACCGGCACCCCGCACGCGGCCACGATCGGCCCGACCGCGATCGTCGTCTTGTCCCCCACGCCGCCGGTCGAGTGCTTGTCGACGACTTTGCGGCCGAGCGCGGCGCCGAGGTCGAGCGTGCGGCCGCTGCGGATCATCGCGTCCGTGAGCGCGTAGGTCTCCGCCGCGGTCATGCCCCGGAAGTAGACGGCCATGCAGAACGCCGCCAGCTGGTAGTCCGGGATCTCTCCGCGCGCGTAGCCGAGGATCAGCTCGGAGATCTCTTCGGCGGGAAGCTCCTCCCCGTTCCGCTTCCGCTCGATCAGCTCCGCCGGCCGGATCATCACGCAGCCTCGATCGCAACGATTGCGCAACTCTTTCTCCCCAACCGTCTCTTTGGGACGTGTCTGGGGACAGTCCCCAGACGTGGCTTGAACGGACGCGGCGTATTCGGCCGCGTCTCGCTGGTGCGCACGGTCGGAGCCGCGGTCTTCACGGCGTGAGGATCGGCGTGCCGGGGATCCCACGACCCGGCGCCTTGCCGCCGAGCCACGCGTTCACGGTCGCGCCGACGTCGCCGAACTCGCCTTCGTGAACCGCACCTTGCGCGTTGCGTCCAGCGGCGTACGCGAGCAGGAGCGCGTGCTCGCGCGAGTGGTCGGTGGACGGCGTCGTCGGGTCGCAGCCGTGATCGGAGGTGATGATCAGCAGGTCGCCCGGCCGCAGCGCTTCGAGAATGTCCTCGAGCCGGCGGTCGAAGTCCTGCAGGCAGCGGTGGAAGTTGACCGGGTCGTTGCGGTGGCCCCAGAGCATGTCCGTCTCGACGAGGTTCGTGAAGACGAGCCCGTCGTCGATCGTCTGCAGGAGCTCGACCGTCTTGTTGATCCCGTCCACGTTCGACTTCGTCGGCGAGGACTCGTCGATGTCGCAGCCCGCGTAGATGTCGCTGATCTTCCCCACAGCGTGCACCTTCTGTCCCGCGTCGCGGATCAGCGAGAGGTAGTTCGGCCGCCGTGGCTCGAGCGAGAAGTCGTGCCGGTTCGGCGTCCGCTCGTAGCTGCCGGGCGCGCCGGCAAACGGCCGCGCGATCACGCGGCCGACAGCGTGCTTGCCGGTGAGGATCTCGCGGGCCGCCCTGCACCCTTCGTAGAGCTCCTCGAGCGGGATCGTCTCCTCGTGTGCGGCGATCTGGAAGACCGAGTCGGCGGACGTGTAGACGATCCACTTCCCCGTCCGCTGGTGCTCCTCGCCGAGCTCCTGGATGATGTCGGTACCCGACGCGGCCTTGTTGCCGAGGACGCCGCGAGCGGTCTTGTGCATGAACGGGTCGATCACGTCGTGCGGAAATCCGTGCGGGTACGTCGGCATCGCCGTCGGCGTGACGACGCCCATCAGCTCCCAGTGGCCGGTCGTCGTGTCCTTGCCCTTCGAGCGCTCGAGCAGGCGGCCGGCGACCGCCGGAGCGCCGGGCTGCGGCGGGCAGCCCTCGAGCGGCATCACGTTGCCGAGGCCGAGCGCCTCCAACGCGGGCAGGTCGAGACCTCCGACCGCGCGGGCGACGTTGCCGAGCGTGTTCGACCCCTCATCGCCGAACGAAGCCGCGTCGGGCAACTCTCCCGCGCCGACGGCGTCGAGCACGATCACGCACGCGCGCGGCACGCGGCTATTCTAAGGCGCAATGGACGACGTCCTCGGCCTCTTCGGTCTTCTGTTCTATATCGCCTTCGTGGTCGGCCTCGCCAGCGGGGTGACCTGGCTCGTGGTCAAGCTGAGCCCGTCCAAGAGCCAGAAGCAGCTGGACGCGAAGAAGAACGAGGCTTAGAGCCCTTTAGACGGCGGAAGCGCCGAGGACGTCCTCGAGCGCTGTGTACTCGAGGCCGTGCGCCTCGGCGACCGCCTCGTAGGTGATCCGGCCGTCGAAGACGTTGACGCCGCGCGCCAGTGCCGGGTCGCGCGCGACAGCCGCGGCGAGGCCGTGGTCGGCGATCGCCTCGACGTAGGGCAGCGTCACGTTCGTGAGCGCCTTGGTCGAGGTGATCGGCACGGCGCCCGGCATGTTCGCGACGCAGTAGTGGATGACGCCGTCGACCTCGTAGACGGGATCGTCGTGCGTGGTCGCGTGCGAGGTCTCGGCGCAGCCGCCCTGGTCGATGGCGACGTCGCAGAAGACGCTGCCCTGCTTCATCCCCGCGACCATCTCCCGCGTCAGCAGCTTGGGCGCAAGCGCACCGGGGATCAGCACAGCGCCGATGACGACGTCCGCGTCACGAACCGACTCCTCGATCTGGAGCGTCGACGACATCACCAGGCTGACGCGGCCGTGCAATGTCTCCTCGAGGTGGCGCATCCGGTCGACCGAGCGCTCGAGGATCGTCACCTGCGCGCCGAGGCCGAGCGCGATCACGGCGGCGTTGTAGCCGACGATGCCGCCACCGATCACGACGACCTTTCCCGGCGCGACCCCGGCGACGCCGCCGAGCAGGAGGCCGCGGCCACCCTTGGGCCGCTCGAGGTAGTGCGCACCCGCCTGAGCGGCGAGCCGGCCGGCGACCTCGCTCATCGGAGCGAGCAGCGGCAAGCGGTGATCGTCTGTCTCCACGGTCTCGTAGGCGACGGCGCTGATGCCGCTGTCTGTGAGCGCTCGGGTGAGAGGCCCGTCGGCCGCGATGTGCAGGTAGGTGAAGAGGACTTGACCGGCCCGCAGCCGCGAGTACTCCGGCGCGATCGGCTCCTTGACCTTGAGCAGGAGCTCCGCGCTCTCCCAGACCTCGTCGACCGAGGCGATGCGCGCACCCGTTGCCTCGTACGCCTCGTCGGAGAACTGGCTGCCGGCGCCGGCAGTGGTCTCGACGACGACCTCGTGCCCGCGCTGGACGAGCTCGCGCGCCCCGGCCGGGGTCAGCGCGACGCGGTACTCCTGCGGCTTGATCTCTTTGGCGACGCCGATGCGCATGGGCGGCGCAACCTTACCGGCGCAGGTAGAGCAGGAGGATCCTCATCCGGCGATCATCTGGCGCGCGACGACACCGGCAGCGTAGGCGGAGCGGAAGAACACGGGGTCCTCGTCGGGGCCGCGGCCCATGTGCGCGAGCGGCAGGCCGGCGCAGGCCTCCTCCCAGCCTTCGCCGTCGTCCGCCGACGGGACCCTCAAGTCGGCAAGGGAGTGGTCGAGCACGGCCTGCGCGTGGTGCGAGACGCCACGGTGGCGTTCCCGCGGGTCTGCCTCCGACGTCCGGACGGCAAGAACGGGGCGTCCGCCGAGCGCTGCGGCCGTGTTCGCCGCGTCAGCGAGCGTGAGCGCGCCGTGCCCGAGCCGCGTGCCGGTGCCGACGATGCCCGGGCCGACGGCACAGACGACGGCGTCGTAGCCCTGGGCCTTCGCCCAGGCGAGTGCGGCCGCCGTCGTGACGAACTGCGCCTCGGCGTCGAGGCAGGGCGCGACCGCACACGCGACCTCGAGGAGACCGCGGTCGCGCAACAGCCGAACCGTGTCCGAGAGCGATACCGGCAGCGCGCCGCCGGCGACCTGCACGTACGCGACGCGCACGCCGTCGAGTGCAGCACAGACAGGCGCGAGCTGGCTGTGCAGCGTGCAGAGCACCACGGGCATACCGTCGAGCGACTCCGCGAGCTCGTCCGACTCTTCCTTGTAACAGATTGCTACTTGGCCGGGCGTGTACGGGAGGGCGATCACGTGCGTGCCCTCCTCCGGCGGCAGGCCAAGCCCGCGGCTCAGGTTCGCGTAGAGCACGTCGAAACCCCCGGAGCCGAGCTCGAGCAGCCGCGCCTGCTCGTTCACGAGCACCTCGTCGCCGACCTCGACGCCCCCCGTCAGCCGCGGATAGGCGATGCACGAGATCCCGTCCACCTCCAGACGGACGAGTCCCGGCAGCTGCTCGGTGATCGCGGAGACCGTTCCGCGTCTAAGGCTGAGGGGCATCTTGGGCGGCGTCGACCAGAGCCAGCGTCACGTCGACCATGGCCTCGAGGTCGGCGACGGCGATGTGCTCCTCGGACGTGTGGATCTCGGCCATCCCGTTCGCGAGGTTGAGGCAGGGCAGCCCGCGCGTGTTGAAGACGTTCGCGTCGGCGCCGCCGCCGGTGAGCGTCAGGTTGAGGTCGTAGCCGCAGCGGCGTAACGCGGTCGCGGCCAGTTGGACGATCGGATCGGACTCCTTGAAGCGGTAGCCCTGGTACGTCTCGCTGACCTCGGTCTCGACGGCGCACTCCGTGACGCTGGCGGCGAACGCGAACGTGTCAAGCATCTCCTGGATCAGATCGGCGAGCTTGCGCGCGTCGTGCGAGCGCGCCTCGGCGTGGAGCTCACACCACTCGGGGACGATGTTGCGGCCGCTGCCCCCGTCGATCAGACCGACGTTCGCAGTCGTCTCCTCGTCGATCCGCCCGAGCCGCAGGTCGGCGATGGCGCGGGCGGCCGCGACGATCGCGGAGCGCCCTTCCTCCGGAACCATGCCGGAATGCGCGGGCCGGCCGTGAAAGCGAACGACCAGCGAGCGCTGGTACGGAGCGCCCAGAATCACGTCGCCGATTGGCGCCGCCTGGTCGTAGACGAAGCCGAGCTCCGCTTCGAGCTTCGTGTGGTCGAAGGCGCCCGCCCCGAGCAGGCCGACCTCTTCCTTCTCGGTGAAGAGAAGCTCGACGCCCGCGTGCGGCAGCCCTTCGGAGACGATCCGGCGTGCGGCCTCGATCATCGCCGCGACTGCTGACTTGTTGTCGGCGCCGAGGATCGTGCCGGCGGCGTTGCGGACGACGCCGTCCTCGACGACCGGTTCGATCGCCGCCTGCGGCGGCACCGTGTCGAGGTGAGCGCAGAGGAAGATCGGCGTGCCGTCCTCGGCGCGGCCGGGCAACCGGCAGAGCAGGTTGCCGGCGTCAGAGTCGATCCGCGAGCCTGCGTCGTCCTCCTCGACCTCGAGGCCGAAGCCGCGCAGCTCCGCCGCGACCCGGTCGGCGACGACGCGCTCGTTCCCGGGCGGGCTCTCGATCGCGGCGAGCTCGAGAAAGAGCTCTAAGACAGTAGGAGTTTCGAGCACGATTCGTTATCTTCAAGGCATGAGTGTTGCCGAGCCGCTGATTCAAGCAACTCTGATCGGCGAGGCCGTCGACAACGGGCCGTCGGCCATCTTCGTCGCCGACGAGAACGGCCGCTACGTCGCCGTCAACTCGTTCGCGTGCGACCTGCTCGGCTACACACGCAGCGAGCTGCTGGAGCTGAACGTCCGCGACATCGCTCCCGCGGCGCCCGTCGATGCCCAGTTCGAGCAGCTCGCCGGGCAAGGCGAGCTCAGCGGCACCACCGTGCTCCGGCACAGCGACGGCAGCGACGTGAAGATCGAGTGGCATGCCTCCCGGACGACGGTCGCCGGGATGGAGTTCTTCGTCTCGGTCGCGAACGCGCTCTAGCCGGCAGCTCTAACCGGCAGCGCGCAGCTCGACCCCCGCCCGCGCGCGAGCCCGCTCCAGCGCCGCGCCGACGAACTCGCGGAAGAGCGGCGCCGGGCGCGTCGGCCGCGACTTGAACTCCGGGTGGAATTGGCTGGCCACGAACCAGGGATGGTCGGGCAGCTCGACGATCTCGACCAGCCGGCCCTCCTGGAACGTGCCCGAGACGACGAGGCCGGCGTCGACGAGCTGCTGGCGGTACTGGTTGTTGACCTCGTAGCGGTGGCGGTGGCGCTCGTGGATCACCGCCTCGTCGTAGGCGTCGTGCGTTCGCGTCGCCTCCGCGACCTCGACCGCCTGCGCGCCGAGCCGCATCGTGCCGCCGAGATCCTCGATCTCCTTCTGCTCCGGCAGCAGGTCGATCACCGGGTGCGGCGTCTCCGGATCCATCTCGGTCGAGTTCGCGCCCTCGAGCCCGACGACGTTCCGCGCGAACTCCGAGACGGCGACGTGCATGCCGAGGCAGATGCCGAGATACGGGATCCCGCGCTCGCGCGCGACCTGGCAGGCGAGGATCTTGCCCTCCCAGCCGCGCGAGCCGAACCCGCCCGGGACGAGGACGCCGTCGACCTGCTCGAGCAGCTCGGCCGTCTCCTCGTAGGACATGTTCTCCGCATCGACCCACTGGACGCGTACCTGCGCCCCCTGGTGAACGCCGGCGTGCTTGAGCGCCTCGTGCACCGAGAGATAGGCGTCATGCAGCTTCACGTACTTGCCGACGAGCGCGATCGTCACCTGCTCGCGCGGCTCGCTGATCCGGTCGATCACGTCCTGCCACTCGCCGAGGCCGGCCGGCGCCGCCTCGATCCCGAGCATCTCCAGCACCAGCTCGTCGAGCCGCTCCTCCTGCAGCACCTCCGGCACCAGGTAGACGTCGGAGACGTCCGGAGAGGCGACGACCGAGCGCACGTCCACGTCGGCGAAGAGCGCGATCTTGTCCTTGATCTCCTGCGACAGCTCCTCGTGCGAGCGGCAGACGATCACGTCGGGGTGAATACCGATGCGGCGCAGCTCGTTGACCGAGTGCTGGGTCGGCTTCGTCTTCAGCTCACCGGCCGCCTCGATGAACGGGACGAGCGTGCAGTGGAGGTAGAGCACGTTCTCGGGGCCGACCTCGCGGCGGAACTGCCTGATCGCCTCGAGGAACGGCAGCGACTCGATGTCGCCGACCGTGCCGCCGATCTCGGAGATGACGACGTCGGCGGGCGTCGTCTTCGCGGCGCGCTTGATCCGCAGCTTGATCTCGTTCGTGATGTGCGGGATCACCTGCACGGTCGCGCCGAGGAACTCGCCCTTGCGCTCCTTGCGCAGGACGGCGTCCCAGATCGCGCCGGCGCTGTGGCTCGCGTTGCGGGAGAGGTTCTCGTCGATGAAGCGCTCGTAGTGGCCGATGTCGAGATCGGTCTCGGCGCCGTCCTCGGTGACGAACACCTCGCCGTGCTGGAACGGGCTCATCGTGCCGGGATCGACGTTCAGGTAGGGGTCGAACTTCTGCGCCTGCACGCGCAGGCCGCGCGCCTTCAGCAGCCGGCCGAGCGAGGCGGCGACGATCCCCTTGCCGAGCGCCGAGACGACCCCGCCGGTGACGAAGATGTACTTGGTCGTCGGCTCGGTCGAGCTCATACCGATTGCCTCCCCAGGCCGTCGAGCTCGCGAAACACCGGCGTCCGCTCGATCAGCGCACCGAGCGACCGTCGCTCGCCGAGGAGGGTGAGGCCCGCGAGCGCCGCGATCGCGCTCCAGCGTTGCCTCTCCGTGAACAGCTCCACGGACCGTAAACCTAGCATGGCGCCGAGCGTGTTCGAACCCGAGTCACCGAGCATCGCCATCTCACGCAGATCGTAGGGAAGCAGCAGGACGGCGATCGCCTTCGGCGCGCGAAGCGGAACGGACGCCGCGAGGTAGGCCTTCAGCGCTCGCCCGGGCTTCGTGTCGAGCTGGTTCAGCATGTTCGCGGCGAGCGCGACGAGGAGCGCGCCCGAGACGGAGCGCGTCCGCCAGAGCGCGTAGAGCGGGATTCCGGCCAGCTTGAGGACGCCCGTCGTTCGGCCCGCGCGCAGGTGCTCGCGGAAGCCGCGCTCCTCCCCGCTCCAGAGGTCGTCGGCGACGCCGAGCGCGGCGACGGGCAGGAGTTCCGGCTGCGCGGCTGCGGCGACCCAGCCGACGAGCGGCAGCCGCAGCCCGCGGTGGTTACGCCCCTGCGGGCCGAAGGCGAGGACGATGTCGCGGAGCTGCCGGCCGCGGTGCAGGAAGCCGCGGAAGTCGCGGCCGGTGGCGCGATGCTCGAGCGGCAGGCCGGTGTGGCCGACTCCGAGGCCGGCGTTCACGGCGTCCACGGTCATCGCCGCCTCGCAGCCGAAGCCGGCGGCGAGCGGAAAGACGGCGTCCCGCGCGCGCTGCGTCAGGCGCCGCTGGCCGGAGAGCGGCTCGACCGCCTCGTATCCGGACGCGAGCTTGATCAGGCGCCGCGCCGACGTCCTTGGCGATCCCGAAGCCGCCGCCCTGCTTCCGCGCGAACGCCGCGATCGTCAGCTCGCTGTCGCCGCCCAGCAGCGGGGTGAGGTCGCCGCGCAGGTCGGCGTCGCAGAGGAGCAGTTCGCCAGGAGGCGCCTCCCGCTCGGCGAGCGTCAGCGCCTGGCCCTTCCCGCGGTGCGGCAGCCGCAGCACTTGCGCCCCCGCAGCCTCGGCGACGTCCGCGGTCGCGTCGCGCGAGCCGTCGTCGGCGACGATTACCTCGGCCCCAGGGAACTGCGCCCGCAACGCGGCAACGGCGCTACCGATCCGCGCTTCCTCGTCGCGCGCGGCGATCAGGATCGTCAGGTCACTCACTCGGGGGCGGCAGCGGCTCGATCGGCGGCAGGATCCCGTCCTCGGCGGTGTCGCGGATGCCGTAGTCGCCCGGATCGCCGCCGCCGAGCAGGAGCACGAGCCCGAGCTGGCCGAGCTCCTCGTCGATCCCGTCGACGGTCGAGAGGCCGTACTGCTGGAAGACGGGGATCGCGCTCTGCTCGACGCGGGTCGGCTCGACGCCGACGACAGGGATACCGCTGCTGTTCAGCCCCTGGTAGAGGCCGGCGAGGAAGCGTGAGCTGCCTCCCACCTGCGGCTCCGAGGAGCGGACGACCACGACGCCGTCGACCGGCTCGGCCAGGTCACCCGTCCGCTGCTCGACGATCTCGCCCTCGAGCGCGTCCCAGAGCGGCGTCTCGCCTCCCGCGGCGAGCTCGCGGCCGAGGTCGCGGCCGAGGTTGCCGAGCTGGTCGTCGCCTACATAGCCCGCCAGCTCCGGGCGCGAAGCGAGCGCGGACTCGATCGCTTCTTCCCGCAGCGGCAGTTCGAGCGCCCGCATCCTCGCGATCCGTCCGCCCGCGTCGTCCTCGATCGCGCTCTCGACGAACGGCATCGAGTCCTGCTCCACCGGCCCGAGCACCGCGACCGCGACCCGCTTGCCAGCCAGGCGCTTCTCCGCGAGGACGGGGTACGCACCCTCGGCGAAGTCCGCGGCAGCGTCCTGCCGCAGCTCGAGGTCCTCCGCATTCGCGGTCGCGACGTCGAGCTGCTCGGTCAGGCCGGCGATCTGCCCGTTCAGCTTCGAGCGCTCGGCGTCGCTGACGAAGCCGCGGCCGGAGATCCCGACCCCGATCAGGATCCCCAGCGCGAGCGCGAGAAAGACTCCCGCGAGCGACATCGCGTGGTAGCGGAAGTCGATCACGCGGTCAGCCTAGACCGAGGACGTTCCGCACCGCGGGCGACGCGAGCACAGCGACGACGAGCGCCGCGAGGGCAGCGACGCCGAAGGCGAGCAGCGGCCAGAGGCCGATCCGGCTGCTGACGAGCCGCGACACACCCTTGGCGTCGATCAGGATCTCGCCGACCTTCAGGCGCGTGACGAACGTCGAGGACATGCCGGCGCGACTGCGCTCGAGGAACTCGACGAGGTTGAAGTGGGTGCCGACAGCGACGATCAGCGCGGCGCCCTTCTCGTGCGCAAGCAGCATCGCAATGTCCTCGGAGATCCCAGGTGCCGAGACCGTCTGGAACGGCAGTCCGAGCCGGCGCAGCCGCTCCTCGCCGGGCGCGTGGCCTTCCTGGTACGCGTGCACGAGGATCTCGGCACCGCAGCGCAGCGTCTCGTCCGTGACGGAGTCCATGTCGCCGACGATCACGTCCGGCTTCCAGCCTTCCTCGCGTAGCGCCTCCGCGCCGCCGTCGACGGCGATCAGCACCGGCTTGAAGTCGCGGACGTAGGGCCGCACGATCCGGAGGTCGCGCTTGTGGCCCGGCCCACGCGCGACGACGAGAGCATGCCGGTCGCGGAAAGCGGTCTGGAGCAACGGGAAGTCGATCCCCTCCGTGAGCAGCCGTCCCTCCTCCCGGAGGTAGCGCAGCGTGTTGTCGGCGAAGTCCTGGAGCGCCTCGGTGACCCGGCTCTGCTGCTCGGCCAGCGCGATCACGAGCTCCCGCTCGTCGAGTGTGCGGCCGGTGGCGACGCAGGTGCCGTTTCGGAAGAGGCTGCCGCCGCGGACGGTCAGCCGCTCGCCGTCCGAGACCTCGTCGAAGAGCTCGGCGCCCGCCACGTCGATCAGCCGGACGCCGCCGCGAACGAGGAGCAGCGGCCCCGGGTTCGGATAGCGCCCCGACTGCGAGGGGGCGACGTTGACGACGACGCGCACGCCCGACTCGACGAGCTCTTCGGCCGAGACCCGGTCGAGGTCGGTGTGGTCGATGATCGCGATGTCGTTCTCGCTCAGGCGGCGCACGAGCTCCTTCGTGCGCTTCCCGAGCCTCGCGGTGCCGGTGTGTTCGACGAGAGCGCTCATCGCAAGGTGGAGATGAACTCCTTGCCGCCGAGCATTCGTTCGAGCTCGTCGCGGCGCTCCGCGTCGTCGAGCCGGTCGATCCGCGTATGGGTGGGATCGCCGGCGATCTTCTCGACCCGGTAGTGCTCGTCGGCGACGCTCGCGATCTGAGGCAGGTGCGTGATCGTGATCACCTGCGTCCGCTCGGCCAGCCGCTTCAGCGTCGCGGCGACCGCATGCGCCGTCTCGCCGCCGATGCCGGCGTCGATCTCGTCGAAGACGAGCGTCTCTCCCCCACCGACCGCCGCGATCGCGAGCGCGACGCGTGACAGCTCGCCGCCGGAGGCCGTCTCGGCGACCGGGCCGAACGGGAGCCCGGCGTTCGGGCGGATCAGGAAGACCGATTTCGTCGACGCCCGTCGGTCCGGGATCACGCTCGCGCAGCTCGACCTGGAACTCGCCCTCGCCCATGCCGACTCCGTGCAGCTCCTCGGCGACCGCCGACGCGAACGGTCCGGCCGCGCCCTCGCGCGCGGCACGGAGCTTCGCCGCGAGACCCGCGAACCTCGCCTCGGCGGCCGCGAGCGCCTCCGCTGCGGCAGCAGCTGGGTCGAGGCCGTCCTCGAGCGCCGACAGCTCGTCGCGGGCCGCTCCGGCGCGCGCGAGCAGGTCGTCGTAATCGGCGGCGCCGAAGCGCCGGCGCGCATCGGAGATCCGCTCCAGCTCGCCCTCGACCTGCTCGAGCCGGTCCGGCTCGGCCTCCAGCGAGGCGAGGAAGCCGCGCAGGTCCGAGCCGAGCTCCCGCAGGCGCAGTTCGAGATCGCGAAGCTCAGCACCGGCCTGGGCCAGCTCGGGCGCGAGTCGTTCGAGCGGCGCGAGCGAGCGCTCGGCCTCGCCGGCGAGCGCGGCCGCGCCCTCTCCGTCGTCCGGCGCCAGCGCGTCGGCTGCACGGGCGGCGCCCTCGGCCAGCTCGGTGACGTGGCGGAGCCGCTCGCGCTCGGCGCGAAGCGCGTCCTCGCCGCCGGGCTCGAATCCCTCCGTCGCCTCGACGAGCGCCGCCAGCTCGCGCAGGCGGGCCTCCTCGGCCGCCGCGCCGCGCGTCAGCTCGTCGTGCCGCTTGCGCGCTGCGGCGAGCTCGCGCCAGGCGCGGCGGCTCTCGCGCCGGGTGCCGAGCTGCTCCTCGCCGCAGTACGAGTCGAGCACGTCGAGCTGGTAGGCGGGACGGCCGAGCCGGCGCTGCTCGAACTGGCCCGACATCGCGATCAGGCGCTCGGCGGCCGCGGCCAGATCTTCTCGCGCGACCGCGCGGCCCCACGCATACGCGCGCGTGCGCCCGTCGGGGAAGACGCGACGTGCAAGGACGAGGCCGGGCTCGTCGACCGGCGCGAGCTCGGCGAGGCCCGCGAGCTCCTCGTCCTCGAAGAAGCCCTCCGGCAGGTCGAGCTCGGCCTCGACGTAGGCCTCGGCGGCGGCGGCGCCGATCGCCCCGGCATCGCCCTTCACGCCCAGCAGGAGCCCGATCGCCTGCGCGAGGATGGTCTTGCCGGCGCCCGTCTCGCCCGTGATCGCGGTCAGTCCGGCCGCGGGCACCAGCTCTCCCTCCCGCACGAGCACGAGGTTCTCGATCCGGAGGCTACGAAGCAAAGGTTCGACGGTAGCGGCTGAAGAACGTCGCCTCGGGCAGCGTGGCCAGCAGCGAACGCTGCGCGCCGACCTGTGCGACTGCGCGGGCGCCGGGCTCGAGGTCGGCGACGCGATGCCCGTCGACGAGAGCGGTCGCGGCGACGTCCGCCGTCCGGTTCCACACGGTCAGCTCTGCGCCGCGGGGGACGACGAGCGGCCGCGCGTTCAGCGAGTGCGGGGCGACAAAGGTGACCGCCATCGCGTCCAGCCCCCAGACGAGGACGGGTCCGCCGTTCGAGAAGTTGTAGCCGGTCGATCCGGGCGGTGTGGAGCAGACGACGCCGTCGCACGCGAGCCGGCCGAGCGCTTCCGTGCCTACCGACCACTCGAGCTGGATCATCCGGCCGACGACGGCGCTGGTAACGACGAGGTCGTTGATGGCGACCCTCCGCTCCGCTCCGACCTCCACGTCCAGCGTCGGCAGCTCCTCGACCTGATACTCGCCCGCGAAGACGCGTGCGACTCCGGCTTCCAGGCCGTCCTGGGCGATCGAGGCGAGGAACCCGACGCGGCCGAAGTTGACGCCGATCACCGGGACGCCCGTATCCAGGTAGCGACTGAGCGCGCGCAGCATCGTGCCGTCGCCGCCCAGGACGACCGCGATGTCGACGTCGGCGAGCTCGCCGTTCTCGGGATCGAGCCCGTGCTTCGCGGTCTCTTCCTCGCCCATCTGCAGCTCGACGCCCGCCTTACGCGGCGACCCGTCGTCAGCCGCTCGAGTGCAGGGCCGATCGTCTCCGGCTTGCCATGCGTGATCACGACCGCGGCCCGCTTCACCGCCTGAGGACGGGTCGTAGGCGACAGCGTCTCGGATCCGGTCGTCGATGTCATCCATGAGCACGGGTCGGTCGCTGTCGATCAGGTGGACGAAGAACTCACGGTTGCCCTTCGGGCCCGGCAGACCGGAGTCTACGACGCCGACCGTGGTGACACCCCAGCCGAAGGCCGCGTCGACGACGTCACGGAGCGACGCGACGGTGGATCTCCGGGTCGCGCACGACGCCGCCCTTCCCCACCTCTTCGCGGCCGGCCTCGAATTGCGGCTTCACGAGCACGACCGCGTCCCAACCAGGTGCGAGCAGCTTCAGCACCGGCGGCAGGACGACCCGGACGCCGATGAAGGAGACGTCGCAGACGAGCAGATCCGGCGGGAAGGGCAGCTCGGAGAGCTCGCGCGCGTTCGTTCGCTCGAACACGGTGACGCGTGGATCGTTCCGGAGCTTGGGGTGCAGCTGGCCGTAGCCGACATCGACCGCGATCACGCGCGCAGCGCCGTGCTGGAGCAGGTAGTCGGTGAAGCCGCCGGTCGAGGCGCCGACGTCGATCGCGTCACGGCCGTCGAGCTCGACGTTCAGCTCCTCCAGGGCGTTCGCGAGCTTCTCGCCGCCGCGCGAGACGAAGCGAGGCGGGCGCTCGACCGCGAGCTCGGCGTCCTCCTGCACCTGGTGGCCGGGCTTGTCGTAGCCGGGGACGAGCCCAGCGAGCACGAGCGCCTGTGCCTGTGCGCGGCTTTCGGCCAGCCCGCGCTCGACGAGCAGGACGTCGAGGCGCTTCTTCATGCGCGCAAGGGTAGTCGCCGCGGGTGCTACAAGATCGTCATGGAACTGCGTGGGGATCGCATCGTCCTGCGGCCGCTCACGGAGTCCGATGTCGACCGGATCGTCGAGCTCGGTGCTGATCCTGACGTCGCCCGCTGGTGGCCGGGCCTGACGTCCGAGCACGTGCTCGAGAAAGCCCGCGGCGACGACGACGGCGCCGTGGTCTTCGCGGTCCTCGTCGAGGACGAACTGGCCGGGATGATCCAGTACTTCGAAGAGAACGACCCCGAGTACCGCCACGCCAGCATCGACGTCTTCCTCGGCAAGCCCTACCAGGACGGCGGCCTCGGCACGGACACCGTGCGAACGATGGCACGGCATCTGCTCGTCGACCGCGGCCACCACCGGCTCACGATCGACCCGGCAGCGCACAACGAACGCGCGATCCGCTGCTACGAGAAGATCGGCTTCAAGCGGGTCGGGATCATGCGCGAGTACGGGCTCGAAGAGGGCGTGTGGCGTGACGGCCTGCTCCTCGACCTCCTGGCGGACGAGCTGCGGTGACGGTGACCGCCACTGCTCTGGACTGGCTGCTCGACTCGGACGAGCCCGGGATCGTCTTCCAGACGAAGCGCGACCTGCTCGGCGAGGCCGATCCGCCGGAGGCTGGGCGCGTGCTCGAGGGACCGCTCGTGCGCGCCCTCCTGGCGGGGCAGCGCGCCGACGGGGGCTTCGGCGTCGACGTCTACGCAAAGTGGAGCGGCGCGCACTGGCGGCTCGTCTCGCTCGTCGAGCTCGGGGTGCCTGCGGGTGAGCCGCGCTGCGTTGCGGCGGCGGAGACCGTCCTCGCGTGGCTGACCGGCAAGGGCCACCGGGACCGCATCCCCGTCATCGACGGGTTGACGCGGCGTTGCGGCTCGCAGGAAGGGAATGCCCTTGCCGTCTGCTGCCGGCTCGGCCTGGCCGAGGATCCGCGAGTGCAGCTCCTGGCGGAGTCGCTCGTCGAGTGGCAATGGCCGGACGGGGGCTGGAACTGCGACAAGAACGCCACGGGCTACCGCTCCTCCTTCAACGAGTCGCTGCCGCCGATGTGGGGCCTGCACGAGTACTGGGCCGCCACAGGCGAGTCGGCGGCGAAGGAGGCCGCCGAGCGCACCGCGGAGCTCTTCCTCGACCACAGGCTCTTTCGCACGCTGACGACCGGCGGGCCGATCCGACCCTCGTTCGTCGCGCTCCACCAGCCGCCGTTCTGGCACTACGACTTCTTCCGTGCCCTCGTCGTGTTGGCACGGATGGGTCGGGCCGGCGACCCGCGGGCGGCGGACGGGTTCGAGCTCCTCGAGTCGCACCGGCTCGCCGACGGCCGCTGGCGCGCCGGCGGCCGCTGGTGGAGGCCGCCGGGGTCGCAGGGAAGCAACGTCGAGGCCGTCGACTGGGGCTCGGGCCCGAACGAGCTCCTGACCCTGGACGCCCTCCGAGTTCTCGGCGCAGCCGCCTAGGCCGTACGGGCTGCGAGCCCGGCGACGATCTCGGCGAGCACGCTCGTGTCGGCCGGGATCGCTTCGAGCCGCCTCTGCGCGCGCGCCGCGGCGTCGTCCGCGAGTCCGCGCGTCGCCTCGAACCCGTGCGCGGCCGCAAAGCCGTCGCCGTCGAGCAGGTCGTCGACGAGCTGGAAGAGCAACCCGAGCTCGTCGCCGAACGCGCGCCAGGCAGGCTGGTCGGCCTCCGGCACCTCGGCGACCCAGAGCGCAACGCCGACGGCGGCCGAGAAGAGCGCGCCCGTCTTCAGGCCGTGCAGCGCAGCGAGGTCTGCCGTGTCGCCGGTCACGTCGCGGTGCTGGCCGCCGATCATCGCCAGCGTCGCCTGGGCGAGCTCGCGGCCGACCATCGGCGTCGGGTACGAGAGCGCGAGGCGGAACGCCTCCACGAGCAGGGCATCGCCGGCGAGCAGCGCGGCCGCCTCGCCGAAGGCGATGTGCGCGGACGGACGGCCGCGCCGCTCGCCGTCGTCGTCCAGCGCCGGCAGGTCGTCGTGGACGAGCGAGAAGGTGTGCACAAGCTCGACCGCTGAGGCCGCCGGTAGGCAGTGCTCCGCGGCGCCGTCGGCGGCTTCCATGACCGCGAGCGAGAGCACGGGCCGCACGCGCTTGCCGCCGGACTCGAGCGGATAGCGCACGGCGTCGACGAGCGTCCCGAGCTCGGGCGTGAATGCGAGCTCGCCGAGATAGCCCTCGACGAGCGCGCGGAGCTCGTCAGGCGTTCGGAGCACTCGCGCGGGCTCGTGCCTTTGTCAGCTCGGACTCGACCTCCTTGGCGAGGTCGGCGAGCTCCGCGAGCACCTCCACGGCCGCTTCGGCGTCCTCAGCCGCCGCGAGCCGCTCCAGCTCGTCCCGCGTCGCCTTCAGCCGCTCGAGCAGCTCCTCGGCCCGCCCGAGCGCCTCATCTGCAGAACCGACCTCGCTCACGCCACCTCCCTCGCCTGCGGCTCGGTCGCGGGGGGAAACCCTGTTCCCCCGCGCGCCCCTTCTCGTTGCCGCCGATGCTACGCATCGGCGCACTCTTTCCGGGGAACCTCGCGGTTCCCCCACGCCCCTCTTCGTGGCCTGACTGCGTCATGCCACCTCCTCGCTCTTCTCCCTCGCGACCCGGGCGAGAATCCCATTGACGAGCCTCGCCGCATCCTCGGACGCGTATCGCTTCGCCAGCACGATAGCCTCGTTCATCGCCACCTCCGGCGGCACGCTTTCCTCCTCGAGCTCGTAGATCCCGATCCGCAGGATGTTCCGCTCGAGCGTACCCAGGCGGTCGGCGGTCCAGCCCTCGGCGCTCTCGGTGATCCGCGCATCCAGTTCCTCGGTGCGCTGCGACACCGCCTCGGCGAGGCCGAGCGCGAACGCATCCGGCTCGCCCTCGTAGAGCGCGGTCAGCGGCTGGCCGGTCAGGTCCCACTGATAGAGGAGGAAGAGCGCCGTCCTCCGCGCCTGGCGCCTGCCGGTGCTCATCTGTACAGCTCCTCGACGGCGACGTCGACCTGGGCCGCCAGACCGGTCGAGGTGCTGAGAGCTGCGGCCACACCGGACTGGACGGCACGAGCGAGCTCCGGCAAGACGATGTCGTACGGCGCGGCGATTGCGAGCTCGACCTCGATCGCCGTGTCGGAAACGCTGATGTCGAGCCCGCGCCGCTGCCTCCTCACGCGGGCGCCGTCAATGCGCTCCGCCGCGGCCACGACGAGTCCCGTCAGCGCGTCGCCCGTGACGCGGATCGAGCCGTGCGGAGCGTTGATCTCGAGCTTGTCCTTGCTCATCCCGCCGTCAGCGCCGGCAGGCGCCCCTCCATCTCGGCCAGGAAGCTCGTCGAGTAGACGCCGCTCCGGAACTCGGACGAGCGCAGGATGTCGAGCGCCAAGCCGCGCGTCGTCGGCACCCCTTCGAGCGTGATCTCCTCGAGTGCCCGCACCCCGCGCGCGATTGCCGCCGGCCGGTCTTCTGCCCAGACGATCAGCTTCGCGATCAGCGAGTCGTAGTAGGGCGAGATCGCCGATCCCTCCTCGAGATGCGTGTCGATGCGGACACCGGGGCCGAGCGGCGGCCGGAAGCGGGTGATCGCACCGGGCGCAGGCGCGAAGTCTCGCGCCGGATCCTCGGCGTTGAGGCGGACCTCGAGCGCGTGCCCGCGGCGCGGGGCGCGGCCGGTGAGCGCGAGCTGCTCGCCCGACGCCACCCGGAGCTGCTCCCGGACGATGTCGACGCCGGTGACGAGCTCGCTGACCGGATGCTCGACCTGCAGCCGCGCGTTCAGCTCGATGAAGTGGAAGGTGCCGTCGTCGCCGAGCAGGAATTCGAAGGTGCCGGCGTTCTCGTAGCCGATCGTCCTGCAGGCGCGCTCGGCCGCCGCCTCCATCGCCTCGCGGGTCTCGGCGTCGAGCGCCGGCGACGGCGACTCCTCGATCAGCTTCTGGTGGCGCCGCTGGATCGAGCACTCGCGCTCACCGAGCGTGAGCACGCCGCCGTCCTTGTCGCAGAGCACCTGGATCTCGACGTGCCTCGCCGGCACGAGTGCCTTCTCCACATAGAGCGAGCTGTCCGAGAAAGCGGCCTCCGCCTCCGCGCGGGCGGTCGAGTACGCGGCCTCG
The DNA here is from genome assembly GCA_963731615.1 of uncultured Gaiellaceae bacterium. GTDB lineage: Bacteria > Actinomycetota > Thermoleophilia > Gaiellales > Gaiellaceae > Gaiellasilicea. The sequence goes on from CAVSWD010000008.1 coordinate 278,007, forward strand.
AGCTCGTCGGGCCCGGTCACGAGCCGCATTCCCTTTCCGCCTCCTCCGGCGACCGCCTTCAGCAGCACCGGGTAGCCGAGCTCGCTCGCGGCGACGCGCGCGTCGGCGAGCGTGGCGCCGCCCTCGGTTCCCGGGACGAGCGGGACGCCGGCGGCCCGCATCTCCGCCTTCGCGCGCGCCTTGTCGCCCATCCGCTCCATCACCTCCGCTCCCGGCCCGACGAAGACGAGATCGTTCTCCTCGCACGCCCGGACGAAGGCCGGATTCTCGGAGAGGAAGCCGTAGCCGGGATGGATCGCCTCACAGCCGGTGGTTCCGGCCGCGGCGATCACGGAGGGGATCCGCAGGTAGCTCTCCGTCGCCGACGGCGGCCCGATGCAGACCGCGCGGTCGGCCAGCCGGACGTGCAGCGCATCGCGGTCGGCGGTCGAGTAGACGGCGACCGCCTCGGCGCCGAGCTCGTGGATCGCGCGGATCACCCTGACGGCGATCTCGCCGCGGTTCGCCACGAGGACGCGGCTGAACATCAGAGAGCTGGTGGAGCGACGATCGGCTCGAGCTCGAACAGGAGCTGTCCGAACTCGACCGGGCTGGAGTTCTCGGGATGGATCGCGACCACCCGCCCGGCGGCGTCGGCCTTCAGCTCGTTGAAGAGCTTCATCGCCTCGAGCAGACACAGGGTCTGGCCCGGCGTCACGACATCTCCGACCTCGACGAAGGCCGGCTGAGTGGGCTCCGGCGAGCGGTAGAAGACACCGACCATCGGCGACTCGACGCGAATCGTGCCGGCGGCAGCCGCCGGCAGCACGGGCAGGTCGGCGAGCTCGTCCTCGGCCAGAGGCGTCGCCGCCTCGAGCGCCGGCCGCTCGTCGGCCCGCCGAACGGAGACGCGCATCCCCTCGTCCTCGATCTCGACCTCGGCGACGCCGCTCTCCTGCACGATCCGCACGAGCTCGCGGATGCGCTGCTCCCGAGTCTCCTCGAGCGTCGTCTCGCCGCGCTCGTCCCGCGTGTGGCGGGCCCGGATCGTCTGGAGCAGCACCTCGGCCTCCTCGCCGAAGAGCGCGATCAGGACGAGCTCCTCCTCGCTCGCGGCGAGTCCCTCCGCTTCCTGGCGCACATCCTCTGCGGTGGGCGGGTCCTCCTCGAGCGGCATGCCGTCCGAGAGCAGCGAGACCGCGCGCTCGACGGTCGGGTCGATCGACCCCGGCGGACTGCCGAAGCCGCCCTGAACGAGCGCGCGAAACTCGTCGACTACGGTGCCGTACCGGCGCGCAGAGAGCACGTGGATCAGCGCCTGCGAGGCGAGGATCTGGCCGATCGGCGCCGCGAGCGGCGGCCAGCCCGTCTCGCGCCGGATGGTCTGCAGCTCCTCGAGCGTCTCGAGCAAGCGGTCGTCGGCGTGATGGGCGCGAAGGTGGGTGTCGAGCGCGGCGACGAGGCCGGTCGGCAGGTCGTACTCGGCTGCACGGACGGCGAGGCGCGGCGCATGCGGCGTCACGATCTCGTCGCCGATGTGCTCGTCGACGAGGTCGGAGGCCTCCCAGAGCCGGTCCACGTCGACACCCGTGCCGAGACCCATCCCGGCGAGGGCGGACGCGAGCGACTCCCCCGCGACGCGGTGGAGTGAGAGCGCGAGCGGGTAGACGGCGCAGGCGATCAGGTCGGCGCCCGCGCGTGCGGCCTCGATCGAGTCGGCGAGCCCGCTCCCGGCCGCCCCCTGGCAATAGAAGCCGACCGGGAGGCCGGATGCCTCTGCGACGCGGCTGACCAGATCCGCAGCCTGATGCGGCTCGAGCCCTCCGCTCGGATCGTGCACGAGCGCGCGCGTCGCCTTGATCTCCGGCAGCTCCTTCGCCTGCTCGACGAGCTTGTCCATCGCGCCCTCGCCGCCGGGGCTGTAGACGAGCCCGGCGTGGAACTCCTTGCCCGCGCTGACGATCGCCTCGCCGGGCTCGCGGAGGTTGGAGACGTCGTTCAGCGGGTCGTGCAGCCGGAAGACGTCGATCCCGTTCTCGGCCGCCGAGGAGACGAAGCGGCGCACGAAGTCGGCGCCGACGGGTCTCGAGCCGACGAGGAAGCGGCCGCGCAGCGCGATCCCGAGCGGCGTCGTCGTCCGCGCCTTCAGCCCGCGAATCCGCTCCCAGGGGCTCTCGACGCCCCGACGGACTGCTGTATCGAAGACGCCGCCGCCGGAGACCTCGAGGCAGGCGAAGCCCGCGGTGTCGAGGACTTCCGCCAGGCGGAGCAGGTCCGCAGTGGGAACCTTGCCCGCGAGCGGCTCCTGTGAGAGCAGGCGGATGGTGGTGTCGACGAGGCGCGGCACGAGCGGGAGCCTACCGAGTGCCGCGCGAGGCGACTTCGTGGCTCAGTAACACAAGTCAGGCCCTGCTGATGTAACGGGCCTCGCGGGGATCCACCTTGATCTTGTCGCCCACGTTCACGAAGAGCGGCACCTGGACAACGGCGCCCGTCTCGAGCGTCGCAGGCTTCGTCACGTTCGAGACGGTGTCGCCCTTGACACCGGGCTCGGTGTCGGTGACGGAGAGCTCGATCGACGACGGCAGCTGCACGCCCGACGGCTTGCCGCCGACGAAGAGGAGCTGCACCGGCGTCGAGGGCTGCATGTAGGGCAGCTCGGCCTCGAGCGACGCGTGCGGGAGGGACATTTGCTCGTAGCTTTGCTCGTCCATGAAGACGACCTCGTCGCCGGAGTCGTACAGGTACTGCATGTTCTTGACCTCGGTGTAGATGCGCGGGAACTTCTCCCCCGCCCGGAACGTCTTGTCGACGACGGAGCCCGAGTCGATGCTCTTCACCTTGGTGCGGACGAACGCGCCGCCCTTCCCGGGCTTCACGTGCTGGAAGTCCACGATCCGCCACACCGACCCTTCCAGCTCGATGTGCATGCCGGTCTTGAACTCGTTGGTGGAGACGACCTCGGCCACGACGCCGCAGGTTACCGGACGGTGGTCAGCTCTTTGCCCGCCTGGGTCAGCCGCTCGCTGCCGCTGTCGGTGACGAGCACCATGTCCTCGATCCGGACGCCGCCGACCCCGGGCAGGTAGATCCCCGGCTCGCAGCTCGCGACGTTGCCGGGCTCGAGCGTGTCGGTCGACTCGGCGCGGACCGCGGGTGCCTCGTGCACCTCGAGCCCGATCCCGTGGCCGAGCCCGTGGCCGAACTGCTCACCCCAGCCGGCCGCTGCGATCACGTCGCGCGCAGCGGCGTCGGCGTCACGGCCGCTGACGCCAGGCCCGAAGGCCTCGAGCCCTGCCAGCTGCGCTTCGAGGCAGACCTCGTAGGCGCGGGCGAGCTCGTCGGGAAGCTCGCCCGTCGCAAACGTGCGCGTGCAGTCGGACGCGTACCCGTCGATCCGGCAGCCGGCATCGACGGTCACCAGCGTGTTCGACGGGATCTCGGCGTCCCGAATCTCGGCATGTGGGCTGGCGCCGTTCTCAGCCGCGGCGACGAGCGTCTCGAACGAGAGCTCCGACGAGCCGTGCTCGTGGAAGAGCTCGCGGATTCGCCATGCGAGCTCGCGCTCGGTCCGGCCCGTGAACTGTTCGTCGGCCAGCGCGCCGAAGACCCGGTCCGAGATCGCGGCCGCCTGGCGGATCGTCTCGACCTCGGCAGGCTCCTTGACGGCGCGCAGCCGCTCGACGAGGCCGGTCTGGGAGACGGTGTCGACGCCGCCTTCGCGCAGGGCTTCGTGCGCGGTGACGGTGAGCACGTGCGCCTCAATCCCGATCGTGCGCCCCGCCAGCCGGGTCGAGAGGTCGCCGATCACCGCCCGGGCTGTCTGCTCGAAGCGCACCTCCGCGAGCGCCCGCGCGCGCTCGGCGTAGCGGAAATCCGTGAACAGCGTCGCGTCACCGTCGGGCTCGACGAGCAGCGCCACATTCGAGCTCGAAAGGCCAGTCAGGTAGCGCACGTTGACGAGGCTCGTGACGAGCAGCGGCTCGTCGAGCAGCGCGGCCAGGCGCTCGATGCGGCTCACCGCTGGGCCGCCAGGAACTCGATCGCCGTGCGGTAGCCCTCCGGCCCTTCGCCCGAGACGCGCTTGGTCGCCAGGTCGCCGATGACCGATACCCGCCGCCATTCCTCCCGCGCTTCGATCTTGGAGAGGTGCACCTCGACGACGGGGGCCTTGAAGAGCTCGACCGCGTCGCGAATCGCGTAGCTGTAGTGCGACCAGGCGCCCGGGTTGATGATCACGCCGTCGGCCCAGTCGAGCGCGTCGTGGCACCAGTCGACGAACTGCCCTTCGTGATTCGTCTGCCGGCAACGGGTCGTGCACTCGAACTCCTTCGACCAGGCGTAGATCCGGCTCTCGAGGTCTGCCAGGGTGAGGCCGCCGTAGTGGCTGGCGTCGCGCCGGTCGAGCACGTCGAGGTTGACGCCGTTGAGGACCGCGATGCGCACGCGACGACTCTATCCGGCGATCAGCGAATCGAGCGCGGCCCGGACGTCGGCCTCGGGCAGCTCGGCACCCAGCCGCGGGCGCCCGGGCGCGTCGAGCAGCGTCAGCCGCGGCACACCGCCGACGACCTTCTTGTCGCGCGCGAGCGCCGCCCAGGCCCGGTCGCGGTCGACCCGGACCGGCTCCGGAGACAGGGTCTCGTCGACGACGGCCGTGTCGAGCCCGGAGAGCCGAAGCGCGGCCAGCAACCCGAGCGCAACGGCGCGGCCGTGCGGAAGATCGAAGCCGGCTGCCGCCTCGAGGGCGTGCGCGAACGTATGCCCGAGGTTCAGCTGCGCGCGCTCGCCGCGGTCGTAGGGGTCGCGCAGGCAGAGCGCGGTCTTGTACGCGGCGCAGCGCTGGATCTGCTCGACGAGCGGCAGCTCCCAGAACGGCTTCCCGGCGAGCAGGCCGGTCTTCACGACCTCCGCGAGGCCATTGGCGAGCTCGACCTCGGGGAGGGTCTCGAGCGTTCGCGGGTCGATCGTCGTCCGGACCGGCCAGTGGAAGGCACCGACGAGGTTCTTCGCGTCCGGCAGGTCGATCGCGGTCTTGCCACCGATCGCGGCGTCCATCTGGCCGACGAGTGTCGTCGGGACCGCGACCCAGTCGATCCCGCGCATGAAGGTCGCAGCGACGAAGCCTGCGGCGTCGGTCGTGCAGCCGCCGCCGAGCGCGACGAGCGTCCCGCCGCGCTCGAGGCGCAGGCCGTGCCAGAGCGCCTCGATCGACTCGACGCTCTTGGCCGCCTCGCCGGGTGGCAGCTCGTGGCTGGCGCGGGCACGCGCTCCGAGTGCGAGCTGCACGTCCATCCCGTAGATCCCGGCGACACGGGCGTCGCTGACGATCTCGACCGGCCCGGTTCCGGGCACGAGCTCGCCGAGCCGCTCGATCGCACCCGCCTCGACGTGAACGCCTCCGGCGGCGAGGACGATTCCGTCGACGTCTCGGGCGCGCGCGTCCGCGACCTCGTCGTAGACGGGCCCACGCTCTTGATGAAGCTGCCGAAACGACGCTTCCTCCTGCGCCAGCGGCCGCGCCGAGCCGCGCACCCGGTGCCAGGACCGATCCACAGGCGTGTCGAGCAGCACCGTCACCGCTCGTTCGCGCAGGAGCGCGCGCGTGGCTGGCGCCAGCACCGCGCCGCCGCCCAGCGCGACGACGATCGGCTCCGGCAAGGCCAGTACAGACGCGGCAAGGCGTGCCTCCGTCTCGCGAAACTCGCCCTCACCGCGCTCGAAGAGCTCCGCGACCGTTGAGCCGGTGTCCCGCTCGAGCTCGACGTCGAGATCGAGAAAACGGCGCCCCAGGCGGCTCGCGACCGCTGCGCCGAGCGTCGACTTGCCCGCGCCCATGAAACCGACGAGCGCAACGTGCCGGTTCAGCGCGTGCGCCACTAGATGGTTGATCGGTGATTGACGTGCTCGCGGGGGCGATCCAGACCGAGCCGGGGGCCGCACTCGGCCGCAGCCAAGGCTGGCTGCCTTGGCAAGGTCGAGGGTGGTTTCCGGCGCCGCGTCTGGGTCGTCATCCGCGAGTGCGGTAATTGCCGATCAATCATCTGATTCGCTCTCGATAGGCCTCGAGGGCCGTCGTCATGTCGACGAGCGCGTCACCGCCGAGCTTCTCCCGAGCCGCGCGAGCCAGCTCGAACGCGACCGCCGCCTCCGCGACGACGGCGAGCGCCTCGACGGCGGCGACGTCACTGCGCTCGACGAGCGCCTGAGCAGGCTCTCCGGTGGCGAGGTCGACGGAGTCGAGGGGTCGCATCAGGGTCGGCAGTGGCTTCATCGCGGCGCGGACGACGATCTCCTCGCCGTTCGAGACACCCGCCTCGATCCCGCCGGCTCTGTTCGAGCGTCGGCGCCGGCCACCAGATGCAACAGCCTCGATCTCGTCGTGCGCCTTGGAGCCGCGCTCCCGCGCGAGCGCGAAGCCGTCTCCGACCTCGACGCCCTTGACCGCCTGGATCCCCATCAACGCCGCGGCGAGCCGCGAGTCCAGCCGCTCCTCACGTGTCGCGTAGGAGCCGAGCCCGGGAAAGACGCCGTTCGCCCGCACCTCGACGATGCCGCCCAGGGTGTCGCGGTCGGCGCGCGCGGCGTCGATCGCCGCCTCCCAGTTCTCACGTTCGCCGCCGATCTCGAGCACCGCGCCGGCGACGTCGATCCCAAGCTCCCGCAAGAGCGCCTTCGCGACGGCACCGGCGGCGACGACGACGGCGGTGTGGCGGGCACTCGCCCGCTCGAGCGCGTCGCGCACGTCCTCGTGGCCGAATTTCTGGACGCCGGCGAGGTCGGCATGCCCGGGCCGCGGCAGCGTCACCGGCTTCGTCCCCTTTCCGGTCGGCTCCCCGTCAGGGGGCCAGGGGCTCATGCCCCACTCCCAGTTCTTGTGGTCAAGGTTGCGGACGACGAGCGCAAGCGGCGTGCCGAGCGTGCGGCCGTGCCGGAGGCCGGCCAGCACCTCGACCTTGTCCTGCTCGAGCTGCTGGCGCGGACTGCGCCCGTACCCCTGCTGGCGGCGGTGGAGGTCGACGTCGATCGCGGCGCGGTCGAGCGTCAGCCCGGCAGGAAGCCCGGTGACGATCGCCACGAGCGCCGGCCCGTGCGACTCCCCCGCCGTCGTCAGGCCGAGACTCACATGCCAGAGCGTACTGCCGCGCGCATCGCCTCGACGGGCGCGGGCAGCCCGATCCACAGCTCGAATGACGCCGCCCCCTGGGCGACGAGGACGTCGAGCCCGTCGAGCACCGTCGCGCCGGCTTCGCGTGCCGCCGCTGCGGTGGCGGAGCCGGGGTAGGGCAGGTCGACGAGCGTCTGCCCCGGGCCGAGCCGCACCAGAACCTCCTCCTGCACGGGCGTCGCGTTGACGACGAGGTCGCATTCGCCGATCTCGGGCGGCCACTCGCCGCGGCGCGAGAAGCGACGCGCATCCGGTAGCGCCTGCGCGAACGCGGCCGCGGCACCCCCGTCACCGAGGATCGCGGGCCGTTCGGGTCGCAAGCCGTCGAGGACGGCCGCGTCCGTCGAGCGTCCGACGATCTCGCCGTCGCCGAAGATCAGCGTGTTCACGGACGGCACGTCCGCGCCGACGAGCCGCGCCACGGCGAGCTTGTGCGGCGCGGTCACGTTCGCGCCCGCGAAGCCCAGCTCGGCGAGACCCCGGATCGCTGCATCGAGCCGCTGCCGGCGGCACGTCGAACGCCACGTACGCGTAGTCGAGCGCGAGCGTCGCAAACGCCGTGTTCTGCATCCGCGGCGAGAGGGAGTGCGCGACCGGATGGCCGAGCAGGGCAACGAGACGGGTGCCGCCGCCGATCACGAGAGTTTGTGTTGAATCAACACAATCATCCGCAGCCGAAGCCGTACTCGCACGCCTTCGCGTAGAACTCTGCCTCGCTCGCCGTGAAGAAGTGGTGCACCTTGTCGGGCTTGCGCACGAAGAAGAGGTACTTGACCTTGGCCGGGTGGGCGGCGGCCTGCATCGAGGCGAGCCCCGGGTTCGCGATCGGCGTCGGCGGCAGTCCCTGGCGGTTGCGCGTGTTGTACGGGTTGTCGCTCTCGAGCTGCGAGACCCGCAGTGCCTCGGTGCCGGGCACGTCGAGCCCGTAGCGGATCGTCGCATCGATCCCCAGCGGCATCCCCGCCTTGAGCCGGTTGTAGATCACGGCTGCGACGAGCGGCCGCTCGTCTGGCGCGATCGTCTCCTTCTCGACCATCGAGGCGATGATCAGGACGTCGTACGGCGTCAGGTTCTTCGACTTCGCGAAGCCAAGATCGACCTTCGACCAGTTCGCGTCGAAGAACTCGAGCTGGTCGTCGACGAGCTGCTTGGCCGTCGTCCTCGGGGTGAACTCGTAGGTCGCCGGAAAGAGGAAGCCCTCGATCCCGCGCGCATCCTTGCGGAACGTGGGCGGCACCTTCGCCGACTTCGAGGCCTTCGCATATGTCGGCGCCGAGAGCTTCGGCGTCACTTTGCGCTTCGTCTTTGCGATCTGCCGCACCTCGGCGACGCGCGCGGTCATCTCCTTGCGCGTGAAGCCCTCCGGGAAGACGATCCGGAGGATCGTCGGCTTCGGCGCCGTCGTCGTCACCGGCGGCGCCGCGTCCTCCTCCGTTCCGCCGGCGCGCAGCCCGAGGGCGAAGTAGAGCCCGAGCGCGAGGAACACGAGCAGGAGGGCTGCCGCGATCCCGCGGCGGCGCGCGATCTGGCCCTGCCTCGGCCGGGTCACGCGTCTCGCTTCGTCCAGGCCAGCCAACTCTCGAGCAAGTGAGCGGCGGCGCGGGCGTCTTCGGGAGCGTGGGTGGCGGGTGCGGAGGCGGCGAGCACGGTCGTGAAGCGCTCGTCGAACGACTCGACCGGGACGCCCACCGCGGCGCGAAGGGCGTCGACGAACTCGGCTGTCTCGGCCGCCTGGGCTCCGTGCTCGCCACGCAGCGTGAGCGGCAGGCCGACGACGACGCGCTCGGCGCCCTCGGCGGCCACGAGCTCGGCCAGCTGCCGCAGCCCGGCCTCGCTCGCCGCGCGCTCGACGACGGTGAGGGGGCGTGCGAGCGTTCCGGTCGCGTCGGAGATCGCGACGCCGGTACGAGCGGCGCCGTAGTCGAGGGCCAGGACCTTCAGGCGAGCGCCTCGATGATCGTCTTCTCGGCGAGCGCGACCGCATTGTCGAGGCCGGCCGCGTCCTTGCCGCCCGCGCGGGCCATGGTCGGGCGGCCACCGCCCTTGCCGCCGATCAGCGCGGCTGCTTCCCGGATCACGTCGCCCGCGTTGACGCCGCGGCCCTCGAGCGAGGAGTCCAGGTTGATCACGAGTTGGGCGGTACCGTCGTCGCGGGCGCCGACGATCACGGCCGCAGGCGCATGCTTCTGCTTGAGCCGGTCCGAGACGTCGAGCGGATCGCCGCTCTTGACGTCGACGACGAGCACGTTGACGCCGCCGGCCGCGGTCTCGCGGGTGACGGTGAAGTCCACCTCGGACTTGGCCGGCTTCGTGCCCGCCGACTTCGACTCCTTCCGCAGGTCGGCAAGCTCCGTGCGCAGCTCGTCCCCCTCCCGCGCGCGCTCGTGCAGGAGCGCGAACGACGCGCCGGAGGTGACCGCCTCGATCCGCCGTGCGCCCGAGCCGACGGAGCCCTCGGAGACGATGACGAACGGGCCGATTTCCGCAGTCGAGCGGACGTGGGTGCCGCCGCAGAGCTCGCGCGAGAAGCCGTCGATCTCGACCACACGCACGATGTCGCCGTACTTCTCGCCGAAGAGCATCTGGGCGCCAAGCTTCCGGGCCTCGTCGATTGGGGTTTCGAAGACGCGGACCGGACGGTTGGCGAAGATCTGCTCGTTCACCAGCCGCTCGACCTGCTCGCGCTCTTCCCCACTCAGAGCCTGCTCGTGAGTGAAATCGAAGCGGAGCTTGTCGGGGCGGACGGCCGAGCCCGCCTGCTTGACGTGCTCGCCGAGCACGCGGCGGAGCGACTCGTGCAGGAGATGGGTCGCGGTGTGGTTCGCCATCGTCGGGAAGCGGATGCTCCAAGGGACGACGGCCTTGACGCGGTCTCCCGCGGAGAACCCCGCTCCCTCGAAGACGAGAACCTGATCGTCGCCGAGGCGGATCGCTTCGCGGAGCTCCGCCCTCGCGCCGGTCTCGTCGTGCTCGATCCAGCCACTGTCGCTGACCTGGCCGCCCCCGGCCGGATAGAAGGGCGAGCGCTCGAGCTTGGCCTCGAACTGCCCGTCGCCGAGGTCGTTCAGAGCCACGATCGCCGTCAGAACCTCGGTCTGCTGATCGCCGACGAAGTCCGCCGGCGGGCCCTCGAGTGCCCCTGTGACGCGAACGCCGCCGCCGCGCGAGATCTCGCGGTGCTCGGCCAGCCGCCGTTCGTAGTCGTCCTCGTCAACGGGGAGACCGCGCTCGAGTGCGAGCTCCCGGATCAGCTCGAACGGGAATCCGTAGGTGGCGACGAGATCGAATGCCTCCTTGCCGGTGATCGCGCCGCGGGCAGCGACCTCCTCGAACAGCTTCAGGCCACGCTCCAGCGTCTCCGTGAAGCGCTCCTCCTCCGCGCGCAGGACGTCGCGGATCCGCTCGCGGTTCTCCGGGAGCTCGGGAAACCACTGCGCCATCTGGTCGACGACGACGTCGCTGAGGCGCCAGAGGTCGTCCAGTCCGATCGTCCGCGCCTGCTGGACCGCGCGCCTGATGATCCGGCGCAGCACGTAGCCGCGACCCTCGTTCGACGGCGTGACGCCGTCGCCGACGAGGAAGGTCATGCCGCGACCGTGGTCGGCGAGCACGCGCAGCGCCTTCGCCGCCGCGTCCGAATCGGCGAAGGCGACGCCGCTCTCGGCCTCGACCCACGCCATGATCGCCCGGTAGCCGTCGGTCTCGTAGACGGAGCGGTTCGGGACGTCCTGCATGATCGCCGCCAGGCGCTCGAGCCCCATCCCGGTGTCGATGTTCTGCTCCGGCAGCGGCGTCAGCGTCCCGTCCGGATGCTGCTCGAACTGCATGAAAACGAGGTTCCAGAACTCGAGGAAGCGGTCGCAGCGCGGGCACGCAGGTGCGCAGGTCGGGTCGCCGCAGCCGTGCTTGGCGCCCCAGTCCCAGTAGATCTCCGAGTCGGGCCCGCACGGGCCGGGGCCGCCGACCGACCAGAAGTTCTCGGAGCTCGGGAGCGCCACGATCCGCTCCGACGGCATCCCGACAGCCTCCCACTCCTTGATCGCAACCTCGTCCGGCCCGAGCTCGAAGCCGGGATCGCCGGCGTGCACCGTCACCCAGATCCGCTCCCAGTCGAGCTGCAGGCGCTCCTGGATGAACTCGGTCGCGAGCTCGACCGCGCCCTGCTTGAAGTACTGCCCGAACGAGAAGTTGCCGAGCATCTCGAAGAACGTCAGGTGGTGATCGTCGTTGCCGACCTCGTCGATGTCGACCGTGCGGAAGCACTTCTGCGACGTCGTCGTCAGGAGCGCCGGCGGCTCCTCGCGGCCGAGGAAAAACGGCATCTGCGGCTGCATCCCCGCCGCCGTCAGCAGGGTCGAGTTGTCGTCCGCGCGAGGGACGAGCGGCCACGACGGCAGCCGCTTGTGTCCCTTCTCCTCCATGAAGGAGAGGAAGCCTTCCCGCAGCTCGGCCGACGTTTGCACCCTGGGATTGTAGGGAGCGGCTAGGAGGCCTGGCGCTTGGGCGCCGAAGCAGCCTCGAGCTGCTCGTCGCTCGCGATCTCGTCGCGGATCTTCTCGAGCGCGCGGCGGATCAGGCGCGAGACGTGCATCTGCGAGATGCCGACCTGCTGGGCGATCTGGCTCTGCGTCAGCCCGTCGAAGAAGCGAAGGTGGAGGATCCGCCGCTCGCGCTCGTCGAGGACGCGGAAGCCCGGCGCGAGCACGGCCCGGTCCTCGGAGACCGAGTACTGGTGCTCCTCGGTGCCGAGCGACTCGAGCGGATCGAGCTCGCCGTCCTCGTCCGAACCGCCGGTCGAGAGCGAGAGCGAGGTATAGGCGCGGCCCGACTCGAGCGCCTCCAGCACGAGCTCCTCCTCGACGCCGGCGGCCTTGGCAAGCTCGGGGATCGTCGGCGACCGGCCGAGCTGCACGGTCTGGTCCTCGACGATCTTCGAGAGCTGCACGTTCAGCTCCTGGAGCCCGCGCGGGACGCGCACGGCCCAGCCCTTGTCGCGGAAGTGGCGCTTGATCTCGCCGATGATGTTCGGGGTCGCGTAGGTCGTCAGCTCGACGCCGCGGTCGATGTCGAAGCGGTCGATCGCCTTGATCAGGCCGATGCAGCCGATCTGGACGAGATCGTCGAGCTGCTCGCCGCGGTAGGCGTACCGTCGGGCGAGCGAACGAACGAGAGAGAGGTACTGCTCGATCAGCTGCTCGCGCGCGGCCAGGTCGCCATGCTCGTGGTAGCGGCGCAGCAGCGCCTTGTCGGACGCGCGCGTCACGATCCCGCCACCGCGGGCGCAAAGGCCTTGCGCAGCTCCACCCACGAGCCGCCGTCGCGCTCGCTCACCTCAACGCTGTCGACAACGGTTCCCAGGAGCCGCTTCAGGCCGATGCCGGCGTCGGTTTCCTGCTCGAGGTCGGCGGCCGTCTCAGCCGGGAGCGGGCCTAGCTCGATGTCGATCGAGCCGTCCTCGACGCGAAGCTGGATGCTGACGTTGCTCTCGTCCGCGACGCCGTGGTCGAGCAGCGCATCGAGCGCGAGCTGGACGTCGTCGACGACGTCGAGCGTGACGTCGTGCCGCGCCGCGATCCCGCCGAGGACCAGCTCGGCCACGGTCCCGAATGACCGCTCGCGGGGAATGCTGAGCGTGAACTCGTCCACTACTTCGTGTCGCCGCCGGCCGCGCGAAGCTCCTCTTCGAGGTCGCGCTCTCGCCGGGCGGCCGCCTCCTTGCCAACGCGGACCGCTTCGCCGACGTCGCGGCGAGCCTTCAGCGTCGACACGCCGTGCGCGATGCCGGCCGCGAAGCCCGACACCTTCTGCACCGGGCGCGTGATCGCCATGCTCACCGCACGCACCGCCGTATCCGCGCTGTCCGCCATGTCCACTGCGCTGTCGGTCACCTGATCCACCTTGTCCAGCTGCCCGTTCACCTTGTCGACGCTCTCGCCGACCTTGTGGATTACGGGAAGCAATTCGCGTTCCGTTCCCTGAATGAACGAGGAAAGGCGCGCGAAGGTTCCGCCCAGGCGCACGAACACGTACGCGAGAGCGGCTCCGACGACGACCAGGAAGACGGCGAGTGCGTAGTACGCGTAGTCGCCAGCGCTGGTGGCAAGGAGCTGCACGCGGAGAATCCTAGTGCCGATTCGCCGCCGACACCACGCCGTACCCCACCACGGCGCCCCCGTCGTACAGAACGGCGAGCTGGCCGGGGGCGACACCGTACGCCGGCTGTTCCAATTCGAGCCTGAATCCGTCCGACCCCGGCAGCACGCGCGCGTGCACCGGCGCCGAGCGGTAGCGAAGCTTTGCCTCGACATGCTCGACCGGAACGTGCATCAGCCCGGTCGCTTCCACTTCGGTGCACGCAAGCGAGCCGCGCGGGCCGACGACGAGGGTGTTGGTCGCGGCGTCGCTCCGCAGTGCGTAGAGCGGCTCGGCGGCGGAGATGCCGATCCCGCGTCGCTGGCCGGGTGTGTAGCGCCAGAACCCCTCGTGGCGTCCGAGCTCGACACCGTCCTCGTCGACGATCGTCCCGGCCGCCGGCGCGAGCCCGCGGCGCTCCAGGAAGGCGCGGTAGTCGTCGCCCGCGAGGAAGCACGCCTCCTGGCTCTCCCGCCGCTCGGCGACCGCGAGCCCTGCGGCGCCTGCCTCGGCACGCGTCTCAGCCTTCGTCAGCCCGCCGAGCGGGAACTCGATCCGCTCGAGGTGGGCCGGATCGAGCGCGGCGAGCATGTAGGACTGATCCTTCTCGGGGTCGGCGGCGCGGGCAAGCAGGCGGCGACCCTCCCGCTCGACGATCCGTGCGTAATGGCCAGTCCAGAGCTTCGCCGCGCCTGCGCGCTCGGCGAACGCAAGCAGCTCGTCGAACCGGAAGCTGCCGTTGCAACGGCCGCACGGGTTCGGCGTCTCGCCGCGCGCGTACGAGGCGACGAACGGGTCGACGACTGCACGCCTGAACTCGTCGCGGAGGTCGAGGGTCACGTGCGGCAGGCCGAGCTCGTGACAGGTCTGGCGCGCCGCGATCACCGCTGCGGGCGAGCAGCAGGCGCGCTCGGAGTCTGGGCCTTCGGGGTCGAGCCAGAGGCGCAGCGTCACGCCGATCGCGGCTGGGCCGGCGCGCAGGAGTGCGACCGCGCTGTCGACGCCGCCGCTCATCGCCACCGCGATCCGTGCAGGGTCGGACGGGGCCGTGAACACCTGCGCGAGTGCGTTTGCGAGCGCATCCGCGGCGAGCGTCGCGCCCGGCACCGCCGCAGCCTCGAGCAGCGTCAGGCCGGCGAGGGGCCGCGCCAGCCCGGACGCGTCGGCGTCGACGATCCGGTCGCCGTCGACCGTGAGCCGGACGAACGCGAGCTCGTCACCGCGCGCAGAGTCTCCGAGGATCTCGATCATCGGACCAGCCTAGCCGACGAAATGCGGGCGGTTCGGCCGGCGGGCGACCCTTCAGGGGTTTGCGCGACCGGAATCCGCGCGAGCGGATTCCGGTCATGCGACGGAAAAAGTGCTCCACCCTGCCGTGTTTCCTTACGCCGATGCGAACCTGCCTTAGCAGGTGGGTGCCGTGCCGGACATCGACGGGTGAGGTCTAGACCGGACCCAGGCTCCCTTCACGTGAGCGTTGGTTCACGTTTACGCGCAAGGCCACGTACAGGGTCGAGCAGGAGCAGTCTACCCCGCGCTCGCAAAACGCCACGTGATCTGCTGCGTGCCCTCGATCCCCAGCCGCTGCGCCAGTGCCTCGGTGAGCTCGAACTGGCGGCCCGAGCGCTTCAGTTTGGTGTCGATCACCTCTGTCAGGACCTCGCTGCCGCCGTAGGCGATGAAGATCTTCGCCCCGCACGGCAGCACCGGATGGCTGACGCCGAGGGAGCGGGTGGTGAGGATGCGGCGGCAGGTGGTGCGCTCGGCGTCGCGCGCGGCGCCGCGTGACCCGGCGAGGGCAGTGTACGAGCCGATCTCCGCCACCGGCACCGGCTGCACTCCGGTCGCGTCGCCGTCGCCCCCGTCACCCTCGCCGGTGAGTGCCAGCGCGCCCACCCCGGCCACCAAGGCCACGGCGGCCAGCGCGACCGTCCGCTCGACGATGCCGAGGTTCATCGGGCATTCACGAGCTCGCCGAACGACTCGCGCACGAGCCCGTCGAACTCGACCGGGAGGACGCCGTCGGGAGACGCGAACTCGCGGAGGTGGACGAGGAGGTAGCCCCACTCCTCGCCGCGCGGATCCTCGCCCGGCTGCGTGCGGACGAGTCGCTCGATCTCCCAGAGGTTCCACTCGCGCGGCTGTGTGGGCAGCGGCAGCGTCGCCACCGGCGGGGGAGCGGGCTCAGGTTCCGGTTCCGGTTCCGGTTCCGGCTCGGGTTCGGGCTCGACCGGCGTCGCGACGGCGACGAGCTGAGGCGGTTCCGGTTCCGGCTCTGGCTCGAGTTCCGGCTCAGGCTCCGGCTCCTGGTCGACCACCGGCTGCGGTTCTGCCGGCTGCGGCTCGGCGGTCGGGAGCGGCTCGGGCTCAGGTTCCGGCTCTGGCTCTGGCTCTGGCTCAGGTTCTGGCTCTGGCTCTGGCTCCGGCTCAGGTTCCGGCTCTGGCTCTGGCTCCGGCTCCGGTTCCGGCTCTGGCTCCGGCTCAGGTTCGGGTTCCGGCTCGAGTTCCGGCTCAGGTTCGGGCTCCGGCTCGAGTTCCGGCTCAGGCTCGGGCTCCGGCTCGGCGACGTCGGCCTGCTGCTCGCTCGATGCAGCCGGAGCGGGCTCCAGGATCGGAGCGGCAGTGACCGCCGGCTCAGTGCGTCCGCGACGCCAGGCCCACCACTCGACCGCGACCGTCGCCGCGTAGACGACGGCCATCACCGCGATGATCGCCGGGGTGGTCAGCTCGAGGAGGCCGGCGATGAGCGCGGCCGCGAGCAGGATGCAAGCGAGGAGCGCGAAGCGCGGCCAGGGTCGACCGAGCATGCGCGTGACTACCGCTCGGGCTCGGGCTCGTCGTCCTCCGCCGCGTCAGCCGCCTCCGGCGAGAGTGGCGGAGCGGGCGGCGCAGAGACGGGTGGCTCCCAGGTCGGCGGCTCCGGCATCGAGCTCTCCGCTGCGGCCGGCTCGGCGGCCTGCTCCGGGGCAGATGGCTCGCTGACCGGCCCGGCCTGCGTGGCTGCAGCTGGGCGTGGCGGAGCTTGCGCCGTGGAGCGGGCGATCTCGCTGTCGTTGGCCTCGACGATCGACTGCACGACCTGCGTGATCGCCGGTTCACCGAGCCCCGCGGCAGCGAGCAGCTGCTCGGCGCCCTTCTGCGCGCGACCCATGACCGCCGTCGCTTGGGCCCGCGCCCACTCGAGCGTCTGCTCGACCTCGGCACGGGCGGCATTCGTCAGCTCGGTCGCCTGATGCCGCGACTGCTCGAGCAGCCGGTTGCCGCGCGTCTCGGCCTCGCGCAACTCGGTGGTCGCCTCGGCGTTCGCCTTCGCGAGCAGGTCGCGGGCCTCGCCCTTTGCCGCCGTCACGATCTCGGCACGCTGCCGCTCCGACTCGGTGCGGTAGCGCTCGATCTCGGCCTCGCGCGCCTGCAGCTCGCGCTGCTTCGCGCGCACCTCTTCCTCGGTGCGCTGCAGCTGCGTCGCGGATGCGGTCTGCGCGTCGCGTTCGAGCACGTCGGCGAACTCTGCGGCAGCGCGGATCAGATGCAGCGCGTCCATGCGCACGGCGTGCCCGGTCGGCTCGACGTTCGAGGTCTTCCGCGCAGCCTGCAGGACGCGAAGCTGCGCCTGCAGCTGCGCCGTGTGGCGGCGGAACGCGTCGAATGCGTCGCGAACGCCCTGCTCGTCGTACCCCTCGCCGGAGCGCTGGAGCTGCTCGACGGTGGGCAGCGCGGTCAGCCCTGCCGCCGAACGCTCTGAGTCACCTGAGGACATCTGCACACACACTTTCTGTCGTCCGGGGTCGGAACGCACGCCTTCGTGGCGCTGCTCGCCCGGAAGTATGCCCTGTTCATCGGCTGTTCCGGGCGGAAATCTTAGGTCGGAGGCTCGAGCAGCCTTATTCCGAGCTCGTCCAGCTGCTCCTGCGTCACCTCGGAGGGCGCGCCGCTCATCGGATCGACCCCGGCCTGGTTCTTCGGGAAGGCGATCACGTCGCGCAGGTTCGGCTCGCCGGCAAGCACCATCGTCATCCGGTCGATCCCGAGCGCGATCCCGCCCATCGGCGGCGCGCCCATCGCGAGCGCGTCGAGCAGGAAGCCGAACTTCGACCGCTGCTCCTTCTCGGACAGGCCCAGAAGCTCGAAGACCTGCGCCTGGACCTCGGGCTCGTGGATCCTGAAGCTGCCGCCGCCGAGCTCGTTGCCGTTGACGATCAGGTCGTACGTGTGCGCCAGCGCGTGCTCTGGATCCTCGCCGAACCGGGGCTCCCACTCCTTCGTCGGCCGCGTGAACGGATGGTGCACCGCCGTCCAGCGGCCCTCGTCCTCGTCGCGCTCGAACATCGGAAAGTCGTAGACCCACAGGAAGGTGAAAGCGTCCTCGTCGATCAGGCCGAGCTCGCGGCCGAGGTGGCTGCGCAGCGCGCCGAGCACGCGCGAGGTCGCCGGCCAGGTGTCGGCAGCGAAGAGGACGGTCGAGCCCGGGTCGCTGCGGAAGTGCGACAGCTCAGCCTCGGAGAGGAACTTCGCGATCGGCGAGCGCACCTCCCCCTCCTCGTCGAAGACGAGATACGCGAGTCCCTTCGCCCCCCACTCCTTCGCGAGCTCCTCGAGCTTCGCCAGGTCGCCACGCGAGTAGCGCCTGTGGGATACGGAGAAAGCGAACTGCGTCGGCGCTCTTGAAGACGCCGAATTCCGAGCTCTCGGGTGACTTCCGTCGCGTCCTCGATCTTCAAGCTCGAAGCGCGTGTCCGGCTTGTCGGTGCCGAAGCGCCGGTCGGCCTCGGCGAAGGTCATGCGCGGGAACGGCGTCTCGATCTCGATCCCGAGGCACTCGCGCCAGATCCGCGCGTACATCTGCTCCATCGTTGCGTAGAGAAACTCCTGGTCGGGGAAGCTCATCTCGACGTCGAGCTGGGTGATCTCCTGGACGCGGTCGGCGCGGAGATCCTCGTCCCGGAAGCAGATCGCGATCTGGTAGTAGCGGTCGAAGCCGGCGACCATCGTCAGCTGCTTCAGGATCTGCGGGCTCTGCGGCAGCGCGTAGAAGCGGCCCTGCTGCAGGCGCGCCGGGACGACGAAGTCACGGGCGCCCTCCGGCGTCGGCTTGAAGAGGATCGGTGTCTGGATGTCGAGGAAGCCGGCGGCCTCCATCTCACGCCGGATGATCCCGACCATCTGCGCGCGCAGGGTGATGTTGCGCTGCAGCTTGTCGCGGCGCAGGTCGAGCCAGCGGTGACGGAGGCGCAGCGTCTCGTCGACGTTCTCCTCGTCGAGCTGGAACGGGAGCGGCGTCGAGCGGCTGACGATCTCGAGCGTGTCGACCTGCAGCTCGACCTCGCCCGTCGGCATGTTCGGGTTGACGGTCTCGGCGCTGCGGGCGACGAGCGTCCCTTCGGCGCGGAGGACGAACTCGTTCCGGATCTGGTGCGCGAGCTCGGCCGCCTCGGGTGCGAGCTCTGGGTTGATCACGAGCTGCGTGATCCCGGTGCGGTCGCGCAGGTCGACGAAGATCAGGCCGCCGTGGTCGCGGCGGCGCGCGGCCCAGCCGGACAGGGTCAGCTGCTCGCCGACGAGCTCCTTCGCGGGCTCGCCGCACATGTGCGTGCGCCAGATCATCGCAACAGTGTGCCGAGAACGTCCGCATGGCTGACCGGTTCGTCCTGGGCGCCTGCCCTGCGGATCAGCGCGTCTGCTGCGCGGAGGATCACGGTCGTCCCGGCTCCGGAGCGTCCCGGCCTGCGTGAGCTGGCCCTTGAGCGAGCGGCCGGCATAGTCGGTGTCGGCGGCGACGCTGCTGTCGCGAAGACTCTTGAGGAGCGGGGCCACAAGGTCGCTGGGCGCGTCCGGCTCGACGGCGATGAAGATGTCGATCGCGGGTGTCGCCGCGTCCGCGACACCCTCCTCCTCCATCGCGATCAGCAGCCGCTCGATCCCGGCGCCGAAGCCGACTCCCGGCGTCGGCGGGCCGCCGATCTCCTCGACGAGGTAGTCGTAGCGGCCGCCGCCCGAGAGCGTGGCATTCTCGTTGTCCAGCGGCCCGACGAACTCCCAGGTCGTACGTGAGTAGTAGTCGAGCCCGCGCACCAACGTCGGTACGAGCTCGTAGCGGACGCCGGTCGCGTCGAGGTCGGCGCGCACCGCGGCGAAGTGCGTTCTGCAGGCGTCGCAGAGCGACTCGCCGATCTTCGGCGCGTCGGCAAGCAGTGCCTGCGTTCGTACGTTCTTGACGTCGAAGACGCGGAGGGGACTCGTCGCCGCCTTCTCGCGTGCGTCCGCATCGAGCTCGCCGTCGTGCTCGGCGAGCCACGCGCGCAGCTTCTCCAGGTACGCGGGCCGGCACTCGCGGCAGCCGATCGAGTTCAGCTCCAGCCGGTAGCTCGCGATTCCGAGCCGGCGGAGCAGCGTGTCGTAGAGCTGGACGATCTCGGCGTCGACCGCGGGATCGTCCGCGCCGATCGCCTCGAGGGAGAGCTGCCAGTGCTCGCGGTAGCGACCCCGCCCCGGCGCGCCGTAGCGGTACATCGAGCCGATCGTGTAGAGCTTCTGCGGCTGCGGCTCGCGGTGGAGGCCGTGCTCGACGTAGGCGCGGCAGATCGGTGCAGTTCCCTCGGGCCGCAGCGTCAGCGAGCGGTCGGAACGGTCGGCGAACGTGTACATCTCCTTCTGGACGACGTCCGAGCCCTGACCGGACGTGCGCAGGAAGAGTTCGGTGTCCTCGAAGACAGGCGTCTGGATCGGTCTGTAGCCGTAGAGCGCCGCGAGCCGCTCCATCTCGCCCGTGACACTTCGCCACAGCGGCTGCTCGGACGGGAGGATGTCGTGGGTACCGCGCTAGGCCGTTCGATCTTCACGGCGTGCGCAGCTCGGCGAGGAACGGGTTACGCGCGAGCTCGTCGCCGAGCGTCGTCGCAGGGCCGTGACCCGAGTAGACGATCGTCTCCGGCGGGTACGCGTCGGTCAGCGACCGGATCGAGTCGAGCAGCGTGTCCCAGTCACCGAAGGGCAGGTCGGTGCGGCCGACCGAGCCCGAGAAGAGCACGTCGCCGGAGAAGAGGCAACCGTCCGCGTAGTAGGCGAGGTGGCCGGGCGAGTGCCCAGGGACGTGACGGGTCTGGAACGAGATCCCGGCGACGTCGACCGTCTCACCGCCGGCAAGCAGCGTCGCCTCACCCGAGTAGGCGCGCATCGACGACGCCGGGGAAGAAGAGGTCCGGCCGGCGGAAGACGTCGAGCTCCCCGTCGGGCAGCCAGACCGGAGCTCCGGTTCCCTCCGCCAGCTCGGCGAGCGCGCCGAAGTGGTCGTAGTGGCTGTGGGTGAGCAGAATCGCGCTGCACGCGGCGCCCGAGCGGGCGAGCGCAAGCCGGATCTCGACGGCGTCGTCGCCGGGGTCGATCACAACCGCTTCGGCGGCTCCCCGGTCGGCCCGAACGAGGTAGCAGTTCGTCCCGATCGGGCCGAGCGAAAGCTGGTCGACGGCGAGCCCCATGAGGCGGATGAGTTTATCCTTGCGCCTGTGCAGAGCTGGAACCTGATGGAGATCCAGGCGCCCTCCGGCACGCGGGATCCGGTGGTGATCCACTCCGGCAACGAGGCACGCGCGGTCGTGATCGTGCTGACGCCGGGGCAGAAGCTCGGCGACCACCAGGTGAAGGAGAACGCCTGGATCACCGTGCTCGAGGGCAGCGCCAGCGTCGCTGCCGGCGGCGACACCGTGGAGGCGGCGCCGGGGATGTTGTTCCGCTTCGATCCGGACGAGCGCCATTCGCTCGCGAGCGACGAGGGCGCGCGGATCCTGCTGCTGCTCGCGCCGTGGCCCGGCGAGGGCCATTACCGCGGCTCTGCTGTCTAATTTGAAGGCAAGGCCGAGAGCTAGGGCTTTTTCTCGTCCGTACGGGCGGTGCGGCGCTGGTAGGCGCGCCACATCATCGTGTCCATGAAGTAGCTGAACGGCAGGAAGAACCCCATCAGCACCGCGGTCTGAGTGATCTGTTGCGCCAGCGACAGGTTCTCGCCCAGCAGGATCACCGTCACCAGCATCAGCGGAAAGAAGAGCAGGCCGCGGCGGCCGGTCTTCCGCCACGACGGCGGCTCGACGACACGACCCGTGCGCTGCTGTCGTTGGCCTCGTTGCGGCTTCTCCGTCTCGGGCGGTCTTCTGCGTCACCACGGTGCCGACGAGCTCCTCGGCCTCCTCCGGCTCGAGCTCGCGGCCGGTGTCGTCGACGTAGACCTCCTCGTACTCGTGCCGCTTCAGCTTCTGACGGCGTCGCTGCTGCTTCTTCGAAGGCATGCGTTCAGTATGCCGCCCGGCTCCAGGCCACGGCACCGCCCTTGACGACCGTCGCGACGACGTCGCCGGCGAGGTGGTAGGCGAGGTAGCGCCAGTCCGGCGCGTCGAGCAGCGTCAGGTCGGCGGCGTAGCCGGGCGCGATGCGGCCGACCCGGTCGCCGCGCCCGAGCACGTGCGCGGCGTTGACGGTGCAGGCGGCCAGCGCCTCCGCGGGGCTGAGCTTCAGCTGGGTCGCAGCGAGCGCGACGACGAGCGGCAGGCTCTCGCAGAACGCGCTGCCGGGATTGAAGTCGGTCGCGAGCGCGATCGCTGCCCCCGCGTCGACGAGCGCCCGGCCGGGTGGCATCGGCCGGCCGAGAACGAGTGCGCTCGCGGGCAGGAGCACGCCGGTGACGTTGCTCGCGGCGAGTTGGGCGACCCCGTCCGGTCCTGTCGCCTCGAGGTGGTCGACCGAGCGCGCGCCGAGCTCGATCGCGAGCGGGATCGCACCGGCTTCGGTGAACTGGTCGCCGTGAAGCCGAAGCGCGAGCCCATGTGCGCGACACGCCTCGAGATAGCGGCGAGCCTGCCGGGCGTCGAATGCGCCGCGCTCGAGAAAGACGTCGGCCGCCTCGGCGAGCTGCGCCGCGTCCGGCAGCACCTCGGCAAGGAGGAAGTCGAGATAGGCATCTGGGTCCTCGAACTCCGGCGGCACCGCGTGCGCCCCGAGCCACGTCGGGATGCCCCCGGCCGCGGTGATCGCGCGCAACGATGCGAGCTCGGTTTCGTAGTCGAGACCGTAGCCCGACTTTCCTTCGAACGTCGTCGTCCCGGCGCGCAGCATCCAGTCGCGGTGTCGCGCGACCGCCGCTGCCAACCCCTCCTGACCGGCCGCCCGGGTCGCGCGCACCGTCGAGAGGATGCCGCCGCCCGCCGCGTGCAGCTCCTCGTAGCCGGCGCCACCGGCACGAAGCGAGAACTCGTCCACGCGGTCGCCGCCGAACGCCGGATGTGTATGGCAGTCGACGAGCCCCGGAATCGCGCACAGCTCGCTCCCGTCGAGCTCGACGACGTCGCCCTCGATTCCCGAGAGCCCGCTCATCGATCCGACGGCCTCGATCGTCTCGTCGCCACAGAGGACGTAGGCGCGGTCGATCGTGTCGACGCTCCCGAGCGCGCTGCCGCGCAGCGGTGCGTCGCGGCCCGCCGGGCTCACCACCTGCGCCAGGTCGCGGATCAGCAGCTTCGGCACGTCAGACGCTGGGCAAGTCGAGACCGTGCTCGAGCGCGGCGCCGAGCGCTTCGTCGTAGCCGGCGTCGGCGTGACGCATGACGCCCGTGCCGGGATCGGCCGCGAGCACGCGCTCTAGCCGTTCCGTCGCGTCGGCGCTGCCGTCCGCGAGAACGACCATGCCGGCGTGGATCGAGTTGCCGATGCCGACACCGCCGCCGTGGTGGACGCTGACCCATGTCGCGCCCGCCGCCGTGTTCAGGAGCGCGTTCAGGATCGGCCAGTCCGCGATCGCGTCGGAGCCGTCGCGCATCGCTTCGGTCTCGCGGTACGGGGACGCGACCGAGCCCGAGTCGAGGTGATCGCGGCCGATCACGACCGGCGCTGACACCGCTCCGGAGTGGACGAGCTCGTTGATCGCGAGACCCGCCTTGGCACGGTCGCCGTAGCCGAGCCAGCAGATTCGGGCCGGCAGTCCCTGAAAGGCGATGCGCTCTGGAGCGAGCTCAAGCCAGCGCTGGAGCAGCGCGTCGCCGGGGAACAGCCGCCGCAGCTCGCCGTCGATCGCTGCGATGTCGGCCGGGTCGCCCGAGAGAACCGCCCACCGGAAGGGCCCGATGCCGCGGCAGAAGAGCGGCCGGATATAGGCCGGGACAAAGCCCGGGTATGAGAAGGCCTTCTCTACGCCTGCCTCATAGGCCTCCCCGCGCAAGTTGTTTCCATAGTCGAAGACATAGCTGCCCGCGCGGACGTACTCGAGCAGGCCCCCGACATGCTTCGCGATCGACTCGCGCGCCCGCCGCAGGTACTCGTCGGGGTCGGAACCGCGTAACGAAGCGGCTTCCTCGACCGACAGCCCCGCCGGCACGTAGCCCGTCAGCGGATCGTGCGCCGCCGTCTGGTCGGTGACGAAGTCGAAAGATTCACTCTTTCGTGCCAGTTCCGGCACGATTTCGGCCGCGTTCCCCTCGACCGCCACCGAGAGCGCACGCCCCTCGGCCGCCGCCGCCCGCACGCGCGCGATCCCGTCCTCGAGCGAGTCCGCCACCTCGTCGAGATAGCGCGTCTCGAGCCGGCGGGCGATCCGAGCAGGGTCGACCTCGATGCAGAGGATCGCGGCGCCCGCCATCGTCGCCGCGAGCGGCTGTGCACCACCCATGCCGCCGAGCCCGGCCGTCAGGATCGTCCGGCCGGCCAGGTCAGCCGAGCCGAAGTGTTTCTCGCCCGCGGCCGCAAAGGTCTGGAAGGTGCCCTGGAGGATGCCCTGCGTGCCGATGTAGATCCAGCTGCCGGCCGTCATCTGGCCGAACATCGTCAGCCCCTCCGCCTCGAGCCGCCGGAACTCGTCCCAGTTCGCCCAGCGCGGGACGAGCAGCGAGTTCGCGATCAGCACGCGCGGCGCGGCCTCGTGGGTGCGGAAGACGCCGACCGGCTTGCCGCTCTGGACGAGCAGCGTCTCATCGTCGCGCAGCCGCAGCAGCGTGCGCACGATCGCCTTCAGCGCTTGGTGCGACCGCGCCGCCCGGCCCGAGCCGCCGTAGACGACGAGCTCCTCCGGCCGCTCCGCCACCTCCGGGTCGAGGTTGTTGAGCAGCATGCGCAGCGGCGCCTCCGTCTGCCACGAGCACGCGTTCAGCGCGGTCCCGCGCGGGGCGCGAATTCGCGAAAGATCGCCGACGAGCGTCTCGACGGCGGCGTCAAGCGATGTGACGCTCATTGCAACTCCCCGACCTCTGCTTCCGCAGCAGCGATGACCGAGCCATCGCGGATCGCGTCGGCGACGCGCTCGATGTCGTGCGCGAGCGAGCGGTCGTCGCGGAGGCGCTCGGAGAGCTCGCGGACTGCGTCGTGTGTCGCCCGCACGCCCGGCCCCGGCTCGAGCGGTGCCAGGAACTCGATCGCCTGCGCGCCTGCCAGGAGCTCGATCGCCAGCGCCCGCTCGGCGTTCGCGACCACCTGCAACGCCTTCAGCCCGGACGCGTTTCCCATCGACACGTGATCCTCCTGGCCCGCGCTCGTCGGGATCGAGTCGACGCTCGCTGGATGGCACAGGGACTTGTTCTCGGAGACGAGCGATGCGGCGACGTATTGCGGGATCATGAAGCCGGAGTTCAGCCCGCCTTCCACCGTCAGGAACGGCGGCAGGCCCTCCGAGAGCGATGGATTGACGAGCCGCTCCACCCGCCGCTCGGAGATGCTTGCCAGCTCGGAGACCGCCATGGCGAGCGTGTCGAGCCCGAACGCGAGCGGCTGGCCGTGGAAATTTCCGTTCGAGACGACGAGCCCCTCGTCGACGAGGACGAGCGGATTGTCGGTCGCCGCGTTCAGCTCGACCGAGACCGTGACCTCGATGTGGTCGAGCAGATCGCGGCTCGCGCCATGCACCTGGGGCGCGCACCGGAGCGAGTACGCGTCCTGCACCTTGTCGCACCAGCGGTGCGACTCGATGATCGCCGACCCGTCGAGCAGGCGATGGATGTTGGCCGCCGAGTCGAGCTGACCGCGGAGCGGCCGCGCCCGGTGGATGGCGGGGTGGAAGCTCGTGCGCGAGCCCTGCAGCGCCTCCAGCGAGAGCGCGCAGGCGAGGTCGGCGACACGCGCGAGCCGGCGCGCGCGCACGAGCAGCAACGCCGCCATCGCGGCCATGAACTGCGTCCCGTTGATCAGCGAGAGCCCCTCCTTCGCCGCGAGCCGGATCGGCTCGAGCCCAGCGGCTGCGAGTGCGTCGGCGCCGGAGTGCAGCGTTCCCTCGAACCACGCCTGTCCCTCGCCGACGAGCGGCAACGCGAGGTGGGCGAGCGGCGCGAGGTCGCCGCTCGCTCCGACCGAGCCCCGCGCGGGGACGCGCGGCAGCACCCCACGGTTGAGGCACTCGATCAGGAGCTCGACCGTCTCCACCCGCGCGCCGGAGTACCCCTTAGCCAGCGCATTCGCACGCAGCAGCATCGCGGCCCGCACGACGTCGTCCGGGTACGGCTCGCCCACCCCGCAGGCATGGCTGCGGAGCAGCCGCAGCTGCAGCTCCTCGACCTTGTCGGCGGGAATCGACTCCGAGACGAACCGGCCGAAGCCGGTGTTGACGCCGTAGGTGTGCTCGGCGGCGTGCTCGACGAGCGCCCTCGCCGCAGCCATCTGCAACCGTGCCTCG
Source organism: uncultured Gaiellaceae bacterium (assembly GCA_963731615.1). Taxonomy (GTDB): domain Bacteria; phylum Actinomycetota; class Thermoleophilia; order Gaiellales; family Gaiellaceae; genus Gaiellasilicea. The sequence goes on from CAVSWD010000008.1 coordinate 303,920, forward strand.
TCGGCGAGCCCGGCCGGAGCGCGATGCACCGCGACCTCCCAGACGTCCTCGAGCCGGAGGTCGTTCCCGCTCAGGGCCGGACTCGCAATCACGGCAGCGAGTGTAGTGCCGGGCTACTGGTGCATGGGTGCTTCGGTTGCCGGCGTGTGGAGCAGGCTCTCGACGTCGCGCACGCCGTCGATCTTGCTTGGTCCGCGCGACAAGTGCGTCGATCAGATCCTGCGAGGGCAGCTCACCACGAAGCTGCACGACGCCTTCCTGCGCGTTGATGTTGATCGACCCCTTGATCTCGTGCTCGTCGCGGAAGAGCTCCGACTCGACCTTGTCCTTCAGGGTCGCGTCGTCGTAGCTCTTCGGCAGCACGCCCGTCACCTTCCCGCGGAGCCGCCCAAACAGGACTCGGCCGTGAGGAGTGGTGGCGAACCAGGCGGCAATGGCGGCAGCCACGGCGATCGGAAAGAACTTGCGCATCGGGACCCCCTTCGTCGTTGTCACGTTCCCGTACCGCGTTCTCGGGGGAACCCAAACACAGTTACGGAAGGAGGCGCAACTCGAGCACGTGCGACTCGTCGAAGCCGTCGATCCGCAGCATCGCTCCCGCGGCGGCAGCGGCTGCGCCGGCGGGCATGAGGCCGACCAGTTCGGAGCCGACCACCTCCGCACCGCGCTCGGCCGCTTCTACTTCGATCCGCGCGACGATCTCGTGCAACGCGGCCGCCTCCCAGTCCTCCACGTTCATCGAGACCTGGACGACGCCCGCGCGCGGCAGGTCGAGCCCGAGCGCGCGGACCCCCGGGAAGCCGCCGCCGGTCTCGCGAACCAATGCCGCGACCTCGCGGGCGGCTTCGAGTGTGGCACGCAGGTTGACGTTGAACGCGATCAGGGGCCGGCGTGCGCCGACGATGACACCGCCCGCCCGCTCGTCGAGTCTCGCCGGCCCGAAGTCGGGGGCGAGCTCGCCGGCGTCGATCCGCCGCTGCAGCTCGTCCGGCCCGCCGCGGCGGAAGAACGCTGGGCCGCGACCGGGCGCGAGCTCACCGTAGAGGAAAACGGGCAGCTCGAGCTCCTCGCCGATCCGGCCTGCGAGCACGAGCGCGGTTTCGCGGGCGCGATCCATGTCCTCGCGCTTGATCGGGACGATCGGGACGACGTCGGCGGCGCCGGTCCGCGGGTGTGCCCCCTCGTGGCGGCGGAGGTCGATCAGCTCGCGCGCGGCTGCGATTCCGGCGAGCAGCGTCTCGACGAGCTCGTCGCTCTCGCCGACGAGCGTGAAGACGGACCGGTGATGGTCGGCGTCGACGTGAACGTCGAGGAGACGGGCCGGCTGCGAGAGCGCGTCCCGGAGCGCCTCGAGCACGGCCTCGTCGCGGCCTTCGGAGAAGTTCGGCACGGCTTCCAGCATGGGCTGCGCTCTACTCTAGGAGGGTGAAGGCGTACTACGAGGCGCGGGCGCCGGAGTACGACGAGTGGTACCTCGGCCTCGGCCGTTTCGACGGGCTCGACCGACCGCAGTGGGACGACGAATTGCAGGCGCTCGAACGCACGCTGGCGGCGCTTCCGCCCGCCCGGACGCTCGACGTCGCGTGCGGCACCGGCTTCCTGACGCAGCATCTGCCAGGCTCGATAACCGGGCTCGACCAGAGCGCCGCCATGCTCGAGGTCGCGAGCGCCCGCGTCCCACACGCAGGCTTCGTCCAGTCCGACGCGCTGCGGCTCCCGTTCGTCGACGGCGCGTTCGAGCGCGTCTTCGCCGGACACTTCTACGGTCACCTCGAGGAAGCCGAGCGCGTCCGGTTTCTGTCCGAGGCGCGCCGGGTCGCGCCCGAGCTGGTCGTCGTCGACGCTGCCGTCCGGCCGGACCGCGAGCGCGCCGGAGTCCAGGAGCGGATCCTCAACGACGGCTCGAGCTGGGAGGTCTTCAAGCGGTACTTCGAACCGGAGGAGCTGGCAGCCGAGCTCGGCGGCGGCGAGACGCTCTTCGCGGGCCGCTGGTTCGTCGCAGTCCGGGCGTGACCGTTCGGAAAGGCTCGTATCGCTCGCTCCGCTCCCTCCAGCGCGACAACGCCCGCTGCCGTGCCTGCGCCGAGGCCGGCTACCCGCTCGAGTCCTGGCCGGTGCGGGCTCCGTCTCACGGCCAGCGCGCGTATCTCTTCGGGCAGGCGCCCGGAATCGTCGAGGGCGCCGAGCGATTGCCGTGGCGGGGCCGCGCGGGCCAGAGGCTCCGGGGCTGGCTCGGCCTCGACGGCGACGAGCTCTACGAAACCTTCTACTGCGCGTCGGTCACGCGCTGCTATCCAGGACGGCCGGCCTCCGGCCGAGGCGACCGCACGCCCACGCCGCGCGAGCAGGATCTGTGCGAGTTCTGGCGCGACTGGGAGCTCGAGCTCCTCCGCCCCGACCTGATCGTCACGGTCGGCGGGCTCGCGCTCCGGCGTCTGCTCGGGATCGCTCCGCTGACGGAGGCGATCGGTAAGAGCTACACGCGCCATAACGCGATCGTGATCCCCCTGCCGCACCCGTCGGGCGCCAGCGGCTGGCTGAACGATCCGACCAACCGCGCCAGGCTCGGCAAGGCCGCGACGCACGTGAAACGTGAGCTCGCGCGGCTAGTCTCGGAAGAGTGAGCACCCCGGTCCCGTACCGCCGCACGTTCATCCGCCTGCTCGGCTTCCTGCAGCCGTACAAGGCGTCGCTGGTCGTGTCGACGATCCTGGCGGTGCTGTCGCAGGCCGCTGCGATCGCGATCGTCCTCCTCGTCGGCGAGGCGATCGACGCGATCGACGCGGGCCGCGGCACGAGCACGCTCGCCTGGCTCGTCGCGGGCATTCTCTTCGTCGGCGTCCTCAAGGCGGCCTTCATGGTCGGCCGCCGCCTCATCTCGGGCCGGCAGGCGCTCGGGATCGAGAAAGACATGCGCGAGGGGCTCTACGCCCATCTGCTGCGGCTCTCGTTTGGCTTCTACGACCGGCACCAGACCGGGCAGCTGATGTCGCGCGCCACGATCGACCTTCAGTCGGTGCGCTTCTTCCTCGGCTTCGGGCTGATCTTCTTCTTCCAGCACGTGCTCACGGTCGTCTCGGTGATGGTGGTCCTGTTCGTCGTCGAGTGGCGACTTGCCCTGATCGCGCTCGCGATCACACCCGTGATCGTCGCGGTCGCGTACCGCTACAGCCACGTCTCGCACCCCGTCCTGCGGGACGTCCAGCAGCGCCTCGGCGAGGTGGCGACGGTCGCGGAGGAGTCGATCGTCGGCGTCCACGTCGTCAAGGCCTTCGCGCAGGAGGATCGCCGCCAAGCGGAGTTCGAGCGCGCCACCGGCAGCGTCTTCGACGAGACCGTGCGCGCGCTTCCGGCAGCGCGCGATCTACGTGCCGCTGCTCTCGTTCCTGCCTCTGCTCGCGCAGGGAGCGGTCCTGCTCGCAGCCGGGCGGATGGTCGTGAACGGCTCGCTCACGGTCTCACAGTTCTTCGTCTTCAACCTGCTGCTGGCAATGCTGATCGTGCCGCTCCGCAGCCTCGGCATGTGGATCGGCCAGGCGCAGCGGGCAACCGCGTCGGGCGAGCGCATCTTCGAGGTGATGGACGAGCCCGAAGGCGTCGAGGACGTGCCGGGCGCCACGGAGCTGCCGGCCGGGCCGGGGACAATCCGCTTCGAGCGGGTCGGCTTCGCCTACGCCGAGGGCCGGCCCGTTCTCGAGGAGATCGATCTCGAGCTCGCTCCCGGGCCGCACGGTCGCGCTGATCGGGCACACCGGCTCCGGAAAGACGACGCTCGCCGCACTCGTGCCGCGTTTCTACGACGCCACCGAAGGACGCGTGCTCGTCGACGACGTCGACATCCGCACCGTCACCCGGCGCTCGCTCCGGCGCGAGATCGGCGTCATCTCCCAGGATCCGTTCCTCTTCTCGGCGACCGTGCGGGAGAACATCGCCTTCGGCGTCCTCGACGCGGACGACGCCCGCGTCGAGCAGGCGGCGCGCGTCGCACAGGCGCACGAGTTCGTCGAGGAGCTGCCGCAGGGCTACGACACCGTGATCGGCGAGCGCGGGATCACGCTCTCGGGCGGCCAGCGGCAGCGGCTCGCGATCGCGCGTGCACTGGTGATCGACCCGCGGATCCTGATCCTCGACGACGCCACCGCCTCCGTCGACGCGACCACAGAGGCACGGATCCGGGCCGGGCTCGCCGAAGCGATGCGCGGCCGGACGACGATCATCATCGCCCACCGGCTCTCGACGATCGCGCTCGCCGACGAGGTCGTCGTCCTGGAGCACGGCCGGATCAGCGCGCACGGGACCCAGACGGAGCTGCTCGCGACGAACCGCGTCTACCAGGAGATCCACGAGCACGGCCTGATCCAGGGGCTCCTGAAAGAGTCGGCATGAAAGTCTGGCAGCCCGGCGGGCATCTGAGCGAGGAGCGCGGCGGCAACGTGCGCGACTGGTCGTGGCGGCGAACGCGGCGGCGGCTGGGGCTCCTCGCGCGGCTCGCGCTCCCGTACGGCGGCCGCACGGCGTTGGCGCTCGCCACCCTGCTGGCGTACACGCTCGTCGCGCTCGCGCCGCCCTATCTCGCCAAGCTCGCGATCGACGACGGGATCGACAAGATGGATCTCGAGCGGCTGACGCTGATCGTCGTCGTCTTCTTCGTGGCCGCATTCGTCGCCCTCCTGCTCTCGGGCGCGAACACCTATCTGACGGGCTGGGTAGGAGAGCGGATGCTGGCAGACCTCCGCAATGCGCTCTTCAAGCATCTCGAGCGGCTCTCGCTCGGCTTCTACGAGCGCAACCGCGCCGGCGTGATCATCAGCCGGATCACGAACGACGTCGAGGCGCTCGACCAGCTCGTCACCGACGGGGTCACGAGTCTCGTCCAGAACACGCTCCTGCTTGTCGGCACCGCCGTCGTCCTCTTCCTGCTCGACTGGCAGCTGGCGCTCGCGACGCTGACGGTGCTGCCGCTGATGGCGCTCGCGACCGCGTGGTTCCGGACCCGCTCGAACCGCGCGTACCGCAACGTCCGCGAGCGGCTCGGACTCGTCACGGCGACACTGGCCGAGGACATCGCCGGCATGCGCGTCGTCCAGTCGTTCACGCGTGAGCCAGTGCAGGAGCGCGCGTTCCACGGCGTCAACGACCGTTACCGCGCCGCCAACTACGAGACGACGGTCCTGAACGCGATCTATTTCCCCGCCGTGGACCTTTTGGCGACAGCGGCGACCGCGATCGTCTTCGGCTACGGCGGCTGGCTGGTCTACGAGGGCGACATGTCGGCCGGCACGCTCTTCGCCTTCGCGCTCTACCTCTCGAACTTCTTCGATCCGATCCAGCAGCTCTCGCAGCTCTACAACACCTTCCTCAGCGCGATCGCGGCGCTCGACAAGATCATCGGTGTCCTCGACGAAAAGCCTCAGGTCGTCGACCCGGTAGGCGCGCTCGAGCTGCCGCGGATCGAGGGCCGCGTTCACTTCGCAGACGTCCGCTTCGGCTACGGGCCGGAGTTCCCGGAAGTGCTGCATGGGCTCGAGCTCGACGTCGCCGCGGGAACGACCGTCGCGCTCGTCGGCCACACCGGAGCCGGCAAGTCGACGATTGCCAAGCTGATCGCGCGCTTCTACGACCCGACCGAGGGCCGCATCACCATCGACGGCCACGACCTCCGCGACGTCACGCAGCACTCGCTGCGGCGCCAGCTCGGCATCGTGCCGCAGGAGGGCTTCCTCTTCGGCGGCACGGTCGCTGAGAACATCGCCTTCGGCCGGCCCGACGCGACGCCGGCGGAGATCGTCGCAGCCGCCGAGGCCGTCGGCGCCCACCGCTTCGTGCTCGAGCTCGAGCAGGGCTACGAGACCCATCTCGGCGAGCGCGGCACCCGGCTCTCGCTCGGTCAGCGGCAGCTCGTCGCCTTCGCACGCGCCCTGCTCGCCGATCCGCGGATCCTGATTCTCGACGAGGCGACCTCGTCGGTCGACATCGGGACCGAGCAGCAGATCGAGCTGGCGCTGCGCCGGCTGCTCACCGGCCGGACGGCGTTCGTGATCGCACACCGGCTTTCCACGATCCGCGATGCCGACTTGATCGTCGTCCTCGAGCACGGCCGCGTCGTCGAGCAGGGAACGCACGACGAGCTGATCGCGAGCCGCGGCCTGTACACGAACCTCTACGGCGACTGGGCGGACGAAGTCGCCTAACCTGTCGCCGTGGAAACAGCGACAGAGGAGGCGGTCACCGGCCAGCTGGCGAGCTGGGGCCGGCGACTCGTCGCGGTCGCCCTCGACAGCGCCATCGTCGGCTCTGTGGTCGTCGCGACCATCCTGCTCGCCGGCGTCTCGGTCGAGGAGCTGAACGACCTGCTCATCGAAGGCGACTCGTTCGTGCTGCTCGCCCTCTTCGTCTTGCCGGAGGCGATCTACAAAACCGTCATGATCGGCTCCCGCAACCAGACGTTCGGGAAGATGGCGCTCGGGATCAAGGTGGTGGGAGCCGACGACCGGGCGCCGATCGGGTACGGGCGGGCCTTCCGGCGCTGGCTCTCGACCGCCACGCTCTGGGCGCTCTTCACCGTCCCGGGAATCGTCGATCACCTGTGGCCGCTGCGCGACCGCCGCAACCAGGCGCTGCACGACAAGTTCGCCCGCAGCATCGTGGTGCGGGTCTGATGGACCTCGACCGCGAGACCGAGGAGCGGATCGAGGAGCCGGTCTCGCAGGAGGCGGTACGCGAGACGCGCCTGACGCCGGCGGAGGCGGTCGAGAAGATGCACATCAACCTGCCGGTGCGCGGCAACCGCAAGCTGCGCAAGCTGCTCGAGCGCGTCAACGCGGACAAGCAGCTGAAGGGCTGGTGGCACGTCGCGAACGTGAATGCGGTCGTGCGGATGGAGATCAACGACCACTCGTGGGTGCACATCCAGATCGTGGCGAACATCGCGCTCAAGATCCTGCGGCAGCTGACGAAGCACGGCGTCGAGCCGTCGGCCGTGCGCGACTTCGGGCTCGAGCAGGACGACGCCGAGATGATCGTCGCGCTGTCCTCGCTGCTCCACTGCATCGGCATGTCGGTACACCGGCACGGCCACGAGGACTTCTCGCTCTTCCTGGCCGAGCCGAAGCTGCGCGAGCTGCTGCGGGGGATCTACGAGGAGCCGAACTTGACCGTGATCTGCTCGGAAGTGCTGCAGGCGATCACGAGCCACCGCGCCGACGGGCAGCCACTCGCGCTCGAGGCCGGCATCCTCCGCGTCGCCGACGCGCTCGACATGGCCGAGGGCCGCTCGCGGATTCCGTTCGAGAAGGGACGTGTCTCGATGCACTCGCTCTCGGCGGCGGCGATCGACGACGTCTCGATCAAGGACGGGGAGTCGCGGCCCGTGATGATCGAGATCGTGATGAACAACTCATCGGGCCTCTTTCAGGTCGACGGGCTGCTGAAGGCGAAGCTGCGCGGCTCGGGCCTCGAGCCGTACGTCGAGGTGATCGCGCACATCGATACGGCCGCCGAAAAACGCCTTGTTTCCGTCTACCGCCTCGAAACGTAGCCGCTAAACTTGGCGCGTTCCATCCCTTGCGGGATCGTCTAATGGTAGGACGCTCGGCTCTGGACCGAGTAGTCTAGGTTCGAATCCTAGTCCCGCAGCTCGTCGGAAAAACCCCGCTCAAACGGGGTTTTTCGTGGCACGTTTCCCGCAAACTGCGTTCCGGCGGCTTTCACCACCGGCGAGTGTCTGATATGCCGTGCCCATGTTCTTCCGTAGCCGCCGCGCCGGTCTGACGCAACTCGACGAAGCAGCCGCGTATGCGCGCTGCCACGGCGTCCGCGAGCACGACGTGCGGATCGTGAAGCTGCCGCCGCGCCGGCCCCGGTACGAGGACGTCTTGACGACGGGCGAGGAGTTGCGCGCCCTCTTCGAGCTACGCCTGGACGCCCGCGAGACGGAAACGACCTAGGTCCACGAAAAAGAGGCTCCGGAGAGCCTCTTTTTCGTCGCTGCCCCTGCGACTTACAGAGCGAGCCGTGGCCGGCGCAGGTACCCGAGCGCCAGTCCGAGTGCGAGCACCACCACGACCGCGCCGAGGCCGACCGAGAGAACCTGGTTCCACTCGACATCCGAGCCGCTGCTGCCCACCGGCACTCCGGGCCGCACCGGAACATCCGTGGGCGAGAACCGATTCGCCAGGTTGTCGGGCCGCGCTCCGACCTCACCGTCGGCCCCCATGCCGTGACTCAGGTAGCTGACCACCGGCGGGTTCTGCGGAGCCGAGAACCGGACTGCCTGGTCGTCCGGACGCGTCGCCGTCTCATAGCTCGCCGCCAGCGTCTCCAGCTGCCGGTGGTTCATCGGCTGCTGCACGGCCTGTTGCACGATCGGCTGCGACTTGAACGCCTCGCCGCGAAGGTCCGGCGAGCTCAACGGCTGCGCGCCGTCCGGGCCGCCGAGCGACTCACCCTGGCGGACGTAGACATCCGTCAGATATGGATCGTGGATGCTTTCCGCGGAGGCCACCGCTGCCGCCGCGCGATCCGCCTCAGTCAGGGTCCCGTGTGACAGATACGGGATCACCTTGATTGCCTCACCGTTCAAGAACTGCTCGTCTCCCTGCGGGATGCCCGAGCTCGCGGGGATGCCGGTCTCGGCGTCCACCGCGCCGCTCCAGCCGCCTGCGCTGACGATCTTGGTGCCTGAACCGCCTTCGTCGACGACGGCCCAGGCCGCCGATACCTTGCCGGCGAACAGGGCCGTCGCGAACGCGAACCCGAGTGCTAGACGGCGAAGCCACCGCTGCCTTCTCCGAAACGTCATTGCCCTTCCTCCCTCTTGCATTGACCCTTCCCTGAGCCACCTAGACGGAGGAGGGGGCCGCCTTCTTCCCATTCGTGCGAAATCGCGCTTGAATGGAGCTGCCGCTATGAACATCGAGGTAACCGACGCGCAGCTCGTGAGCCGCTGCCGGACTGGGGAACCGGCAGCATGGAACGAGCTGGTCGAGCGCTTCTCGCGCTATGTCTACGCGATCGCCGTGCGCGTCTACCGGCTGTCCGAGCACGACGCCGAGGACGTCTTCCAGGACGTGTTCGCGCGCACCTATGAGCGGCTCGACTCCCTGCGCGACGACACGGCGATCCGACCGTGGCTCGCGCAGCTGACCCGGAACGCCTGCGTCGACCGGCTGCGCTCCGGCGGCCGCGAGCACCCGGCCGAGCTCCAGGACGAGGAAGACGTCGACAACGCGCTCGAGCGGCTGGACGAGGCGCTCGACGTGCACGACGGCCTGCGAGCGCTCACGGGTGACTGCCGCGAGATCCTCGACCGCTTCTTCGCCGCCGACGAGAGCTACCGGACGATCGGCGAGGCGCTCGATCTTCCGGCCGGAACGATCGCCAGCCGGATCTCCCGCTGCCTCGGTAAGCTCCGCATGCATCTCGAGGGAAGAAATCTCGGCCCCGGGACGTCTAGGGAATTGTGAGCGCCATGGCCCCCCACGACGAGGAGCGCCTGGGTGAGCTGCTAGCTGAGCTGCCGCCCGCCCCCTTCGCGTGGGTTCAGGCTGCGCAAGAGTTGCCGATGGCCCGGTTCGAGCTCGACGAGATCGTCGAGCGCGCCCGTGTGGACGCGGAGTTCCGCGTGCTTCTCATCGGCGACCTCGAGGCGGCGCTCGCCTCGGCCGGCTACGACCCAACGGACGCGTTGCTGAATGCGTTGCGGTCACGCCTGCCGGAGCTCGACGGATGAGCATGTACGGCCGCGAGCTGGGCACGTTGCTGGACGACATCGCCGGCCCCTCCGCTGCGCCGGGCGCCGGTGCGGTAGCCGGCGTCGTCACTGCGATGGCGGCCGGCCTGATCGCTTCGGCGGCGCGCCGCTCGCCCGATTGGGAGGAAGCGCGCGGCATCTCCGCGCAGGCGCAGGCCCTGCGCGCAAGAGTGGAGAAGCTCGCGGTGGCCAACGAGCAGGCGTACCTCGATGCTCGCGCGCTGATCGAGGGCGCAGACGAGCACGGCGAACGTGATGCTGCAATCGGGAAGGCGCTCGACACCGCGGCCGAGCTGCCGCTCTCGATCGCCGAGTGCGCCTACGACGTCGCGCTACTCGGCTGCGAGGCGGCCCTGCATGCCGCTCCGGGGGGCGCCGAGGATGCGTGTGCCGCCGCGCTGCTCGCAGAGGCGGCCGCGCGTGCAGCCGCAGGCTTGATCGCCGCGAACCTGGTCTCGATGCCGGGCGACGAGCGGGTCGAGCACGCGCAGCGGCTCGCCGCCGCTGCGGGGGACGCCGCCCGGCGCGCCGTCGCCGCGTCCGCAACTCGCTAGACGACTCTGAACGCCACGCGGTGAGCATCCGCTCGTGCGGATGCTCACCTTGTGCCGCTAGCCCAGCGCAGGACGGCGCTGGCCGGCCGGGGTGAACCACGGCAGGCGGAACCGCCGGCGGGGCCGGTCGGAATCGAGACTGACCTCGTGGGCCAGCCGGGCCCGCTCGGCCTCGCGCAGCATGTCGGCCTGGCGGTAGCGGGCGATCTCCTGCATCAGCGTCGGGTGCATGTGAAGCTCCTTTCCCTCGTCGCTGCCTACAGGACGGCGCCGACGCCGTTCTTCTTCCCTACGCGCGAGGAAGTGCGTTCATGCGGTGGATCCACGCTTCGAGCCGCGGCAAGCGGCCGTCGAGCCGCATCGCGTCGCGCAGGATCTCGTGGAAGCGCTGCTCGTCGCCCTCGTCCCAGATCACCGCGTACTTGAGGAACGGGAAGGCGGTGACGTCGGCGACGGTGAGCTCGGCGCCGAAGAGGTAGTCGCGCCCGGCGAGCAGATCCTCGAACACGGGCAACGAGCCGGCGATCCGCGCCTCCAGAGCCGCGATCCGCGACCGATCGGGCTCGGGTTTCTGCTCCTCGTCGAAGATCAGGTTCGGCGACCGTTTCCAGAGCCGATTGAACCAGTCGGCGAAGATGCGTACCTCCGCGGCGCGAGCCGGATCGTCCGGGTACAAGGGCTGCTCGGGAAACCGCTGCTCGAGGTAGTCGAGCACGGCCGGCGAGTCGGCCACGACACGCTCGCCGTCGACGAGCACGGGCACGAGCTCCTGGCCGCTGATACGCACGACTTCGCTGCGATCGTCGGGATCGATCTCGACGTACTCGACCTCGATTCCCTTGTGTGCGAGCGCGAGTGCCACGCGCTCGACGTTCGTCGAGAACGGGATCCGGTAGAGCCGGAGCGGCGGGTAGGGCTCCACGCGGGAGACCCTACCCGCCTCCTCTGGCTACTCCGTGTACTCGGGGCAGAACGGCGCCGACGCGTCGTACCGCTTCGAGAAATCACGCTCGATCGCGCGAAGCGCGTCGATGCGCCCGTTCCCGAAGCACGTGTCGTAGCCGGTCAGGCCGATGTCGACCGTGCTGCGCTCCATGATCGACTCGACCGTGCTCGGTGCCAGCTCGACGTCGCCGTTCTTGGCGAGCTTGCCGAACTGGCTGACGATCAGAGCCGCGACCCCGGCCGCGTGCGGCGAGGCCATCGACGTCCCCTGGATGCAGCCGTAGGCGCCGCCCGGGAGTGTCGAGAGGATCGTCGTCGTGCAGTCGCCCGGTCGTGCCGTTGCCGCCGGGCGCAGCGACGTCGTTCGCCGGGACGCCGTAGTTCGAGTAGCCCGCCTTCTCGCTGGTCGGGCCGAGCGACGAGACCGCGATCACGCCGTTCGTCTCGGCCGGGACGACGTCGCAGTCGTCGGCGTCGGCCGCGGAGGGATCGCCCAGGTCCTCGTCGGAGTTCCCGAGCGCCGCCACCGGCACGACACCGCGGCCGATCGCGTACTTGATCGCCCGCTCGACCGACTCGCGGAACGCCTTCTGCGTCGGATCGGAGTTGCACTTGAACTCGGTCGACTCCTGGAACGCGTCGTTGTCGACGAAGAAGCTCATGTTGATCACGTCGAGCCTGATGTCGCCCGCGTAGGTGAGCCCGTCGACGACGGCGCTGACGTAGCAGTAGCCGCTCGCGTCGCAGACCTTCACCGGGACGAGCGTCACGTTCGGCGCCACGCCGACGACGCCGATCCCGTTCGCCTGCGCGGCGACCGTCCCGGCGACGTGCGTGCCGTGGAACTGGTTGTCCGTGCAAGGATCGGGACTGCCCACACCCGGCCCGCTCGGCAGGAAGCTGACGGAGTTACGCCCTCGGGCGCAGTCCACGTTCGAGCCCTTGCCGTCGACAAGGAAGTCGGGATGACGACCGTCGATGCCGCTGTCGAGGATGCCGACATCGACCGAGCGCGCACCGGCCTGGAAGTTGTGCGCCTGCGGTGCGCGGATCTGCTGCATGTCCCACTGCAGCGACTCGAGCGGATCGGCCGTCTGCTCGGGGCCGCCGTCCGGCAGGCCCTTGAACTTCTTGTCCTGCGCGACGGTCTGGACGAGCGCCGAGGACGAGAGGGCGGCCGCAAAACCGGCCGCGCTCGACTCGACGACGAGCACGCCGACCTGCCGCGAGAGGTCGTTGGCGACGGTGCCGCCGGCTGCAGTGACCGCCGCGGTCACCGCTGCGGCGGTACCGGTGGCAGCGAAGCCCTCGTCGCCCTGCACGCCGGCGAGCACGACGAGATAGCGCTGAGAGCCCGCCGAGCTCGAGGCATTCGGTGCGGCACCGACGAGACGTGGCGAGTACGACGGCGGCGAGCGCCGCGATCAATCCCTTCTTCATGCGTTCCCCTCCAGCATTGGTTTACGGAGCGAGGAGGCCGCCAATGACGTCGACCTTCCCTTTCTGCAAGACGCCGCCCGCGGCGTAGCCGTCGCCGAGGACGATCCGGAACGTGTCAGCGCTGCCGGCGTCCTCAGCCTCGACGAAGAAGCTGACGCCGGGCACGCCGTCGACGGTCGCGCGGCCGGTGATGCTCGCCTTCGCTCCGGCGATCGTCAGCGAGTCGATCCCGGTCGCCTGCACCCTCCGGTCGGCGGCCCGGTCGTGGAAGCTGAGCTTGCCTGCGGGCGCGGCCTGGCCGGTGACGTAGGTCACGTCGAGCGAGAAGGTGGCCTTGCCGCCTTTCGAGGGCCCGGACAGGATCGAGATCTCGGCCGGCTCGCCGTCCACCGAGCCGCCGCCCTTGGCCCGGCCGGGCGTGTTCGTGGGCCGGACGACGCAGCCGATGCCCTCACAGCTCGTGAGCGCGAAGACGTCGAAGCCGCGCGTCATGTCGCCGGTGTAGACGTAGCCCTTGTACTCCTTCGCCGACCACGTCTCGGCACCGGGCATCACGTTCCAGCCGAGGGTGTTTCCCCAGGAGGAGCGTGAGTCCTCGGCGATGCCGTCGGTCGAGCTGGACGCCTGTCGAGAAGTCCACGAGCCAGGTGCCTGCGCCGTAGTGCGCGGTGACGAATTGCCGACCCGACAGGCGCGAGACGCCGTCGAAGCCCTTGGCGATCTCGCCCGGTCCGGCACTGCCGTTGCCGCCGTTGCGGAAGACGTGGATCGTGCACGCGCGCTCGGTGCGTCCGATCGTCGCCAGCACCGACTTGAGCGGATCCGGAGTCAGGACCGGGTTCGGGTAGAGCCAGGAACCGAGCTTCTTCGGTGTCGTGCCGAGCGTCCAGAAGTGCGCCGCGCCGATCTTGCCGCTCGCTCCCTGGTTGCAACCGGTCTCGGTGATGCCGCCGCCCGCCTCGTCGGTGATCACGAGCACCTTGCCGTCCGAGCTCGGGTCGGACTGGTGCGAGAGCTGGATCACCTGGCCGTCCGCGCCCTGCTCGGCGGTGGCCGCGTTCGGGATCGTCGCCTTGACGGTCGCGGCCCGGTTGAAGATGTCGGTGACGTCGAGGATGCGCGTCGAGTCGAGCCCGGCGCTGTACAGGGTGTTGCCGTCGCGCGAGAACGAGACGTCGTGCGCGTCGTCGGCGACCGTCTCCGGAATCGTCCGGACGAGGGTTGCCGGCGTCGTGCGGATGTCCACGACCTCGATCCCGTTGAACGAGGTGTTGACGGTCAGGTACTTGCCGCTCGGGTGGATCGTCGTCGTGTGCGCGCCCGCCGAGTTGAGGCTCGACAGGTAGCAGTCCGCGAGCTCGGTCGCGAATGTCGCCGACTGCGGGTCGAAGACGAGCCTGACGATGTCGACGCCGGCTCGCGTCTGCCCCGCCGTCCCGGTCCCCTTCTGATGCAGGCACGCCGAGGTCGCACCCGAGGCTCCGAGCGAGTCGAAGCCGAGCACGAGCACGTTGCCGCTGACCTGGAGGTCGTTCTGGTAACCGGGGTCGGTGTAGCGGCCCGCGGCGACCGGATGCGCCGGGTCGGTGACGTCGAAGATCCGCGTGCCGCCGCCCATTGTCCCGACGAAGGCGTAGTCGTGCACGGAGCCGTCCGCCGCCTTGCGCGACTGGAACTCGATGTCGGTGCCGACGAAGCCGCAGACGTTGGCGACGTGGGCGATGTTCTTCGCCGCCCGCGGCACCAGGCCGGGCGTCGAGACCGACTCGCACGGGAGCGCGACGTTGCGGACCGGGTCGAGCGGGTCACCCGTGATCCCCTTCGCGCCGGCGATGACGCCGCCGCCGGCGACGACGAGAACGAGTAGCAGCAGACGTAGTCTCATTGCGGTTCCTCCGAAGTCCGGTGGACGAACGGGAGCGGCGGCCCGTCGCCGCCGCTCCCTTGCTCAGTCCCCTATTCCGTGGCCGAGGGGCAGGCCGAAGCGCCCTCCTTGCGTGTCCCCTTCGAGAGCTCGGTCGTGCCGGGCGCGAGCCCGAGCGCGAGGTCGCGGTACGCGGCTGCCGAGCGCCACGCCTTCTGGCCGGCGAATGTCGCGTTGACGAAGTCGAAGCGGGCGAAGAGCTTCTCGGCCTTCGCCTGGTTGTCGATCGCCTGCTTGCGCAGCCGGGCCGCCTTCGTCGGCAGCTGGCCGACCTGGGTGGCGCCGCCGGCGGCATACGCCTCGCCGCCCTGCGAGAGGGCCTCGTCCGACCACTTCAGGTAGTAGGCGGCGTGACCGCGGGCGATGTTCTCCTGGTCGAGGATCGAGTAGACGAGCTCGGTGTGCGAGTACGTCGTCGGCGCCGCCGTGGAGTTGAACGCCCACGTGAAGCCGTCGTAGTACCGCGGTGAGCCGTCCGCATTCCGCGTCGCCCCGATCGAGTCGTGCGGGTGCGCGAGGCCGAGGTAATGGCTCGCCTCGTGGATCGAGGTGTAGGTGAACGCTCCGCCCGAGACCTCCGGGTGGGCGAACGACATCGACTGGTCGCGATCCGACTGGGGCGACTTGAAGACGTCGTTGACGGATCCGAGGTAGCCCCACGGGACGCCCTCGCGGTTGGTGGCGATCCCGGCCGCGATCGGCAGGGCCCACGCGTAGTGCTTCTCGGCGACGACGTTGATCGCCGGCACGGTCGTGTAGCACGGCCCGCCGCGGTAGAGCCTCACCTGCTGGTCGATGTAGTCCATCGCCGTGTCGGTGTGCATGGAGACGCCCGGGGCGCCGGCGGTGTCGTCGCCGTCCTGCTTCGCCTGGTCGAGCATCGCCTGGTCGGCGGTGTTGTCGGCTCCGCCCTGGCCGAGGTAGGCGAAGCGCACGTCGCCCGCGAAGGTCAGGTACGGCGTCAGCGTCCGCAGCCCCGCCAGGACGACGTCCTGGTTGTAGAGCTTGCTCAGATCGGACGCCCACGGCAGCTCTGCCTTCGCGTCGTGCCAGACGTTGTCCGAGAACCAGTACCGCCCGGTCGCCGGGTGCGGCTCGTAGAGGTAGGAGTGCAGGAACCGGAACGAGGTCGCCTGGTTGACGGTCCGGCCGAGCATGAAGTTCAGCTGGTTCTCGTCCCAGGTCTGGCCGGGCGTGACCGCCTGCTCGATCCCCTCGCCGGTGTTGACGAGCGTGACCGGCCGCGGCGCCTTCGCGCGGTACTCCCAGAGCGGCGGGTCGTAGTTCGCCGACCCGTAGACGGTGCGGTTGCGGTTGCCCCACGTCTCCGCCTCGTACTGGTTCGGCGCCGCACCGGTGTCGATCATCATGAAGCGGTAGCGGCCGCCCCAGTTGCGCGCCCAGTCGATCCCGTCGAACTGGCCCGTGTCGGGGTCGGTCCGGTTGACCTTCCAGACGTGGTACTCGGTCTGCGGCTTCAGGATCGCGCGCGCCTCGGCCGAATCCCAGGTGTTGAGGATGTAGACCGTGTAGCCGGGGTTCTTGCCCGGGCCCTTGCCGCGCGCGGGGTCGTCCCAGCCGAGCATCGCCTTCGAGTTGGCGGCGATCCAGTCCTCGACCTTCTCGCCGTTGACGAAGCGAACCGGCGTGTTCGGGGCAACGATGGCGCCGGTGCCGCGATAGACGCCGCGGGTCGCGTTATAGCGCTCGAGGTAGTCGCGGCTCCCGGACTTGGCGAACTCGCCTGTCGCCGAGTTGGCCTTCATCGCGTTGAAGAGGCCCTGCGTGAACGCCGCCGGTGCGTAGACGAACTGCGGCTTCCACTTGTACTCGTACGGGACCGTGAACGGCTTCGTGTTGTTGTAGTAGTTGCGCCCGTGGTTGACGAGCGTCTCGACGCCGAAGAGCGGCATCTGGTCGCCGCTGGAGCTCTGGCCGCGCGGGATCAGAACGCCGGGGCGCTGGTAGTTCGGAACCTCGCCGAGCACCTTCGCCTCGTCGAGCTCGCCGGGCGCGAAGCCGACGGCGACGACCCGGAGCGGCACCTCGACCGTCGCCTGGGCGGCGTCCGGGTCGTAGGCGTAGAGCACGCTCGTCGGGTCGGAGGGAGGCGGCGCCGAGGCGACGGCCAGCGTGGCCTTGCCCTGGTAGGTGCCGCCAGGGGCGACGAGCCAGGCCAGAGTGCTGACGGTGTAGACGCCCGCAGGCGGGTTCGTGAGCACGACCTTCTCGTTGCCGCCCGACGACGCCGAGCTGCCGACGCGCGCGCCGCTGGGGCCGTCGACGTAGAGGTCGTAGTCGTCGCCCTCGGCGGACGGCGTCGTCGCGATCTCGACGGTGTAGTTCCCCGTCGCCGGCGGCGTGACCGTCAGCGTGTAGCGGTCACACGACGGATCGACCGGCAGGCAGACACCGGAGGGGTTCGAAGTCAGGAAGGGCCCGCCGGTCCAGGAGGACGTCGGTGTGACCGTCGAAACCGTGCCGCTGCTCGGAACCGCCGCCTGCGCGGTGGCGGGTAGAAGCGCGACGAGCCCAACGATCAGGGCGGGAAGGAGGAAGACGTGCGCGCATGCAGGACTCCAATTCGCGAGGTGTGAACGAACGAACCGGCGTGTCCTACCGCGCTAATTCAAACTTCAAACACGTTCGGATATGCCAGGAAATTGACTGACAAATCAATCGGCCCGATTGACGAGTCAATCCACCGCGAGGCCGTCGGCGAGCAGACGAACGACGGTCTGCTCGGCACGCTCTACGTCCTCGGGCCCCGCGGCAAGCCGTTCGAACACCCAGCCGGTGAGGATCTCCTCGAGCGCGCCGTAGAGAACCCAGGCGGCGAGCCGGGGATCGAGGTCGGCCCGAAGCTCCCCACGCTCCTGGCCGCGGGAGACGATCCGCTCGAGGGCGGCGAAGGCGTGCGCGATCTCGTCGACCTCGCGGCCGAGCTGGGGCGATCGCGCCACCTCGCGGACGAGCACGCGCACGAGATCGGGGTCGACCTGCCACGCTCCGAGGACGATCTTGGCGACCGCGGCGAGCTGCTCCCGCGCGGGCGCCCCTTCCCGCTCGACTTCCTCGACCGCCTCGAGCATGCGCGTCCACGTGCGCCGGAAGATCGTCTCGAGCAGGTCCTCTTTCGAGCCGAAGTAGTGGTAGACGAGGCCGTACGCGACGCCGGCCTCCTTGGCGACGTCGGCGACGCGGCTCGTGTGGTAGCCGGAGCGTGCGAAGACCGTGATCGCCGCGCGCAGGATCAGCCGTCGCTTCTCGCGTTCCTTGTCCGTCGCCACAGCGGGCGTGATCCTACGTCAGTCGTCGTCGCCGCCGCCCGAGCCGGAGTTGCCGCCGCCGTCACCGCCCGAGCGGCCTCGGCCACGACCGCGGCCGGAGTTGTCCTCGGTCTCGACCTCTGTCTCCGTCTCTTCGCCCTCGGTTTCCGCACGACCCGCGGAGGTCGTGCGCGCCGTGCGGGTCGTCGGGCTCGTGGTGGTGGTCGTCGTCGTGGTCGTGGCCGTCGTCGCTGGCTGCGGCGCGAGCTGGGCCGGTGCCGGTTCGAGCTGGACGACGGGAAGCGAGATCGTGTCTCGCGTCAGGAGGTGGACTCCGAAGCCGACGGCGACGGCGAGTACCAGCCCGAGCAGGCCCAGAAGGGCGGTGCGCATCATGTCGTCCCCGCCGGTGGCAGTCGGAGCTCGGCCCGAGCGCCGCCCGTCTCGCGGGAGCCGATCGACGCCGAGCCACCCCAGCGCCTTGCCAGCGTCTCGACGATCGCCAGGCCGAGCCCGGTGCCGGGCCGGTCGCTGCGGCCGCGACGGAAGCGCTCGAAGACGTGCCGCTCCTCGCCCGCCGGGACGCCGGGCCCCTCGTCGAGCACCGAGAGGCGGCCGTCCGGCGTCCAGGAGATCGTCACGGTCGTCTCGGGCGGCGAATACACGAGCGCGTTCTCGAGCAGGTTGTCCAGCGCGATCGCGACGTCCTCCTCTCCCGCTCGCACGAACGCTTCGGCATCGCCGTCGAGCTCGAGCCGGTGACCGCTCGCCTCGGCGCGGGGCAGCCAACGCGCATAGGCGGCCTCCGCCGCGCGCCGAAGCGATACCGGAGCGCGAAGCGTCGGCCGGTCGCCGTCGCGGGCCAGCGTGAGCAGCGAGTTGAGCAGCCGCGTCAGCCGCTCGACCTCGGCCTCTGCGAGCTCGAGCTCGTGCCGCACCGCGGCGTCGTCGCTCTTCAGGCTTGCCGCCTCGAGCCGCAGCCGCAGGCCGGTCAGCGGCGTCCGCAGCTGGTGCGAGGCGTTGCCGACGAACTCGCGCTGTGCCTCGATCGCCTGCGCCAGCCTCTCGGTCATGTCGTTGAAGGCAAGCGCGACCTCGCGCTGCTCGCTCGCGCCGGTCACTTCTGCACGTGCGTCGAGCTCACCTTCCTCCACGCGCCGAGCCGTCCCGGCGAGCGCGTGCAGCGGCCGTGCGAGCGAGCCGGCGAGCACCCAGGCGAGCGCCAGTCCGAGCGCAAGAGCCGCGAGGCCGACGCCGACGACGACGAGCACGTTCCGGCGAGCGCGCTCGTCGACCGCGGCATTGCTCTGGGTGACCCGCACGGCGCCGGTCGTGCGGCCGCCGTCGAGGATCGGGACCGCCGTGTAGAGCAGCTCGCCGCCGAGCGTGGCGCTGTTCCGGGTTCCCTGCTGGGAGCGGCCGGCGAGCGCAGCGGCGATCTCGGGACGGCTCGAGAACGGCTCGTCCGGCGCAGCACTCCCCGCGGAGTCGGCCAGTACGCGGCCGCGCCGGTCGACGATGATCACCCGGGCGCCGAGCTCGCTCCCAGCCTCCCGCGCGACCCGAGCGAGCTGATCCGGATCGTCCAGCCTCGCAGCCGCCGCAGCCGCGACGACCTGGGCCTGCGACGCGGCCTGGCTCTTCACCTCGGCGTCGACACGGCTCGAGAGGCTGAGCACGAGCGGAATCTCGAGCGCGATCAGAACCAGCACCAGGACGTAGGCGAAGGCGAGGAGCAGGCGCAGCCGCAGGCTCATCCGAGCTCCTCCGACGACGCGAAGCGGAAACCGACGCCGCGGACGGTGTGGATGTAGGTCGGATCGAGCTTCTTGCGCAGCGCGCCGACATGGACGTCGAGCGTCTTGGTCGAGCCGAACCAGTTCACGTCCCAGACCTCGTCGATCAGACGCTCGCGCTGCACGACCGTGCCGGCCTCGCGCATCAGCAGCGCGAGCAGGTCGAACTCCTTCCGCGCGAGCTCAACCGGCTCGCCGCCCAGCGAGACCTCGCGCCGCGCCGGATCGAGCCTGACCTCGCCGATCTCGATCGGGCCCTCGGCCGGCGCGCCTGGTGCGGCGCTGCGGCGCAGGACGGCGCGGACGCGCGCGATCACCTCGCGGGCGCTGAACGGCTTGACGACATAGTCGTCGGCGCCGAGCTCGAGGCCGACGATGCGATCCGCCTCCTCGCCGCGCGCCGAGAGGATGATGATCGGCACGCTCGACGAGGCGCGCAGCTCGCGGCAGACGTCGAGACCGGAGCCGTCGGGCAGGCCGATGTCGAGCAGCACGAGGTCCGGGCGGAGCGAGCGGCCGCGCGCGATCCCGTCGGAGACGGTGTGGGCGACCTCGGCCTTGAAGCCGTCACGCTCGAGCGCCTCCGCGAGCGGCGTCGTGATCGACTCCTCGTCCTCGACCAGCAGGATCGTGCGTTTCGTTTGGCTCATGGCTGCAGTGTGCCCCGCGTCCCGGAAATGCGTGGAGGCGCCCGAGGTTCCGGACGCCTCCACGCTGCTTGGGTGGGAAGAGCTAGCGGGCGACGAAGCTCCCGCTCATCCCCTCCTCCCGGTGGTCGCTGATCGCGCACCAGAAGGAGTAGCGGACGCCTTTCTTCAACGTCGCCGTCAGGGGCGCGGTCTTGCCGCCCACGAGCACGCGCGTCTTCCAGGTCTTGCCGCCGCCTCGGAGCCAGAAGTCGTGGGCGTCGTCGGAGGCGTTGCGGACCTGGAACTTGACCACGCCCGCCTTCGGCTTGGCCGAGAGGCGGATCGCGCCGTCCACCTCGGTCACGCGCACCGCCTGCGCGACGCTCGCGCTCTGGGCGATGGCGACGAGGGAGATCGAGCTCGCGATCAGTGCGAGCATCGTTGTCAGGGCCAGTTTCGTGCGATTCATCGGTCGTTTCTCCTGTCTCGTGTGGTGGTTAGCCGCGGCCGCTGTTCGAGCCGGAGCGGTCGTCGTCGGTGTCGTTGTCGTTGTCGTTGCCGCCGTGGTCGTCGTCACCGTCGTCGCCGCCGCCGCGCCCGCGACCCGAGTTGTCGTCGTCGCCGTCGTCGCCGGTTGCGCCGGCGCCGCCGGTGCAGCGCGGGTCGTTCGCGTGCTCGGCCTCGTCGCACGGGCCGGAGATGTCTTCAGCGGTAGTGGTGCCGACCGTCGTGGTGGCGGTGGTCGTGGTGCCGGTCGTGCCGGCGACACCGGCGCAGCGCGGATCGTTCCGGTGCTCCGCCTCGTCGCACGGGCCCGAGATGTCCTCGGCCGTCGTCGTCCGGTCGTGGTCGTGCCGGTCGTCGTGCCAACCGTCGTCGTGTCCAACGTGGTCGTGCCGTCCGTCGTCGCGCCGGGGAGCGACACGGTGCGTGCCGGATCGTCGTCGACGCCGGTCGAAGCGGCGTAGCCGCCGACCGCCAGCACGCCGGCTCCTAGCAGTGCGAGCACGAGCTTCGTCATCGGGATTGCCTCCTCAGTTCGGTCATGCATCCAGGTTGCCCGGAGGCCACCCAGGAGCCGGGCAAGCGAAGGCAAAGCCTTGGTAAAGCCTTGTTCCGGAGTCGTTCAGCTAGACTGGCGCCCGCGCCACGGCCCATTCGTCTAGTGGCCTAGGACACCGCCCTCTCACGGCGGCGGCACGGGTTCGAATCCCGTATGGGCCTTCCTTTCAGAACGGCGGTTGCAGCGCTTCGCGCCGAGGCTAAAATTGAGGCCATGCCCCGGATTCGACGAGTCGCCGCCTCGACCGCGCCTGGGGCGCTCATCGCGGCCGCCGTCTTTATGATCGCACCGCCTCACACGGTGGCTGCGCCGCGGGCGACGACCCCCGTGATCGGCCCGCCGGTCGCGTCGCCGAGTCAGCCGCTGCCTGGAAAGCTGTTCGTGGTGCGCTTCAACGTCAGGCGCAGCGACTCGACTACGCCGCTGGCGAGCGGCAAGCTGAGCTCCGCCGCCGCGGTGGACGGGCGAGTCCTCTCGGCGCGGTCCCACTCGTTCGTGCGCGGGGTCGCCCGCGTCTCGCTGCTCGTCCCGGTGGCTGCACAGGGGAAGGTTCTGACCATCCGAGTGACCGTCGGATCGTCCGGCACGTCCGCGACCCGCGTCGCCCGGTTCCGTGTCCGAGCTCTTCCGAAGCCAGCGCTCTCGGTCGGTGACGCGTCGGTAACCGAGGGCAATGCGGGCTCGTCCGTGCTGACCTTCCCGGTCACGGTCTCCGCGGCGACCCCCCTGGCGATCACCGTCCGCTACGCGACCTCCGACGGGCTCGCATCGGCAAATAGCGACTACGCAGCGCGCGCGGGCCGGCTGACCTTGACGCCGGGGCAGCGGACCGGCACGCTCGCGGTCGAGGTCAAGGGCGACATCGCCGTGGAGCAGGACGAGACGCTCACCCTTACCCTCTCGAGCGTGGTCAACGCCACGCTCGGCGATGCAACCGGAACTGGGACGATCGCGAACGACGACGTGGCCGCGCGCAGCGGTCGCTACGAAGGATCGACCTCGATCTGGACCTACATAGCCTTCGACGTCGCGGAGGGGGCGGGGTCGATCACCGGGCTGTACTTCTTCGCCGATTTGACGTGCGACACGCCGCTCAACACGCTGAAGGGCGTGAAGATCTGGATGGAGGACCGCATTCCCGTCGACGCCGAAGGCAGCTTCACGGCCACCTACAACGGCACGACACCCGGGCAGATTGCGCTGCACGTCGTCGTCGCGGGCACGCTGCGCGCACCGAGCACTGCACGCGGGACGATCCGCGTCGTGGACGTGACCTCCAACGAGCCCCCGTTCTTCGGCGCCCACTGCCGGACGACTGACGTCTCGTGGGACGCCAAGTGACGCGCGCGTAGCGCCGGCCTCGACGCTCGGACCAGCCGACCCGTCGCTCGAAAGCCTCCGACGCCCGGCATCGCGGCCCGAAGGTTGCCACGGTGCCCCCGAGGAGTCAACGACGCTTCACGCTGTTTCGAGCGTCGAACCAGCGAACGTGTCACAGCGCCGCAGTCTGCCGTCGCGGGCTCGTGTTCGCCTTGCAGCGCGCGTCGCCGCAATGTTGTACCGAGGGAGCGCTGGCATCTGGTTTCCCGGCGCGGCATCTACTAGGCTCGTCCGGGTGGACGAGCAGAAGCGCCGATTGGTTGAGAACGAGAATCTCTTCCGTGAGGTGAATGAGCGGATCGAGAGGCTGGCTTCGACGCTCCATGGGCCGGGCCCGTTCGGTTTTCTGTGCGAATGCTCGAACAGAGACTGCGAACAACGGGTCACCTTGACGCTCGCAGCATATGAGGCGGTCCGCGCCCAAGGTGACCGTTTTTTGGTCGCGCCGGGGCACGTCTTTCCCGACATTGAGCGAGTGGTTGAGAGCCACGAGGGTTACGAGGTCGTCGACAAAGATGACGATGTCGAGGCGATCGCCCGCGCCCGGGATCCGCGCGTGCCCCTTCAATAGCGGGGGGCGCGGGCGGGCAGCGGAGTTTGACGCGTCCCCAACGGGGCCATCCGTGACGTATGACGCGTCTCGACAAGGAGGGGGTGCTTGCTCAGGACATCGCGCTACTGCGCGAGCTGATCGACCGTCTGCTGGACGAAGGGCTTCCGCCTGACGATCTAACGCTCGTCGCTGCAACAAAGCTCTTGAACGAAAAGCTTGACGAATTGCGGACCTAGCCGGGATGAAACGTCGCTCAGCCTGAGAGCCGCAAGTCAAGTGGGCGCGTGCCCGCGGTGAGTGCGGCTCTACCGCAAGGCGATCCAGACCACAAGCTCCCCGGGAGAAAGGGGATGCTCGGGCGGCAGGTCGCTGGGCACGCGCCCGATCCTCTCTTTCGGCGGCGAGGCCGAAAATCATCCGCCGATTTACGCGGTGTCGGGCGCGGTCGCGCGCGCCGTCAGTGCCTCGACCGGGACGACCTCGAGCGCGCGGGCGTGCGTTGCACCGAGCACGACCGGCGGCGCGAACCCGGCCTCGTGCGCCTCGAGCCAGCGCGACGCGCAGACGCACCAGCGATCACCCGGGTCGCAGTCCCGGGAAGCCCCACTCGGGCACCGGCGTCGAGAGATCGTTGCCGGCCGCTGCGGCTGAAGACGAGGAACTCTTCGGTCATCACGGCGCAGACGGTGTGGTTGCCGACGTCCTCGGGCCCGGTCGAGCAGCACCCGTCGCGGAAGAAGCCCGTGAGCGGCTCGCTCGAGCAGGCGAGCAGCTCGCCGCCGACGACGTTCACGTCTTGATCCCGGCTCATCGACGGTCAGCCTATCGCGCAACCCCCCGCGCGAATTAGGCTCCCGGGCCATGTCTCCGAGAGCAATCGTCGTCATCGCCTGCTTCGTCGCCGCCGCGGCGATCTCGCCGATCGCGGAGGCGAAGACGATCCGGGTCAAGAGCGAGGCCGGCTTCGCCAAGGCGGCGCGGAAGTTGCGGAACACCGGCGGGACGATCGTGCTTGCGGCCGCAGCTCTATCGTCGGCTCGTCGTTCCCCCGCGCCACTCGACCCGGCCGCTGCGCATCGTCGGCACGGTCGGCGTGCGCGTCGAGGACGTGGTCTTCGACCGCACGCAGCACGTCTCGTTCGGTCGGATGCGGATCGGGCCGGTACGCGGAGACGCGCTCATCGAGGTGAACGGCTCGCGCCACATCCTGCTGCACGACCTGCTCGTCTCGGCGGCTGGGTCGCGCTACTCCGCGTCGATCCTCCTGCCGGACTCGCGGCACGTGACCATTCGCCGCAGCCAGTTCACTCACTGCGGCGACCGCTCCTGGACGTTCGTCAACTGCGTCACGCTCTACCGCTGGTCCCACCACACGATCATCGAGGACAGCCGTTTCCACGACTGCCGCGGCTGCGACTTCGTCAACGGCCGCTTCGGCACGCACCTGACGATCCGGCGGAACCGGTTCGAGCGCGCTCTGCCCTGCCGGAAGATGGGGAATCACCGCTGCGGGCACAACGACCTCGTCCAGCTCTTCGCGGGACGATTCCTCCGCGTCGCGGGCAACCACTTCGGCGTCTACAAGGCGGGCGGCGCCCAGCTCTACCTGACGAACAGCGTCGACTACGCCACGATCGTCAACAACGTCTTCGTGGGCACCGACCCGCGGGTGCCGAACTACCGCGCCCGGATGGGGATCGTGATCGGCAGCAACGCCTCCAGACGGCTGCCGCACTACGCGAAGGTGCTGAACAACACCATCCTCACCGGTGCGCGCCGGCGGGACGGGTACGCCGGCTCGATCCGCATGAGCTCGCGCTACGGCAGCGTCAAGCGCTGGAAGCGGCCGATCGTCGCCAACAACGTGATCGCGCTGCTCGAGATGCCGGCGCGAGTCTGCAACGGCTCGCAGCGCTTCATCAACAACATCGTCATCCAGGGACGCAGCTGCTCGAAGCACGACCGGATCGGACCGGCGAGCCTGGACGAACGCGGGCGGCCGCGGGCGGACTCGACCGTCATCGACGGCGCGAATCGCCACTACGCACCTCAGACCGATGCGACCGGCCGCCGCCGTCGCGGCGCACCCGATATCGGCGCGCTCGAGTACCGCGGCCGCACCTAGCTAATCCAGCTAGCTGCCCCGAATGGGGGACTCGGCGACCCCTGAACCGTCCCACAGTGAGTACGGGCGCGCCCTGCGACCGAGCCGCCCGAGCGCTCCCGTTCGCGCGAGTGCTCGTGGTCAACGATCGCATTGTGGGAGTGCCGCAGCTCCTGCTGGGCGCGTCCTCTTTCTCACATGATCGGAATCTGCTGTCGCAGGTTCCGATCGTGCGTCAGGCTGCGTTCAGGCGCGGCAGCGTCAGCTCGAATGCTGCGCCTTGCGGTGCAGCGGCGCGGTAGCTGACCTCGCCTCGGTGGGCGCGTGCGTACGAACGGGCGATCGCCAGGCCGAGTCCCGTGCCGGTGACCGCCGCCGCGCTGCTCGCGCTGCGGGCGAACCGGTCGAAGAGCTGCGGCACGAACTCCTCAGGCACGCCCGGCCCGCTGTCGACGACGGTCACGTGCAGGACACCGAACGCCTCCTCGGCGCTGACCGTGATCGGGGCGGCGCCATACCGGCAAGCGTTGCTGACGAGATTCGTGACGATGCGGTCGAGCGCGTCAACGTCGACCTCGGCGACGAGCGACGAGTCGACCTCGATCGCGATCCGCTCGGCCGCGAGCGGCGCCACCGCATCGACGATCTGTTCGATCCGCTCCCGGATGGCGACGTGCTGCGGCTTGATCACGACCGCCTCGGCATCGAGCCGTGACAGGTCGAGCAGCTGCTCCACGAGCAGCCGCAGCCGCCGGATCTGCTCCGTCAGCGCGCGCTCCAGCTCCTGTAGCTGCACCGGCGCGAGCTGGGCACCGCGTTCCGCGATCGTCTCCGAGATCCCATAGATCGCCCCGACCGGCGAGCGGAGCTCGTGCGCTGCCAGCGCGACGAACTGACTCTTCAGCTCGCCTGCATGCTCGAGCGCGACGCGGGCCTCGCGTTCCTGGGAGAAGAGGCGGGCGCGGTCGAGCGCGAGCCCGGTGAGGGCGCCCAAGGTCTGCAGGAGCTTCCGCTCCTCGTCGCCGAAGTAAGGCGCGAAGGCGCTCGTGTGTACGAGCAGCCGCCCGAACGGAAACGCCCACGTCGTCAACTCGTCGCCCGCGCCGCGCTCGACCATGCCGTACGTGCCGATCCGTCGGCCGTAGGTGTCCTCGAGCGCGACACCTCGCGCGCCGACGATGAGCGCCATCGGCTCGAGCACACGCTCGGCGACGTCCTCCTCGGTCGTCGCAGTCATCAACTGGCCGATCGCCTGCTGGACGCGCGCCTGCTCGGGGCGGCGCCAGAGCATCCGGAGCACCGCAGGCGGTGAGAAGCCGAGGATGAACGCGAGCGCGCTGAGCGTGCCGATCAACCCCACCGCCAGGGCGCCCGCAGAGTCGTCGTTCCCGACGGCGACGGCGAGCAGGAGCGCCACCGTGATCGCTGCCGACGCGAATGCGAGCATGCGCATGCGCCTCCGCGCGACCGTCGCCTCGGAGCGCCCGGCGCGCCAGAGCCGGACTGCGACAAGCGTCAGCAGCACCGACCAGTGGACGAGGAACGCGACCGCGTAGAACGCGAACCACCACGGCCACGACTCCCCTTCCGCCGGCAGGAACGGCAGCGCGAACGTCGCGAGCACGAGCGCCGCGCTGAGCACGTCGACGAACCGGGCCAGCGGGCGCCTGCCCGCGTAGAACGCAGAGGAGAAGCGGTAGAGCAAGTAGGGGAAAAGGAGAAAGATTGCGAGATCGATCCGCTCGACGACCTTGCCGAGCACGTCGTCCGGCGCCGTGGCGAACACTCTGCCGGCGACGATCACCCACGCGAGGGTGACGAACGCCAGCGCTGCCCAGAGAGACGTGTCGCGTCCCGGCTCACGCCGCCACTGGCGCACCGCGACGATCGCGATCGTCGCGAACAGCACGAGGTTGACGATCTCGACGAGCTCGACTGCCTGCCGCACGCTTCCTCCTGGGCGGGGGTGATGCTACCCCTGCTTCAGGGATGCGACGGGCATGGGGAAAATCCTCTCCGGCTAGGTTTTTGCGAGGAAGCGGAAGAGGGCTTCCGCGACGCAGGCCGGCTTTTCCTGGCCCTCGAGCTCGACCGTCGCAGCCACCCGCGCCTGCTTCCCGAGGGCGACCTCCTCGACGTCCTCGATGTTGAAGCGGCCGCGGATTCGGCTGCCGACCGGCACGGGCGAGGTGAAGCGGACGCGGTTGAGCCCGTAGTTGAGTGTCATCCCGTAGCCCTCCACCTCAGGCATCGCCTCGCCGAAGAGCGGCACGACGAGCGAGAGGGTGAGAAAGCCGTGCGCGATCGTCGTCCCGAACGGTCCCGCCGCCGCACGCTCGGGATCGGTGTGGATCCACTGCGGGTCGTCGGTCGCACGGGCAAACTCGTCGATCCGAGCCTGATCGATCTCGAGCCACGGCGAAACCAGCTCCTTCCCGATCAGCTCCTCGAGCACGTACTCCTACGCGCCGAGCTCGTGCAGCAGTGGCGCGGTGTCGAGCGGGTCGAAGCCGAGCCGAGCCGCGATCTCCTCGCTCGTCGGCCGCGTCCCCTCCTGCCAGAGCTCGCGCAGCCGGTCACCGGTCTCGGGCTCCGCCACCAATCCGCCCCGACCTCGCGGACGAGGTGCTGGCGCAGCTGCGCCGAGCGAATCCACGCCCGGAGGTAGTCGGCGGAGTAGAAGCCGGCGTCCATGTCGGCGAGGTAGTTCTCGGCGGGATACCGGATCCCGGTCGCCTCGGTCAGCCGCTCCGAGTAGCCGGCCGGCGTGCCCCCGTCCTCGTGGTGGCGGCCCCAGAACTCGAGCTCGAACTGCAGCTTCGCGGTGTACCGGCGGAAGAGGAGCGCCTCGAGGAAGACCGTCGCCTCCGCGTTGTCGGCCGCCTCCTCGTCGCTGAGCCCGAAGTGCTCGACGTGCCAGGCCGGCTCGCGAGAGATCGCCTCGAAGATGTAGGAGTAGATCTCGGTCAGTGCGTGATCGCGCGAGAGCTTGCGGAAGGTGTACGGCAGGCGGGGGTCGACGCTCGCGTAGTGGAGTGCGTGCCCGGCCTCGTGCAGAAACGCCTGGTAGTCGTGCAGCCCGCCTTGCGCGCGAGTGATCAGATGGACGATCTTCGGCGGGTCGGACGCGATCACGCAGGCGCGCGGCGACTTCTGCGGGCGGTCGTCGAGGTCGAGGCGAATGCCCGGCGTCGACTCGAGGTCGAGCCCGAGGGCGGCCAGCGTGGCGCTGCAGACCTCGACCGCGCGCTCCTTCGTGTAGGTGTGCTCGAGCGGCGAGAGCCGGCGCAGATAGCTCGTGTGGTTCGAGGTCGGGAGCTCGTCGCGGTCGGGGCCGAGCAGCTTCTCGAACCAGCGCTCGCGCAGGCGAGCGTAGGCGGCCGCGGAGGCGCGCGACGCCGCGTCGAGAGCGCGCTCGAGCTCCGGGATCGAGATCCCCTTCTCCTCGCCGTTGCGGGCAACCGGGTCGGGCTCGCCGGACAGCTCAGCCTCCAGCGACTCGCCGGCGGCGAGGAGCTCACGCCGGTCCGGGTTGAAGCGGGCGCTCTCCGCGCTCGCGAGCGCACCGAGCTCGTCGCGGTCGGCGTAATCCGCGAGGACGGCGAGCTTCGCCTGCGCCGCACGAAGCGGCAACTCCTCGCCGCGCCAGCCGACCCGCGCCGCCAGCAGCCGGTTCTCGAGCTCGTCCTCCCGCGCGGCGAGCTCGGCCGCGATCAGGCCGGACTCGCAGGTCTTGCGCAGGCGGTAGAGGAGCTCGCGCTCATCGGCAGCTGCGCCGGACTCGGCCTCGCGCAGCCCGTCGAGCTGCGCGGGCGAGAAGAGGTCGCGGTAGCGCTCGACGATCGCGGCCTGCTCGGAGGTCTCCTTTTCGCCAACGCGAACGGCACGGCCTTCCTCCGACCGTTCGAAGAGGTAGCGCGAGAGGCGCTCCTCGTACTCCTCCGGTGTTCTGACGGTAGTGACGCTCACGAGTGCGACCCTACCGGACGCGCTCTAAAGCACCACACATCCCGCCACGACGGCGGCGAGCCGCCCCAGTTCGAACGGCTTCCCGAGCACGCCGTCGACGCGCGAGAGCAATGTCGGCCCCACGTCGCTCGTGCCCGAGAGCAGGACGACCCGGACCGGTAGCTCGAGGCCCTCGAGCTCGTCGAGCAGTGAGATTCCGTCCTCGTTCCCCACGTGGACGTCGAGCAGGATCACGTCCGGGAGTTGCTGCTCGATCTGCTCACGTGCGGCGGCGAGCGTTGCGGCCTCGCGAACGCGGTGGCCCTCGAGCTCGAGGTTGACCCGGCAGAGCAGCCTCATCGACGGTTCGTCGTCGATCACGAGCACATCCCTGCCGTGCCTTCGCTGCGAGTCGGCGCTCATGCGGGCGCGGACTTTAGCGGTCCCGTACCGGATCCGCGGCGCGGCTCGTTTACTTCTTAGAACTGAGAAGAAGGGGTCGCGAAATGAAGAAGACAGTCGAGCGGAACGAGCGGGAGCTCCGCCTACCCACGCCGAGCGCGAGCTTCCGGCGGCGGTCCTGGCGCGAGTTCCAGCGAGCGCTCGACCCGCTCGCTCCCATCAAGCAGCTACCGACGCCGCGCGGTTGATCCGCGCGAGCGACTCCTCCTGCCCGAGGAGCTCCAGGCTCTCGTAGAGCCCCGGCGAGACCTTCGAGCCCGTCACCGCCACGCGCACCGGCGGGAACGCCTGCCGGGGCTTGACGCCGAGCCGTTCGCAGAGCTGCTTGAGCGCGAGCTCGAGCTGCTCGGCCGTCCACTGCTCGACCTCCTCGAGCGCAGCGGCCGCTGCCTGCAGGATGTCGGGATCGAGCTGGCTCGGGTCCGGCTCGACGTCGTGGAAAAGAAAGCCCGCGAAGCCGGGGAACTCTCCGAGCCTCGCGATCTTCTCCTGCACGAGCGGCGCCGCAGCTCGGATGCGGTCCTCGTCCCAGTCGTAGCCCTGCTCGCGCAGATACGCGAGCAGCGTGTCGGCGTACTCGTTGGGTGCGAGGTCACGGAGGTAGACGCCGTTCATCCAGTCGAGCTTGGCGTAGTCGAACGTGGCGGGGCTGAGGCCGACCCGCTCGAGCGAGAAGCGCTCGATCAGCTCCTGTTGCGACATGATCGTCGTCTCGCCGTCCGGCGCCCAGCCGAGGAGTGAGAGGAAGTTCATCAGCGCCGGCGCGAGGTATCCCGCCTGCCGGAACTCGCCCGCGGAGACGGCGCCGTGGCGCTTCGAGAGCTTCTTGCCGTCCTCGCCGAAGACGTTCGGCACGTGCGCGTAGACCGGGAGCGGCGAGCCGAGCGCCTCCAGGATCAGGATCTGCTTCGGCGTGTTCGAGACGTGATCGTCGCCGCGGATTACATGCGTGATCCCGTCGAGCCAGTCGTCCACCGGCGAGGCGAAGTTGTAGGTCGGCCGCCCGTCCGTGCGAACGAGGACGAGATCCTCCAGCTGCTCGTTCGGAAACTCGATCCTGCCCTTCACCGCGTCGTCCCAGCCGGTCGTCCCCTCGTTCGGCATGCGGAAGCGGATCGCACCCTCGTCCTCGTAGGCCTTGCCCTCGACGACGAGGCGGCGCGCCTCGGACTGGCAGCGCTCGAGCCGGTCGAGCTGGAAGGCCACCTCCCCGTCCCAGTCCACGCCGAGCCAGGCGAGCGAGCTCTTGACCTGCTCCACCGACTCCGCCACCTCGCGGCTCGTGTCCGTGTTCTCGATCCGCAACAGGCACTCGCCGCCCTGGCCGCGCGCGAAGAGCCAGTTGAAGAGGAACGTGCGGACGCCGCCGATGTGTTGGAAGCCGGTCGGGCTCGGAGCCATGCGGACTCGGACAGACATGAGGCGGCTAGCCTAGCGGCGTGCTGTTCGGCGCCCACTGTTCAGGAGGGATCAAGGGCGCGCTCGACCACGCTGCCGAGATCGGCGCCGACGCGGTGCAACTCTTCGCCCAGAGCCCACGGACGTGGCACTTCCCCGAGCACGCCGAGGACGACCTCGCCCGGTTTCGTGAGCGGCGCGTCGAGGCGGGCATCGACTCGGTGCTCGTGCACGCGCTCTACCTCTGCAACCTCGCCACGCCGGACAAGACCATCTTCGGCAAGAGCCTCGACACGATGCGCTCGACCGTCGACGCGGCCTGCGCGATCGAAGCGGACGGGGTCGTCTTCCACGTCGGCTCGCACCTTGGCGCCGGGTTCGAGGCGGGGCTCGAGCGCTGCGTGCCGGCGATCCGGGAGGTGCTCGACCACTGCTCCGGCTCGACCTGGCTCCTGCTCGAGAACTCGGCCGGAGCCGGCGGCACGATCGGTCGCTCGCTCGACGAGCTCGTCGCCCTCGTGGACGCGCTCGGCGATCATCCGCGCCTCGGCATCTGCCTCGACTCCTGCCACCTGTACGTCTCCGGTGTCGACGTCGGCGAGCCCGACACGATGGCCGCCGTGCTCGACGACCTCGACGCGCGCATCGGCCTCGAACGGCTGCGGGCGCTGCACGTCAACGACGCCGCCGCGCCACTCGGCTCGAACCGCGACCGGCACGCGAACGTGCTCGAGGGCGAGCTCGGCGAGCGGCTCGGCGCGTTCCTGGCACACCCGGCCGTCCAGACTCTGCCGGCGGTGATGGAGACACCGGGCCCGGAGGGCCACGGCCCCGACGCGGCGGAGATGCAGAAGCTCCGCGACCTGCACGCGCTGGACGAAGCGAAGCGCGCCGCTACGACGGCTTGTGTCTATCAGACACAAGCCGTTCCTTCGCCCGCGCCCGCTCGAGTGCGTCGAGTGCGATCGGCAGGTCAACGACTCGTGAGGACCCGGCAGCCAGCAGCACGTCGAGGGCTGCCACACGCGTGGCCGTCCGCGCCCGCCGGCGCAAACGTTCGGCGCGGACGAGCACACGGATCGTGTGGTAGCTCGGACGCGCAAGCCCAGCTCTGATGCGGCGTCAGCCTAGGGAGGCTTGTGTTGATTCAACACAAACCTCTCCATCGCCCTCGCCCGACCGAGCGCGTCGAGTGCGATCGGCAGCTCGACGACCCGGCTCGAGCCGGTGGCGAGCAGGAGATCGAGCGCGGCGGCTCGGGTAGCTGTCCGGGCCGCTCGGCGGAGGCGCTCGACGCGAACCAGGTTCCGGCAGCGGTGTGGTACGCAGGGACGGCACACGCCGAGCTTCGACATGCGGCCTCCCCGATTGTGTTGAATCAACACAACGCCGTCTCGGCCGCCGCGTCCTTCTCAGGGGCCGGGCGTGATCTGGGCGATCACGCGGAAGCTCGGCCGCTCGCGCGGGAGCTCGTGGAACTCGGGGTTGCGGCAGCCGAGCTCGTCGGCGCGACTCTCGTAGCACGGCGAGACCTCGACCTTGCACATCGGCAACGGCGCGCCGGTCGCGCGGATGCCGCCGAAGCCCTCGCGCCTCGCCTCCGCGGCCTGCAGCAGGTCGAGGTCGATCTCGACGCCGTACACCTTCTGCATGCAGCCGACGTACGTGTGCCCCCAGGCCTCGTACGCGTAGACGAACGGGCACGAGCGCTCGAGGCAGGCCCCGGGATAGACGACCTTGTCGCAGTGCACCTCGCAGCGGCGGCACTCCACCTCGTCCTGAGGATGGAGCGGGAGCTCGCTGGGTGCCTGCACAGGCTGTTCCACGCCTGGATTGTGTGCGCTTCCGAGTTTCCCCGCAAGACTTGACATTCAGCCGATCTTCAGGCAGCGCCCGGCGGATAGGGTACGCCGCCAATGGTCCGCCGCATCCTCTTCGGGTCGCTCGCGATCGCGCCGCTCGTCGTGCTCGTCCACTACGTCTTGCATCCGGACGAGACGGTCGAGTTCGTCCTCGCTGCGGTGGCGCTGATCCCGCTCGCCTGGCTGATCGGAGAGGCGACCGAGCACGCCGCCGAGCACACCGGCCCGGGGATCGGCGGCTTCCTCAATGCGACCTTCGGCAACGCGCCGGAGCTGATCATCGCGCTCTTCGCCGTCAGCGCAATGGAGTTCGAGGTCGTCCGCGGCTCGTTGACCGGCTCGGTGATCGGCAACCTGCTGCTCGTGCTCGGCTTCTCGCTCGTCTTCGGCGGCCGCGGCACGCTCGATCGCAGCTCGAGCTTCCTCTCGCTCGCGCCTCGTCGGACTCGCCACCGCGGTCTTCCTGATCGTCGCCGTTCCCGGCTGGGACGGAGATCCCGAGCGGGACTCGCTCGCCGACCTCTCGATCCCGGTCGCGGTCGTTCCTCCTGCTGGTCTATGTGGCGGTGACCTGGTACTCGCTGCGGCGGCATCGCACGTTGCACGTCGCGAGCGACGAGGAGATCAAGGGCTGGTCGTTCGGGCTCTCGCTCGCCGTCCTCGGGGTCGCCACGGTCGTGACCGCGTTCGTCGCCGAGATCCTGGTCGGCTCGATCGAAGCGTTCGCGAGCGACTTCGGCGTGAGCGAGTTCTTCCTCGCCGCCGTCGTGATCGCGATCGTCGGCAACGCCGCCGAGCACGGCGGTGCGGTCGTCGTCGCCTACCGCGGCAAGATCGCGCTCGCGACCGAGATCGCGCTCGCGTCGGCCGCCCAGGTTGCGGTCTTCCTGATCCCGGCGGTGACGCCTGCTGGCGCTGCTGATCGAGCCGCTGGCACTCTCGTTCAGGGAGGTCGAGATCGCGATGCTGGCAGGTGCGACGCTGCTCACCACGGCAGTCGTGTTCGACGGCCGGACGAGCCGCCTGCGCGGCGGGATCCTGGTCGCCGGCTACGTCGTCGTCGCGATCGTCTTCTTCCAGGCCGGCGAACGCTTCTAGGCGCGAACCGGGCGCCGAGCGCGCGCGGGATCTGCTCGAGGGCGACGTCGATGTCCTCGTCGCCGACGTCGAGGTGCGTGACCGCCCGCAGCACGGTCGGGTGAATCGTGGCCGAGAGCCCGACACCCTGCTCGACGAGGCGGACCATCGCCTCCTCTTTCGACAGCGGCGCCACATCGATCTGAACGAAGTTCGTCTCCACGCGGTCGGGGTCGACCGACAGGCCCGCCTCGGCCAGGCCGAGCGCGAGCCGTTTCGCCCGCGCGTGATCCTCGGCGAGCCGGTCGACGTGATGCTCGAGCGCGTAGACCCCCGCCGCCGCGACGATCCCCGCCTGGCGCATCGCACCGCCGAAGAGGTGCTTGAACCGCCGCGCGTCTGCCCATCACCTCGGAACGGCCGGCGAGCAGCGCCCCGAGCGGGCAGCCGAGCCCTTTCGAGAGGCAGAGGGTGACCGTGTCGAAGCGGCCGCCGATCTCCGCGGCCTCGATCCCCGTCGCCACGGCCGCGTTCATGAGCCGCGCACCGTCGAGATGGAACCGCAGCTCGAGCTCCAAAGCGAGCGCGCGCAGCTCGTCGATCTCCTCGAGCGGCCAGATGCGGCCGCCGCTCGCGTTGTGCGTGTTCTCGACCCAGAGCACACGGGTCCGGGGCGAGTGGATCGCCGGGACGCGGTACGCCGCGCGCACCTGCTCGGCCGTGTACCGGCCGGCCTCGCCCGGGAGGCCACGGGTGACGACGCCGGAGTGGACGGCCGGGCCGCCGAGCTCGGAGATGAAGACGTGGCAGTTCTCCTCGCCGATCAGCTCGTCGCCGAGCTGCGTGT
This sequence comes from uncultured Gaiellaceae bacterium, assembly GCA_963731615.1. Classification (GTDB taxonomy): domain Bacteria; phylum Actinomycetota; class Thermoleophilia; order Gaiellales; family Gaiellaceae; genus Gaiellasilicea. The sequence continues at coordinate 338,922 of CAVSWD010000008.1, forward strand.
GCAGGCGCAGCGCGATCTGGTTCGCCATCGTCGCAGTGGGGAGAAAGATCGCCTCGTCCTGGCCGAGCAGCTGCGCGGCGCGCTCCTCGAGCTCGTTGACCGTCGGGTCCTCGCGCTTCTGCTCGTCTCCGACGGCCGCTGCGGCGATGGCGGCACGCATGCCCGCAGTGGGGTGGGTTGCGGTGTCGGAGCGGAGGTCGACCATGAGGCACACGCTACCGTGAGCGCGTGGATCTGACGCTGCTCGAACAGACGCTCGCCGACCGCGGTGAGCCGGCCTTCCGCGCCGCCCAGGTCTGGGAGTGGACGGCACGCGGCGCCGCCGGCTACGACGAGATGACCAACCTCCCTCTCGCGCTCCGCGACCTCCTCGCCGAGGCGGTGCCGTTCTCGACGCTGTCGGTCGAGGACGAAGCCCACTCGGCGGACGGCACCTTGAAGGTGCTCTTCCGCACAGCCGACGGGCATCCGGTCGAAGCCGTGCTGATGCGCTACCGCGACGGCCGCCGCTCGATCTGCGTCTCCTCTCAGTCCGGCTGCCCGCTCACCTGCTCATTCTGCGCGACCGGGTCGATGCGCTTCGGGAGGAACCTCCGCGCCGGCGAGATCCTCGACCAGGTGCTGCATTTTCGGCGCATCGAGCCGGTCAACCACTTGGTCTTTATGGGGATGGGCGAGCCGATGCTGAACCTCGACGAGGTGCTGGCGGCGGCTCGGCGCCTGCCGGAAACGGGGATCACGCCGCGGCGCACGACGATTTCGACCGTCGGCTGGCTTCCGGGCCTGCGCCGCTTCGTCAGCGAGGTCGAGGAGCCGATCCGGCTCGCGCTCTCGCTGCACGCAGCCGACCTGCGCCTGCGCTCGCAGCTGATGCCCGTGAACGACCGCTACCCCCTTCCCGACGTCCTGGCCGAGTGCCGGCGCTACTTCGAGCTCCGGCATCGGAAGGTGTTCGTCGAGTACGTGATGCTCGCCGGCGTCAACGACTCGCCCGAGCGCGCACGCGAGCTTGCGGCGCTGCTCGACCCGAAGATCTTCAAGGTCAACCTGATCCCGTACAACCCGACCGGGGCGTTCGACGGTTCGTCGCGCGCAGCGATCGCATCGTTCAAGGCCGTGCTCGACCGCGCGCGGCTCCCGTCGACGGTGCGCCTGACACGCGGCCGCGACATCGCCGCCGCCTGCGGCCAACTCGCCGCGACGCGCTAGCGCCTCCTACCCGGTGGGCCAGTGGGGCGTGGCGGGATTGAGGTCGAACGCTCCGCCGGGCCGGCACTGCAGCGAGTGGTACTCGCCCGGCGAAGCAGCCGCGTCGTCCGCGGCGACGCGCAACGCGACCATGTGCGCCTCGACCGGCGAGACGCCGAGCGAGCGCGCGACCTTTTCGGTCGTCTGCACGGCGTAGCACTGCGTCTGGGCCTCGTCGAGAACGCCGCGGAGATGCCAGGCCTCATGCGCGAGCGTGACGATCCCGTGCACAGCGCGCAGTGTCGCCTCGTCGCAGCCGCCGCCGAGCACGCACGCGAAGGAGCGCTGCTTGTGCCGCCAGACGCGCTCGAGGCTCTTGCACGTCGAGGCAGAGAGACTCGTCCGATCGGACGGGCGACCGTGCTCGTCGAAGTCGACCCAGCCCGCGTTCGGCGTGATCTCGATGAGACCCGTCCAGAAGCCGGGGCAGCTGACGTCGACTTCGCGCAGCGCGACCTCGCTCGCGACGAGCGCGAGCCGGTTCTCGTTCTCCGCCCGGCGCATGAACTGCCAGACGGAGAGCGAGAGCAGCGGCACGAGCAAGATCAGGGCGATCCTCACGTCTCCGTTATCGGCGCCGGCCGCCAACCGCCGTAGCCTCGGAAACGTGGGCCGAGGTTAGCCCGCGCTATCGATCCTGACCGTCGTCGCCCGGTGGAGGCGGTGTGGCCTTGTCCCACTGCCGCCGGAACCAGCCGCGCGCGTCGACCCGATCCATAACCGCCTGGTCGAGGTTGGCCGCGCGCTCGACGATGACCTCGCGCAGCAAGAGCTGCGCATCGGGATCGAGCTCCTCGAAGTACGCCTGAATCGCCTTCGCGAAGTCGCGGCCCGAGTACTCCCGCGCCAATTCGTCGACGCGGCTCTCGATATCGGGGCGCCTGGTCATGCTCCCTTTTGCGCCTCGAGCTGGCGCGCCTCGCCGACCTCGTCCGAGAGGTCAGGGTGCTCCTCGAAGCCGTACTTGACGATCGCACGCTTCGCTGCCTTGACCTCGTCCAGCCGGCGAACGGGCCGCGATCGGGGCGCGTCCTTCAGCAGGTCGGGGTCGTCCGCAGCCTCGCGCGCGATTGCCAGCATGGCGTCCACGAACGCGTCAAGACGCTCCTTCGGCTCCGTCTCGGTCGGCTCGATCATCAGCGCCTCCGGCACGACGAGGGGGAAGTAGATCGTCGGCGGGTGGTAGTCGTAGTCCATCAGCCGCTTGGCGACATCGAGCGCGGTGACGCCGTACTCGCGCTTGAGGTTCCGGGCGCTCAGCACGAACTCGTGCATGCAGAGCCGGTCGTAAGGGAGCTCGTACGCGTCCCGCAGCTTTGCGAGCAGGTAGTTCGCGTTCAGGACGGACGTCTCCGACATCTCCCGCAGCGCCGGCCCGTAGGCCCGGATGTAGGCGTAGGAGCGGACGAAGACGCCGAACGGGCCCGTGAAGCCGCGCACCTTCCCGATCGTCTTCGGCCGGTCGTAGTCGAGCCGGAAGGCGTCCCCGGCCCGCACCACCGCGGGAACGGGCAGGAACGGCTCGAGCTTCTCGCGCACGACGATCGGCCCGCCGCCCGGCCCGCCGCCGCCGTGCGGTTGCGAGAACGTCTTGTGCAGGTTGATGTGGACGATGTCGAAGCCCATGTCACCGGGCCGCGAGATCCCGCAGACCGCGTTCAGGTTCGCCCCGTCGTAGTAGAGGAGCGAGCCGGCGTCGTGGAAGATCTTCGCCACCTCCTCGATGTGCTCGTCGAAGAGGCCGAGCGTCGAGGGGTTCGTCAGCATCAACCCGGCCGTGCGCTCGTTCACCTTCGCGCGGAGGTCGTCGACGTCGAGGTTGCCGCGCGCGTCGGTCGCGACCTTCTCGAGCTTGTAGCCCGCCATCGTGACGCTCGCCGGATTCGTCCCGTGAGCGGTGTCGGCGGTGATGATCGTGTCGCGCTGCGCGCCCTCGCCGATGTCCTCGAAGTAGGCGCGCATCAGCATCAGCCCGGTCAGCTCGCCCTGCGACCCGGCTGCCGGCTGCAGCGAGCACGCGTGCAGCCCCGCCACCTCCTGCAGGATCTCCTGCAGCCGCCACATCAGCTCGAGCGCGCCCTGCGCTCCGGCTTCCTCCTGATGTGGGTGCAGGTCCTTGAAGCCGGGCAGCATCACGAGTCGCTCGTTCACCCGCGGGTTGTGCTTCATCGTGCAGCTGCCGAGCGGGTAGAAGCCGGTGTCGATCCCGAAGTTGCGGGTCGAGAGCTCGGTGAAGTGGCGGACGAGCTCCGGCTCGGCGAGCTCGGGCAGGCGCGGCAGCGCGTCTCGGCGCAGCTCGGCTGGAACCTCGACCGCGGGCAGGTCGTAGCGCGGGAGCGTCGAGGCTCGCCGTCCCGGCCTCGACTTCTCGTAAATCAGCTCCACTAGGCGCGCACCTCCGCGAGCACCTGCGCGAGGTGATCGATGTCGGCCGGGCTTCGCTTCTCGGTCACCGCGATCAGCAGGACGTCGTCCATCTCCGCGTAGTCGCGGCCGATCGCGTAGCCCGGGTGCACACCGTGCTCGCGCGCGGCCGAGATGACGTCGCGGGCCGGCCGGCCGAGCCGAACGGCGAACTCCTTGAAGGTGGGCTTGCTCGGGAACGCGAGCGGAAGGCCGATCCGCTCCTGGGCGTAGGCGGCGAGGCTCATGCACGTCTCGCCGACCTCGCGCAGCCCCTGTGGGCCGAGCCACGACAGGTGGACGAGGCCGGCGAGCGCGAGCAGGGTCTGGTTGGTGGTGATGTTCGACGTCGCCTTCTCGCGGCGGATGTGCTGCTCGCGCGTCTGCAGCGTCAGCACGTAGCCACGCTCACCGTTCAAGTCGGTCGTCTCGCCGATGATCCGTCCCGGCAGGCGGCGCGTGTACTCGGCCCTGGCCGCGAGGAAGCCGTAGTGCGGCCCCGCGTAGGACTGATAGTTGCCGGCGCCCTGACCCTCGCCGATCGCCATCGCGCAGCCGTAGTTGCCGGGCGCCTCGAGCACGCCGAGCGAGACCGGATCGACGTGCGCGATCGCCATCGCACCGGCATCGTTTGCCGCCGCCGCCAGCTCGGGCGCGTTCTCCAGGATCCCGAACACGTTCGGCTGCTGGAAGATCACCGCGGCCGCGTCCTCGGCCGCCTCGCGCAGCGCTGCCGGATCGATCGCACCGCCGTCGTGTGGAACCTCGACGAGCTCGAGCCCGAAGCCGGGTGCGTACGTCTTCACGACCTGGCGCGCCTGCGGGTTCAGTGTCTCTGCGAGGACGATCTTCGACCTTCCGGTCGCGTGCTTCGCGACGTAGCAGGCGTCGGCCGCGACTGTGGTGCCGTCGTACCCGGAGGCGTTCGAGACATCCATGCCGGTGAGCTCGCAGATCGCGGTCTGGTACTCGAAGATCGCCTGCAGGACACCCTGGCTCATCTCCGGCTGATAGGGCGTGTACGCGGTCAGGAACTCGCCACGTTGCAGCACCGCGTCGACGACGGCGGGGACGTAGTGGTCGTAGATGCCCGCGCCGAGGAAGGAGAGCTCCTTCGTCGTGTCGACGTTCTTCGCCGCCAGCTCCTCGAGGTGGCGGACGAGCTCGGGCTCGGACAGCGCCGGCTCGAGGTCGAGCTCGCGCTGGAAGCGGACGCCCGCCGGAATGTCGCGGAAGAGCTCGTCGACCGACGAGACGCCGATCGCGGCGAGCATCTCCTCGCGGTCGGCGTCGGTGACCGAGAGCTGACTCACTGCTCAGCGAGGAACTGTTTGTAGGCGTCAGCGTCGAGGAGCGAGTCGACCTCTGCGGGGTCGGACATGCGGATGCGGAGCAGCCAGCCCTCGTCGTACGGATCCTCGTTCACCGTCTCGGGAGCGTCGACGACCTTTTGGTTGACCTCGAGGATCTCGCCCGAGAGCGGCGCGATCACATCGGAAACGGCCTTGACCGACTCGACCTCACCGTAGGCGGCGTCCTTCGAGACGGAGCTTCCCGCCGCGGGAGCCTCGAAGTGGACGAGCTCGCCGAGGGCGTCCTGCGCGAACCACGTGACCCCACAGACCGCCTCGTCTCCCTCGATCCGCGCCCAATCGTGCTCGCGGTGGTACTTGAGCTCCTCGGGGTACTCCTCGGACGCCGCCACGCTACTCCTCCTCTCGCTTGTAGATCGGTTTCGGGACCACGGTCGCACTGCGTTCCTTGCCGCGCACGTCGATCCGGAGGCTCGTGCCCGGCGTCGCGGACGCCGTCGGGACGTAGCCCATGCCGATGCCCTTGTCGAGCATCGGCGAGTGCGTCCCCGACGTGACCTCGCCGCCGCCCAGAATCGGCATCCCCTGGCGCGGCACCGCCTTCTCCTCCATCACGAAGGCGACGAGCTTTCGCTCCGGCCCGGCCGCCTTGATCCGGCGCAACTCGCCGGCGCCCGTGAACTCCTTGTCGAGCGCGCACGTCCAGCCGAGCGTGGCCGAGATCGCGTCGGTGTCCGGCGTGATGTCGTTCCCGTGCAGCGGGTAGCAGACCTCGAGCCGGAGCGTGTCGCGGGCGCCGAGACCGGCCGGGACGGCGCCGCGCGAGACCACAGCATCCCAGAGCGCTTCCGCATCCTCGGCAGGGCACATCAGCTCAACGCCCTGCTCGCCCGTGTAGCCCGTGCGGTTGACCATCACCTCGACGCCGTCGATCTCACCCAGCGCGTGGGTGAAGGGCTTGGCGTCCGGCAAGCCGAGCCGCTCGAGCGACCGCGGCCCCTGCACGGCCAGGAGCGCGTACTCGTCGGAGGCGTCGCGCACCTCGGAGCCACGAAGCTCGCGCTCCTTGATCCAGGCGTAGGCGGCCTCGCGGTTGCCTGCGTTGACGACGAGGAGATAGTGGAACGCGCTCAGCCTGTAGGCGATCAGGTCGTCGATGATCCCGCCGCGCTCGTTCGTCAGCAGCGTGTACTGCGCCTCGCCGTCATCGAGCTTGTCCAGGTCGTTTGCGAGCAGCGACTGCAGCAGCTCGTGCGCGCTCGGACCCTCGACGTGGAGCTCGCCCATGTGGGAGACGTCGAAGACGCCGCAGTCGGTTCGCACGGCACGGTGCTCAGCAATGACTCCCTCGTACTGCACCGGCATCTCCCAGCCCGCAAAGGGAACCATGCGCGCTCCGGCGGCGACGTGGCGGCCGTGGAGCGGCGTCCGGAGCAGCGTCTGCACGGCGCGGACTCTACCGCTCCGGAAAAGCACGAGGCCCCGTTCAACGGGGCCCCGTAACCGGGTCTCCTATGCCGACCGGGCAGTCGGCCAGAAGGGCATAGGCGCGAGATACCGCGCCCGCCCGAAGTTCAAACCTGCGGCTCAGTCCTCGCGCAAGAAGGATGGGATCTCGAGCTCGCTGTCCGTTGGCTCGGAGGCGGGGCGCTCGCTCGGAGCGCCGGCGGTGGCGGCGGTCGGGGTGTCGACACGTCGACGCCGGCTGCGCCCGCCGAAGCCCGTCGCGATCACGGTCACGCGCACCTCGTCACCGAGCGTGTCGTCGATGACGGCGCCGAAGATCACGTTCGCGCTCTGGTCGGCCGCGCCCGTCACGACCTCTGCCGCCTCGTTCACCTCGAAGAGGCCGAGCTCGGTGCCGCCGGTGACGTTCAGGAGGATCCCGGTCGCGCCGTCGACCGACTGCTCGAGCAGCGGCGAGGAGACGGCGGTGCGAGCGGCCTCGGCGGCGCGGTTCTCGCCCGAGGCGACGCCGATTCCCATCAGCGCCGAGCCGGCGTCGCGCATGATCGTGCGCACATCGGCGAAGTCGAGGTTGACGATGCCGGGGACGGTGATCAGGTCGGTGATGCCCTGGACGCCCTGGCGGAGGATGTCGTCCGCGATCCGGAACGCCTCGGTGACGGGGGTCTTCCGCTCGACCACCTGCAGGAGGCGGTCGTTCTCGATCACGATCAGCGTGTCGACGCGGTCGCGCAGGTTCTGGATCCCGACCTCGGCCTGCTCGGATCGCCTGCGGCCCTCGAACGCGAACGGCTTCGTGACGACGCCGACGGTGAGGGCCTCGAGCTCGCGCCCGAGCTCGGCGACGATCGGGGCCCCGCCGGTGCCGGTGCCGCCGCCCTCGCCGGCCGTGACGAAGATCATGTCGGCGCCCTTCAAGGCTTCCTTCAGCTCGTCCCGGCTCTCCTGGGCCGCAGCGTGCCCGACCGCCGGGTCCGCACCCGCGCCGAGCCCGCGCGTCGCCTGCGAGCCGATGTGAATCTTCACGTCCGCGTCCGCCATCAGGAGCGCCTGCGCATCCGTGTTGACCGCGATGAACTCCACGCCGCTGAGACCGGCGTCGACCATCCGGTTGACGGCGTTCGTGCCGCCGCCGCCGACGCCGACGACCTTGATCACTGCGAGGTAGTTACCGGATGGGTCTCTCATCGTCTGGGTGTCTCGACGTCGCTCGACCTGAAGCTCGACTTGAGCATCGGGGTGACGTCGTTCCTTTCCGCGTGGAGGTTACGTCTCCTTGGTCGGCCTGTCAACGAAAGTCTCATGGCTCGGTCGAGGTGGTAACCTCAACCTCAAGCTGAGAGTTGAGGTTGTCGCCTGCGACCGGACGGGCCGGCAGGCTGACGTCGAGGTACCCCGTCGCGCCGACGAGAGAAGGGAGCACGCGCCGCGCGACCTCGAGCTTGAGGAGCAGGTCGGTCGCGTCGCCGAGGCGCAGGTCGATCCCGGGCCGGAGCTTCAGGGTCAGCTGCGCCCCGTCGGCCAGCACCGAGTTGACGGCGAACGGCAGCGGCCTCGCTGCCAGCGGTGCCACCGCCGCCACGGCACGCCGCGGGAGCCCGCGCAACGACTCGCCGACCACGACCTGCTGGCCCCGCTTCAGCCAGATCCGCGGCAGGCGTGGAAGTGACCCGCGCTCGAGCGCGGCGACCACACGGCCTCCGGCGGCCACGAGCCAGGACGACGCGCCCTGCCTCAGCACGGCAACCGGTAGTTCGGGCACGACTGTGATCCGCAGCGTGTTCGGAAAGCTGCGGTCGAAGGAAACGGCGGCGACCATCGGCACCCGCCCGACGCGATCCCGGAGCTCGCCAAGATCGAGCGCCAGCAGGCTGTCGCCGACCTCGGGTGCGAGCACCTTCCGCACGTCCGCGGCGACGTCGGGCTGAACCCCTTCGACGGCGAGCGTCCGCACGGCGAACGCCGACGTGCCGCGGGCGACGGCGTACAGGCCGCCGGCGAGCGCGAGCAGCAGGAAGCCGATCGCGAGCGATCGGCCGGAGGGAGCGATCCGGGACAGCTCGAGGCGATCACCACGCTGGCGGCGCGGGAACTGGACGACCGCAGTTGCCGCGCGCCCTCGCGGGCGCGAGCGGTTCCGTGATCCTCTCCCTCCGGCCACGAGGCGGGTTTCGCCGCGGCGGCAGCGGTTCCTACGTCGCGGTGATCGGGCCGAGCAGCTCGCACCTCGTGCTCGAGCTCGACGCCGAACTGCTCGCGGGCGCGGCGGCGCGCCTCGGACATCAGCGCCAGCGCGTCCGCGGTGGTCGCGCCGCCCGCGTTCTCGATGAAGTTGGCGTGCTATCGGCGAGATCACGGCGCCGCCGATCCGGTGTCCCTTCAGGCCGCTGGCCTCGAGCATCTGGCCCGCGCCGAGCTCGTGGTCGGGGTTCTTGAAGACGCTGCCGAACGTTCGCTTGTTCGTCGGCTGGGTCGCCTTGCGCTGCGCAATCAGCTCGGCGACCGTGGACTTGATCTCCTGCCGTGGCCGCGGCGTCAGCCGGTACGTGACCTCGGCGACTACCGCCGTTCTCGGGCAACGCAGAGTGGCGGTACGAGAGCCCGAGGCCGGCCGGCTCGAACCAGACCGCGCCCTGCGCCGTGACGACCTTGGCGCGGAGAAGGATGTCCGACCAGTCGCTGCCGTAGGCGCCCGCGTTCATCCGCACGCCGCCGCCGGCGGTCCCCGGGATCGCGCAGGCGAACTCGAAGCCGCCGAGGCCAGCTGCCCGCGCCTGGTGGAGGCAGACGGCGTTCGTTGCACCGCCGCCCGCGATCAGGATGTCCCCTCGGACGCGGACGGAGGCAAGCTCGCCGCCGAGCCTGAGCACGAGCGCGTCGACGCCCTCATCGGCGGCGAGCAGGTTCGAGCCGAGCCCGACTGTCGCGACCGAGAGGTCGCGCTCGGCTGCCCAGGCAAGCGCCCGCTCGAGCTCGGCGAACGTCGACGGCTTCGCGAACGCGCGCGCCGGGCCGCCGGTGCCGATCGTCGTCAGCTTCGCGAGCGCTACGCCCTCCTCGAGCTTCACCGGAGCGCCTCCAAGATCAGCGAACCAGCACGCTCGACGTCGCCCGCACCGACGGTGAGCACGAGGTCGCTCGGCCGCGCCCAGGACGCGACGATCCTCGCGCCGTCCTCGACCGCGGGCGTCCAGCCCGGCTCGAAGCCCCGGCCGCAGCGCGTCGACGACGAGCTTGCCGTCGACGCCTGCGATCGGCTGCTCTCGCGGGCCTGGTAGATCTCGGTCACGCAGACCGCGTCAGCGGCCGAGAGCGCAGTGCCGAGCTCGTGCGCGAGGTGCCTGCGTGCGGGAGTAGAGATGCGGCTGGAAGAGGACGAGCACCCGACCTTCGGTCCGCTCCCGCGCGGCCGCGACGGTCGCCTCGATCTCGCTCGGGTGGTGCGCGTAGTCGTCGACGACGGTGACGCCACCCCGCTCGCCGACGAGCTCGAAGCGGCGGCCGGCGCCGCGGAAGCGCGCAAGCACAGGCTCGGCGTCGGCGCGCTCGACACCGGCCAGCTCGAGGGCGGCGAGCGCGGTGGCGGCGTTGCGCCGGTTGTGCTCGCCAGGGACCGCCAGCTCGAATGCGACCGGCTCCAGCTGCCACCCTCGCACCGCGTGCGGCGCGCTCGCGAGCCAGCTCTCGAACATATCGTCGACCTCGGCGGTCGACGCGAACGTGGAGTGGTGGTCGAGCTCGACGTTCGTGACCACCGCGATCTCGGGCCGCAGGTGCTCGACGGTGCGGTCGGACTCGTCCCCCTCGACGACGAGCCACCCCTCCCCTGCGCCGGCATTGCCGCCGAGCTGAGCGATCTCGCCGCCGACGAGCCAGGCCGGATCGAGGCCGAGCTCGGCGAGGACGAACGCGATCATGCCGGACGTCGTCGTCTTGCCGTGCGCGCCGGCGACGACGATCGCACGTCGGAGTGAGACGAGCTCGGCGAGAAAGTCCGCCCGCGACCGCCCGGCGACGGCCGGATACGCGCTCGAGACGACCGCCTCCCAACCCTCGGGCACGACGGGCTCCGGAGCCAGCACGATCTCCGCCTCGACGAGCGGCCGCAGGTACGGGGTCTGCACCCGGTCCCAGCCGCCGACTTCGGCCCCCCACGCCCGAGCGAGCAGGGCATACGACGACATCCCCGCCCCGCCGATCCCGACGAACCAGAGTCGCCTACCGGCGAGCGGCTGCAAGCTCGATCAGCTCCTCCGCGATCTCCTCCGCCGCGAGCGGGCGCGCCATCGCCAGCATCGACTCGCGCATCGCCGCCAGCCGGGCCGGGTCGGCCAGGAGCTCTTCGACGAGCGCCGGCGCGCGGTCGAGCTCGGCTTCGGGGACGACGATCGCGCCGCCGCCGCGCTCGAAGTGCCGCGCGTTCAGTGTCTGATGGTCGGCTGTCGCATGCGGGTAGGGGACGAGGACGGCAGGCGTGCCGGCGGCGGCAAGCTCCCAGACGGTGCCGCCCGCCCGGGACACGGCCAGGTCGGGAGCCGCGAGCGCGGCGCCGAACTCGTCGGTCGAAGAGACGAGCACATACTCGTCGCGCTGCACCTGGACGCGCAGCCGGTCGTAGTCACGTTCGCCCGAGACGTGGAGCACGGCGGGGCCGGCGGCGCCGTACGTCTCGACGGCGAAGTCGTTGAGGCTGCGAGCGCCTGCGAGAGCGCCGAAGAAGGCGACGACAGGGCGGTCGGCGGGCAGCCCGAAGCGGCGCCGCCCCTCCTCCTGCGAGACGCCTCGGTGGGCAACCGGTACGGGCCGGCCGGTGACGCGGTACTTGCTCCCGTCGCGGCCCGAGATCGGATAGGCGAGGAAGACGCGCCGGGCGAGCGGTGCGGCCAGCCGGTTCGCGAGCCCGAGATGCGCGTCGGCCTCGGTCAGCGCAGCCGGCAGCTTCCGCCGCCACGCGGCGTAGACCATCGGCCCGGCGACGTAGCCGCCCCCGCCGAGGACGACGTGGGGCCGGCGCCGATCGAGGATCGCGGCGCAGGCCCTCGGCGCGCGCACGGCGGTCAGGAGCGAGCGCAGCAGCGCGACGGATGGGCGGCGGGGAAAGCCCGAGATCGCGAACGTGTCCAGCTCGTACCCCGCTGCCGGGACGAGCCTAGCCTCGACGCGATCCGGCGACCCGGCGAACGTCACCGTGACGCCGCGCTCTCGCAGCGCTTCCGCCACCGCGAGCGACGGCAGGACGTGACCTGCCGTTCCGCCGGCCGCGATCAGAGCTCTCAGCTCTTCGTCCTGCCTTCTGGGGAGCGCGCTCATCCGTGGCGATGTTAAGGAGGATGCCGACACCCGCGAGCAGGACGACGAGGCTCGAGCCGCCGTAGGACAGGAACGGCAAGGGGATTCCGGTCAGCGGGGCAACGCCCAGCACGGCCGCGAGGTTGACCGCCGCCTGGCCGCAGACGAGCGAGGTGATCCCGGCAGCGAGCAGCTTCCCGAACGGGTCTCGGCAGTGCAGCGCGACCGTGAAGCCGGCGAACGCGAAGAGCGCGAACGCTCCGATCACGGCCGTCGTGCCGATCAGGCCGAGCTCCTCGCCGATCACGGCCAGGATCATGTCGGTCTGCTGCTCGGGTAGATAGTTGATCTTCTGGACGCCCTCGCCGAGCCCCTTGCCGGTGAGCCCGCCCGAGCCGATCCCGATCATCGCCTGGACTGTCTGGAAGCCGGCGTTCTCCGGGTCGCTCCAGGGGTCGAGGAAGCTGAAGACGCGGGCGCGGCGATAGGGCTCCATCCAGATCCCTGCCAGACCGGCCGCGACCGCAAGGGCGCCGCCGCGCCGCCAGCGTCCTGCCGGGGACGCCGGCGACGACGAGCATCCCGGCGAGCATCAGCATCAGCGCGATGGTGGTGCCGAGATCGGGCTCGAGCATGATCAGCAGGCCGAAGACGGTTGCGAGCATCCCGATCGGGCGCCAGAGCTCGCCGAGGTTCCGGGGCGCGCCGTTCCGCGCCAGATAGGCGGCGGCGAAGACGAGCAGCGCCAGCTTCGCGAGCTCGGAGGGCTGGAACGTTGCCGGGCCGAAGTCGAGCCAGCGCCGCGCGCCGTTGATCTCTGGGGCGACGACGAGCACCGCGACGCAGAGGCCGATCGCGGTGAGTACGAGCGGCAGGGCCAGCAACCGCAGCTTCCGGTGGTCGAAGCGCGCGGCGGCGACGAGCAGCGCGACTCCCAGCGACGGCGTAGATCCCCTGGCGCTTGAGGAACGTGACGGGATCGCCGTTGCCGAGCGCGGCGGCGGCCGAGGTGGCGCTGTAGACCATCACGAGGCCGAACGCGACCAGTCCCAGCGTCACGAGGACGAGCAGGCGTGCCTCGAGCTGGCCTCGCTGTGGAGACGTCACCCTTGGAGGTTCTCTACGAGCCTCCTGAACTCCTTTCCACGGTGCTCGAAGTCCGTGAACTGGTCGTAGCTCGCGCACGCCGGCGAGAGCAGAACGATCTCTCCCGACTGGGCCGCGCCCGCGGCTTCGGTGACCGCGCGATCGAGCGTCGTCGAGAGCAGAAACGGCACGCTCGCGTGGCCGAGATCGGTCGGCGAGCGGCTCGGCGGCCTCGCCGATCAGGTACGCGGTGACGACGTTCGCCCGGGCGACGTCCTGCGCGAACTCGTCGAAGCGCTCGCCCTTGAGCGAGCCGCCGAGGATGAGCTGCAGCGGCGCCTCGAACGCGGTCAGTGCCTGGCGTGCCGCGGCCGTGTTGGTCGCCTTCGAGTCGTTGACAAAACGGACACCCGCGATCTCGGCGACCAGCTCGAGCCGGTGCGGGACACCCGGAAACGTGCGAAGCGCGTCAGCGATCACGTCGTCGCCGATCCCGGCTGCGCGGGCGGCTGCGGTCGCCGCGGCGGCGTTCTCGCGGTTGTGACGGCCGGGGATGAGCGGCTCGGCGGGAAGCTCGTCGTCGGCCGAGAACTCCACGCGCCGGGCCGACCCCGGGACCGGCCCGAAGCCGCGGGGGACGATCGCGACGTCCTCCCCCGTCTGGTTCTCGAAGATCCGCAGCTTCGCCGCCCGGTAGGCCTCGAAGGTGCCGTGGCGATCGAGGTGATCGGGCTCGAGGTTCAGCAGGACGGCGATGCGCGGCCGGAACGCGTCGACGTCCTCGAGCTGGAAGCTCGACAGCTCGCAAACGATCCAGTCAGCCGCTCCGACGGCTCCGACGAGCTCGCTCAACGCGGTGCCGACGTTGCCGGCCGTCCGCGAGCTCAGCATCGCGCCGAGCAACTCCGTTGTGGTCGTCTTCCCGTTCGTGCCGGTGACCCCGACGATCGGGTTCGGGAGCAAGCGCGACGCGAGCTCGATCTCGCTCCAGACCGGGATCCCTCGCTCTCGCGCCCCGGCGACGAGCGGTGCCTCGCCGGGCACACCGGGGCTCTTGACGAGCGCGTCGACACCGTCGAGGAGATCGAGATCGGTGTCGTTTCCGAGCGTTCGGTCGGCGGCGACGACCGCAACGCGGTGCGCCTCGAGCGCCGCCTGCGCCGCCCGCCCCGAGCGCGCCAGGCCGAGCATGAGCACCTTCCTCATTCCAGCTGGAAGTCGAGGAAATAGCGGTAGTAGAGGACGAAGCCCGACGCGCAGAGGATCGCGGCGACGATCCAGAAGCGCACCATGATCTTCGTCTCCGACCAGGCTTTCATCTCGAAGTGATGGTGGATCGGCGCGATCAGGAAGACGCGGCGGCCCCAGTACTTGAAGCTGACCGTCTGGATGATCACGGAGAGCGCCTCGACCACGTAGATGCCCCCGATCAGCACCAGCAACGCCTCGGTGCCGGTCACGATCGCGAAGCCCGCCAGCGCACCGCCGAACGCCATCGAGCCGGTGTCGCCCATGAAGACCTCGGCGGGGAAGGCGTTGTACCAGAGGAAGCCGATCGCGGCCCCGATCAGCGCCGCCGCGAAGATCGCGAGATCGAGCTGGAAGGTCGAGCGCTCGCCGATGTCGCCCGAGCGAATGTAGGCGATCACGGTGATCCCCAGGAAGGTGAGCAGCGAGATGATCCCCGTGCCAGCGGCGAGCCCGTCGATCCCGTCGGTGAGGTTGGCGCCGTTCGCGGCGCCGGCGATGATGAGGAAGAGGAAGGGGTAGTAGGCCCACGAGAGCGGGATGTCGATGTTCGCGACCGGAACGTAGATGGACGTATCCAGTTGGCTCTGCGAGTTGACGGCGAAGCCGACGACGACGGTGACTCCGGCGAGCAGCAGCAGCTTCCAGCGCCCCGAGAGCCCGAGCGAACGACGGTGCCTGAGCTTGATGAAGTCGTCGACGAAGCCGATCGCGCCGCAGCCGACGGCGAGGAAGAGCACCGTCAGGGCCGGCAGCGTGAACTTCGAGAGCGCGAGAAATGGCAGCACCGCGCAGAGGAGGATCAGGAGACCGCCCATCACCGGCGTCCCCTGCTTGACGACGTGGCCGACGGGGCCCTCCTCGCGGATCGGCTGACCGAGCTCGTTTCGGCGCAGGAACTCGATGAACTTCGGGCCGATCACGACGGAGACGACCATCGCGATCAGCCCGGCGATGAAGACGCGGACCATTAACCGGACTCGTTCGCCAGTGCCGGGGCGATGCCTTCGAGGCCGACCGACCGGGACGCCTTGACGAGCACGGCGTCGCCGGGGCGGACGAGCGCCCGGGCGGTCGCGAGCGCGGCCGGTGCGTCGGGCTCCCAGGCATCCGTGCCGTAGAGGCGCGCGAGCTCACCCACCGCCACCATCTCGATCCCGAGCTCGCCGGCGAGCTCGGCGAGCTCGCGGTGATGCCGCTCCTCGTGCTCGCCGAGCTCCGCCATCCCGCCGAGAATCGCGACCAGCCGTCGGCCGGAGCCGCGCTCGGCCAGGTGCCGGAGCGCCGCCTCCATCGACGTCGGGTTCGCGTTGTAGGCGTCGTTGACGACGAAGCCGCCTCCCGCGAGCTCGAGCTCCTCCCCGCGCCAGCGCGAGAGCGTGACGGTGGCCGCGCTGCCGGCGAGGCGGTCGAGCGGGAGGCCGAGCGCCTCGTACGCGGTCAGGGCGGTGAGCGCGTTCTGCGCCTGGTGGCGCGAGGTGAGCGGGAAGCGGATTCGCTCGCCGGCGAAGAGGATGTGCGCGCCGTCCTCGCGCAGCTCGACGTCGACCGGACCGACGCGGTGGAGCTCGAGGTCGTCCCGCAGATACGGATCGAGCTCGGCCGAGTGCGGCACGACGGCGATGCCGTCCTCCGGCAGCGCCGCCAGCAGCTCGGCCTTCGAGCGTGCGACGCCGTCGACCGAGCCGACGAGCTCGAGGTGTACCGGCCCGATCGCGGTGATGACGCCGACGTGAGGCCGGGCGATTTCGCACAGCTCCGCGATCTGGCCGAAGCCGCGCATGCCCATCTCGACGATGCAGATCTCCGTCTCCGGCTCGACGCGGCCTAGCGTGAGCGGGACGCCGAGCTCGGCGTTGTAGCTGCCCTCGGTCGCGACGGTGGATGCCACGGGCGCGCAGAGCGCCGCCAGGATGTCCTTCGTCGACGTCTTGCCGGTCGAGCCCGTCACGCCGACGAAGCGGGCGGAGCTCCGTCCGCGCAGAAGCCGGCCGATGTTCGCCATCGCCGCGTACTCGTCGTGCGGGACGAGCGTCGCCGCACCCCGATCCTTGGCCTGCTCGACGAACTCGCGGCCACCGCGGATCGCGACGAAGAGATCGCCGGGTCCGACACGACGGGAGTCGATCTCGAGACCCGTCAGCTCGCCGGCGCCCTGGAGCTCGCCCAGCTCCAGCGCGCGGAGCTCCTCGACGGAGACCATGATCACGCGCGCAGAGCCTCGCGGGCGACCTGGCGGTCGTCGAACGGAAGCTTCTCGCCGCCGATCTCCTGGCCGAGCTCGTGCCCCTTGCCGGCGATCACGACCACGTCGCCCGGCTGCGCGATCTCGACAGCGCGGCCGATCGCGGCTGCGCGGTCGGGATCGATCTCGACCTCGGTGCCCGTGCCCTGAAGGATGTCCTGGATGATCGCGAGCGGATCCTCGCTGCGCGGGTTGTCCGAGGTGACGATGACGACGTCCGCGAGGTCGCGCGCGACCCGGCCCATCAGCGGCCGCTTCTGCCGGTCGCGGTCGCCGCCGGCGCCGAAGACGACGATCACCCGTCCCTCAGCGAGCTCGCGTGCCGTCCGGAGCACGTTGTCGAGCGCGTCGGGCTTGTGCGAGTAGTCGACCACGACGGCGAACGCCTGGCCCTCGTCGACGGCCTCGAAGCGCCCCGGCACTCCCTGGAGCGCTTCGATCCCGGCGGCGATCTCGTCCTCGTCGAGGTCGAGCAGGATCCCGGCGGCGACTGCGCCGAGAACGTTCTCGACGTTGAAGCGGCCGCGCAGGACCGTTCGGATCTCGATCCCCCCGGCGGTGAAGCTGGCCCCGGACGCGCCTAGCTCGAGCTGTTCCGGCCGGATCTCCGCGTCGTCGGCGAGGCCGAAGGTGATCAGCGGCGCCCGTCGGGTCTTTTCGAGCTCGTCGGCGAGCTGCCGCCCCCACGCGTCGCCGACGTTGACCGCCGCCGGCGGCGGCGCGGCGCCGGTGAAAAGCCTGCGCTTGGCGGCGAAATAGTCCTCCATCGTCACGTGGAAATCGAGGTGGTCCTGGCTCAGGTTCGTGAACACGAGCGCGTCGAAGCGGACGCGGTCGAGGCGGTGCAGCACCGATGCGTGCGACGACGCCTCGAGCGCGACGCTGCGGTTGCCCGCGTCGAGCATCTCGCGAAACGTGCGCTGCAGGTCGATCGCCTCCGGGGTCGTGCGGACGACGGGTCGCACCTTGCCGCCGACGCGGCTCTCGACGGTGCCGAGGAGGCCGGGGCTCCTGCCGGCGGCCTCGAGCAGCGAGAAGAGAAGGTAGGCGGTCGTCGTCTTCCCGCTCGTGCCCGTCACGCCGGCGACCTCGAGCTCCCGCGTCGGCTCGCCGAAGAAGACGTCCGCTGCGGTTGCCATCGCGGCCCGCGCCGACGGGACCACCAGCTGCGGCACCTCGGGCTCGACGGCTCGCTCGACGACGAGGGCGACCGCGCCGCGCTCGACCGCCTGCGCCGCGAACTCGTGCCCGTCGGCGCGTTCGCCTGGAACGCAGAAGAACGCCGCCCCCGGCTCGACCGCACGCGTGTCGTAGGCGAGATCCAGCACCTCGACGGGATCGGGACTGCCGAGAACCGCCTCCGGTGCAAGCGCGGCGACGAGGCGCTCGAGCTCCATGCGGGGAAACGCTACCGGGGTGTCACGGCATCAGGTGCGACCTCGAGCTCGACGAGGCTGGAGCGGGCGATCTCGGCGAAGGCCGGTGCTGCGACGACGCCGCCCCAGATCGCCCCACGCGGCTCGTCGACCGAGACGAGCACGACGAGGCGTGGATCCTTGGCCGGCACGACGCCGACGAAGGACGCGACGTAACGGGTCGTCGAGTAACCGCCGGGGATCGGTTTCGCAGCCGTGCCGGTCTTGCCGGCCACGGTGTAGCCCGGCACCGCCGCCAGCGCGCCGGTACCGCCCTCGGCGGAGACGACGTCGCGCAGCATCGCCATCATCTGGGCCGAGACGGTCTCGGAAAGGACGCGCCGGCCCTTGCCGTTGGCGTTCCGCTTCGTGCCGACACGCTGGACGAGGTGCGGTGTGCGGAGAACGCCGCCGTTGGCGATCGCGCCGTAGGCGGTCGCCATCTGGATCGCGGTGACTCCGATGCCCTGGCCGATCGGGACGTTGCCGATCGTCGAGCCCGACCAGTAGCTCGGCAGGAGGCCGCGCGACTCGCCGGGAGCATCGATCCCGGTCTGCTTGCCGAAGCCGAACCTGGCGATCCAGTCCTCGACCCGCGAGCGGCCGAGGATCTGCGCGAGGGTGACCGTGCCGATGTTCGAGGACTGCGAGAGGATCTGCGCGACCGTCATCTGCTGCGTCGCGCGCGGCTCGTGCTCGTGGATGACCCGGTCGGCGACGCGGATCGAGGGGGCGAGCATGAAGGCGGTCTTCGGCGTGACGAGCTTCTCCGAGAGCGCGGCCGCGACGGTGACCACCTTGAAGGTCGAGCCGGGCTCGTAGAGGTCGGTGACCGCGCGGTTCCGCCGCCTTGCAGGCGATGAGGCGCTGAACTTGTTCGCATCGAACCCCGGCGCCACGGCCATCGCCAGGACCGCGCCACTCCGCGGATCCAGGACGATCGCAGTCGCGCCCTTGGCGCCCCACTGCTTGACAGTCTCGCGGAGCACGGATTCGGCGTTCGCCTGGATGCGGTGGTCGATCGTCAGGAAGATGTCCTCGCCCTGGCGCTCGGGCTGAGTCGCGATCACGTCGATGACGCGGCCGGCCGGGTCGGTGACGGTCGTCTGGCTGCCCGGCTTGCCGGCGAGCGGCTTGTTCAGGTGGCGCTCGAGGCCGTCGAGGCCGTCGTTGTCGACGCCCGCGAACCCGAGGACGTGCGCCGCCACGTCGCGCTGAGGGTAGAAGCGCAGCTCCTCCGGATAGAAGCCCAGCCCCTCGAGCCCCCGCTGCTCCAGCTCTGCCGCCTTGGCGGGGTCGGCCTTCCGCTTGACGTAGACGAAGTGGCGCGACTGGTCGGCGAGGAGCGGATAGAGCTTGTCGGCACTGACGCCGAGAACCTGTGCCGCCGCCAGCGCCACGCGGCGCGGATCCTTCACACGCCGCGGGTCGGCGTAGATCGTCGTCGCCTGCTCTCCGATCGCGAGCGGCTCGCCGGTACGGTCGAAGATCGTCCCGCGCCCGGCGGGAATCTCGGTCGTGTCCTCCTGCTGGCGCGCGGCCATTTGCTCGAGCGTCGAGGCCTGCACGCCTTGCAGCCAGACGGCCCGGGCAAGCGTGCCGGCGAAGACGAGCACGAAGAGGCCGAGCAGCAGACGGATGCGGCGGTTGGAGCGGCGGTCGCTCACCGAGTCGGCGGCACGAGCTGGACGTGGAAGGTCAGCGCGGGGTCGGCCGGCTCGAGGCCGAGCTTCGAGCGCGCCTGCGATTCGATGCGCGCGTTCGCCGAGGCGCTCGAGAGCTGGGAGCTGAGGCGCTTCGTGTCGGCGCGGAGCTGAATCCGCTCGCGGCCGAGCTCGTCAAGCCGCACGTTCAGCTGCAGGACGGCAACGTTCACCGCGACGACGCCGCCGAGGAGCGCGGCGAGCACGACGATCCAGACGACGCCGCCGAAGGGGCGCGCCTTCTGTCTCGGCTTCGCCTTCGCCTTCGGACGTGCCGGCGAACGCCGCCGCTGCGGTACCGCCTGAGGCTCGGCACGTGCGGATCCCGCCGCCCAGCTCGCCATCAGTCGACCGCCTTCAGGGCGGCGCGCAGCTTCGCCGAGGCTGCGCGCGGGTTCGCATCGATTTCGCGGCCGCTCGGCCGGAGCGGCTTGCGGGTCAAGTCGCGCAGGATCGGCTCGTTGCCGCAGTTGCAGATCGGGAACTCGGGCGGGCAGGTGCAACCGCGCGCCTGCTCGCGGAAGTACTGCTTCACGATCCGGTCCTCGAGCGAGTGGAAGCTGATGACGGCGATGCGGCCGCCCGGCCTGAGCATCCGCACCGCCGCCGGAAGTGCTGCCTCGAGCGCGCCGAGCTCGTCGTTGACCGCGATCCGCAGCGCCTGGAACACACGCTTGGCCGGATGCCCGTCGCCGAAGCGGGCCGGCGTCGGAATCGCCTGCTTGATGGTGTCGGCGAGGTCGATCGTGCGCTCGAACGGCCGCTCCTCGCGGCGACGGACGATCGCCCGCGCAATCTGACGGGCGTAGCGCTCCTCGCCGTAGCGCTTGAAGATGACGCTGAGCTCGCGCTCGTCGGCCTCGTTGACGAGCTCGCGCGCGGAGAGCTCGGCGGCGCTGTCCATCCGCATGTCGAGCGGCGCGTCGGCCGCGTACGAGAAGCCGCGCTCGGGCCGGTCGAGCTGCATCGAGGAGACGCCGAGGTCGAGCAGGATCGCATCCGCCTGCACGCCGTTGGCGGCGAGCTGGCTGAGGACGAGCGAGAACTCGCCGCGGAGGAAGCGGGTCTGGGCAGCGCCCGCGGCGGCCTTGAAGCGGTCGAAGTAGTTGCGCGCAGACGGATCGCGGTCGATCGCGATCAGCTTGCCGTCGCCCTCGAGGTCGCCGGCGAGCAGCCGCGAGTGACCGCCGGCGCCGAACGTGGCGTCGACGACGGTCTCGCCGGGCTGCACCGCGAGGAGCTCGCGCACCTCCTCGGCGAGCACGGGAACGTGATCAGACGCGCTTCTCTGCAAGACGTTCGGCAACATCGTCAGCACTCCCTTCGACCTTCGTCACGTGATCGGCCCAGGCGGCTCGATCCCAGATCTCGAGGTGGTCGTGGACGCCGGCCACGACGACCTCCCGCCCGAGCCGGGCGTGCCGCGTGAGCGCCGGCGGCACGAGCACCCGCCCCTGCTTGTCGAGCTCCGCGTCGGACGCGGCGGCGAAGAAGAACCGCTTCAGCTCGCGCGCCTTCTTCGAGAACGGATCGAGGGGCGCGAGACGCGCCTCGACCAGGGAGTTCCAGTCCGAGCGCGAAAACACGTCGAGGCACTCGTCGAGGCCGCGTGTGAGGACGACACCTCCGGCCAGCGCCTCCCGAAACCGCGCCGGGAGCGTGAGCCGGTTCTTGTCGTCGATCGTGTGCTCGTATTCGCCGAAGAACATCGTTTCACGCCGGTCCTCTCTCTCCCACTTCGCCCCACTGTAGACCACTTCTCCCCACTTGTCTACCCCTGCGCAACAAATTCCTGCCGGCCGAGGACTCGGCGAATAGCGAGGTGCTCAGCCGAGGCGCGTCGAACCGGGCGACGCTGGCGTGGCCGCTGCCGCTCGAGCGGCTCAGGCGGTGAGACCGGCGCCGCGGCGGGTGAGCGCGAGCGCGCCCCGCTCGGCTGCGAACGCCAGCGCGTCCGCGACTTCCATCCCCGACGCGAGGGCGTAGGTCAGCCCGGCTGCGAAGCAGTCGCCCGCACCGTAGGCGTCCTCGTACTCGCCCGCGGCGGGCGCGGCCTTGTAGGGCCCGCCCGGCTGCGCCCAGCCGCCGAGCGAGCCCGCGGTCGAGACGACGAGCTTCGGCGGCGGGTCGAGCTCGCCGGGCTGGTACCGCTCGGCCTCGTCGTCCCCGCTCGCGACGAGCGCGTCGAGCTCCACGCCGGCGGCGTGAAGGGTCGGCAGCTCGCGCGCGGTGGCTACCAGCACCCGCGCGCGCCGCGCCTGCCGCGCTGCCTCCGCGTCGCCCGCCGTGAAGTAGACGCCGTCCACCTCGTCGAGCGCCTCCCAGGGAAGCGTGCCCTCACCGCCGTGCGGTCGCGGCTTGTCGCCGATGATCGTGATCGTCCGCTCACCCCCCTCGTCGAGGTAGCAGAACCCACGTCGCTGCTCGGCCTCCGACTCCGGCGCGTGGACGCGAACGGACGCGGCCTCGAGCTCGCGGCGCGCGCGCGCGCCGAGCTCGTCGCCGCCGAGCAGGCAGTAGAGCGACGCCTCACCGGCGAGCCGGGCGAGCTCGACCGCGGCCACGCCACCGCCGCCCGCGGGCTCAGCCCAGGTCTCCCGCGCGCCGACGATCTCGCCCGGACGCGGTACGGCCTCGACGCGGAGGAACTCGATCCACTCCACATGACCCACAACGGCAACCTTCATCGCCTCACTCTCACAGATGCCGCCCGCCCGGCGTTAGAAGGGATGATGGAAGCAGTGGCCACCGTTCCTCCGTTCGAGCACTTCTACGTCGAGCAGCGCGACGTCGTGCTCGGCTTCCTGCGGCGCCGGCTCGGCGGCCAGGCCGCGGAGGATGCCTTCCAGGAGACGTTCCTGCGCGCCCTGCGCGCGTACGACCGGCTCGAGCACGCCGACCATCTGCGCGCGTGGGTGCTGACGATCGCCGCACGGCTCGTGATCGACTCGGGTCGGCGCGCCAGGCCCACGGCCGCCGAGCTGCCGGAGCTGCCGGTCGAGGACGGCCGGCCGGCGTACGCCCAGATCGAGCACCTCGCCGACCGCCTGCCGCCGACCGAGCGCGCCGCGGTCGTGCTCCGCTACGCCTACGACCTTGCCTACGACGACATCGCAGTCGCACTGGACTCGACGCCCGAGGCGGCCCGGCAGGCGGCCTCGTCCGGCGTCCGCCGGCTGCGCTCTTCTACGCACAAACCTGGGAGGACTCATGACCGTCTCGCCTGAGCTCGACCAGCGGTTCCGCGAGGCCGCCGCGGCCGAAGGGCTTCTCGACGTCGGCTTCGACGTCGTCGACAGCCCGATCGGACCGCTGCTCGTCGCCGCCACCGGCCGCGGCCTCGCCCGCATCTTCTTCGAGCCCGATCCCGAGCTGCACCTCGAGCGGCTCGCGCGGACGTTCGGGCCGCGCGTGCTCCGCTCCGCGACGAGCGTCGACCCGACACGCCGCCAGCTGGACGAGTACTTCTCGGGCAGCCGCAGCTCGTTCGCCCTCGACGTCGACCTGCGCGGTGCGGCGCCGTTCGCCCGGCAGGTGCTGGACGAGCTCGCGCTCGTCCCCTACGGACAGACGACGACGTACGGCACTCTCGCGGCCCGGGTCGGGGCACCGCGCGCCGCCCGCGCCGTCGGAACGGTGATGAACCGCAACCCGATCCCGATCGTCCTTCCCTGCCACCGCGTCGTCGGCGCGAACGGCAGCCTCACCGGCTACGGCGGCGGCCTGGACGTGAAGGAGCGGCTGCTGCGGCTCGAGGGCGCGCTGCTCTAGTCTGCGGATCGTGGAGGCGCCCATCACCGGCGGCTGCGGTTGCGGCGCGGTTCGCTTCGAGGTCTCGAAGCCGTTCGTCTCGGCCGGTTACTGCCACTGCACCCGCTGCCAGCGCCGCTCCGGCACGGCTGCGTCGGCCAATGCCCGCGCCGAGCCCGGGTCGGTTCGGATCGTCTCAGGCGAGGAGGAGTTGCGCGCGTGGGCACCGGAAGGCGGCCGTGAAAAGGTCTTCTGCGGCCGCTGCGGCTCCGCGCTCTTCACTCGGGAGCCCGGTACCACCGATCACGTCGGGGTCAGGCTCGGAGCGGTCGACGGCGACCCCGGCGTGAGGCCAAGTACGCGCGCCTACGTCGCGTACGCCGCGATCTGGGAGGCGATCCCGGACGACGGCCTGCCTCGCCATTCGGAGGCTCGACCCTCCTAGCGCGTTATCACCCGTTCGGAGCACGCCGAACGGGGCTGGACAGATCACGGTTCGTCGGGCGAGTCCTGCCCTGCGGTCATGTCCACGGCGGAACATCACACCCCGCACCACCACTCGTGGTCGCCACGACGGCCGATCCGTGCAGTCGTGCGCTGGGAGCAGCTCGTGCTCGTGCTCGCGGTCTCGCTGATACCCGCTTTCGCGATCACCGGGCTGTCGCTGCCGTTGCCGGCGGCGGTCGAGCGAATCGCAGCCGCACTCGTGCCCTGGGCCGAGGGCGCGGCCTTCTCCGAGCAGCCGGTCGCTGCCGGCGCTGCGGGCTCGATCGTGCTCACGTCGGCTGAGCGCCGGAGCGGCAGCGACGCAGCAGCTCGCCGTGACGCCGGCCGCGACGACGCGAGCGGCGGGGCCGAGTCGACGGCGCTGCCGAGCGCGACTCGCAGGGCGACATCACCGAAGCCCGCCGCGCCGGCGGCCGCCGGCGCGCGAACGACGCCGGCGGCCCCGACTGAGCGCTCGGGCACCAGGCCCGAGCAGAGCGGCGCCGGCTCCGACCCGGCCCCGACGACTCCCGTCCTCATCGCAGTCGAGGAGCCGCGGGCAAGCGCCGCGACTCCGCCGCCGGCGACGGTCACCCAGCCGAAGCTCGACCCGTTGCCCGTGCCGGTACCCGAACCGCCTCCCGCCGTTACGCAGCCGCCGAACGTCGTGCCGGCGCCGGTGCAGCAGGTGGTCGAGCAAACGCTTGGCACGGTGGCGCAGACAACGCAGACGACCGTCGACAACACGGTTCCCGCCTTGTCCGAGACGGTTGCTCCGGTCACCGGGATCGTCTCGAACCCGATCGGAGCCGTGGGTGGGCTTGCTCCCAGGTTCCGGCCTCGGCCCTCGTCGCGGCCCCTAGCAATGCTGCGCCGCCGCCTCGAAAGCAGCGGCGATCCGCCGCGCCTCGTCCTCCGCTTCGCCATCTCGACGGCGATCGCACTCGCGCTCGCCGCAGCCGCAATCCTGCTCGTCGTCCGACACTTCGACACGGTGCAGGCCGAACGGGGAGCAACTGCGCAGGCACGCGTCCTGGCGAGCACCGTTCTCCGCGAGTCGCTCGAGGCATCGGATTTCGTGGCCCCGGTCACGGGTCCGCGGCGCTCGACCCTCGATGAGCTCTTCGCGAACCGGGTGCTCGACGAAGGCGTCGTGCTCGCTGCACTCGTCACCGACGACGGCACGATCGCCTACAGCACCGACCACCGCCTCGTCGGCTCCCGCCTGCCGCAGCCCGAGCACGTCCGCGAGGCGCGCCGCGGGATCGTTCGCGGCGACGTCACGACCGTCGGTTCCGGCGATCGTGAGCTGAAGGCTCTGCGCACCTACGCGCCGGTGGCCGTCCCCGGCGGCACAGGCGTCGTCGTCATCTACCAGGACTACGCCCCGATCGCCCGGGCGGCGAACGCCACCTTCCTGCCAGTGGCGGGCATCTTCGAGGTCGCCCTCATTCTTCTCTTCATTGCCCTCGTCCCGATCCTCCGTCGCGTCACACTGCGGCTGCGGCGGCAGATGGACGAAATCCAACGCCGGGCTGACTACGACGAGCTGACGGGGCTTCCGAACCGGACGCTCTTCAAGGCGCGCATCGAGGATGCGATCGACGCTTCCGAGCCGGCGGGGAGCGCCGTCATGGTGATGCTGCTCGACGTCGACCGGTTCAAGGAGGTCAACGACGCCCTCGGCCACGACACGGGTGACCTGCTTCTCCGGCAGCTGAGCTCGCGGCTGGCAGCCTTGTGCGAGGGCGAGGCTGCAGCTCGGCTCGGTGGTGACGAGTTCGGGATCCTGCTCCTGGACGCCTCGATCGACGAGGCGATGCGGCTCGCCGACCGGATCCATGGGTCGCTGGAGAGCCCGTTCGACCTGCAAGGCTTCTCGCTCGAGATCGCGACGAGCATCGGCATTGCCGTCCACCGCGAGCACGGCGACGACGCCGAGACGCTGCTCCAGCATGCTGACGTGGCGATGTACCTGGCGAAAGCGGCTCATGAGGGCACGGCCGTCTACGACGCCGAGCAGGACACGAACGACAAGGCCCGGCTCGTGCTCGCAGGCGAGCTGCGACGCGCAATCGAAAACGACGAGCTCGTCGTCCACTACCAGCCCAAGGCCGAGCTCGAGACCGGCCGGATCGTGGGAGTCGAGGCGCTCGTGCGCTGGCTGCATCCCGAGCGGGGCTTCATCCCTCCGAACGACTTCATCCCGATCGCTGAACGAACCGGCCTGATCAAGCCGCTGAGCCTCTACGTGCTCGCCGCCGCGGTCGTGCAGTGCCGCCGGTGGTCGGACGACGGGCTCGACCTCCACGTCGCGGTCAACCTGACCATCCCGGACCTGCTCGACCTGGAGCTACCGGACCGGATCTCGGTGCTGCTCGAGGAGACCGGCGTCGCGGCGGAGCAGCTCGAGCTCGAGCTCACCGAGACCACGCTTCTCGCCGACCCGTCCCGCGTCTGTCAGGTCCTCGATCGTCTGAATGCGATGGGCGTGCGGCTTGCGATCGACGACTTCGGCACCGGCTACTCCTCGCTCGCCTACCTGAAGCGCCTGCCCGTCCAGACGATCAAGATCGACCGCTCGTTCGTGATCGACATGCTGGAGAACAGCAGCGACGCGGCGATCGTGCGCTCGACGATCGATTTGGCCCGCAACCTCGGCCTGCGGGTCGTCGCGGAGGGCGTCGAGAACATGGCGGCGTGGGAGCTCCTCCGCCAGCAGGGCTGCACGCTCGCGCAGGGCTACATGATCAGCAGGCCGGCGCCGGCCGACGAGCTCGCCGACCTGCTCGCGGAGCGCGGCGCGACAAGGCGCCGCAAGCGCGCCGTCGTGGGTCAGAGCTAGTCGACGAGCTTGTAGCCCACCCCCCACACGTTGACAACGAAGCGGTCGCCCGACACGCGCTCGAGCTTGTGCCGCAGGCGCGAGACGTGCGAGTCGAGCGTGCGCGTCCGCGTGAACGAGCGGTAGCCCCAGACGTCGCGCAGGAGCTCGTCCTTCGTGTAGACGCGGTGCGGCTCCTCTGCGAGCGCCGAGAGCAGGTCGAACTCCTTGCCGGCGAGGTGGACGGCCTCGCCGTGGACGGTCACCACCCGTGCGAGCCGGTCGACCGCGAGCTCGCCGATCTCGATCCGGTCCGGAGGTGAGGGCGCGGTTCGTCTCAACACGGCGCGGATGCGGGCCAGGAGCTCGTCGTAGACGACGGGGCGCGGCAGGTAGTCGTCGGCGCCCCGTTGAAAGGCGCGTACGCGGTCGACGGCGTCGGCCTCCTCGGGCCCGAGCACGATCACCGGCACGTTCCGGTTCCACGTTCGCCCCGGCTCACCCTCGCGAAGCCGCGCGCAGAGGTCGAGCTCGGCGCAGAGGATGAGATCGGGACGCGTCCGTTCGGCGAGGGCGAGCGCCTCGCCGCCGAACGCCGCCTGCAGGACGTGGAAGCCGTCGCTCGCGAGTTGACGCTCGAGGTAGCCGCGAATCGCGGGCTCCGGCTCGGCGAGGAGCAACGCGGCTGTCATGCTTGCGACGCTAGCAACGCGCGGAGAGAGCGACCAGATGTCCTTTCCAACGATTCTGCGACGATCGATCCCCACCTGTCTCGTGCTGACGGTGCCGGTTGCGGTCGCGGCCACAGGAGGCTGGCAGAGCCACGCGCCGGCGCCCGAGCCACGCACCGAGGTCGCCGCCGGCGTCGCCCGCGGCGAGATCGTCGTCGTCGGCGGCTTCATCGCGAACGGCGGCAACTCGGCGCGCGTCGACGCCTACTCGATCACGCGCGGGAGCTGGCGTCGCCTGCCCGACCTGCCCGTCGCCGTCGACCATGCCGCGGGAACAAGCGCCAACGGGAACGTCTACGTCGTCGGCGGCTATGGCGGCGACCGCGCACCGCTGAAGACCACGTTCGTGCTCGGCGCCGACGAGAGGTGGCGGCAGCTCGCGGCCATGCCGGACGCGCGCGCGGCCGCCGCCGCGGCGATCGCGCGCGGGAAGCTCTACGTGCTCGGCGGCATCGACGGGCGCCGGTCGCTCGCCCGGATCGCCTTCGCGCTCGACCTGAAGACGGGCCGCTGGTCGCGCATCCCGGGCCCCTCACCCCGCGAGCACCTGGCCGCTGCGGCCTCCAGCACGCGTGTGTTCGCGCTCGCCGGCCGCAGCGCCGGGATCGACACCAACACGGCGCTTTTCCAGGCCTACGACCCGGCCACGAAGCGCTGGACTCGGCTCGCTCCTGTGCCGCAGGCTCGCGGCGGCACCGGCGCGACGTTCGTCAACGGCCGCATCGTCTCGATCGGCGGCGAACGCCCGCAGGGAACGATCCGCTCGGTCTACGCCTACGAGCTGGAGACCCGCCGCTGGAGCCGCCTCGCCGATCTCCCGTCGCCGCGGCACGGGCTCGGCGTCGTCGCGCACGCGGGGAGGGTCTACGCGGTCGCCGGTGGCCCCGAGCCCGGCCTGACCGTCAGCGGCGCGCTCGAGTCGCTGCGCCCCTAGGAGGGCTAGAGCCGTCCGGAGCGCAGGACGCCGACGAGCAGCCACGCGCCGAGCACGCCCGAGAAGACGAAGCCGATCACCGAGAGGAAGTGGATCCCGAAGATCTGCGGGCCCTCGGTGGCGAGGATGCCGATCATCGAGGAGCCGAGCAGCCCGCCCGCCACGACGAGCGCGACGACGAGCCGGTTGATCCCGACGTCGAGCTTGTGCATGAACTCGTCCAGGCCCTTGTGCACGAAGCCGACCTCGATCTGGCCGTCGCGGATCTCCTGCAGCACGTCGTGGAGCTGGTACGGCAGCTCGCGCGCGATCCCGGCGAGCTCGCGGCCCTCCTTTTGCGCCCGCTGCGCCAGCCGCCTGGGCGTGAAGCGCTCGAGCATCAGCGCCCGCGCGTACGGGCTGGCGACCTCGAAGACGTTGAAGTCGGGATACAGGTCGACGCCGACGCCACCGAGGGTCGCGATCGCCTTGTCGAGCAGGACGAACCGCGTCGGCAGGTGGAGGTTCATCGAGTAGATCAGCCCGAAGCCCTCGCGGATCACCTGGACCGGGTCGATCTCGGCGAGGCTGGCGCCGTAGTAGCGGTAGAAGAGCTCGCGGAGCGCGGTGCGAAACTCCTCCTCCCGCTCCGGCGGATAGCGGACGCCTAGCTCGGCGAGCCGGCGCGGCAGGGCGTCGACGTTCTCGGTCGCGGCGTCGATGAAGAGCCGCGTCAGCCGCGTCATGTCCTCGTCGGTCAGCTTGCCGACGAGCCCGAAGTCGACGAGCCCGATCCGGGCGCCGTCCAGCACGAGCACATTGGCGGGATGCGGGTCGCCGTGGAAGAAGCCGTGCCGGAAGATCATCTCCATCCAGGTCTGGGTGACCCGGTAGGCGAGGTCGCGCCGCTCCTCGAGCGAGGTCGTGTCGAAATCGAGATCTGCGAGCTGGACTCCTTCGAGGAACTCCAGCGTCAGCATCCGCGTGCCGCAGTACGTCCAGTAGACCTTCGGGACGACGACGTGGTCGGAGTCGGCGAAGTTGCGCCGGAAGGTGTCGGCGTTCCGCGCTTCGAGCTTGTAGTCGAGCTCCTGCCGGATGAAGCGCGCGAACTCGTCCACGAGCTCGTGCGCGTCGATGAAGTCGAGCGCCCGCACGCGCTCCTTGATCATCCGCGCCGCCTGGTAGAGGAGTTGGAGGTCGGACTCGATCTGGCGCGGCGCGTTCGGCCGCTGCACCTTGACGGCGACCTCGTCGCCGTTCGGCAGCATCGCGCGATGCACCTGGCCGATCGACGCGGCGGCCAGCGGTGTCTCGTCGAAGCGGAGGAACGCCTGCTCCAGCGTCAGACCGAGCTCGGCCTCGACCACCGCCCGCACCTGAGCGAAGGGGAACGGGCGCACGTCGTCTTGGAGGCTGCGCAGCTCGGCGACGATGTCGGGCGGGACGACGTCCGGCCGGGTCGAGAGCAGCTGCCCGAACTTGACGAAGGTCGGCCCCAGCTCGTCGAGCATCTCGCGCAGGTGCCGGCCGCGATCCGAGCCGGTCACAGCCGGGATCGCCTCACCCCGCGCCGACCAGGGCAGCAGATCGGTGAGCTTGTGCCGCTCGAAGAAGTAGCCGAACCCGTGCCGGACCGCGACCTGCGCGATCTCGGACAAGCGGCCGATCTTGCGGGTGCGCGGACGCGTCGCCATCCAACCAGTGTTCCACGCGACAGCGCCAACTCCCACCGGGAAAGATGCAGGTGTGGACGAAGGCTTGGTGATCCTGCTCGTCGGCACGGTGCTCGCGGCCAGCATCGTGGTCGCGCTGGGCGCAGCACGGACGGGCATGCCGGTGCTTGTCGCCTTCCTCGGTCTCGGGATGCTGCTCGGCTCCGACGGTCCCGGCGGCGTCGAGTTCGACGACGCGGAGCTCGCCAGAAGAGTCGGTACCGTCGGGCTCGCACTGATCCTCTACGAGGGCGGCCTGCAGACGTCGTGGCGGCGATTGCGGGAGATCGCAGTCGCGGCGGCGCTCTTGAGCACCGTCGGCGTCATCGTCAGCGCCGTTCTCACCGGCGGCGCCGCGTACACGCTCTTCGACGTCACCTGGCTCGAGGCCGTTCTGCTCGGAGCAGTCGTCGCAGCGACGGACGCGGCCGCGGTCTTCGCGACCCTTCGCTTCACGCACATCCGCCGTCGGCTCGCACGCACGCTCGAGGCGGAGTCGGGCGGCAACGACCCGATGGGGATCGCACTGACGCTGGGCCTGATCGCCTGGATCGAACGGCCTGGCGACTACGGCATCGACGACCTGACGCTCCTGATCGTGCAGCAGCTCGGGCTCGGACTCATCGTCGGCGTCGCGCTCGGCGCAGTGGCCTCGTGGGTGTTCGGGCGCCTGCCCAACTCGATCGGCAGCTTCACGCCCGTCGCGTCGATCGCCGCGGGCGCGCTCTCGTTCGGCGCCGCGGACGTGATCGGCGGCAGCGGCTTCCTCGCCGTCTATCTCGTCGGCCTCGCCGTCGGCAGCACCCCGTCCCGCTACCGCCGCCAGCTCGCCGCGTTCCACGAGGGTCTCGCCTTCCTCGCGCAGGTGGCGCTCTTCATCGTCTTCGGCCTGCTCGTATTCCCGAGTGAGTTGCGGGAGGTCGCTCTGCCCGGACTCGCGCTGGCCGTGTTGCTGCTGCTCGTGATCAGGCCGGCTGCGGTCTGGGCCTCGACCGCGTGGCTGTCCGGCTTCTCGGCCCGAGACAGGCTGCTGCTCGGCTGGGCGGGGCTCCGCGGCGCCGTTCCAATCGTGCTCGCGAGCTTCGTCCTCTCGTCCGACGTCCAGCCTGCGAACACGATCTTCAACGCCGTCTTCTTCGTCGTCGTCGTCTCGGCGATCGTGCAGGGCTCCACGCTCGAGTGGGTCGCCGGGCGGCTCGGCCTACTCACCGCCGCACCCCCCGCCGACGCACCGATCGAGGTCGGCCACCTCAGCCAGCTCGACCTCGTCGACTTCGCCGTCACCGCGAACCATGCGATCGCGGGCTCGCACGTGCGCGAGCTCGGCCTGCCGCGCAGCGCGCTGATCGCGGCGATCACACGGGGCGACGACACGATCCCGCCGCGGGGCGGCACCGTCGTCGAGGTGGGAGACCGCCTCTTCGTCCTCGTCCCGCACGCGATGCGCGCGGATCTGGAGGACGTCTTCTCACGCTGGCGCCGGCTCGTCTAGAGGCTGCGACGAACATCGCGTGTTGCCAACTCATCCAGGACCGCGGCCGTCGTGGCTGGTTCGCTCAGCTGCGGGTCGTGGACAGAAACGAGCTCGCGGTACAACCAGCCCTCACGCTGTGCCCGAGCGGCCATCGGCGCGATTGGGTCGCCGCCGAGATCGTGGCTGAGATCGCCGCTGGTGCAACGCACGAACGCGCGGGGTAAAAGTTCGAGCGCGCCGGAAAGACTGATTGATTCGCTGAAGCAGGCCAGAGGCTGACTCCCGATCCGGTTGACGTACCGGGCTCGTTCGCCCTCGGCGACCGAGCCCTCGGGTGGCAGCAGCGCGACTGGCATGCTCACTCGCCAACCGTCGCCGTGCTCCTTCGCAGACGCACGTGCGAGCGCAACGAACTCATCGGGCAGGAGATCGAAGGCCGACTGACCGTCGGATGGCACCAAGGCGTCGACGTAGACGACCAGTCTGATCCGCTCGGGGACCCGGTCGGCGGCCCCGGTGACCGGCATGCCGCCGTAACTGTGCCCGCACAGGATCACATCGTCGAGATCCTCCAGCTCGAGCACCGCGACGATGTCCTGCACGTGGGTGGCCAGTCCCACGCCCTGCCCACCCAAGTGTGCGCGCTCGCCCATCCCCGTCAGCGTTGGCGTGAAGACCTCGTGGCCCCGCTCACGGAGCTTTCGGGCGACCGGTGTCCATTCCCAGCCACCGCCCCAACCACCGTGCACGATGACGAAGGACGCGATCTCCGCATTCTCTACCTAACGAGCGGCCTCGACGAGCGTCAGCGCCAGGACGGCCTTCGCGGTGTGGAGCCTGTTCTCGGCCTCGTCCCAGACCGCACTCCGCGGCCCGTAGAGCACGTCGGCGGCGATCTCCTCGCCCGGGTGGGCCGGCAGGCAGTGAAGGACGATCGCGTCCGGCGATCGGCTCGCCGCGAGCAGCGTCGTGTCGACGGTGTAGCCCGCGAATGCCCGCAGGCGCTCGTCCCGCTCTGCTCCTGCCCCATGCTCGTCCAGACGTCGGTGACGAGAACGTGGGCACCGCGAGCGGCGTCGCTCGGGTCCGCGCACGACCTCCACGTCGGCCGAGGCTCATAGCCGGGCGGGCTCGCGCAGACGAACGTCGCGCCGAGAAGCTCACACGCTTCGGCGAGCGAGGCGCAGACGTTGTTGCCGTCGCCGATCCACGCGACGCGGATGCCGTGCAGGGTGCCGAATCGCTCGCGGATCGTCTGGAGATCGGCGAGCGCCTGCAGCGGATGTGCCTCGTCGGTGAGCGCGTTCAGCACCGGCACTGCCCGCGACGGCCGCGAACGCCTCGACCTCGGCGTGCTCGTGTGTCCGGATCGCGAGCGCGTCGAGGTAGCGGCCGAGCACCCGGGCCGTGTCCTCGATCGACTCGCCTCGCGCCAGCTGCAGCTCGTCGCCGGGGAGCGCCACCGCCGTCGCGCCGAGGTGCGCCGCCGCGACCTCGAGCGAGACGCGGGTGCGGGTCGAGTGCTTGCGAAAGAGCAGGCCGAGCGTCCGGCTCTCGAGCAGCCGGTGCGGCTCGCGGAGACGCTGCTTCGCCTTCAGCTCGTCCGCGAGGTCGAGCGCGGCTTCGAGCTCGGCCGCCGCCCAGTCTGCGACCCGCAAGAGCGAGCGTCCGCGGAGGTCGACGGCGAGTGGAGCGGGCAGCGCCACTAGAGCACCTCCCGCAGCAGCGCGAGGCCGGCGTCGAGCTCGTCGTCGCTGATCGTCAGCGGCGGCGTCAGGCGAAGCACCGTCTCCCCCGCACTGCCGACGAGGAGCCCGGCTGCGAGACAATCGGCGACGATCGGGGCCGCGGGGCGGTCGAGCTCGGCGCCGAGCATCAGGCCGCGGCCGCGCACCTCGACGACGCCGGGCAGTGCCGCGAGCCCGGCGGCGAGGCGCTCACCCCGAAGCAGGACCGACGCCAGCAGGGTGTCGTCGAGCGCGTCGACGACCGCGCACGCTGCAGCGCACGTGACCGGATTCCCGCCGAAGGTGCTGCCGTGATCGCCGGGCTCGAGACCGGTCGGCGCCCCGTCGGCGACGAGCAGCGCGCCGATCGGCAGGCCGTTCGCGAGCCCTTTCGCGAGCGTGACGGCGTCGGGCCTGACGTCGAGCTGCTCCCAGGCGAAGAAGCTGCCGGTGCGCCCGACACCGCACTGCACCTCGTCGAAGACGAGCAGGGCGCCGTGCTCGTCGGCGAGCGTCCGCGCGGCTGCCAGGAACTCGACGCTCGCCGAATGGATCCCGCCCTCGCCCTGCACGGGCTCGATCAGGATCGCCGCTGTGTCGCTGCCGACGACAGCCGCGAGCGTCTCGGCGTCGTTCAGGCGGGCAAAGCGAGCGGCGGGCGCGAGCGGCTCCCACGGCGCGCGCTTGGCGGGCTGGCCCGTGACCGCGAGCGCGCCATGGGTGCGGCCGTGGAACGAGCCGTCGAGCGCGACGACGACCGGTCTCCCGGCCGCCTTCTGCGCCCACTTCAGCGCCGACTCGATCGCCTCGGTGCCGGAGTTGCAGAAGAACGCGCGCGCGCCGCCGAAGCGCTCGGACAGCAGCTCGGCGAGCCGGAGCATCGGCTCGGTCGAGTAGAGATTGGACGTGTGCCAGAGCTGATCGAGCTGCTCGTGCGCGGCCGCGAGCGGCTGCCGGATGGCAGTGGCCGAGCGAGACGACTGCGATCCCGCCGAGCAGGTCGAGGTACCGGCGGCCGTCCGCGTCGGTCAGCCAGACGCCCTCGCCGGAGACGAACGTGACGTCGTGACGGGCATACGCAGGGAGCAGCGCCGCGCCCGTCGCGGTCGCGCTCACGCCAGCACCGCCGTGGCGCCGATCTCGGCGTCGACGCCGCCGCGCACAGCCTCGACCGCCGCGCGCAGCTTCGGCACGATCCCACCGCCGAGGGCGCCCGTGTCCAGCAGCCGCTGCGCCTCCGCGACGCGGATCGACGACTGCACGGCACCGCCGAGCAGGAGGCCGGGCACGTCGGTGACGAAGAGCAGCTTCTCGGCGCCGAGACCGACCGCGAGCGCGGCCGCAGCCTCGTCGGCGTTGACGTTGAGCGGGCCCGCTGGCGAGCGGCGCGACGACCGGAATCAGCCCTGCTGCAAGCGCCGCTTCGATCGGCGCTGGGCACGAGGGCACGGCGGAGCCGACGAGGCCGAGCTCGGGAACCTGCACCGCCGCAAGCCCGATCTCGTCACCGAAGAGCGGCACGGCCAGCGGCCCGATCGCGGCGCAGACGCCGGCGTTGACGACGGCGAACGAGGCGCGAACGACGGCCAGCGCGGCGCTGCTCGTCACCCGTCTGCCGTCGACGAAGCGGATCTCCAGCCCGGCACGCTCCAGCTCTGCCGAGATCTGCGGCCCGGCGCCGTGCACGACGCAGACCTCGTGCGACTGTGCGAGCGCGAGCGCCGGTGCGGCCGCCTCGGCCGCGACCGCACCGCCGACCTTGAGGACGATCCGGCTCACGAGCCAGTCCCTGGCTCGTGAGCTTTGGGGGGTGTGGGGGGACTTGGAAGTCCCCCACAGAGCAGAAGAAGGGGGCTCGTGGGGGAAACATGGTTTCCCCCACGGGAGCGAGCGCAAGCGAGCGACTCATGTGCGGTAGTCCGCGTTGATGCGGACGTAGTCGTAGGAGAGGTCGCTCGTCAGGTAGCCGGCCGCTCCGTCACCGAGGCCGAGGTCGAGCGCGATCTTGCAGACGCCGTTCCCGACGTCCGGCTCGACACCGAGCGGCGCACCTCGCTCCAGCACGACGGTGCCGTTGTAGGACAGCGTCACCAGATCCGACGTCGACCGTCGCGAAGCCGCCGTTCCAGGGTGCCGACCCGGCTGCCGCCAGCACGCGGCCCCAGTTCGCGTCGTGGCCGAAGAGCGCGGTCTTGACGAGCGGCGAGGTGGCGATGCGAGCCGCGATCGCGCGCGCCTGGGCTGCGTCGGCCGCGCCGGTCACCTCGATCTCGGCCAGCACTGTCGCGCCTTCGCCGTCGGCGACGATCTGCTGCGCGAGGTCGTCGCAGACGCGACCCAGGGCGAGCGCGAAGGCGGTGTCGGACGCGGGCGTGCGCTCGATCCCGCTCGCGCCGTTCGCGAGCAGACAGACGGCGTCGTTGGTCGAGCACTCGCCGTCGACCGAGATCGAGTTGAAGCTGCGGTCGACCGCCGGCCGCAGGAAGCCGATCGCCTCGCCGGGCTCGAGCGGGTAGTCGGTCGTGACGACGGCGAGCATCGTCGCGAGCTGCGGGTGGATCATCCCGGAGCCCTTCGCCATCCCGCCGACG
The DNA here is from genome assembly GCA_963731615.1 of uncultured Gaiellaceae bacterium. GTDB lineage: Bacteria > Actinomycetota > Thermoleophilia > Gaiellales > Gaiellaceae > Gaiellasilicea. The sequence continues at coordinate 374,550 of CAVSWD010000008.1, forward strand.
GTGAACCCGCCGAGCGAGACCACCGATTCCTTCGTCCGCGTGTCGGTGGTCAGGATCGCCGCAGCCGCGTCGAGCCCTCCCGCCGGTGACAGCGCCGGCACGGCCTGCCGCAGCCCACCGAGAACCTTCTCCAGCGGCAGCAGCGCGCCGATCACCCCGGTCGAGAGGACGAGCACCTCCTCCGCGTCGAGGTCGAGCAGGCGGCCGGCCTCGGCAGCGGTCGCCAGCGCATCGAGCTCGCCGCGCTCGCCGGTGGCGGCGTTCGCGACGCCGGAGTTGATCACGATCGCCTGCGGCTCCGCAACGGCGAGATGCTCCTTCGAGACGACCACCGGGGCGGCGAGCACCTGGTTGACGGTGAACATCGCCGACCCGACCGCGGGAACCGTCGAGCGGACGACCGCCAGGTCCTTGGCGTTGCGCCGGATCCCAGCGCGGACGCCCGAGGCTGCGAATCCCTTGGCCGCCGTGACGCTCAAACCAGGACTCCCGAGAGGCGCAGCCCTGCGGTCTCGGGCAGCCCGAGCGCGAGGTTGGCGTTCTGAACGGCCTGCCCCGCGGCGCCCTTGCCGAGATTGTCGAGCGCGCAGACGACAATGCCAGTGCCGGTCGCGCGGTCCGTGAAGACGCCGATCTCCGCGGCGTCGCTGCCCTGGACGCGCGAGAGCTCGGGCGCCATCCCCTCGGGCAGGACGGTGACGGCGGCCGAGGTCGCATACGCCGCCTCGAGCGCATCGCGGAGCTCGGCCGAGCGGCTGCACGTAGCAGGTCGCGAGCAGCCCGCGCCGGACGGGCAGCAGGTGCGGGACGAAGCAGACCGGAAAGCCGAGCGCCTGCTCGAGCTCGGGCGCGTGCTGGTGCGAGCCGACCTTGTACGGGACGACGTTCTCGAGCACGCTGCCCGCATGCGAGGCGGGCTTCAGCGCCCGCCCGGCGCCGGAGACGCCCGACTTCGCGTCCACGATCACGCCCGCCGGCTCGATCAGACCGGCGAGCGGCGCGAGCGCGAGCAGGATCGCAGTCGCGTAGCAGCCGGGGTTTGCGATCAGCTGCCTGGCCGGCGGGAAGAGCTCCGGAATCGCGTAGCTCCAGTCGCCGAGCTCGCGCGGCCGCGGATGGTCGAAGCCGTACCAGCCCGGATAGAGATCCGCGTTCCGAAGGCGGTGCGCGCCCGAGAGATCGACGACGACGCGCGCCTCCCGGGGGCACGAGCGCCGCGGCACGCTCGTGGTCGAGGCAGCAGAAGAGGACGTCCGCGCCGGCGGCGAGAGCCTCGTCGTTGGCGACGAACGCCGGCAGGTGGCCGTTCAGGCGGGGATCGAGCGCACCCGCCGGTGCGCCGGCGAGCGAGTCCGAGCCGAGCGCGATCAGCTCGAGCTGTGGATGGGCCAGCACCCGGTCGAGCGTCTCCTGCCCGGAATAGCCGGAGGCGCCGAGGATCGCAGTCGTGACCATATGCGTATTATGCAGATACAATGATTGTTATGCCAACGCATCTGGTGCTAGAGGACGGCACCGTCTTCGCGGCGCGCTCCGTCGGTGCGCCCGGCGTCGCCGCGGGCGAGGCGTGCTTCACGACCGCGTCGGCCGGCTACGAGCAGGCGGTCACCGACCCGAGCTACGCGCGCCAGGTGCTCGCGTTCGCGTCGCCCCTGGTCGGCAACTACGGCGTCGACGAGCGGCTGCTCGAGTCCGACCGCGTCTGGACGGAGGGCGTCGTCATGCGCCGTGCGCGCCCCGGCTGGTCGGCGTGGCTCGCGGCGCGTGGCGTCGTCGCGGTCGAGGAGGTCGATACGCGCGCGCTCGTGCGGCGGCTGCGCACGGACGGAGCGATGCGGTGCGCGCTCGGGACCGGCACGCCGGAAGAGCTGCACGCCCGAGCCCTTGCGCAGCCGCACCTCGACTGGCCGCGGATGCTCGCGGAGCCGGCGCTCGCGTCTCCGCCGCCCGCACTCGAGACGTGCGTCGCGGAGCCGTACACGGTCGGCTCCGGCCCGCGCGTCGTCGTGCTCGATCTCGGCTGCAAGCGCTCGATCGTGCGCCGGCTCGTCGAGACGGGCGTGCAGGCCGTCGTCGTTCCCGGCACGTGGGACGCCGACGCGGTGCTGGCGCTCGAACCGGCCGCGGTGCTGGTCGGCAACGGGCCCGGCGACCCGGCACAGCTCGCCGGCCCGGTGGAGACGGTGCGTGGGCTGCTCGGGCAGGTGCCGCTCTTCGGCATCTGCCTCGGCCACCAGCTCGTCGCGCTCGCGCTCGGCCTGCGCACCTTCAAGCTCCCGTTCGGACATCGTGGCGCCAACCACCCCGTCCGCGTCACCGGCTCGAAGCGGGTGCTCGTCACCGCCCAGAACCACGGTTTCGCGGTCGAGCCCGGCGACGCCGCCGAGGTCAGCCACGTCTCGCTCAACGACGGCACCGTCGAGGGACTGGCGGGAGACGGATTCCTCACCCTCCAGTTCCATCCCGAGGCCGCGCCCGGCCCGCACGACGCCCTGCCCTTCTTCGACCGCATCGCCACGGCATGCGTGGGTGGCCGCGCGATGCCGCGTCTCAGTCGCGGTCATAGCCCCGCTATGACCACTCCCTGCGTCCTGCTCGCACACCCGAGCGCACTCAGCCGACGCGTGAGGACGGCGAAGCGCCACCGATCTACGCAGCGTCCTGATCGTCGGCTCCGGGCCGATCCGGATCGGCCAGGGCTGCGAGTTCGACTACGCCGGCGTGCAGGCGTGCCGGGCGCTACGCGGCGAGGGCTACCGCGTCGTGCTCGTGAACTCGAACCCGGCGACGATCATGACCGACCCGGAATGGGCCGATGCGACCTACCTCGAGCCGCTCGACGCGCCGACGCTGGCCGAGATCGTCGCCTGCGAGCGGCCCGAGGCGCTGCTGCCGACACTGGGCGGCCAGACCGCCCTCAACCTGGCGGTCGAGCTGGCTGAGAACGGCGTTCTCGCCGAGCACGGCGTCGAGCTGATCGGCGCCGATCTGGAGGCGATCCGCCGGGCCGAGGATCGCTCGCTCTTCCGCGCGACGATGGAGGCTGCGGGCCTGCCCGTCCCGGACGGTGTGGCCGTGACGTCACTGGACGAGCTCGAGGACTGCCCCGTCCCGGCGGTGGTGCGGCCGGCGTTCACGCTCGGCGGTCGCGGCGGCGGCCTCGCCCGCACTCCGGCGGAGCTGCGGGAGCGCGTCGCGCACGGCCTCGCGGCCAGCCCGATCGGGCAGGTACTCGTCGAGCGCTCGCTCGAGGGCTGGCAGGAGTTCGAGCTCGAGGTCGTGGTCGACGCCGTCGGCAACTGCATCGTCGTCTGCTCGATCGAGAACCTCGATCCCGTCGGGGTGCACACGGGCGACTCGTGGACGGTGGCACCGCAGCAGACCCTCCCGGACGGCGAGCTGCAGCGGCTGCGAGACGCGGCGTTCGCGTGCGCGCGCGCCGTGGGCGTCGCGACCGGCGGCGCGAACGTCCAGTTCGCCTACGAGCCGGCGACGCCGCGAGCTGGCGCTGATCGAGATGAACCCGCGCGTCTCCCGCTCGTCCGCGCTGGCCTCGAAGGCGACGGGCTTCCCGATCGCGAAGCTGGCCGCGCTGCTCGCCGTCGGTTACACGCTCGACGAGCTGCCGAACGACATCACCGGGGTCGCGAGCGCCGCCTTCGAGCCAGCGCTCGACTACGTGGCCGTGAAGGCGCCCCGCTTCGACTTCGAAAAGTTCCCTGGAAACCCGCGGCAGCTCGGCACCGAGATGCGCGCGGTCGGCGAGGCGCTCGGGATCGGCCGCACGTTCCCGGAGGCGCTGCTGAAGGCGCTCGAGGGCGTCGAAGCAGGCGACACGCTCCCGGAGATTCCCGGCCTGCACCCCTACTTCGCGGCCGAGCTCGACTCGATCCGGACAGCCGAGCGCGAGCTCGCCGAGACCGGCGACGTGCCGGCGGCCAAGCGCTTCGGCCTGCCCGACTCCCGCATCGCGCGCGTCCTGGGCGTAACCGAGACGGACGTGCGCGGCCGGCGAGACCGCCCGGGGCGCCTTGCGGTCGACTCGTGCGCGGGCGAGTTCGCCGCTCAGACGCCCTATTACTACCTCTCGTACGAGGAAAGCGACGACGAACGCTCCGAGCCCGGCGCGATCGTCGTGCTCGGCTCGGGGACGAACAGGATCGGCCAGGGGATCGAGTTCGACTACTGCTGTGTCCGCGCGGTTCAGGCCTTCCGCCGGCTTGGGCACGAGGTCGTGCTCGTGAACTCGAACCCCGAGACGGTGTCGACCGACTACGACACGTGCGACCGGCTCTACCTCGAGCCGGTGACGCTCGAGCGGGTGCTGGACGTCTGCGACCTGGAGCAACCGCTCGGAGTCGTCGTCTCGCTCGGCGGGCAGACGCCGCTCGGGCTCGCGGCCGAGCTCGCCGGGGCAGGCGTGCCGCTGCTCGGCGACCCGCTCGGCGCAATCGCGCTTGCCGAGGACCGTGCGCGCTTCGGCGCCCTGCTCGGCGAGCTCGGGCTGCGCGCGCCCGACTGGGGCCACGCAGAGACGACGGCAGAAGCGCACGCGCTTGCGGAGCGGATCGGCTACCCCGTGCTCGTGCGGCCCTCGTACGTGCTCGGCGGCCGCGGCATGCGCATCGCCCGCGGCCCGGAGGAGCTCGAGCTCGCCGGTCCGGCGCTGGTTGACCGCTTTCTCGAGGGCGCGCTCGAGCTCGACGTCGACATCCTCTGCGACGGTAAGGACGGCTGGGTGGCGGCGATCGTCGAGCACGTCGAGCGGGCCGGTGTCCACTCCGGCGACTCGGCGTGCGTGCTGCCGGGGCCGTCGGTCGGCGAGCGGCTCGAGGTCGAGATCCGCGAGCTCGCCGCCACGCTCGTCCGCGGGCTCGGTGCACGCGGCTTGCTCAACCTCCAGCTGGCGCTGCACGACGGAGAGCTAAACGTGCTCGAGGCGAACCCGCGCGCGTCGCGAACGGTGCCGTTCGTCGCGAAGGCGACCGGCGTCCCGCTCGTCGACCACGCCTGCCGCCTGCTCCTGGGCGCGCAACTCGCCGAGCTCGATTTGCCCGCGCGTGCCGTGCCAACGAGAGCGTGGGCGAAAGAGGCGATCTTCCCGGCAGAGCGGTTCGCGGGCGCCGCCGACCGCGGCGTCGAGATGCGCTCGACGGGCGAGGTGATGACGAGCGGTGCGACCGCGCCGGCCGCCTATCGCCGCGCGCTCCAGGCGGCAGGACAGGCCCGGCCGCGCGGAGGCGCCGGGCTACCGCTTCAGGCCTGCTGACCCTGCTCGAGGAGCTTCAGCCGATGCTCGAGCTGCGCGAGGCGAAGCTCGATCGCGTCGAGCTGCTCGCGGCGGGCGAGCCCGAGTTCGTGCGCCACCCGCCCGGCGGTGTCCTGAGGCAGGTCGCCGAGTTTCTCGACGCCGCTCCGCAGCTGCGTTCCCAGCTCGTCGAGGAGCTGGCGCAGCGCGAACGCGCCGTTATCTGGCGCGGCCATGTGGCCGGGTCGAGCGCCGCTGGCGCCGGCGCTCTCGCTTCGACTGGTCTCCGGCGGCCGCCGGCGCAGCCTCGGGTTCGCCCTCGTCGAGACCGCCCTGGAAAACGTCCGTCAGCTCGGGAGTCGGCTGCGCCGCCAGGAGCTCCTCGGCGTCCTTCAGCAGGCCGCCGACCGAGCCGGCGTCGGCGTAGCCCACGTCGTCCCGCCGCCGCGCGTACTCGGGCTCGCGCTCCTTCAGCACGGCGACGAGCGGCGCGGCGATGAAGATCGAGGAGTAGGCGCCTGCGCCAATGCCCACGAGCAGTGCGAAGGCGAAGTCCCGCAGCGTCTCGCCGCCGAAGAAGTAGAGCGTCGCGATCGGCAGCAGCGTGATGAACGTCGTCGCCAGCGAGCGCGGGATCGTCTCCCACAGCGACACGTTCGCGAGCGTCCGGAACGACGCCCGCCGCATCAGCGGGATGTTCTCGCGCACGCGGTCCAGGATGATGATCGTGTCGTAGATCGAGTACCCGAGCACGGTCAGCACCGCGGCGACCGTTGCGGTCGTCACCTCCCGCCCGAGCAGGGCGTAGATGCCGACGGTGATCAGGACGTCGTGGAGCAGCGAAACCATCACCGGCCCGGCGAACTTCGGCTGGAAGCGGAATGAGATGTAGATCGCGACCAGGAGCAGCGAGACCAGGATCGCGAGGATCGCGCCCTCGAGGATCTGGCGGCCGAAGCTCGCCGAGACGGTCTGCACGCTCGAGACGGCGTCGAACGACGTTGCCAACGCCCTCGTCAACTGCGTCTGCTCCGCCGGCGCGAGCTCCTCGGTCTGGATCTGGAACTCGCTGTATTGCTCGCCGCCGATCTCCTCACCACGGCCCAGGATCTGCGCATTGCCCTCGCCGAGCTTCGCCGCCTCGGCGCGGACGTCCTCGAGCGCCACGGGATCGGGCGTCTCGAACGTGACCTTCGTGCCGCCCTCGAAGTCGATGCCGAGGTTGAGGCCCTTGACGGCGATCGCGCCGAGCGAGATGAGCAGCACGACTCCGGAGATCGCAAACCAGCGGTTGCGCATGCCGATGAAGTCGCGCCGGATCCAGGACGGCGGCTCGCCCTCGGCGCCCATCAGCTTCGGGTTGTCGAACCACTTGAAGCCGGCCAGCAGCCCGAGGATCGCACGCGTCGCCGCGACCGCGGTCAGCAGCGATATCAGCGTTCCGATCAGGAGCATCAGCGCGAAGCCCTTGACGCCTGCGGTCGCGACGAGGAACAGCACCATGGCGGTGATCGCGGTGACGACGTTCGCGTCGACGATCGTCGCAAAGCCCTTCCCGTAGCCCGCTGCGATCGCGGCCCGTACCGACTTGCCGGCGCGATACTCCTCCTTCACGCGCTCGAAGATGACGATGTTCGCGTCGGCGGCCACCCCCAACGTCAGGATCATCCCGGCGAAGCCCGGCAGGGTCAGCGTCACGTTGAAGATCAGGATCGCGGCATACAGGAAGGCCGCGTAGATCCCGAGCCCGATCACGGCGACGACGCCGAGCACGCGGTAGAAGATGAGCAGGAAGAGCGCGACGACGAGAAGACCGGCGATCGCCGCCTGCCAGGCCTCGCGGAGGGAGTCCTTGCCGAGCGTCGCCGAGATCGCGGTCGTCTCGAGCGTCGTGAAGGTGACGGGCAGCGCACCGGTCTGGAGCACGAGCGAAAGATCCTTTGCCTCCTGCAGGTCGCCGATGCCGGTGATCTGGGCGCCGTTCGAGCCGCTGATCCCGTTCGGATACTGCTCCCAGTCGATCGACGGCCATGACTTGATCTCGCGGTCGAGCACGATCGCGAAGTGCTGCGTGATCTTCTGGCCACCCGAGAGGAGCGACGCCTGCTTGCCTCGGCGGGCCTCTTCGGCCGTGATGTCGCCGAACTTGTCGGCGCCGTCGTTCGTGAACTGCATCAGGACGATCGGCTCGCCGGTGGTCGTGTCGAAGTCTGCCCGCGTGCCCGAGAGCTTGAGGTCGTCACCCCGCATCTCCGGCACTTCCCTCGGGCCCTGCGCGGTCTGGAACGTTCCGAACCGCGCCAGATAGTAGGCGTCCGAGGTCGGATTGACCGCATCGACGCCCGGGCAGACGACCTCGCCGATGCCGCACTCGAGCACGACCGTCTTCGGCGGCACGCCGAAGACCTTCCAGCCCTTGGGAAGGGTGCCCACTTTCCCGGCCTTCTTGACGACATTGGTCTGAAGCAGCTCGTCCTTGTCCCCCTTCGGCCCGGCGCGCAGCTTCTGCTTGTCGTCGAACAGGTACCACGTCGTCTTCGTGTCGTCCTTGACCAGGGCCTGCTGACCGGCGAGGAGGGCATAGAGCGACTCCTTCGCGACCGGAAAGCCCTGCACGCCCTTCGACGGCGCGACGAGGTTCGACTCGAGGTCGAAGAGCTCGAGCTGTGCGGTCTTGCCGAGGATCTCGATCACCTGATCCGGGTTCTTGATTCCCGGCAGGTCGATCACGATCTGGTCGTCGCCCTGCTTGCGGATCTCGGGCTCGGCGACGCCGAGCCGGTCGACGCGGTCGCGCAGGATCTCGACCGAGCGGTCGAGGTCGGACTCCTGCAGATCACGGTTCGGAGGCGGAACCGCCTGAAGCGTCACCTCGAGCCCGCCCTGAAGGTCGAGGCCGAGCGTCGGCTCCTGGTGCAGGGGCGACGCCGGGAAGACGAGCAGAGCGACGCCGATGAGGCCGGCGGCGATCAGGGCGACGAGAGTGAGGTGAGGTCGGCGGTTCATTCGCGGGGAGCAGATTAGCTGCGGACTTGCTCGTTCCGCTCGGTTTCGGCAGGCTCGAGCAAAGGCTTTACATCCACCTCATCGTCGGGCGGCAGCACTGCGGCCACCGCGCGGCGAGCGACGCGCACTTGCGTGCCCGGCGCGATCTCGACGAGCAGCTCGTCCTCCTCGCCGATGCCTTCCACACGGCCGTAGAGGCCGCCGACGGTGAGGATCTCGTCGCCGACCTCGACGCTCGCGACCAGCTCGCGCTGTGCCTGAGCGCGACGCCGGCTCGGCATGATCAGGAACAGCCAGAGCAGCGCAAACATGGCGACGAGAACGATCAGTTGTGGCAAGGGTCCTCCTGTGGGCCGCCGGTGAGCCTGGCGAGCGCGGAGGCCGTGTACGCCCCCAGCTCGCCGCGTTCGATCGCCGCCCGCGCGCCCGCGGTCAGTTCGAGTAGGAACTGAAGATTATGCAGACTCAGGAGCCTGTGGCCGAGTAGTTCTTCCTGGTTGACGAGATGGCGGATGTAGGCGCGGGAGAAGCGCGAGCAGGCCGGACAGGTGCAGCCCTCCTCGAGGGGACGCGGATCCGAGGCGAAGCGCGCGTTGCGCAGGTTCAGCCGCCCGGTCGCGGTGAGCGCGGAGCCGGTGCGCGCCGTCCGCGTCGGCAGGACGCAGTCGAACATGTCGATGCCGGCCCCGATCACGCGCAGGATCCCCTCTGTGTCCCCGATCCCCATGAAGTAGCGCGGCCTATCGCCGGGAAGGAGCGGCGCCGCCCAGCCGGTCGCCTCGAACATCTCCTCGCGGCTCTCCCCCACGGCGAGGCCGCCGAGCGCGTACCCGTCGAAGCCGAGCGCGGTGATCTTCCTCGATCGAGCGGCGCCGGAGCTCCGGGTCGGCGGCACCCTGTGCGATCCCGAAGACGAGCTGGCCTGGAGCACGCTCCTCCTCGCGCTGGCGCGCCGCCCACAACGTCGTCAGGCGCACCGCCTCCTCGAGCTCGGCCCGCGGGACATCGGCAGGCGGGCAGATGTCGAACGCCATCGCGATGTCGGAGCCGAGATTGCGCTGGATCCGCGCGGCCAGCTCGGGTGAGAAGCGCGCCGTCGCGCCGTCGTAGACGGAACGAAAGGTGACGCCGCCGTCGTCGACCTCGAGCAGCGTGTCTCGGAGCGAGAAGACCTGGAAGCCGCCCGAGTCGGTCAGGATCGGCCCGTCCCAGCCGGAGAAGCGGTGCAGGCCGCCGAGCCCGGCGATCAGCTCGTCCCCGGGCCGGAAGTGCAGGTGGTAGGTGTTGCCGAGGATGATCTGCGAGCCGACCGCGCGCAGCTCGTCCGGATCGAGGCTCTTGACGGTGCCCTTGGTGCCGACGGGCATGAACGCGGGCGTCTTCACCTCGCCGTGCGCGGTGCGAAGGACCCCGGCGCGCGCCGCGCCGTCGGTGGCGGTGACCTCGAAGGCTGACACGCTCGGAGCTTAGGGATACGATCGTGCTGCGCGTTCGAGGGCGCATCCGGTCCGCGGGCAGGGCAGAGCCCACCTCGTCGCAACGCGATCGGCACCGACGCGATCTCGTCTCCGCCCGACAACGCGGACAGCGGGCCTCGATGGAGGAGGTCGTGATGAACGTGGAGCAGCTGCGCAAGCAGGCGAAGGAGCTCGTCAAGGCCGCACGCTCCGGCGATGCCGAGGCGCTCGCCCGGCTGGGCGGGCGCGAGCCGATCCTCGCCCGCGCCCAGCTCGTATTGGCGCGCGAGCACGGCTACTCGAGCTGGACGGCGCTCGTCGCCGCCGCGGAAGCGAGTGTCGAGACGCTCGTCCGGGCGGCCACCGACGGCCGCCGCACGCGGGCAGAGCTGCTGTTGTGGGCGCGCCCCGAGCTCGAGCGCGACCCGTGGGTGGCCCTCGTGCTCGGCCGCGAGTGGCGTGGCGATCCGAACGCGCCGGGCGGCCCGCGTGGGTGGGCGCCGCTTCTCTACGCCTGTCACTCCTGCTTCGAGACGACCGCGCTCGGCCGCGAGCTGCTCGAGCGCGGCGCCGACCCGAACGCGTTCTTCGTCAACGAATACGGCGAGATGTCGGCGCTGTACGGCGCCGCGGGGATCCGCCACGACCCGGAGCTGACCCGTGCGCTGCTCGAGGCGGGCGCGAACCCGGACGACAACGAGTCGCTCTACCACTCGACCCAGGCCGTGAGCCCGGAGTGCACCCGCATCCTGCTCGAGCACGGGGCGCAGGTGGGCGGCACGAACGCGCTGGCGGCCGCGATCGACGACGACCGGGTCGAGCACGTTCGCCTGATGCTCGAGCACGGCGCCGACGCGGACGAGAGCTTCTACATGGCGCACGCCGTTCGGCGCGGGTGCGGCCCGGCGATGATCGAGCTGCTGGTCTCGTACGGGGCCGACGTCGACCGGCCGGGCGGCGAGACCTGGCGCGGCGACGTGCGCTTGCGGACGCCGTACCAGCACGCCGTCCTGCGCGGGAAGGACGAGCTCGCTGAGCTGCTCGCGCGCCTGGGCGCGTCGACGGAGGTCGACCCGGCGGACGCGCGCGGTCGCCGCGATCGCGCGAGGTGAGCGGCTGGCGCAGCCCTTGCCGGAGTCACTCGACCCGGACGCGCAGGAGGTGATCGTGCTCGCGGCGCTCCGAGGCAACCTCGACCTCGTGCTCGACAGCGTCGGCCCGAGCTTCCGCGGGGTCGTCGGCGGCTCGCCGGAAGGAACGCTGCTCCACCACGCGGCGTGGGTCGGCTCGCCCGAGCTCGTCGACCGGCTGCTCGAGCGCGGCGCCGACCCGGTCGCGCGGTCTGGCGCCGACTTCGACACGCCGCTTGCCTGGGCGGTGCTCGGCTCGCAGTATCACCAGCTCCCGGGCCGCGACTATGTGAGCGTCGCGGAACGGCTCGTAGCGGCGGCTGGCGAGCTCGAGCCTCGATTCCTCGACGCCGCCGACGGACCGCTCGCGGAGTGGCTTCAGAGCACGAGCATCGCGTCGCCGAAGGAGTAGAAGCGGTAGCGCTCCTCGATCGCGAGCCGGTACAGGTGTCGTGTCTCCTCGACGCCCGCGAACGCCATCACGAGCGCGAGCAGCGTCGACCGCGGCAGGTGGAAGTTCGTCAGCAAGGCATCGACCCGTCGGAAACGCGAACCCCGGCGTCACGAAGAGCGAGGTCCGGCCTTGTAACAGACTGTTGCTTGCCACCGTCTCGAGCACCCGCACCGTCGTCGTCCCGACCGCGAGCACGCGGTCGGCTGCCTGGATCCGCTTCCACGCGCGTGCTTGCACGGAGTAGCGCTCGCCGTGCAGCTCGTGCTCCTCGAGCGTCGCCGCCGTCAGCGGGCGGAAGGTGTCGAGGCCGACGTGGAGCGTCACGCGCTCGACGTCGAGCCGTGCGAGAAGCTCCGGCGTGAAGTGCAGGCCTGCCGTCGGAGCGGCAGCGGAGCCGGGCTCGTCTGCGTAGACCGTCTGATAGCGCGACGGATCGACGAGCGGCTCGGTGATGTACGGCGGCAGCGGGGCCTCGCCGGCCGGTTCGCCGTCGAGCCGAACGCGCCAGCGGCCCTCGCCGAGATGCTCGAGCAGCTCGAGCGGGCCGTGCCGGCTCCCCGGCCGAAGCCGCCGTGTCGGCCGAGCGAGCGCCAGCCACTGACCATCGCCGCCCTCGATGGAGGCGCTCGAGCAGGAGGACCTCGCCCTTCGGCCGCTCGAGCCGGATCCGCGCCGGCACGACTCTGGTGTCGTTCACCACCGCAAGCGCGTCACCGATCTCGCCGGGCAAGTCGCTGAACAGGCGGTGGCGCACCTCGCCGCTCGGCCCGGTCGAAGACGAGCAGCCGCGACGCGTCCCGCGGCTCGGCCGGGTGCTGCGCGATCAGCTCGGGCGGAAGGTCGTAGTCCAGCTCGGCCGAGTCCATCCGACGCGGAGCGTAGCCTCCTGCCCGTGGACGAGCAGACACTCGAACGCGCCAAGGCACGGATCGCGGAGGCGGCTGCCGGTCGCACCGCGCCCGCTCAGCTCGAGGCGGCGCTGGAGCGTGCACGCACGCAGATCGAGGGACTCGCCTCGGCCGCAGCCGAGCTCGAGGGGACGCTGCCGGAGAAGATCAGCGCCGCGGTGCAGGACGGCCTTCGCGCCGAGGTGCTCCCGGTCGCCCGCAACCTCGCCGAGATCCGCGGCCTGCTGAACCAGGCGATCCGCAGGCTGGAGCGGCTCGAGGGCGACCTGCTCAGCGAGCGGCACGCCCGCATCGACGACCTCGCCCTCCTGGTCGACCTCGTCTCGTCCGGCTGGAAGGGCGTCGACGACCGGCTGGCGCGCGTCGAGCGCGCCGCGCTCGGACCGCCCGTCGTCACGCTGCGCGAGACCGCCTAGCAGTAATTTGGCGCAAGATGAGCATCCGCGGAAGCGGATGCTCATCGCGCAAAGCCCTAAAGGGGCCGCCCGCGGCCAAAAGCACCACACCTCCCGCGAGCGAGCGGCAGGACAAGCCGGAACCGGCTCCCTTGCCCAACCTGTGAATCGAGCTCGATCCTGCCGCCGAGCGCGACCGCGAGCTCCCGCGCGATCGGGAGGCCGAGACCGGTGCCGCGACCGTCGGTCGACCAGAAGGGGCGGAAGATCCGCTCGCGCTCGTCCGGCCCGATCCCCGGCCCGCTATCGGCGACGTCGACCGCAAGTGTCCCGTTCTGGCTCTGCAGCGCGACGTCGATGCGGCCGCCGTCCGGCGTCCAGCGAAAGGCGTTCGAGAGCAGGTTCGAGATGATCTGGAGCACGCGGTCGCCGTCTGAGACGATCACCGGCGCCTCGGCGCTTTCCTGCGTGTAGTCGATCCCGCGGCGGCGCGCCTCGTCGGCGAAGGTCGAGTAGGCGCGCTCGAGGAGCCGGCCCATGTCGACCTCCTCGGTGAGGACGGTGAAGCGGTGCGCGTCGAGCTTGGCGAGGTCGAGCACGTCGTTGACGAGCCGGCCGAGGCGCTCGGCCTCTTCGGCGACGATCCGGAGTGAGGTCTCCGCCAGCTCGGGATCGGTGACGACACCCTCGCGCAGGGCGGCGACATGCCCTCGGATCGCGGTCAGCGGCGTCCGCAGCTCGTGCGAGACCGACATCAGGAAGTTCCGCTCCCGCTCCTCCGCCTCGGCCAGCCGGGTCGTCATCTCGCGGAACCGCTCGGCGAGATGGCCGATCTCGCCGCCGCCCGGGACGCGCGGGACGTCGACGTCGTAGCGGCCTCTGGCCACCTCGTCCGCAGCCTTCGAGAGCGCCAGCACCGGGTCGGTGATCCGTCTCGACAGGTACACGGCGAGGGCGCCGACGACGACCAGCGCGACGAGGAACGCGATCGCGAGCCGCCACAGCAGCGTCACCGACGCGTCGCGCAGCTCCGCCTTCGGTTTCGCGACGATCAGATGGCCGAAGACGGCGCCGCTCTCGTCGCCCAGCCGTAGCGGCTGTGCAACGGCGAGGAACGTCCGGTCTTCGCCGGGCGGCTGAAACTCGAAGCTGACGACCTCGTCGTCGTCCAACTCGACGCCGAGGTCCGCCTGCGAGAGCCTCGTCAGCCCTGCGTCGTCCCCGGGGAAGATCGAGGCGCCGACATAGAAGAGCCGGTCACCCGTCGCCGCTTCGAGCTTCGCGGCAGCGAACGTCGGCGCTGCCTTGTCCTCGTCTGAGGCACGCACCGCAGACTCGGCGTAGAGCTGGGCGAGCCCGCTCGCCTCCTCGCGCAGCTCCGTCAGAGTCTCGCCCCGCGTGTGCTCCTGGAAGAGCCGGAGCGCGATCAGGCTGGTGACGAGGCCCGAGAGCGCGATCCCCGCCAGGAAGAGCGCCGGCAGGCGAAAGCGCAGGGAGTGAAGCATGGGCTCAGGCGGCCGGTGCCGGGGCGCGCTCGGGACCGACCTTGTAGCCGACGCCCCAGACGGTCACGATCGGCGACGCGTCGCCGAGCTTCCGGCGCAGCTGCCGCACGTGCACGTCGACGGTGCGTGTGTCGCCGGCGAAGGTGTAGCCCCAGACGCGCTCGAGCAGCTGGTCGCGCGTCAGCACGAGGCCCTTGTGGTCGAGGAGCTCCCAGAGCAGGTCGAATTCCTTGGGCGCGAGCTGGATCTCTTCTTCGCCGACTTTCACCTCGCGACGACCGGCGTTGATCGAGAGGTCCCCGTGGTGCAGCTCCTCTTCGACGTCGCGCCGGCGTTCCGGCGCCGCGCGGCGCAGGACGCTCTTGACTCGGGCGACGAGCTCGCGCGGGTTGAACGGCTTCGTCAGGTAGTCGTCGGCGCCGACCTCGAGCCCGATGATCTTGTCGACGTCCTCGTCGCGGGCGGTCAGCATCAGGATCGGCACGTCCGAGGACTTGCGCACGCGGCGGCAGATCTCGATCCCGTCGATGTCCGGCAGCATCAGGTCGAGAATGATCAGGGCCGGCTGGTCGGCCGCAACCTGCGCCAATGCGGCTGCGCCCGTGGTGACTGCGCGCACGTCGTAGCCGGCGTTCTTGAGATAGAGCGAGACGAACGACGCGATCGACGCCTCGTCCTCGACCACCAGGATCGTCTGGGCGCCGGCAGTCATCAGCTCGGGTTCGGCGCGGGCTTCTGCTCGGCGCCGAGCTGGAAGCGCTGAACCCGTTCCGGCAGCGGCTTGCAGCGTTCGGACGCCTTCCGGCAGTCGACACCGTCGAGCGAGTAGAGGCCCGGCTCCTCGAGCTCCCCGCGAATCGTCCCGGTGCCCTTGCCCACGGCCGAGAGGTCGATGCCCCGGCCGCTGACGACGACCCGGAAGCTGCCACCGATCAGGCGGTAGCGCAGGCCGATCCCCGAGTAACGGATCCCGGTTTCGCCGACCAGCTCTACCGGCTCGTCGTCACCGAAGACGACCGGGTCACTCGCGTCCTCGGGCGTGAGATCGTAGATCGTGACCGAGCCGCGGTCGAGCCGGCCGATCAGGCCGCCGCGCGCCTTCATCGTGACCGTGCCCCGGCCGTCCTCGACCGAGAGGGTCCCCTCCCCGGCGTCGAGGGCGGACAGTCCTGCGATCGGGACGGCGAGCACGAGCAGCACGATCGCGCACACGCTGAGGACAAAGCTCTTCCGCATGAATCGGAGTATCGACAGGCGGCGTGTGCCGAGGATCAGGTTCATGTAAGGAAAGTGTAAACGCCCGCAGACCTCTGAACGAGCCTGAATTTGCAAGATGATCGTACCCGCGTGACCGAGATCTCAGACTTCGGCCAGATCGTGCTCGTTGTGGCCGCCGGCTTCTCCCTCGCCCTCTTCGGCCGGGCGATCACCGAGCGCCTCGCGATCCCGAGCGCGGCGCTCTTCCTGGTCGCTGCTGCCGCCGCGTCGGACCTCGTGCCGCGGCTCGGGGACGCGATCTCAATCGTCACCGTCGAACGGATCGGGGTGGTCGCGCTGATCGTGATCCTCTTCGACGGCGGCCTGGACATCGGCTGGCGCCGCTTCAGAGTCGCGGCGGTGCCGATCCTCTCGATCGGCGTCCTCGGCACGTTCGCGACGGCAGGGCTGATCGCGCTCGCAGCCCACGCCCTGCTCGGTTTCTCCTGGATCACGAGTGGGCTGCTCGGGGCGGCGCTCGCACCCACAGATCCGGCGGTCACGTTCTCCGTCCTCGGCGGACGCGAGATCCGCGGCCGCACCGGCACGATCCTCAAGGGCGAGTCCGGCGCCAACGACCCGGTCGGGATCGCGCTGATGATCGGGATGATCGAGCTCGCGACGAGCGACGACGGCTCGTTCTGGACGGTCGTGACCGAGTTCTCGGTCGAGATGATCGGGGGCGCTGCCGTCGGCATCGTGGGCGCCCTGGCGCTCGTGCCGCTGATGCGTCACGTCGCGCTGCCGTCACCCGCCCTCTATCCCCTGCGGATGCTGGCCGCGGCAGGCGTCATCTACGGCGCCGCGACGCTCGTGCACGGCTCCGGCTTCCTCGCCGTGTTCGTCGCCGGCATCCTGATCGGCGACCGCCCCTACCCGCATCGAGCCGAGATCGACGGCTTTCTGTCTTCGCTCGGCAGCCTCGCCGAGATCGTGATGTTCGTCGCACTCGGCTTGACGATCGACCTGACCGAGGTGGTCGATGGCGACGCCTGGTACCAGGGACTCCTGCTCGCTGCGCTCCTAGCGTTCGCGATCCGCCCGCTCGTCGTGGGAGCCCTGCTCCTGCCCGTCCATCTGCGGCGCGGTGAGCGGTTGTTCGTGATGTGGAGCGGACTCAAGGGAGCGGTACCGATCCTGCTCGCGGCGCTCGCGCTGATCGGCGGTGTCGACGACGGCGACACGATCTACCGGATCGTCTTCGTGGTCGTGCTCTTCTCGGTGCTCGTCCAGGGCACGTCCGTGCCCGCCGCCGCGGAGCGGTTGGGCGTCCCGATGGAGCGCCCCGGCGCGGGTCAGTCGTAGCGGTAGAAGCCGCGGCCCGACTTGCGGCCGAGCAGCCCCGCGTTCCGCATCGCGACGAGACGGGGCGGCGGCGCCATCCGCGCCTCACGCGTCTTCTCGTAGAGCGCTTCCGACGCGTGCACGTGCACGTCGATCCCGACGAGGTCGACGAGCGCGCACGGCCCCATCGGCCAGCCGGCGCCGTTGCGCATCCCGGTGTCCAGGTCCTCGGCGCTGACCCGGGACTCGTCGAGCACGCGGATGCAGTCGTTGAGGAGCGGGATCAGGACGCGGTTGACGACGAAGCCGGGCGTGTCGTGACAGCGGATCGGCGTCTTCCCGATCCGCTCGCCGAAGGCGTAGGCGGCCTCGAACGGGCCGTCGGCGGTCAGCTCGGCGCGGACGATCTCGACCAGCGGCATCAAGGGAGCCGGGTTGAAGAAGTGCATGCCGACGACACGCTCGGGCGTCGTCGTCGCCGCGGCGATCTCGGTGACGGAGAGCGCGGACGTGTTCGTGGCGAGCACCGCCTCCGGCCGGCAGATCTGCTCGAGCTCGGCGAAGAGCTCCCGCTTCGGCTGGAGCTCCTCGACGATCGCCTCGATCACGAGGTCGCAGTCGGCGAGGTCGGCGAGGTCGGTCGTCAGCGAGAGCCGGCTCATGGCGTCGTCGCGCGCGGCCTGCTCGAGCTGGCCCTTCTCGGACTTGCGCGTGAGGAAGTGGCCGATCCGCTCGCGGGCCGTCTCCCCCAGCTCGGCGGTGACTTCACGCCCCACCGTGTCGACGCCGGCCTCGACGCACAACTGAGCGATCCCGGCTCCCATCGCGCCGAGCCCCACCACGCCGACCTTGCGGATCTCCCCCATCGGCGGCCGATCCTATAGGCGACGGCCGCTCGGCATTAGGCTCAGACCATGCAGCCGGAGCGGTCCGAAGACGTCGTCGACGCAACGAGGCGTACGAGGCTCGCAGCCGAGCGCACGTATCTCGCCTGGTGGCGGAGCGCGCTCGCTGCGTTCGCGGTCAGTCTCGGCGTCGGCAAGGTCGTGCCCGAGCTGACCTCGGGCGAGTCCGTCGGGTACGAGGTGATCGGTGCCGGCTACGCGCTCCTCGGAATCGCGTTCATCGGCTACGGCCAGTGGCGCCAGCAGGTGATGGAGCGGGCGCTGGCCGAGGGACGATTCGCTCCGTTCGACCATCGTGCCGCCCTCGCGTTCAGTCTCGCGGGGATGGTGCTCGGGCTGGCGACGCTGCTGGCGATCGTCGTCTGAGCCAGGAGGGTTAAGGTCACTCGAACCCTCGACCAGGAGGCCGGTATGGCACTCGCACGAGTCGTGTCCTTTGACGGTGTCAGCAGCGAGCGAGTCGCGGAGATGAAACGCGAGATGGAGAGCGGCGAGCGGCCGGACAACATTCCGGCCAAGGAGATCGTCGTCCTGCACGATCCCGAGAGCGAGAAGTCGCTCGTGCTCGTCTTCTTCGAGAACGACGACGACTACCGGCGCGGCGACGAGGCGCTCAGCGCGATGCCGGCCGGCGACACGCCCGGCAAGCGGACGTCGGTGACCAAATACGACGTCGCGTTCAGGATGGCGGACTAGACCCGCTCAACAACGGCGGCGATCGCCTGGCCGAAGCCGATGCACATGCAGGCGATCCCGTAACGCGCCTCGCGGCGCTCGAGTTCGTTCAGGAGCGTGGCGGTGACTCGGGCGCCGGTGGCGCCGAGTGGGTGGCCAAGCGAGATGCCGCCACCGTTCGGGTTGATGTCGTCGAAGCGATCCTCGAGTCCCGCGTCGTGCGCGAACTGGAGCACGACGGAGGCAAACGCCTCGTTGACCTCGATCACGGAGATGTCGTCCCAGGTCAGGCCCGCCTTCTCGAGTGCCTTCCGACAGGCCTCGGGGTTGCCGTGCAGCATCCGGTAGGGGTCGACGCCGGCGAGCCCGAACGAGACGAAGCGGGCTCGCGGCTCGAGCCCGAGCCGCGACGCGGCGGCCTCGCTGGTAACGAGCACCGCAGCGGCGCCGTCGACGATCTGGCTCGAGTTCCCTGCTGTGACAACACCGTCCGGGATGAACGCCGGCTGGAGCGAGGCGAGTTTCTCGGCTGACGTGTCGCGGCGCGGCGCCTCGTCGACCGCGAAGAGGACCGCTGCGCCGGCGGCGCCGATCTCGACCGGGACGATCTCGTTCTCGAACTTGCCCTCGTCGATCGCGGCCAACGCACGGCGGTGCGATTCGAGCGAGAAGGCGTCGAGCGATTCGCGCGAGAGCTTCCACTCCGCCGCCAGCGCCTCGGCGGAGATCCCCTGCGGCACGATCTGCCAGCGCTCGTGCAGCTTGTCCGAGAGGTCGCCGCCGTTCGAGCCCATGGGGACGCGCGACATCATCTCGACGCCGGCCGAGACGACCACGTCGAGCTGGCCGGCCCACACTGCGGCAGCGGCGTTGAAGTTCGTCTGCATCGACGAGCCGCACTGGCGGTCGACGGTCGTCCCACAGACCGTTTCCGGCCAGCCGGCGACCATTGGCGCCATCCGGCCGATGTTCCAGCCCTGCTCGCCGATCTGCGTCACGCAGCCCATCTGTACGTCCTCGACCTCGGTCGGATCGAGGTCGTGCCGCGCGACGAGGCCGTTGAGCACATCCGCCGCCAGCTCGTCGCCGCGTGTGCCTGCGAGCGAGCCGTTCCGGCGCCCGATCGGGCTGCGAACCGCGTCGATGATCAGCGCGTCCGTGGCCATGAGCGGAGCATAGACTCAGGACGTGGCCACGACAGCTTTCGAGAAGAAGCTGTTGATCGCCGGCGAGTGGGTGGAGACCGGCGAGTGGGTCGAGGTGCGGTCGCCGTACTCCGGCGAGCTGGTAGGACGCGTTGCGAAGGCCGGCGCCGCCGAGGCCCGCCGCGCGGTCGACGCGGCCGAGGTCGCGATGCGCGAGCCGTTGCCGGCCCATAAGCGCGCCGAGATCCTCGTGCGGGTCGCGGCCGCTCTCGGCCGCCGCCACGAGGAGGTCGCCGGGACGATCTCCGCCGAGGCCGGCAAGCCGCTCAAGGC
This sequence comes from uncultured Gaiellaceae bacterium, assembly GCA_963731615.1. Lineage (GTDB taxonomy): Bacteria > Actinomycetota > Thermoleophilia > Gaiellales > Gaiellaceae > Gaiellasilicea. The sequence goes on from CAVSWD010000008.1 coordinate 394,252, forward strand.
CGCCCGGATCGAGGCCTCGCGGGCCATGTCCACCTACACGTTCGCCGCTGTCGAGGCGCGCACCCTGGCCGGTGAGATGGTGCCGATGGATGCCTCGCAGGCGGGCGTCGGCAAGCTGGCCTTCACGCTGCGCCAGCCGGTCGGCATCGTCGGCGCGATCTCACCCTTCAACTTCCCGCTCAACCTGGTTGCGCACAAGCTCGCGCCTGCGCTCGCCGCCGGATGTGCGGTCGTGCTGAAGCCCGCCTCTCAGACACCGTTCTCGGCGCTGCTGCTGGCGGAGCTCGCGACCGACGCCGGGCTGCCGCCGGGCTGGCTCAACGTGCTCGTCGGCCCCGCTGCCGAGATCGGCGACGTGCTCGTCGAGGACGAGCGCGTCCGCGCAATCACCTTCACCGGCTCGAGCGGCGTCGGCTGGAAGCTGGCCGAGCGGGCGCCCCGGAAACGGGTCAAGCTCGAGCTCGGGAACGCGACGCCGGTGCTCGTCGAGCCGGACGCCGACATCGCGGACGCTGCAGCCAAGCTGGCAGCGAACGCCTTCTCGTTCGCGGGGCAGAGCTGCATCTCGGTGCAGCGGATCTACGTCCAGCGCGGCGTCTACGACGAGCTGCTCGCGCTCCTGCTACCGCAGGTCGAGGCGCTCGTCGTCGGCGATCCGGCCGACGAGGAGACGGATGTCGGGCCGATGATCGACGTCGAGGCGCGCGACCGCGTCCTCCGATGGATCGACGAGGCCCGTGCCGCCGGCGCCGAGATCCTCACCGGCGGCGACCTCGAGGGAGAGCTGCTCCGCCCGACGGTGATCGCGAATGCGGATCCCGCCTCGAAGGTGTCCTGCGAGGAGGTGTTCGGGCCGGTGTGCACGGTGACGGCGTACGACTCGCTCGACGAGGCGATCGAGCTCGCCAACGGAACCCGCTACGGGCTGCAGGCGGGGATCTTCACGAGCAACCTGCAAACGGCGCTCGAGGCCGCCCAGAGGCTCGACTTCGGCGGCATCACAGTCAATGAGGCGCCGACGTTCCGCGCCGACCAGATGCCGTACGGCGGCGTCAAGGATTCCGGCAACACGCGCGAAGGGCCCGCCTACGCGGTGCGCGAGCTGACGGAAGAGCGTCTCGTCGTGCTCGCTCTCTAGGGTTGCGCCTGATGCACCTTCCCCGCCTGCAGCGGCTTCTGCACCGAGCGACCCCGCGCCCGCGGCGGCGTCCGGCCCCACCCGCGAGCCAGCTTCGGCGCGAGCGCCGCGCGCTCATGCGCCTGCGCGAGCAGAAGCTTCGCGACCTCGGCGGCCTCTCGCTGGAGATGTACCGGCGCGATCGCTTCCGTGAGGACCTGCTGCTCGAGCGCTGCGCGGAGCTGATCGGGCTCGAGGCGCGGATCCACGAGCTCGACGTCCTGCTCGGAACCGTCCGCCCTGCTCCCGGTGGACCGCGGACCGCACGGTGCCAGTGCGGCGCGCCGCTCCTGTGGGGCTCGCGCTTCTGCGCGAACTGCGGCCGCCCCGCGGCAGCGAGCGCAACGGGAGCCTCGGGTTGAGCCCTGCCGCTCCCTTGCGCTGTGCGAGCTGCGGCGCCGACGCCAGGCCGGGACAGGAGTACTGCCTCGAGTGCGGCGCTCGGCTCGTGCACCAGAGCGCCGGCCCAGTCGACCGGGCATCCGAGCGTGTCGCCCGCCGGCATGCGTGGGCGGCCGGCTGGGTCGTGCCGTCGCTGCTCGGCCTCGTGATCGCCGTGCTCGGAACCGGAGCTGCGATCGCGATCTCCGGCGAAGGCGAAGAGGCGAACGCAGTCTCGACCGCGACGGGTGGCAGCCTGACCGTCACCGACAGCGTCTCGACGCTGACCGCCCCGGAACCGACCGAGCCGGCGGTGACGACCACACCGCCGCCCACAACGGCTCCGGCGACCACACCGAAGCCGCCCGCGAATCCCGCCGCCGTCACCTGGCCGCGTGGGCAACGGGGCTGGACGATCGTCCTCCTCTCGCTCCCGCAGGCGAACGGACGCGCGGCGGCAGCGGCGAAGGCGACGGACGCACGTACCGGTGGGCTACGCCGGGTCGGCGTCCTCGACTCGTCGAAGTACGCGAGCCTGCATCCTGGGTACTACGTCGTCTTCACCGGTGTCTTCGACTCGGAGCCGGAGGCGGCGAGTGCGTTGCAGCGCGCGAGAGCGGTCTTCCCCGCCGCGTACCAGCGCGAGATCGTCCCGTAGGTGTAGGGACGCTCCGCGCTGGGGAAAGTGCCGTAAGTCCTTGCGAGCGGCGACGAGATGTTTGCGAGACGGACAACTATTGTGAACGAGTTTGTAACAGCGGCCGGAGTCCGTATACTTGGTTTCGACCACTCCTTCCGGACGCCCGGTTTCGGCCTGCCTACTGGACAGAACAGGGAGCGATGACCCCTCAGATCGAAGCCCAGCTGCTGCAACTCCAGGCCTGCATGTATCAGTATTCGCGAGCGATCTACCGCTCGATCAAGGATCTGATCGACCCGTACGCCGAAGCCGCCGTGCAGCTGGAATCGCGCCGCGCCGTGCTCGAGCAGTGCGAGCAGACGATGGAGCGGCTGGCGGCGGATCCGCACTACTTCGCGAAGCCGGACCGTGCGCTCTTCCAGGACATTCGACGGTTCTTCCCGATCACGGCGCAGGCGCAGGTCGCCTGGGCGGTGAAGGAAGGCGTCGCCGCGGCGGTCGGTTTCATCGAGGAGCAACTCGAGGCCGGTGCGCTCGACGGCGGCGTCGCCCGCTGCCGGGCGACCACTCGCAAGGGCAAGCCCTGCCAGCGAACACCGCTGCCGGAGCGCGACTACTGCCCGTCGCATCAGCACCTCGAGTCATCCCTCGCTGCAGCGTAGGGAGAGCGGCTAGGCGATAAGCTCGCCCCCGTGTCGCACGACACCGACAAGCTGATCCGTCAGCTCTCGCTCGTCGCGTTCCTGATGGCGGAGCGGCGGCCGCTGACTGCGCGCGACGTCAAGGGCAACGTCGAGGGTTACTCGGAGATGTCGGACGAGGCCTTTGCACGCCGCTTCTACTCCGACCGCGCCGAGCTGATCGCGCTGGGCGTCCCGCTCCACTCGCAGCGCGACGAGTTCACCGGCGAGGAGCTCTACACGCTCCGCTCGGAGAACTACTTCCTCGACGAGCTGAGGCTCGACGACGACGAGCTCGCAGCGCTCCAGACCGCGCTCTACATGCTCGAGGGCACGTTCGCCTATGCAGAGCCGCTGCGGCTCGCGCTCCAGAACCTCGCTCTCGGGCGTCCCGGCTTCGACGATGCTCCGACGGAGACGGCAGCGAGCGTGCAGGTTCGCGACCCGGATTACTCGCCCGAGATGGCCGGCCGGCTGTCGAAGCTCGAGTCGGCGCTCTCGAAGCAACGCACGATCAAGTTCAGCTACTGGTCGCCGCGCCGCGACGCCGTGCGCGAGCGGACGCTCAACCCCTATGCGCTACGGCGCGACCGGGGCACGTGGTACGTCGTCGGCCAGGATCTCGACAACGACGACATCAGGACGTTCCGCGTCTCGCGCATCCGCAGCGACATCCGCTTCGCAACCCGCCGGGAGCGCGACTTCCGGCTGCCTGCCGACTTCGACGTCGACGCGTACAGGGTCGGTGAGGACTGGCAGCACGGGCCTGTGGCCGGCATCGCGCGCATCGAGGTCTCCGGCGACACCGCCTGGTGGGTGCACCGGACGCTGAGCGACGCCGGCACGCTCGCCGACGGTGTCTTCGAGACCGAGTACGCCGCGGTCGGGCCGCTCGCGGGCTGGGTCCTGCGTCAGAACGGCCGGGCCGTCCCGCTCGAGCCGGACGAGCTACGCGCCGCGTGCGCGGAGGGGCTACGCAACGTCCGCGAGGCGCACGAGACCGAGCCGCCGAAGCTGGCGCGTGAGAAAGCCGTCGCGAGGGTCGACCCCGCGGAGCGCCCGGCGCCGCCCGTCGCCCCGGAGCGCTTCGCCGTCCTGCAGGCCCTGTTGGCCTACCTCCTCGCCGCCTGCGGCGAGGGCCGCGACGCCGAGCTGGGTGCGGACGACCTGGCCGCGCGCTTCCACATCCCGCGCGAGGAGCTGCAAGAGCACCTCTCGCTGCTCAACCTCGTCAACTTCGGCGGCGGCTGCTACACGGTCTATGCGGAGCTCGAGGGCGACCTCGTCCGCGTCGACAAGGAGCTCTACGGCGACGTCTTCCGCCAGGCGCCGCGGCTGACCCCGCTCGAGGCGCGCGCGATCCGGCTGGCGCTCGACATCGTCGGCCCCTCGATCGCCGCGCAGGTGCACACGCCCCTCGACCGGGTCCGGAAGAAGCTCGAGGAGACCTTCGGCCAGTTCGAGGAGCACCAGACGCCCGAGACCCGGACCGGCCACGACGAGGAGGAGCTCGTCGCGACCCTGTCGGACGCAATCGAGCAGCGGCGCGTCGTCGCGATCGACTATCTGAAAGAGGGCGAGGAAGCACCCTCGGAGCGGCTGGTGGAGCCCTATAGCTTCGAACGCGTGCTTCCGCACTGGCTGATTCACACGTGGGATCGCTCCGCCGAGGGCGAGCGCTCCTTCCGTCTCGACCGGATGCGCTCCGCCCGGCTGACCGACGAGCACTTCGAGCCGCGGGAGGGATTCGATCCTCACTTCCTCGAGGGCACGCAACAGGTGCGCGTCCGCTACGCGAAGCCGATCGCCCGCTACCGCGTCGAGAGAGGCGCAGTGAGATTGACGGACGGCTCGGCGCTGGCCACGCTCCGGGTGGGGACGCGGGACTGGCTGATCGGCGAGATCCTGGCCGATCGCGGCGACGCGGTCGTGCTCGAGCCCGCCGACGTGCGGCCGGCGATCGCGAAGCGCGCGGCGCAGCTCATGCGGGAGCTGCGGCTGACGCGCGTCAAGCTACCCGGTTAGCTCAGGGGCTGGTGTCAGGGCGACCGAGACGGCGTCGTCGAGCGTCAGCGCTCGGCCCTCGGTGCGATCACGGTCGAACTCAGGTCCGGCGAGTTCGCGAATTCGGCGTTCACACATCTCGCGGTGGCGCCGCCAGCCACCGAGCGGCGCGAACGCATCGTCGTCTTCGATCGCACCCCACATCAGCGCGGCGCGGCCACGCAGCCCGCGTTCGGCCGCGACAAGGGCGAGGAGTCCGACTCCGAAGATGCGGCCGGCGCGATCGCGGATCCGGTCCGCAATCGCAAGCGACTCTCGCGCGTGTGCCTCGCCCTCGTCGAGGAGCCCGGCGATGAGGGAGAGGCTCGCGAGCTCCGCCAGCGCTCCCCCCTCCCACCACGGCACCCCGGCCTCGCGGGCAAGCCTGGCGCTCTCTCGGACGAGTTCCAGCGCGTTCTGCTCGTCACCCTCGTCACGCAGGATCGCGCCGAGCGTTCCGGTGGTCTGAGCTCGTCCCCACACGTTACCCGCGCGCCCGTGGATCTCGTGGCTCACTTCGACGAGCCTACGAGCCCGCGCGAGCTCGCCCCGCAGCTGCGCGACGATCGCGAGGCGGTGCAAGAGAACGGCTCGGCCGTGCTCGTCCTCGAGCTGCTCGAAAAGCGTAAGGCTCTGAGTCCACAGCTCTTCGGCGTCGGCGAATTGGCCGGCAATGCCCAGGGAGCTCCCGTAGGCGCGCAAGGCCTCGGCGCGCAGTCTCGGCGACACGAGCTCGGCTGTGGGGTGATCGAAGAGGCGCTCGAACCAGCGAATGCCCTCGTTGGGATCCTCGAGGGTCCACAGCTGCTCGAGCGCGACTGCGATCTCGAATCCCAGCGTGATGGCTTGGCTCTGCAGCGCCCACGCGATGGCGCCACGAAAGTTGTCCTGTTCGGCAAGCCCGATGTCGAGCCGCTGGCCACCAGGGCGTCGGGTCCCCGCGTTCAGATTCGCATCCGCCGCGACGGCGAGGAAGTGCTCAGCATGACGTCGATGGATGTCGTCGGAATTGGGAGTTGCAGCGAGCAGCTCCCCCGCGTATTCGCGAATTGTGTCGAGCATCCCCAGTCGGCCGCTACCCCAGCGGCGAACGAGGCTCTTGACGACGAGTGACTCGAGCGTCTCGAGGCTGGCGCCGCAGACCGCTTCCGCGGCGTCCAGGGTGAAGCTGCCTCTGAAGACTGCAAGTGTCCGGAAGAGTTCCTGCTCGTCCGGCTCGAGCAGCTCGTAGCTCCACTCGATCGTCGCGCGCAGCGTTCGCTGCCTCGCAGGGGAATCGCGCGAGCGGGACGCGAGGAGTGGCAGCCTCAGGTCGAGCCGCGCCAGGAGTTCATCCGCGTCAAGAAGCGCTACGCGCGCAGCTGCGAGCTCGATCGCAAGCGGCAGCCCATCCAGTCTGCGGCAGATCTCACCCACCGCGGCCGTCGCGCGGAACGCCGGAGCGACTGCGCTCGCTCGCTCGACGAAGAGGACCGCGGCATCGATGTCGGGCAGCGGCTCGACCGGATAGCGCTGTTCCGACTCCACATGCAACGGTTCGCGGCTCGTCACGAGCATCGTCGTGTTGGGAGTTCCAGCGAGCAGCGAGGAAACGGTCGGTGCGCCTCCACGACCTGTTCGAAGTTGTCGAGGAGGATCAGCAGCCGCTTGTTCCCCACGTACTCGACCATGCCGTCGTCGGCGCCGACCGAGGCTCCGATTGCACGCTCGACGAGCGCCGGGTCGCGGAGCGCCTGCAGCGGAACCCAGAAGACACCGTCGGGGAACTGCTCGATCGCTTCTGCTGCGAGCTGAAGAGCGAGGCGCGTCTTGCCACTGCCGCCGGGTCCGATCAGCGTCAGCAGGCGATGCGAGCGAATGAGCGCTCCGGCCTCGTCGAGCTCGCGTCCCCGACCGACGAGCGGGGTCGGCTGGATCGGCAGGTTCGTCCGATGCAGGGTTCTGAGCGGTGGAAACTCCCGGTCACCGAGCTGGTAGAGGCGCTGCGGGGCACTCAGGTCCTTCAGGCGGTGATCCCCGAGCTCGCGCAGCTCCACGCTCTGGTCAAGCAGCTGCCGTGTCGTCTGGGAGATGAGCGCTTGCCCGCCGTGCCCGGCCGCCATGATCCGAGCCGCCCGATGCACGTCGAGACCGACGTACCCCTCCTCCGTCAGGATCGGCTCACCGGTGTGGATGCCGATCCGCACCCGCACCGGCCCTCCGGCGAGGGCGTCGTGGGCCTCGCCTGCGGCCGCGGCAGCGTCGCTCGCGCGCGCGAACGCGACGAACAATGCGTCGCCCTGGGTGTCCACCTCGACCCCGCCATGCCGCGCGAACGCGTCTCGCAAGATGCGCCGATGGTCTGCGAGCACCTCTGCGTACCGATCGCCGAGGTCTTGCAGCAGCTGCGTCGAGCCCTCGATGTCGGTGAAGAGCAAAGTGACGGTTCCGCTCGGCAGCTCCCGCACGGCAACATGATCGCGGCGCTGCACGTCGCTTGCAACGCTCGCTGGGTTGTTCAGCCGACCGGCAGTCGCAGCGTGAAGGTCGCGCCCTCACCGGCGCGCGACTCGACCGCGAGCGTGCCCCCGTGGGCCTCGGCGAACGAGCGGGAGAGGAAGAGCCCGAGACCCGTGCCGGGCTTGGCGCTCCCGGCTGCGCGCCCGAACTTCTCGAAGATCTGCAGCTGCTGCTCGGGCGCGATCCCGGGGCCTTGATCCTGAACGCGGACGACGACGTGGCCGTCGTCGGCGTGCGCGCCGATCAGCACCTCGCCGCCCGCCTGCGAGTACTTGATCGCGTTCGAGAGCAGGTTGTCGATCAGCTGGCGCAGACGTTCCGCGTCGCCGCGCACGCCGGGCAGTGCCGGCGGGAGGTCGGCCGTGAGCCGCACCTCGTCCTGCCCCAGCCCGGCGGCTGCGACGGAATCCCGCACGACCTCACCGAGGTCGACGTCGGCAAAGTGGTAGCCGAACGTGCCCGCCTCGATCCGGGACGTGTCGAGCACATCGCCGACGAGGGCGGCAAGGCGGCTCGTCTCGTCGGCGATCACAGCCAAGAAGGCCTCACGCTGCTCGGGCTGCAGCTCGCGCCACCGCTGCTGCAGCGTCCGCGCGGAGCCAATCACCGCTGCCATCGGGCTCCGCAGCTCGTGCGACACCAGAGAGACGAAGTCGGCCCGCAGCGACGAGAGCCGGCGCAGCTCGTCGGCGGTCGCGCGCTCAGCCTCGTGGATGCGAAGGTTCTGAACCGCGGTGGCCACCAACCTGGCGAGCAGCGTCACCAGCTCGACTTCCTCAGGGCGGAAGGAGCCGGGCTCGTTGCGGGAGAGCGCCAACGCTCCGATCGAGCCGCCGCCGGCCTGAAGCGGTGCGAGCACGCGGGCGTGGATACCGAGCCCGAGCAACCCGGCCTCCTCCGGGTAGTGGAGATCGGAGATGTCCTCGCGATACACGGTCTCCCCTCCCTCGATCACCGCTTCGAGGATCGAGCCCGGTAGCGGGATCGACGTCCCTGGTTGGTAGTGGGAGTCGGCGCCGACACCGGCGGTGGCCATCACGCGGGCGCCACCGCCTTCGACGAGGAGGATCGCCGCCCGGTCGAACGGAATCAGGCTACGCAGCTCCTGGACGAAGGCCGCAAAGGCAGAGTCGAGATCGAGCGACGAGCCGAGTGCGCGGGCAGCGCGACTCGTCGCCTCGAGCACATCGATCCGGCGCCCGAGCTCGTCGCGAAGCCGCTCTGCCTCGGCCGCACGCTCGACCGCCTCCCGCGCATGTGCCCGCTCGAGCTGAACGAGCCTACCGACGACGGCGCCAAGCGTCAGCGCCACGAGCGTGCGGAGGACGATCGACTCGATCTGAAACGAGTAGCCGAACTTCCGATCGCGCCAGATCTCGGTCACGACGAGCAGCGGCGTGATCAGCGCGGCGGCGATCAGGCCACCTGCGAGCCGGAACAGGAGCGCAGCCTCGAGGACGACGAGGAAGAGCAGCGCCCGCAGCGGCTGACCAGGCTCCCAGGCGTAGACGAGCACGTAGCCGGCCGAGACCGCGGCGTCCGCGGCGACGCTGAGCATTGCGAGGTGACGAGCCCGGCCGTGCCAGGTGAAGGCGAGAACGAGCAGCGCTACACCAAGCAGCGCCTGGGCTCCCAGCAGAGCCCAGGCCGCCGCCTCGTAACCGGAGGGGAAGCTGTCGCGGTCGAGCAGCAGCTTCAGCAACGCCAAAGGGACGAGGGCCACCCGGACGAGCGCGAGGGTTCGGAGCAGCTTCACAGTTCGTCCCGCTCGTCAAGCCGCGCGAGTGCCCAGAGCGCGTGCTCGCGCACGAGCTCGTCCTCGTCATCCGCGTACGACGCGACGGCTGCGCGCTCGTCCGAGCCGCCGACGTTGCCCGCGGCGACGAGGGCGTTGCGCCGCAGCCAGCGCGGGTCGTTGCGAGGCACATAGAGGCGGTCGTAGCGCTCCACGAGCTCAGGGCCGTCCGCCTCGAGCCAGTCGACGAGCGAGACGGTCGGCTCGGCGCGGGGCGGCGGCGTCGAGCCGGTGCGCCGCTTCTCGACGCCTCGGTTCCAGGGACAGACATCCTGGCAGATGTCACAGCCGTAGACGGACGCGCCCAGTTGTGCGCGGTACTCCTCCGGGATCGCCGCGGGTGCCTGCGTCCAGTACGAGAGGCAGCGGGTGGAGTCGAGCGTCCCCGGCTCGTCGAGCGCGCCGGTGGGGCACGCGTCGATGCAGAGCCGGCAGGAGCCGCAGCCTGCGTCCAGCCGCTCGGACGGCTCGATCTCGACGTCGGTGACGAGCGTGCCGAGCACGACCCACGACCCGTGCCGCCTGGTGATCGCGAGCGTGTTCTTGCCATAGAACGCGATCCCGGCGCGAACCGCGCCTTCGCGGTCGACGTGGTCGTTCGCATCGACGAGGACGCGATAGGAGCCGCCGAGCTCACGGCCGAGCGCGTCGAGCTTCGCCCGCAGCTCCTCGTAATGATCGGTCCAGGTGTAGCGCGACAGCCTTCCCTCACCCGGGCCGGGTTCATCCGCCGGCGCGTAATAGCAGAGCGCGGCCGAGACGACCGTTCGAGCACCGGGCAGAAGCGCCTCGGGATGGCAGGAGACGTCAGGCCGGCTGGTGGTGAAGCCCATCCCGGCGAAGAGGCCGCGCGCCTTGCGCTCGCGGATGTGCCGCTCAGTCTCCTCGTAGGGTGCGGCAGGAGCGGCCCCGACGGCGTCGAGACCGAGCTCCACGCCGAGCCGGGCCAGCTCCACGGACGTCATGACAGGATTGTGCCTCGTGAAGGCGATTCGCATCCACGAGGACGGCGGGCCGGAGGTGCTCCGGTACGAGGACGTTCCCGATCCGGTCGCGGCGCCCGGCGAGGTGCTCGTCTCCTTGCGGGCGGCCTCGCTCAACCACCTCGACCTCTGGGTGCGGAAGGGGCTTCCGTCCGTCCCGAAGCCGCGAATTCTCGGCGCGGACGGGGCGGGCGTGCGCGCCGACACCGGCGAGCGCGTGGTGATCAACCCCGGGTTGGAGCACGGCGCGTCGATCAGCGTGATCGGAGAGCACACCGACGGGACGCACTGCGAGCTGATCGCCGTTCCGGAGTCGAACGTCTTTCCGCTGGACGACGAGATCGACTTCGAGACCGCGGCCGCCTTCCCGCTCGTCTACGAGACAGCCTTCCGGATGCTCGTGACCAAGGCGCAGCTCCAGGCCGGCGAGTGGGTGCTGATCTGGGGAATCGGCGGTGGTGTCGCAACGGCCTCCTTCGAGATCGCGCGCGCGCTCGGCGCCAAGACCCTCGTCACGTCGGGCTCGGACGAGAAGCTAGAGCGGGCGCGCGAGTGGGGCGCCGATCTCGCCGTGCCGCACGCGGACGCTGCCGCCGCGGCGAAGGAACTGGGCGGCGTCGATCTCGTCGTCGAGACCGTCGGCGAGGCAACGTGGAAGGACTCGCTCGCAGCCGTCAAGCCCGGCGGCCGCGTGACGGTGTGCGGCGCGACCTCGGGCCCGAACCCGCCCGCGCAGTTACACCGGTTCTGGTGGAAGCAGCTGACGGTCTACGGCTCGACGATGGGCACGAGAGACGACTTCCTCGGCGCCTACGAGCTCGTGCGCAGCGGACGCGCGCGCGTGCACGTCGACTCCGTCTTCCCGCTGGCCGACACGCGCGCCGCACACGAGCGGCTGGAGCGCGGCGAGCAGCTGGGCAAGATCGTGCTCTCGATTCCCGGCTAGCGACGCTCCGCAAAGCGATCGGTCGCGCCCGCGACCGCACCGTAGAGGTCGTCGTTCGCGCTGTGACCGGCGCCGTCCACGACCAGGAGCTCCGCTGCCGGCCAGACCCGTTTCAGCTCCCACGCGTTCGCGAGCGGCGCCTGGAAGTCGAACCGCCCGTTGACGAGCACGCCCGGCGTCTTCGCGAGGACGTCTGCACGGCGCAGAAGCTCGCCCTCCTCGAGCCACGCGTTCGCGCGCACGTAGTGGGTCACGATCCGCGCGAACGCGTAGGCGAAGTCCTCGTCGAGGAACATCGGCGACAACCCTTCCGTCGGCGGCCAGCGCGGCGTGGCCGACTCCCACAGGCACCACGCTTCGGTTGCGCGCCGGCGCACACCTGCGTCGGCGTCGTTCAGCAGCCGGTGATACGCGTCGACGACGTCGCCGCCGCGCTGCTCCGGCGGCAGCGCGGCAACAAGCTCGTCCCATTGCGCCGGGAACAGCAGGGAGAGCCCGCCGCGAAACGTCCAGTCCATCTCGGAGTGGCGGCCGGTCGTGACGCCGAAGAGGACGAGCTCCGTTACCCGTTCAGGATGCTCGACCGCGTATGCGAGCCCGAGCGTGCTCCCCCAGGAGCCGCCGAGAACGAGCCACGCGTCGATGTTCATGTACTCGCGCAGACGCTCGATGTCGCCGAGCAGGTGGTGCGTCGTGTTCGTGGCGAGATCGGTTGCGGGATCCGCGGCGGGCGGCAGGCTACGGCCGCAGTTCCGCTGGTCGAAGAGCACGACGCGGTAGGCCCCCGGATCGAAGAAGCGCCGGAATCCGGGCGAGCAGCCGGACCCGGGGCCGCCGTGGACGACGAGCGCCGGCTTCCCGTCCGGGTTGCCGCACGTCTCCCAATACACCCGGTGCCCGTCACCGACGTCGAGCAGGCCGGAGTCGTAGGGCTCGACCTCGGGGTAGAGCGACGGCACGCGCAGGAACGCGGTTCTAGCCGAAACCGAGAATGAACTTGGCGTCTTCAGACATCTTGTCCGGCGTCCACGGTGGGTCGAACGTCAGCTCCACCTCGACCTCCTCCACGCCCTCGACCGCCGCCGTCGCCTCCTGGATGTTCTCCTGGATCATCTGTCCGGCGGGACAGCCCATCGAGGTGAGCGTGTGGATCACCTTGACCTTCGACCCTTCGATCTCGACGTCGTAGAAGAGCCCGAGCTCGACGATGTCCATCCCGAGCTCCGGATCCTCGACCGTATGCAGCGCCTCGACGATCTCTTCGCGTGTAGCCATGAGCCAAGGCTACCCGAGCAGCCGTACCTCTTCCTTGCGATCGCGGGTGAAGAAATGGATTCCGTCGGTGAAGCGGACCCAGTTGCAGCGCATGCACATGACGAGTGAATGGGTTCGCGCACTGTCGGCGAGGAAGCGGACGCCGCGCAGAAGGTCGCCGTTCGAGACGCCGGTGGCGACGACGATCACCTCGCCCGAGACCAGATCCTCGGAGGAGAAGACCTGGTTGACGTCCTCTACGCCTTGCTCGGCGGCCGCCTCGATCTCGGCGCGCGTCGTCGGCCAGAGCTGCGCCTGCAGCTCGCCGCCGAGGCAGCGCAGCGCCGCGGCGGAGAGGACCGCCTGGCGGGTGCCGCCGATCCCGATCGCGAGGTGGTCGTTCGTGCCTCGGATCGCAGCGGAGATCGAGGCGGTCACGTCGCCGTCCTGGATCAGCTTGATCCGCGCGCCGGCGGCGCGGATCTCCTCGATCAGATCGTGATGGCGGGGCCGGTCGAGGACGAGCGTGGTGATGTCGTTCGCGTTTCGTCCGAAGGCGTCCGCGATCGCGGCGACGTTCTCCGCCACCGGCCGGGTCAGGTCGATGCGCCCGCGCGCGCGGGGTCCGACGGCGATGCGGCGCATGTACATGTCCGGCAGCCGCAGCAGCGACCCGGGCGGCCCGACCGCGATCATCGACATCGCGCCGTTGCCGCCACGCGCAACCACACCGCGGCCCTCGAGCGGGTCGACGGCGAGATCGAATGCCTCACCGCCGGCGCCGACCGTCGTTCCCGAAGGTAGGACGACCCCGTCGTCGGGACCGATCACGATCGAGCCGGAGATCGGCAGCTCCGCGAGGCCCGCGGACATCGCGCCCTCGGCCGCGTCCTCCGCGGCATCCTGGTCGTCCCGCCCGAGCCAGCGCGCTCCCGCGAGGGCCGCCCACTCGGTCGCCCGCGCGAAGAGCGCGCAGGGACACGTCTCGAGCTGCAGCTCGCTCATCGAACCCCTTGCGCAACTCGTTCGGCCTGCGCGAGCACGAGCTCCATCACCGCGGCGATCGCGTCACGCTGCGTCTCGTTCTCGATCACCGGCACGTCGTGGCGAGCGGCCCGCTCGAGCACGTACTCCTGAATCATCCGGATTTCGGGCAGGCCGGCGATGTAGCGGTCGACCGGGCGGACCCCGTCCGAGGTGACATCGCGGATCCAGAAGTGGGAGCGGTGGATCTCCTCGTCGTGGATCGCGAGCACACACTGGACGACGAGCGCTCGCTGGAGCTCCGCCGCGAGCATGCCCGGGACGAGGTGGACACCCTCGAGCACCATCGACCAGCCCTCGTCGAGCGCGCGCTGAACCGCCGCCTCGACCCCAGTGAGAACGTTGCGGGTCTGGTCGAGGAAGCCGAGCAGAGCCGCGTCGCCCGACTCCTCCTCCTCGGCCTTCGTCAGCCCGAGCCCGGCCTCGAAGCTCGAGTAGTGGATCGAGGGCATGAACTCCTTGGCGAAGAACGCGCGCATCGTCTGCCGCACGAAGTCGGTCGACGTCACGCGGGTGATCCCGAGCCGGTACGCGACCTCGGTGGCGACCGTCGACTTCCCCGTGCCGGTGCCACCCCCGATCAACAGGATCACGGGCAGATCGAGCTCCTGCAGATCGCGGAAGCGGCGCAGCTGGCGCACCGCGCGGCTGCCACGCTCCTCACCGAGCACGTCGACGGCGAGCTCGCGGAGCCGGTCGAGGTCGACCTCGACCTGACCGCGCTCTGCGAGGTCGATCTCGGTGCGCCGGGCGAGCTCGTACGCGCTCTCCTCCGGGACGCCGACGGCGGTCAGCGCCCGGGCCATCAGCCCCTTCGAATACGGGCTCTCCGCCCCGCCGAGGAAGTTGCGCTCGCCCTTGCGACGCTCGCTCACGCGGACGCCTCCGCCGCGAGCGCGAGCAGCTCGGCGTCGAGATCCTGGCCGTCGGCCGTCAGCACGTCGCTGCCCGCGAGGACGACGTCGACGCCCCGCTCCTGCGCGGCCTCGGCGACGACATCGATCGCAGCCGCCTTCAGCTCGACGAGGAAGACCTCCGCGTCGACGCGCTCGAGCTCCCGTCGCAGCTTCCCACGGTCGGCGAGGCTGCCGGACACGTGGACGACATCGGCGCCGTACTCGTCGCGAAGGTGGGACGCGAAGCCCTCGTGCGCAGCGTCGGGCGCGGTCGAGAAGAACGCGACAGTGCGGCCGTCGACCGGGTCGACCGGCTGCGGGCGCAGTGTGACGGCGATCGCCTTCGGCGCCAGCGTCAGCGCGCGACCGTGCAGCTCCTCCCAGCCACTTCCTCGCTCCGCCATCGTCAGGATCACGAGGTCGGAGACGAGATGCCGGTACTCGTTCAGGTAGCCGGTGACGACCTCGGCGTCCTGCTGTGCGTTGACTACCAGGATCCTGCGGCTCGTCTCGACCGGCGGGAAGGCCGCTCCACTGCCGTCGAAGATGACGAGGTCGGGATCGAGCTCGACGGCGAGCCTCGCTCCCTCATGGACGTTGGAGACCGAGACCTGACCCGCGAGGCCGCCGCCGCAGCGACGGCAGCCGACGGTCTGGACCCCGGCGAGCGCAGCCGTCTCGAGGTAGTCGGAGGCCGCGTGGCGTCCGGCCCGCGAGAGCTCGAGCAGCGCGTCGAGGTCCGGCGTGACACTCATCACCTCGGGCTCCGGCGGTCCACCCCGCCCCATCGCGACCACCACCACCTCCCGCTCCTGCGCCAGGAGGCGGGCTGCGTGAGCGGTGATCGCGGTCTTGCCGACCCGCTTCCCCGTCCCCACGATCCCGATCGAAGGCAGCGGGAACGGCTCCAGCTCGGGTGGGTCGAAGCGAAAGTCGGCGCCGACGTACGGCAACCCCGCGGCGAGCACGCGACTGGCCAGCCGGAAGCGCTCCCGCGGTCCGAGAACGGGCTCGTCGGAGAGGTCGACGACAAGATCGGGCCGGTGCTCGAGGAGCGCGGCCTCGAGATCCTCGACGACGTCGACGCCGTAGTCGGCGGCGTCGCGGAGCTTTTCGGTCCCCCCGACGACATGCGCGGCGACGAAGTCGTACGCGAGCTCCTCGAGCGCCGATTTCACGACCGGCGCGTAGTGCTCTCCGTCGATCAACGCCACAGCACGCTGGGTCACGACCGCGTCGTCACCTCGTCCTCGATCCTGCCCGTGTACTTCTCGTACTCGAACGTGTCGAGCGAGAACTGAATGATCCGTTCCTGCCCGTGGAAGGGATGCTTGCGCCAGACGGCGACGTGGCTGCCCGAGACCTCGACGACGTTGTAACAGGGCCTCGTGTTGCCGCGGAGCCTGAGCGAGGAGACGGTGCCGGTGTTGACGACGAAGAGATCCTCGAGCTTCCACGCGTAGGGCACGTGCTTGTGACCCGAGAGGACGAGGTGGACGCCGGCCCGCTGCAGCGTCTCGATCGTGTCGCCGGCGTCGTAGATCACGTTCCGCTCGCGGCCCGTGCCCGGCACGGGCAGCAGGTGGTGATGGCAGACGAAGACGCGCAGGCTGCTCGGCTCCGCCGCGAACTGCTCCTCGATCCAGCGGTAGCGGCCGCGGCCGATCTGCCCGTGATCGAGGTCCGGCTCCGTCGAGTCGACCGCGACGATCGTCGCAGGCCCCACCCGCAGCACCGAGTTGCGCTCTCCGAAAAGCTCCTCGAAATGGACGTAGCCGACGTTGCGGGAGTCGTGGTTGCCCGGGATCACGACCATCGCCTGGCAGTCGACCTTGTCCAGATACCGGCGTGCCTCCTCGTACTCGTGCTTGAAGCCGAATGTGGTCAGGTCGCCGGAGCAGACGACGATGTCGGGCTTCAGGTCGTTGATCTCGCTGATCGCCCGCTCGAGCAGGCCCGGCACGAAGTACTGGCCGCCGCAGTGCAGGTCGGACAGGTGCGCGATCGTGAAGGTCGTCACCTCGGGCGGCGCGGACATACGCCAAGCATAGGAGGTGCGGGGAGCGAGAAAGCCATAGGGCTCATGCCTTTGGGAGGCGGGCCGACCCTTCAGGGGTCTTCGCGCGGGCTGGGATCCGCTCCTGCGGATCTCAGCCCTTGCGCAGGAGGGGCCGTCCGGGCTGGTCGGTACCTTGAGGTTCGTGCCACGGCAGCCGCCCGCGTTCCGCGCCTTCGCCGGCGCGGCCCCGCCCAGGTTCGTCAACGACGTCGAGCTCGAGTGCGCGAAGCTCTTCGACTACTACGGCGTCCCCTGGGAGTACGAGCCGACGACGTTCGTCCTCGAGCGCGACCCTGGAGGTCGCGTCACCAGCGCGTTCACGCCCGACTTCTACCTCCCGGAGCAGGATCTCTACATCGAGGTGACCGTGATGCGGCAGCAGCTCGTGACGCGCAAGAACCGCAAGCTGCGGGAGCTGAAGCGGCTCTACCCCGAGGTCAAGATCAAGCTCTTCTACCGGCGCGACATTGAGCGCCTGGCCCAGCGATTACAACTGAAGCTCGCCTCCTAGCACCGCTCCTCGCCGCCGCGGGCCACCCGATCGGGGCCGTCTATCTCGCGCGGGACGAGATCGGCCGCCGAGTCGCTGAGCTCGGCGCCGAGCTCGCGGCCGCGTACGACGGTCGAGAGCCGCTGCTGGTCGCGCCGCTGAAGTCGAGCATCGTCTTCCTGGCCGACCTGTCGCGCGCGCTCGCGACCCCGCACACGGTCGACTTTCTCGAGCTGGCGGCGTACGCCGGCGGCGAGGGCGGCGGTGTGCGGCTGCTCAAGGACCTCGACACCTCGGTCGTCGGCCGGCACGTCGTGATCGTCGAGGACGTCGTCGACACCGGTCTGACGCTGAATTTCCTCGCGCAGACACTTGCGCTCCGCGACCCCGCGAGCCTCTCGGCGGTGACCCTGCTCGATCGCCCCTACCGGCGGCTCGTCGACGACGTGCCGCTGGACTACCGGGGCTTCACAGTGCCCGACGAGCTCTTTGCCGGTTACGGGCTGGGGCTCGACGAGCGCTGGCGCGCACTGCCCGACCTCCATGTCGTCACGACGGAGGCGCTCCCCGCGCACCTGACCGGCGACGGCCACCGCAGCCGCGCCGCCTGAGAAAAGCAACCGGCCGCCTTGGGGCGGCCGGTGCGCGACGGGGAGGAAGAAACGGCATCCTCGGAGTGACGCCGTTTCGTCTTCACGAGTGAAACGCCGCCGACGCCCGCACAGATACGGGGTATTTAGAGGTAGCCGAGCGGATCGACGGGCGCGCCGTTGATGCGTACCTCAAAGTGGACGTGCGGGCCTGTCGAGTTGCCCGTGTTCCCCGAGTAGGCGATCAACTGGCCCTGCGCCACCGACTGGCCGTAGCCGACCGTGACGGTGGTGTTGTGGCCGTAGGCGGTCGCGACTCCGTTGCCGTGGTCGACCACGACGAGGTTGCCGTAACCGCCCAGCCAGCCCGCCACGATCACCGTGCCGGAGGCCGCAGCGACAACGGGGGTCCCGTTCGAAACGGCAAGGTCGATCCCCTCGTGCATGCGGCCCCAACGCCAGCCGTAGCCGCTCGTGAGCACGCCGTGCACCGGCCAGACGAAGCCGGCAGCCGACGCCTGACCCGTCGGAGCCGGAACGATCGCCGCGCTCTGGGCGGAGCGGATTCGCGCGCTCAGGGCAGCACTCTGGGCCTGGAGCTCGGCCACGTGGTCGAGCGCGGCGTTCTTGTCTTCCCGCACCTCTGTGAGGGTCGAACGCTTGTCCTGACGCGCAGTCGCGAGCTCGCGTTGACTCGAGGCGAGCCGGTCGCGCACGGCCCGCTGCTCCGCCGTGCGCTCGGCCGCGGCCCGAGTGGTCGCGGCGACCTGCGCGCGCGTACGGCGCGTCGCGTTCCGCGTCTCCTGCATCCGGAGCTTCGCAACGCGAACCTCACTCGTGATCCTCTCGTCCTGGCTGCCGATGTCGTTCAGGAACTCGAGCTGGTCGAGCAGGTCGGAGAAGCTCGCCGCCTCGAGCACGACGGTCAGCGCCGAGGTGGGATCGGAGGTGTAGATCTCGACGATTCGCTTGTTCAGGCGCTCCGTCGCCGCCTTGTGCTGGCGCTGGAGGAAGACGAGCCTGCTGGTCTGGAGGCGGTAGAGCTCGTTCAACCGGTCG
This sequence comes from uncultured Gaiellaceae bacterium, assembly GCA_963731615.1. Taxonomy (GTDB): domain Bacteria; phylum Actinomycetota; class Thermoleophilia; order Gaiellales; family Gaiellaceae; genus Gaiellasilicea. The sequence goes on from CAVSWD010000008.1 coordinate 412,788, forward strand.
AGGCGGCGCTGGTGCAGCGCGAGCACGGTCTCCAGCTCGCCAAGGCGCGCGGAGGCCGAGTCGACATCGTCCTGCAGCGACCGGATCTTCGACGTGACAACCTCGATCTCCGAGGTGAGCACGCCCTCCCGCGCCCGTGCCGCCTCGATCTTCGCCTGGAGCGAGCTGATCTTCTCGTCGAGCGCGGCTCGTCGCTTCGCGACCCCGTCGTGGCCTACGGCGGGTGCGGCCGCCACCAGCAAAAAGGCCAGCAAAAAGCCGGTAGCGAGGCGAAAGCGCATCCGCATGAAAGTTTCGTCGAAAGGTCGGTCGTCCCTCCCGGAACGGCCGCCCTACGTCAGCGGTCAGTGTAGCGCGAACCTGTGGAAAACTACTGCGGGCCGGGCTCTGGAACGATCACCGGACCGGGAAGATCGGCCTCGCCCGGCGGCGGATACGGCTCCGGCAGGAGCGGCGGTGAGGGGGGCGTGCCCTCGCCCGGGGGCGGGAACGGCTCGGTGACGGGAGTCGGCAGCTGGGGCTGCTGCGGCTCGGGCAACTGGGGCTCGTGCGGTTCCATGGTCGCGGTCTACCCCGATCGCTCGGCTTTGACACGCGACGGGCCTGCCTGCGGCTCGAGCGCGCGCAGCGCGTCGGCCGCCTCGCGGCGGAGCGGGCCCACCGAGGCGCGGTAGTCCTCGTCCGACACCTTGCCGGTGCGATGGTCGAGCTCGAGCTCCTTGAGGGCGCCGAGCGCACGGTCGCGGATCTCCGCGAGCTCGAGGCGGCGCCGCTCCAGCTCGCCGAGCTCGTCGAGCTCGTCGCGCTCGGCGACGGGCTCACGCAGGTAGGGCAGCGCGACGAAGACGACGCACGCGGCCGCCAGCAGCGCGCCGAGCAGGAGCGCGACGGTCACGGGCTGGCCGGCGTCTCGGTGCGGCCGTAGCGCACCGCCAGCCGGCGCTGCTCGCGAGCATCCGGCCAGAGTGTGATCAGCGAGCCGAGCAGAAAGACGAGCCCGGCAAGCCAGATCAGGTTCACGAGCGGCTTGACGAAGACGCGGAGGTAGACGGAGCCGTCCGGGTTGATCTGCTCTGCGATCACGAACAAGTCCTCGCCGGTGACGAGGTCGCTGCGAATCCCGACTTCGTTCGAGACCTGCCGCTCGGCCGTGTAGGCGTTCTTGCCGGCGGCGACGGTTCCCAGCGAGTCTCCGCCCCGCCGGACGTCGAGCACGGCACGAATCTCGGACGCATTGGCACCCTCACGCTCCTCGAGCGCGCTGTAGGTGAGGCGGTAGTCACCGACCGCGATCGACTCGCCACGCGCGAGCCGGCCCTCCCGAACGGTGTCGTAGGCGCTCGAGCCGGCGATCCCGATCGCGAGCAGGACGATTGCGGCATGCACGATGTAGCCGCCGTAGCGGCGGCGGTTGCGGGCAACGAGAGCGCTGAACGCTCCCGGCCAGGAGCCGCCCGAGAGTGCGCGGCGCGCCCGCGTCCCACGGGCGAACTCGAGCGCAATCGAAGCGAGCACGAAGGCGGAGAAGCTGTACGCGATCAGGCCCGGGATCGACGACCCGGCGCCGAGCGCGAGCAGGACGAGCCCGGTCACGACCGCCACGCCGGCCGGCCAGGCGAACGTCAGCGCCAGGCTCCGCAGCGACGCCCGCCGCCAGGCGATGAGCGGCCCGATCCCCATCAGCAGCAAGAGCGGCAGCCCGAAGACGCGCAGGAAGAAGTCGTAGTAGCCGCGCCCGACGATGCGCGACTCGCCGACGACCGCCTCGTAGACGAGCGGATAGGCGACGCCCCAGAGGATCGTCAGCGTCAGCGCCACCAGCAGCAGGTTGTTGTAGAGGAACGCCGCCTCGCGGGAGACGAGCGACTCGAGCCGCGTCTTCGTGCGCAGCAGCGGCAGCCGGGAGAAGAGCAGCCCGAGCGAGGCGCCGATGCCGACGCTCATGAAGAGGAGGAACCAGGGGCCGATGTCGCTCTCGGTGAACGAGTGGATCGAGCTGAGGATGCCGGAGCGGGTCAAGAACGTGCCGAAGATCGAGAGGAAGAACGCGCCGATCACGAGCACGACGTTCCAGATGCGGAGCATGCCCCGCTTCTCCTGGATCATCACCGAGTGCAGGAACGCAGTCGCCGCCAGCCACGGCATCAGCGCCGCGTTCTCGACCGGGTCCCAGGCGTAGTAGCCGCCCCAGCCGACCTCCTCGTAGGCCCAGTGCGCGCCCAGGAGCTGCCCGATCCCGAGTGCGGTCCAGGCAACGAGCGTCCAGCGGCGGGTGGCGACGATCCAGCGCTCGTCCACGCGGCGGGCGAGGAGCGCACCCATCGCGAACGCGAACGGCACGGTCAACCCGACGTAGCCGAGGTAGAGCAGCGGCGGGTGGGCCATCATGTACGGGTTCTGGAGGCTCGGGTTCAGCCCCGCGCCGTCGGCAGGTGCAGCCTGCAGCGCGAACGGCGTCGCCACGACGACGAGGAGGAAGGCGAAGAAGACCGCCACCGCGCCGAGCACCGGCACGACCCAGGCGACGAGGTCGCGGGCGCTGCGGCGGTTCAGGAGCACGGCCGCGGCCCCGTAGCCGGTCAGGATCAGCAGCCAGAGCAGCAGCGAGCCCTCCTGCCCGCCCCAGAAGGACGAGATCGTGTAGCCGGCCGGCAGCTCGCGGCTCGTGTGCTGGGCGACGTAGACGAACGAGAAATCGTGCCGGACGAGGGCCGCGAGGAGGACCGCCGAGGCGACTGCGGTCGTCGCGAACGCGCCGATCAGCGCGTTTCGCGCCGAGGCGGCAAGGCGGCGCCGCCGGGTCCGGGCCGCCAGCCCGCCCGCGATGACCGCGTAAAGCGCCAGCCCGAGCGTGGCAACGAGCGCGGCGCGGCCGAGCTCAGGCATCGTGCACCTAGGTCTTGGCCGTGTACTTGGAGGGGCATTTCGTCACGAGCGAGTCCTTCTTCGCGACGAAGGTGCCGTTGCGCAGCTCGCCCTTGACCGACACCTCACGCCCCTCGCGGAACTGATCGGACAGCGAGCCGGTGTAGACGACGGTGACCGCCCGCTGGGAGGCACCGTCCCGGTCCTCGAGCTTGAAGCGCAGGCCGCCGTCGTAGGGATCGCCCTTGTAGCCCGGCTGCACGAGCCCGACGAGCGTGACCACGCCCGTCTCCGCAGCCAGCTCGCTCGGCGTCACCGACGCCGTGTCGCCGCCGACGATCGACGTGTAGAGCAGGAAGACCGCGAGCACCGCCGCCACCGAGAGCGCGAGCACGAGCCGCGCCGGATTGCGCTTCCCAGCCACGCCTGGATCGTAGCTTGGCTAAGCGGTGTCGTGAGCCGCTACGCGGTGCGGTGAGCCGCTTCGCGGCGGGCCGGCACGCGGTAGCCGTGGTCGTGGCAGAGCGAGCCGGGTGCGTCCTCGGTCAGCGCGTCGCAGTAGCCCTTGCCGTAGGCGGCACGCATGAAGGCGGCGACGACCTCGAGGTTCCACTCCGAGATCTCGGCGGCCTCGCGCCAGAGGTCGGTGAGGCGGAGGTCGATGTCGAGCTCGAGCAGGTCGATGCGCGTGGGTGCCTGGGCCATGCCGAAAAGGGTAGGACCCCCGTCGGACGACACGATACGGTCCCGAGGTGGGAACGATCCGCTTCGGCCCTGCCCGCTGCCCCTCGCGGGAGTCGCCCGAGCTGGCGGTCGAGTTGCTGCTCGAGCGTGGCTACTCGGCCTGCGAGCTCGACCTCGAGAGCGGGTTCTGGCTCGACTATCCCTGGGCGGAGCGGCTCGGCGAGCTCGCGCGCGAACAGCAGATCGCGCTCTCCGTCCACGCGCCCCTCTTCGCCTTCCCGGGCCACCCGGACGAGAAGAAGTCGAAGATGGCGCTCGGCGCCCTCGACCGCACCGCCGGGATCGCGGCTGCAGCGGGCGCCGAGGTCGTCGTCATCCACCCCGGTTTCTGGCTCAGCCGGACGCCCGAGCGGACGCTCGACGATGTCGTGGCGTCGCTCGCGACGCTGCGTGAGAAGCTCGAGTCGAAGGACCGCGCCGTGGCATTCGGCGTCGAGGTGATGGGCCGCGTCAGCGAGCTCGGGTCGATCGACCACGTGCTCGAGATCGCCTCGCGCCTCGACTGGGTACGGCCGGTGATCGACTTCGCCCACATGCATGCGACCTCGGACGGCGCCTTCACCGACGTCGAGGGCTTCGCCGCGGTGCTGGAAGGCGCCGACGACGTGCTTGGCCCGGGCGAGCCCTTCCACATCCACTTCTCCGACATCGCCTACGCGAACCGCAACGAGACGAAGCACCTGCCCTACGGCGAAGGAACGCTCCGCGCCGAGCCGCTGCGCGACGCGCTCGCGCGCTTCGAGCGGCCTGCGACGGTGATCTCGGAGTCGCCCGACGAGACGTCGTCGCAGGCGATCAAGGACGTGCTTTACGCGGGGATGAGCGCCGAGTAGCCGTCGATCTCAGCCTCGAGCTCCTCGGCTTCCTCGAGCCGGTTGCGCTCGCGCAGGAAACGCGCCAGCGCGACGAGCAGCTCGCGGCGGATCAGATGCAGCTCCCGGCCCTCGACCACCGCGACCGCGTCGCGTAGCAACTCCTCGGCCTCCGCGTCGCGACCCTGCGCCGCGCGCACGATTCCGAGCGCCATCCGCGTCGTCGCGCGCGAGCTGGTGTCGTGGGGGCCGACCGTCTCACGTGCCTCGTGCGCGTACTGCTCGGCCTCGTCGACCTTCCCACGCGCGACGAGCACCTGTGAGAGGCCACGCTGGCTCTCGCAGAGCGTGCCCCGGTCCTCGAGCGGCGTCAGGATCCGAATCGCGTCGCGGAAGTGCCGGTCGGCCGCGACCAGATCGCCTCGCCGCCGCTCGACCCAGCCGTAGTGGTTGTGCACGCGCGCGAGCGCCCAGGCGTTGCCGGACTGGGAGAAGAGCTCCTCAGCGCGGTCGAGCCCCGCCGCCGCCTCGTCGAACAGGCCGCGAAGCGAGTCGATCCGGCTCCGCGAGACGAGCGCCCAGCCGAGCGCGGTGATGTTGCCGCTCTCGTCGGCGAGCTCGAACGCCTCCCCCGCGAGCTTCGCGGCGCTGTCGAGATCGAGCCGCGCGATTGCACAGCTGGCCAGCTCGTCGGCTGCGCTGGCCTCGAGATCCTTGCGTCCGATCTGGCGCGCGACCTCGAGCGCCTTCGTGTTCCAGCGCTCGTCGTCGTCGAGGTCCCCAAGCCACCAGCCGATCCGGGCCCGCGTCGTCAGTGCCTCGTAGCGGTCCTCCGGCTTCCCGTCCTCGAGCAGGACGAGCGCCCGCTCGACGAGCTCGCGGCCGCGCGGGAGGTCGGCGTCGCGGAGGAGCGCGTTCTCGGCGAGCGCGGTCAGGGCGAGGCCCTGCAGCCGCTGATCGCCCGCCTCCGTCGCCTCGGCGAAGACACGCTCCATCTCCACGCCCTGCGCGGGCAGGTCCGCGATCCGGCGCGCCGCCCGTGCGGCGAGGAAACGGCGCTGCAGCGTCGGCTCGAGCTCGACCGACCTCACGAGCAGGCGCCGCGCCGAGCGGTTTGCCTCGCGGGCGAGCGCGCGCCGGCCTGCCTTCTCGAGCGCAGCGGCTGCGCGCGTGGCGAGCTCGGGCGGCACGATGCCGTCCAGCTCCTCCAACAGCGTCGCCGCCTGGTCGAGGTGGTAGGCGCGAATCTCGACGAGCTCCTCCCCGGCCCGCTCGTGCAGCCAGTCGGTGAACTCGACGTGCAGCTCCGCGCGCACGGCCTTGGCAAGCCCGGCATAGGCGACGTCGCGAATGAGCACGTGCTTGAAGCGGTAGGCCCGCTCGCCCGTGATCGAGGAGCGGCTTTCGCGAGTGACGAAATCACGCAGCAGCAGATCGTCGAGCACCGGCTCGACCTCCTCGAGGTCTGGAAGCAGCTGGGCGACGGCGCTCTCCCAGAAGATGCGGCCGATCACCGACGCACGCTGCAGCAGACGCTTCTCGCTCCGCGGCAGCCGGTCGATGCGCGCGGCGATCATCGCCTGGAGCGTGTCGGGGATCCGCTTGGCGGCGGTGCCGCCCTCGAGCAGCATCCGCGTCGTCTCCTCGACGAACAGTGGGTTCCCCTCGGTCTTCTCGAGCAGCGTGCGGCGCTCGGCCGTGGAGAGCTCGCGCTCGGCGAGCAGCGCGTCGAGCAGCTCCTCGCTCTCGTCCGGTCCCAGCGGCTCGAGCTCGATCGCGGTCGCACGCAGGCGGCCCCCGCCCCAGCCGGGGCGGATATCGAGCAGCTCCGGCCGGGCGAGGCACACGATCAGGAGCGGCGCATCCTTGACCCGCTCGGCCAGATGCTCGATCAACTCGAGCAGCGGCTCCTCGGCCCAGTGGACGTCCTCGAAGACGAGGATCAGCGGCTGAGCGTCGGCGAGCTCTGCGGCCCACTCGCGGGCAGCCCAGGCGATCTCCTCCTGGCTCCGCTCGGCCTCGATCCCCTCCAGCACGCCGACGGCCAGCGCGAGCAGGTCGGCGACGGCGTCGTCGCCGCAACAGGCGCGGAGCTTCGCGACCGCGTCCTGAACCGGGTCGTCGTCCGCGATTCCGGCTGCCACCTTGACCATCTCGGCGATCGGCCAGTAGGTGACGCCCTCGCCGTAGGGCAGCGAGCGTCCGGCAAGGATCGTCGCACCCTCGACGCCGGCGACGAACTCCCGGGCAAGCCGGCTCTTGCCGACGCCGGGTTCGGCGTAGATCGTGAACAGATGCGCACGCTTGTCCCGGATCACGCGCGACAGTGTGTTGTGGAGCAGCTCGAGCTCGAACTCGCGGCCGACGAAGCTGGCAGCGATCCGCTGCGCACGGTCGCCGCTGTCTCTCACCGACTCGAGCCGCCAGGCGACCAGTGGCTCGCCGAAGCCTTTCAGCGCCAGCTCGCCCCGCTCCTCGGTCTCGACGATGCCGACCGTCAACCGCTGAGCGAAGGGCCCGATCAGGATCTCACCCGGCGCAGCAGCCTGCTGCAGCCTCGCCGCGACGTTGACCGCCTCGCCGGTCGCGAAGGTCGAGTCGGACTCGTCGGCGACGACCTCGCCCGCCTCGACGCCGATCCTCGCTTCCAGGCCGAGACCGTGCACCGATTCGAGGATCGCCGCCGCGGCGCGGACGGCGCGCTCCGCGTCGTCCTCGTGCGCCTGCGGAATCCCGAAGGCGGCCATGACGGCGTCGCCCGCGAACTTCTCGACGATGCCGCCGTGCGTGGCGATGCAATGCGAGACCTGCTCGAAGAACGAGTTGACGCGACGACGCACGATCTCGGGGTCGCTGGCAGCGACGAACTCGGTCGAGCCGACGAGATCGACGAACAGCACGGTTGCGAGCTTGCGTTCCACCCTCTGATTGTAGTGACGAGACAGGTGGCTGGGCCTGCGCCCGAGCTAGCTGCGGGAGTCGCTCCGCAGCAGCGTCGGGCAGCGTGTGCCGGCCGGGAAGACGCCGCGAACAGTGCGGCCGGAGGTGAGGTCGACGACGGAGCGGAGGAAGGCGTCGCGGCACGAGTAGCCGAGGCGGCCCTGCTTCTTCAACCACGTCGCTCCGCCGAGCTCCACGCGGTAGCGCTGCACGCCGTCGAAGCCGTACGCGGTGACGTTCAACGCCTGCCGGCTCGGCGCGCTCTCCACGAGCAGATTGCGGCCGACCGCGGTGAAGCTGCTCGCCGTGGGATCGACCATGCGAGTCTTCCGGGTGCGCACGTCGACGATCCGCAGTCCGGCCGGCCGGGAGGTGCCCTCGCTGCTCCATTGCCGCCCGCTGACTGCCAGCAGCCCGCCACCCAGCCAGTGGGCGGAGCGCACCGAACCGTCGCTGACCTTCGCGAGCGTGCGCAACTGCCCGGGATCGGCGACGGCAAGCGTCCGGAGATCGACGACGAAGACGCGGTCCCCGTCCACGAGATGGGCCTTGCGACCCGAGCGGATCGACTGCGAGCCCCGGTACCAACTGCCTTCGCCCGAACATCCCGATCACCGCTTGCGGCACCGAAGCGACTCTCGGCCGACCCTCCGCGTCGACCACCGCCAGCGCTGCAGGCGCGATCCGCCCGCGCGGGCCGAGCAGGAAGACGAGGCCATCCGGCAGGCGCTCGAACTGGAACGCGAACGGCCGCGGGATCCGCATCCGTCTGATCACCGTGCCCGCGAGCGGATCCACGGTGGCGACGACGGCGCCGCCGGGCGTGTCGACGACGGCCAAGACGCGGTCGAGGCGCGTCCACGTGACGGCGTGCGTGACGCCGCCTCCCGGCGCGATCCGGGTGCGGGAGACGACCCGCATCGTCGCGGCCTCGATCACGGTCAGCTGCTGCGGGAAGCTCGCGACGGCCAGATACCGCTTCTGCGGCGACCAGCTCCAGCTGCTCGCGCTCCCGCCGAGCCTCACTCGAATGCCGCTCCGGTCGAGCGAAACCGGGTCGTAGCGCGCGACGATGCTGTTGCCGTAGCCGGGCGTGTAGACGAGGCCCGGCACCGTGGCAGTTCCGGAGGCCTGCGCGGCCGGTAGCACGAGGGCCGCGGTCGCGATCGCAGCGGCGAGGAGCTTCATGCTGACAGTGGAAGTATGCCCGTTCACGTTCCCGGTACACCCACGGGCGCGGCGGGTTCCTCAGTAGCATCGCGAGATGCTCGACCCCAAGGTCTTCAAGGCCTATGACGTGCGCGGTGTCTATCCGGACGAGCTCGACGAAGCCGGGTCCTATGCGATCGGGCGCGCGTACGTCGAGCACTTCGAGCCCCGCCGGATCGCGGTCGGCCGCGACATGCGACTCTCGTCGCCCTCGATGGCCGAGGCGCTGATCGAAGGCGCGGCGGACGGGGGCGCGGAGGTGCTGGACCTCGGGATGGTCGGCACCGAGATGGTCTACTTCGCCGTCGCCGAGCTGGGACTCGACGGCGGCGTCTGCGTCACCGCGTCGCACAACCCGAAGCAGTACACCGGCATGAAGATCGTCCGCCGCGGGGCGCTGCCGGTGGGCGGCGAATCGGGGCTGCTGGACGTGCGCGACCGGGCGATTGTGTTACAGGAACACGAGCCCTCCTCGACGCGCACCGTCAGCAACCACGACATCTGGAACGCCTTCGTCGAGAAGGTTTTGTCCTTTGTGGACGTGTCGGCGATCAAGCCGCTGCGCGTCGTGATCGACGCAGCGAACGGGATGGCCGGCGCGATGCTGCCGCCGGTGCTCGAGCGGCTGCCGATCGACGCGGTGTGCTGCTACTTCGAGCCCGACGGGTCATTCCCGAATCACGAGCCGAACCCGCTCCTGCCCGAGAACCGCGAGTTCATCATCGGGAAGACGCTGGCGGAGAACGCCGATCTGGGCGTCGCCTACGACGGCGACGCCGACCGCTGCTTCTTCGTCGACGACACGGGCGAGTTCGTCCCGGGCGACTTCGTGACGGCCTTGCTCGCCGAGTCGATCCTGGAGAAGGAGGACGGCGGCAACGTCATCTATGACGTGCGGGCGAGCTGGGCGGTGCCGGAGACGATCGAACGCGCGGGCGGTACGCCACTCGTGAACCGGGTCGGTCACGCCTACATCAAGCACCGCATGCGCAAGGAGAATGCGATCTTCGGTGGCGAGGTCTCGGCGCACTACTACTTCCGCGACTTCTCCCAGGCCGACTCGGGCGTCGTCCCGTTCCTGCTCCTGCTCGAGCTGATCTCGAAACGGGACCGGAAGCTGTCCGAGATCCTTGCGCCGTACCGCGAGCGGTTCTTCCTCACCGGCGAGATCAACACCCCGGTCGCAGACGTGCCGCTGAAGCTCCAGGAGCTGAAGGAGCGCTACGCCGACGCGCGCGTCACGCATCTCGACGGGATCTCCGTCGACTACGACGACTGGCACTTCAATGTCCGCCCGTCCAACACGGAGCCGCTGCTGCGCCTCAACCTCGAGGCACGCTCCGAGGAGCTGATGGAGGCGAAGCGGGACGAGGTGCTCGACCTGATCCGCTCGTGACGACCGTCGAGCTCGGCCGGGTCACCGACCGCAAGCCGCCGTTCAAGTACTCGGCGATCGCGCGTGTCTGGTTCTCGGACACCGATGCGCAGGGGATCGTCTACTACGGCCGCTACCTCCCCTACTTCGACCACGCGAGAACGGAGTACCACCGCCACCTGGGCAGGTCCGGGGACGAGCTCGAGGGCTACGACTTCGTCATGCGGGCGTCGAACGTCGAGTACCACGCGCCGGCGCGGTTCGACGACCTGCTCGAGATCTTCGTCCGGGCGGCCCGGATCGGCCGGACGAGCACGACGTACGAGTGTGCGGCCTACCGGATGGAGGACGACGCGCTGATGGTGACGGCAACCCAGACGCTCGTCCTCGTCGACCTCGACGAGCGGCGTGCCTGCGAGATCCCGGCGGCGTATCGCGAGCGGATCGGGGCGTTCGAGGGCGGGGATCTCGAGGCGTGAGCGCGCAGTCGGAGGCACTCGAGGAGGTCGAGCGAGATGCTCGGCGGCGGCGGCGAGGCGGACGAGATGCTGCGGCGGGTAGTCGCGATCCTGCACCAACGCCTACGGGGCGAGACGATCTGGGTCAGCTTCGTCGAGGGAGACGAGTTGGTGCGCGGCCCGGTCGCTGGCGCGGAGGCCGAGACCATGACGTGATCGAGTCCTTCCCGGTGCTGTTCGAGGTCGGACGTAGCGCGGATCTGCGCTCCTGGTCTCCTACTCGAAAGTGAAGACCGCGTCTACTCGCACGGGTCGCCGAACTCGTATCTCCGTATGCCCTTGTCGGCTGGGACACGGGCGGCGAAGAATGGAACCCCTGAACCGCGCGCCCGCCCGACAGTGTGGCCTCTCGGACGGGCGCCGCAGTAGCCCCCACGACCCCTCTCCCCTACCTACTCGTTGTACTGGGATTCGGCCCCGCGTCTATCCCTGGTTCGAGGTACCCCACTCGTTCGAGGGACGATCCCTCGAACGAGTGATCGTCGTCTCACGAACTTCTTAGGCCGGGTGCGCACAATGGCGGCATGCGAGTCCTCGTGGTCGACGACGAGCCCGCGGTGCGCGAGTCGCTCCGCCGTGCGCTCCAGCTCGAGGGCTACGACGTCGAGCTCGCGGGCGACGGCGCCGAGGCACTGGATCGGCTGCGCGACACAGACGACGTCGATGCAGTCGTGCTCGACGTCTCGATGCCCAGGCTGGACGGGCTCGAGGCGTGCAGGCGGCTCCGGCGCGACGGAAATGCCCTGCCGATGCTGATGCTGACCGCGCGCGACGAGGTCTTGGACCGGGTTGCCGGCCTGGACGCCGGCGCGGACGACTACGTCGTCAAGCCGTTCGCGCTCGAGGAGCTCCTGGCGCGCCTGCGTGCGCTGCTGCGACGACTCGGCCCCGAAGAGGGCGAGGCGCTCCGCTTCGCCGATCTCGAGCTCGATCCGGCGACGCGGGAAGTGCGGCGCGGCACCGACTCGATCGAGTTGACGCGGACGGAGTTCTCGCTGCTCGAGCTCTTCCTGCTCAATCCCCGCCAGGTGCTGACACGTTCGGTCATCTTCGAGCGCGTCTGGGGCTACGACTTCGGCTTCGGCTCGAACTCGCTCGACGTCTACATCGGCTACCTGCGCCGGAAGACGGAGCAGGGCGGCAAGCCACGGCTGATCCAGACGATCCGCGGCGTCGGCTACGCATTGCGCGAGACATGAGCTTCCGGACCCGCCTCACGCTCGCCGCTGCCGCCGCCGTCGCGATCGCGGTCGTCGCCGCCTCGGCGATCACCTACGGACTGGTACGGAGCGAGCTGCGCGACCAGGTCGACGAGACGCTGAAGGCGCGGGCCCGCGACCTACCTCGCAAGCTCGACGTGATCGGCGACCCGGACGGCAAGCAGTTCCTCAACCTGCGGCCCGAACGCTTCGGCGGCGTTGCGGTGTTCACGCAGCTCGTGCGGCAGGACGGCGAGGCGGTCACACCGCCGGGCACCTCCGGTCAGCTGCCGGTGTCGGAGCGTGCCCTCGCGGCCGCTCGCGGCGAGGCCGACGAGCCGTTCTACGAGGATGCGAACGTGGAGGACACGCATGTCCGCGTCCTGACGATCCCGCTCGGGCAGGGTTACGCGGTTCAGATCGCCAGGTCGCTCGAGGAGGTCGACCGGGTGCTGGCGCGGATCAGCCGCTGGCTGATCGCGCTGGCGCTGATCGGGACCGCGACTGCGGCCGCGCTCGGCCTGGCCGTCGCTCGCGCCGTCCTGGCTCCCGTTCAGCGGCTGACGAAGACGGCCGAGGAGGTGTCGGAGACGCGCGATCTCTCACGCCGGATCGACGCGTCCGGAACCGACGAGCTCTCGCGGCTCGCTGCGACCTTCAACACGATGCTCGGCGCGCTCGAGGACTCGGCCCGCGCCCAGCGGCAACTCGTCTCGGACGCGTCGCACGAGCTGCGGACGCCGCTGACCAGCCTGCGCACGAACATCGAGGTGCTCGCCCGCGACGAGACCCTGCCGCCCGGTGAGCGCGAGAAGCTCCTGCGCGACGTGACCGAGCAGCTGCTGGAGATGACCGCGCTCATCGCCGAGCTCGTCGAGCTCGCACGCGGCGACCAGGCGCCGCCGGAACCGGAAGACGTCCGGCTCGACCTCGCCACGGCCGACGCGATCGAGCGAACCCGCCGCAACCACCCGGGCCTCTCGTTCAAGCCGGAGCTGGACGAATCGCTGATCCGCGGCGTTCCGTCCACGATCGAGCGCGCGATCTCGAATCTGCTCGACAACGCGGCGAAGTGGAGCCCGCCCGGCGGTGAGATCGAGGTGACCGTGCGCGACGGCGAGGTGACCGTGCGCGACCATGGTCCCGGGATCGACGAGGAGGACGTGCCCTTCGTGTTCGACCGCTTCTACCGCGCTCCCGCCGCTCGGGGCTTGCCCGGTTCGGGACTCGGGCTCGCGATCGTGCGCCAGGTGGCCGAGTCTCACGGGGGCGGCGTCACCGCCGAGCCCGCCGAGGGTGGCGGCACGCGGATGCGGCTCTCGTTGCCGGTCGAGTCCGCCTCGGACTCGTCGTAGCTCACCGGCGAAATCTCAACTCTTAGGAAGTTCTTCATGTTCGCTCAGGGAGCTCTTAGGCCGGGCTGTTCAACTGGGAAGCGTCAAGCCTGATTCCCGGAAGGAGCAGCGAGATGAAACGCACCAAGATCAAGATCGCAGGCGCCACTGCAGCCGCAGCGGCAGTCCTCGGCGGCGGCGGCGCCATCGCGGCGACGCAGCTCTCACCGACCGAGGAGAGCGACGCGATCGTCGCCGATGCTGCCAAGCAGCTCGGCATCGACGCCGACAAGCTCGATGCCGCCCTGAAGGAAGCGCTCGAGAATCGAGTCGACGCGGCTGTCGAGGCCGGCCGGCTCACCGAGGCACAGGCGGCCGAGCTGAAGGAACGGATCGCCGCAGGCGAGCTGCCGCTGATCGGTCTCGGCGCGGGCCGCGGCCATCACGGCGGCCACCACGGCTTCTTCGCCTTCGAGGCGGCAGCGACCTACCTCGGCATCACCGAGGCCGAGCTCCGCGCGAGCCTCGAGGACGGCGACACGCTGGCCGAGATCGCAGTCGAGAACGGCAAGACGGCGGCGGGACTCACGAGCGCCCTCGTCGCCGCCACCAAGGCCAAGCTCGACGAGAAGGTCGAGGAGGGCATGCTGACCGAGGCGGAGCGCACGTCGATCCTGGCCGAGCTGCAGAGCCGGATCGCAGCCGTCGTCAACGGCGAGGCGCCGTTCGGCTTCCGCGGCGGCCCCGGCCGTGGCGGCCCTGGCGGCTTCGGCGGCGAGCGGCCGGCCGAGGCCCCGGACGCTTGATTCCCCCGACTTCTCCCCGTGCCCCGGCCGATCCCCCTCGGCCGGGGCACACCTCCCCTGAAAGGAATCGCATGTCTGCACGCTTCAAATCCGTCGCTGCCCTCACGACCGCGGCCTGCATCGGCGCCGGCAGCGTCGCGGCCGTCACGCTCGCCCTCGGCGACGACGGCTCGCAGACCGTCGTCCGCGAGGTGACGGTCAGCTCCAATACGCAGCACGCCGCGAACTCCTCCAGCAGCGTCGCCGACATCTACAAGGCGAGCTACAGGTCCGTCGTCGAGATCACCGTCGCCAACGGCCAGGGCTCGGGCTTCGTCTACGACGGCGCCGGCCACGTCGTCACCAACCACCACGTCGTCGACGGAGCCGAGTCGGCCAAGGTCACCCTTTGGAACGGCACCAGCTACGACGCAACGATCGTCGGCAGCGACCCCTCCACCGACCTCGCCGTGCTCGACGTGGACGCACCGGCCTCGGTGCTCGACCCGCTGGAGCTCGCTGACTCGTCCGAGCTCGCTGTCGGGCACGGTGTCGTCGCGATCGGCAGCCCATACGGGCTCGAGCAGACGGTCACGGCCGGGATCGTCAGCGCGCTCCACCGCGAGATCACGGCACCGAACAATTTCGCCATCGACAACGCGATCCAGACGGACGCCGCGATCAACCACGGCAACTCGGGTGGGCCGCTACTCGACCTGACCGGCAAGGTGGTCGGAGTCAACTCGCAGATCGAGAGCGAGTCGGGCGGCAACGTCGGCATCGGGTTCGCCGTCCCGTCCAACACGGTCGCGAAGATCGCCGACGCGCTGATCTCGGACGGCTCGGTCGAGCACGCCTATCTCGGCGTCGCGACCGAGGACGTCGCGGGCTCCGATGGTGCGGGCATCGCCGATGTGCGCGCCGGTACGCCGGCGGCCGAAGCGGGGATCGAAAACGGTGACGTGGTCACGAAGATCGACGGCAAGACCGTGGGTTCGGCGGAAGAGCTGCGGCAGCTGATCGACGCGCAGAAGCCCGGCGCGCAGGTGACGCTGACCGTCGAGCGCGACGGCGACACGAAGACGCTCGACGTGACGCTCGGTTCGCGTCCCTCGGCCTAGCGGTTCTGGCGCGATGAGCAGCCGCTGCGGTGGCTGCTCATCGCGCGCTCAGGACGGTGTCATCCGGTAGGCGTCGAAGACTCCGTCGAGGTTGCGCAGCATGGCCAGGAGCGCCCGTAGCTCCTTGACGTCGCCGACCTCGGCGGTGTACCAGTTACGCGCCATCCCGTCCTCGACGACGCCGCCGTAGGAGACGATGTTGGCGCCGTGCTCGGCGAAGCTACGCGCGACATCCTCGAGCAAGCGTGGGCGGTCGAACGAGTCGACGGCGATCTGGACGCGGAAGCTCGACGTCGTCGCGCCGCCCTCCCACTCCACCGGCGTGAAGCGCTCCGGGTTACGCATCAGCGCCTTGACGTTCGGGCAGTCCTCGCGGTGGATCGTGATCCCGCGGCCGAGCGAGATGTAGCCGAGGATCGGGTCGCCCGGCACCGGCGTGCAGCACTTCGCGAGCCGAACGAGCACGTCGTCGATCCCCTGCACTTTGATCCCGAGGCTGTCGCCGGCGACCGTCGAGCGTGCCTTCGGCGGCTTCAGCGGGACGATCGCCTCTTCGGCGACCTCGTCCGTCTTCAGCCGCTGCAGCACCTTGTTGACGATCTGATTCGTCTGCAGCTTGCCCGCGCCGAGGGCGACGTAGAAGTCCTCGGCCTTGCGAAAACCTGTCTCCCGAATCACCTGCGCCAGCACCGCCGAGCCCTGCAGCTTGCGGTAGGGCAGGCTCTGCGCCTTCAGCGCGTTGTCGAGCAGCTCGCGGCCCTTCGCCTCGGTCTCGCCGCGCGTCTCGCGCTGGAACCACTGGCGGATCTTGTTCCGAGCGCGCGATGACGCCGCCAGGCTCATCCAGTCGCGCGACGGGCCGCGACCCGACTTCGAGGTGAGGATCTCAACGAAGTCGCCGTTCTTCAGCCGGTAGTGGAGCGGGACGATGCGTCCATTGATCTTCGCGCCGACGGTCTTGTGGCCGACGTCGGTATGGACGGCGTAGGCGAAGTCGATCGGCGTCGCGCCCTGCGGCAGCGTCTTCACCTCACCTTTCGGCGTGAAGACGTACACCTCGTCGTCGAAGAAGTCGGTGCGGAACGTCTTCATGAACTCACGCGGGTCGGCCTCGTCTTGCTGCCAGTCGAGGAGCGACTTGACCCAGGTCAGCCACTCGTCGTCCTGCTTGCCCTTGCCGCGCTTGTAGAGCCAGTGCGCGGCGACTCCGTACTCGGCCTCCTCATGCATCTCTCGCGTTCGCACCTGAATCTCGAGCGGCGTCCCCTCGGGCCCGATCACGGTCGTGTGCAGCGACCGGTAGCGGTTGAACTTCGGCATCGCGATGAAGTCCTTGAACCGCCCCGGCATCGGCTTCCAAAGCGAGTGGATCAGGCCCAGCGCGCCGTAGCAGTCACGCGTGCCCTCGTCAGCCGAGCGCTCGACGGTGACTCGCATGGCGGTCAAGTCGTAGATCTCGTTGAACTCGCGGCCCTTCTTGGCCATCTTGTCGTAGATCGAGTAGAAGTGCTTCGCGCGGCCGGCGATCTCGGCGGGGATGTCGACCTTCGCCAGCTCCGCGCCGAGGATCTCGCCCGCCTGCTTGACCGCCACCTCGCGGTCGTCGCGGCGCTCGGCAACCATGGTCTTGATCTCGGCGTACTTGCGCGGGTGCAGGATCTCGAAGGAGCGGTCCTCGAGCTCCCACTTCATCGCGTGGATGCCGAGCCGGTGCGCGAGCGGCGCGTAGACCTCGAGCGTCTCCTTCGCCTTGCGCACCTGCGCCTGCTTGCCCTGGTACTCGATCGTGCGCATGTTGTGGAGCCGGTCCGCGAGCTTGATCAGGATGACGCGGACGTCCTGCGCCATCGCGACGATCATCTTCCGGTAGTTCTCCGCGTCCGACTGCTCGCGGGTCTGGAAGGTCGTCCGGGTCAGCTTCGTGACGCCCTCGACGAGCTGCGCGATCTCGTCGCCGAATTCGGCACGGACGTCGTCGAGAGCCGTGTCCGTGTCCTCGACCACGTCGTGGAGGAGCGCGGCCGCGAGCGACTGCTCGTCGAGATGGAGCTCGGCGCAGATCTTTGCGACCGCCCAGGGGTGGTGGACGAACGGCTCACCGGAGCTTCGGGTCTGGCCCTCATGGGCCGTGGCAGCGAACCGAAAAGCCCTTGCGAGCAGGTCTTTGTCGACGCCGGGGTTGTACGACTCGACAGCTGCAATCAACTCGTCGACGAGGTCCTGGTGATGCCTTTCGACGTCGATCACAGCCACACACTCAGTGTACTGACCTCGTCTGAGAGCGAAACTCCGCCGCAGGATTCCGCGTTGCAAAGCAGAACCATGCCGTCCGTGTCCATCACCGATCGACGCCGCGAACGAAAAGCGCGCAAGCTTGCGCGCCTGCTCGTCGCGCTCGACGACACTGCGCGCGTGGCGCGAAACGCGCCGCCGCGAAAGTCGTTGCGCACCTCGCTGTCCGCTCGGTAGAGCTAGGCGCGGCGCGCGGTAGCGCGTCGAGCTCGAGGCCCGCCAGAAGCGTCCGGAACGCCTCCGACTCGTACAGCTGCCGGCGAGCGCCATCGCGCAGCTCGAGCTCGGCGAAGATCGCGCTGGCCACTTCGTCCTCCGTCCACACGTCCTCCCCGGCCCGCCACAGCTCCGCCAGGCTCGCCCGCAGCTCGTCGTACCCCTCGGGCGCGTCGAACAGGCGCCGGACGACGAGCTGCGGAGCGACCGTGCCGTTCCAGCGGTTCTCCTTCAGCCGGCAGGCGAGGTCGTAGCGAACCGGCCTGCGGATGCGGTCTAGCTGCCCACCGAGGCCGAACGCGATCGCGGAGCCCGCGTCGCGGCCGCTCTGCTGGATCCGAAAGCGCAGGTGCTTTCCCTCACCCACGACCCCAGGCTGCACCGCCTCGCAGTCGGGGACGAGCAGGGTGACGTCCGGGTTGCCCAGCCCGAACGGCGCGAGCCGGTCGAGCTCGGTGGCGAGCGCAAGCGTCAAGGCCGAGCCGGGCACGATCGCGTCGATCCGGGTCACCGGCGCCAGATCCTCCTCGACGAGCTCGGCGTCGGCGTGCGCCGCGAACGCCTCCGCGAACGCGTCGAGGCTCGCGGGCTCGATCGAGAGGCCGGCTGCAGCCCGGTGACCGCCGAACCGGTGTAGGTGCGAGGAGCACGCGGCGAGCGCGCCGTGCAGGTCGAAGGCCGGTAGCGAGCGCCCCGATCCTTTCCACTGCTTCTCGGTCCCGGCGATCAGGACGACAGGACGGTTGAAGCGCTCGACGAGCCGCGAGGCGACGATCCCGATCACGCCCTCGTGCCAGTCCTCGCCCCAGATCACGTAGCCGCGGCGGCGTCGCTTCGCCTCGGGCCACGACTCGACCTCGGCGATCGCAGCGCGCCTGATCCGCTCCTCGACCGCCTGGCGATCGCGGTTCAGCGTCTCAAGCTCGTCGGCGAGCCGCTTCGCCACGTCCGCGTCGGTCGTGAGCAGCAGCTCGAGGGCCGCGTCGGGCCGGCCGAGGCGGCCGGCGGCGTTGATCCGAGGCGCGAGCCGGAAGCCGACCGCAGCGGCATCGACCGCGGCCGGGTCGACGTGGGCGTTCCGCATCAGCGCCTGCAGCCCGGGCCGCTGGGTACGCGCGAGCGCGCGCAGGCCTGCGATCGCGAGCGAGCGGTTCTCGTCGAGCAGCGGGACGACGTCGGCGATCGTCGCGAGCGCCACGAGGTCGAGGTACGGGCCGACGTCGACGCCGAGCGCCTGCGCGAGCTTGCACACGACGCCGGTGCCGCAGAGCTCGGGATACGGATAGTCGGACGGACGCGTCGCGACCACCGGACAGTCGGGAAGCGTCTCCCCGGGACGGTGGTGGTCGGTGACGATCACCTCGAGCCCGCGTGCCTTCGCGGCCGCAACCTCCTCGACGGCGGTGATGCCGCAGTCGACGGTGAGCAGCAGCGTGCAGCCCTCGTCGGCGAGCCGCGAGATCGTGTCGCCCGAGACGCCGTAGCCCTCCTCGAAGCGGCTCGGCAGGTGCCACTCGACGTCGGCTCCGAGCGAGCGCAGGGTGAGGACGGCGAGCGCGGTCGCGCAGATCCCGTCGACGTCGTAGTCGCCGTGAACGCAGATCCGCCGTCCGTCCGCGATCGCTGCGCGGATCCGCTCGACCGCGACGGCCATGTCGCCCAGCAGGAAGGGATCGTGCGGCGCCAGCTCTCCGGCCACGAAACGCCGGGCGTCTTCGGTGTCCCGGAAGCCGCGCCGGACGAGGATCGAGGCCAGCGTCTCGCTCACCTCGAGCGCCTCCGCGAGGGTCTTGGCCTCCGCGTGGGAGCAGGGCTCGATCGTCCAGGTACCGTCGCGCATGGGCAATCGACGGTACGGAGCGCGTCGGACGGTGTTACGAAGGGGTTCGGCGGCGCAGCGACTCGCGAACGATCTTGACCCAGAGCAGGATCACGCCGGCGAGCGCGCCGAGCGCGACGACCGCGATCGGCGTGTAGATCGCCATCTCCTCGAGCGAGTACTTGGTCACCCAGGTGCCGAGAAGCCAGATCGCGACGACGATCGCCGTCATCGCCGTGTACGCCCGCCAGTTCATGCCGGCCACATTAGCTATGCCGGTGGGGGTTGTTGCAATCGCTCGCGCGGCTATCGTGAGAGCGATGAGCGAGACGAACTACGCGTCCGGGGACGAGTATGTCGTCGAGTTTCTCGGCTACCGCTTCGGCTTCAACGCCGAGGACTTCGAGGAGCGGATCACCGCGGCCGCGGTCCGGCTCGGGTTGATCGAGTCCAACGACCTGGACGACGAGGAGACCGGAGATCTGGTCGAGCTCGCCGCGGACGGGCGGATCGCGGATGCGCGCAGCCCGCTCGGCCGCTACCTCGTCCGCCACTGGGAGCGCGTCGGCCTGCTCGAGGGCGAGTCGCTCGTCTACTGGCTGCGCAAGCTCGTTTTCCGCGGCGCCTGGCTCGACCACCGCGTCAAGGAAGGGCTGCTGGAGGTCACCTGGGACGAGGACACCGGCGACTTCGGCTACGCGGAGCCGCGCGGCGGCCGGGCCCTGCTCGAGCTCGCGCCCGTGCCTTCGTGGCACGAGCTCCAGTTCCGACGTTGAGACGAACGCTCGCGATCGTCGCGTTTATCGGCGTGCTGCTCGCCGTCGACACCCAGGTCGACGCACGCGGACAGCTGCTGCTCGGACTCGCCGCCTGGATCGCGCTCGCAGTTGCGCTGAAGGGCGTGCCGGCGCTGCTCCGCGCGCAGGTGCTCGTGGTCGTCGTCGTCGCGACCTGCGCCGAGGTGGTCGGGTCGATCATCTGGGGCGTCTACACCTACCGGCTCGAGAATCTGCCTTCGTTCGTGCCGCCCTGCCACGGGCTCGTCTACCTGGCCGGGGTGGCGCTCGCCGCGTGGGCGGCGCCCCGCAAGAACGCGTTCGTCCGCTTTGCGCTCGTCGCCGTGCTCGCGTGGGGGATCGCAGGCGTCACGGTGCTGCCGCGGAGCGACGTCGCCGGCGCGATCGGCGCGGCGCTGCTCGCGGTCTACCTGATCCGCGGCCGCGCACCCGAGATCTACGCCGGCGTCTTCCTCGTCGTCGCGTGGCTCGAGCTCTACGGGACGGCGATCGGCACCTGGGAATGGGCCGCCGTGATCCCCGGGACGAACGTCACCCAGGGAAATCCGCCCAGCGGTGTCGCCTCCGGCTACGTCTGGTTCGACATCGTCGCGCTGGCGCTGGCGCCGTGGCTCATTCGGCTGGCGTGCTGGGGGGCGATCAGACCAGCGAGGGCCGCACTGCCTTGGCAGGCCGAGGGTGGCTCTCGGCGCAGTGTCTGGGTCGTCATCCGCGACGCGATGGATCCGATCCATCAGGCTGGGAGCGGTCCGCGGTTCTGCCCGACTCAGCGTGAGCTGGCGAATCGCGCCGAGCGGCACGATCACCTCCTGCGGCTCGCCCTCCTCGCCATGCGGCACGAGCGTGACGAAGCCGTAGCCGGGATCCGCCGAGATCGACGCCAGCCGGAGCAGGGCGCCGTCCGACAGTTCGACCTCGACCATCGCCTGCTCCAGCCCGTGCTCCGCCGCAAACGACTCGATCCGGCGATGGATCCGTGCCACCAGGTCGTCGAGTGGCCCGATCATCCCGGGCGTCCAGAGCTCAGGCATCGAATGGACTCTACGGAAGCTGGAGCTCGCCGGGCAGCGGCCGGGCGTGAAGGACGACGAGGGTCGTCGTCGGTCGCGTCAGCGCGACGTAGAGCTCGCGCAGGCCCTGTTCGCGCTCTGCGATCAAGGCAGGCTCGACGACGATGACGTGGTCGAACTCGAGTCCCTTCGCGTCTCGCGGGGTCAGGAGCGGGATGCTGTCGAACGCGTTCTCGTGCGTGAGCGCAGGCTCGACGAGCTGATCGGGGACGATCAGCGCTACCAGTCCGTCCTCACGAGCGAGGCGCGCCGCCTCGTGGTACGCCTCCCGGAGCAACGCAGCCGGCGGCACTTCACGCACCACCGGCTCGGCGCCGCCGACCCGGTAGGCGAGCGGGCGCTCGATCGCAGGCGCGATCGTGTCGAGCAGCGGCAGCGCCAGATCCATGATCTCCCGCGGCACCCGGTAGGCGTGCCGCAGCTCCTCGACCACCGCGTCGCCTCCCGACGGCAGGAACGGGAGCACCTCCGCCCAGCTCGCGTAGCTAACCGGTCCCGTGCCCTGCGCGACGTCGCCGAGGAGCGTCAGCGCACCGTCTCGGGACCGCCGCGCGATCATCCGCAGCTGCATCGGCGACAGGTCTTGGGCCTCGTCGACGATCACGTGGTCGTAGGTGCGCGCCGGCTCGCCGACGAGTGCGTGCGCCTCGTCGAGCAACGGAACGTCGGCCTCGCTCCAGCCGGCGCCGCGCCGGCGCAGCAGCCGCTGTTCGTCCTCGTCGAGCACGTCGGCGGCCGCGTCGGCGAGGAACGACGGCGTCGTCAGCAGCGAGCGCACGAGCTTCTCCGGGGTGACCGCCGGCCAGGCGCGGTCGACGGTGCGCGCGAGGTGGCCGCTCGAACGGAGCGACTTCTCGATCTCCTCCCCGTCGCGGATCGCGCCGCCCTGCAGGATCCGCCCGTACTCGGCGTAGAAGCTGCGGACGATCCCCATTCGGAAGCGCTCGCGGGCTGCCGCCGTCGTGCCGTGCTGATCGCGAGTCTCCTCCAGCAACCGCTCCTGCTCGCGGACGCGGACGCGGATGTACTCGCCTTCGAGCTTCAGGATCAGCTCCTCGGGCTCGCCGGTGAGGCGCAACTCGGCGGCGCGGGCGATCACCTCAGCCAGGCGGGTGTCGGCCTTCAGCTGCGCCACCGGCCACGGGTCGGCGAGCGTCGGCACGAAGCCGGGGACGAGCTCGCCGACCGCGACCTGCGCGACGCTGTCCTCGCCCAGAGCCGGCAGCACGTGCGAGACGTACTCCATGAAGGTGCGATTCGGGCCGACGACGAGCACGCGGCTGCGTGCGTTCCGCTCCCGCTCGGTGTAGATCAGCCACGACGCCCGGTGGAGCCCGACCGCGGTCTTCCCGGTGCCGGGGCCGCCCTGGATCACGAGTGGGAGGTGCGGCTCGTGAGTGATCAGCCGGTACTGGTCGGCCTGGATCGTCGCGACGATGTCGCGCATGTGGCTGTCGCGGCTGCGGTCCAGCTCCTCGAGGAGGAAATCCCCGACGCTGGCGCCGTCGAGCGTCGAGCCGTCGAGCGACTCGTCGGCGATGTCGAGCAGCCTTCGGCCCTGGGCCCGGAAGCGTCGGCGAAGGGTCACACGCTGCGGGTCTTGGGGCGTCGCGGTATAGAAGGGCCGGGCCGCCGGCGCCTGCCAGTTGACGACCACCTGGTCGCCATCGTCGTCGTGCACCCAGCGCCGGCCGACGTAGAGCGCCCGTTCGACGGCCTCGAAGTCGAGCCGCCCGAACATGAGGCCGCGCTCAGCGTCCTCGAACGTCGCGAGCCGCTTCGCCGCCCAGGCGTCGAGCGCCGCCTGGGCCACCTCGCCGTCGGCGGCGTCGCCGGCGCGGAGCACGATCTCGCGCATTCGCTCCAGGCACTCGTACGCGTGATCGACGTAGGCCTGCTCGGCTTTCAGCTCCGGGTGGCTCATCCCGTGGCAAGCCTAGACTCGGTGACGTGAGAGCCGTCTTCGCCGTCTTGGCACTGCTCGCGCCGCCTCCGGCGGAGGCGCCCCTGCCGGAGCGTCCTGCTGCGATAGCGCAAGCGCTCGAGCAGACGACGACGAGCCTGAACGCGGCAGTCGATTCTTGGCAGGCTGGTTCCCGGGCCGGCGGAGCGACGCCGCGCGAGGTGACGCTGTGGTCGCTCCATCAGCAACGGCTCTTCCTGAAGCTGACCTACGACGCGGAGCTCGGCCGGAGGACGCGATCCCTGCTCTCACGGGAGGCGCGAGCGACCCTCGACGCTCGCAGCCGCCTGGTCGCGCTGACGCCGCCGACGACACTGCCACTGTCGGCGTTCCGCACGGGGCCGACGCTTCCAGCCCGCACACTGCAGCTGCTCTATCGCGACGCGGAGCGGCGCTTCGGCGTCGACTGGGAAGTTCTCGCGGCGGTCAACTTCGTCGAGACCGGATTCAACAAACTGCGCTCACGGAGCTCGGCCGGCGCACAGGGGCCGATGCAGTTCATGCCCGCTACGTGGCGCGCGTACGGACTCGGCGGCAATGTCCACGAGCCACGCGACGCGATCCTCGGGGCGGCGAACTACCTCCGAGCGTCAGGCGCCAAGCGCGACCTGCGCCGCGCCCTCTACGCGTACAACCACTCGAACCGCTACGTCGACGCCGTCGCAGCGTTCGCCGCACAGATGCGGCGCGACCCGCGCATCTTCTTCGCCTACCACGCGTGGCAGGTGTTCATCAAGACGCCGGCCGGTCCGCGCCGGATCACCGGCCCCTAGAAGAGGGCAGCCGCGTCGGGCGGCGGAGGCGCGTTGACGTGGGCCCTGCCGAGCTTCGTGATCACGCGGCCACGCGGGGTGCGCTGGAGGAAGCCGAGCTTGAGCAGGTACGGCTCATAGACGTCCTCGATCGTGTCCGTCTCCTCGCCGAGCGTCACCGCGAGCGTCGAGAGGCCGACCGGGCCGCCCTCGAACTTGAAGGCGATCGCCTGCAGCAGCTCGCGGTCGGTGCCCTCGAGCCCCTCCTCGTCGATCTCCATCAGCTCGAGCGCCTCGCGCGCGACGG
This sequence comes from uncultured Gaiellaceae bacterium, assembly GCA_963731615.1. Lineage (GTDB taxonomy): Bacteria > Actinomycetota > Thermoleophilia > Gaiellales > Gaiellaceae > Gaiellasilicea. Next base: position 436,906 of record CAVSWD010000008.1, read on the forward strand.
CGTTCGTGACCGCGCCCTGGTGGCGCACCTCGGCGACGTCACGGACGCGGCGGAGGATCCGGTTCGCGATCCGCGGCGTGCCTCGCGAGCGGCTCGCGATCTCGGCGCACGCCTCCTCGTCGATCGCGATGCCGAAGATCCCGGCCGAGCGGCGCACGATCGCGCTCAGCTGGTCGGTGTCGTAGTAACCGAGCCGGAACGTCATTCCGAAGCGGTCGCGCAGCGGCGTCGTCAGCAGGCCGGTACGCGTCGTCGCGCCGACGAGCGTGAACTGCGGCAAGTCGAGTGTCAGGGTTCGCGCTGCCGGGCCCTGGCCGACGATGATGTCGAGCCGAAAGTCCTCGAGCGCCGGATAGAGGATCTCCTCGATCGCACGGTTGATCCGGTGAATCTCATCCACGAAGAGCACGTCGTGGCGCTCGAGCCCGGTGAGGATCGCAGCCATGTCGCCCTTCCGCTCGAGGGCCGGGCCGGCGACAGTGCGGATCCCGACGCCCAGCTCCTCGCGGATGATCTGCGCGAGGGTCGTCTTGCCGAGCCCGGGCGGGCCGACGAGCAGAACGTGGTCGAGCGCTTCGCCGCGCGCCTTCGCGGCCGTGAGCGCGATCGCGAGCTGCTCCTTGACGCCCTCCTGGCCGACGAACTCGTCGAGCTTGCGCGGGCGGAGCGAACGCTCGAGCTCCTCCTCCTCAGGGCCGAGGACTTCCGCCGCGACGGCGCTCATGCCGCCTCCCTCGCCTGCGGCTCGGTCGCGCGGGGAACCCGGTTCCCCCCGCGAGCCCCACGCGCTGACGCGGATGCTTCGCATCCGCGCGCTCCTTGGGGGGAACCCCCCGGTTCCCCAACCCCCTCCGGGCGGCACGACTTCGTCATGCCGCCTGCCTCAAGGCCAGCCGGACGCGCTCCTCGGCGGGCAGGTCGGGGTCGACGGCCGCGAGCGCCTGCTCGGCCTCGACGATCGAGTATCCGAGCTCGACGAGTGCGTCGCGCGCGGTCGCATGCCCAGATGTCCCGGCAGCACTCGAGATCGGGACCGGATCCTCGGCACCGAGCTTCTCCTTCAATTCCAACACGATCCGCTCGGCCGTCTTCTTGCCGACGCCGGGGATCGCCTGGAAGCGGGCGGAGTCCTGCAGCACGATCGCGCGGCGCAGCTCCGCCGCCGGCGAGCCAGAGACGATCGCCAGCGCCACCTTGGGGCCGATGCCCGCCACGGTGAGCAGGTGCAGGAAGAGCTGCCGCTCGGCCGGGTCGGCGAAGCCGTAGAGCTGGAGCGCGTCCTCGCGGACGTGCAGGTAGGTCTCGACCACCGCCTCGCCTCCACCCTCTGCTGTCTGAACTGCCTCTGCGGCGCGGACGGCGCCTGGAGTTGCCGCGAGCAGGTAGCCGACGCCGTTGACGTCGAGCACGAATCCATCCGGCGTCCGCCCCGCCAGCACTCCCCTCAGTCGCGAGATCATGCTGTTCCCCTCAACCCGCGATCCGCAGGAGCGGCGGCGCGAGCGCGTGGCAGATCGCGACCGCGAGCGCGTCGGCTGCGTGGTTCGGAGTCGGGTTCGTGTCCATGGCAAGGATCGCGCGCACCATCCGCTGCACCTGCGCCTTCTCGGCGCGCCCGTAGCCGCAGACCGCCTGCTTCACGCGCGCCGGCGGATACTCAGTGCACTCGACGCCGAGCGCTGCGGCGGCGACGAGCACCGCGCCGCGCGCCTGCCCGACGGAGAGCGCGATGCGGGCGTCTGCTCCGACAAACGACTCTTCCAGCGCGACGGCGTCCGGCTCGTGCGCCGCAATGAGCTCCTGCACTCGGTCGAAGATCGTCTTGAGGCGCAGCTCGTGGCGCTCCCCCGCGGGCGTCTGCCACCACCCGTGATCGAGTGCCCTGATACGGCCTCCGCTTTCTTGGACGATCCCGTACCCGCATGCAGCCGTCCCTGGATCGATGCCGAGAACTCTCACGAGGAAAGGTTAGGCGGGTGATCGGACGTTCCTGCCGTCTCAGGCCTGCGCATCGAATCCGGCGCTATGTGGTACGAGCAGCACATGGACAGCGAAGGCTCTCTGGTCGCCGAGGACGTCGAGCATCCGCTCCGCCACGCCCTTTCGATCGGCCGCGACGCGGCCAACGACATCGTGCGCCGCGACACGACCGTCAGCCGGCGGCACGCGATGCTGATCTGGGCTGAGGCACGCTGGCTGATCGAAGACCTGGGCAGCGCCAACGGCACCTTCGTGAACGACGTTCGCGTCCCCTTCGGCTCACCGCACCCGCTGCGCCACGGCGACCGGATCGGGGTCGGCTCGACGACGCTGCTGTTCTCCTGGCCCGCCGACGAGGACGATCCCGAGCGCACCGACGAGCACGAGGCGCTCGAAGCCGAGCAGGTGCAGCTGACACCGTTCCAGCGTCAGCTCGTGCAGGCGCTCTGCGGTGCCTGGGTCGGCGAGCGCAGTGTCGACGCGCTGCCGACCAACGAGCAGCTCGCCGCGTACCTCGGCACGCCCGAGGCGATCGGGTCGGTGAAGGCGGGGTTGCGCCGCGTCTACGCGAAGGCCGGCCTGTCGGACCTCCCGCCGCATGCGAAGCGACGCGCGCTCTGCCGGAGCGCCCGGGCACGAGGGTGGCTCTAGAAGTCACCACGGTGACGATGTTGCCGACGGCCGTTTCGTGGCCTACGGAAGGGGCACCAAGACGGCATGAACATCCGCAAGGTCATCAACAAGCGCATTCGCCATCAAGAGCGAAGGCGTCGATGTCGTCGGTGACGTCACGGGCGCGATCGCCGCGAACGTGGGCGAGGCGGGCGGCTCCACGCACGTCTCGAGTCATCAGACGATCGTGCAGCGCGACGGCAAGTCCGAGGTGCGCAGCGAAACGACGAAGGAGGAGCGTTGACCGAGCCAACCGATTCAGCCCCCACGGGGATCGACGTCGAGGAGCTCGAAGCTCAGGCCGGCGAAGAGTTGCCGGACCGCGAGGCGATGAGCCTGATCGCGCTCGACGACGGCCTGGTCATGGCGCCGCCCGAGGAAGGTCCCATGCCACCGCAGGAGCAGGACCCGGTCGAGCCCGACAAAGGCCCGCAGCCGATGGAGCCCCATCCCCGTTACGACACCTAACCAGTAGCAGAGGAGGAACGAAATGACCGACGAGACCGAAGATCACCGAAGAGGAGCTCGAGGGCCAGGCCGGCGAGGAGCTGCCGGACCGCGAGGCCATGTCGCTCGTGAACGCGAACGTCGCCATCCCGGTGAACGCCGCAGTGGCCGCGAACGTCCTTTCGGACGGCGCCACCGCTGCCGCCGACGCGACGCAGGACGCCGACATCGATCAGAGCACCTAGTCCGACACGCAACCGAAAGGATCACGACCATGACCGACGAGACGAAGACCGAGCTCACGGACGAGGAGCTCGAGGGCCAGGCCGGCGAGGAGCTGCCGGATCGCGAGGCGATGTCGCTGATCAACGCGAACCTCGCCGCTCCCGTCAACGCCGCCGTCGCCGCGAACGTCCTCTCGGACAACTCGACGGCGACCGCGAACGCGGAGCAGAACGTCGACATCGACCAGAGCACCTAGTCAGACAGGCGAACGAAAGGACAATCACATGGGTGACAAGAACACGGAAGTCACGAATGAGGAGCTCGAGGGCCAGGCCGGCGAGGAGCTGCCGGACCGCGAGGCCATGTCGCTGATCAACGCGAACCTCGCCGCTCCCGTCAACGCCGCCGTCGCCGCGAACGTCCTCTCGGACGACGCGACCGCCACGGCGAACGCTGAGCAGACCGCCGACATCGACCAGAGCACCTAGTCGAAGTCGCGCATGTGAGCCGAGGCAGCGTCGCGGCGCGACGCTGCCTCGTTCGCTTTTCGAGCTGAGGGAGAGAGTCTTGACGGTCACGCCGGACAAACCACAGGTGCCGCCCGGCGACGGGACCGACCGCGACGCCGCCGCGGAGCAGGAGACGCAGGTTCGGCAGCCTGCTGCCGAGCAGCAGACACCGAATCGGCAGCCGGTCGCCGCTGCGAACGGCAACGCGCCAAAGCTCGCGGAGGGGATCGAGCTGATGGGCGAGTACGAGGACTCCGGATTCAAGGAGCCTCATTACGTTGCCAAGCGCTCCGACGACCAGATTCTCCAGCTCTCCCGGATGTTGCACGTCGTCGCCGAGCAGGCCAACGGCGAGCGGGGCTACGACGAGATCGCCAAGCTCGCCTCGGAAGAGCTCGGACGCGACGTCAGCGCCGAGAACGTCCGTTTTCTCGTCGAGAAGAAGCTGCGCCCGCTCGGTGTGCTCGCGCAGCCGGACGGTTCGAGCCCGAAGCTCAAGCGCAGCGACCCGCTGCTGGCGCTGAAGTTCCGCGCCGCAGTCGTGCCGGCCTGGCTGACGCGCACGCTCACCTCCTTCTTCCGCCTCTTCTTCCTGCCACCGGTCGTCCTGGCTGTGATCGCGGGGCTCGTCGCCGTCGACGTCTGGTTCTTCTTCATCCACGGCGTCGGCCAGTCGACGCGCCAGCTCGTCTACCAGCCGATCCTGCTCCTGATGGTGCTCGGCCTCGTCGTCGTCGCGACGGCGCTGCACGAGATCGGACACGCAAGCGCACTCCGCTACGGTGGCGCCGAACCCGGTGTCATGGGCGCCGGCATCTACATCGTCTGGCCCGCCTTCTTCACCGACGTCACCGACGCCTACCGGCTCGGCCGCGGCGGCCGTCTGCGCACCGACGTCGGCGGAATCTATTTCAACGCGCTCTTCGTGCTGCTGATCACCGGCATCTACTTCGTGACCGGATTCGAGCCGATTCTGGTGCTGATCATCATCCAGCACATGCAGATCATCCAGCAGCTCTTGCCCTTCCTTCGCCTCGACGGCTACTACATCCTCAGCGACCTGACCGGCGTGCCGGACATGTTCAGCCGGATCAAGCCGACACTGAAGAGCATCGTGCCGGGCAAGGAGACGGAGAAGAGCGTCCAGGAGCTGAAGCCGTGGGTGCGCGTGGTCACGACCGCCTGGATCTTCTTCCTGATCCCCGTGCTGCTCTTCATCTTCGGCCTGATGATCTTCAACGCGCCGCGCATGGTCGCGACCGCGTACGACTCGTTCTGGCTGCAGATGGACAAGATCGGCGATGGCGGCGTCCTCAACGTCGTCACTGGCGTGATTCAGTCGATCGCGCTCGTGCTGCCGCTCGCCGGGTTCACCTACACGTTCTTCAAGGTGCTGCAGCGCATCGTCACCGGCGCCTGGAGCTGGTCGTCGGGCTCCCTGACGCGCCGCGGCTTCGTCGGAGTGCTGACCGCGTCCATCCTGGCCGGCGCCGTCTTCGTGCTGCTGCCCAATGGTGACTATCGGCCGCTCCAACCAGGTGAGAAGGGCACGATCCAGGGCGGCGCGAAGCAGTACTCGAGCTTCAGCACCGGCCGTCCGGCGCTGACCCCGGCACGCGAGGAAGAGCTCGACGGTGCGCCGACCGTGCGTTCGCTGCCGCCCGACGAGCGCCCCGCCTTCATCGAGGAGACGCCTGAATCGTCGACGCCCGGCACCAGCACGACGCCGACGAGTACGACCGAGGACGGCACCACTACTCCAGCAGCACGACTCCGCAGCAGCACGACGCCGGAGAGCACGACGCCGGCGAGCACGACTCCGGCCGGCACCACGCCGGCCAGCACGACTCCGGCCCCGGCCTCGACGACGACAACGCCGGCTGCGACCGAGACCACGCCGACCGCGACCGAGCCCGAGCCGGCCACGACCACCTCAACGACGACAACCACGACCCCATGAACAGGAGCCCCATGACCCGCCGACTGCTGTTGCTGCTTGCCCTGCTCGCACTCGCGCTGAGCGGAACCGGAGCCGCCCTCGCCGGCGATGACGACGACGACAACAACAACTCGGGCGGCAGCGACAACATCGTCGAGGCGGTCAACACGAAGAACGGCTCTTCGCTCTTCAAGTTCGCGTACTCGCTGCGGACGGTGACGGGCGACGTCGTCGACAACGCGAATGCGGCCATCGCCTACTCGAGCTGCGCGGACTGCCGGACGACTGCGATCGCGATTCAGATCGTGCTCGTTGTCGGCTCGCCGAGCACGGTCAAGCCGGAGAACGTCGCGATCGCGATCAACGAGAACTGCACGTCGTGCCAGAGCTTCGCGTACGCGTTCCAGTTCGTGGTCGGTGTCGCCGACGAGTCCGTGCAGCTGACGAAGGCCGGCGAGCGCGAGCTGCAGCGGATCCTGAACGAGTTCCGCGCGCTGAAGCGGAAGAAGTACACGGTCGAGGAGTTCAACGCGAGGACGAAGGCGCTTGGCGACCGGCTCAAGGCCGTGCTGGCAACAGAGCTGAAACCACGCAGCGGACGAGACGATGACGACGATGACGACGATGACGACGATGACGACGGTGGCGGAAACGGCGGGGACGACGACGCCACTGCACCGCCGGCCGCGCCGCCGGCGACCGCGACGTCCGACTCCACCGCGACGCAGACCGAGCCGACGACGACGACCGAGACTGAAACCCAGACTGGGACTGAGCCGGCAACCACCTCGACCTCGACGGACACCGAGCCCCCAGCGGCGACGACCGAGGAGACGACCACCACCACCGAGCCTTGAGCCGGGCCGCGCTCCCGGCCATCCTGTCGGTGCTCCTCGTTGCCGCCGGTTGCGGCGGCTCGGGCGGCTCCGGCGGCTCTGCCGCTCCGGCGCTCGACGAGACGGCGTCGAAGCTCGCTTCGATCGAGAGCGGCGAGCTGACGATGTCCGTGCAGATCACGCCGAAGGACGGCGAGCGGTTCGGCTACGAGATCAAGGGGCCGATCAAGCTCGCCGCCCAAGGCGAGTCGCCGCTCGCGGACGTCGAGTACACGCAGCGTGCCAACGGACAGGAGGAGACGGTTCGGCTTGTCCTGACCGAGGACGGCGGTTGGGTCGAGCGCAAGGGCGCCCGAACCGACCTGACGCAGGCTCAGCTCGATCAGCTGCGTGCGTCCGGCTCGCTCCTCGGCCAAGGGGGGCTCGAGAGCCTGAGCTTCGAGGACTGGGTCGCCGATCCCAAGCTCTCCGACGGCCCGGACGGTACGGACAAGGTCACGGGTGAGCTCGACGTCATCGCGGCGATGAACGGGCTCGCCGGCCTCTCGGGGCTCCTCAGCACCGGCACGACGAAGGTCGACGAGTCGCGGCAGGCTCAGGTCGAGGAGTCGGTCAAGGACTCGAGCTTCGAGCTCCTGACCGGGAAGGACGACCGCCTGCTGCGCAAGCTGGCGGTGATGTTCGAGTTCGATTCAGACGTGCCGGAGGAGCTTCGCGACGTCCTGGGCAAGGACGCGGTCGGAGCGACCTTCGAGTTCGACCTCGGGCTCGACGACGTCAACGAGCCCGTCGAGATCGGCTGAGAGCCGACCGCGACGGGCAGTAGCCTCTACGTCGCGTCCTCGTCGATCAGCGCCGAGGTTCCCTTCGCGAGGTCGGCCGCGATCTCCGTGAAGATCGTCTTCAGCTCCCCCGGATTCGGCTGGTTGTAGAAGCATCGACCACCGATGCCTCCGGAGCACCCAGTCGCCGTTGCGATGTTCTGGAGCGCCTGGTAGGCGGTGATCGCCGGTGCCTCCGGGTTGCCGGGGGAGCCGTTGGCCGCGGTCGTCTGGCAGACGTTCGCGCCGCCGCCCAAGGCGTCCAGGTCGTAGCCGATCGAGTAGATCAGCGTGCCGCTGCCCTTGATCGTCGCGGCCGAGTTCACGCCCTGCTGGCAGGGAGACTTCCGATACGGGCTCGTCAGCGGCAGATCGGAGGGGCCGATGTTCGCCGCGCCGTCGGAGAGGAAGACGATGACGTTCTTCACGCCTGCGCGCCCGTTCGTGTTGAGCTCCTTCTGCGCCTCCTCGAGTGCGTTCGCATACGCCGTGAAACCGTTCCCCTTGACACAGTCGATCGTGGAGACGAGTGCCGAGCTGGGGTCAAGCGCGCCGACGGCGGTGGCGTAGTCATCGTTGAGCGAGACGATCTTGTAGGGCGAGTTGGTCTTGTACGCAGTCCACGCGGCAGGGGTGGTGCCGTGGTGCACCGGCGCGGTGCAGGCGTTGCCGCCGGTCGGTACAGGCGGCAGCACGGCGAGGCCCACCCACTGCTTCGTGGGATCAAGCAGGCTGAGAAACGCCTTCATTCCCGCCTGCGCGTTCTTCAGGTCGGTGCAGTTGGGGTCGTTGCTGCCGTCGGACTTGAGGCACATCGAGCCCGTGCGGTCCAGCACCATCATGATGTCGAGCGGCTGGGTGCCGCAGGGCGAGCACGCCGTCGAGCGCGCTGTGATCTTGAAGTTGTCGATCCCCAGGAGGCCGGCGAAGAAGGTCTTCGTCGGCGCCTTCTCCATCACGACCACGGCGTTGACCGGGTCGCAGCCGGGCACGGACGTCAGGCACTTCGTCGTCACCGTCGTGACGACGTCGTCGATGTCGTTGCGCTTGTTCTTCGCTCCGTCCGCCGCGCTGTACTGGCGCGCGGTGGCTTCGGCGTTCGACGGGTTCGGCAACTCCTGGGCGCCGGCGAGGGCGGCCGCATCCGCGGACGCCTGCAGCGAGCGGTGGGCGTAGTAGGCGTAGCCGACGTCGATCACGAGCGCCGCCATGCCGAGCAGGACGACGAGCAGCAGCACGATGAGCACGATCACCTGGCCGCGCTCTCCGTCCTGCCGATGCTTCGGTGCGAACCTGTGCGTGACCACGTCCAGAACCTCCCCAGAGAAGGCGTGTCCGCAGTACGCCCAGATGTGTTCGGCTGCCTGGTACAGGCATCGGCGGCAGGCCGAAGACCCTGGCGCCCCGAACGAGTGATCTTCAGGCGGAGACGGTCTCCAGGATCTGCTCGGGAATGTCGAAATTCGCCGCGACATCCTGGACGTCGTCGTTGTCCTCGAGCGCCTCGATCAGCCGGATCAGCTTCTTCGCCGCTGCTTCCTCGGCCACCTCGACCGTGGTCTTCGGGATCATGGTCAGCTCGGCCGACTGCACCGCGATCCCGGCCGCCTCGATCGCCTCGCGCACGGCAGCGAGAGCCTCGGGCGCCGAAGAAACCTCGAAGACGGAGCCGTCGCGCTCGACGTCGTCGGCACCGCCGTCGGCCGCCGCCAGCGTCAGCTCGTCCTCGTCGACACCGCCGGCGTCGACCAGCACGATCCCTCGGCGCTCGAAGAGCCAGGCCACGGCGCCGGTCGTGCCGAGGTTGCCGCCGTGCTTGGCGAACGTGTGCCGGACGTCGGAGGCGGTGCGGTTGCGATTGTCGGTCAGCGCCTCGACGAGCACGGCGACGCCGTCGGGGCCGTAGCCTTCGTAGACGATCGTCTCGTAGGCGGCAGCGTCCGCATCGGTGCCGGCGCCGCGGGCGATCGCGCGCTCGATCGTGTCCTTGGGCATCGAGTAGGACTTCGCCTTCTCGATCGCGTTCTGGAGCGAGAGGTTGTCGGCCGGATCGGCCCCGCCCTCCTTGGCGGCGACGATGATCGCCTTCGAGAGCTTCGTGAAGAGCTTGCCCCGCTTGGCGTCGGCGGCGCCTTTCTTGTGCTTGATCGTCGACCACTTGCTATGCCCGGACATCGGTGCTCCTCTCGGACCAGCTCGAGAAACCGCTCGTGCACGCGCGTGTCGCCCGTCAGCTCCGGATGGAACGAGGCGACGAGGAAGCGGCCCTGCCGCAGCAGCACCGGCTCGCCGTCGTGGCTCGCGAGCACCTCGACGTCGGGCCCGGCCTCCGTCACGCGCGGTGCGCGAATGAAGACGCCGCGCAGCGGCTCGCCGCCGTCGTCGAGATCGAGGTCGGCCTCGAAGCTCGCGACCTGGCGCCCGTAGCCGTTGCGCTCGACCTCGACGTCGACGAGCCGAGGTGCGCGCGGTCGAGCAGGATCATTCCCGCGCAGGTGCCGAAGATCGGGGCGCGGAAGCAGCGGATCGCCTCCTCGAGCCCGTAGAGCCGGATCAGCCGCATGATCGCGGTCGACTCGCCGCCCGGGATCACGAGCCCGTCGAGCCCGTCCAGCTGCTCCGGCAGCCGTACCTCGACCACGTGGGCGCCGAGCGAGCGCAGCATCGACACGTGCTCGCGGAAGTTGCCCTTGGACTGCGAGGACGCCGATCTTCATCAGGCGAAGTGTAGGTTCGGGCAGGTGGTGTCGGAGCGACCGGCGGCGGGTCGGCACCCGTTCCCGCGACCTCGCCGCGACGGACGAAGACCCCGAGGCCGGTCGAGGATCGGCCGACGAGGATGTACAGGAAGGCGATCTGCCAGGCTCGGACGATCCCGTCGCCGAAGGGAATCGAAGCGGCGAACCCTGCCAGTCTCGCCGATCAGGGCGAACGTCGCCGTCGCGACGAGGCCCACTGCGCCCAGCACGGCGCAGCCGAGCGTCGCGCACGAACGCCAGCCACCACATAGCCGAGCGCGACTGAGGCCGATCAACGACCAGACCCAGTCGCCTTCGTCGAGCAGGGAGAACGAGCCCACCGACGCTCGCGAGCGCCACCGACGACGTGAAGCCAGAAGGCGTACGCATCCGAGCCTGCGCGATCGAGTTCGGCCACTCCCGCGACGAGCACCGCAGCAGCGCACGCGCGGCCGAAGAACGTGACCTCGCCGGCGTCGTCCCACGCTGCGAGCCGAGCTGAAGGTCGGCGACGCCGAACCAGAGCGTCCGAGCGATGATCGGCACGGCAGAGGGCGGATCGGAACCTTCGAATGGCCGCGAGGCTGCGGCGAGTCAGCGCTGCTTCGAGACGAGATGCGCCGACTCATCGTCCTCGCGCGACGGTCCAGCGCGCCGATCCCGTCCAGGATGCCGCCGACGTCGACTCGATCGGCGAAGAAGTCGGAAGACAACCACGGTGACCGCGAGGCGGCCTGCGGCGACATCCGTGGGCTCGTCGCGAGGGCTTCGGCGGCTACGACGACCAGCGCGCACGGCGACAAGCGCGCACCCGCGAGCGCGCTCACCGGAGCCGTCGAGCCCGTCGTCGGCGAACATCGCGATCGCGCGAGCGACGCGAAGAGCATGACGCACCCGCCCAGATAGAGCCAGAAGCGCTCGAGCTCGACCAGGCGGCCGCAGCCGGATCGGTCGGGAGCAGGCGTTCGACGGCCACGTCATTCGCACAGCGTGACGCGGCCTCCGGACGGAGCTCACCAGCCGCGGGTTTCGAGCAACTGCTCGGGTGCGAGCTCGGCGGCGGAGATGCCGACCATCGGCTCGCCCAGGCCCGCGGAGACACGGGCGAGGATGTCCGCATCGCGGAAATGTGTGGTGGCCTCGACGATCGCCTTCGCGCGCAGCGCCGGGTCGCCGGACTTGAAGATCCCGGAGCCGACGAAGACGCCGTCGGCGCCGAGCTGCATGCAGAGCGCCGCGTCGGCCGGGGTCGCGATCCCACCGGCGGTGAAGGTGACGACCGGCAGCCGCCCGTTCTCGGCCACCCAGCGGACGAGCTCGTACGGGGCGCGCAGCTCCTTGGCCTCGGCGTGGAGCTCGTCGCCGCGCAGCGCTCCCAGACGTCGGATCCCGCCGTAGACCGCCCGCATGTGCGTGACCGCATTGACGACGTCGCCGGTCCCGGCCTCGCCCTTCGTCCGGATCATCGCGGCACCCTCGGAGATCCGCCGCAGCGCCTCGCCGAGATTCGTCGCGCCGCAGACGAACGGGATCTCGAACGCCCACTTGTCGACGTGGTGCGCGATGTCGGCGGGCGTCAGGACCTCGGACTCGTCGATGTAGTCGATCTCGAGCGCCTGCAGGATCTGCGCCTCGACGAAGTGCCCGATCCGGCACTTCGCCATCACGGGGATGGTGACCGCCTCCTGGATCTCGGTGATCATCGCCGGATCCGACATCCGTGCCACCCCACCATCGCGGCGGATATCGGCCGGCACGCGCTCGAGGGCCATGACGGCGACAGCACCTGAATCCTCGGCGATTTTCGCCTGCTCAGCGTTGACGACGTCCATGATCACGCCGCCTTTGAGCATCTCCGCCAGGCCGCTCTTGACGCGCATTGTGCCGGTCTCGGTCATACGAATCAGTCTAGCGCCCTCGCATCCGGCGCCGGAATGTGCGATTAGTACTACTACCGAACGCGACTCCTCTCCCCCTCCAGGCGGACCGCCCGCCTCGGCGGATGGCGTCGTCTGGCCCAGAAAGGAGCGTTCGGGAGAGGGGTCTGCTCCATGCGAGCAGGCCCCTCGACCTTTGCCGGGACGGGTATACCCGTCGCCGATCTCTTCCTAGACCTTTGCGGGGGTGGCGGCGGGGAGGCGTTCAGCCGACCGATTGGCCGAGCTGCTTCTCCCACCAGTCCGACTCGCGCTGCTCCATCTGCACCTGCAGCTGGCCCACGTACTGGGCAAGATCGCTCTCGCGCTTGCCGAGCCGGAGCTCGAGCTCGCCGACCGTCCGCTCGCGCTGCTCGAGCTTGATCTCGCGCAGCTCGGAGTCCGCCTCGAGGCGGGCCCAGCGTTCCTCGATCTCGGCCTCGCGGTCGTCCAGCTCCCGCATCCGGTCGGAGATCGACTCCTCCGTCGACCCCAGGCGCTTCTCACGCCGCTCGACCCGGGCGCGCTGCGACTCGACCAGCGTCTCGGAGCTCGTGACCTCTGCCTCGCGCGCGGCAAGCTCTCGCCGGAGGTCGTCGAGCCTCCGGGCCTCGTCCTCGAGGAATGCGGCGGTCTGCTCGTCGGCCTCGTCGCGGCGGAGCTGCGACTCGCGGCGGTTCAGCTCGGCTTCGCGGGCGACGAGCTCGCTCTCCTTCGCGGAGACGTCGGCACGCTTGGCGCTCATCGCAGCGACGACCTCGCCGGTTCCGCTGCGCTCCTCCGCGAGCCGCTCGAGGTCCGCGGCGAGCCGGTCCGTCTTGGCCTTCAGCTCGGCGTCGCGCGCCTGGAGGTGCTCCTCGCGTGCGGTGACGGTGGCGCGCGCCTTGATCAGCTCGCGCTCGCGCTCGGCCACCTCACGGTCCTTCTCCGAGAGCTCCGACTCCTGCTCGCGCAGCGTCGATTCGCGGGTCGCCAGGACCGACTCCCGCGCCTCGACGCGGGCCGCAGCCTCGGCGGCGCCGGCGTCGACCTCGGCGAGTGCGCGCTCGAGTGCGCGCTCGCGCTGGGCGAGCGCCGCCTCCTGCTTGGCGAGCTCGGTCGTCGCGCTCGTGCGCTCCCGGTCGGCGTTCGTCAGCTCCCGGAGCTTGTTCGAGATCTGCTTCTCGCGCTCGGTCGTGCGCGTCTCCTGGGCGGCAAGCTCGGCCTTGAGCTCGGCGAGCCGCTGCTGCTCTGCGGCGGCCGCTTCGGCGCGCTGCTGCAGCTCCCGCTGGTGCTCCTCGAGCTCGTCCTGCTGCGCCGCCAGCCGTGCGGCGCGCTGGTCGATCTCGCTCGAGCGAAGGGAGAGGCTCTGCGCATCGGCCAGGTCTCGCTCCGACGTCTCCTGCCGCGCCGCCAGCTCGTCGCGGAGATCCGCGAGCTGGTCGCGGAACTCACGCTCGCGGCCGAGCGCCTCGGCCAGCTCGGCCCGCAACGCGTCTACCTCGCCGGTGTCCTCGACGTACGGCCGGATCTCGACCACCTGTGCCGCCGGCGGGCGCTCCTCGGGCGGCGCCTGCGGCGGCGCCTCGGACTGGCCGGCCTGCGCGTCGTCCTCGTCGCGGCGCCGCTCCAGCTTGCCGCGGAGGCCGGTGCCGAACCCGCGCTCGGTGTCGTGACTGCCTGACATCAGAAGATCGTCAGCAGGTTGAGGAACGCCGGCCCGAGGATGACGATGAACATCGCCGGGAAGATGAAGAGCACGGTCGGGAAGAGCATCTTGATCGGGGACTTCATCGCCCGCTCCTCGGCCGCCGCCTGACGCTTCAGCCGCGAGTCGGCAGCCTGCACGCGCAGGAGCCTGCCGAGCGAGATCCCGAGCTGGTCGGCCTGGATGATCGCGCGAGTGAAGCTGGCGATCTCGGGCGCCGACGACCGCTCGGCCAGCTTCTTGAGCGCATCGTGGCGCGATTCGCCGATCCGCATCTCGCCCAGGGTGAGCGCGAACTCCTCGGCCAGCGCACCGTCCATGTGCTCGGTCAGCTTCGCGACCGCGCCGTCGAAGCCGAGCCCGGCCTCGACCGATACGGCCAGAAGGTCGAGGGCGTCCGGAAGCTGCGAGCGAACCTCTTCCCGGCGCTTGCGCGCCCGCATCGAAACGTAGAAGCCGGGCACGATGAAGCCTCCGCCGGCACAGCAAAGCGCGAGCATGAAGGCGATCGACGCTCCTCCGACGAATCCGCCGAGTATGAGCCCGACGACGCCGCCGATGACGGCTCCCGCCCCCTTCGCGGCCAGGAAGGCGGTGGGCGTCACGGTGCGGCCCATGCCCGCTGCGAGCAGCCGGGTGCCGATCGACTCCATCGTTACCCGCGGGTTCAGCCGCAGGGCGAGCCTCGCCATCGACGCGGTGGCCGGGACGACGACCCGCTCGCCGAAGCGGAGCCGGTCGAGCCCCGACGAGGCAGCGCGGACGCGGCCGTAGGTCGCGGCGCGCCGGACCGAACTCTGGCGTTCGCGGCTGGGCTGGGTGACGACTTCGCCGGCGAAATACGCGGCGGCGGCGAGCAGGATGACGGCGAGCGCAAGCAGCATGGTGATCAGCCTTTGAAGGAGACGATTTTCCGGAGCAGCAGCGATCCGATCGAGATCATCACGAGCCCGAGCACCATCAGCTTCTGTCCGGTTCCAGTGTGGTAGAGCGGTGCCATGTACTCCCCGTTCAGCACCGTGATCGAGCCGAGCATGAAGAACGGGACGCCGACGAGGACGTAGGCGGACATGCGGCCCATCGCGGTCAGCGAGCGGATCTTCCGCGCGAACTGCTGCCGGTTCCTCACGGCTTCGGCGACCATGTCGAAGATGCCGGCGAGGCTGCCGCCGACCTGGCGCTGGATCGTGACGGCGGTGACCACGAACGTCAGGTTCTTGGAGCCGACGCGCTCTGCCATGTCGGACAGGGCGTGATCCATAGGCCGGCCGAGGCGCGTCTCGGTGAGCACGCGCTTGAACTCCTTGCTCGCGGGCGGCTGGCCCTCGTCGACGACGGCCTGGATTCCCTGGCGGAAGCTGTGACCGGCCTTGAGCGACGCTGCGAGGGTGACGAGCAGGTCCGGCAGCTGGTCGTCGATCGCCATCAGCCGGCGTCGTGCCTTGAACCAGACGAAGAGGATCGGGATCGAGCCGCCCAGGGCCATCGCCCCGATGATCAGGATCGGTCCGAGCCCGGCAATCGCCGCGACGAACGCAACCAGCGAGCGCCGAGCCGACCGCGGCATAGACGAGCTCGACCGTCTTCAGCGGTAGATCTGCCCGCTCGAGCAGGCGGTGCAGTGAATGCCAGACCCGGAGATGCCCGAGCGCCTGCTCGGTCGCCCTCAGGACAGTCGACGCGGTGGCGAAGCGCTCCTGCACCTGACCGCGCGAGCGCTTGGCCTGCCGCTCGCCGAGGTGCGGCGCGATCTTGCGCCTGAGCCCGGTTCCCGCGGGCGCCTTGAAGAGCAGCAGCGTCGCCAGCAGCACGCAGCCGCCGACGATCGTCGCCATCAGCGCGGGGCCGATCGAGTAGAGCGGGCCGGGAAGCAACGACTTCGCCTCCTCCACCGAGCCGGATCGGCCCGGCACCCGCGTCTCGACCCGCGCCTTCCCGACCGCGAGCTCGAGCCGCTCGCCGGGCCGGGCGTTGGTCAGATACGAGACCGTCCAGGTCCTGCGAAGCTCGGCGGCGAGTGCCGCGTAGATGGCGGGGAGCGATCCGCTGGTCGCAGCGCCCGCGTAGCGTCCGCCGGTCTCCGCGGCCAGCCGCTTCAGCGGCGCCGGCGAGAAGCTCGGGCTCTCGATCGCGATCGGATAGACGGCGACCTTCGCCAGCCGGGCAGCGTCGATCGCCTCGGAGAGGGTCGCGTCGCTCGAGACCTCCTGACCGTCCGTCAGCAGCACGAGCACGCGCGTCGCGTGAACGTCGGCCGCGAGCGCCTGGCTCGAGAGGATGACCGCGTCGTAGAGAGCGGTGCCGCGAACCGGATCGACCTCGAGGTCCCGCAGCGCCGCGTTGGCGTCTGTCGTGGCAGACGAGAAGCCGGTCAGCAGGACGGCGCTCTTGCCGACCGCGACGACGGCGATCCTGTCGCTGCGAGGCTTCGAGCGCATGAACGTGCGCGCTGCGGCGGAGGCGTCGAGCAGCGCCTTGCCGAGCATCGACTGGGAGCGGTCGACCGCGAGCACGACACTCTTCTCCCGCCCGAGGTTGGCGGCCTCGTAGCCGGCGACAGCGGTTGCCGTTCTCGGTCAGCGGCGCGATCTTGGCCACCGGACGCGGCGTGACCACCGTCGCGCGCACGGTCGGATAGCCGCTCGTGTCGACGGCGGTGATGCGCGCCGCGGTCGCGGCCGCCCCGGCGGCCGGGACGATCGCGGCGAGGACGCAGGCTGCGGCGAGAGCTCGCCTCACTGGACTCCTCCGTACGGCGCGGCCGAGAACGCCGGCCGAGCACCCGCCGCGTGGGTGGAGAAGAAGCTCGTCGGCAGGATGACGCTGTTCGCCGCCATCTTCTCGAGGAAGTGCGGCTTCAGGCCGGTGCAGGTAAGCGGCGCCAGCAGGCGCGTCGCGCGACCTGCGGCCGCGGTCTCTTCGTCCGGCGGGCTCGCGGTGAAGAGGTCCTGCAGCGTGATCACGTCGGACTCCATCCGGAGCACCTCGGTGATGTGCGTGACCCGGCGTGAGCCGTCGACGAGGCGCGAGATCTGGACGAGGAGGTCGAATGCGCTCGAGATCTGCTCGCGAATCGCCCTGTGCGGCAGCTCGACGCCGCCGGTCATGACCAGCGTCTCGAGGCGGGAGAGGGCGTCGCGAGGGGTGTTCGCGTGAATCGTCGTCAGCGAGCCCTCGTGGCCCGTGTTCATCGCCTGGAGCATGTCGAGCGTCTCGGCACCGCGAACCTCGCCGACGATGATCCGGTCGGGCCGCATCCGGAGGGCGTTGCGCACGAGCTCGCGGATCCGGATCTCGCCCTGCCCCTCGATGTTCGGCGGGCGCGACTCGAGCGTGATCACGTGCTGCTGCTGCAGCTGGAGCTCGGCCGCGTCCTCGATCGTGACGATGCGCTCGTCGTCGGGCACGTACGCGGACATGGCGTTCAGCATCGTCGTCTTACCGGTGCCGGTACCGCCGGAGATGAGCACGTTCAGCTTGCCCTTCACGCACGCGGCGAGAAACTGCGCCGCCTGCGGGGTGAGCGACCCGAAGTTGATCAGGTCGTCCATCGTGTACGGGTCGCGCGAGAACTTTCGGATCGTCAGGGTCGGGCCCTTGAGCGAGAGCGGCGGGATGATCGCGTTGACGCGGCTGCCGTCGGGCAGCCGGGCGTCGACCATCGGGGACGCTTCGTCGATGCGCCGGCCGACCTGCGAGACGATCTTGTCGATGATCCGGAGCAGGTGGGCGTTGTCGACGAACGATGCGTTCGTCCGCTCGATCCGTCCCTCACGCTCGACGAAGATCAGGTCGTGCTTGTTGACCATCACCTCGCTGACCGAGTCGTCGCGGAGCAGCTCCTCGAGCGGCCCGTAGCCGAGCACGTCGTCGGTGATCTCCTGCTGGATCCGCCGGCGCTCTTCACGCGTCAGCGGCGTCCGGTCGAGTGCGAGCTGCTCGGTGACGGCGTGCAGGACCCGCTCCGAGAGATCCTCGGAGGTCTCCCGCTTGAAGAGCTCGGGACCGAGCTTTGCGATCACGGCGTGATGGATCGCCGACTTCAGGTCCGCATAGGGATCGGCACGGGTCGTGTCGACGTGCTGGACCTGCTGGGGGGCGTTTGTAACGGGGCCGGCGAGCGCGGCCGGACGCTCTGCGACCGTGCTCGCGACCCCGTTTCCGTTCTGCTTCGAGAGTCTGTCGTGGAGTCCCATTCAGCTCACGCCTTCGCGAGCGCGAACGCGCGCCGCTTCTTGGGGGCATCGGGCGTGGCCACCAGGGCCTTCGCGACGGCGCGGATCGCCTTCGCGAAGTCACAGCCCGTGTCGGCGACCGCGGGCGGAGCGCCCTTGTTGACGCCGAGGGGCACCGCCCGGTCGGACGGGATCTCGAAGCCGATCGTGATGTCGAGCGCTCCTTCGACCTCCTTCTTCTTCATCCCCACCTTCGAGTTGGCGCGGTTGAGGACGAAGCGGATGCGCGAGGCCGGGAACGAGAGCAGCTCGAGCGTTTGCAGCGAGAGGCGGACGTTCTTCAGTGTCGGCACGTCGAGCCCGCACAGCATCAGCAGCTCGTCGGAGCGGTCGAGCGTCGCCAGCATCGGCCCGTGGAAGAAGGGCGAGGTGTCGACGACGATGATGTCGTACGACTCCCGCGCCACCTCCAGCAGCCGGGCCAGCTTCGACTCGGTGACGAGCTCGGCGTCCTCCGGGCGCAGCGGCGCCGGCAGGATGTCGAGCCCGGAGGTGTGCTTGGTGACGTAGCCCGCGAGCTTCTCGGAGTCGAGCTCGCCCGGGGCGACCACGAGGTCGTAGATCGTCTTCTCCGGCTCGAGCCCGAGCATGATCGCGGCGTCGCCGAACTGCAGGTCGAGGTCGAGCAGGAGTGTGCGCTTCTTCTCGTACTTCGCGAACGAGGCGGCGAGATTCGTCGCGGTGACGGTCTTGCCGGTGCCCCCCTTCGGCGAGAAGACGGTGATGATGCGACCGTGCCGGGCCTGGCCGCCGTCGGCGGCGAGCCGCCGGCCGGCGTGACCGGCCTTCCGGAGCGCGAAGACGACGTTCTCGGTCAGCTGCGGCAGCAGCAGAACGTCGGCGACGCCGTCGGTGTCGAGTGCCTCCTCGAGCAGGGCCGACGACTCGCCGGAGGCGAGGATGACGATCGGCGAGCGCGTCTGCTCGCGGATCGCGGCGATCTCAACCGCCGGCAGGGACGTGGCCCGGGTTGCGTGGACGACGACCTGGAGGTGGCCACCGGCGAGTGCAGCGGTCGCCTCGCCGACGTGCTCGCTCCAACCGACGAAGTCGAGCTCAGGATGGGTTGCGAGCGCCTCGCGGAGCCCGTCGAGCCCGTCGCACGAGCCGGTCACGTAGACCCGGACCCGCTCGCGGACAGTGGTGTTTGGGGCAGTCATCATTCTTCTCCTCCTCCGCCGATCCGGTCGAGCTGGGAGCCGCGGAGTCCGTCACGGAGGATCGTCCGGTTGAACTGGACCGTCTCCGCGCTGTCGTTGGCCTTGATCGGCGGCCGCAGCTGGAGGCTCCACACACCGTGCTTCGCGACGTGGAAGAGCTTCTGCACCTGCGTGTCCGTCACGGCGAGCAGCACCGAGAGATTCGTGGTCTGCTCGGGGATCTTCGCGTCCGCCGCAACGCCGCCGGCCTTCAGGACCTCGATGTCGCGGAGGACGATCCGCGTCGCAAAAGCCTCTGCCTGTTCGTCGAGCTTGATCGAAGCGATCACGTCGACGCGGTCACCGGCCTTGAGCGTGCCCGCCAGCAGCTGGTGCTGGTCGCCGGGCAGCTGGTAGGCACGCATCGTGCCCTTCAGCTGAGCACCGATGCCTCGCTCTGCCGGCGTCGCGAAGCGACGGGTCGAGACCTGCTCCCCGGCGAAGATCGGCTGCGTCGTGACGAGGCTGTCGAGCTGTGACGGGTTCGAGATCGACCCCGGCACGACGCTCCGCCGGGCGACCTCGCTCTTCTCGAGCATGCCTCTGCGGGCGATGTCGCCGCCCGAGATGCCGGCCGGGATGTCCTTGTTGGCGACGAAGACCGGGACGTTCGCTTCGTCCTTGCGCACGTTGCTCTGATAGTTCGCGACGTAGAAGCTCGTCAGCAATGCAGCGACGAGCGCCAGCACGATCGCAATCGAGATGTTTTTCAGGCGGTACGTCATGAGCGTCTTCTTCCTTTGTTTTGCTGACGAAAGCGTCGAAAAATGGGAGCGCTATTCCACGCGCTCGGTGGTCTTGCTCTTCAACGTCCCCGAGGCGACGACGAGACCGAGGATGTTCAAGTCGTACGGATACGTGGCCTCGACGGTGACATCGCCACCCGGCGACCAGGCGGTGGCCGTGACGGTGACCGTGAGGGGCGGCGTCTTGAGGCCTGAAGCGGCGTTGACCGTTGCCGCCTTCGCCAACGCGACCGGGTCGGCCGTCTGGCGGCTCACGGCAGCCTTGCGCGCGCCGACGCGGGTCGCGTCGGTCAGCGTGATGTAGTTGTTGTAGAGGATCCCGCACTGGATGATCCCGAAGACCACCAGGCACAGGACCGGCACCACGAGCGCGAACTCGACCATGGTCTGGCCGCGGTCGCTACGGATATCGGTTCTGCGCTTCCTCATGCTGTGGCGGGCTCCGTGTGAGGGAGCAGGCGTCCCCGGCGCACCGGGGACGCCTGCTCGACTGCGTTCAGGCGATGCTCTTGATCGTGTTGACGGCGTCGGTGATCGACGCAGCGACAGCATCGGAAAAGAGCGTCAAGGAGGTGATGACGGCAAGAATGATCACACTGAGAACGAAGGCGTATTCCGCCATCGTTTGACCTGCTTCAGCGGTCAGTGAGATTCGTTTCCTCAACATCATCGAGCCTCCTTTCTTGTGTTACAGCTTGGCCGAGACCTTGTTCAGCGCGCCGCCGATTGCACCCGAAAGGGTGGTCAGGGCGACGATGACGATGAGCGTGATGACGGCGAGAACGACGCCGTACTCGGCCATCGTCTGACCGTGCTCCTCGCGAAGCATGGCGAGCCGGTTCTGCATCGAGACGAAAGCTTTCAGCATGTGATTCACCTCCCTTCGCCAGGAGAGAGCGGGCGGACGGCCGAGCAAGATGTGGCTGCCCGGAGTTCGGTGGAGATCGTGCTGCGGGTGGTGGCGAAACGGTCGTGCACGCGAGAACCTTTCTCTCATCGGCGAGCCGCTTCGCCTTTCTTGTTGCTGACACCATCGTCAGTCGGCGGAAACTGAGAAGCCCCTTCCGGGGGACTTCTTGCAGCAGATTTCGAAGTTCCCCCATCCGGGTGAGCGGCGCTAAAGGCCCTGCCGATAAGAAGGATTCACACCCGAACCGTCGGCGGCACGGTCGAAAACTCAAGGCGCCGGACGGGCACTCCCGGCGCCCGAATTCGGAGGAGCTGGGCTGAATGCCAAGACGGATCGGAATCTCATTGAAGGTGTTCCTGTTGCCGCTCGGCTTGCTCGCGCTGGTTGCAGCGGCATTTGGACGTCGCCGCGACGACGAGTGGGACTGGGAGGTCGAGGAACCGCAGCCGGAGCAGGAGCTGCCCCCGGCCGCGGTCGCCCGGTCGAGACGGCCCTCCTCCCGCGTCGGAGTCGCCGCGATGTTCACGACGCTGTTCTTCGCCGGGGCTGCATTCACCGCCGGCGCCGGCGACCAGATGGCGAAGGTGCTCGACGACGACGCAGTTGCGGTCGCAGAGCTCGACGAGATCGACGCAGCTCGCGAACCGGCCGCCGCCGAGCCGACCGAAGCCCCCGCAGCGCCGGCACCCGCCGCTGAGCCGGAGGCGGCTCCGGTGAGCGAGCCGCCGGCCACAGCGCCCGCTCTCGAGGCGCCCGCCGCCGAAGCGCCCGCCACGGAGACACCGGTCGGCGAAACACCGGCCACGGAGGCACCGGCCGCGCCGGCCGGAGAGTCCGACCTCGCGCCCGAGGCTGCAAGCGATGCAGCCGCATCCGCGCCTGCGCCGGCCGCAACGAGCAAGCCTGCCCCGACGCCGGCGAAGACCGTCTCCCGCACCGCACCACCGCCCGCAAAGCCGCAGACCGCGAAGAAGTGGATCGTGAAGCGGGCCAAGATCGCGCCCGCCCGCGCCCCCGAGATCGAGCACGACCAGACGCGGTACGGCGAGCCGACGATCTGGCTCAACCGTGCTCTCCCTGATCCCACACCGGCGTCGGCACGCCTGACGCGCCCGTTCGCCAAGGCGCTTGCCGCCACGGCCAAGCAGCACGACGCCGACTGGGCCGCCGTGCTCGGCGTTCTGCGAGCGCAGGGTGAGCGCGGCCCGGCTCCCGCGACAGTCGCGGAGCTCGGCAGCATCGCCGCGCGTCTGTCCGGTGGACAGGCATGGCGGGGAGCGCTCGCGCTCTCGGGCCGCACCGGCTTCGCCGACAGCGCCGAGTCGCTCGCCGACCTGTACCGGTCGATCGGGATCGAGACGCTGATCACCGGCTACGGGCCATCGAAGGACCGGCTCGCCAAGCGGCTGCTCGAGAACGAGAACGTGCTCATCTACGCCGGGGGCCGCGAGGACATCGCCGCCGGCCGGGTCGACGTGCGTTTGCTCGTCCTGCTCGGCTACCTCGCCGAGCGCCACGGCGCGATCAGCGTCTCGAGTCTCTTCTCGGGGCACCGGATGTTCGCCCGCCCCGGTGTCGTGTCCGCGCACATCTACGGGCACGCGGTCGACATCTCCTCCGTCGCGGGTAACTCGATCGCCGGCAACCAGCAGCCCGGCGGGCTCACCGAGGCCGCTGTACGCTCGGTGCTGCTGCTGCCCAGCGAGCTCCAGCCGCAGCAGGTCATCTCGCTCCTCGGACTCGGAGGGCCGTCGTTCCCGATGCGCGATCACGGAGACCACATCCACGTTGGTTACTGAGGTCACGCGACTGACCCGCGAGGACGGGCGCGTCGTCTGCGAGCACCTGCTCGTGGCGGCGCGCCCGCTCCAGCGGCTCCGCGGGCTGCTCGGCCGCCGCACCCTTCCCCCGGCCGAGGGGATCTTCCTCCGCCCCGCCGGCTCGATTCACACCTTCTTCATGCGCTTCCCGATCGATGCCGTCTTTCTCGACCGCGAGCTCGTCGTCCTCGGGATCGAGCGCGAGCTACGCCCGTGGCGCCTGGCCGGCCGCCGAGGAGCGAAGTCGGTCGTCGAGCTCGCCGCGGGCGAGTGCGCGCGTCGCGGGCTCGCCGTCGGCGACCGCCTCGTCTCTCGCAGCAACGTCCTAGCGCGAGGCGCCGAGAGCCGTCTGGGCGAGCCGGACGACCCAGAGCATGCAGAGCTGCGCGTAGACGAGCGCGGGTAGGACGAGGAGAAACAGTGCCGCGACGGTGAGCGTCGAGTCGCCCACTTGCACCGTCAACTGCAGCACCAGGAACGCGGCCGCCACATGCACCAGCGTCCGGCCGAGCCGCTCGGGCGCGAGCCAGGGAAACCTCGCATGAATCCAGAGTGCCAACAGCGCAGCGCCGACCGCGAGCGCGAGCACGAACGTGCCGTTCGACATTCCCTTCCTCCGCGAGCGCCGCCTTGGTTGGGTGAAAGGAGGACACGGGGCCGCCGCAGAGCCCCGCCCGTTCTCCGTGAAGCTCCTGAGCCC
Organism: uncultured Gaiellaceae bacterium; assembly: GCA_963731615.1. Taxonomy (GTDB): domain Bacteria; phylum Actinomycetota; class Thermoleophilia; order Gaiellales; family Gaiellaceae; genus Gaiellasilicea. The sequence goes on from CAVSWD010000008.1 coordinate 460,286, forward strand.
ACCGCAGGAGGCCCGTGAAGCTCGTTGACGTGCTTGGGACACCATGCATCACCCGCACGGGTTGACTCATCACCCAGGAGGTGGTTCACCGCGGAGCTTGACGGACTAGCCGCCGGGGCCCGTGAGCTCCCAGGTGATCACGAGTGTCAGGGCCGCGCCCGCCAGGCAGACGCTCGCCAGGACGATCCGCTCATTCGCGCCGATCACCGGCACGAACACCTGCGGCCAGCGCTGAACCAGGCGGGGAGCGGCCGCGACGAGGCCGAGCGACAGGCCGAAGGCCGCCGCGAGCCCGAACGCCAGGTACAGGAACGCTGCGGAACCGCTCGCGGGAGGCGAGGAGACGACTGGAGAAAATTGCGCCGCGAGGACTCCCTGCGCGACTTGCGGCCGATCGGCGGGCTCCTGAAGGGCAACGGGCCTCGAGAGCACTCGTTTCGGCGTCTGCTTGGGCTTCTGTACCGCGTTCAGCCGCAGCTTTGGCCGCAACTTCGGCTTCGGCTTCACGCTCGGCTTCGCCCGTGCCTGCGGCTGCTCGGTCGCAGCCGGGACGACCTCGACCCGACGTTCGGGTTCGGGCTCCGCGGAGCGCCGTACGCGCCCCGGACCGGAACGGCTCTGCGGGCCGGCGCCGCCCGCGGATTGGCGACCTTCACCTTGGCGACCTTCGCCTTGGCAACGGGGGCCGCCGGGGCAAGACGGACGAGCGGTGGCACCTGGAGCGTGACCGACTCCTCCGGATCCTCGGTCGTGACGACCGGGTCCTCGACAGGATCCGGGGCCGGGGTGGTGACGACCGGTGTCGTGTCGGGCGGGTCTTCACTCACGCCGCCGGCTGCGATCGACGGGACGAAGAGCGCGACGGCGGCCAGAGCGACCAATAATGCACGGAAGATGGGCGACATCGTTCGAGGCTGCCGACGCTAGCACCCGTCCTCGGCGGTAATCGAGGCCGCTCGAACGCCGAAGTCGCTCTCAGCGCGAAGTTTGTGCGCCCCGCATTCCCCCCAGGCGGGGGATGGGTGGTGATCCGGCCGTTGACGACGGTCTACCGTACCGAGGCGCTTCGGCTGGGATGTCGCCACAGCCTGAAGCGTGATGCCGCAGGAGTTGACCAGATGAGCTCCAAACCAGCTGTTGGAAGGCTCGCGCCCGCACGATCGGCGCCCGTGCCCCTGCAGTTGCAGCGATCGTGGGTGCGTCGATCGGCCCTCCTGCAGGCGCTGGAGCGCGAGGCACTGCTGGTGCCGCTCGTGCTTGCCTACGCCGTCGTCGTCCTGCTGGCGCTCCCGCAGGAGCTCGTCCAGGACAGTTGGCTGACACTGGTCAGCGGTCGCGAGGTCGCCGAGAACGGGATCCCCCGCACGGACACCTTGACCGTGTGGACGAAGGGCGTGCCGTGGGTCGACCAGCAGTGGCTGGCCCAGCTCACTTTCTACGGCGTGCACGCACTGGGCGGGCTGAAGCTCGTGCTCCTTTTCCATGCGGCCGTTGTCGTCGGGACGCTGGCCCTTGGCGTCGCCGCCGCCCGATCGCTCGGCGCGTCGGTGCGCAGCGTCTGGCTCGTCTCCGGGGTCTGCATGCTGCTGGCGCCGTGGGCGCTGCAGCTGCGGAGCCAGACGCTCGCGCTGCCGCTCTTCGTCGCCGTCCTCTGGCTGCTCGCCGCCGACAGCCGAGCATCGTCGCGGCGCGTGCTCCTCGTTCTGCCCCTCCTCGCTCTGTGGGCGAACGTCCACGGCACTGTCGTCCTCGGCTGCGTTCTCGTCATCCTGCGCGGAGTCAGCCTGGCGTTCTCGAAGCAGAGAGGAGCGAAACCGAGGTCGGGAGCGCTGATCTGCCTTCCTGTCCTGGCGCTCTTCGCGTCGCCGTACGCGACCGACCTGGCCGGCTACTACCGAACGATGCTCGTCAGCCCGATGCTGCGGACGTTCGTGGACGAGTGGGGGCCGAGCACCCCCTCCTCGCGGACGGCCCTTTTCTACCTCGCCGCAAGCGTGACGGTCGCCTTGGGCTTGCGGCACCGCCGGCGACTGACGGCATTCGAGCAGCTTGCGCTGCTGCTGACGCTCGTTGCCGGCGTGACTGCGATCCGGAGCATCGTCTGGTTCGGGCTCGCCGCCATCGTTCTCGTACCCACTCTGGTCGACGGAGCGCTGCCGCACTCGCCGTCGCTGCGGCGGCGGCGGGGTCGTGCCGCCCTCGCGGTCGCCTGCGGCGCCGCGCTGCTGGCTTCGTTCGCCACGGTCGCAACGCGTCCCGAACGCTGGTTCACGAGCGCCTGGCCGCAGACGGGCGGCACGACGCTCGCGGGCCTGATCGCTGAACGTCCGAGCGCGACCGTACTCGCCGACGACCGCTACGCGGACTGGCTGCTCTGGACCTACCCGCAGCTGATCGGGCGCGTCGCCTACGACGTGCGTTTCGAGCTGTTCACAGTCGACCAGCTGAATGCGCTCGTGACCTACCGCAATGCTGCGACCGTCAACTCGGGCAGCGCCGCCGACGCCTTTCCGATCGTGGTCTTCGATCCGCGAGCCCAGCTGCTGCGGTACACGAGCTCGATCGAGGGAAACGGCTTCGTCATCGTCCACGACGAGCCCGAGCTGACGGTCGCGGTTCGCCGGCATCGCTGAGAGGCAGCTTGCAGGCAGGTCCCGGGACTTGGCAGACTCCTCAGACCGAAACGAGGGAGGGCTCATGCCGTTGTATCTGTCGAAATTCAATTACACGCCCGAGACCTGGGCCAGGTTGATCGGCAACCCGGAGGACCGCCGCAAGGCCGCGGAGTCGTACATACAGTCGGTCGGCGGGAAGCTGCACGGGTTCTGGTACGGCTTCGGCGCACACGACGGGTACACCCTCTGGGAGGCTCCCGACAACGTGTCGATGGCCGCCGTTGCGCTGGCGATCGGCAGCGGCGGTGCAATCAACTCGCTCGAGACGACAGTTCTCATGACCGTCGAAGAGACGATGGCCGCCCTGCAGCAGGCCGGGAAGGTCCAGTACCAACTGCCCGGCGCGTAGCGCTGGGCGTTCCGAATGGGCCCGCCTGGATTCGAACCAGGGCGCGACGGATTATGAGTCCGCTGCTCTGACCGCTGAGCTACGGGCCCGCGCACGGCGAGCGTAGCGTCACCGTCGGTTCCCGTAACGCCTCCGGGCGAGCTGCTGTCACAATGACGCTCGTGAAGGCCTATCAGCAGGAGACGCAGCTGCGCACAGCGGGTGGGCTCTCGATCAAGGACATCACCGACGAGGTGCAGGAAGCCGTCGTCGCGAGCGGGATCAAGAACGGGATCTGCTCCGTCTATTCGCCGCACACGACCTGCTCGGTCCGCGTGAACGAGTTCGAGACCGGCTTTCTCGAGGACTTCGCGCTGATGCTGAAACGACTCGTTCCGAGGGACAACTACTACGCCCACGACGACTGGGACCGCCGCACCGAGAACGTCTGCCCTGAGGACATGGACTTCGGCAACGGCCACTCCCACTGCATGTCGATGCTGCTCGGCCCGGCCGGCGAGTCGATTCCGGTTCGCGACGGCGAGCTCTGCCTCGGCACCTGGCAGCGCGTGCTCTTCCTCGAGCTCGACCGCGAGCGCGACCGCCGCTGGCTCGTGCAAGTCGTCGGCGTCGATTGCCCGCAGCATCGAAATCTGCGACTGCAGATTCCGGATGCGCGAAGACCCCTGAAGTGTCGCTTCGCTCCGGCGAGCCACAAACGTCGGTGAAAACCTACTCCGGCGTCACGTAGGCGGCGGTGAGGCCGCCGTCGACGAGGAAGGTCGACGCGTTCACGTAGGACGACTCGTCGCTCGCCAGGAAGAGCGCGGCGTTGACGATCTCGCGCGGCTTCGCGAGCCGTCCCATCGGCCAATGGACGCGCCGCCGCTCGAGCGCCTCAGGGTTGTCGCCGAAGATGTTGAGCAGGAGCGGCGTCTCGACGGGGCCTGGGCAGAGCGCGTTCACGCGGATGCCCTGGCGGGCGAACTGCACCCCGAGCTCGCGCGACATCGAGAGCACCGCCCCCTTCGAGGCCGAGTAGGAGATCTGAGAGGTGGCAGCGCCGAGGATGGCGACGAAGCTCGCGACGTTGATCACCGAGCCGCCGCCTCGCGCCAGCAGGTGCGGGATCCCGTGCTTGCAGCAGAGGAAGACGCCGCGCGTGTTCACCTCCTGCACGCGATCCCACGCTTCGACCGACGTGTCTAGCGCCGACGCGTCGTCGTCGGGCGAGATTCCGGCGTTGTTGTAAAGGACGTCGATGCCGCCGTAGCGCTCCGCCGTAGCGTTCAGCATCGCCTCGACGTCGGCCTCCTCCGCGACGTTGGCTGCGAATGCGAAGGCGTCGCCCGAGCAGAGGTCGACGGTCTCCTCGGCCGCGTCCAGGTTCAGATCGGCCGCGCAGACTCTGGCGCCCTCCGCAGTGAAGACGATCGCCGCCTCGCGACCCATTCCGCCGCCGGCGCCAGTGATCACGCAGACCTTTCCTTCCAACCTCGCCATCAGCCCTCCGTCGACAGGAACACATTCTTGACGTCGGAGTAGCCGTCGAGCGCGTGCATGCCGAGCTCGCGGCCGAAGCCCGACTGCTTCATGCCGCCGAACGGCGTCGAGACGCGCACAGAGCTGTTCGAGTTCACGCTCAGAACGCCGGCCTCCACCCCCCTCGCGACCCGCAGCGCCTTGGCCCCGTCGCGTGTCCAGATCGAGCCGGAGAGCCCGTACGGCGTGTCGTTCGCCAGGCTGATCGCCTCCGCCTCGTCGGTGAAGGGAATCACGGCAGCGACCGGACCGAAGACCTCTTCGCGCGCGATCCGATCGCTGTTCGCCGCCTCGACGAGCGTGCACGGGAACCAGAAGCCGGCGCCCGCCGGCGCCTCGCCCCGAAAGAGCGGCTCGCCCTCCACGAACGACGCAACAGTCTCGCGGTGCGCCGCCGAGATCAGCGGGCCCATCTCGGTCGCGTCGTCCTCCGGATCGCCGACCTTGACCGCGCGCGTTGCCTCGACCAGCAGCTCGACGAAGCGGTCGTAGACGCTTCGCTCGACGAGGATGCGCGAGCGCGCACAGCAGTCCTGGCCGGCGTTGTCGAAGACCGCGTACGGCGCTGCTGCCGCCGCTCGCTCGAGATCCGCGTCCGCAAAGACGACGTTGGCCGACTTGCCGCCCAGCTCGAGCGTGACGCGCTTGATCGTCGCCGCGGCGCCCGCCATCACCGTCCGCCCCACTTCGGTCGAGCCGGTGAAGCCGATCTTCGCCACGTCGGGGTGCTCGACGAGGCGCGAGCCCACGACCGAGCCCTTGCCGACGAGCACGTTCATGACGCCCTCGGGGATGCCGGCCTCGAGCGCGAGCTCGGCGAGCCGGAGTGCGGAGAGCGGCGTCAGCTCGGCCGGCTTCAGCACCACCGTGTTGCCGGTCGCGAGTGCCGGCCCGAGCTTCCACGACGCGATGTTGAGCGGGAAGTTCCAGGGCACGATCAGGCCGACGACGCCGAGCGGCTCGCGGAACGTGACGTCCACGCCGCCCGCGACCGGGATCGACTCGCCGTAGTACTTGTCGACCGCACCTGCGTAGAAGTGGAAGACCTGCGCGACCATGCCGATCTCGGCGCGGGCACCGGCGATCGGCTTGCCGACGTTGCGCGACTCGATTCGCGCCAGCTCCTCCCCGTGCTCCTCGACGAGCGTGGCGAGCCGGCGCAGCAGCCGCGCACGGTCGGCGGGCGCGACGGCCCGCCAGGCCGGTAACGCCGCCTTCGCGCGCGCGACCGCGGCATCGGTCTCCTCGACGCCGGCCTGCTCGAGCTCGGCGAGCGGCTCTTCGGTCGCCGGGTTGATCACGGTCAGCACGCAGCTATTTGAACACGCGGCTCAAGCGGCCGCCCGGAGACGCCGATGAAGAGTCGATGGCAGCGGCTCCTGACGTGGCTCAGCGCGCGGTGGCGGAGCTCGGACTCCACTACCGCGCGCGGGCACGCGCCGTCTCACGTTTCGGCGTGGTCACCGGCGCCGCGGCCGGCCTCTTCGTCGGCGCGGTTCCGCTGACCCCGCTCCGCTTTGCCTGGCCGATCCCGAGCGAGTACGGCTTCGCAACGATCCTCGCCGGGCTCGGTATCGGCGTCCTCGTCGGCTACGTGATCGGCGACGCGCGGGCGCAGGTCTACAGGCGAATGGCCGAGCAGGCGCGGCTCCAGCTCCGGCTCGAGCAGCGGATCTCGGCGAACGACGCCCGGATCGCCGAGCTCGAGACCGAGTTGGAGGCGCGTTCCGTACCGGCACCGGAGCCGGTTCCGGCCGAGTCGCCGCGGCCCGAGCGCAACGTGCCGCACCTGACGGTGGCGCCCCCGCTGCTGCCGCCGGTATCCGGCTAACTCTTCGCGGCGCGATAGGCGCGCGCTTCGTCGACGAGCGCCCGGAAGAGCGCCGCGTCCTCACCTTCCTCCGGATGCCAGAGAACCCCGACGGCGAACCGCTTCGAGGGATCCTCGAGCGCCTCCAGCGTGCCGTCCTCGGCCCACGCCGTCTCGACCAGACCGTCGCCGACGCGGCCGAAGCCCTGGTGGTGATGGGATTTCACCGGCGCACGCTCGCCGAGCAGAGCCCCGAGCTTCGTCTCTGCCTTCACCTCGACCTCGTGGTCGGCGAAGACGCCGCCGGTGAACTTATGTAGGTGTTTGTGCTTCTCGTCGACGACTTCGGGCAGGTGCTGGACGAGATCGCCGCCGCGGGCGACGTTCAGGACCTGCGAGCCGCGACAGACGGCGAGCACGGGCATGTCGCGCTCCAACGCCGCCGTCAGGAGGGCGAGCTCGCCCCGATCGCGCTCCGGCCGCACCCCGTTCGTCTCGGGATGCTGGTCGTGCCCGTACCTGGACGGATCGATGTCGGAGCCGCCTGAGAAGAGAATCCCGTCCAGAGCAGCCAGCGTCTCCTCGATCGCGTCCTCGCTGGGCGGCACGAGCAGCGCCCGGCCCCCGGCCCGCTCGATCGCGTTGACGTACGCAAGCGGGATCACCGCGGCGGGCACGTCCCAGACCCCCCAGCGGACGCTCGGCTCGGCGTAGGCGGTGATCCCGATCACGGGCCGCTTGTGTTGATTCAACACAAAGTCCTAGCCCCGCTCGAAGAACCGTTCGCGCTCGTAGCAGGTGACCGTCCGGTCGAAGAGCTCCTGCTCTGTGCGCGCGTAGTTGAGGTAGTGGTCGACGACCTCGTCGCCGAAGGCACCGCGAGCCATCGAGCCGCCCTCCAGCGCGGCGATCGCCTCGCGAAGCGAGTGCGGGAAGCGGTCGGCATCCGACTCGTAGGCATTCCCCTCGAGCGGGGCGGGCAGCTCGAGCTCTTGCTCGATCCCGTGCAGGCCCGCTGCGATCAGGGCCGCGAAGGCGAGGTACGGATTCGCGTCCGCACCCGGAATCCGCGTCTCCGTCCGCAGCGCGGCTCCGTGCCCGACGACCCGAAAGCCGCACGTGCGGTTGTCGTGACCCCACGCCAGCGTCGTCGGTGCCCACGACCCGGCGGCGTAGCGCTTGTACGAGTTGACGTTCGGCGCCAGGAAGAGCGCGAGCTCCTTCAGGTTCGCGATCTGTCCGGCGAGCCAGCCCTTGAACTCCGGCGTCTCACCCGCGAATGCACTTTCGTCCCCACGCCAGAGCGAGGAGTGGATGTGGCACGAGCTGCCGATCCAGCCGTGATCCGGCTTTGCCATGAAGGTGATCGAGCAGCCGTTCAGGTGCGCGATCTCCTTGGCGCCGTTCTTGTAGACGACGTGGTTGTCCGCCGTCGTCAGCGCGTCGGCGTAGCGGAAGTTGATCTCGTGCTGACCCGGCCACGCCTCGCCCTTGGAGGTCTCGACCTTCAGGCCGGCGGCCTGCATCCCGTTTCGGATCTGGCGCAGGAGCGGCTCGTCGTAGGTGGAGGCGAGGACGTGGTAGTCGAGGATGTACGGCACTGACGGCGTCAGGTCGCGATAGTGCTGCCGCTGCGCCTCCTCGTACGTCTGCTTGAGCACGTAGAACTCGAGCTCCGAGCCGAGCATCGGCGTCAGGCCAAGCGCCTCGGCCCGGTCGACCTGCGCGCGCAGCACCTGCCGCGGCGACGGCGCAACGGGCGAGCCGTCTTGCCAGCCGACGTCGCAGAGGACGAGGGCGGTCGCCTCGAGCCACGGGATCCGCCTCAGCGTCGCGAGGTCGGGGACCATGACGAAGTCGCCGTAGCCGCGCTCCCAGCTCGCGAGCGCGTAGCCCGGCACCGGATCCATCTCCATCTCGAGCGCGAGCAGGTAGTTGCAGCCCTCGACCGCGTGCCCGGCCCCGATCTCGTCGACGAAGAACTCCCCGTGCAGGCGTTTCCCGAGCAGACGCCCCTGCATGTCGGTGAAGGCGACGACCACCGTGTCGACCGTCCCGGACTCGACGTCGGCCCTCAGCTCGTCGAAGCTCAACACGAGCGCGATCCTACTGCTCGTGCCGTCTCGCACGTTGACAACGCTCGTGACAGCGGCGCGTAATAGCGCTGACACGACACCGAACGGTAGGAGGGCGGATGGAAACGGCACCACCCGTAGGGCCCAGTCAGCAGGAGAGCGACGAGCAGACCCTGCACAAGCTCGGCTACGCGCAGGAGCTCTTCCGCGGCATGGGCGGGTTCCAGAACTTTGCGATCTCGTTCACGATCATCTCGATCCTCGCCGGCTGCCTGACGTCGTACTTCGTCGCCTTCGAGCGCGGCGGCCCCGTGGCGGTGACGTACGGCTGGCTCCTCGTCGGCCTCTTCTCGACGATCATCGCGCTGGCGATGGCGGAGATCGCATCCGCGTTTCCGACTGCGGGCGGGCTCTACTACTGGGCGTCGAAGCTCGGGAGCCCCGGCTGGGGGTGGGCGACCGGCTGGTTCAATCTGATCGGGCAGATCGCGGTCACCGCTGCGATCGGCTACGGCCTGGCGACGTTCGGCACCGTGCTGTTCGATTACTGGTTCAGCTACTCGGCGCACATGAACGACTGGTTCGGCGCCTCGGCGAACGCGTCGATCTTCATCCTCTACGCCGCGTTCCTCCTCGCCGCCGGAATCATCAACATGTTCCAGGTCAGCGTGACGGCGATGCTGAACACCATCTCTGCCTACTGGCACATGGCAGGCGTCGCGTTCATCGTGCTCGTGTTGATCCTCGTCCCGGACAACCATCAGAGCGTCGGCTACGTCTTCGGCGAGACGGTGAACGCATCCGGGTACGGCAGCGCCACCGATAACTTCTCGAGCCCCGCGTTCTGGTTCGTCTTCGGGCTCGGCCTGCTGCTTTCGCAGTACACGATCACGGGCTTCGACGCGTCTGCGCACATGGCCGAGGAGACGCAGAAGGCGTCGCGGATGGCAGCCGTCGGGATGTACATGGCCGTCGTCGTCTCGGTCGTCGTCGGTTGGATTCTGCTCCTCGCCGTGACGTTCGCGATCCCGAGCACGGACGGCGCACTCGAGAACATCGGCATCGTCGTCCCGTGGATCTGGACCGAGTCGATGAGTCAGAACTGGGCAGAGGCATTGCTCTTCATCTGCGTCGTCGCGCAGTTCTTCTGCGTCACGGCCTCGATCACGTCGGCGTCGCGGATGATGTACGCGTTTTCGCGAGACCGGGCCGTGCCAGGCCACCCGCTCTGGAGCAAGGTCGCGGCGAACCGCGTGCCGCGGAACGCGGTCTGGGCGATCGTCGCCCTGGCCGGGATCCTGATGGTGCCGGCGATCTGGAACTACCTCGTCGGCTACGGCGTCGGCACTGCGATCGCCGTGATCGGCCTCTACATCGCGTTCGTGATTCCGGTCTATCTCCGCTACCGGATGCACGACGAGTTCGTGCCCGGCGCCTGGAGCCTCGGCCGCCACTACAAGTGGATCGATTTGCTCTCGCTTGCGTGGGTGGCGCTGATCACGATCCTGTTCGTCTTCCCGCTCTACAAGGCCGGCCTCCCCTGGGAGTCCGACTTCAGCTGGGATCTGACGAACTACACGGTTCTCTGGTTCGCGGGAATCGGGATCGTCTTCGGCGGCTGGTGGTTCCTGTCTGCGAAGAACTGGTTCAAAGGGCCCGTCCGGCAGGGGACGGAGGAAGAGCTCGAGCGGCGAGAAGCCGAGCTCGCCTCACGCGCTGCCGTGGGGCGGACTCCGACCGGCTAGGACTCGGTGCGGGAAGGGGCGCTTGCGTCCCTTCCCGCTCGCGACGGCCCGTCAGCCCGCCCAGGCGCCGCCGTTGTGGTCGATCGCCTGGCCGGTGACGCCGCGCGCGTCGTCCGAGAGCAGCCAGCGAACGGTGCCGGCGATGTCGGCGGGTTGGCCCATCCGACCGAGCGGGACGTCGCGCATCGCGTCCCGATAGGCGTCCTCGCGGGTGCCTCCGCTCGCGGCCGCGATCCCGTCGAGGCCCGACCACGCCATCTCGGTGTCGACCCAGCCCGGGCAGATCGCGTTCACCTGGACATTCTCCGGCGCCAGCTCCGCGGCGAAGGAGCGAACGAGCCCGAGCAGCCCCGCCTTCGAAGCGGAGTAGCCGGTGTAGCCGGGTACTGCGATCCGGGCCAGGATCGACGAGATCACGACGACATGACGCGTCTCCGGCCCGGGAGCGAGCTGCCGCAGCGCAGCGCGCACCGAGTAGTAGGTGCCGGACAGGTTCGTCGCGACCAGATCGTCGAAGCGGTCCTCCGGCCCGTCCGCGTTCGGGCCGCCGAGGCCGCTGTTGGCCACGAGCGCGTGAATCGGCCCGCGCTCGGCCGCTGCCTGCGCAAACGCGTCCTCGGCCTGGCGCCGGTCGCGGATGTCGCAGGCGGCCGCGCCGGCACCGAGCGCGTCCGCCACCTCCCGCAGGCGGTCGAGGTCGCGTGCGAGCAACGTCAGCGTCGCCCCGTCGGCCGCCAGCCGCTCTGCGATCGCCTTACCGATCCCGCGGCCGCCGCCCGTGACCACGACGTGCCTTCCCGCCAGCGCCTGCATCCGTCCCTTTCGAAAGTCGCTCTTTGCGTGAACTTCGTCCCGCTGCCGCCCTTGTGGGTCGGAGTGCCTGAGCATAGATTCCTGGTTCCGCGCGGCCCGTCCCTTCCGTCCCTCCGGCCCCGGCAGACCTCCTCGATCGGCACCTAGAGCGTTCGACAAGAACGGCAAAACAAGCCGACGTTAAAGGAAAACACCGCAAATTGCGGGCGGGGCCTCTCGAGCACCCTTGACGCTCGATCGGCCAGGCTCTAACTTCCCCCTTGCAGCGAGCACGGAGCGAGATTAGGTCGAGGTTCCACCGGAGGACGTGTACGCGCAAGCGGAAACGTCAGTCGGAGGGGCGGACGAAATCGCAACCGGCTCGCTGAATTTATTGGTGGCGCAGTCATGAAAAGGGATCCCCGGAGGGGGATCCCTTTCCGCGCCAAGACCCCTGAAGCTGCGTGCGTCGGGATCAGGGCTCGTTCATCGGCGTCGGTTCGCTTGGTGCAGTGGCCGGCGTTGGTGAACTCGCTGCAGAAGAGGTGCGGGTCCTCCGCGGGCTCGCTTGTGATCGGTTAGGGTCTCGCATCGAGCTCGAAGGTCGGGTTCTCCTCTCTATCGTTTAAGGCGTCGTTGGCAATTCTGTGCGCTGTAAAAGGAAAACTTCGCAATTTGCGGGCGCCGCGTTTTTCGAGGCCTTGACCCCCGTCCCGATCGGCCCTAGATTCCCCCTTGCAGCGAGCACGGGACGCGACTAGGTCGAGTCCACTCCGGGAGGCCGTAGGCGGAAGCCGAAAGTCCGTCGGGGTGGCGGACGAAAGCGCACCCGGCTCGCTGAATTTTTTTGGGCGCAATCGGAAACGGGATCTGCGGAGCAGATCCCGTTTCGCGCCAGACCCCTGAAGCTGCGTGCGTCGGGATCAGGGCTCGCTCGAAGGCGTTTGCCCGCTTGGTTCTTTGGCCGGCGTGTTGGGCTTGGTTCGGTCGACTGATGTTCTTGATCTTGTCCTCGTCGGTAACGTCGGCTGATGCGCAGACTTCTTGTGCTCGTCAGCGTGGTCGTGTTCGTCGACGCGATGTTGTTCGGGGCGCTGGCGCCGCTCGTGCCTGGGTACGCGGAGGAGTTCGGGCTCTCGAAGACGGGCGCCGGGCTGCTCGTCGCCTCGTTCGGGGCCGGCGCGCTGCTCGGCGGGATCCCTGGCGGTCTCGCGGCGATGCGCCGCGGGCCGAAGGTCGCGGTCGTCGCCGGGCTCGTGCTCCTCGCGGCCTCCAGCTTCGCCTTCGCGGCCGCAGACGGGCCATGGACGCTCGGGCTCGCGCGGTTCGCGCAGGGAGCGTCGAGCACGACAACGTGGGCCGGCGCGCTTGCCTGGCTGACCGTCGCCACGCCGCGTGAGCGGCGCGGGGAGCTGATCGGCATCGCCTTCGGCGCCGCGGTCTTCGGTGCGATTCTCGGCCCCATGTTCGGCGCCGTCGCCGATGCGGTCAGCGTCCGCGCGTCCTTCGCCGTCGTCGGCGTAGTGGCCGCCGTGCTCGCCGCCTGGGCTGCGAGCCGGCCGGCCGCCCGGCCCGAGGAGCAGGCGGCGGGCGCCGTCTCGCGTGCCCTGCATGACCGTGGGTTCCTGGGCGGGCTCTGGCTCAACACCCTGCCGGCGTGGCTCTTCGGGACGCTGGTCGTGCTCGTGCCGCTTCAACTCGACGACGGCGGGTTCACGCCGTTCGCGATCGGCGCGGTCTTCCTGGTCGCCGGCCTCCTCGAGACCGTCTTCAACCCGTTCCTGGGCCGCTTCTCCGACCGCCGCGGCCGTCTGCTCCCGATCCGGCTCGCGCTCGGCGCCTCTGTCGTCGTCGCCATCGCCTTCGCGGTGCTGCGCGGCCCGTATGCCGTCGCGCTGCTCGCGGTCCTCGCCGCAATCGCCTTCGGCGCCTTCTACACACCCGGAATGGCGCTCGTCTCCGACCGGGCCGAAGCCGCAGGGCTCTCGCAGGCGCTCGGCTTCGGGATCATGAACACCGCCTGGGCATTCGGGAACATGAGCGGGCCAGCGCTCGCCGGCACGGTCGCCGACGCGGCGGGCGACGCGGTTCCGTATCTGCTCGCGGCCGGGCTCTGCCTCGTCACGCTGCTCGCGACGGGAACCGTTCGAGCACCCACGACACGTCGAGTGGCCGGTGACGGTAGCTCCGTCCGTTGACGAGCACGTAGTCGCCCGTCCGCGGATCCATCGGCAGCCGGGACTCCGCCGGATACCAGCGGTTGTGGCAGTCGATCAGGTCGTTCACCTCGCTGAAGTCCCAGCCCGCGACGACCTCGAGCCACGTAGCCTCGTCGTCCCCAGCCGCTAAACGGGCGGCGTCGAGCGCCTCCTCGTGCTCGGCGGTGAGGCGCGCGATCTCACGCAGCCGCGCCATGTACGGCCGCGGGCCGCCGAGCGAGGCGAGGTAGCTGCTCGCGTCCGTGCTGAAGTTGCGCAGCCGCATCCCAAGCCGTCTGCCTTTCAGCGGCAGGTCCTGCACGTCTGCTTCGAGGCCGGCCAGGTTCCGGCGGTCGCGGGGCGTCTCGGGGAGGACGACTCCCTGACGCATGATCCGCTCGCGCTCCCGACGCTTCATTGCGGTGGAGCGTAACTAGCGGCCGAACAGACGCGCGACGAGTCCCTTGCGAGCCGGAACGTCCTTCGGCTCGGGCTCCTGCACGGGTTCCTCGAGCAGCACGCGCACGTTCTCCAACGAGCGGCGGCGGGCCTCCCCGGCCCGCTCGCGGTCACCCCGGAGGGCTGCTCTCATCTCGTCGATCTGGCTCTGCTCCTGCACCCGTCGGGGTTCGATTCTCCGCGTGCGGTTCCTGCTCGAGGAACGCACAGCGACGATCGTCGCCCGGCAGCGGTGAGCGCCCGAGGCGCAGCACGCGGTAGCGGACGCCCTCGACCGAGACAGCATCGTCGCGTCCTGGCGCCGGCACGTAGCTCGCGAGCAGCCGGTAGCCGCCGGGGGAGGGGACGAAGAGGAGGTGATCGTGCGCCGGCTCGACGACTTCGTCCGCGCCGTCTGGCCGCTCGGCGGGCGCCGGCTCGGGCCGTGCCGGCTCGTCGAGCAGCGTCACGACGCGATCGACCAGCTCGGCGAGCCGCTCGAGCGGAGGCAGCAGCACGGGCGGCGGCTGCCGTCGCAGGCGTCTGAGCCACATCTGCCTCAGCCGCCGGGGAGCTCGCCTGCCGCATACCGGGTCGGCACGACCTCCGCCGTGCCTGCGTATGCCTCATCGCCGTCTTTCGTTTCCTGCGTGACGCCGGCGCCGTGCTTCAACGCCGTCGCGTCGACCGGATAGACGAGGCCGGACCTGTTGCGGGCACCGACGGCGAGCACGACGAGCGGCTCCGACCCGGCCGCGACGATCACGTGCTTCGCCCAGGCCGGGCAATGGACGAAGTCCCAGGCCCGCAGCGGCCGTTCCTCGCCCTCGATGATCAGGATCCCCTCGCCGGCAAGCACGAGGAAGTTCTCCTGTGCGTCCTCCCCGTGATACATGCACGCCGGCTGGCCCGGCTGCATGACCCCGATGTTGATCCCAACCTCCGGGAAGCGCGCGTCGCCCTTGCCCTCCCAGCGCGTGTAACGGCCGAACTCGGCGCTTTCCGCCCACGCGGCTTCCATCGTGTTGAGCACGAACCAGCCCTCTCCCTCGGGCACGAGCCCATGCTCCGTCTCCTGCAGACGAGCTTCCTTCATCTCCCCTCCCCCGCCGCACCGCGGCCTCGACGAGCCTCACCCGCTCGCGACTCCTGCGGGTCGATCACCCGATCATCGTACGTCTACGCCGGCAGGGCGACGATGCACGGCCTGACGTCGCCGGGAAGCGGCGACGGGCGCGAACCGGCGACCACGAACAGGCCGTCGTTGAGCCCGGGAAGCTCGAGCGGGCTGTGCCGCGGCGGCGGCGGGCCGTCACGTTCGACCAGCTCGTAACCGCTTGGGAGCTGCAGAAAGACGACGTGACTCGCAGGGTGGACTGAAGGGTTCTCGGCGGCGGCGTGGCGGCGGTCGCGGCTCCGTGCCGCAAACCTCGCTGCCTGCGCACGGCGGCGCGAGTTCTCGTTTCGCAGACGCTCGATCTCCGCGTCGCAGCCGCGAACGTCGAGTGCTAGCCGTTCCGCCTCGTCGCGGAACCTCTCGGCGGCTTCGCCGAGCCCGCGCAGCTCCTCAGCGTGCCGCACCAGCTCTGCGTCGCGTGCGCGCAGCCGCCGGACAAAGCTGATCGCCTGAGCACGGCGTCGATCCCGATCGGCGGTCAGCAGCGCCAGCTCGCGCTCCTGCTCGACCAGGTGCTGCTCAGCCGCGGCGAGCCTTGCGCTCTGCTCGTCGACCAGACCGTCGTTTGCCTGGGAGAGGCCGCTCAGCTCTCCGTTCCGGTCCCGCTCGGCGAACAGCTCGAATCGCGCCTCGCGCGCGCGACGGACGAGCCGCTCGGCCTGTCCCCGCCGCCGGTCGCGCTCTGCGGCCAGTACCGCGAGCTCGACTTCGCGCTCGGCGAGCCACTCCTCGGCTGCGGCGAGCTTGGCCCACTGTTCCTCGAGCTGGGCGAGCACGGTCGCGTCCGCGGGCGGCGCCACCTCCGGCTCGGCCGGATCCGGCTGAGCCTCTTCCGGCAGCTCCGCGAAGTTCGGGAACACTGGCTAAGGGTCGGCCGGCCACTGTCGTTCTCGTAGCGGCGCTGGATCTGGGCGCGCAGTCCTGTTCCGAAGCCGGTCTCGGCGATCAGCTCGATGCCGTACTGGGCCGCCAGCGCATTCGAGAGATCGGGTGGCGACATGAAGCCGCACTCGACGATCGTCTCGCCGAGGCGGCGGCCGGTCGTCTGCTGCTTGGCGAGCGCAAACTCGAGCTCCTCGTCGGTGAGGAGCCCCTGCTCGACGAGCAGCCGCCCGAGAGGTCGCCATGGGATGTGGGCCGCTTCCACAGGCCCTCTATCGGCGCGAGCGGCCTCGAAGTCAAGACCCGTCTGAGATCAAGACACTGCGATCCGCCTCGAAGATCCGGGCAAACCGCTCTGTCAGGAGCAACGAGCCCGAAATCGTCAGGTGGTTGCTGTCCCTGTAGGTCCACGTACCGGCGTGGGCCCCCGCACAGCGCAGGACGCCGCACAGCACGTCGTCGAAGTCGACCGCAGCTGCGCTTCGCGCGCCGGAGACGGCCGCTCGTTCGGCGGTCACCGCCAGCCGGCGCTCGCGCTCGGCGGCCGTCCGGCTGACGGCACCGCTGCAGGCCCGAACGATGATCGTGAGAGCCGCGCAGCCGTACGGAGCCGCTTCGAGCCTTGGGATCGGGTGCACGACGACGACGTGCGTCCCGACGTCGTTCAGCCGTTCGATCACGGCGGCGAGCCCGCGCCGCCACTGCTGTGCCCTGGCGGCGACGTCCCCGACGTAGAAGTCCGAGCGAGAGGCCAGGACGACGACGTCGGGCCGCATCCGCGTCAGTGCGTCCATCGTGCCGTCGTTGAAGCGAGCGCACGCCTCGGCCGTGTCCGGCGCGCGGGTCACCACGACAGCCCCGAACGGGCATGCGTTCCGCGTGGCGACGACCGCGTCGTAGCCCGCGCGAGCGGCCGCGCGTACGACCGGTTCGGTGAACTGCCCTGCCTGGGAGTCGCCGACGAGCACGACGCGACCGTTCGAGCCTCTCGACCGCCAGAGGCAGCGTTCGAGCTCGTCCGGACGGTCGCAGCCCCTCGTCTGGTCCGCGTGCACCGCCCGAGACGCCTGCCAGGACGTGATCGCCGGACTTCGCAGCAGCACGCTGTTCGTGGCCAGCAGGGCCAGCGACGCTGCCACTGGAACCGCGATGCAGGCGCCGGCGAGCCCGAAGACGCGGCGGCCACGGAAACGGGCGCCGAGCCGGATCGGGTTCTCGACGTAGCGGTACGAGAGCCACGCCGGGACGAGCGACAGGACTCCTGCGACGAGCGCCGCCCCGCGGGCGGCCGGCCAGAGCGCGACGGCGAAGACGATCAGCGGCCAGTGCCAGAGGTACCAGCTGTACGAGAGGTTCCCGAGCCACACGGCCGGTGCAGCAGAGAGCAGACGCGCGGCCGGCCCGCGGCCCGCGAGCAGCAGCGCACACGTGCCGCCGACGGCCAGGAGTACGTCGCGCGGATCGCCGGCCGTCTCACGGACGCCGAATGCCGTGAGGCCGATCGCCGCAAGACCGGCCGCGCCGACGAGCGCTGCAAAGCGCGGCGGGATCCGCGCGAGCCACGGCGCCGCGATCGCGATCAGCGCACCTGCACCGAACTCCCAGGCACGCGTGAAAGCGCTGTAGAAGCCGAGCGACGTGCCCGCGAGCGCGACCGCGGCCGCGAAGGAGCCGACCGAGATCGCCGCGACGAGCGCCGCTGCGGCTGTGCGTCGCGCGCAGGCCCAGCCGAGCAGCAGCAGGAGCGGGAAGAAGAGGTAGAACTGCTCCTCGACGGCGAGCGTCCACGTGTGCAGCAGCGGATCGAGCGTCGAGCTGACGTCGAAGTAGCCCGTCGGCAGCTGCGCCAGGTAGACATTGGCGCCGAAGAACGAAGCGGCGATCCCGGTGAGCGCCCCGGTTCGCTGCGCTGCCAGCGGGCTCGCGAAGGTTCCGAGCAGCGCGACGACGGTGAGCATGACGGCGAGTGCCGGCAGCAGCCGCCGCACGCGCCGAGCATAGAAGCGCCAAAGATCGATCCGCCCGTCCGTGGAGAGCTCCCGGAGCAACGTCGAGGTGATGACGAAGCCCGAGATCGCGAAGAAGACGTCGACGCCGCTGAAGCCGCCCGGGAGAGGCAAGCCCGCGTGATACGCCACGACGAGCAGGACCGCGACGGCGCGCAGCCCCTGGATGTCCGCACGGAGAGGCACACACCGGTCATCGGCCGAAAGCTCGCGTCACTGGAGGATCGAAATTCGGTTGCGCCGGTTGGTCAGACGCACCGGTAGGCGAGCACAGCGCTCAGTCCACGGCGAGCAGGTCGACCACGAACACGAGCGGCTCGTGCGGCTTGATCACGCCGCCGGCTCCGCGGGCGCCATAGGCCATCGCCGATGGAATCGTCAGCTTGCGCCGGCCGCCGACCCTCATGCCCTGGACGCCCGCGTCCCAGCCGGGAATCACCTGGCCCTTGCCGAGCTTGAACTCGAAAGGCTGCCCGCGGTTCCAGGAGGCATCGAACTCCTCGCCCGAGGAGAACGAGACGCCGACGTAGTGCACGGACACTTTCGTCCCGGCAGTGGCCTCAGCGCCGTCGCCGACGACGAGGTCTTCGATCCCGAGGTCGAAGGGCACGTCGCCCTCGGGCTTCTCGATCTGCGGTCGCTCGAGTGCCAACTCGACTCACAACCTACAGTGCGCCCGTGAGGCACTCGCACACGAATCGACCGCGCGTGCACGTGATGGGGGACGTGCCGAGGCGTGTTGCCGAGTCGCTCGAACGGGACTTCGAACTCGTCGCCGAGCCAACAGGCGCCGACGGAGTCCTCGCGCTCATCCCCACGACCGTCGACGACGCGTACCTGGAGCGAGCCGGCCCGCAGCTCAAGGTGGTCGCGAACTACGGCGCGGGTGTCGACAACATCGAACTGGACGCGGCCCGGCGGCGGGGGATCGTGGTCACGAACACCCCGGACGTCCTGACGAAGACGACGGCGGAGCTCGCCATCACAGTCACCCTCGCCCTCCTGCGCAGGGTCGTCGAGGGAGACCGGTTCGTCAGGGCTCGCTCTCCCTGGTCGTTCTCGCTCGAGTTCATGCTCGGCGAAGGGCTCGAGGGCAAGACGGTCGGGATCGTCGGTCCCGGCCGGATCGGCCGGGAGACGGCGCGCCTCGCGGAAGCATTCGGCGCTCGCGCGATCTTCGCCGGCCGCGACGATCCGCTGGACGAGCTGCTGGCGAGCGCCGACGTCGTCAGCCTCCACTGCCCGCTGACGCCGCAGACACATCACCTGATCGACGACCGGGCCCTGGCGACGATGAAACCCACGGCGTTCCTCGTCAACACCGCCCGGGGACCGATCGTCGAGGAGCGTGCGCTCCTCGATGCGCTCTCTCGCAGGGTGATCGCCGGAGCTGCGCTGGACGTCTTCGAATTCGAGCCGGCTGTGAGCGACGCACTGCTCTCGATGGAGCAGGTCGTGCTCACGCCACACATCGCCAGCGCGACGCGGAGCACCCGAGAAGCAATGGGCATGCTCGCAGTCGACGCGCTCAGGAACGTGTTGATTCTCAACCGGCCGCCACCGAACGCCGTTGCCTGACCACCTCGCAGGCGTCGAAGCGCGCGCCGTCGTGCTCGTCGAGGGGACGAGCGATCAGCGTGCGCTCGAAGCGCTCGCCGAGCGCCGTGGTCGGGATCTCGACGCCGAGGGCGTCTCGATCGTCTCGATCGGCGGCGCGCAGTCGATCGGAAGGTTCCTGACGCGATTCGGTCCCGAAGGCAGCGACCTCCGGCTGGCGGGTCTCTGCGATGTCGGCGAGGAGCGAGACTTCCGGCGCGGACTCGAGCGTGCCGGCCTCGGGTCCGACCTCACTCGGGAGGAGATGGAACGGCTGGGTTTCTACGTCTGCGTCGTCGACCTGGAGGACGAGTTGATCCGAGCGCTCGGTACCGACGCCGTGGAGGAGGTCGTCGACGCCCAGGGCGAGCTCGGATCGTTTCGCACCTTGCAGAAGCAGGCTGCGTGGCGGGGACGCGCCACCGACGAGCAGCTTCGGCGCTTCATGGGCAGTGGCGGCCGCCGGAAGATCCGGTACGCACGGCTGCTCGTCGAGGCGCTCGACCTCACCCAGGTGCCGCGGCCGCTGGATTTGGTGCTCGCCCACGTCTGAAGGGCGATCGTCGGGGAGAGCGGCAGTGCCGCTCTCCCCGACACCGCCTCAGGGATTGAGGTCGCGGACGAGGAGGTCGCCCACGATGTTCCCGCCGGCCGTGTAGCCCGGCCAACTGATCCGGTAGGTGTCCGCCACGAACATGAAGCCGTTGTCGTGCACCTGGAGCACGAAGTCGAAGCTGCCGAAGGGCGTGCTCCCCCGTCCCGTCACCGTCGCCCGCTTCCCGCGGCACGCGACGCCGTTGACTCTGTTCAGCGACGTCAGGCTGCCTCGGAGATTGGTGCGATCTGCGTGGGTGACCCCGCCGAGGATGAGCGGCAGGGCCCGGGAGTCGGCAGAGACGCCGAGCGCCCGCTGCGCGCCGAAGCCGGAGATGCCGGTTCCGATCACCACGCACCTGCGGGACGTGAACGTCGGATCGCAGGCGTCACCGATCCCGTCGAAGTCCAGGTCCGACTGGCCCGGGTTGGGCGTCAGCGGGCAGTTGTCCGTCGTGTCGGGGACGGTGTCGTTGTCGTCGTCCGGATCGCACGCGTCGCCCAGGGCGTCGCCGTCGTTGTTCTCCTGGCCCGGATTCGCAACGGTGGGGCAGTTGTCCGTCGCGTTCGGAACCCCGTCGGCGTCGGAATCGACGGCGAACTCGTAGGCGCCCATGTCGCACTGCGCGCCGCCGACTCCGTTGCCGTCCTGCGGACGGGCGACGCCACGCTGGTCCGGAGAGGGGCAGTTCCCCGCCGTCGAGTTACCCGCGTCGATCGCGGGGCTGGTGGCGAGCAGCGGCCGTGTGTCGTCGCCGTCCGTCGCGCCGAGCAGCGGATTCGTGTTGACGAGATCGCCGGGCGCCGTGAAGACGCACGTGTTGCCGCTGTCGAGGTTGTTGCTGCTCCCGGCCCCTTCGACGACTCCGCCGGTGCCGGTCGCACAGTTGCCGCCGGTGTTGTTGGCGACGATCGTGTTCGTGAGCTTCGGGACGTTGGGGCCTGCCGTCAGCCCGCCGCCGCTCGACGTCGCCGTGTTGTTGCTGATGGTGACGTTGACGAGCGAGGCGGTGTGGGTGACGGTCCCGATGGTGGACGCAATGTTCTCGAAGCCGCCTCCGGAGGCCGTGCTCGGGCCACCGTTGTCGGTGATCGTCACGTCCGACATGACCAGATCGCCGTTCGTGGCATTGGTGATGCCGCCGCCGCTGTTCACAGTCGTGCCGGCGGGGCCGCTGACGTTGTTGTTCTTGAGCGTACTGCGCACCAGCGTCAGCGTCCCATGGTTGTGGATCCCGCCCCCGTGCAGGTGCCCGGGAAAGGCAGTGCTCACGCCGCCCCTCCCGTTCTGGACCGTGACCTTCTCGATGTACGCGAAGGCGCCGGCGTAGATCTCGAAGACGCGCGCGCCGCTGCCGTCGATGATCGTCTTCCCCGAGCCGGCGCCGCTGATGGTCGGGCTCGCCGTGATGTCGAGGTCGCCGAGAGCGGCTGAGAGATCGTAGAAGCCCGCCGGCACGTTGATGAGGCCGCTGCCGAGCTGGTTGACCTGCTGAATCGCCGCGCGCAACGTGCAGACACCGGAAGGCGTGGAGACGCAGTTGCCGTCCATGAGGTTCGCGTCGGGCTCGTCCTTGTCGCTGTTCACCGTGAAGGGTGGGACGGCGCCGGCCGGGGGCGCCCACGAGACCATCGCGGCAAGCAGTGAGAGCCCGACCAAGAGCGATGCACCGAGAACGAGCAGCGCCCGATTCCGTGCTCGGCGCGCGACCGGCTCGTGGGAGTGGCGCTTCATCGCAGCTACCTCCTTCACGCGACCCCGGTTTGAGGCAAACGTAACTCGGTCCAGCCGCGCGTACAAGCGATTAGGGTTTCGTCGTGCACTGGGCGGTCGCCGTCGTCGCGCTGACTCTGCTCGCGTTCGCGGCGATCTCCGGCCGGATCGAGGGTACGCCGATCACCGGCGCGATGGTCTTCACCGCCGCAGGGCTGCTGCTCGGGTCGGATGCCCTCGGGCTCGTGGACATCGCGCCGAGCGGAGAGACGGTCAAGTTGCTCGCCGAGGCAACACTGGCGCTGATCTTGTTCGCGGATGCTTCGCGGATCGACGTGCGCGCGCTCCGCGGCGAGCTCTCCGTGCCGCTGCGCCTGCTCGGGATCGGCCTGCCCCTGACGCTCGTGGCCGGGTTCGTCCTCGCCCTCGTCGTGTTTCCCCAGCTCCTCTGGGCCGAGGCGCTGCTCGTCGCGGTGATCCTCGCGCCGACGGACGCCGCCCTTGGCCAGGCGGTCGTCACGCTCACCAGGCTTCCGAGCCGCGTTCGCCAAGGTTTGAACGTCGAGAGCGGCCTCAACGACGGAATCTGCGTGCCCCTCTTCTTCATCGTGCTCGCGATCGCGCAGGCAGAGTCCGGAGCGATCGGAGACGGCGCCGCAGCTCGCCTTATCGCCGAGCAGATCGGCTACGGGCTTTTGGCCGGAGGGATTGCGGGCATCGTCGCCGCCGGCGTCGTCGTGATCGCGGGTCGGCACGGGCACGTCGCTGGCTCCTGGCTCCAGGTCGTGCCGTTGGCCGGCGCCGGCCTCGCCTTCGGGATCGCGGATCCGCTCGGCGGCTCCGGCTTCATCGCGGCGTTCGTCGGCGGCTTCGTGTTCGGTGCGCTCCGGCAGCGGAGCCACCGTGAGGTCGGGTATCTGATCGAGGAGCTCGGAGACGTGCTCAACGCCGTGACGTTCATCGTCTTCGGCGCCGTGCTCCTCGGGCCCGTGCTCGGAGACGTGAGCTGGTCGGTCGCCCTCTACGCCGTCCTCAGCCTGACAGTTGTGCGTCTGATCCCCGTTGCGATCGCCATGATCGGGACGGGTGCGCGGAGACCGACCGTGGCGTTCCTGGGCTGGTTCGGGCCGCGGGGGCTCGCGTCGATCGTCTTCGCGGTCCTCGTGATCGAGGAGGGCGGCCTGCCGCACGACGACCTGATTCTCGTCACGACCTACGTCGTGATCGGGCTCTCCGTTCTCGCTCACGGTCTGACCGCGGCGCCCCTCGCGAACCGCTACGCCAACTGGTTCGAATCGCACGCCCGGGATGCGCGGCCGCCCTTGGAGGACTCGGGCGTGCGGGATGTTCGCTGGCGCTTCGGCGTCGGCAAGTCCAACGTCTAGCTCGGTGACCCCGGCTACTCCCGTTGCTCGTCGCGCCCGGGCGGCCTCGTGGGGATCCCCTGGGCCAGGAACAGCGCGAGCACGGCCAGCACGGCCAGGATCGCAAGGGCGGAGCGGAGGCCGTCGAGACGGGCGTCGGAGTACGCAGACAGCGCAGCCTCCGTGGTCTCCGGCGCCGCGCCCGCTTCGTCGAGTGCGGCTTCGAGATCGGCGTCCGAGACGAACGCCACGCCTCCGGCGAGCTCGACCTGCGCCTGCTCCTTCGCGCTCGCCGGGATCGCCGGGCTCTGCTGAATGTTCGTCAGGAACGCCGACGTCAACGACGCGATCAGCAACGAGCCGGCCAGCGCCGTCCCGAGGGAGGCGCCGAGGTTGGTCATCGTGTTCTGGACGCCGCCCACCTCGGGGCTCTCGTCGTCCGGCACCGCCGAGACGGTGACGGCGCCGAGCTGCGAGGCAAGCGCGCCGATGCCGAGGCCGACGAGCAGCATCGGCACGAACACGACCTCCGGCCCGGCATCGGGGTCGAGCGCGGCGAGGAGGACGACCGTCCCCGCAAGCAGCGACAGCAGTCCGACGCGGACGACTAGGCGCGGCGACACGTGCGGAAGGAAGCGTGGGATCCCGATCGCAGCTACGAGCAGCGTGACCGAGAGCGGCAGGATCCGCACGCCGGTGTCGATGGCCGACAAGCCGAGCGCGACCGAGAGGAAGAGGGGCACGACGAAGAAGTACCCGGCCTGCACGAGGTACTGGAAGAAGAACATCGTCAGGCCGCCGGTCAGCTGCCGGTTGCGAAGCATCGCCGTGCGCACGAGCGGCTCCTCACCGCGCGACTCCCGACGTGCCTGCCAGCGGAAGAAGAGCCAGATCACGAGCAGGCCGGCGAGCACCAACCAGAACGTCGGTGAGATGCCCGCCCAGGAGGGACCGTCGGCCTTGGGCTGGATCCAGCCCCACTCGCCCGAGCGCAGCACTCCGAAGACGAGCAGTCCGAGCCCCAGTGCCGAGAGCACGGCCCCCACCACGTCGAGCTTCGGCGGCTCCTCCACCGGCGCGTCCTCGATCCGCCGCGCGAAGATCAGGATCGCGATCACGAGCACGACCTCGCCGGCGAAGACCCAGCGCCACGAGAAGTACGTCGTGCAGAAGCCGCCGATGAGCGGGCCGACCGCGACCGCCACAGCACCGGCGGCCGCCACGAGGCCATAGGCCGCCGGGCGCTTCTCGGCCGGGAAGTTGCTTGCGACAAGAGCGACGATCGCGGGCAGGATCAGCGCTGCTCCGACACCCTCCAGGAACGACCAGCCGAACAGCAGCACCGGAAGGCTCTGTGCGATCGACGTCGTGAAGGAGCCGACGCCGTAGATGACGCAGCCGATCGAGAAGGCGCGCTTCCGGCCGATGATCGCTCCCACCTTCGCCCCGGTGATCATCAGCGCCGCCATCACGAGCGTGTACGCGGTGATCGCGCCCTGGATCCCGGTTACGGTCGTGCCCACGTCCTTCGCAACCGTTGCGATCGAGACGTTCATCACCGAGCTGTCGAGCGTCATCAGGAACTGCCCGGCGGCGAGCGTGAGCAGCACGAGCATCGCCGCACCCCCGCGGCCTCCCGGCGTGCTCACAGGAACGACCCCAGCGTACTCCAGAACCAGCTCTCGAACCGCTCGTGCGCGCCTTCCGGCGGCACGCCGCGCTGCGAGCGCGCGATGTCCGGCTCGAACAACCGCTCCTCGAGGAGCTCGGCCGTTTCGGCGCTCCGCGAGAGCATCATGATCTCGTTGTTGCGGTAGAGCGCCCAGGCGTCGAGGTTGACCGTGCCGAAGCTGACGGTGTCGTCGGCGACCACGACCTTCGCGTGCACGACCGTGCCCGGCAGCTCCCAGAGCTCGACTCCCGCCTCGGCGAGCTCGCCGTAGTACTGCTTGAGCGCGGCCGTGGCCTGCGCGTTGTTCGACGTCTGTGAGACGACAAGGCGAACCGCGACGCCGCGCCGCGCCGCGGCGACGATCCGGCCGATCATGTCGGCGTCGGTGACGTACGGGTTCATCAGGTCGAGCCGCCGCCGCGCCCCGTCGATCTGCTCACGGATCGCCTGCGAGGCTGCGACGTGGCCGCCGGGAATCACCTGCGCGAGCGCGATCGGGATCGAGCCTCCGTCGCCAGGCTCGGGGAAGAGAGCGGAGAGGTCGGCCTCGAGCGGGCCGCCGTGCCCGCGGAAGCTCGTCAGGAACGCCGCCTGTGCCTGCCGGACGACGGCACCGGTGACCCGCACCATCACGTCGTGGAAGCCGCCGTCCTGGAAGTGATCCTCGATGCCCGCCCCGCCGGTCCAGGCGACGGCGCCGTCGATCACGTAGAGCTTGCGATGGTCGGCGCGGCCGATCTCGTCCTGGCGCCAGTCGATCCGCTGGCCGTCCGGGAAGAGACCGTCGCGGTCGAGCGGGAAGACGTCGTTGACGACGATCTCTGCGCCTGCCTCGGCGAGGCCCGTGAACATCTCGCGCGCCTCCTTGTACGGACGCGAGCCGAAGCCGTCCACGATCACTCGCACCTCGACGCCCTCATCCAGCTTGCGCCGGAGGAGCGCGGCCATGTCCATGCCGACCGTGCCCTCACGCCAGCCGAACATGAGGATGTGCACCGACGATTGCGCCGCCTCCACATCCGCGAAGATCCGCGGGAAGAAGTTGACGCCCTCGACCAACGGCTCGATCGTCGCGGCTGTCGACCACGCGAACGACAGCGCCGCATCGTGGGGACGCGTGCCGTCGCGCGCGACGAATGCCTCGGTCGCCGCCTGTGCTCCCGCCGAGGTGACCGCATCGGCCGCCGGCGGCCAGCTCGGGCGCTGGGTGATTCCGAGCACCTGCCGGTACAGAACGACGAACAGGGCGGCGAGCGCGAGTCCGGCGATCGCGGCACCGCGGCGTCCCCGAGGGCGCCGTGCACCAGTGGTAGCGTCGTCAAGCATGGGTGACCCTAACCCGCGTGGCGATCGCGGCGCGAAGCGGCGGCTCGTGTGCAGGATCGCGGTCGCCGCTGTCCTGCTCGGCGTTTTCGTCACGTGGTTCGTCGATGGGCCGGTGAGGCTCGACGGGACGCAGGGGCCGAACAACGGCTGGCTGGCCGTCATCATGGCCGGGCTCACGCTGCTGTGGATCCGGATGCTCGGTTCGTGGCCGGGCGTGTTCGGCGTGCTCGGCAGTGGGATCGTGATCGGCTGGACGGCGTTGGAGAACTGGCTGGACGCGCGCGCGACGATCGGCGCTTCCGCCCGTCCCGGACTGATTCTCGTGCTTGCGGGGAGCGTCGCCTTGACGGCCGCCGCAGGTGTCCAGGCCGTGGAGCTGGCGCGTGCGGGACTCAGGCACCGGGCGTCCGAACGCGTCGTCTGACGGCCTGGGCCTGCCGCTCCGCACCGAGGAGCCAGCGATGCACCTCGACGCCGCAGAGGACGCCGAGCGCGACCGCGGCGATCGCTCCGATCACCGCGAAGACGTCGGCACCAGAGGCGGATTCGGGGAAGGCGAGGAAGGTCGTCAGCCCGATCAGCCCGAGCGAGCCGGGGACGAGTAGCCAGAAGCCTGGGAGGAACATCGCGTATACCGGCATCGTCGATCGAAGCCGGGCGAGCTGGTACGCGACGAACGTCATCACGACGGCTCCGACGAAGCCGCTCGAGTAGGCACCGAACAGGGCGTTGCCGAGCACCTGGCCGGTCCACGCGGCGTAGAGCACGACAAGCAGCGACAACAGCGCGCCGGGTGGCGTCGAGTTGGCGACCGTGACGCCGACGGCGAAGACCAGAACGCCGAGCCACGGCGCCCAGCCCCCGAGGAGCGCGTCGGAGCTGGAGAAGGCGCGCTCCGGGGGCACTCCGGCGGCGCTGACGCCGGCGACGATGCCGAAGGCGATCAGGCCGAGCTGGGTAGTCGCCCAGACGAGCCGGCTCGCGCCGGAGATCATCTGACCCTCGGTCAGCTCGAGCACGGCGGTGGTCAGGGCGACGCCGGGGATGAAGACGACGAGCGCGGCGATCATCGCCCGCAGGCCCGGGTCGGTGACGTCGTGCTTGACGGCGAGCGCAGTCAGCAGGGCAACGGCGAAGGCGGCGAGGAAGGGCATCAGCACCTCGAGCGAGCGCCGGCCGCGCGCGAGCAGCCGCAGGACGCCGACGAGCGTGCCGAGCATCGCGGCGGCGGCGACGTCGCGGGGCGCCGGTCGCAGGATCAGCGCGATCCCGATCGTCAGCGTCGTGTAGCCGAGCACGCTCGCGAGCGGCCCATAGCGGCTGCCGGTGGCCCGGATCTCCTCGAGCCGGGCGATCCCGGCTCCGGGAGCGATCGCGCCCAGCTCCGCCTCCTCCGCGAGGCGATGAACCGCTGCGATCTGGTCGAGGCGCGGGGTCGCCGACAGCCGCTTCGTGGGCTCGATCGTCGCGGCTTCGCCGCGCCCGAGCGTCAGGAAGAGTGAGGTCGGGAAGACGCTGAACCGCGCATCCTCGAGGCCGTAGGCGTGAGCGATCACGGCGAGGCGCAGCTCGACCGCATCGACGGTCTCGCCGATCGCGCTCAGCGCCGCGCCGAGATCGGCGAGGAAGAGCAGGAGCTCGTTTCCGGGCGCCGTCTGCAGCGCACGCGGTTCTTCGGCCACCTAGGCCGCCGTGGCATCGGGTTCGGCCAGGTCGCCGCGGCTCCGCTTCCAGATCGTGTCGAGCACGACTGCGAGCACGGTGATCGCCACGATCGCGACGAACGTCTCGGGAGAGTTGCGCAGCGTGTCGACCGCGAAGAAGGCGAGGACGACGGCCGTCGCCGCGATCCCGGCAAGCACGATCGCGGCGTTCGCGCCCGTGTCCGCTCGGCGCCGGTACGCGGCGACGCCCACGAGCAGGAAGATCACGAGCGAGCACGCGCTCCCGACCGAGGCGATCGCGGAAAGGTCGACGAGATTGCTGACGACGAGCACGATCGCAGCCGTGATCAGCATTCCCGCGTTCGCGCCGAGCCGCGAGCCGCGCCCGAAGAACGGCGGGAACTGGCCCGCACCCGCGAGCATCTTCGTCAGGCCGCCCGAGGCGTAGAGGGTCGCGTTCACCGACGACGAGGTCGCGAGCAGGGCGGCGATTGCCATCATCGTGAAGCCGGCGTCCCCGAGCGTCGGCCGCGCGGCCTCGGCGATCGCCGTCTCGCCATAGCCGATCACCTCCGGGACGGTGAGCGTGCCGAAGACGCCGAGCGCAATCAAGACGTACAGCACGGTCGTCACGCCGAGTGCGCCGTACATCGCCTTCGGCAGCTCTCGGGCTGGGTCACGGAGGTCGCCGGCCGCAAACGTGATCACGCTGAAGCCGAGGTAGGCGAAGAAGGTGAGGGCGACGCTCGCGATGATGTCGTTGAACGGCGGGTAGCCGCTGAACGCAAGCAGTTCGAGGTCGATGTCCGCCAGGGTGACGGCGATGAAGACGGCGAAGACGGCGAGCAGGAGGACGACGATCAGCGACTGGGCGCGGTCGACGATCTTCGAGCCGACGATGTTGATTCCCGCCATCGCCAGCACGATCAACGTCGTGAACAGGTTGTCCCAGCCAGCCGCCGCGTTCTCCCCGATGAAGAGGGACGTCGCGTAGCTCCCGAACGAGACCGCGACCATCGAGCAGACGATCACGATCGCCGCGAAGTAGCCCAGCCAGGAGGCGATCCCGACCAGGCGTCCGTTGCCGAACCCTTCGATCAGGTACGCAATGATCCCGCCCGACGACGGGAAGCGCACGCCCATCTTGACGACGGTGTAGCCGAGCAGCGCGGAGACGATCCCGGCGAGGAGGAACGAGAGCCAGACGGCGGAGCCTGCAACGGCCCCGGCCTCGCCGAGCAGCGCGAAGATGCCGGCGCCCACCATCGCGCCGATCCCGAGGAAGGCAGCGCCTCGGACGCTCATGCTACGGAGCGGTCGTCGTTGCGCCGGTCGTGGTCGGAACCGGCGGAGCCGGAGTCTGGTCGCCGAAGAAGAGGTAGACGATCAGACAGCCGACGAGCGCCGTCACCACCCACGCGATCTGGAGCGGAAGCTGGAAGGAGTGGTCGATGACGCGCTTGCCCAGCGTCGTCGAGCCGGTCTCATCGGCCTCGGCGGCGGCGATCTGGGTGCCGTTGGCGGGGAAGAAGAGGACGCCGGCCACGGCGGTCCAGAACGCGATCATGTAGCCCGCGCCGATCCCGAGCGCGAGGCCGAGCGGGATCATCGTCCGCGTCGCGGCCGATTGGCTCGTCGTTAAGGCCGCGACGAGGAAGATCGCCAGCGCGATCGTGAACGGCCAGTTCTCGGCCAGGCCCCCGAGCGCGGTGACGATGGCGTCCTCGTTGTTGGCGATGAAGGTGTCCGCCATCCAGGCGATCCCGAAGAGGGCGATCATCGCGACCATGCCCGACCTGAAGATCTGCTGATTGGGGATGTCGCTCGCCTGCACGTGGGCCAGGATCAGGATCAGCGCCGCTGCAGTGAGCATGAACATCTGGATGATCGGCGTCACGGAGAGCGGCTCGACACCGCCGCCCTCGGCGGGAACCGTCGGCCGGAGTCCCTCGAAGACGCCGAACACGCAGATCGCGCCGACGGCGGTAAGGAAGATGGCGACGCTGCGCTTCGCGAACGGGAGCAGCGTGATCTCGCCGGCCGGGGCGGGAGGCTTGATCTCGTTCGCGGCGAGGCGGCGCTGGTACTCCTGGTCGTCGTCGAGGTCCTTGCCGTGCGTGTTCATCACGAGCGCCATCGCGAAGATGCCGACGATGCTGGCCGGGATCGTGATCAGCATCACGTCGACGATGTCGTAGCCGTAGACCTCGACGAGCGGCAGCATCGTCGCCATCGCGGCGGCGACCGGGCTTGCCGTGATCCCGAACGTCGAGGCGACGGCCGAGCCGGCGAGCGCCCGCTCGGGCCTGATCTTGTTCGCGTAGGCGAGCTCGTTGATCACCGGGATCAGGGAGAAGAACGTGTTGCCCGTCCCGGTCAGGATCGTGAGCAGCCAGGAGACGTAAGGCGCGGCGAAGTTGAGCATCTTCGGGCGCGCCCGCAGCGCCTTGCTCGCGATCAGGACCATGTAGTCGATCCCGCCGGCGGCCTGCATCGCCGCCGAGGCAGCGATCACGGCGACGATGATCAGCATGGCGCTGATCGGCGGCTCGCCCGGCGCGAGGCCGAAGCCGAAAACGAGCACGAGCGTGCCGACGCCGCCCCAGAGACCGAGGCCGATCCCGCCGGACCGCACGCCGAGGGCGATGAAGCCGATGACGACGAGCCCCTCGAGGGCGATCAGGATCCAGTCGGACGTGCTCATTCCGTCCCCTCCGCTCTGAGCTGCTGGCAGGCACTCGTGTCGAGGACTGTGCGGGCGAGCTCGGGGTCGGCCTGGGCGAGGTCAGCGATCGCCTTCGTGCCGCCCGTGAGAGCCCCACCGATCGCGCGTGCCGCCTCTGCGAATTGCTCGAGCGACTCCTCGAGCGAGTCTGCCTCGTCGTCGAGCGAGTCTTCCGCCTCCTCGAGGCCGTTCAGGGCGGATTCCGTCCAGTCGGAGACGATCCCGGCGGCCTCCTCGCCCTGCTCCGAGTCGGGGATGCCGGCGTTGTCGATCCCCTCGACCAACGTCTCGGCCGCCTGCACGCCGCGCTCGACACCCTTGCGTAGGAAGCCGGTGCGGCCCTGGGGCGTCTCCGACTGCGGCTCCTCACCGCCCGCCGTGCTCTCCGAGGTCGGCGTCCGAATGTCCTCGACGATCGACTCGAGCTCGCCGCGCCAGACCGCGATCGTGCCGCAGACGCTCTGCGCCCACTCCCCGGCCGGAACCGTCTCGTCGCTCCGGTCGCGGTCGCCGATCAGCGCGGCGACGACGATCACCGCGACGATGCCTACGGCGGCGAGGAGCCAGGGGAGCGGCCCGCGCACTACTTCGCCGGCCTCGACAGCTCGTCCAGGACGGCGACGAGCAGCTTCCAGAAGCGCTCGACCGTGGGAATGCTGACCCGCTCGTCCGGCGAGTGCGGGAACTCGATCTGCGGCCCGAACGAGAGCATGTCGAGGCCGGGCACCTTCGTGCCGATCACGGCGGTTTCGAGGCCTGCGTGGACCGCTGTGATGATCGGCGGCTCTCCGAGCTCGCGCTCGTACGCCACGCGCGCCGCGGCGAGGGCCTTCGAGTCGAGGTCGGGGCGCCAGCCCCCGTAGTTCTTCTTGACCTCGAGCTTGCCGCCGCCGAGCCGGGCCACCGCATCGAGCGTCGCGATCACCTCCGGGAGCGCGGAGTCGTTCGACGAGCGCGAGAGGCTGTGCAGCGTCAGCTCGTCACCCTCCGTCAAGGCCTCTCCGAGCGAGGTCGACGTCTCGACGAGATCGTCGAAGTCCGGGCTCAGCGCGAGCGGGCCGGTCGGCACGAGCGCGATCGCGTCGAGCAGCGCTGCGGTGCTCTCGTCCGTCCAGGGATCGGCGGCGGCGTCGGCGTCGTCCACGGCCGCCGAGACGTCTCCGTCGGTCTTTGCGAACGCATCCTGAATCGTCACGGCGGCGGCGGCTACCGCGGCCTTGAACTCCTGCTCGCGACCCGCCGGGACGGAGCAGATCGCGATCGCATCGCGCGGGATCGCGTTGCGGCTCTTACCGCCCGAGAGCGACACGAGCCGGAACGGCACCGTCGCGAGCGTCTCGCGGAGCGCGCGTCCGAGCACCTTGATCGCGTTCGACTTGCCGAGCGCGATGCCCGTGCCCGAGTGGCCGCCACTGCCGCCGCTCACGGTGACCGACATCGTGGCGGCGCCGTCGGCGGCAGGCGCGCGAGAAGCCTCGATCCGGATCCACGTGTCGGTGCTGCCGGCGCACCCCACCGTCAGCCGCCCGTCTTCCTCGCTGTCGAGATTGACGAGGATCGAGCCTGTGACGAGCGCCGGGTCGAGCGCGTTGGCACCCTCGAGCCCGACTTCCTCGGCGACGGTCATCAGCAGCTCGAGCGGTCCGTGGGGCAGGGACTCGTCCTCGACGAGCGCCATCATGGCCGCGATCGCGACGCCGTCGTCCGCCCCGAGCGTGGTGCCGTCCGCGGTCAGCCAGTCGCCGTCGCGCACCAGGGCGATCCGCCCCTCGGCCGGGTCGTTCGGGCTCGACGCGTCGCGCTCGCACACCATGTCGAGATGACCTTGCAGCGTCACGACGGGAGCCTGCTCGCGGCCTGGCGTGGCCGGAACACGGATGACCAGGTTCCGCCCGGCATCCTGCTTCACCTCGAACCCGAGCTGGTCGGCCCACGCACGCACGTGCTCGATCACCGGTTCCTCGTGACGCGAAGGCCGTGGGACCTTCGTCAGCGTCTCGAAATGCCCCCAGAACGAGCGGGGCTCGAGCCCTGTCACCACTGATGTCTCGGTCGCCATAGTCGTGTCTCCTCGCGCCGAGTCTAGGCGAGTGCGTTGGTCTTCAGGACGTCGAACTCCTCTTGTGTGATCACGCCGCGGTCGAGCAGGCCCTTCCCTCGCTCGATCTCGGCCGCCGCGCTTCCCCCGCTTCCAGCCGTCTCGCGCACGTACTCGTCGAGCTGGGAGCGCTCCTTTCTGCTCCGCGCGATCGTCCGTTTCGTCATTCCGTCGTTCTCCGCGATCAAATAGACGAACACTCCGAGGAACGGGAGCACGATCGTGAAGACGAGCCAGAGCGTCTTGCGTCCGCCGGAGATGTCGTCGCGCCGGAAGATGTCGTTCCAGATCGTGAAGAGGAGCGAGAACCACATCACCCAGACGAAGAACACGATCATCGACCAGAAGAAGTCAAGGAACGTGTAGTCGGCGACGAGCATTTCCTTGGCCTCCGTGGTCGGCGGGAGCGGAGCGTTCTCGTTCCGAAGCTACACTATCCACTGCTGCGGGCGCTATTCAACCGGCCGTGCGTGTTGTCAGCCGCCGCGACGCCTGCCGGACCGGTCGTCGCAGCTCGCGCAGGACGCGGCTACTCTGAGCGCGCTCCAGAGGGGAAGGGGTCGATGGGTTGAGCGTGGTGCGGAGACATGCTGATGCTGGCCGGCGGCGTCGCCGCCGCTTTGGTGATGGTCGCGCCGGCACCGGCCGCCGCGCACCGCGGCTCGCCCGCGTTGCAGCCGGTCCCGTCGCTGACGCCGGCGGCCACGGCTCGGCTCTGGAGCTCGCTCGTCCAGCAACGTCATTCTTTCGCGGTCGCAGCCGACTGCCGGTCACTGCGTGCCGTCTTCTACGCGCCGACGGACTGGCTGCGACTGGCCACGAAGCTGGCGGCGAACGCATCACCCTGCGCCCAGTACTACATCTCCGTGCCACCGCTGGCGGCCGACAAGACGCAACCGCGGTCCGATCAGGCATGGCGGATCCGTGCGCTCGGCCCGGCCTTCCACGCACTGGCGGAGATCAGCGTCACCGGGTGGACCGGCTGGGTCGCGACGACCGGCAACTCCTGGTACGCGGCCGGCGTCGAGGCGCGGCGGCGCATGACGGCGAGCGGTTACGAGGTCTCCGCCGGCGACACGTGGGCGCTGAACGAGCTCTCCTCGGCGGTGCGGCAGGGCGTCGGCAACGCGCGCGCGAACATGCAAGCCTTCCTCAACGGGCTGCACGACGGCGACGTCCTCCCCGACGCGCGCGGCGCCGTCTTCATCGCCGGCATCGGCCAGTCGACCGCCGACCTCTCCCTCTACCAGGCGCGGCTGCAGGACTGGTACGAGGACGCCCCGTTCTGGACCGACCTGAGCCGCGTCACCAGCGACTGGTCGCAGGAGCTCTACGGCGACGTCCGCAACTACGCCGTTCCGGACGCAAGTCGAGAAGCGCGTCGTGACGCGCTGAACGAGTATCTGCAGCACCAGGTCTCGCTCGCCGGCGTTGCGCCCGCGTCGGGGCAGGCGGCTCGGGACTTCCTGGCGGCGACCTCGAGTCCGCTCGCGAACGCGGCCTGGCAGTACGACGCGTCGTTCGGCTGGACGAACGTCACCGCGGAGCTGATGCAGGACTACGTCTCGGCCCAGGTCTACGCCGCCCGGTCGGCCGGGAACAGCCGCTTCGGCTTCGCCTGGTCGCCGCGCAATCTCGCCGGCATGCCCACCGGCGACTTCAATGCGCAGACCGACGCGCTGCTCGTTCGGCTCGCGGCCGCGATCGCAGACTCGGCCGACACCGTCGACGGCGCGTGCGGGACGACCTGGTGCACGCGCAGCCTCGACGGCGCCGCCACGACCACCGCCTGGCGCACCTTCGGCGCCTGGAAGCCGTCGCGGCTCGCGTTCACGACGCCCGAGCAGACCGATCTCGCCCGGGGTGGCGTCGGCGCCCGTGACGGTCGAGTTGCAGACGAACACCGGCGTCGCGTACACGGCTGGGTTGCCGGTGCCGGTGGCAGCTCTCGTCGTCGTCGGCGACGAGCGAGCTCTCGACCAGCCCGGACGGCCCCTGGACGACGACGCTCGCGATGCCGATCGCTTCCGGCGCAAGTACGGCGACCTTCTACTTCCGCGACACCGCCAGCGGCTCGGCGACCGTCACCGCGGCTGCCGCCGGCAAGAGCGCGGCCGCGCAGACGGTCACCGTCTCCGGAACGCCGGCTCCACCGCCGGCCTCGGGCGGCGACACGGGCGCCGTGCCGCTCCCCGGCTTCGGCCAGCCGCCACTGGAGCCGGTGAGTGTCGTACCAGTCGTCGAGCCCGCCCCCACCCCGGCCGCGACACCGGCGCAGGCGCCTGCACTGCGTGCTTCGAGCGCGGCGCGAGTAACGCGCCTCCGTGGCGTGGCCACGCTGTCCGCGAGGTTCTCCGTTGGTGGCCCCGCCCAGCTGGAGGTGCGGGTGACACCGCTCCGCACAACCCGCTCGATCCAGCTGCTCGCCGGAACCTCGCTCGCGGGAGCCCGCTCGACGAAGGCCCGCACAATCGCGGTGGCCACGATCTTGCGTGCAGGGACGTACCGCCTCACCGCGCGCATCGGCACGAAGCAGCTGATCCGCGGACGCACCTACCTCGTCAGGCTGACCGCCGTCGATTCGGGCGGCCGGCGCCGAGCGCTGGCGATCCGCATCCGGGCCTAGTTCCGCTCCGACCAAGCCCGCGCAGTGCGGGTCGTCCGATACGGGTGATGCGAGGCGCTGAGACGCGGATGATCATCGCGAGGTGGCCGGTGGAACCGGAAGGCTCGGGGTTGCGGCGCGGCTCTCGGGAGCGGCGCTGCTCGGGCTGCTCGTCGCCCTTGCGCTCGGCTCGTGCGGTGGGGAAGGCGAGCCGATCGGGACCGGGACGATCACGCGCTCGCTGCCGACTGTGCCCGCGGTCACCGAGTCGGTGACGCTCACCGAGGCAGGGCCCGCGGTCACCGAGACGCTGACAGTGACGGAAGCGCCGCCGACCCTGACGGAAGCCGCTCCCGCCGCGACGGAGACAGTGACTGAAACGGTGACGGAAACGGAGACCGCACCGGCCGTGACGGAAACCTTGACGGAGACCGTGACGCTGACCGAGACCGCCCCGGCGGCCACGACGACCACGCCTCCAGTGACAGTCACCGAGACGCTCACTGTCGACGACGACGACGACCGGGGTGAGCGCGGGCGCCGCGGCCGCTGCCGGCGCCGCCGCAGCCTCTGAAGACGAGGACGGGCTGACGAGCACTGAATGGGGATGGGTCGCGTTCGGCGTGCTCGCCGCGGCGGTCGTTGTCGCCGGGGTCGTGATGTTCGCTGCGCCGGCGCTCGGCGGCAAAGCGAAGCGACACAGCACCGCCCTCGCCCGACCTCACCTCGTAACGGCCGGTTCGCGTCCGCTCAGACCGAGAGCTGGATCTCCGCGGGAAGCTCGTGCGGCTCGTCGGCGGGCTCGAGCTCGAGCCGGACGCGGGAATCGAAGTAGACGTACGAGGTGACGAGCGCCACGAAGGGCATCGCGACGGCGTAGACGACTCCGGCGACGACGTTGAGGAGCGGCAGCGGCGCGTCGGTGACGAAGATCAGCAGAGCACCGAGAAACGGCCCGACGACAAAGGCGAGCGCCGCGCTGAACACGACGAGCGAGGCGACACGCAGCCAGCGGCCGCGGACCAGCTCCGCACTGCGGCGGAGGGCGGCGAGTCCGCGGCAATCCTCGAGCTCGACGGCCTGGGCGAGCAGCGACCAGCGGACGGCG
Organism: uncultured Gaiellaceae bacterium; assembly: GCA_963731615.1. GTDB lineage: Bacteria > Actinomycetota > Thermoleophilia > Gaiellales > Gaiellaceae > Gaiellasilicea. The sequence goes on from CAVSWD010000008.1 coordinate 496,420, forward strand.
AACCAGATCGCAACCGGGATCAGGAAGCCGGTCGCGACGAGCGCCATCAGCACGAGCGTCGCGAGCCCGAGCGCGCGCAGAAGCGGCCTGGTCTTCCCGAGCGCAATCCGGTACGCCTCGACCGGCCCGATCGAGCGGCCGGCGTCGAGCTGGACGAGCGCACATGCCGTCGCCGCCTGGACGAGCCCGAGCCCGAGCAGCGTCAGCGTCAAGCCGAGCGCGACCAGGAACAAGGCGAGAGCCCCGGCCGACTCCCCCGTCGTCTCGACGCCGACGAACCCGAAGCCGCCGACCACGAGCGCCTGCACGAACGAGATCAGCAGCGAGAGCGGAATGAAGAGGACGCCGAGACCGAGGAAGAGTCGAGCCCGCGAGAGGTACATCCGTCCGGATGCGGACAGGATCTGACCCCACCGCCTGCGGCGTGCCACCCGCAGCGGCATCGCGGGACTCCAGGCGGTCCGCGTCGCAAGGTAGATCGCAAGCGCGAGGAATCCTGCGAGGACGAGCAGTGTCAGCCCGGGCTCGCGGAGGAGCTTGATCAGGCCGCGCGACCCCGCCGCCACCGCCGAACAGAAGAAGTCCGTCGCGTCCGTCCCGAAGACGCCGGCGGTCGGCACCGCGTAGCTGCGTGCGCGCCAGTCCTCCGACCAGGTGATCGGCTCCGTCCACTGCGTCTTCAGATTGGGGCCGGTTGGCCCGTTGAAGAACGCGGGCTGGAACTCGCCCCAGCGTCCTTCGAAGGCGATCCACGGGAAGGCGGCTCGAGCCGCATCCTCGTCGCTCGGGATCGTCTCGACCGCAGGCCGGAGCTCGACGTGCGGGCCGACGGTGTTGTCGCACCCGACACCGGCCTCGGCCGAGCTGCCGATGTAGAGCGCCTCCGTGTACTTGTTCGCGTGCGAGCCGGCCGCCGGGTAGACGACGGGGTGCGTCCCGTCGACGAGCTCGAGCTTCTCGTCCTCCCAGTCGGCCCGCTCCGCACCCTCGTGCGAGCTGTAGCCGATCTCGACCGGCTTCTCACCGAGCGCCTCCCCCGCGTCGTCGGCCTCGAAGACGAGCTGCACCATCTCCCAGTCGCCTTCGTGCAGGTTGTTGAACTCGTTGAAGACGTAGAAGAACCAGTACTGGAGCGCAACCCGGCCGGGACTTCCTGAATCCGATGCGACGTGCGCGTAGATCGTCGGCTCGCCGTCCTCGACCAGGTGGCGCTGCCAGCGCTCGTAGTCGCAACCAGGGTCAAGCGCGTTGCCGGGAAAGTCGAGGTGATACGAGAAGCGGCCGACGAGGTCGTCGGCCTCGGGTCCGATCTCGACGAGGTTGGAGGCCGTCCACGGCCCCCGTAGCGCCACGCCGGCGTCATCCATGAGGAGGTCGACGTCGAGCGGGTCGAACGGCTCACCCGGACCGCACTCCTCGGCCTGCTCGACGAGGCGCACCACCGGCGCGTACCGCTCCGCGAGCGCGCGCTCGTCGTCGAGATCGGCGGCCGCGACGGCCGGCGCGGCAAGCGCGAGCAGCGCCGTCAGCGCCGTGAGGAGGCATTTCATGTCACCGGTTTCGACGCGAAGATGTCCATTCCCAGCCGCTCCGCGAGAAAGCGGGCAGCGAGGACGCCTCGGACGCTGTTGCCGGCCGCGTCCAGCGGCGGCGCGAACGTGCCCAGGGCGCCCTTTCCGGGCGAGACCGTGATGACGCCGCCGCCGATCCCGCTCTTGCCCGGCAAGCCGACGTCGTACAGCCAGTCCCCGGAGGCCTCGTACAGCCCCGCGGTCGCCATCACAGCCAGCGTGTAGCGGCAGGTGACCGCGTCGACGACGCGCTCGTGCGTCACCGGGTTGACGCCGCCGCCCGCGAGCGTCGCCCCCATCACCGCAAGATCGAGGGCGGTGACGCTCAGGGAGCTCTGCCTCGTATAGAGGTCGAGCGCCTCCGCCGCGTCGCAGGCGAGCCGGCCGTAGCTCTGCAGGAGACCGACGATGCTCCGGTTGCGGTGATTCGTCTCCGAGGCCGACTCGTAGACCTCGGTATCGAGCGCGAGCGGCCGCCCGGCGAAGCGCGAGAGGCCGTCGCAGACCGAGCGCCACCGCTCGCCGGCGTCCGCTCCGGGCACGCGGCTGGTCGTCGCGATCGCGCCCGGATTCACCATCGGGTTCGTCCGGCCGTCGCCGGAGCGCTCGATCGCCTCGACCGAGTTGAACGGCAACCCGGTGCTGTTCACCCCCAGCTGACGCCGCGCGTCGTCCGCCCCGATTGCCTCGCACACGAGCGCGAAGACGAACGGCTTCGCGACGCTCATGATCGTGAACGCGACGTCCACGTCACCCGCCACTGCCGTCTCGCCGTGGTGTTGACGACGCAGACGCCGAAGAGCTCCGCGGGCACCCGCGCCAGCGCCGGGTAGACCTCCGAGACGGTTCCGTCCGCCACCTGGGCGAAGCGCTCGTGCACCTCGTCGACCAGAGCCCGAACCAGCTCTGACCGCGGCAGCTCGCCGGTCGAGACATGCCGGCTCGCGGTTCCGGTTGCGGTGACGGCCGCGGTACGTCTTCGCACTTCGAACGAATCGTACTGACCGGAGGAAAAATGGAGACGGCGGGAATCGAACCCGCGAAACGTTCCCACCTCTCATCAGCCGGGAATCCCAGCCTCGCCGCCCCGCCGCGCGACCGCCGCGACGAGGAGGAACAGCGCCGCCGCGGCTGCGACGCCGAGGAGCCCGGGGGCGAGGCCGTGTCGGGCGGGGACGGCGGCCGCCAGGAGGGCGACGGTCGCGCCGGCGAACGCGAGCAGCGCAGCGACGAGCAGGCGCCCCATCAGGACGGCGGTGACGGCCGGTCGCTCGACCGCCGCATCCGGCGCCGGGCCGCGGGAAAGAGAGACGAGCTCGCACAGGATGAGGACGGCGGCGGCGAGGAGCGGAATGCTCCAAACGGGGACGTTTTCGCCATAGAGAACCGCGAGCCCACCGAGGACGGCGCCGAGGCCGAGCGCCGCAGCTGCGGCGGCGCACCGAAATCGCCTCCCGCTCATCGTGCCGCGGCGAGCACTTGGACGGGAGCGGCGATCGGCTCGTCCGATCCCCACGAGGCGAGCGCGATCCCCGCGCCGGCGAGCCGCGTTCGGACGGCGTCCCGCTCGAGTAACCAGGTTCGCCAGGCGATCGGCCCGGCGACGGCCTCGGCGTCGGCGAGGTACGGAAGCGGATCGACCTCGACGATCGAGACCTGGTAGCCGCGGCGGCGGAGATGGAGGAGCGCGCGCGCGACGCGCCAGTCGAGCAGCGGCGTCAGCGCGACGATCAGCGACTGGGGCGGGAGGATCCGGCGCGGGATGAGGCTCGTGTCGCGCCAGCGGTGCGTTCGCGCGACCTCGCTCTCGAGCAAGGCGTCCGCGATCCGATACTGCTGGCGCAGGCCCGAGCCGGGGATGATCCACTCGACGTCGCCGCCGAAGCGGAGGAGCCCGACGCGGTCGCGCTGGCGGAGATAGGCCTCGCTCAGCGAGGCGGCCGCGCGCACGGCGTGGTCGAGCGTGCTCGACGCGCTCGTCGCGGTGGCTCCGAGCGCGTCGAGGAAGATGACGACGTCGGAGCTCCGCTCGGGAAGCCGATCGTTGACGAGCAGCCGGCCGCGGGCGGCGGTCGCACGCCAGTTGACCCTCCGGGCGCGCTCGCCGGGGGCGAGGAACCGGAGCTCGGCGAACTCGATGCCTTCGCCGGCGACCGCGGCCGGACGGCTGCCGGTCACCGGGCGTGTCGCCCGCGGCCCGGCGAGCCGTCGCAGCCTCTCGACCGACGGGTAGACCCGCAGCGTCGTGGCCGGCTCGACGACGAGCTCCGCGCGACGGAGGTGAAGCTGATCGCGCGCCGAGAGCCGGATCGAATCAATGCGGAAGGCGCCCCAGCGAGGGCAGTTGATCGAGTACTCGAGCGTCCGCGTCTCGCCCGCATGGAGCGCGAGCACGCGCCGCGTTGGCCCTCCGTCCCGATCGAGGCGCTCCGGCAGCCGCAGCTCGACGTCGAGCCAGGGGCATGCGTCCGACGCGGCAAGCGTCAGCTCGAGCTCGACCCGCCCGCCCTCGATCACGCGATCGGCCGAGACCCGGACGGTCGCTTCGGGCAGCCGAGGCGGTCGCGCCGCGAGCCCGAAGAGCAGCGGAACCAGGAAACCGGCTCCGACCGCGACCAGCGCCGGCTGCGCGGTCGCGAGGCCGGCGAGGAGCCCGGCCGAAGCGACGACGAACCAGACGACGGCGCGCTGCTCGAACGTCACGACGATTCGTCCAGGACCGGCACCGGAACCGACGCGACGGCCGCCCGCACCGCTTCGGCCGGATCGATCCGCTGCACCCAGAGCTCCGGCGCCAGCGTGAGCCTGTGCGCGAGGGCGGGGACCGACACCGCCTTGATGTCGTCCGGCGTGACGAAGTCGCGGCCGAGATACGCGGCGCGGGCGCGGGCCAGCTTCATCAGCGCGAGCGAGCCCCTCGGCGAGGCCCCGACGGCCAGCTGCGGCGATTCCCTCGTCGCGCGCGCGATCGCGACCGCGTACTCGGCAAGCGGCGGGGCGACGTGCACCGCCTCGACCGCCGCCTGCATCGCCCGCAGCGCCTGCTGGTCGCAGACGGGCTCGAGCTCGATCTGCTCGCGCCGTCGACGTGCGCGTTCGAGGAGGATGTCGCGCTCCGCGTCCTCCGACGGGTAGCCGATCGCGATGCGGACGAGAAAACGGTCGAGCTGCGCCTCCGGCAGCGGATACGTCCCCTCGTATTCGATCGGGTTCTGCGTCGCGAGGACGAGAAAAGGGGACTCGAGCTGCCGCGTCGTGTTCTCGAGGGTTACTTGCCGTTCTTCCATCGCCTCGAGCAACGCGGCCTGCGTCTTGCCCGGCGCGCGGTTGATCTCGTCGGCGAGCAGGATGTTCGTGAAGATCGGCCCGGGCTCGAACGTGAAGCTGCCGCTGGAGCGGTCGTAGATCGAGGCGCCTGTGATGTCGCTCGGGATCAGGTCCGGGGTGAACTGGATCCGGGCGAAGTCCATCGCGCACACCTGCGCGAAGGAGCGGGCGAGCAGGGTCTTGCCCAGCCCTGGGAGATCCTCGATCAGCACGTGGCCGTCGGCGAGCAGGGCGAACAGCACCATCTCCACCGCCTCTCGCTTGCCGATGATCGCCTGCTCGACGGCGTCGACCACCGCGGTCGCCAGCTCCTGGACGGCGACGCCTGCCTTCGCCTCGTCGGTCACAGCTGCTCCAGCCGCTCGATCGCCGTTCGCAGGTCGTTGCCGGCGAGACCCCGGCCGACGCGGTACGCGGCCGACGGACGGTCGGGACGGACAATGTCCCACAGCACGTCGCCGAGCAGCTCCTGCGCGCGCCGTGGCGCGAGCGCCATGTCGACGCCGCGGCGGCCGAGGCGTGCGGCAACAATCGGGACGAGCAGGGGTCGGAGCGACCGGTCGACGCCGACCTCCGATTGCTCGCTCGCCCGCAGATCGTCCGCGATCTGGCGCAGCCGTAACGGCATTTCGTCGTCGCGCGCACGCAACGGTGGCTGTTGCCTCCGCTCGGGTCGAAGCTGCAGCGCGGCCGCGGCGGCGAGCGCGGTGGCGAAAGCCAGCGCGGAGGCGAGCGCGACCGTGCTGCCCTGCCCGAAGACGAGACCCAAGGCGGTCGCCGCGACACAGCCGGCGGTGACGACGAGCAGCGCGCGGCGGGCGGTCACCGCGGCGCGACCTCCGCCTCGACCCGCCGCACCGACGCGATCGCGCGCCTGCGGTCGTCCTCGTCCATCGGGTGCTCGCTGAAGCGGGCGATCTCGAAGAGGCCGGTGAGGTCGGACGCTGCTGCAGCGCTCGCGCCGAGCACTCGAAGGACGCGGGCCGTGAACTCGGCCGGGGTCTCGTCCGGCGCACGCGAGAGCTCGATCGCGCCGAGCGACTCCTCCATGCGCGCGTAGGCGCGCTGGACGGCAAGCCGCGGATCTCGCTCGGACTCCAGGTCAGCGAGCGACCGCCTGAGGCCGGAGCCGACCCTCGCCGCCGCATCGGGAACCACGGCCTGACGTGCGCGCCGCGCGCGCCGACGACGGACGACGACTGCCGCCGGCGCGACCAGGAGCAGTGCCGCCGCCGAGCCGACGACGAGCCACGCCAGCGAGACCGAGGTCGTGTGTCCCGCCGGAGCCGAGGTGCTCGCGCTCGCCTGGCCGCGCGCGGCGTTCCCGGGCGTCGCGCCGGGCGGTGTCGCCGCATCAGGAACGAGGAACGGCAGAGTGAGCAGCAGGAACGCGCCGATCGCTCCGCCGACGATCGCAACGGCCTTCCCGGCCGCGGACAGCGACCCCCCGAGCCCCTCGAGGTCTCTCGAGCCGAGCCGTCGCCTCCGTTGCCGGCGCTTTTCCACCGAGGGCGTCCCCGCCCAGACGAGGAGCAGCGACCCGACGACGAGCGCGCCCGCGGCGGCGGCCAGCGCGGAGACGACGCCGACCGGGACGTCCTGCCGGCCGCCGGCGTGCCATGGTGACCCGCCGCTTGCCAGCGCCACGAGTGACACCAGCAGGAGCCCCGCCGCGGTGGCAGCGATCGCTCGGACGTCGCTCAGAGGTCTGACTGGCACGGCTTGATCATCGTCGATTCGCTCTGCGGAATTCGAGTGCCCGTGAATCCGCGATAGAAGCCTTGCTCGCTCGCAGCGGGAGACGAAGAGCCGACCGACTGAATGCTTCAATCGACCGGCTCCAAGAACCGCCTGGTTGAGCCAAAGGTGGAGGCGGCGGGAATCGAACCCGCGTCGCGGCCCGGTCGCGGATGAAGCAGAGGGGGACCCGGACTTACTCGGCGAATGGCTCTCGGAGTTCGCCGCTGAGCCGCGTCACAAGCTCGACTTCGAGGGCGAGCTATGAGTTCGGCCGAAGTCGTTGGCATGGGCTGGCACGACACGTACTTCCGCTGGGACATCTCGACACCCCAGCGGGTCGTGAGCCGCCTTCAGGAGTTGCCCGGTCAAGGTTCGCTGATACAGCCGGGAACGAAGCTCTACGCGGAGCGGGATCGGTTCGGAAAGTGGGAACACCTGCTCGGACCTCAGAACGTGATGCTCAGCTACACAGTGCGTCCCCGAAAGACGGAACTGATCCGGCGGCTCGAGGTCCAAGCTCATCTCGGGCGCGAGGGCGAAGACGACTTGTGTCGGCCGTCAGAATTCGAGAGCGGCTACAAGCGTCTCGAAGCGTTCATGGCAATGGTCGGGGTTCTGCCTCCCGAGGATCCGGTCTGCGTTCGACTCGACGCGGCGGTCGATGTGACGTACGGCGATCCACGCGAGGCACAGCAGGTTCTCGAAGCCCTGCGTTTTGCCCGCTGGCCCGGACAGTGGTATGCGGAGTTCCAGGGACCTCCACCCCACACCACTGTCGCCATCAAGAGAGGGACGAAGATCATCGGACGGGTCTACTGCCGGAACACAAAGCTCAAAAACGGTGGTCCTCGGTGGGGAAAGCTGCGGTTCGAGAGCGAGCAACGATTCACGTGGAGAGAGGCTAGGCCCCTCGACGATTTGCGGAGCGAGACGGCCGCGTCGGTGTACTGGGGCACCGTGTTCGGGCAGGGACGAGCGGCCGGCACGGTGACGAGAATTAAGAGGGAGGTTCAGACCATGAGGTTGATCGAACGGGTTCAAACAGCACGTAGGCGCCGCGCACTCGCTAAGGCGCTGGGTGTCGCGCCAGCGGATGCCGAGACTGCGCCTCTGGACGTAAGTCTCGACGAGCTTCTCGATGCTCCGCGCTCGGCCTGGACTGCCGCGCAACCGAACTGCCGGTGGGCGGGACGGGTGGAGCCCTTCCGCCGTCAGGCGGTGGGCTCGCCCGCCCCGACCGAAGGCTGAATATGCGGCGAGGGGCACAGGCGGAAGCCAAAGCCCTTCTTCGACAGCGACAACGCGGACCTTCGCCCCGCCTCGCCGCCCTTTCACATCAAGCCTCTAGTCCTCGTCCTCCCAATATTCGAGCTCGGGCCCCGGGCGAGCGAAGATGATCCGATCGCCGGCGACGCTCCGCGCGCCGATCTTGCCGGTGTCGAGGTACTCGACGATGTCCGGCGCGATCAGCGTGGAGAGCATGAGGACGCGGACGGGCGCGTCGGTGTCGTTGCGGATCTGGTGCGCGCCCTCCTTGCCGCGCGGGAACGCGACGACGTCGCCCTGGCTCAGCTGCTGCTCGCCCTCGTGCGTGCGCAGCGTCGGCTCGCCGCGGAGGACGATCGCCCATTCCTCGTTCGCGTGGTGGGTGTGAAATGGCCCCTGCTTGTTACCCGGCTCGACCTCGTACATGCTCGCGCCGATCAGCTCGGCGTTGGTGTGTGCGCCGACCCAGGCGTCCTTGAAGCGCCAGCCCTCGCGCTCTTCCGTGCGATCCCACTCGTCTGCGTTGAGATTGAAGATCTTCATGCGGAAAGCCTACTAGCCGTTGCAATATCTGCCGGTTAGGCGGAGCTGTCCGGAGTGGAGGCGGCGGGAATCGAACCCGCGTCCGCGGACGCACCGGACAGAGCGTCTACAAGCGTAGTCTGGGCTTTCGTTTCACCCGGCGGCCGGTTCCCAGACGACCTACCGACGGGCTAGCCATCCTGAAGCGTCGCACCGCGGGCGATTGGCTCTCCCTTGGTGCCGAGCCCGAACGTTGGCGCCGCATTCCTGACCTCGGGCCGAGCCAGGAGCGACGTCGCCAGTCCTAGTTACCTAGGCAGCGAGTGCGAGATCATTCTTCGCATTTGTTCGTTTCCCGGTGGTTTTACGAGGCCGACCGGGGACCTCGGCTTGCAGCTCTACCGGAGAACCGACCACGTCGAAACCAGGTCGCCCCCGTATGTGTTGTGACCGTATTGTAGCCGGATGCCGCGGATTCGCGAGATCGGCGAGGACGAGCTCGACGAGCTCGTGCGGATCGCCCTGGAAGCACAGCCGCGCGAGTACGCGACCGTCTCGGGCTTCGTCGACTGGCGCAACCAGGCCGACGACATGGTCTGGCTCCTCGCCGAGCACGACGACGAGACGCTCGGGGCGGCCTACGGGCTCGTCGGCTGGCACACGCCGCCGCACCGCGCGATCGGAGCCGCCTTCGTCCCGCCCGACGAGCGCGGGGCCGGGTTCGGCATCGCCCTCCTGGACGCGCTCGAGGGCTGGGCGGCCGAGCACGACTGCACGGAGCTCGAGGGGCCGGTCGCCGAGGACGACCCTGGCAGCCTCGCCTGGGCCGCCGCGCACGGGTATCACGAGGCCGGGCGAAACTCCCGTCTCGTCCTCGACCTGACCGCCGCCGAGCTTCCGGAGCCGGCGCTGCCGGAGGGAATCGAGATCGTCACCTGGGCAGACCGGCCGGAGCTCGCGACCGGCATGTACGAGGTCGCTCGCGAGGCGGTACCGGACATCCCCGGCGAGGAGGAGGGCGACATCGGCACGCTCGAGGAGTGGCTGGCGCGCGACATGCAGGGCGAGAGCGACGACCCGCGGGCCGTCTTCGTCGCGCTGGCCGGCGACGAGGTGGCCGGCTACGCGAAGCTCTCACTCGCGCCCGAGCGAAGCGACCGGGCCTTCCACGACCTGACCGGCGTCAAGCGCGCGTACCGCGGTCAGGGGATCGCGGCAGCGCTGAAGCGCACCCAGATCGCCTGGGCGAAGGAGCAGGGCTACGAGTCGCTGCAGACCTCGAACGAGGCCCGGAACGAGCCGATCCGGACGGCTGAACGAGCGGCACGGCTACGTGGTCGAGCCGGGCGTCGTGATCGTCCGCTCGACTATCGCCGTGACTTGAGCGCGCGGTCGATCTGACGCTTGGCGTCCCGGTCGGCGATGTCGCGCCGCTTGTCGCCCTTCTCCTTGCCGCGGGCGAGCGCGATCTCGACCTTCACCTTCCCGTCCTTGAAGTAGAGCCGCGTCGGCACGATCGTCTGGCCCTTCTCGCGCACCTTCGCGGTCAGCGAGTCGATCTCGCCGCGGTGCAGCAACAGCTTGCGGTCACGCCCGGGCTCGTGATTGGCGCTGTTGCCCTGGTCGTAGACGGCGACGTCGGCGCCGATCAGCCAGACGCCGTCGGGGCGGACGTCCGCGTAGGCCTGCGCCAGCGTCACCCTGCCGTCGCGAAGCGACTTGACCTCCGTGCCGGTCAGCACGATCCCGGCCTCGAACCGCTCGAGCAGGTGGTAGTCGTGCCGCGCGCGGCGGTTCTCCGCAATCTGCTTAACGCCGGTCGGCCGAGCCATCCCAGGAGTGTAGGGACGGCCCGGCGACCACAGGTCGTCAGACGGGCGGTGCAGCCGGAGCTGGGGTCCCGCGCCAAAGGAGCGCCGAGACGAGCAGGAGCCAGAGCGGGAACGCAAAGACCACGACCGCCCAGCCGATCGGGGGAATCAGCGCCAGGACGGCGAGGACGAGCGAGATCCAACCGAGCCACGCGGGCAGGGCACGAGCTTGGACGGCCGCGAGCCCGACTGCGAAGAAGAAGCCGGCGAGCATTACCTCGGCGGCGAAGAAGAAGCTGTCGCCGATCGTGTGGTAGACCTCGGCGGCTGCGGGCTCGAGATTGCGATCGAGCGTGTCGTTGGCGAAGGCGCCGGCGACATCCGGCATCACGCTGAGGAGCAGGAAGAGCGCCGCCGCAAAGCCGAACCCGTACGCCAGGCGGCCGAGTTGCCCCGAGACGCGGCCGATGTGCGTCCGCAGCCCGTCCAGGAACCAGATCAGCGCGATCACCCCGACGCCCCAGAGCATCACACCGACTGCCAGCCGCCCGAGATTGTCGGCGAGATAGGCCGCAATCTCCAGCCCGGCCGCGTCGTCGTCCGGAGCGTTGGAGTCGATCACGAAGAGAGAGATCACGAACAGCACGACGCTGAGCACGCCCGCGAACGGCGTCACATGCCTCGCTTCCATTGAGCAACCCCTTTCCTTGTGGGACGGTGCCACCGTCTCAGATCGAGCGGCTGTCTACCACCCCCGCTACCGTGGGAGCGTGGTCACCGCCCTCGCGTTTGCAGCGGCGACGTGGGGCATCGCGATGGCGGTCTCCCCCGTCCTCCAGATCCGGAAGATGGTGCAACACCGGAGCTCACACGGGTTCTCGCTCGGTTACCCGACCGTCCTCTTCATCGGCTTCCTACTCTGGCTCGCGTACGGGATCGCCCTCGGCAACTGGGCGCTGATCCTGCCGAACGTGGTCGCGGCGGTCGTGATCGTGGCGACGATCGCCGTCGCGCGTCACTACCGGCGGCCGTAACAGCGCTGGCAGAGCGCGAACCAGGGCGCGCAGCTCTGGCCGCACGACTTGCAGCGGCCGACCGTCGGAGAGCGGACCTCGGCCGCCAGCTTCTCGCTGACGCGGCGCGACGCCGCCTCCTCGAGCCCTGCGGCGCGCTCGAGCGTGACACCGCCGACGTCCGGATACTGGAGCGCGAACCAGCGCAGGATGCTGGCGGTACGCGCAGCCTGCTCGGCATCCTCGAGCGAGGCGTCGCGGAGCCGACTCGTGTCGAGGAGCCACTGGAGCACCGGCCGCTGGGCGCGATCGCCCGCGACGGCAAGCGCGAGCGTCGCGAGCAGCTCGACGTTGTCCTCGTCGACCGGCGCGTTGACGAGCTTCCAGACCTGCTCGAGCGCGAGCGTCCGGCCGCGCTCCCGCAGGCGGCGCTGCACCGCGTCGAGCCGAATGAGCAGCGGCCCGATCGACTCGACCGAGAGCCAGCCGTCCCCGGCCCACTGCCGCAGCGCCGCCGTGTGCCAGGCGCGCAGGCTCGCCGGCAGCTGCAGCGGCGACTCGATCGCCAGATCCTCCAGCCGTGGCCGGATCCGCGCGGTATCGACGACGCGGTAACCGAGATGCCCGCCGGGAAGCTGCACGTGCGGCGTCAGCGCCGACTCGATCAGGCCGGGATCTGCGTTCGCCCAGACGATCCCGGTCAGCACGCCGACGTGGCCGCGCTCGACCAGGCCGAACCGGCCGGCGCGGCCGGCGATCTGCGCGATCTCCCACGCATGCAGGTCGCGCCGCTCCTCGCCGTCGAACTTCTGCGACTCCGCGAAGAGCAGCGTCTCGCAGGGGAGATTGACGCCGTGGCCGAGCACGTCGGTGGCGCAGCAGACATGCGCCTGGCCGCTCATGAAGCGCTCGATCTCGAGCCTGCGGGAGGCGAGCGGCATCGCGCCGTAGAGGACGGCCACCTGCCCCGGCCGGCGCCGGTTCAACTCGCCCGCGAGAGCGAGCACAGCGCGGCGGCTGAACGCGACGACGACCGTGCCGGGCTTCAGGCTCTGAAACGAGACCGAGCCCGTCCAGTCGAGCGGCGCCTTGCGCTCGAAGAAGCGCACCTCGGCGTCCGGGAACGCGTTCTCGATCAGCGGCAGCGCCTCGACGGCGCCGAGCAGGAGGATGTGCCGGTACTCGCCCGCCAGCAGCAGTCGCGTCCAAGCGGAGCCGCGTTCGGCGTCCTCGGCCCACTGCACCTCGTCCAGCACCAGCACTTCTCCCTGCAGCGGTGCCATCTCGGCGGTGCAGCAAATGATCGGGGCGTGCTCGTTGACGCGCTCCTCGCCGGTGACGAGGCCGACCTGATCGGCGCCGAGCTCGGCGCTCAGACGCCGGTGGGCTTCCTGCGCGAGCATTCGCAGCGGCGCCGCGAAGACGCCGCGACCCCGCTCGGCGAGGAACTCGAGCGCGGAGTGCGTCTTGCCCGAGTTCGTGGGGCCGACGTGGGCGACGACCGTCTCCGGCTCGACGCGGCGGGACGGGAGGACGATCTCCGGCTCGGGAACGCGAACGTGCGCTTCGCGGCGCTTGCGGCGCTGCGTGCGACTGGGCCGCTTCTGGCGGCCACGGTGCTCCCGGCGGGAGGCCACGCCTAAACCTGCAGGAAACGGCGGAGCGTGAGACCCGAGCCGACGGCGCCGACGGCGAGCCCGACAACGAGCAGGATCAGCGCGTTGACCGAGAAGGCGAGCGCCTCGACGTCCGAGGACGACTCGATCCGGCCGAGGATCGCCGGCAGTGCGAACTCCTTGCCGATCAGCAGCAGGATCACGGCCGCGACCGAGCCGGCGAGGCCGCAGATGAGGCCCTCGAGCATGAACGGCCCGCGCACGAACCAGTTCGTCGCGCCGACGAGCTTCATCACCTCGATCTCACGCCGGCGCGAGAAGATGGAAAGCCGGATCGTGTTCGCGATCAGGAGCGTCGAGGCAATCAGCAGCACGATCACGGCCGCCAGGAAGACGATCTCGATCACCCGGGCGACGCGCAGGATCCGGTCGGCGGTCTGCTTGCCGTACTTGACTTTGTCGACGCCTGCCGGCAGCGGCTCGAGACTGTTGGCGATCGCGTCGACGTCCTCCCCGCGCACCGGCACGATCTCGTGCGAGGCGGGGAGCGGGTTCGAGGGCAGGTCCTCGACCAGGTCGGGGAACCTCTGTGTCATCCGCTCGAGCGCCTCGGCGGAGGAGACGAACGTGACCGACTTGACGCGCGGGTCGTTCTCGAGCTGCGCGCGAACGGTGTTGATCTGGGCCGCGTTCGCGTCCTGCTCGTAGAAGACCTTGACGAGCAGCTCGCGCTTGACGTGGTCGGACCAGGAAACCACCCAGGAGCCGAGCGCGATGAAGAGCCCGAGCAGGAACATCCCGATCAGGACGGTCATCGTCGCCGCGATCGTTGTCGAGAGGTTCGCCCCGAGCGAGCGGAACGACTCCGAGAAGAGCAAGCGAACTCTCATTCGCTCTCGTAGCCTCCGCGGCGCTCGTCGCGGGCGAGCCGGCCTTCCTCGAGCGCGATCACGCGGCGGCGCATCTTGTCGACCATCTCGCGGTCGTGCGTGACCATCAGGATCGTCGTGCCCGCACGGTTGATCCGGTAGAGCAGCTGCATGATCCCGACGGAGGTGTCGGGATCGAGATTTCCGGTCGGCTCGTCGCAGATCAGGAGCGGCGGGTGGTTGACGACGGCGCGGGCGATCGAGACGCGCTGCTGCTCGCCGCCGGAGAGCTCGTCGGGCAGCGAGCTCGTCTTGTCCGAGAGACCGACGAGCGAGAGCACCTCCGGCACCTTGCGGCGGATGTTCGCCGAGCTCTCGCCCTGCACCTTGAGCGCGTAGGCGACGTTCTCGGACGCGGTGCGGTTCGGGAGCAGCTTGAAGTCCTGGAAGACGCAGCCGACGTTGCGGCGCAGCAGGGGGACCTTCGAATGCTTGAGCCGGGTCAGGTCGCGGCCGCCGACGAGGATCCGGCCGGAGCTCGGCTCGAGCTCCTTCAGGAGCAGGCGGATCATCGTCGACTTGCCGGAGCCGGAGGCGCCGACGACGAAGACGAACTCGCCTTTCTCGATCACGAACGAGACGTCGTTGAGGGCGACGACGTTGGGGTCGTACACCTTCGTCACGCTCTCGAACACGATCATCGTCCCCGCGATCGACGGGTCGACGGCCGGGACGCCGTTCTGAGACTCGCCAGCGATCACCGGGGATGTCACGTCTGTCTGCATGGGGTTCATGACTGCGTCGGTCACCGGTGGGGGGATAGGCCGCGCCGCTCCGGGATCCGAGTTCACAGTCTAGCCGACGCGCCCGGCTAGACGGCCTTCCCGGCGGCCTTGGCGAGCAGGTATTCCCGCACGAAACCGTCGAGATTGCCGTCGAGGACGCCCTGCGCGTTGCCGACCTCGTAGCCGGTCCGCAGGTCTTTCACGAGTTGGTAGGGCTGCAGCACGTAGCTCCGGATTTGACTGCCGAAGCCGATGTCCTGCGCCGCGCCGCGCTCTTTTGCCAGCTCCGCCTCGCGTTCTTCCTCCTGGAGCTCGACGAGCCGCGACTTGAGGATCCGCAGCGCCGTCTGCTTGTTCGAGGTCTGCGAACGCTCGTTCTGGCACTGGACGACGATTCCCGTCGGCAGATGCGTGATCCGGACGGCCGAATCGGTCTTGTTGACGTGCTGGCCGCCGGCGCCGGAGGCACGGTAGGTGTCAATTCTCAGATCGTCCTCGCTGATCTCGACCGCGCTCTCGTCGGGCAGCAGCGGCGCGACGACGACCTGAGCGAACGCCGTGTGCCGGCGATGGGCGCTGTCGAACGGACTCAGCCGCACCAGCCGGTGGACGCCGCGCTCGGCCTTGAAGAGCCCGTACGCGTTCTCGCCCTTGGCCGTCACCGTCGCGGACTTCAGCCCCGCCTCCTCGCCCGGGCTCGCCTCGACGAGCTCGGTCGGGAAGCCGCGGTCGGCGGCCCAGCGCAGATACATCCGCAGCAGCATCTCGGCCCAGTCCTGCGCGTCGGTGCCGCCCGCGCCGGCGTGGATCGAGACGACGGCGTCGCCGGCGTCGTACTCCCCGTCGAAGAGCGCGTCCTCCTGCAGGCGCTCGAGCTCGCGCCGGAGCGGCTGCAGCTGCGACTCGATGTCGGCGGCGAGCTCCGGCTCGAGCTCGAGCAGCTCCGCGGCGTCGTCGTGCTCGGCCTGCAGCCGCTCGTAGCGCTCGAGGCGCTTGGACAAGCGAGAGTGCTCGGTCGAGACGGCCGCTGCGCGGCTCTGGTCGTCCCAGAAGCCGGGCTCCCCCAACTCCTGCTCCAGCTCGGCGACGCGGGTTGCTACGGCATCCGGGTCAAAGGTAATCACGAACCCAGGCGAGCTGGGCTCTGATCTCCTCGAGCTGCTGATCGAGCGGGATCGCGGTCTCGGACACGAGTCGATGCTAGCGCGCCGTCCTCGTCGGCGCCCCGGCATTCAGCGATTACTCGGTCACCGAATTCGCATCAGTGACACCCCCCTGAGCCTGAGTCGGTGAACGTGCCGCCCGCGACCGGCAGGAACTGCCAGTCGTAACCCGTGGCCCGCAGGGTCAGCTTGAGCAGGCCGAAGGTGGTCGAGTCTCCCACCTGCCTTCGGGAGTCGGCGCGCAGCGCGTAATGACTCCGCCCGCCTGTGCCGACGACGAACTCGCGGATGCCACGTGAGGAGTCGGCGGCGCCGCTCGGGTTCATCGGCTGGTAGCGCTGATAGTTGTGGTCGTGCCCGTTCAGGACAACATCTGCGTTGGCGGCGTAGAGGGCGTCCCAGAACGGCGTGTACTCCGCGAAGTCGGAGTAGTTCCCGGCGGTGAAGCGCGGCTTGTGCCAGAACGCCAGCACGCACTGCGCCGTCGTCGCGGCGAGGTCGGCCCGGAGCCAGGCCACCTGCGCCCCCGACGCGCCGACGTCCTGCTCGGAGTTGAGCGAGATGACGTGCCAGGCGCCGACGTCGAAGCTGTAGTAGCCCCGGCCTGCCGGCCCCGCGGCGGCTCCGAAGTAGCCGAAGTAACCCGAGGCCCCGGCAGTGTGGTACTCGTGGTTGCCCGGCGAGGGTCGCGTCCGCGCCTTGTGGCGGCCCCAAGTCGGGTGGTAGCAGTTGGCGTACTCGGTCGCGGTGCCGTCGTCGTAGACGTTGTCACCGAGGGTGACGACGGTGCCGCTCGGGTTCGCGTCGAGCACGCTCGCGGTCTGCTCGTCCCCGGTCGAGTCGCACCCGGCGATGTCGCCGGCGGCCAGCAGCACGCTAGCCGGGACCGCGACCGTCACCGTGATCGTGTAGTTCTGCGTGGCCTGTCCGATCGCGTTGGCGGCCCGGATCGAGACCGGGAAGCCACCGGCGGCGGTGGGTGTCCAGTTGACCTGGCCGGTCTGGGTGTTGATGGTCATGCCGGCAGGCCCACTCTGGAGTGACCAGGTGATCGGCTGGCTGCCGCTTGCCTGTGCCTGGTAGGAGTAGGGCTGGCCGACGGTGGCTTGCGTGTTGGGGCTGGAGGTGATCGTCGGCGCACTCGCTTGCTCGCTGTAGCGGACGGCGAGGGTGACACGGTCGAGCAGTGCCTTCTTGCCGTTCGTAGCCTGATTGCGGACCGACGAAGACGAGCCCGTTCAGCTCCGCCGGCGTGTCGATCGTCGCGGTCACGTCCCACTCGTCGGTCGCCTCCGCGGCTTTGCCGAGTCGAAGCGAGGGCCGGTAGCTGAGCGCCGCGATCGGGGCGGCAAGCGTGCCGCCCCCGACCTGCCAGAGCAGCGCAGCCGGGCTGAACTGCTCCTCCTCATGCCGCTCGATCTGGAGCTTGACGCTCTCGATCGTCGCACCGGCCGGAACCGAGCCGGCAAACCGAAGCGAGAGCCAGTAACCGGCCTCGACCTGATACCAGTCGTTGTCGCTCGTCTGAACGGTGTACAGCTTGCCCTCCTGAACAAGCGTCTTCCCCTGCTTCGCGTCGTAACCGTCAGCGACGGCCCGCGTCGCCGCCTGCGGCGGGACGAGGCCGACCGTGATCGTGTAGTTCTGCGTGGCCTGTCCGATCGCGTTGGCGGCCCGGATCGAGACCGGGAAGCCACCGGCGGCGGTGGGTGTCCAGTTGACCTGGCCGGTCTGGGTGTTGATGGTCATGCCGGCAGGCCCACTCTGGAGTGACCAGGTGATCGGCTGGCTGCCGCTTGCCTGTGCCTGGTAGGAGTAGGGCTGGCCGACGGTGGCTTGCGTGTTGGGGCTGGAGGTGATCGTCGGCGCACTCGCTTGCTCGCTGTAGCGGACGGCGAGGGTGACACGGTCGAGCAGTGCCTTCTTGCCGTTCGTAGCCTGGTTGCGGACGACGAAGACGAGCCCGTTCAGCTCCGCCGGCGTGTCGATCGTCGCGGTCACGTCCCACTCGTCGGTCGCCTCCGCGGCTTTGCCGAGTCGAAGCGAGGGCCGGTAGCTGAGCGCCGCGATCGGGGCGGCAAGCGTGCCGCCCCCGACCTGCCAGAGCAGCGCAGCCGGGCTGAACTGCTCCTCCTCATGCCGCTCGATCTGGAGCTTGACGCTCTCGATCGTCGCACCGGCCGGAACCGAGCCGGCAAACCGAAGCGAGAGCCAGTAACCGGCCTCGACCTGATACCAGTCGTTGTCGCTCGTCTGAACGGTGTACAGCTTGCCCTCCTGAACAAGCGTCTTCCCCTGCTTCGCGTCGTAACCGTCAGCGACGGCGAAGGTCGCCTCGGAGGCGACCGAGCTCGATGCGGTCGCGAGCAGAGCGACCAAGACGAGCGGCAGAAGGGCGAAGCGACTTCGGAACCGGTTGCGTGGCGCGGATGCGTGCATGTTGCGTGCTCCTTCCGATCATGGAGCCGCAGGAGTGATTGCCACTTGCGCTGAACAGGCAGAAAGGGCGTGATCGCCACTCCGCTGAGCGGAAACGACGCGCCGCAGCGACGGTCTGGGACGCTGCCATCTTAGGGACCCCTCCGTTGCCTTGCGCTCATCCTACCGCGTCGATGGAGTAACCTGGGGCGCGACTTTCGGCGCCAGCGGATCGAGTGTCAAGCCTTCCACCGGCGGGATCTTCCTGGTCGCGTTTGCGCTGTTGGAGCGAGGATTGAGCGGCGTCAGGCGACGGCTATGCCCCGTGGCAGCGCTTGAACTTCTTGCCGCTGCCGCACCAGCAGGGGTCGTTCCGACCGACGTCCTTGTGCTCGTTGACGGCGGTCGCCGTCGCGGTGCCGCCCGTCTGCGGCGCGAACGACGTCGCCACGGAGCCGGCTGCGCCGGCAGCCGCGATCGCCTCGGAGCCCGCAGCGGTCTCGTGCTGATACTGCAGGTTGCCGTTCCCGCCTTCGGGCTCGAGCTGCGGCGGCTCGTTGACCTCGATCTGCGCGTGGAAGAGCGTCAGGACGACCTCCTCGCGGATCGTATGGCCGAGATCCTCGAACATCGCGTGCCCTTCGGCCCGGTACTCGACGAGCGGGTCCTTCTGGGCCATCGCTCGGAGGTGGATGCCGTCGCGCAGGTAGTCCATCGAGTCGAGGTGGCTGCGCCAGCGGGAATCGACGACCTGGAGCATCACGTACCGCTCGATCTCGCGCATCAGCTCCGCGCCGTACTCCTTCTCCCTCTCGTCGTACGTCTCGAGCGCGTCCTCGACGAACTCCTCGATCAGCGCCTCGCGCTCGAGCTCGACGTCCTCGCGCAACTCCTCGACGGTGATGTCGCTGCCGTAGAGCGCCTGCATCTGCTGGACGAGCGCCGCGAGATCCCACTCCTCCGCGTACTCGCCGTCGGTCGCGTTGCTCACGGTCGACTCGACCACCTCGCGGATCCACTCGCGGACGTCGTCGGAAAGGTCGTCGCCGTCGAGCACGCGGCGGCGCTGCTCGTAGATCACCTGCCGCTGCGTGTTCATCACGTCGTCGTACTTGAGGACGTTCTTCCGGGCGACGAAGTTCTGCTCCTCGACCTTCTTCTGCGCGTTCTCGATCTGGCGCGAGAGGATCCCGGCCTCCATCGGCTGGTCGTCGGGGAGCTTGAAGCGCTCCATGATCCCGTGGATCCGGTCGCCGGCGAACAGACGGACGAGATCGTCCTGGGCGGAGAGGTAGAAGCGCGTCTCGCCGGGGTCGCCCTGGCGGCCGGAACGGCCCCGGAGCTGGTTGTCGATCCGGCGCGACTCGTGGCGCTCGGTGGCGAGCACGTACAGCCCGCCCAGGTCGGTGACGCCCTCACCGAGCTTGATGTCGACGCCGCGGCCGGCCATGTTCGTCGCGATCGTGACGAGGCCGGGCTGGCCCGCGTCCTTGATGATCTCCGACTCGCGCTCGTGCTCCTTCGCGTTCAGGACGTTGTGCGGCACGCCGCGCCGCGTCAGCAGCTCTGAGAGGAACTCGGAGGTCTCGACCGCGATCGTGCCGACGAGGACGGGCTGCCCCTTCTCGTGCCGCTCCTTGATGTCCTCGATCACGGCAGCGAACTTGGCGTCCTTGGTCTTGAAGATGTAGTCGTTCTCGTCGAGGCGCGTGACCGGCACGTTGGTGGGGATCTCGACCACGTGCAGGTTGTAGATCTCGACGAACTCCTTCTCCTCGGTCTTGGCGGTGCCGGTCATGCCGGCGAGCTTCTCGTAGAGCCGGAAGTAGTTCTGCAGCGTGATCGTGGCGAGCGTCTGGTTTTCCTCCTGGATCCGGACGCCCTCCTTCGCCTCGACCGCCTGGTGCAGGCCGTCGCTCCAGCGGCGGCCCTCCATGATCCGGCCGGTGAACTCGTCGACGATCTTCACCTCGCCGTCCTGGATCACGTAGTCGACGTCACGCTGGTAGAGCGACTGCGCCTTCAGCGCCTGGATCAGGTGGTTGACGAGCTGAACGTGACGGGGGTCGTAGAGGTTCTCGATGCCCGAGCGACCGCTCGATCGTGTCGATCGCGGTCTGGGCGGGCGAGACCGTCTTGTGCTTCTCGTCGTAGAGGTAGTCGGCGCCGGAAAGCTCCGTCTCGTCCTCGCCCTTCTCGCCCTTCCGCGTCGCCGGCGCTCCCTGAAGCTCCTTCACGATCCGGGCGAAGTCGTAGTAGGTCGTCGCGGCCGTCTCGGGCTCGCCGGAGATGATCAGCGGCGTTCGCGCCTCGTCGACCAGGATCGAGTCGACCTCGTCGACGATCGCGTAGCCATGGCTGCGCTGCACCAGCCCGTCCTTGCTGACGGCCATGTTGTCGCGCAGGTAGTCGAACCCGAACTCGGAGTTCGTGCCGTAGGTGATGTCGGCGCCGTAGGCCGCGCGCCGCTCGACGAACGGCATCATGTTCTGGATGAAGCCGACGGTCGATCCGAGCCGCTCGAAGACGGGGCGGTTCCACTCCGCATCGCGCTTGGCCAGGTAGTCGTTGACCGTGACGAGGTGGACACCGGTAGCTGGAATCCCGTTCAGATACAGCGCGAGCGAGGCGACGAAGGTCTTGCCCTCACCGGTCTTCATCTCGGCGATGTCGCCCTCGTGGAGGACGATGCCGCCCATCATCTGGACGTCGAACATGCGCTGCTGGGACTCGCGCCAGCGCGCTTCGCGCACGGCCGCGTAGGCTTCGAAGAGCAGCTCGTCGAGCGACTCGCCGTTCTCGTAGCGCTCGCGCAGCTTGGCGGTCGTGCCGCGCAGCTCCTCGTCGGAGAGCTGCTGGAAGTCCGGCTCGAGCGAGGCAATGTAGTCCGCCTGCTGCGCAAGCCGTTTCATGCGCCGGCCCTCGCCGAGGCGCAGGACCTTCTCGAGCTTCCCAAAGTCTGCGGTGGGCATCGACGTAGGGTAGCCGCTGCAGACTTTCCTCACCCCCGCTTCATGGAGGCCTAACAGCACCGCTGTAGCGTCAGCCTCATGTGCCGGGTCGTCGTTTTCGTGGTCGCTCTCGCGCTCGTACCAGCGGGTTTGGCGGCCACCGCACGAGAGCGGCAGGTGGCCGGACCGCTCTCTGTGGTCGCGATCGCGGGCACAGAGGTTTCGTACTCCGATCGGTACGCCACGCGTTGCCACGAGATCCGGCTCTGGGACGTCGCAGACCGCAGCGACCGGAGGCTCGCGACCCACTGCTTCGCCGCGACCAGCACCGGCAGCGGCGTCGCAGGAGTCGCCGCCACGGGCGGACGCGCGCTCTGGCTCACGTACACGGGCGGGAATATCCGCGAGTGGTCGCTGTGGACGAAAGGCGGGACGGCGAAGGCGAAGCGGATCCAGTTCCTCACGGCAGACGTCGACGGCCCGCCGCCCGTCGTGCTCGGCCGGGCCTGGGAAGGCTCGCTCCCGTACGCCGTCGGCCGTTCCGTGATCGTGCTCGCCCCGAACGGGTCGCGGAAGTTCACGCTGAATGTCCCGGACCGGGTCGTGACGCTCAGCGCCCATTCGCGCGGCTACGCAGCCGTGCTCGCGAACGGGCACGTGATCACGATCTCGCTGCAGGGCCGGATCCTGCTCGATTCCCCCTTCGCGCCCGGCTACGTCAAGGATGCGGTGCTCGCAGCGCCAGGTCTCGTCATGCTGACGGCCAACGGCATCGCCGTCCGCAAGGGCGGCGGGGTGCAAGAGATCCACCTTCCCCAGGACGCACGCTTTCTTGGCTACTCGGCAGGAATCTTCGCGTACGGGACCGGCCGGCAGCTGAGACTGGTACGCCTAGACGGCGGCCGCGACGCGCTCTTTCGCACGCTCCAGCCGCGCTTCCAGGCACAGCTCGGACGACGCGGGATCGCCTACGCCTCTGGAAGGACGCTCGGCTTCAATGTCTGGGCGATCGTCAGCGCGGCGTCTAGAGGAGCGTAACCGTCACTTCCCAGAACGTCTCGTCGAGCCGAAGTGCGGTGACGACCCCGTCGCCGGCGAGCAGCCGCTCGAGCGTCGGGACGCTGCCGAAGCGGTGTTCGCCTTCGACCTCAAGGGTGTGCTCGTCCGCCGTGGCGCGTGACCACCAGCTCGTCGCCGTCGATCTCCTCCGGCAGCTCGAGGACCTGGATCCGGCGCGCCGCCACCGCCCAGAGCCCGTCCGGGCGACGGATGCCTTCGGCCCGGTAGGGCGGCTGCACCGACACCTCGAGGGCGTCGACGAGCGCGTCGACGTCGAGATCGTCGGTTTCGGCGACGAGCGTCCCATCCGGCAGCGCGACGAAGCGTGCCTCGGTGCCATCGAGCTCGGGCGCGGCGACCGTCGCGACCGCGTCCCACTCACGCTGCCGGTGCACCCCGTGAATGCCGACCTCGCCCCAGTGTCGGCCGGGCTCAAAGGGACGCGGCTCCGTCAGGCCGCCTTCGCGGGCGAGGCGCTCGTGCAGCGGTTCCTCGCGCCGCCAGAACGCCATCAGGCTTGCGGCTCGATCAGCCCGTACGCGCCGTCGCGACGCCGGTAGACGACGTTCGTCCTTCCCGTGTCGACGTTGACGAAGACGAAGAAGTCGTGACCGATCAGCTCGAGCTCGACTGTCGCTTCCTCCGGCGTCAGCGGCTGGAGCTCGAACTGCTTCGACTTGACGATCATCCTGTCGAGCTGCTCGCCGGAGAAGCTCGGCTCGCTGCGGGCGACGCCGTTCGCGCGGCGGCCCGTCTCCCGCCGGCTGCGCTTCTCGCGATAGCGCTTGACCTGGCGCTCGAGCTTGTCGGAGATCAGGTCGATCGAGGTCTCGAAGGCGGCAGAGCTCTCCTTCACGCGCAGGGTCGACCCCTTCGTCCAGACGGTTGCCTCGGCGACGTGGTCAGCGGCGATCGAAGGGTTCGTCTCGAGGGCGAGCTCGACCTCGACCTGCGTCGCCGCAGGAAGCTGGCGCTCCAGGCGGTCGAGCTTGTCCGCGGCGTAGCTCCGGATCGAATCGCTGACCTCGACGTTCCGGCCTTTGACCTCGAGTCGCACCGCGCCTCCTTCGTCCGGGAATACTTCAGAGTAACCCAGCCGGTTCGAGGGCGCCGCTACTTCTCGACGTCGAGCGGGCGACCTGAACCATACGGCCATGGGGACGCAGCGAGAGCTCGACTCGGGCGGGCGCCGCAGCCTGCGCGGAGGCTTCCGGTGCGGTTGGCTGCGGGGCCGGGTCTGCTGCTCGTCATCGGAGGCGCAGCCCCGAGCGCCAGCCCGGCGAGCAACACCGCTCCCAAGCGACCGATTCAGCGGATTGCGCGTGCCAGCGTCACCACCTCGACTCTGCGCGCACCGCCCCGCCGTAGCGCCGAGGCTGCGGCAGTTGCGGTCGCGCCGCTCGTGTAGACGTCGTCGACGAGGCAAACGCGTCCCGGCGACGCGCGCGCCGCGGCGAAGGCGCCGGCCACGTTCCGGCGCCGTTCGGCCAGGCCGAGCCCGCGCTGCCGGTCGACCGAGCGGGCTCGCCGCAGCAGCGCCTGAACCGGAAGCTCCCAGATGCGGCCGAGCTCACGGGCGAGTGCCTCGGACGGCCGATGGCCTCGCTCCAGAGCCCGGTCGGCATCGGCTGGGACGAACGCCAGCGCCGCCACGTCGGGCCGGGCCAGGGCCTCGGTGACGAGAGCGGCCGCCTCGCGTGCCAGCCGCCGCTGCCCGCGTTCCTTCCACGCCTGGACGAACCGCCTCGCCAGTGCGTCGTACACGACGGCCGCCCGCGCGCTGGCGAACGCGATCCGCCGGCCTGCACACTCGGCACAGCGCCGCACCGGCCAGGCGCCCGGCGAGCCGCACCGCTCGCAGAGCGGCGGCGAGAGCCGGATCAGCGAGTCGTGGCAGCCGGAGCAGAGCGCAGGCCCCGGCAGCCCGCAGCCGGCGCACCGCTGCGGGACGAGAATGTCGAGCAGCATTCCTGCGACGGTACGCGCCGACCGGTCACGGGAGTGTCACGGCTTTGTGCCAATTGTGTGCCGGATTACGGCTGGATCGCGTACTCGGCGCGCGCCGGAAGCCCGCGCGCGCGGCGGAGCCGGTTGTCTGCCTCGTGCAGCTGCGCCGGGTCGCCGATGTCGGCCCAGAAGCCCGTAAACGAATAGGCGTAGACCGGCTCGCGCGTGTGCAGCCACGCGATGAAGCTCCCAGCCTGATCCGGCGCGTTCCCCTCGTCGAGGTAGCGGGCGACGAGCGGAACGTGGTCGCGGTGGTAGAGATAGGTCGCGGTCGCGGCAAGCGTCGTCGCAGGCTGGGCAGGCTTCTCGACGAAGCCGATGATCCGATCGTCTGCCGCCGTCTCGACGATGCCGTACTGGCTCGCCAGCCTGAGGTCGCCGACGTCGTGGACGGCGACGGCGCTTGCCGCATCCTTGCCGCGCCAGAACGCCGTGTAGTCGCCGAGCGAATAGTCGAACAGGTTGTCACCGGCGACAACAAGCACGTGGTCGTCGATGCCGGCCTGCTCGAGCGCGAAGGCGACGTCGCCCATCGCTCCGAGCCGGTTCTCGTTCGAGGTCGTACCGTCGTCATGGACGGTGACACCGGGCTTGCCGGCCGCCCAGCCCTCGAAGTCCCGCGCGAAGCGGCTGTTCGTGACGACGTGCACGTCGTCGATCTCCTCGACGGCGCGGATCCGATCCAGGATCCAGTCGACGATCGGCCTGCCGCCGACGGGCAGCAGGCACTTGGAGAGGTCGTCGGTCAGCGGCTGCAGCCGCGTCGCGTACCCACCGGCGAGGATGATCGCCTTCATCTGCGTCTCACACTCGCCGGCAGCCGACGCTTACGTACCCTCGTCCCAGGAGGCGAGGTACTTGGCCTGCTCCTCTGTGAGCTGATCGATGTCGACGCCCATCGTCGCGAGCTTCAGCCGGGCGATCTCGTTGTCGATCTCCTCCGGCACGACGTAGACCTTCTTCTCGAGCGACGCCGCGTTCTGGACGACGTACTCCGCCGAGAGCGCCTGGTTCGCGAAGGACATGTCCATCACCTGAGCCGGATGCCCCTCGGCGGCGGCGAGGTTGACCAGGCGGCCGTCGGCGATCAGGTTGATGCGACGGCCGTCGGCGAACGTGAACTCCTCCACGAACTCGCGTGCGTGCCGCGTCTCGGTGGCGAGCGACCGCAGGGCGGGGAGCTCGATCTCGACGTTGAAGTGGCCCGTGTTGGCGAGGATGGCGCCGTCCTTCATCCGCTCCATGTGGGCCTTCGCGATCACGCTCTTGTCGCCGGTCGCAGTGATGAAGATGTCGCCGATCTCGGCTGCCTTCGCCATCGGCATGACCATGAAGCCGTCCATGACGGCCTCCATCGCCTTCATCGGATCGACCTCGGTGACGACGACGTGCGCGCCCATCCCCTTGGCCCGCATGGCGACGCCGCGCCCGCACCAGCCGTAGCCGGCAATGACGAGCGTCCGGCCGGCGAGCAGGACGTTGGTCGCCCGGATGATGCCGTCGATCGTCGACTGGCCGGTGCCGTAGCGGTTGTCGAAGAGGTGCTTCGTCTTCGCCTCGTTGACGGCGACGACCGGGAAGCCGAGCTTGCCGTCGCGCTCGAGCGCCTTCAGCCGGATCACGCCGGTCGTGGTCTCCTCGGTGCCGGCGATCACGTCGCCGAGCTGCTCGCGGCGGGCGCTGTGCAGGACGCCGATCACGTCGGCACCGTCGTCCATCGTGATGTGGGGCTTGTGGTCGACGGCCGCCTCGATGTGCTGGTAGTAGGAGTCGTTGTCCTCGCCCTTGATCGCGAAGGTCGAGATCCCGTACTCGTCGACGAGCGCGGCGGCGACATCGTCCTGGGTCGAGAGCGGGTTGGAGGCGCAGAGCACCACGTCGGCGCCGCCTGCCTGCAGCGTGCGCATCAGGTTCGCCGTCTCCGTGGTGACGTGCAGGCAGGCCGAGACGCGGTAGCCGTTCAGCGGCTGCTCGCTCTCGAACCGTTCGCGGATCGCCGCGAGCACCGGCATCTGCCGGTCGGCCCAGGCGATCCGGCGCACACCCTCCTCGGCGAGCGCAAGATCCTTGACGTCGTATCGCTTGGTCGTAGCCATCGATTCCTTTCGTTGTCAGCGGAGCAGTGTAGGTGCGGGTCTCAGGCGACGAGCAGGCGCTCGTGCTTGCGCTGCTCCCAGTCGACCCAGTCGGCGGTGGGGCCGCTCGCGTGGAGCCACGTCTCGACGGAGGCGCGCAGGCCCGGCTCGCGGCGAAGCCGGATTGCGAACGCGAGCTCGTCCAGCTCGACGCCGAAGCGCTCACGCAGATCGCGGAGCGAGCGGAGCTGGTTCAGCTCCCGGAGGCCGTAAACCCGGTACCCGGAGGCCGTTCGCTCCGGGATCACGAGCCCGTTCGTCTCGAGGTAGCGGAGCATCCGGGCCGACCAGCCCGTCTGGGAGGCGGCTTGACC
This sequence comes from uncultured Gaiellaceae bacterium, assembly GCA_963731615.1. Lineage (GTDB taxonomy): Bacteria > Actinomycetota > Thermoleophilia > Gaiellales > Gaiellaceae > Gaiellasilicea. The sequence goes on from CAVSWD010000008.1 coordinate 522,987, forward strand.
GACGGTGAGCGGCTGCACGAGTGCAACCTTACCACAAACGTGTCAGGGTTCGGACGTGCCCTCACGCCCGTAGCGATCCTCGAGCCGGACGACGTCGTCGAGGTGTGGCGTCGAGACCTCGAGGATGGTCGTGTCCTCGATCGCGGTGACGCGGTGCACGGTGCCGGGGCGGTAGCGGAACGCGGAACCGGCGGCGATCACCTCCTCGTGCAGCACGCGAGCCCCCACCTCCCCGAGCTCGAGCTTGGCGCGGCCGGATTGGACGAGCCACGACTCGTCCTTCTCGCGATGGAACTGGAGGCTGAGCGAGGCGCCTGCCTGCACGAAGAGCACCTTGCCGCAGTAGCTCTCGGAGAGCGCCCAGATCAACTCGTGGCCCCACGGTTTCTCGACCCGCCGGACCTCGAAGGCCCAGCGGTCGAGCGAGTCGATGTTCGGAGAGTCAACGTCGTTCATGAGAGTGTCACCGCGCCGAGGCGATCGTCTCGCCGGCCGCGACCCTGGCTGCCGCCGTCGAGCATATTCCGGTCTCCGACCTTCGCGCCAGGCCCGACAACGGCGAGGTCACGCACCTCGCAGTCGCGTCCGACCTCGGCCCGCTCGCCGACGATCGACCCGGAGACGCTCGTGCGCTCGCCGACTCTCGCACCGGCGCCGATCACGGACGAGTCGATCACGGCTCCCTCCCCCACCGTTGCGCCCGCACCGATGACGGCGTGGCTCCCGATCCGCGCCCCGGCACCGATCCTCGCGCCGGCACCGACGTAGACGGGTGGCACGAGCCGCGCCTCCGGACTGACCTCGGCGTCGGCCGCCACAAGCGTGAGGTCGGCCCCGAGACGTTCGCCGAGCTCGGTGACGAAGTTCCGCTCCAAGACGTCGCGGTGCGCTTGCAGGTACGCGTCGGGCGTGCCGATGTCGAGCCAGTAACCCGGCAGGGCGACCGCGTGCACCATCCCCTCGTCGACGAGCCGCGGAAACACCTCGCGCTCGATCGAGACGGGCTGGTCGGCCGGGATCAGCTCGAGCACGTCCGGCTCGAGCACGTACAGGCCGGCGTTGATCAGATTCGTGTCGATCTCCTCCGGCCGCGGCTTCTCGAGAAAGTTCAGCACCCGGCCGTCACCGTTCACCCGCACGAGTCCGTACCGCGAGGGATCCTCGACCGGCGTCAGCAAGATCGTCGCGCGGGTCTCCCGCTCGCGGTGGAACGCCAGCAGCGCACCGAGGTCGGTCTCACGCAGCGAGTCGCCGTTGAGCGCGAAGAAGGTCTCGTCGATCCCGTCGGCCGCGAATCGGATCGCGCCGCCGGTGCCGAGCGGCTCGTCCTCGACCTTGTACTCGAGCCGGAGCTCGCCGTAGCGCTCGCCGAAGTGCTCCTGGATCTGGGTCGGTAGATAGCCGCAGGAGACGATCGCGCGCGTGACCCCGAAGCGGCGCAGGTGCTCGAAGGTGTAGGCCAGCTGCGGCCGGTCGACGAGCGGAAGCATGTCCTTGCGCGTCTCGTCGGTGAGCGGGCGGAGGCGGGTGCCGAGGCCGCCGACGAGGATGACCGCAGCCAGGCTCATGCAGGTGTGCCGTTGCGGCCGATGCCCTCGTAGGTGAAGCCGGCCGCCCGCATCGCGGCCGGATCGAGCATGTTGCGGCCGTCGATCAGGAGCGCGTTCCGCATCCGCGCTGCCGCGTCGCTCCAATCGAGTTCGGCGAGTTGCGGCCACTCCGTCACGAGCACCGCCGCATCGGCACCGTCCAGCGCGTCCAGCGGCTCGGCGCAGATCGTCGCCCGCGGCAGCACCGCGGCCCCGTCGGCGACCGGGTCCCACGCCCGCACTTCCGCTCCCTCCGAGACGAGACGGCCGGCGAGCACGAGACTCGGGGCCTCCCTGACGTCGTCGGTGTTCGGCTTGAACGCGAGCCCGAGCAGCGCCACCGTCTTCCCGCGCAGCGTGCCGAGGTGGCGCTGCAGCTTCCCGATCACGCGGCGCTTCTGCAGCTCGTTCACCTCGATCACGGCGTTCAGGAGCTGAAAGTGGTAGCCAGAGTTCGCCGCGAGCTGCTTCAGGGCGAGCGAGTCCTTCGGGAAGCAGCTGCCGCCGTAGCCGATCCCGGCACGCAGGAACGCCGAGCCGATGCGCCGGTCGAGCCCAACCCCCTCGGCGACCTGGACGACATCCGCACCGGTCGCCTCGCAGACATTTGCGATCTCGTTGATGAAGCTGATCCGTGTCATCAGCGCTGCGTTGGCCGCGAGCTTGATCATCTCCGCCGACGGGACGTCGCAGCGCACGACCGGCCCGTCGATGCCTTGATGCAGCTCCTCGACCGCGTCGCCGTCCTCGGCCCGGAACGAGCCGATCACGATCCGGTCCGGCTGCTGGAAGTCGCGGATGGCAGTGCCCTCGGCCGTGAACTCCGGGTTCGACGCGTAGCCGATCCGGTCGAGCCCGCGCTCGTCGAGCCGGTGCCGCACCCTCGCGCCCGTGCCGACGGGCACGGTGCTCTTCATCACGAGCACGGCGGCGCGGTCGAGCCCGGCCAGCTCGTCGACGACAGTCCACACGGCCGACAGGTCGGCGTCGCCGGAATAGGTCGGCGGCGTGCCGACGGCGACGTAGAGAAAGTCCGCGCCCTCGACAGCCTCGGCGACGTCGAGCGTGAACGTGAGCCGCTCCGCGTTGCGCCGCAACAGGTCGTCCAGACCGGGCTCGTAGATCGGCACCTCGCCCGCCCGTAGGCGCTCGATCCGATCGGAGAGGACGTCGCGGACGACCACTTCGTGGCCCAACTCGGCAAAGCACGCGCCGGTGACGAGACCGACGTACCCTGCGCCGAAGACGGCCACCCTGGACACGGGCGGAACCTACCTACTTGCTGCTGGCCAACGGCTTCAGACCCTTGGCGATCGCCAGCATCGTCTCGTTCGAGAGCGAGTCGAGCAACGTGTTCACGACCCAGTAGCTGGCGCCGCCCTGCCGGAGCACGACCATGTGCAGCTTCGGCCCGGTGTAGTGCAGCTCGTAGCGGCGGCCGCCGATCGAGCGGACGAAGTTGCGCTCCGACAGGACCGGCGCATCCTCCCAGTCGGTCATCTGGACGCCCCAGTACTCCCGCGCGCCGGTGCGGTAGGTGAGCCTGATCGTCTTGTGCTCGCCGTCCGGGTCGATCCGGTACATCCGCACGGGGCGCTCGCGGTCGATCCACGAGCTGCGCTCGAGCACGGTCGGCACCATCACCTTGAAGGGCACCTTCTGCGCGCGCTCTTGCAGGTAGGGGAGCGCTGCCTCGGCGCCCGGTGACACGTTGGCCGGCTGGCGTCGCGGCGTCTTGTCGACGGGAGCCTCCGCGAGCGTGCCGTGGAAGGTCTGGCCGACGATCACGGTCAGCAGCGCGCCGTTCGACACCGCCGCGATGCGGGCATCAAGCGGGGCGACGTCGTCGGTCGCGAACAGAGTCGCGACCTTCTTCGCAGCCGCTGCGGCGCCCGGCTGAGCCTTGTCGTAGTGGATCCGCGTCTTGAAGTACTCCCAGTTCGGCGCGTTCGCGTTCTTGCCGTCGGGCGGGTAGATCATCTGGTAGGCCCGCTGCGAGAGGAGGTAGCTCGCGGTGCCGGCCGAGCCGGTGACGCCGTTCCCGTTCAGCACCGTGATCGTTGTCTCCCGGACGGGGGGCGCCGTGTCGGCTGTCACCTTCGGCTTCTCGTTCAGCGCCACCTGCGTCGCCTTCTGCGGCGACTCGACGTCCGGATGAGTGAACTCCTGCACCGCCTTCTGGATGCTCGCCTCCGGTGCGACGACGTCGAAGTTGGCCCTGTCCTCGAGCCCTTCCAGCTTCGACTGGAAGAAATGTCCCGGCGGCAGCGAGTACGCGAAGAGCGCGTACTCGAGCACGGTGTCACCGTCGAGCTCGGTGTTCCCACCGACGCCGACCTCGACGTTCCGCGTGATCGTCCTGATCACCTTCGGGAGGTCGAGCAGCCCCGTGCTCGCCTTGATCTGATCCTTGAACGAGCGCACGAAGAGCTGCTGCCGGGCGACGCGGTAGATGTCCGAGTCGGTGTGGCGGTAGCGGACAAAATCGAGCGCCTGGTAGCCGCCGAGCTTCTGGTAGCCGGGGAAGAGATTGATCGTCGCGTAGCCGAAGTCGCCGCCGCGGTCGTTGAAGTAGCGGCGATCGACGTCCATCCAGACGCCGCCGACCGCGTCGACGAGCTGGCGGAAGCCGCGGAAGTTGACCGTGATCAGATAGTTGACCGGCAGCCCGGTCAGCTTGCGCACCGTCTCGAGCGTGCCCTTCGTGCCGCAGGTCGCGTACGCGTTGTTGATGCGGGCGCCGAAAGGCGAGCGGCCGGGGCAGTGGATCTCCACGAAGAGGTCGCGGGGGAAAGAGAGCATCGAGATCGACTTCGTCTCGGGATCCGCACGGACGAGCATCACCGTGTCGGAGCGCGATTGCACCCCTTCCCCGTCGCCCGCCCGCTGGTCGTAGCCGACCACGAGGGCGGTGGCCGGCTGTCCCGGCAGCGCGACATCGAGCCGCTTCGCTGCGACCTTGACGTCGGGCGTCGACGCGACGACGTCCGCCACGCTCTCGTGGAAGAGCAGGTAGAGGCCGCCTGCGGCCGACCCGACCGCGACGAGCGATGCGACGAGCACCCACGCGAACACAGTGCGAACGGTCGCCCAGCGCGTCCGCGGCGGTGGCTCCGGCTGGCGGTAGATCGTGATCGGGGAAAGGGCTCCCGGCGGCAGCACCGGGCGGCCGTTCCCGTTCACGACCGCGCCGCGGCCCATTCCTCTCTTCAATGTCGTGCGCATACGTAAATGCGGGCGACCCGGCACCCGCGAAGCGGTCAGGATAGCCGAGGGCTAGGTCGTCGCAGCTCGCACGGAGGCGAGCGCCTCGGCAAAGAACGCGTTCTCGTCGGGCGTCCCGACCGTGATCCGAAGCGCACCGGGGGCGCCGAATGCGCCCATCGGGCGCACGATCGCCCCTTGCCGCAGCAGCGCCTGGAACAGCGGCTGCGCCTCGTCGCCGACCTCGGCGAAGAGGAAGTTCGCCACCGCGGGACCGGCCGTCGGCAGGCCGTGGTCGGTGAGCGTCCGCCGGAGCGCCTCGCGCCCCTCGTGCGTGAGCCGGCGCCGCTCTGCGAGCTCGCCGACCTCGTCCATGCTCGCCAGCGCGGCGACCTGGGCTTGCGTGCTCACGTCGAACGCGCGGCGGGTCTTCCAGATCCCGCGGATCACGTCTGCCGGCCCGATCCCGTAGCCGATCCGCAGCCCGGCGAGCCCGTAGATCTTCGAGAACGTGCGCAGGACGAGCACGCGGCGGCCGGCCTTCGCGTACTCCTCGACGCCGTCCGGGTAGTCCGGATGCTCGATGTACTCGAAGTACGCTTGGTCGAGGACGGTGAGCACGTGCTCCGGGATGCGGTCGAAGTAGGCATCGAGCTGCCCCCGCGTCGTCATCGTCCCGGTCGGGTTGTTCGGCGTCGCGATGTAGACGAGCTTCGTTCGCGGCCCGACCGCATCGAGCAGGGCGTCGACGTCGTAGTGGTCGTCGACCAGGGGCACTTTCCGCGGGACGGCTCCGAGCTTGAGCGTGTCGAGCACGTAGCTGATGAACGAGGGCCAGGCGGTGACGACCTCGTCACCCGGGTCGAGCGCCGCCAGCGAGAGATGGCCGATGATCGCATCGGCCCCCGCCGCCGTGATCACGTTGGCGGGATCAACTCCGTGGCGCTCGGCGAGCCTGTTGCGAAGGTGAAACGTGCCACCGTCCGGGTAGCGGTTGAGCGTGCCCGCGCTTCGCTCCAGCGCCTCGAGGGCGGCCGGAAACGGACCCCAGGGCCCCTCGTTCGAGGCGAGCTTGACCACGCGGTCGAGCCCCAGCTCGCGCTGCACTTCTTCCTCCGGCTTGCCGGGCTCGTAGGGGACGAGGCCGTCGAGCGCGGCCCGGAGCAGGCTCATTCGCCGGCGGGAGCCGGCTGCTCGTCGTCCGAGCCGTTGCGCCGCCACAACCAGAGCAGGCCGCCCACCGCGGCGATGCCTGCCGCAATCGCACCCTTGTTCGGGCGCCTCGTGCCCTTGACGGTGCCGGGCACCGCATCCTTGGCCGCCCGCTTGAGCGCGTACTTGGCCGCGAGCCAGCTGAGCCAGCCGAGGAAAGCGTTGCGCCGATTGAAGATGCTCATGCGTGCAGGCTAACAAGGCCAAGGCCCGGCCGTTCCGGCCACGTCCCAGGGTCTGTCCCTGGAACGCGCCCCGAAAAGGCGAACCGCCCCTCTGCGGCAAGGGGCGGTTCTGGGAGAAAGGCGGGGCCGGCGGGCGGCACGGCCCCTATGTTGGACGAGGGCACGTCCTTGGCTATAGAGATGCCCCTCCGCGAAAAACCTTGCGCGGATCTTTCAGCGCGGCTTGACGGTGACCGCCGCCCCGGCCGCAACGGCCGAAGCGAGGCGGTAGCTCGTCGTCCCGTGCGGGCGGACGGAGACGGTGAAACGCCCATCCGGACGCCTGACGATCCGGCGGACCGTGCGCCAGGTGCCGCCGTTCACCTGCTGCTCGAGCCGCACCCGGCGGATGCCCCGGACGAAGCCGGTGAGCGCGACCGGCCGGTCGGCGAGCGCACGCCGGAGTGGCGGATCGAGCTTGAGCACGCGCACGTTGAACCACGTCGAGCGAAGATCGAGCGCGCGCCGGAAGTCCTGCGAGTCCATCAGGCGCGCTCCGTCGCTCGCCTTGATCGTCACCTCCGCGGCGCGGCCGGAGGGCCCGCGCGCAACGAGGAGATCGCGCACGGCGCCGGAGCCGAGCTTCCGTCCCACCTCCGCAGGAGTCAGCCGGAACGGTCCCCAGCGGTGGTGCTTCGAGAGCACGTCGTGCGGATCCGCGACGGAGACGAGGTAGGGAACCGGCGTCGCGCGCGGCCACGCCTCGCCGATGGAGACCGTCCGGCCGCCCGACGTCGAGTGGTAGAAGGTCGTCGCTACCCGCCCCTGCCAGAAGAGCACGCGGCCGGCCGTCGCTCCGATGGCGCGGTTCGTGGTCACGTCCTCCGCCGCGATACCGCCGTACACCTGGCTGCGAGTGTCGGCGTAGAGGTCGAAGAGCGTTCCCGGCTTCAGCGTCGCGAGCGCGTAGGAGCGGGCGACAACCGCCTGCGCCCGCAGCGCCTGCCGGTGCCAGTCGTCAGGCATCTCCCAGGGCACCACTCCGCGGAGATAGCGATCGAGCGGCAGCCGGTTGACGACCGTGAGCTTCCCCGCGCGCCTGTGCACGATCAACGCGCCGCGGTAGGCGTTGCCGTCGAGCACGAGCGGCGCGGCGCCGGGCTCGAAGCGGAGCGGCAGCCGCCGCTTGCCGAGCCTCGCCGCGACGACGTTCTGCGCCCCTGGCTTCAACCGGCGCGACTTGCCCCCCTCGATGACCTTGAACGGCTTCGACGAGGAGATCCTGACCGCCGGCCGTCCCTCGGCGAGGAGGACGCGAACCGGCCGCGCGGGCATGATCCGGAGCTCCGTGCCGGGATAGAAGTGGGCGAGGATCCGCTGGTGGCTCCATCCCGCCTCCGCGAAGCCTCGCGCGCCGAACTGACTCATGCCGACCCCGTGACCCCACCCGCGGCCGTCGATCACGAAGAGCGTGCCGGCGTCCGCCGTCGCGGGCAGGAAGAGGACGACCGCCAGAATGAGCAGAAACCGCCGCATTGAGCGGTGGAGGATAGCCTCACGCGATGCCGATTCGGAAGCTCCTGGTGGCCAACCGCGGCGAGATCGCGCTGCGCATCTTTCGCACCTGCCGCGAGCTCGGGATCGCGACCGTGGCAGTCGCGGCGCCGGACGACTCCGGCGCCCTGCACACGCGCGCCGCGGACGAGCTCGTTGCTCTGAGCAACTATCTCCATTCCGAGGAGCACATCCGCGCGGCGAAGGAATCCGGCGCCGACGCGATCCATCCGGGCTACGGTTTCCTCGCGGAGAACGCCGACTTCGCGGAGGCCGTCGAGGTCGCTGGGCTGACCTGGGTCGGGCCGCCGCCGGCAGCTCTCCGGCTGGGCGGCGACAAGCTGGCGGCGAAGCGGATCGCGTCCGAAGCCGGCGTCCCGGTCGTTCCCACTGGGCGAACCGGCCGAGCTCGGCTACCCGCTTCTCGTCAAGGCGTCGGCCGGCGGCGGCGGGCGGGGCATGCGCGTCGTCCGCAGCCCGGACGAGCTCGAGGAGGCGCTCGCGGCCGCCGCGCGCGAAGCGGAGGCGGCATTCGGGGACGGCACGGTCTTCTGCGAGCGGTACGTCGATCGGCCGCGGCACGTCGAGATCCAGCTGCTCGCGGATTCGCACGGAACGGTGCTCTCGCTCGGCGAGCGCGACTGCTCGGTACAGCGGCGCCACCAGAAAGTGCTCGAGGAATCCCCCTCCCCCGCGCTCGATCCGGAGCTGCGGGCGGCGATGAGCGCGGCGGCGGTCGCGTTCGCGTGGGCGATCGGCTACCAGAGCGCCGGCACGGCCGAGTTCATGCTCAGCGGCCGCGACTTCTACTTCCTCGAGCTGAACGGACGCATCCAGGTCGAGCATCCGGTGACGGAGCTCGTGACGGGCGTCGACCTCGTCCGCGAGCAGCTCCGCGTCGCCGCGGGCGAGCGACTTCGTGTTGAATCAACACAAGCTCCCTCCGGCCACGCGGTCGAGGTGCGGCTCTACGCCGAGGATCCGCGCACCTTCCTGCCGCAGGCGGGGACGGTCGCGCGGCTGCGACTCCCCGACGGCGTGCGCGTGGACGCAGGTGTCGCCGAAGGTGACGAGGTCGGCACGTCCTACGACCCGATGATCGCCAAGCTGATCGCGCACGGACCGACACGGACGGAAGCGTTCGCGAGGCTCGCAGATGCGCTCGCCCAGACAGAGGTCGGCGGCGTGACGACGAATCTGTCCTTCCTTCGCTGGCTCGTCGCGCACCCAGTCGTGCTCGCGGGCGAGGCGACGACGGCGTTCCTGACCGAGTACCCGCCGCTTTCGGATCCACCGCTGCGCCTGCCCGAAACAGCCTGGCGCGGCGGCTGGCGGCTCAACCTGCCCGCGGCAGCACCCAGCGCCGCACCCGACGTCGACAGCGCCGCCCACGCCCAGGCGGCCGCAGGCGGCGAGAGCCGGGTGACGGCGCCGATGCCCGGCACCGTGATTCGTGTCGAGGTGGCTGCGGGCGACCGCGTCGAGGCGCGACGTCCACTGCTCGTCCTCGAGGCCATGAAGATGGAAACCCCGCTGACCGCGCCCTTCGATGCGACCGTGAAGGCCGTCCATGTCGAGGAGGGCGACCGCGTCGCCGGCGGCGCCCTCCTCGTCGAGCTGGAGGCGTTCTAGGGCGAGGTGGCGGGCTCGAGAGCGGGCCTGCGCGCCACTCGGACGACGTACGCGATCGTGGCGAGGAGCGCCGCCGCGCCGAGCACGAGCGTCCCGACGTCGTCGGCCGTCGGTTTCAACGTCATGTCGAAGACGACGACGAAAAGCAGCACGAGGTCGAGCTTCATGTACGCGTCCAGGCGATCGCTGTGGCGACGCGTCTCGGGGTGTTCCGGCCCGTGGGCCTCCGCCGCCACGTGCAGACGCTTTCCCTCCGGCTCGATCACGCCGACGCCGAAGAGGAACGTCCCGGCGAATGCCGCGAGGGCGATCACGATCCAGAGCTGGTCGAAGCTCCACGGCCCTTCGATCGTGAGCAGGATCCCGAGCACGAGGACCGCGAGCGAGGTCGGGATGAAGATCCGCTGGGCGAGCCACTGCGTGTTGGAGCTGATCCGCTCTGTCAGGACGGCGTCGTCCGTCTGCCGGGCGCGGAACAGGAGCGCCTGGAGCAGGAAGGCCGAGCCGAGCCAGATCGTCGCGCCGACGATGTGCAGGAAGAGCAGAATCTCGTAGTACGACATCGGCCTAGAAGAGCTTCTGCAGCTTCATCGCCGCGCCCATGTCGCCCTTGATCTTGAGCTTCCCGGTCATGTACGCCGTCGTCGGGTTCTGCTCGCCGCGGATTACGGCCAGCATCGTGTCCTCGGACGCCGAGATCGTCGTGTCGGCCTCGCCCCCGCCCTCGCTGACGCTGACGCTGCCGTCGTTCACCGCGACGAGCCATTCGCCGGCGCCCTCGATCTCGAACAGATACGAATTGTTCATCCCCGCCGTCTTCTCAGCGTCTGCGCGGGCCGCGAGCCCGTCGAAGAACTCCTGCACGCTCTCAGCCATCTCGTGCTCCTTGAGTCGAAGTTGCGGCGAATCTACCGGGTAGCATCCGGCGGCGCATGGACCTCGACCTGACCTCCGAGCAAGAGCTCGTGCGCGAGACCGTGCGCGAGTTCGCGCGCGAGCAGGTGGCGCCCGTCGCGGAAGAGCTCGATCGCGAGTCGCGCTTCCCGTACGAGCTCGTCGCGGCGCTCGGCGAGCTCGGCCTGATGGGCCTCCCGATCCCCGAGGAGTACGGCGGCGCCGGCGGCGACACCGTCTCCTACGCGCTCGCGATCGAGGAGCTGACGCGGATCGACTCGTCGGTCGCGATCACGGTCGCCGCGCACACCTCACTCGGAACGATGCCGATCTTCCTCTTCGGCAGCGAGGAGCAGAAGCGCGACTGGCTGCCCGACCTGGCCGCAGGCAAGAAGCTCGCCGCGTTCGGCCTCACCGAGGCGGGGGCGGGCTCCGACGCCGGGAACGCGCGAACCACCGCCGAGCTGCGCGACGGGCAGTGGGTCGTCAACGGATCGAAGATGTTCATCACGAACGCCGGCACCGACATCACCTGGGGCGTGACGCTGACCGCCCGCACGGGCGAGGACGAGATCTCCAACATCGTCGTCGAGAACGGCACCCCGGGCTATGAGATCTCCGCTCCGATGAAGAAGCTCGGCTGGCGCGCGTCGGACACGCGCGAGCTCTCCTTCCGCGAGGTCACCGTGCCCGAGGGCAATCTGCTCGGGCCGCGTGGTCAGGGCTTCCACCAGTTCCTCGAGATTCTCGACGGCGGGCGGATCTCCGTCGCGGCGATGGGCGTCGGGCTCGCTCAGGGCGCCTACGACCTCGCCTACGCGTACGCACAGGAGCGGGAGCAGTTCGGCAAGCCGATCTCGCGTTTCCAGGCGATCCAATTCCAGCTGGCGGACATGGCGACCGAGATCGAAGCGGGGCGCGCGCTGGTCCTGAAAGCAGCCTGGCTGAAAGACCAGGGCCGGCCGTTCGGGCGCGAGGCGGCGATGGCGAAGCTCTACACCGGCGAGCTCTCGAACCGGGCCGCGAACTCGGCCCTGCAGATCCACGGCGGCTACGGCTTCATGGACGAGTACGCGATCTCACGGCTCTACCGCGACCAGAAGATCCTCGAGATCGGCGAGGGCACGAACGAGGTGCAGCGCCTGGTAATCGCGAAGCAGCTTGGCCTCTAGCTGATTAGCGCCGCCGTCTTCGGGGCACGATCGGTGTCTCTACAAGGAGCACACATGAGCGGCGAACCGCTCAGAGCCCGCTCAGAGCTACGTGCCTTCCGCAAGGGCGTGCCGGAGCTTCCGGCGCGCTGCCTTGCGGTCCTTCATCGCCCGCGGGTCCGGGATCGGCACCGCCGAGAGCAGCGCCTTCGTGTACTCGTGCTGCGGGTTCGTGTAGACCTGCTCCGCCGGACCGAGCTCGACCAGCTGACCCTTGTTCATCACGGCGATCCGGTCGCTCATCGAGCGCACGACGGCGAGATCGTGCGCGATGAACAGGTAGGTGAGCTCGAAGTCGCGCTGCAGGTCCTTGAGCAAGTTGAGGATCTGAGCCTGGATCGAGACGTCGAGCGCCGAGACCGGCTCGTCGCACACGATCAGCTTCGGGCTCAGCGCAAGTGCGCGGGCGATCCCGATCCGCTGGCGCTGCCCGCCGGAGAACTCGTGCGGGTAGCGGTTGGTGAAGCTCGGGTTGAAGCCGACGACGTCGAGCAGCTCGCGGATCCGGATGCTCCGGTCCTTGCGCGTGCCGATCCCGTGCACGATCAGCGGCTCGCCGACGATGTCGCCGACGGTCATGCGCGGGTCGAGCGACGAGTAGGGGTCCTGGAAGACGATCTGCATCTCGCGGCGCATCTTCCGCATCGCTTCGCGCCCGAGCTCCGTCAGCTCGGTGCCCTCGAACTTGATCGAGCCGGACGTCGGCTTCAGCAGCTGGAGGATGCAGTAGCCGGTGGTCGACTTGCCGGACCCCGACTCGCCGACGAGACCCAGCGTCTCGCCCTCGGCGACGCTGAAGGTGACGCCGTCGATCGCCTTCACGTCCGCCACTTTGCGCTCGATCAAGAGCCCTTCACGCACCGGGAAGTGCTTGTGCAGGTCCGTGACCTCGAGCAGCGGCACGCGCGCGTTCATGCCGGCGCTCCCACCGGACGGTCGGCGGCGGCGCGCTCGCAGGCCGGATGCGCCGAGCGCACCCAGTGCCCCGGCCTGACCTCGCGCAGCTCCGGCATCTGCTCGGTGCAGCTGTCGCCGCCCGCGTAGCGGCAACGGGGCGCGAAACGACATGCTGCGGGCGGGTCGATCAGGTCGGGCGGACGGCCGGGGATCGCGGTCAGCCGTCCCTGGCGGATGTTCTCGCCCTCGAGCTGCGGCAGCGCGCCCAGCAGCGCCTCGGTGTACGGGTGCTCGGGGTGGTCGAAGAGATCGAGGGTCGACGCCTGCTCGACCACCTGGCCGGCGTACATGACGATGATGTCGTCGGCCGCCTCGGCGACGACGCCCATGTCGTGCGTGATGATGATCATCGCCATCTCGTGCTCGGCGCGAAGGTCGTCGAGCAAGTCGAGCACGGAGGCCTGGACAGTCACGTCGAGCGCCGTCGTCGGCTCGTCCGCGATCAGCAGCTTTGGATCGCACGAGAGGGCGATCGCGATCATCACGCGCTGCCGCATCCCGCCCGAGAATCGATGCGGATAATCGGAGAGACGCGCCGCCGCGCCCGGAATGCGCACCTCCTCGAGCAGCTCGATCGCCTTCTTGTTCGCCTGCTTCTGGGGTACGTCGTAATGACGCCGGATCGTCTCGGTGATCTGCGTCCCGATCGTCAGCGTCGGGTTGAGAGACGTCATCGGGTCCTGGAAGATCATCGCGATCTCCCGCCCGCGGATGTCCTCGAGCTTCTGCTCCGACAGCTGCGTCAGGTCCTGGCCCTCGAAGAGGACCTCGCCGGAGACGATCTTCGCCGGCGGCTTGGGGATGAGGCCCATGATCGAGAGCGCCGTCACGGACTTGCCGCAGCCCGACTCGCCGACGATTCCGAGCGTCTTCCCCTTCTCGACCGCGAAGCTGATCCCGTCGACGGCCCGAACCGTGCCCTCACGGGTGAAGAAGTGCGTGCGCAGGTCGTTGACTTCGAGCAGAGCCATCGGCTACGTCTCCTTCGTGCGTGGGTCGAGCGCATCGCGGAGCCCGTCGGCGACGAAGTTCGCGCAGAGGACGAGCGCCGCGATGAACACCGAAGGGACGATGATCGCGGTCGGGTGGCTGCGAAAGACGGTGCGCCCCTCCTGGGCCATAGACCCCCACGACGCGTCGGGCGGGCTGATGCCGAGCCCGATGAACGAGAGGAAGGCCTCACCGAGGATGACGCCCGGCAACTCGAGGAAGATCGCGATGATCAGCACCCCGAGCGTGTTGGGGAGCAGGTGGCGCGCGAGGATTCGGTGCCAGCGCGCTCCAACCGCCTTCGCGGCGCGCACGTAGTCGTTCTCCTTCAGCGTCAGCACCTGCCCGCGCACGATCCGCGCCGTCGTGAACCAGCTCGCGATCGAAAGCGCGACCATCATGGTCCAGACGTTCGTCGTCCCGATGATCGCGAGCGTGATGATCGCGAACGGGAGGTACGGCAGACCGTAGAGCGCATCGAGGAAGCGCATCAATGCGTTGTCGAGCCGTCCGCCGACGAACCCGGAGATCGAGCCGTACACGACGCCGATGAAGAGAATCGCGAACGTGGCCCCGAAGGCGATCAGGATCGAAACCCGGCCGCCGAGCGCCGCTCTGGTGAAGAGGTCGCGCCCGAACTTGTCCGTGCCGAACGGATGCTGGAGGCTGGGTGTCTCGTTCGCGATCGCGAAGTTGATCTCGTTCGGATCGTACGGCGAGACGATCGGGACGATCACGCAGTAGAGGAGTATGGCGACGAAGACGGAGCCGGCGACAACGGCAGCCTTGTTGCGCCTAAAACGTCGCCAGGCGTCCTTCCACAGGCTCGACTGCCGGATGGGCGCACCGGATGCAGGCGAGGCACCGGGCTCGATGGCGAGTGCCTCCTCGCGGGCGTCCGTGACGCTCATGTGCGAGCGTCCCGCGTACGCGGATCGAGAACGCCGTACAGGATGTCGACCACCAAGTTGGCCAGGATCACGATCACCGAGAGCAATACGGTCAGGCCCATCACGACCGAGTAGTCGCGGTTGAAGACCGAGTCGATGTACTGCTGGCCGATCCCGGGGATGTTGAAGATCAGCTCGATCACGAACGAGCCGGTGATGATGAAGCCGAGCAGCGGGCCGGCCGCGGTGATCACCGGGATCAGCGAGTTTCGCAGCACGTGCACGCTAACCACCCGCCGGTAGCGGAGTCCCTTCGCCTTCGCCGTGCGCACGTAGTCCTGCTGAAGCGTCTCCAGCATCGTTCCGCGCACGAGTCTGGCAAACAGCGCCATCGGGCCGAAGCCGAGAGCGATCGCCGGCAGAATCTTGTGCTCCCAGCTCGTCCAGCCGCTTGTCGGTAGCCAGCCGGCCTTCAGCGCTACGAAGTAGATCAGCAGGGTCGCGACGAGGAAGCTCGGCACAGAGTGGAAGACGTTCGAGAAGAACATCGCCGTGTAGTCGACCCAGGTGTTGTGGCGGAGCGCCGCGACCATCCCGAGCGGGATCCCGAATACGATCGCGAACAGGAACGCGTAGATACCCAGCTCGATCGACGTCGGGAACGCAGTCGTGACAATGTCGGTCACGTCTCGTCCGCGGACGACGAGCGACGGGCCGAGATCGAAGGTCGCGACGCCCTTCACGTAGTGGGCGTACTGGAGGTACCACGGATCGTTGACGTGGAATTTCTCCTCGAGGTTTCGCTGCGTGGCCTCCGTGACGGCCCGCTCGCTCTGCCGGAACGGGTTGCCGCCGATCTGGCGCATCATCATGAAGGTGAGGAAGATGACGACGAGCAGAACCGGGATCGTCCAGAAGATCCGCCTGATGATGAACTTCAGCATCCGCCCTCCTTCCGTACCCCTCGGGGGCGTATCCCGAACGGGAGAGGGACTCGACGCCCCTCCCCCGTCCGGTTGAGACGAGCGTTACTCGGTGACGACGACCTTGGTCAGGTCGACCTGGTCGAGCAGGTTGCGATCGAACGACTCCTTGATCGATTCCCGCTCGAGCCCCTGGTAGACGTAGTAGTAGAACGGGATCAACGGCATGTCGCCGTTCTCCCCGAACAGGATGTCCTCCGCCTGCCGATAGAGCTTGTAGCGGGCATCGTTGTCCTCCGTCGCCCGCGCTTCCTCGATCAGCGCGTCGAACTCCTTGTTGCAGTAGTTCGTCGAGTTGTTCCCCGACTCGCACGTCCAGAGCTCGAGGAAGTTGATCGCGTCGACGAAGTCGCCGATCCAGCCGAGCCGGTACGTGTCGACGTCAGCGTTCGGCGGCGGTCCGAGGAACTCCAGGTACTGCTGGAACTCCTGCTGCTTGATCTCCGCGTCGATCCCGAGCTC
Organism: uncultured Gaiellaceae bacterium; assembly: GCA_963731615.1. Lineage (GTDB taxonomy): Bacteria > Actinomycetota > Thermoleophilia > Gaiellales > Gaiellaceae > Gaiellasilicea. The sequence continues at coordinate 538,729 of CAVSWD010000008.1, forward strand.
CTTCCAGGCAGCCTGGATGCCGACCGCGATCTCGCGGTGACCCGGCGAGTCGTTGACGTAGAGCGTGATGTTTTTCTTGGGGTTCGCGACCTCGCTCATCAGCTGCTTCGCCTGCTCCATGTCGCCCTCGGGGGGGAGCCACGGCGAGGCCGGGTTGATCGCGTCGTAGCCGGGCATGCCCTCGGGCGTCATTCCCGTCGCCGGGATCTGATCCGCCTGGGCGATGTTGTCGATCAGCGACTGGCGCGGGATCGCGAGCGCCATCGCGCGGCGCTGCTTCACGTCGGTGATGTTCTTGACGTTGATCCCGTGGTAGTAGGTGCCGAGCGCCTGGTACTTCTCGTACTCCGGCGTCTCCTTCAGGCGGGGAGTCTCGTCGGGAGACAGCGTCTCGAGCACGTCGACCTCGCCGGCCTCGAAGGCCTGAATCGCGGTGGTGCCGTCCTCGATCATGCGCCCGTTGACGCGCGTCAGCTTGACGCTGGCCGCGTCACGCCAGTTCGGGTCCTTGACGATGTCGATCGCCGCGCTGTGCTCCCAGTTCTCGAGCTTGAAGGGGCCGTTCGTGACGATGTTGGCCGCTTCGGTCCACTTGTCGCCGAACTTGTCGACGGTGGCCTTGTGGACGGCCAGGAACGAGTGGTGCGCCGACTGCTGCACGAACCAGGGCTGCGGGCTCGTCAGCTTGACCTCGAGGGTCTTGTCGTCGACCGCGTTGACGGCCATCTTGTCGGCGAGCGCCTGGCAGTCGTCCTTCTTGGCGTCGCAGCTGTTGTACTCCTGCGCGCCGACGATGCCGTAGAACTGGTAGGCGTAGTCGGCCGCGAGCTCGGGCGATACGGTGCGCTTCCACGAGTACTCGAAGTCCTCCGCGGTGACGGGATCGCCGTTCGTCCACTTCAGGTCGTCCCGCAGCGTGTAGGTGACCGTCTTGCCGTCCTCGCTCGTCTCGATCTTCTCCGCGGCGGCGGGCACCGGGTTCAGGTCATCGTCGAGCTTGACGAGCGGATCCATGATGTTGAACAGGATGTTTGCGGAGGTCAGGTCGCTTGCGAGGCCGGGGTCGAGCGACGGAGGCTCGGTGCCCCAGTTCACGGTGATCACCTGCTCCGCAGCTTCGCTGCCTTCCTCCTGCGTGGTGGAGCCCGACGTCTCGTCGTCGTCGCCACCGCAGCCGGCTGCCACAAGCGCAAGACTCGCCACGAGCAGCGCGAGCAGCCAAAGAGTCTTCGTTCTCATCAAGAATGTCCTTCCTTCGTGTGCATTCGATCCACGGGCGCGGTTTTCGACGCCTTAGGCTTCCTTTGCCGGGTATACCAGTCCCAAACCTGTGAAACGGCGCCCTTTACGAGCTGCATACGTCGGCACAACGCTAGCGCTACTCGTAGCGGCCCTTTTGGCCGCCCCTGCCGCCGCGCATCTGAACGTGCAGCCGCGCCTGCTCGAGCAGGCGGCGGTGACGGATCTCCTGGTCGAGCTCCCCCGCCTCCGGCCCGGTGCGCCGCCGGAGCAGCTCGAGATCGACGCTCCCGGATTCGAGGTCCTTTCGAGCCGGCTGCGGGAGACCGTTGGCGGCGAGACCCGCTGGGATGTGCGTGCGAGGGCGGACGCCCCGCCCGGCACCCTCGCGCTCGTCCTTCGCGCGCTGTTCGCCGACGGCCAGACCGTCGAGGTGGACGACACGCTGACGATCGTGCCGGGCGACCCTGCCGATCCGTTCCCCTGGCCCGCGGCCGTCGCGGGAGTGCTGCTCGCAGTCGGCTTCGCTGCCTCGGCGCTCTTCCTCATGCGCCGCAAAGCCTGATAGCGTCACCGTTCGTGCTCTTCCAGCAGTTCCTGGACGACGACCTCGGGTGCGCGTCGTACCTGATCGGCGACGAGGACGCAGGCGTCGCGGTCGTCGTCGATCCCCCCTTCGCGATCGAGCCGCTGCTCGAAGAGGCGGCGCGGCGCGAAGTCTCGATCGTCCGGACGGTCGAGACGCACACGCACGCCGACCACCTCTCGGGGCACGGCCGGCTCGCGATCGAGCACGCCGTTCCCGTCTCGATCCACCCGGCTGCGGAGGTGGCGTTCGCGTCGGACGCGCTGACCGACGGCGCTGAGATCGAGGTCGGTCGCATCCTCCTGCGGGCGATCCACACGCCGGGCCACCGGCCCGAGCACACGTGCCTCGCGATCGCCGACCGTTCCCGGGCCGAGGAGCCGTGGCTCGTGCTGACCGGCGATTCGCTTTTCGTCGGCGACACTGCCCGGCCAGACCTCGCGGTCGGCGCCAAGGAAGGGGCCGAGGGCCTCTTCCACTCACTCCGCCGTCTGCTCGAGCTGCCCGACGGCGTCGAGGTGTTCCCAGGTCATGTCGCCGGCTCGCTCTGCGGGAAGGGCATGAGCTCGAAGGCCTCGACGACGATCGGCTTCGAGCGCCGCTTCAACGGCGCCCTGCAGATCCAGGACGAGCTCGACTTCGTCGCCGAGGCCGCTGCCACGTCGGCGCCGAAACCGCCGAACATGGCTCGGCTCGTCGAGCTCAACCGCGGCCCGTTCGTGGGCGCCGCCGCCGAGGTGGGGGAGCTTGCCGAGGTGCCGCGCGACGCGACGCTGCTCGATGTCCGAGCAATGTCCGACTTCCTCGCGGGCCACACACACGGAGCGCTCAACGTGCCCGTCTCGGGCAGCTCGTTCGCCACCAAGGCGGGCTTCCTGCTCGACCCCGAGCAGCGGATCGTTGTCCAATCTGACAACAGCGTCGACGCCGAACGGGCCATTCGCGGCCTGCGCTCGGTCGGGTTTCTCGAGCTCGAGGGCTACTCGCTCGGCGCCGGGGCGGAGCGGATCGAGCCGGTTGGCCTCGACGAGCTCGACCTGCTGCTCGAGCAGGGCGCCGATGTCATCGACGTCCGCGAGCGCGACGAGCGCGACACCGGTTACATCGCGGGGAGCCGCAACATCCCCTACCGGCTACTGCCGATCTCCGCCGGCGAGCTGGCGACCGATCGCCCCGTCGTGACGATCTGCGAGTCGGGCGCCCGCGCCGGCATCGCGGCGTCGATCCTCGCGGCCAGGGGCGTCGACGCCCGTCCGGTGCTCGAAGGCGGCGTCACGGCCTGGGTCGCCCGCGGCGGCCCAGTCGTCGAGTTCCGCCGCTGCGGCGGCTCGTAACCTGCGCTACGCCGTCTTCGTGCGCAGCGCCTCGGCCTCACCGACGTGACGCTTCGCCCCGACTCCGCGGTAGAACACAAGCGCGCGCTCGAGCTGCTCTTCGCCCCCAGCGCGATCGCCTGCTGCGATCAACGTCTCCGCCGCGCGGAGCCGCGCGAACGCCTCCGCGGTCGGGTGCGGGAGTGCCGCGTAACGCTCGGCGGCCGTCAACCAGTCCTTCGCGAAACCGGCCTCGAGTGCCTCGGTCCATGGCGTGGGCGGTCCCCGCACGATCTCGCTGACGACGATCGTCTTGCCCAGTCGGCCGAGGAGCCACGGCGCCTCGGGCGGCGCGTCCGACCAGAATGCGCGGCCGTCGACCAGCAACTCGTCGACGAGCTCTTCCGCCTCGCGCCGACGACCAGCGTGGAAGAGAACGGCGGCGCGGCAGAATAGCGCCGGGTGGAGCAGTTGCGGGTCTTTCGCTTCTCTTGCCAGCGCGAGGCTGCGCTCGCTCTGCTCGAGGGCCGTCGCGAGATCCGCCCGAGGGAGAGCGATCTCGGCGCGAACGCTCGCTACCACGGAGTCGAGGTAGTGCGGGGCGCTCTCGCTCTGGCGGAGAAAGGCGTCGGCCGCAGCAGCTGCCTCGTCCCAGTCACCGGCGATGAAGAGGTGGTCGAGCAGCTGGGCCTTGCACCACCGGCTTCCGGAGCGGATGCCGAACCGCTCGGCCGTCCGTTGGGCGTCCTCGAAGAGGCTGCGCGCGCGAGTGACGTCGCCGCTGCGGTGGTACACCTCGGCGAGATTGTTGGTGATGTTGACCTGAAGGCCCGGCCGGTCGATCGCGCTCGCAAGCGCGAGTCCTTGCTCGAGGTTCTCGATTCCCTCCCAGTCGCCGCGGTTCGTCCTGGCGAGGCCGATCGTCGTCAGCGCAGCAGCACGGATGTCGTCGAGGCCGAGCCTCTCGGCGAGCACGCGCGCCTCATTTCCGAGCCGCAACGCCTCGTCGTCCGCATTCGTGATCACCGCGTTTCGAGCCGCCTGGGCCAGGACGTCCACCTTCGTCCGGGACGGTGGCCCAGCGGCGACGAGCGCGAGCGCCCCGTCGAGGTGTGCCCGCGCAGAGTCGGTCCGTCCCGCGAACCAGTCACGCCGGAAGAGCAGCAGCTCCGCCGCCGCCGCATGTTCCGGATCGCCGCGCTCCAGAAAGCCCGCCGCGGCTTGCTCGAGGACGGTCAGGTCGCCCGATCCCGTCATGAAACGCGACGCGCCGAGCGCGAGCAACAGGCGCGGATACGACGGAGCCTCCGCCGGCGTCAGCTCGAGCGCCTGCTCGAGGTAAGCGACGGAGGCCACGTAGGCGTTCAGCGACCGCGCGCGCTCCCCCGCACGGAGCAGAGCCGACGCGGCGCGAACCGTCAGAGCGGTGATGTCTCGACCGGAAGCACGCGCGAGCTCGAGCGCCTGCAGGCAGTGATGAGCGACGAGCTCCGCGTGGTCGTCCTCGCGGCCCAGCGACTCGATCCACGTTGACGCACGCTCGTGCTTCTCGGCGCGGGCGGCGCGCGGGATCTGCGCATAGGCGACATCGCGCACGAGCACGTGTCGAAACGAGAGCTCGGCCTCGCCCGCGATCGACGGCCGCCGCTCGCGCCTGATGAACTCCTTGCGCTCGAGCGAGTGCAGGAGGGCATCACGGTGCTCGTGGTCGCCGAGAGCACCGGCCCAGAAGACCTTCCCGAGTACGGCCGCGTCCTGGAGAAGCGCCTTCTCCGCTCCGGGAAGCCCATCGAGCCGCGCGGCGATGATCCCGTGAACCGTCTCCGGCAAAGCCAGGTCGTCGACCGAGCCGCGCTCGAGGTAGAGACGGGCGTACTGCTCGGCGTAGAGAGGGTTGCCGCCCACCCGCTCGAGCAGCGTCAGCTGCGTCTCCGCGGGCAGGACCGCCTGCTCGAGCACGGCGGCGATGACCCGCGCAGCATCGTCGTCGGCGAGCGGCGGCAGCGCCAGCGTGAACGCGTTCAGCTTGCCGCCGCCCCAGTCGGGACGGCGCTCGAGTAGCTCAGGCCGCGCCAGGCAGACGACGAGCAGCGCAACGCCGGCCGACCACTCGACGAGATGGTCGACGAAGTCGAGGAGCGTGTCGTCCGCCCAGTGCATGTCCTCGAAGACAAGGATCAGAGGTCGCGAATCGGCGACTCCCTCGAGGAACCTCGTCCACGCAGCGAACGCCTCCTCCCGGCCCGGACCGGCGACCTCGCGCTCGCTGCCGAGGCCAACGAGATCGCGGACGTGCGACTCGACCCAGTCCGCTTCCTGCTCGGGTACGGCCGCCCGAACGGCGCGCGCGAGCTTCTCGAGCGACTGGTCGATCCCGTCGTCCTCGAGGATGCCCGCGTGGGCCTTGAAGATCTCTCCCAGCGCCCACAGGCTTACCCCCTGTCCGTAAGGAAGGCTGCGGCCTTGGCGCCAAGAGTAGGTGTCCGGCCTCGCGTCCACGGCGTCGAAGAGTTCGTAAACGAGGCGACTCTTACCGATTCCGGGCACGCCGACGAGCGTCACGAGCTGCGGCGTCTGCTGGGTGCAGGTTCGATCCAGAGCATCGAGGAGGAGATTCCGCTCCCGCTCGCGCCCGACGAGCGGCGTGCGCGCGCGCTGGACGACGTCGACGCCGAACCGGGAGCGGGCACCAAGAGGCTGCCAGACGGGAATCGGCGCCGTCTTCCCCTTCGCCTCCACCGGCGACGCCTCTCGATACTCAATCGCATCCCTGGTCGCCCGGTAGGTGTGCTTCCCAACGAGGATCCCGTCTATCGGCGCGGCGGACTGCAAGCGTGCGGTCGTGTTGACGACGTCGCCGGAAGCCATTCCCTCTCCCTCCGACGGCCGCGCCCCCAGCGAGATCAGCGCCTCGCCTGTATTGACTGCGATCCGTACGTGCAGGTCGCCTTCGTCCGCCACCCAGTCGCGGATCGCCAGCGCCGCCCGCACTGCCCGCTCCGGGTCGTCCTCATGCGCCAGCGGTGCGCCAAAGAGCGCCATCACCGCGTCGCCGATGAACTTCTCCACCGTGCCGCCGAAGCGCTCCAACTCCGAACGCAGCCGCACGTAGTACGGCGACAGCAGCGCCCGCACGTCCTCCGGATCGAGTGTCTCCGCCCGCGAGGTGAATCCGACCAGATCCGCGAAGAGCACCGTGACCACCTTTCGCTCCTCCCGTGCGTGCTCCGCGCTCAGCGGCGCGCCACAGCCGGCACAGAATGCGGCATCCGCCTCGGCCTCCCTGCCACAACGGTTACAGGTCGCCACCGTACGATCTTTACACGCTCGGTCCCAGGGATCACGATGGCCGGATGGCCACGCCGAACGAGGAGGAGCTGCCCGCCTGGAGCCTGCCCGCGACCGCGCTCGACGCGATCCGCCTGTCGCCGACCTGGCCGGACCGGGTCGACCGCGAGTGGGCGTGGGGCGGCTCGACCGGAAAGGGGGCAGTCGTCGCGGTCGTCGACAGTGGCATCGAGCCTGCGCACCGGCTCGTCGGGGCGGTGGACGAGGCGGTCGTCGTCACCGGAGCCGCGGGCGAGGAGCCGACGGTGGAGGAAGACGAGCAGGGCGACGTGTGCGGCCACGGGACCGCCTGCGCCGGGATCATCCGCTCGCTGGCGCCCGAGTGCCGGCTCGTCGGCGTCAGGGTGCTGGGCTCGGGCTGGACCGGAAGCGGCCGCCTGCTCGTGGCCGGGCTCCGCTGGGCGATCGACCGGGGCGTCGACGTGATCAACATGAGCCTCTCGACGACCAAGCGCGATCTCGCCGCGGTGCTGCACGAGCTCGCCGACACCGCGTACTTCAACCGCACGCTCGTCGTCGCGTCCGCCCACAACATGCCGGTGGAGAGCTTTCCCTGGCGCTTCTCCTCCGTCCTCTCGGTCGGCAGCCACGAGCTCGACCAGGCGGAGACGTTCTTCTACAACCCGACTCCGCCCGTGGAGTTCTTCGCGCGCGGCGTCGACGTCGAGGTGGCATGGCTCGGCGGCACGACGGTCCGCTCGACGGGGAACAGCTTTGCGACTCCACACCTGTCCGGCCTCTGCGCCCTGATCCGCGCCAAGCATCCGGAGCTGACACCGTTCCAGGTCAAGAGCGTCCTCTATCTGACCGCCGACAACGTCCTGGAGGAGGCTCATGACTGACGACGAGCTGCGCGACGCCGTCGCCGCCGGCGTGCTCGCCGCGGAGGCCGGGCACCGGGAGCTGCTGCAGTCGATCGTCGAGGTCGCGCGGGCGATCTTCGGCGCCCGCGCGTCGTCGATCTTCCTGCTCGACGTGGAGGCGGACGAACTGGTCTTCGAGGCCGTCGCCGGCGAAGGCGCCTCCTCCCTGATCGGCCGGCGGCTGCCGTCGAGCACCGGGATCGCCGGCTGGGTGCTCGTCACCCGTCAGCCGCTCGTGCTCGACGATCTCGAGAGCGATCCGCGCTTTGCCCGCGACGTGGCCGAGGCGACGGGCTACGTGCCGAAGTCGCTGATGGCAGTGCCGCTCCTGCACGAGGAGGAGGTGCTCGGCGTCCTCCAGGTGCTCGACCGGCCGCAGCAGGAGCGTTTCTCGCTCGCCGAGATGGAGCTGCTCGGCCTCTTCGCGAACCAGGCGGCGATCGCACTCGACCTACTCGGCCGCGCGCGTCGCGCCCACGCCGTGGTGGCCGGGGAGTCGCCGCTGGCCGTCGTGGCCCGTCTCGCCGCCACACTGGACGCGCTCCCGGACGAGCGCCGCGCGGCCGGGCTCGCGCTCCTCGGCGCTCGAGCAGTCCTCACCGCTAGTGCGCCCCAGCTGCTCGGATGCCGGTGCTCTTGCGAGGGGATCGCTCGGGCGACCGTAACGCAAAATAAGCGGAAGGCGGCTGTCGCCGCCCCCCGCAAGAACCTGCCGTCCGTCGTCGGCTACATGACCTTCTTGCGGCCGTGCAGCTCGACGTCGTCGTCGGACTCGTCGTCCTTCGTCGCTTCGTCGGTGGCCATGACCTTCTTGCGGCCGTGGGCCTCGACGTCCTCGTCCTCGGTGGCGCGACTTGTGGTGCTGGTGGTGCTGTCCTGTTCCGACACGAATCCTCCTTCGGATGGTGGCCTGCAGGTCGCCAACTAGACGGCCCCGGCGCCGGAATTCTTCCCTCGACATCTTCCCACTCGTGACGAGAATTGCAATGCTCGCACGGTGAACCGGCTGGCGAGTGCGGTGCGGGAGTCGCTCGGTGCGCTCGCGGACGTCTTCGCGAACCCGTCGCTGCGCCGGATTCAGATCGCGAACGCGAGCTCGATCGTCGGTGGCTGGGCGTATGTCGTCGCGCTCGCCGTCTTTGCCTACCGGGCCGACGGCGCCTATGCGGTCGGACTGCTGGCAACGGTGCGCTGGCTCTGCGGCGGGATTGCGGCGCCGCTCGCAGGGGTGATCGGCGACCGCTATCTGCGCGTGCGCGTGATGATCGCCTCGGATCTCGTCCGCGCAGCGCTGCTCGGCGCCATGGCGCTCGCTGTGCTCGCAGATGCCCCGCCGCTCTCCGTCTACGCCCTTGCAGTCGCGGCGACGCTCGCCGCGACACCGTTCGGGCCGGCGCAGGCGGCGCTCCTGCCACAGCTCGCCCGCTCGCCGGCCGAGCTCACGGCCGCGAATGCGAGCGCGGGGGCCGTCGACAACGTCGGCTCCTTCGTCGGCCCGGCGCTCGGCGGCCTGCTCGTCGCAGGCGCCGGGGTGGAAGCTGTTTTCGCGACCTCGGCTGCCCTCTACCTCGGCTCGGCCCTGTTGATCGCCGGTCTCGGGCACCGGGAGCAGCGCGAGTCAGATTCAGACGATGAAGAGAACGAGGGTGACGCGGAGGACGGCGGCCTCGGCGCGGTTCTCGCCGGCTTCCGCACCCTCGCGCGCGCACCGCAGCTTCGGCTCGTCGTCGGCATCGTCGCAGTGCAGACGGTCGTCGACGGGGCACTCGACGTTCTGATCGTCGTGCTGGCGCTGGAGACACTGGGGGCGGGCGCCGCCGGCCTCGGCTTGCTCAACTCGGCTGCAGGCGTCGGCGGCATCGCCGCGGCGCTCGTCGTCGGTGGTCTCGCTGCGCGCGGCCGGCTCGCGTCGAGCCTCGGCGTCGGCATCGTCCTCTGGGGGTTGCCGCTCGCCCTGATCGGCGTCTGGCCGGAGCAGGCCGTCGCGCTCGTCCTGCTCGCCGTCGTGGGAGCCGGCGGAACGGTCGTGGCGGTCGCAGGCGACACGCTGCTCCAGCGCGCAGCACCGCCGGAACTGCTCGCGCGGGTCTTCGGAGCGATGGACGGGGTCATGCTCGTCGCCCTGGCCGTCGGCTCGCTCGCCGCACCGTTCCTCGTCTCCGCGATCGGCGTGCGCGGGGCGCTGATCGCCACCGGCGCGTTGCTGCCTGTGCTCGCCGCGCTCACCTGGACCAGGCTCGTCGCGATCGACGCGGCCGCAGCCGTCCCGGACCGGCAGCTCGAGCTCCTGGAAGGGTCCCCGATCTTCGCCCCGCTGACGCCGGCGACTCTCGAGGCGCTCGCAATCCGGCTCGAGCTGCGCCGGCTCGACGCCGGGGACACCGTGTTCGCACAGGGCGACACGGGCGACCGGTTCTACCTCGTCGATTCAGGCCGGCTTACGGTCTCCGTGGACGGGGCCGCGGTTGCGGTGCTCGAGCCGGGCGAGTCGTTCGGCGAGATCGCGCTCCTGCGCGACCTGCCGCGGACGGCAACGGTGGCCGCGACGACGGACGCCGCCGTCTACGCGCTCGAGCGGGACGCCTTCCTGGCAGCCGTTACGGGGCACGCGCAGAGCCACGCCGCAGCCGAGACGATCGTGACGAGCCGGCTCAGCCCGGCTGCGCTGTAGTCGCCGCTGCCGGGGAGAGCAGCGCCTCGGCCTGGGCGACGTACCGCACCGCCCCCATCGGCCGGTAGAGCTCGATTGCACGCCGCAGCTCGATGTCGGCCTCGGCGTGACGCCCGACCGCGGCGAGGTCGCGGCCGGCATCCAGCCTGGCCCGACCCTCTGCGACCGGGACCAACTCGAGCTCGGCGAAGACGTCCGCGGCGCCGCGCGCGTCGCCCCGGGTCCAGGGCCGCGCCGCACGCGCCCACGGCGTCGAGGGCATCGCGTCGACAATGTCGATCAGCTCCCCTCCGCGACCGAGGACGTGCAGCATGTGCAGCAGCGGTGGGTTGACGACGAGCGACTCGCGTCTCGCCAGCTCGAGCCCCGTCTCCACGGCTTCGATCGCTTCCACGCGCCGGCCGAGCTCGTCCAGGACCGCAGCTCGGAACGTCGCCTCGAATCCGAGGTCGAGGTAGTTGGTTGGGGCGATCGGCAGTTGAGCGGCGCGTTCGAGATCGGCGAGCGCCCCTTCGGGGTCGTCACGCGCGATCCTGATCTGGGCGCGGAGCTGGTAGCAGCGACCAAGCATCCGATGACTCGTTCCTGCCTCCGCTTCCTCGATGAAGGCATCCAACGTCTCGAGCGAGTCGTCCCAGCGGCCGCGAAGATAGTGTGTGAATGGCACGGCGCTCCCGCTCGTGAACCGAATGATCGCCGCGTCTCCGAGCTCCGCCGCCAGCTGCAGGAACTCGTCCAGGACCTCGTCGTGCCGCCTGAGTTCGCCGAGCCGCAGGCACGCTACGAGCAGGTTGTTGAGCACGCGCAAGAGCTCGGGAGAGCGCGCCTCCCTCGCGATCTCGGCGGCGCGCTCGAGCAGCACTGCGGCTCCGGCGTAGTCCTCGCTGTAGCTGCGCACTATCGAGAGATTGTTGAGCGCGTAGGCCCTCAACTCGTTCAGCCCCAACCGCTCGGCGAGCGCCAGTGCCTCCTCGCCCAGCACCGCCGCGTGCTCGAGCTCGAAGCCGAGCGCCCGCACCCGGGCGGCGTGGCTCAGCGCCGTCGCCTTCGCTCGTCCGTCCGGCAGGCGGGGCAGCAACTCGTCGACGCGAGCGAGATTCGTGGCGAGACGTTCGTGATCGGCCCGCGTCCACGACGCAACCGCGAGCAGGGCCACGGTCTCGGCCTCGCCCTCGAAGTCGCCGAGAGCGGCGAACGCAGCCTGCGCGGCGCTCAGCTCCTCCTCGCCACTCTCCTCCCCGTGCCAGCGCGCTCGGCCGAGTACGAGGAGGAGCCGCGCCCGCTCGGGATCGTCATCGGGCCAGAGCTCGAGCGCCGCCGAGTAGTAGCGCGCGGCCGCCGGAAACGCGTTCAGGGAGAGCGAGCGATCGCCCGCGTCACGAAACACGCGGCGCGCCCGGTCGCCGATCGCGCTCAGCTCTCCTCCGGTCGCCCGCGCGAGCTCGAGCGCCGAGAGATAGTGGTGCGCGAGCATCTCGGCTCGATCGTCGGCGCGCTCGGGCGAGAGCTCCTCGATCCAGCCGGCCGCTGCGAGGTGGCGCTCGCCGCGGACGACACGCGGCATCTGGCCGTAGGCCACGTCTCGGACGAGCACGTGCCGGAAGGCGTACTCGCTCTCGCCGGCGACCGAGGAGCGCCGCTCCCGCACGACGAGCTCGCGGCGCTCGAGCGCGTGCAACGCCTGCTCGACCTCCCACCGCTCGCGCCCCGCCAGCGCGGCGGCGGCGCCGAGCCAGAAGACCTTGCCCACGACCGCCGCGTCCTGAAGCAGCTCCTTCTCAGCCGGCTCCAGCAGATCGAGCCGAGCGGCGATGATCCCTTGCACCGACTCCGGCAGCACGCCATCGGCGTCGCCGCGCTCGGCGACCATCCGGACGAACTCCTCGGCGTAGAGCGGGTTCCCGCCGGCCCGCGCCAGGAGTGCGGACTGCGTCTCTGCGGGGAGGACGGCCTGTGCGAGCAGCTCGTGCACGAGCCGCGCCGTGTCCTCGTTCGAGAGCGGCGAAAGCGAGACAATCGCACTCGCCCGCTTGCCGCCGCCCCAACCCGGGCGCCGATCGAGCAGTTCCGGGCGAGCCGTGCAGACGACGAGGATCGGCATCCCGCTCGCCCATTCGACCAGGTGGTCGACGAAGTCGAGCAGCCCGTCGTCCGCCCAGTGCAGGTCTTCGATCACGAGCACGAGCGGGCGGTGCTCAGCCAAGGCCTCGAAGAAGCGCCGCCAGGCGGCGAACGCCTCGCTCCGCCGGTCGCCGGCGAGGTCGCTCTCCGCCGCGAGCCCGAGGAGCGGTCGCAGGTTCCGCTCGACCCAGTCCCGGTCGGCACCTTCCTCGACGACCTCGGCCAACGCACGGCTCATCTTCGCCGCTGCGTCGTTCGCGCCGTCGGTCTCGAGAATGCCGGCGTGCGCCTTCACGATCTCCGACAGGGCCCAGAACGCGATCCCGTCGCCGTACGGGACGCAGCGCCCCTGACGCCAGTACGTGAGCTCGCTGCCGCGCTCGATCGACTTGAACAGCTCGTAGACCAGCCGGCTCTTGCCGATTCCCGGCACGCCCACGAGCGTTACGAGCTGCGGTTCGGACTCGCTGCGAGCCCGCGCGAGCGCGTCTGCGAGCAGCCCGACCTCCTCGTCGCGACCCACGAGCGTCGCACCGCCGCGTTGCCCCGGATCGACCCCGAAGCGGGCTCGGGCGGCCACCGCCTCCCAGACGGGCACCGGCTGTGCTTTCCCCTTTGCCGAGACGGCCTCGCGCTCTGCGTAGTCGATCGAGGTCGCGGTCGCGCGCCAGGTGCTCTCGCCGACGAGGATCCCGTTCACCGGTGCCGCCGACTGCAGCCGCGCCGCGGTGTTCACGACGTCGCCTGCGACCATCCCCTCCCCGCTCTCGGGCCGGGCGTCGAGGGCGACGAGGGCCTCTCCGGTCGCGACCGCGATCCGCACCTCGAGGCCGTCCTGCTCGACCGCCCAGTCGCGGATCGCCAGCGCCGCCCGTACTCCGCGTTCCGGGTCGTCCTCTCGCGCCAGCGGCGCGCCGAAAACGGCCATCACCGCATCGCCGATGAACTTCTCGACCGTGCCCCCGAAGCGCTCGAGCTCGTTGCGCAAGCGCGCGTGGTATGGCGAGAGGATGGCCTCGACGTCCTCCGGGTCGAGCGTCTCGGCCCGCGCCGTGAAGCCCACCAGATCGGCGAAGACGACGGTGACCACCTTGCGCTCCTTGCGCACAGGAGACATGCGTCGAGTGTACGGCCGTCAATCCAGGCGTTCCACCGGGTAGCCCCGCTCGGCAGAGCGTCTCGAGGATGTCGGCGCAATGCTCTTCGTCACGCATCGCGAGCGTCAGCTCGACCTCCGTCTGGCCGATCGGCAGCCGCATTCCCTCGCGGTGGTGCTCGACCGAGACGACGTTCGCACGCTCCTCGGCCACCAGCTCCAGCAGCTTGATCAGCTCGCCGGGACGGTCGCCCAGACCGGGTGCGGACGACGAGGAACCGCCCCGCCTGCGTCAGACCGTGGTTCATCACCTGGATCAACAGAGTCGGGTCGATGTTCCCGCCGGAGAGCAGCACGCAGGTCTCGTCGTCCCCTGGGATCTTGCCCGCCAGGAGGGCGGCGACCGACGCCGCACCCGCGCCCTCGACGAGCAGCTTCGTTCGCTCGAGCAGCAGCACGATCATCTGGCTGATCTGGTCGTCGGTGACGGTGACGACGTCGTCGAGGAGCTCGCCGAGGATGGCGGTGGTCAACGTTCCCGGCTGCTTGACGGCGATCCCCTCGGCGATCGTGTACCGATGCTCCGTGCCACCTGCGAAGGGGCACATGTTCGCGGCCTGGACACCGATGATGCGGACGTCCGGCTTGATCGCGTGGAGCGCGATCGCGACCCCGGACGCCAGCCCACCGCCGCCGATCGGGACGACGACCGTTCCCATGCCGGGCAGCTGCTCGGCGATTTCGAGCCCGATCGTGCCCTGGCCTGCGATCACGCGCTCGTCCTCGAAGGCGTGGATGAACGTCGCGCCGGTCGACTCCACGTACGCCTGCGCGGCCGCGACCGACTCGTCGAAGCCGACACCGACGAGCTCGACCTCGGCGCCGTAGTTGCGGGTGGCCTCCACCTTCGCCATCGGCGAGTCCTGTGGCATGAAGACGGTCGCCGCGATCCCGGCCTCCCGCGCCGCCCAGGCGACCGCCTGTCCGTGGTTGCCGGCGCTCGCCGCGACGACGCCGGCGGCCCGCTCCTCGCCGGTCAGCGTCGCGATCGTGTTGACAGCGCCGCGGATCTTGAACGCGCCCGTCCGCTGCAGGTTCTCGGCCTTCAGCTGCACGGTCCGGCCGGCGCGCCTGGAGAGCGTCTCGGAACGGTAGACCGGCGTGACCCGAGCGATCCCGGCGATCCGGGCGCGCGCGGCTTCGAGGTCAGCGAGAGTTGGTGCGGCTGCCGTCGTCAATTCCATACACCTGCTCGAGGATTGCACGCACGGCGGTGAGCGGGTCGAGCTTCCGGGATTGGACGTCGTCGAGGAGCTGCCGCAGCTCGGGCTTCTCGGCCACCGCCTCCTGCAGATGAGCCTTCGCGCGGCTCGTCGCGGCGGCGAACACCTCGCCGGCGAGATTTCGGCGACGACGCTCTTCCAGCAGCCCGCCGGACTCGAGGAACGCGCGGTGCCGCTCGACCTGCTCCCAGAGCTCGGGCACGTTCTCGCCTCGCACGGCTTCGGTGAGGACGATCGGCACTCGCCAGTCGCTCTCGCGGTCGAGGGCGAGGATCGAGCGCACTTCGTTCAGCAACGTCTTGGCCGCCGGATGATCCATCTTGTTGATCGCGATCACGTCGGGAATCTCCATGATCCCCGCCTTCAATGCCTGGACCGAGTCGCCCGATCCAGGCATCAGCACGAGCAGCACCGTGTCGGCGATCCCGATGATCTCGACCTCGCTCTGGCCGGCGCCGACCGTCTCGAGCAGGACGAGCTCCTTGCCGGCTGCGTCCAGCAGCAACGCCGCCTGCAGCGTCGCCTCGGCCAGCCCGCCGAGGTGACCGCGGGTGCCCATCGAGCGAATGAAGACGCCGGGGTCGAGGAAGTGATCGGCGAGCCGGATGCGGTCGCCGAGCAACGCGCCCTTCGTGAACGGGCTCGACGGGTCGACCGAGACCACGCCGACGCTGCGCTCCGCTGCGCGCACGTGCCGGACGAGCGCGCTGATCAGCGACGACTTGCCGACGCCGGGCGGACCGGTGACGCCGACGACGAACGCCGAGCCGGTTTCCGGATAGAGCTCGCGAACGAGCTCGTAGGAAAGCGGATCGCGGTTCTCGACCAGGGAGATCGCGCGAGCGAGCGCACGACGGTCGCCGGAGCGGACGCCGCTCACCAGCTCCTCCAGGGTCCAGGCCTGCCGCACGATCAGATGCTAGACGGGGACGCCGGCTGAGCCGGAGCTTCGACCTGCGCAAGCACGACACCGCGCGAGAAGGCGGCCGCGAGCAGGGCCGCGCAGCCGTAGGTGGCCGCCGCCAGACCCCACATCCACCGTGCCCCGATCGCTTCCGTCAGCGGACCGGCAGCGGCCATGCCGAGACCGAGCAGGAGGTAGTTCGCACTCATGATCACGGTGAACGCACGGCCGCGGAGGTGGTCGGGCGAGCCGCGCTGCACGAGCAGGAGATTGCAGACGACCGCTGCTCCGTTGCCGACGAGGCCGACGGCGACGAGGGCGGCGGCCAACGCGAGCCACGGTGAGAGGGCTGCGGCAGCGACGCCGGCGCTCCAGAGCGCGAGCGAGCCGACGTACACGCGCGAAACCCCGAAGCGGTCGATCCACCTGCCGCCGAAGAAGCCGCCGACGGTCAGCCCGAGCCCGGTGGCGCCGACGAGGATGCCGAAGCCGAGGTCTCCCGATTCGAGGTCGTCTTTCGCGAAGAAGATCTCGGCGACGTTGAAGAACGCGTTGCCGACGATGGCGACGCTCCAGACGACGAGCACCATGAAGAGCGGCCGGGACCGCCGCACGAGGGTGAGGCCGTCGGCCACATCGCGCCAATGCCCTCGACTCATCACGTCGCCGCCGCGCAGCGCCGACTCCGCGATCCGGAGCAGGAGTAGCGCCGAGACGAGGAATGTCAGGGCGTTGATCCAGTAGGCGAAGTCGGTTCCCCACACCGCGATCAGGGCACCGCCCGCGACCGGGCCGATCAGCCAGGAGAGATTCTCGACCGTCTGCAGGACCGAGTTCGCGGTGGGCAGGTCGGCCGGGGAGACGAGGTTCGGCAGCGCGGCGTGCGCAGCGGGGCGGAAGAATCCGGTCGCGACGCCGGTCACACCCGCCAGCGCGACGATCAACGCCGGCTCGTCGACGAACGGCAGCACACAGAACGCGGCGAGGCGGACGAGATCCGAGGCGATCATCAGCCGGCGCCGCGAGAGCCTGTCGACGAGCGGCCCCAGGGCGAGGCCGATCGCCACGATCGGCAGGAAGTCGACGATCAGCAGCGCTCCCACCCAGGTCGCCGAACCGGTGACGTCGTAGACGTGCACCGTCAACGCGAGCGCGGCGAGGTACGTCCCGAGGCCCGACCCGAACGTGGCGAGCACGAGGAGCCGGAAGTCGGAGGCTCCCCGCAGGAGGCCGATCGGGCTCACGCGGCGCTCAGACACGCGCGGACGCTACCACCGCTCCCCCGAACTGCTTTCTGGTTCTCAGAGCCCTGACGACTTCAGCCGCGAGGCGAGCAGCTTGGCGAAGGCGCGGAGGTCGGCGGCGGGGATGCCGGAGCCGGGGCTCATCGCGATCAGCCCGATGTCGCCGCGCCCCTGTCCGAGCGCGATCAGGTGGATCGCGAACGGAACCGTGACGCTTTCGCCCGCGTCCGTGAGCGTGACCCGGGCGGTGACCCGGAAGGCGGCCGTTCGCGGCGCCACGCGCGGGAACGCCATCCGTCCCTGCGTCAGGATCGCCACCTTCGCGCCTCCCGCGGAGGCGCCCTGGCGGAAGAAGTGCGCGACGCAGCGCGCAACCGCCGGCTTGACGCTCCGCGTCCACGATGCTCGTGCGTCGGCGTCGGAGACGTATACGTTCGAGAACGAGCCGACGTAGAGCCCGTCTGCGTGCTCGAACTCGGTCTCGGACTCGCCGGTCAGCGTCAGATCCGACTCATCGGGGGCGAAGCCGGGACAGCGGAGGTCCTCGCCCTCATCAGGCGTTCGGACTCGCTTCCACCCGGCGGCGAAGTCGGCACGCTTGAGCACGAGGGCCGCGGCTCGCTTCTGGTCGGCCGGGACGATGCGCTTCTTCGGCTCGCCGTCGGCCGCGAGCGCGAGCGCCGGCACGGCCAGGCAGGCGGCGAGGACGATGGCGAGGCGGCGACGCACTGGCCGCAGCTTAGCTGCCAATACGCTTTACGAGTCGTACGCGAGGTTCGGTCGCAGCCAGCGCTCGGCCTCCGCGACTTCGATCCCCTTGCGAGCCGCGTAGTCCTCGACCTGGTCGCGAGCCAGGCGACCGACAGCGAAGTACTTGGCGCCGGGATGGCCGAAGTAGAGCCCGCTGACGGCCGCGGCCGGGGTCATCGCGAAGCTCTCCGTCAGCGCCAGCCCCGCCGAGCCGGCATCCAGCAGCTCGAAGAGCGTCCGCTTCTCGGAGTGGTCGGGGCAGGCCGGATAGCCGAACGCCGGCCGGATCCCGCGGTAGCTCTCGCCGATCAGCTCCTCGCTCGTCGGGCTCGCGTCCGGTTCGTACCAATCGCGCCGGGCCTGGAGGTGGAGCCACTCGGCAAACGCCTCCGCGAGCCGGTCGGCGAGCGCCTTGACCATGATCGCCCGGTAGTCGTCCTGCTCGGCCTCGTAGCGGCCGGCCAGCTCGTCCGCCCCGTGGATGGCGACGGCGAATGCTCCGACATGGTCGTCCGCCGGCGCGACGAAGTCGGCCAGCGAGCGGTTCGGCCGTGAATCGCCCCAGGCCGACTGCTGGCGCAGCATCGGGAAGCGGACGCCGCCCTCGAGCACGATGTCGTCTCCCTCGGCGTGCGCGGGCCAGAAGCCGTAGACGCCCTTTGCTTGAAGCAACCCGTCGCGGACGATCTCGTCGAGCAGCTCGATCGCGTCGTCGTAGAGCTCGCGGGCGGCCGGCTGGTCGAGTATCGCCGGGAACTTCCCCTTCAGCTCCCAGGCGTGGAAGAAGAATTGCCAGTCGATGTAGCCTCGCAGCTCCGCGAGCGACGGCTCGACCGCCCGCGTGCCGGTGAACGAGGGGACGGTCAGATCGTCGTAGTCGAGCGGTTGGCGGTTCTCGCGCGCAGCCGCGAGCGTCAGCAGCGGCCGCCGCTCCTTCTCCGCATACTGGACACGCAGCCGCTCCTGCTCCTCGCGGTTCTCGCCGTCGAGCACGCCGCGACGCACCGGGTCGAGCAGGTCGGAGACGACCCCGACGACGCGCGAGGCGTCGATCACGTGGACGGTCTCGTGGCCGTAGGCGGGTGCGATGCGGACGGCCGTGTGCTGACGGGACGTCGTCGCGCCTCCGATCAGAAGCGGCAGCTCGAGCCCTCGCCGCTCCATCTCCTTCGCGACGTGCACCATCTCGTCGAGCGAGGGCGTGATCAGGCCGGAGAGACCGACGGCGTCGGCGCCCGCCTCGAGGGCCGTGTCGAGGATCGTGTCGCCCGGGACCATCACGCCCAGGTCGATCACCTCGTAGTTGTTGCAGCCGAGGACGACGCCGACGATGTTCTTGCCGATGTCGTGCACGTCGCCCTTGACGGTCGCGAGCACGATCGTGCCCTGGGCACGGCCGTTGCCGCCGGTTCGCTCCTTCTCCTCCTCCATGTACGGCTCGAGGTAGGCGACGGCACGCTTCATCGCCCGCGCGCTCTTGACCACCTGCGGCAGGAACATCTTGCCGGAGCCGAAGAGGTCGCCGACGACCTTCATCCCGTCCATCAGCGGCCCTTCGATCACGTCGAGCGGCCGGGCCGCGGCGGCGCGCGCCTCCTCGGTGTCCGCCTCGATGAAGTCGACGATCCCGTGCACGAGCGCATGCTCGAGCCGCTTCCCGACCGGCGCCTCACGCCAGCCGAGGTCGAGCTCGCGCTTGGTCGCCGAGCCCTGCACGGTCGAGGCGAAGGCGACGAGACGGTCGGTCGCGTCGGGGCGGCGGTCGTAGATCACGTCCTCGACGTGCTCGAGCAGGTCGGCCGGGATGTCCTCGTAGACGACGAGCTGGCCCGCGTTGACGATTCCCATGTCGAGCCCGGCGCTGATCGCGTCGTAGAGGAAGGCCGAGTGCATGGCCTCGCGGACGACGTCGTTGCCGCGAAAGGCGAACGAGAGGTTGGAGATGCCGCCGCTCGTGCGCGAACCGGGACAGCGCTCCTTGATCAGCGGCAGCGCCTCGATGAACGCCTTCGCGAAGCCGTTGTGCTCCTCGATCCCCGTCGCGACCGCGAGCACGTTCGGGTCGAAGACGATGTCCTCGGGCGCCCAGCCGTCGCCGACGAGCAGGTCGTAGGCACGGCCGCAGATCTCGACCTTGCGCTCGACCGTGTCGGCCTGCCCGACCTCGTCGAACGCCATCACGACGACGCCCGCGCCGTAGCGGCGGATCGTTCGCGCCTGCTCGAGGAACGACTCCTCGCCCTCCTTGAGGCTGATCGAGTTGACGATCCCCTTGCCCTGGACGCACTTGAGGCCGGCCTCGAGCGCGGCGAAGCGCGAGCTGTCGACCATGATCGGGATCCGCGCCACCTCGGGCTCGGTCGCGAGCAGGTTGAGGAACGTCGTCATCGCCTGCTCGGCGTCGAGCAGGTCGGCGTCCATGTTGACGTCGAGGACGTTCGCGCCGCCGCGCACCTGTTCGAGCGCGACGTCGACCGCGCCCTGGTAGTCGCCGGCCTCGATCAAGCGCCGGAAGCGGGCGGAGCCGGTGACGTTCGTGCGCTCGCCGACCATGACGAAACCGGTGTCCGGGCCGATCTCGAACGGCTCGAGACCGCTGAAGCGCGGGCGCGCGGGGCGGTTCGGGACCTGTCTGGGGGACTGTCCCTCGACGGCGGCCGCGATCGCGCGGATGTGGTCGGGAGTCGTCCCGCAGCAACCGCCGACGATGTTGACGAAGCCGTCCTGCGCGAACGAGCCGAGCAGCTCGGCGGTGTGGTGCGGCTGCTCGTCGTAGCCGCCGAAGGCGTTCGGGAGGCCGGCGTTGGGATGGCAGCTCGTGTATGTCGTCGCGATCCGTGAGAGCTCGTCGACGTGGGGCCGCATCTCCTTGGCGCCGAGCGAGCAGTTGACTCCGACCACGAGCGGCTCGGCGTGCTCGATCGCGGTCCAGAATGCCTCGACGGTCTGGCCCGAGAGCGTCCTGCCGGAAAGGTCGACGATCGTCACCGAGATCCAGAGCGGGAGCTCCGGGGCAACGTCGCGCGCGGCTGCGATCGCCGCTTTCCCGTTCAGCGTGTCGAAGATGGTCTCGACGAGCAGCAGGTCGACGCCGCCTTCCTTCAGGCCGAGGATTTGCTCGGCGTAGGCCGCGACGACCTCGTCGAACGTGACCGCGCGGAAGGACGGGTCGTCCACCTTCGGCGACAGCGAGAGGGTCACGTTCAGCGGGCCGAGCGAGCCGGCGACGAAGCGGTCGCCGGCCTCGTCCGCCGCCTGCCGCGCGAGCCGTGCGCCCGCGACGTTCATGTCTCGCACCGCGCTCTCGAGCCCGTAGTCCGCCTGGCCGATCGAGGTCGCCGTGAACGTGTTCGTGGTCGTGATGTCGGCGCCGGCGGCCAGGTACTGCCGGTGGATGTCGAGCACGACGTCGGGCCGGGTCAGGTTGAGCAGGTCCGGATCGCCCGCGACCTCGCGCGGATGGTCGGCGAAGCGCTCGCCGCGGTAGTCGGCGTCCTCGAGCCCGGCCAGCTGCAGCATCGTGCCCCAGGCGCCGTCGAGCACGACGATCCGCTCGTCCAGCAATGCTTTCAGTCTCGACTCTGCGCTCACGTGCCCTCCACGGTTGCCGAAAGAGGGCGGAACGCGGTCTCCGCAGGCTCTTTAGGCGTTTTTGTCCTGGTCGCCAAGCTGCCGTCAAAGCTCTCCAGGTGCCCGAAGGCTAGCGGACATCGCGGTGTGTAGACGCTAGTCGGAGCCGGATGACCTAGTAGCCGGAGAACTTGTCTGCGAGGACGCGGTCTTCGGAGAGGCCTGCGCTCTTGAGCGAGTCGGCGACGGCCTCGGCCATCGCGGGCGGGCCGGCGACCAAGAACGTCTTCCCCTCGAGCCCGCCGACGAGGTCGCCGAGGACGTCTGCGTCGAGGTGACGCGTCTCGCCCTCCCAGCCCGGCTCGTCGGTCATCGTCAGCACGACCCGCAGGCCGTCGATTCGCCGCTCGAGCTCCTCCAGCTCGTCCAGAAACGCCGACGACTCACGGTCGCGGTTCGAGTAGACGAGCGTGACGCGGTACGGCAGCTGCACGTCGGCGATGAAGCGGAGCATCGACCGGAAGACCGTGATCCCGATCCCGCCTGCGACGAAGACGTACTCCTCGTCGCGTGTCCTCGGGGAGCAGGAACGAGCCCTTCGGCTCCTCGACCTCGACCTCGTCACCGACCTCGAGCTCGGCGAGCGTGCGCTTGAAGGCGGTGTCGCGCAGCCGCGTCGCGAGCCCGACGACGCCGCTTCTCGGTCGGGGAGGTCGCGAGCGAGATGTGGCGCCGCAGACCCTTCTCGTCGGAGTGGCCTCGATCCGGCAGCTCGACCCAGAAGTAGGCGCCCGGCCTGTACTCGGGATAGTCCTCGACCGCGAAGAGGACGAACAGCGTTCCCTTCGCGACCTCTCGCTTCTCCGCGACGGTCGCGCGCATGTGCTCTAGGTACGTCCGGAGACCGTCAACTGGTTTTCGGCGTGCTGAATCCGCTGCTCGAGCTGCCAGCGGTCGGCCTGCGACTCGCCGGCGTCGACACGCTCGAGCTCGGCCTTCGCAGCGTCGAGCTGCTCCTGCGCGCGCGCGTCGTCGATCTCCCGCACGTTCACGGCGTCGTCGACGAGCGCGATCGCGCTGTCGAGCTCGACCTTGAAGAACCCAGGCCCCGTCGCGAACTCGAGCAGGTCCTCGTTCGCCCGGTCGCGGTAGATGCGCGTGGAGCCGGCCTTCAGGGTCGCGACGAGCGGTGCGTGCCGGGCGAGAACGCCGATCTCGCCGGCCGCACCGGGCACGATCAGCATCTCCGCCTCGCCCCTGAACGCTTCCCCCTCCGGGGTCACGAGCGCGACGTCGAACTTGGGATGCGTCTCGGCCATTACGCGGCCGCGGCTGGTCTTCTCGGCCTTCGCGACGGCTCCCTCGATCGTGCCGACCATGTAGAACGCCGCCTCGGGCAGCTCGTCGTGCTTGCCCTCGATGATCTCGCGGAAGCCGGCGATCGTGTCCTCGAGCTTGACGTACTCGCCCGGGGTGCCGGTGAACTGCTCGGCGACGAAGTTCGGCTGCGAGAGGAAGCGCTCGACCTTGCGGGCGCGCGAGACGACGAGCTTGTCCTCGTCGGTCAGCTCGTCCATGCCGAGGATCGCGATGATGTCCTGCAGGTCCTTGTAGCGCTGCAGCACCTGCTGCACCTGCGTCGCGACCGCGTAGTGCTCCTCCGAGACGATTCCCGGCTGGAGCGCGCGGGAGGTCGAGTCGAGCGGGTCGACGGCCGGGTAGATCCCCTTCTCCACGATCGCGCGAGAGAGCACCGTGGTCGCGTCGAGGTGCGCGAAGGTGTTCGCCGGCGCCGGGTCGGTGAGGTCGTCGGCGGGAACGTAGATCGCCTGGACGGAGGTGACCGAGCCGGTCATCGTCGAGGTGATCCGCTCCTGCAGCTGCCCCATCTCGGTGGCGAGCGTCGGCTGGTAGCCGACGGCGCTCGGCATTCGGCCGAGGAGCGCCGAAACCTCGGAGCCCGCCTGAACGAAGCGGAAGATGTTGTCGATGAAGAGGAGCGTGTCCTGGCCCTGGTCGCGGAAGTACTCGGCCATCGTCAGGCCGGAGAGCCCGACCCGCAGGCGCGCGCCCGGCGGCTCGTTCATCTGCCCGTAGACGAGCGCGACCTTGTCGATCACCTCGGACTCGGTCATCTCGAGAAAGAGGTCGTTGCCTTCGCGCGTGCGCTCGCCGACGCCCGCGAACACGGAGACGCCGCCGTGCTGCCGGGCGATGTTGTGGATCAGTTCCTGGATCAGGACGGTCTTGCCGGTGCCGGCGCCGCCGAAGAGGCCGATCTTGCCGCCCTTCACGTAGGGCGCGATCAGGTCGACGACCTTCAACCCGGTCTCGAAGATCTCCACGGTCGGCGAGAGCTCGCGGAACGCCGGCGGGTCGCGGTGGATCGACCAGCGCTCCACGTCCGGCCCCGCGGCCTCCTTGTTGTCGATCGGCTCGCCGATCACGTTCCAGATCCGGCCGAGCGTCGCGTCGCCGACGGGAACCGAGATCGGCGCGCCCGTGTCGACCACGTCGACGCCGCGGGCGAGCCCGTCGGTCGAGTCCATCGCCACCGCGCGGACGCGATCGTCGCCCAGGTGCTGCTGCACCTCCGCGATCAGCGTCCTGCTCGAGCCGTCGGCGCTCGGCACCTCGATCGCGAGCGCGTTGTAGATCTCGGGCAGCTCGTCCGTGAAGACGGCGTCGATGACGACGCCCTTGATCTCGACGATCTTGCCCGCGGTTCCCTGCACCTGCTCAGCCATGTCTCACCCTTGTCTCCCGAGAAAGAAATCTGACGGTAGGAAGCGCGACGCGGAGCGCCGCAAAATGCGCCCGCAGTCTACCGAAGCTCTGGCTCAGGCCCGGAGGTTGCCCTGGTGCCGGCGCGGGGCGGTTCTTGGTCGCGCGGGCCACCGCGAGCGCCTCGCTGCGCTGGTTGCGCAGCGTCCGGATCTCGGCCTGGTCGCCGCCCGAGAAGTCGACGACGCGCGGGAGCTGGATCGACTCGCGATCGCCGTTCGAGAGCGGGGAGCGGGAGGCGATCCCGAGCGCCATGACCGCGACCGCAGCGGCTGCACCCACGGCACGCATGCTCGCGAAGGCGCGGCGCCGGTGCCAGACCGGAAGCGCCACCGGCCGGGGCAAGGGCTGAAGCGAGGCCGCCTGGAGCTCGTCGGCGAGAGCTGCAACCTGGACCGCGAAATGGCTGCACGCGCCACACCGCGTCAGGTGCGAATCGAGCAGCTTCCGCTCGAGCTCGGACAGCTCGCCGTCGGGTGCGAGCGCCGCCCACGAGCGTGCGCGTTCGCAAAGAACCCCTCTCGGGTACCTCGTCATGCCCATTCTGACGAGCAGTATCGGCAGGAAGTTAGAAGCTCACGACCCTTTCGGGCCAAGAAACACCGAGAACTAATGACGTTCCAACGCTGGAACCTGAATTCCGGCCTTGCGGAGCGCGGCCAGCCGAGCCTGGGTCTTGACCCAGCCCTCGAAGTCGAGCCCACGAGTCTCGGCGGCGGCTCCCTCGAGGGCCTCGAGCGTGTCGACCGTCGAGACGATCTCGTTGGAGAAGGCGCGGAGCGTGTTCGCGAGCGCACGTTGCTCGTCGTCAAGCCCATCGGGTGTGTCGGCCTCGCTGACGTCCTGCGCGGCGCTGCGAACCTCCGCCGCAGCGATCCGCAGGCGTGCGAGCAGATCCTCGACCGAGGTTGCGTTCGTGATCTGCGCGAGGCCCTCGTCGACCCGGTCGCGCGCCGCGATCATGTCGGCCTGGAACTCCTCCTCGGAGGCGCCGCCACCGCCGCAGCCGGCGGCAAGCAGCGCGATGGAGAGCGCCGCGAGTGCGGCCAGTCGGCGAACGTTCACGTTGGACATCGTAGGCTAGGCAGGCGCCGTGCCGTTGGTGCGGAGCGCGAGCGGCGCCAGCGGCTCCGCGAAGTGACAGGCGCTCGGATGCCCGTGGCCGCGGTCGATCAGCTCCGGCTCCTCGATGGCGCAGATCTCCTGCGCTTTCCAGCAGCGCGTGCGGAAGCGGCAGCCGGACGGCGGGTTGGCGGGACTCGGCACGTCACCGGTCAGGACGATCCGCTCCCGCTTGCCGCGCTCGGTGGGATCCTCGATCGGAACCGCGGAGAGCAGAGCCTGCGGATAGGGATGCGTCGGCCGCTCGTAGATCTCCTCGCGGCTGCCGATCTCGACCACCTTGCCGAGATACATCACCGCGACCCGGTCCGAGACGTGCCGGACGACGGAGAGGTCGTGGGCGACGAAGACGTACGTGAGGCCGAGGTCGCGCTGGAGCGCCTCGAGCAGGTTGATCACCTGCGCGCGGATCGAGACGTCGAGCGCCGAGACCGGCTCGTCGAGGATGACGACCCGCGGGTTGAGCGCGAGAGCGCGCGCGATCCCGATCCGCTGCCTCTGGCCGCCGGAGAACTCGTGCGGAAAGCGGTTCGCGTGCTCGGGCGAGAGACCGACTGTCCGCAGCAGCTCCTCGACGCGCTTGCGTCCCGACTTGCGGTCGTAGAGCCCGTTGATCCTGAGCGGCTCGGCCACGATCTCGCGCACGGTCATGCGCGGGTTCAGCGACGCATACGGATCCTGGAAGACGATCTGCATCCCCTTCCGGATCTCGCGCATCTGCCGCCGGCTGAACGTCGTGATGTCGCGCCCGTCGAAGTAGATCGACCCGGCGGTCGGCTCGAGCAGCTTCATGATCGTCCGGCCGAGCGTGGACTTGCCGCAGCCCGACTCGCCCACGAGCCCGAGCGTCTCGCCGGCGCGGACGGTGAGGTCGACCCCGTCGACGGCGTGGATCTGGCCGACCTGGCGCTTCAGAAGCCCCGCCCGGATCGGGAAGTGCTTGACGAGCCCCTCGACGCGGAGGATCTCGGCGCCGGGCTCGTGGCCCTGCCGGTGGGCCTGTGCCGAGGTCTCCACCGTGCTCACACGCGCTCCCCTGCGGCAACGCGATCGGGACGCCGCTCCTGCAGCTCCTCGGCGAAGTGGCAGGCCGACAGATGCTGGCTGTCGCCGATCGCGCGCAGCGGTGGCACGTCGGTGCGACACGGCAACCGGCCGCCCGAAAGGAAGCAGCGAGGATGGAAGGCGCAGCCCGGCGGCAGGTTGATCAGGCTCGGCGGCTGCCCGCGTGATCGGCCGCAGCATCTCGTCCTCACCGACGAGCTTCGGCAGGCTGTCCATCAGCCCGACCGTGTACGGGTGCCGCGGGTTCGCGAAGATCGTGAAGACGTCCCCGGTTTCGACCACGCGGCCTCCGTACATCACGACCACCCGGTCGCAGAGCTCCGCGACCAGGCCGAGGTCGTGGGTGATCAGGATCGTCGCCGCGTGCGTCTCGTCCTGTGCCTTCTTCAGCACCTCGATGATCTGGGCCTGAATCGTCACGTCGAGCGCGGTCGTCGGCTCGTCGGCGATCAGCAGCTTCGGCTCGTTCGCGATCGACATCGCGATCATCGCGCGCTGCCGCATCCCGCCCGAGAACTCGTGCGGGTACTGCTCCACCCGCTGCTCCGGATTCGGGACGCCGACGAGCGCGAGCAGGCCGACTACCCGCAGCATCGCCTCCGACTCCTTGACGCCCGGGTTGTGCACCCGGATCGCCTCTGCGATCTGGTCGCCGATCGTCAGCACCGGGTTGAGCGAGGTCATCGGATCCTGGAAGACCATCGCGACCTCGCCGCCGCGCAGTTCGCGCAGCTCCTTCTTCTTCATGCCGATCAGGTCGCGGCCCATGAACTCGGCCTTGCCGGCCACGACCCGCCCCGGCGGCATCGGGATCAGCCCGAGCATCGACATGACGCTGACGCTCTTGCCCGAGCCCGACTCGCCGACGACGCCCACGGTCTCGCCCGGGAAGACGTCGTAGCTGACGCCGCTGACCGCATGCACGACGCCGTCCTCGGTCCCGAACTCGACGGTCAGGTCTCGGATCGAGAGCAGCGGCTCAGCCACGCATTCTCCTCTGGGTCGGGTCGAGCGCATCGCGGAGACCGTCGCCGATGAAGTTGATGCAGAGCGCGATGAAGACGATGATCAGACCCGGGAACGTCACCATCCACCAGAACTTCAGGCCTTCGCTCTGCCCGTCGTTGATCAGCTGGCCGAGTGCCGGGTTGGGCGGCTGAATCCCGAAGCCGAGGAACGAGAGCGCCGCCTCGGTCAGGATCGCGGCGGCGAAGATCAGCGTCGCGCTGACGATGATCGGAGCGAGGGCGTTCGGAAGCATGTGCCTGATGATGATCCGCATGTCCCCGGCACCCGAGGCTTTCGCCGCCTCGACGAACTCCTTCTCGCGGAGCGAGAGGAAGGTGCCGCGGACGATCCGCGCGATCCCCGTCCAGAAGATCGCCGCGAGGATGAGCGCCGACACGGAAGGGGTCGCCCTGGCCGAGGTAGATCGAGGCCACGAGCAGGATCGCGAGACCCGGCAGGGTGAGGATCAGATCGGTGAATCGCATCAGGAGGTTGTCGGTCGTGCCGCCGAAGTAGCCGGAGACCGCGCCGATCGTCGTGCCGATGATCGTCGTCAGGACGGTGATCATCAATGCCACCCAGACCGAGGTCCGCAGCCCGAAGACGACGCGGCTGAAGAAGTCGCGCCCGAGCAGGTCGGTGCCGAAGTAGTGCTGTCCCTCGGTCGTCGGTGGGATCCGAAGCGCGTTGAAGTCCAGCTCGTCGAACGGATACGGGGCGATCTGCTCCGCGAAGATCGCGACGAAGAAGATGAACAGCATTCCGATCAGACCGCCCATCGCCAGCCGGTGGCGAACGAAGCGGCGGGCTGCGTAGCCCCACTGGCTGCGGGCCTTCAGCTCGACGCCGGTCTCGTGGACGAGCGCGAGGTCGCCCCCCGCCGTGTGCGGATCGAGACGCCGGGGCGCCCGGGACGATCGTCGTCGCCTGGTCGACCGTGGTCGTGAGGGGACAGCGAGTTCGGCGTGAGTCGATCAGTCATAGCGCACCCGCGGGTCGAGGTAGCCGTAGACGATGTCGGCGACGAGGTTGAAGAAGACGATCAGCACCGAGGTGATCATCAGCCACGCCATCACCGGGTACGGGTCGCCTTCGACCAGGTTGTTGACGAAGTAACGGCCCATTCCGTCGAGCGAGAAGACCGTCTCGGTCACGATCGCGCCGCCCAGGAGCGTGCCGAGGTTGAGCGCGACGACCGTGGCGAGCGGGATCAGAGCGTTCCGGAACGCGTGTCTCATGATCACGCGCCGCTCGTTCGAGTCCCTTCGCGCGGGCCGTGCGCACGTAGTCGGAGTTGATCACCTCGAGCATCGCCGCCCGCATGTAGCGGCTGTACTGGGCGATGCTCGCGATCGCTGAGCACGAGCACGGGCAGCGCGAGATGCTGCGCCCGATCGAGTAAGAAGTTATCGGGATCCGCCGAGCTCAGGTTCGAGACGTAGAAGATCCGGACGTCGTAGGTTAAGAAGATGTTGACCACGAGCACCTGGAGCATCAGCGCGAGCCAGAACACCGGCGTCGCGAGCCCGAGGAAGCTGAAGGTCGTAAAGGAGTAGTCGAACGCCGAGTACTGCCTGACGGCGGAGTAGACGCCGATGAAGATCGCTAAGAGGATCGCAATCATCTCGGCGGCGATCACGAGCTGGGCGGTGTTCCCCATCACGCGGACGAGGTCGGGCCAGATCGGGCGGTCGCCGAGCAGCGTGTTGCCGAACTTGTCGGTCACCGCTTCCTTGGCCCAGTAGACGTAGCGCACCGACGATCGGATCCTCGAGATGCTCGCGCTCGATGATCTGCTGCACCGTCGCTCTGGTCGACGCGCGGCTGCATGCGCAGGAACTGCGAGCGGGTCGCTCGCGATTCGCGACGAAGGACGAAGATCAGGAAGCTCGCCGCGATCAGTACCGGGATGCTGTAGAGAAGTCGCCGGATGATGTAGGTCAGCATTGGCGTTTCGCCTTCCGCAAGAGCTTGCGTCCGATAATGACAGCCCCGCCCCCGCTGTCGCGGGGGCGGGGCTCGGATCTACTGCTGCCGCGCCGGCGATGCCGGTGCGGATCGAGCCGTGCGGAACTCTACTACCGAGCGACCGTCCACAGCTCGGAGTTCCACGTCGGGCCTTCAGACGTCGGGTTCTTCAGCACGTTGGCCACCGACGACTTGTGGATCAGGAAGCCAGGCCGAGCGAAGAGCGGCAGCGTCGGCAGGTCCTTCGCCATCAGCGCATCCGCCGCGTTCAGAAGCGCGGTGCGCGCCGTCGGGATCGACCGTGTTCTGGCTCTGGTCGAGCAGCTTGCGTGACCTTCTGGTTGCAGTACACACCGTCGTTCTGGTCACCGCCGCACTTGTGAATCTCGACCGATCCACCCGGATCCGGGCTGCCGATCCACGTGAAGAGGAACATGTCCCACTCACGGGTCGGGAGCACCGAGAAGACACCGGTGCGGAAGTTGTTCTCGAGGTCGATGCCGATGCTCCTCAGCTGGCGCTGCATGATCTGGAACGCCAGTGAGCGGAGCTGGTTGCCGGCCGTCGAGAAGAACTTGAACGACAGCTTGCCCGACACCCGGGCACGAGTAGATGTCGTTGTTGCGGCTCGACGGAGTCGCCGGACCGCCGGTGCAGCCCTTGGCGCGAAGCAGGCTGATCGCCTTCTTCTGGCTGAATCCGAACGGCTGCCACTTGTGCGCCTGATACTCAGACTGGAACGGCTTGTAGATCGCGTTGTTCAGGACCGGAAGGCCCGGAGCGATCTCCTTGTACAGCGCCGTCGCGATCTGCTGACGGTTGATGCCCGTCACGATCGCCTGGCGGACGAACGGCTGGCGGAGGGCCGGATGACCCTTGGCGCCGAGCTGGAAGTCGAGGTGCTCCCAAGCGAACTCGGGGCCCGACTGAACCCGGATGCCGGCCTGCTTCTTGATGTCGGCGATCTGAAGCTGCGGCTGCGGAGCGATCATGTCGACCTCACCGCCGCGCATCGCCTGGAACTGCGTGTTCGTGTCCGGGATGAAGCGGAACACGAGCTGGTTGATCTTGGACTTCGTGCCCTGGTAGTTCGCGTTGCGTCGAGAGCACGAGCTGCGAGCCCTTCTGCCAGCGCTCGAACTTGAACGGACCGCTCGCGATGTCGATCGAGTTGGCCCACGTGTTGTTGAAGTTCTGCACCCTTGACCTTGTGGGCCGGGATCAGCGCGCCGAACAGGTCCTTCCAGCCGGCGTACGGCTTCTTGAAGACGACCCGCGCCGTCGTGGCGTTGGGCGTCTGGACGCGAGCGATGTCCTCATAGCCCGCGCGCGACGTGATGTCCCAGCTCTTGTTCATGATCGTCGAGAACGTGGACACGTAGTCGGCGGACGTGATCGCCTTGCCGTCACTCCACTTCAGGCCGGGCTTGAGCTTGTACGTGACGGTGAACGGGTTGTTCGACACCGTCGCGGACGTGATCAGCTCGTTGCACGTACTGGCCCTTGTTGTTGAGCTCGAACGAGCCCTCGAAGCATCTGGCCGACGATCACGGACAGCCAGTACAGGTTTCCGTCGGTCAGGAACGGGTTGAGGATCTTCGGCTCCTGATCGGCGCCGAGAATCACCGTCCCGCCTGACGCGGCCGGCTTCAGGGCACCCTGCGGTGAACCCGCGGTTGCTCCTGTAGCCGTCATGGTCACGACCGCCGCAAGTGCGGCGAGCGCGAGCCAGAAAGAACGCTTGCGCATCAATTCCCCTCCAGTAGCAGCTGAGCGCCGGGCAGCGAATTTCTCCCGGGCGCCTTCTCGACGCGATTAGACGCGCGTTCCGTCAAGTTTGTTAGTTGGTGGTGAAACTAAACTCGAGTCTAGTGTGCGCGAGGACTAGGCAAGGGCTTCTGCCCCGGCGACCACCTCGAGGATCTCCTGGGTGATCTCCGCCTGCCGCGCGCGGTTCATCTGCAATGTCAGCGTGTCGATCAGCTCGCCCGCGTTCTTGGAGGCGTTCCGCATCGCCGTCATGCGGGCGCCCTGCTCGGAGGCAGCAGACTCGAGCAGCGCGCGGTAGACCTGAGTCTCCAGATACACGGGCAGCAGCCGGGCGAGGATCTCCTCCGGCTCCGGCTCGAAGATGAAGTCGCCTCGCATGGCGTCGTCCCGCCGTTCTTCCTCGTCGGTCTCGAGGATGTCGGCCGAGATCGGCAGCAGATCCTGCTCGGTCACGGTTTGCACGAGCGGGGAGACGTAGGCGTTGTAGACGAGCACCGCCCGGTCGATCTCACCCTCGATGTAGAGCTCGCCGACGCGATGCGCGATCGCCTGTGCGTCTGCGTAGGCGGGCCGGTCGGTGAAGCCGACGTACTCACCGGCGGTCTCATAGCCGCGGAAGGCGAAGGTCGAGCGCCCGCGCTTGCCGACTGCGACGAACTTCACCTGCTTCCCCTCGGCGCGCAGCTCTCGCTCGAGCGCGAACGCCCGCCGGATGATCTGCGCGTTGAAGGGGCCGGCGAGACCACGGTCGCCGGTCAGTGCGACGACCGCGACGGTGGTCACGTCCTCACGCTGCTGCAGCAGCGGCAGCCCGCGGACGGACGTACTCGCGCGGCCGACGCCCGCGATCAGCTCGCGCATCGTCTCGGCGTACGGGCGCATCGCCTCGATCCGGGTCTGCGCCCGTCGCAGCCGGGCCGAGGCGACGAGCTCCATCGCCTTCGTGATCTTGCGCGTGTTCTTGACGGAGCGGACGCGCCGCTTCAGGTCTTGAACGGTTGCCAACTACGCGACGAGCCCCTTGTCCTCTTCGATGTTGAAGCCCTTCTTGAACTTCTCCAGCTCGGCGTCGAGCGACGCGACGATGTCGTCGCCGAGATCGTTCGTCTCGTCGATCGACTTGTAGACCGAGCCCTCGGAGCGCAGGTGCTCGCGCAGCTCGTCCTGGAAGCGCGGCACCTGGGCGACCGGGATCTCGTCGAGGTGGCCGTTGATGCCGGCGTAGAGCGCCACCACCTGCTCGGCGTGCGGCCACGGCTTGTACTGCGGCTGGTTCAGCGTCGCCACCATCCGCTCGCCGCGGGCGAGCGTGTTCTGCGTCGCCTGGTCGAGCTCCGAGCCGAACTGGGAGAACGCTTCCAGCTCGCGGTACTGCGCCAGCTCGAGCCGCAGGCGCCCGGCCACCTTGCGCATCGCCTTCGTCTGCGCCGAGCCACCGACCCGGGAGACCGAGGTGCCGACGTTGATCGCCGGCCGGATCCCCGAGTAGAAGAGGTCCGCCTCGAGGAAGATCTGACCGTCGGTGATCGAGATCACGTTCGTCGGGATGTAGCCGGCGATGTCGCCGGCCTGCGTCTCGACGATCGGCAGCGCGGTCAGCGAGCCGCCGCCGAGCTCGTCCGAGAGCTTGCAGGCGCGCTCGAGCAGGCGCGAATGGAGATAGAAGACGTCGCCGGGATAGGCCTCGCGGCCCGGCGGGCGGCGGAGCAGCAGCGAGAGCTGCCGGTACGCGTCCGCGTGCTTGGAGAGGTCGTCGTAGATGACGAGGGCGTGCTTGCCGTTGTAGAGGAAGTGCTCGGCCATCGCGGCGCCGGCGAAAGGGGCCATCCACTTGATCGGCGCCGCCTCGTGCGCCGCGGCCGTGACGATGATCGTGTAGTCCATCGCGCCCTCCTCCTTCAGGCGCTCGTACACCTGCGCGACCGTCGATCCCTTCTGGCCGATCGCGACGTAGACGCAGATCACGTCCGTATCGCGCTGGTTGATGATCGCGTCGATCGCGACCGCCGTCTTGCCGGTGCCGCGGTCGCCGATGATCAGCTCGCGCTGGCCGCGGCCCACGTTCGTCATCGAGTCGATCGCCTTGACGCCGGTCTGGAGCGGCTCCTTCACCGGCTGGCGCTCGATCACGCCGGGCGCCTTGAACTCGAGCGGGCGCCGCTCGGACGACTCGACCGCGCCGGCGCCGTCGACGGGGTTGCCGAGCGGATCGACGACGCGGCCGAGCAGGCCCTCGCCGACGGGAACGCTCACGACCTCGCCCGTCCGGCGCACCGGCTCGCCCTCCTTGACCTCCTGCCACTCGCCGAAGAGCGCGACGCCGACGTTGTCCTCCTCGAGGTTGAACGCGATCCCGACGACACCGTGCTCGAACTCGAGCCGCTCCAATGAGACGGCGTTCTCGAGCCCGTGGACGCGGGCGATCCCGTCGCCGAGCTGGAGCACGGTGCCCACCTCGGAGAGGTCGGTCTGGACGTCGTACTGCTCGATCCGGGACTTCAGGATCGAGGTGATCTCTTCAGGCCGTAGCTTCACGTGTTCAGCTCCTTGTCACGAGTTCGTGGCGCAGTCTGTCGATCCGGCCCTTGACGCTCGCGTCGACGCGGAGGGAGCCGGCCTGGAGGACGATGCCGCCGATCAGCGAGGAGTCGACCTTGCGGGTCGCCTCGACGCTGCGGCCGGACACCTTCTCGATCTTCTGCAGGATGGCGGCGGCCTCGTCGTCCGAGAGCTCGTAGGCGGTCGTCAACTCGACGATCAGCCGCTTCTGCTCGGCGGCGACGAGCGCGTCGAGCTCGCGGTAGATCTCCTCGAGCTCACCGGCGCGGCCCTTCTCGGAGACGACGAGGATGAAATTGTGGACGAGCTCGTCTGCGTCGCCGAGGATCTCGCCGAGGACGCCGGCCTTCTCCTGCGGGTCGAGCTCGGGGTTCTCGAGCACACGGCGGAGCTCCGGCACCTGGCCGATCGCCGCGGCGAAGTCGCCGAGCTGCTCGTGGACGACGTCGAGCCTGCCCGCGTCGCGCGCGGCCTGAAAGAGCGAGCGCGCGTACATCCGGTGCGAGACGGCCACGTGGCTGCTCGGTTGCGCGTCAGAGGCGCCCTAACTGTTGCGGAGCAGCCACTGGCCCGCTCTCGCTCGAGCGCCGAGAAGTCGAGGTCGCCGATCGCGTCCTCGATCAGCTTGCGGTGGTCGTCGCGGTCGAGCACCTTGCCCGTCACCTTCGCGGTCGCGGCCAGCGCGAGCTCGGCCACCTCGGAGCGGATCTGCTCGAGCGCGCGGACCGTCTCCGCCTCGATCTGCTTGCGCGTCTCCTCGAGCCGGCGCTGCCGGTCGGCCTCGATCTCCTCGCGGGCCCGCTCCCGTTGCGAGTCGGCGACCTTGCGCGCCTCGGCGAGGATCTCGCCCGCGTCGGTCTTGGCACGGCCGATCAGCTGCTTGTGCTCCTCGAGCAGCTTGCGAGCCTCGGCACGGGCGTGCTCGGCCTCCTCGACCGCGGAGCGGATGCGGTCGCGCCGCTCGTCGATCATCTTCTGGATCGGCCCGAAGGCGAACTTCCTCAGGACGAAGAAGGTGATCGCGAAGCAGACGAGCGTCCAGATCATCAAACCCGGGACGACTTCGATCAGCGGTGAAGCAGCGAGCAGCATCCGTTAGACCAGCACGTAGGCGAGCAGGCCGCCGATCAGGCCGTAGAAGACGACTGCCTCGGTGAGGGCGAAGCCGAGCCACTGGATGCCCGTGAGCTCTCCGCGAAGCTCGGGCTGACGGGCGACCGCCTGGATCATCGAGCCGAAGATGTTGCCGATGCCGATGCCGGCCCCGAGCGAGCCGAGGCCGATGCCGAGCGCCAGTGCGATCGCCTTGCCGGCGTCGACGTTGCTCGCCGCAGCGGCGGCATCCTGTGCAAGCAATTGGAACACGAGTCCTCCTTAATGCTCCGGCTCGATGGCCGAGCCGATGTAGATGGCAGAGAGTGCGGCGAAGATGAAGGCCTGGATCGAGACCACGATCACGACTTCGAAGAGGTAGAACGCAGTGGCGAACGGGATCGCGAAGACGGAGACCGCGAGGTTCTCGAGCACGAAGATCAGGCCGATGAACGTCAGGATCAGCATGTGGCCCGCGAGCATGTTCGCGTAGAGACGGACGGAGAGGCTGATCAGGCGCATGAACTGGCCGAGGACCTCGAGCGGCACGATCAACGGGTAGAGCCCCTTTGGCACGTCGGGGATCCAGCTCTTGAAGTACCCGACCGGGCCGTTGTGCCGGACCCCTTCGATCTGCGTGAACATCCACGTCATCAGCGCGAGGGCGAGCGTGACGCTGATCGAGGAGGTGGCCGCGTAGATCGCGAGCGTCGGCAACTCCAGGTCAGTTCCAGGCACCGTGAAGCGCTCGTTCGAGAGCGGCAGCGGGATGAACCCGATCATGTTGATCACCCAGATGAAGAGCATCAGCGACGCGACGTACGGGAACCAGCGTCCGATCGCCTTGTGCGGCAGGCCCTGCTCGGCGACCTGGGTCTGCGCGACGTCGTAGACGATCTCCCCGACCGCCTGGCGCCGTCCGACCTCGTTCTTGGGACCGACGCGGATGCGCATCAGCATGATCCCGAGCACCATGGTCACAATCGAGCCGAGGATCAGGTAGGCGACCGTCTTGTTGATCGAGAGGTCGATCGGGCCGAGGTGAATCGGGACCCACTCGCCGGGATCGAAGTCGTGTTCGGGGTTGAACTCCTCCTCGCCGTTCTCGGTCGTTGAGGCGAGGGCGAGCTCCGGCAGGACGAGCCAGAGCGTGACGAGGGCTGCGCTAAGCCGTTTCACGGGTCTCACCGGAGAAGTAGAGCGCCAGCGAGACGCCGAGCTCGAGCGTGTAGGCGAGCGCGTAGAGGAGGACGACGGCGAGCGCGAGCTGCGCGTCCGTTGCTGCGAGCGCGACGACGACAACCATCACCGCGAGCGCTCGAAAGGTCATGCCGAAACCCACCACGCCTGAGCCGGCGAGGTTACCCATGCCGCCACGCAGGTGCGTCAGTAGCGCTGCCAGCGCTCGCGAGCCCAGCCAGAGCGTGGCGCCGAGGAGCCAGCCGCGCAGGTCCCAGCCGGCGGCGAGGAAGACCGGTAGCGCGAGCGCGATCACGGCGGCGCCTGCGACGAAGGGCAGCAGCTGTCCCGGCATCGGCCTCGGAGTCGAGAAGACGCCGGCCACTAGAGCGCGTGTCCGTAGCGCTTGTAGGTCATGAAGACGCCAGCCGGGATGCCGACGATCGCGCCGATCAGGAAGCCCCAGGCGGTCGAGCCGGCGAGCCACCCGATCAAGATCCCGACGACGATCACCGCGGCGGTCGTTCCGATCAGGACCGACCCGGCGCCGGCGAGGCTGAGGCTCGGAGTCGGGCGGGGCTCCATCTTCGACGCGAGCATAGCAGAGCTTGTAACAGTGAAAAGCCGCGTCGTTCAGGGAAAAAGCGACAACTTTGTACGCGGTACTTTCAGGCGGAGCGGCGCTCCTCGGCCGCCTCGCCGTGCCGGCCGCGCCAGAAGCGGCGCGGGTTCGCGAGCTTGACGATCTCGAGCACGTAGACCACGTAGAGCGAGAAGGCCAAGGCAACGAAGGCGATCGCGACGACCGCGACCGTTTCCCACAGGTGCCACTCACCGCCGGCCCGGAAGGGGATGAAGCGCGTCGCGAGCGCGGCGCCCGCAAGCGTCGCGCACCACGCCCACATCGTCACGGCCGCCCGGCGCTGCGAGAAGCCTCGGCGGAGGAAGCGGAAGTGCAAGTGGGCCTGATCCGGCGCGGAGATCGGCTGTCCGTGCTTCAGCCGCCGCGCGACGACGAACGACGTGTCGAGAATCGGCACCGCGAGCACGAGCAGCGGCAGCAACAGGACGACCGTCGACGCGGTCTTCAGCAACCCCTGGACCGACACCGCCGCGAGCATGAAGCCGAGCACGAGCGCGCCGGAGTCGCCCATGAAGATGCGCGCGGGGAAGAAGTTGTGGCGGAGAAAGCCGATGCACGCACCGGCGACGATCGCGGAGAGGATCGCCGGGTCGATCTTGTCGAGCGAGAGCGCGAGGATCGCGAACGTGACGCCGGCGATCCCGCACACGCCGGCCGCGAGCCCGTCCATGCCGTCGAGGAAGTTGACCATGTTCATCACCGCGACGATCCAGACGACAGTGAGCGGGATACCGACCACGGCCGGGAGGTCGACGGGGCCGAGCAGCGGGAACGTGAAGTGATCGATCCAGACGCCGAAGAGGGGCGGAATCGAGGCGGCAACGACCTGACCGGCGAGCTTGAGCCCCGGCCGCAGCCCGCGAAAGTCGTCGATCGCACCGACGACGGTGGCAACCGCCGCGCCGAGCAGCACTCCGCGTGTCTCGCGGCCCAGCTCGAGGAACGCAAGCGCGGGCACGAAGATCCCGAAGAAGATCGCGAGCCCGCCGAGGCGGGGGATCGGGTTCACGTTCAGCCGCCGGCCCTCAGGCCGGTCGACCACCCCAAGCAGGCGCGCCATGCCGCCGACCGCGGGCGTGAGCAGGATCACGATCAGACAGGCGAGCCCGGCGCCGTAGAGAACCTGAGGATGGTCGCGCAGCGCGTCCATCAGTCCCGCCTCACTTCGTCCCGTAGAGCCGGTCGCCTGCGTCGCCGAGGCCCGGCACGATGTACCCCTTGTCGTTCAGCTCGCGGTCGATCGCCGCGCAGACGATGTGCACGTCCGGGTGCTCGGCGTGCACCCGCTCTATCCCCTCCGGCGCGGCGACGAGGCAGACGAGCGTCACCGAACGAGCCCCGGCGCCCTTCACCGCGGCGACGGCCGCCACGCTCGAGTTGCCGGTCGCGAGCATCGGGTCGAGCACGATCGCGTCCCGCTCGGCCAGGTCGTCGGGCAGCTTCACGTAGTACTCGACCGGCTGCAGCGTCTCCTCGTCGCGGTAGAGGCCGATGAACCCGACTCGCGCGCTCGAGATCAGCGACAGCACCCCTTCGAGCATCCCGAGCCCCGCGCGCAGGACCGGGTTGACCGCGACCTTCTTGCCCGAGATCCGCTGCGCCTGCATCTTCTCGAGCGGCGTCTCGATCTCGACCGGCTCCGTCGGGAGGTCCTTCGTGGCCTCGTAGGTGAGCAGCAGCGTCAGCTCGTTCACGAGCTTGCGGAAGTGGACCGTCGGCGTTTCCTTGTCGCGGAGGTACGAGAGCTTGTGCTGGACCAGCGGGTGCGTCACCTCGGTGACCCTTCCGCTCATGCGTAGGACGTGTAGCCCCGGAAGCCCGGGTAGAGCGGCCGCTTGTCGCAGAGCGCCTCGGCGCGGCCGGCGAGCTCGCCGAGGTCACCATTTCCGAGCGCTCCGGCGATGATCTGGCCGACCTCGCGGAAGTCCTCCTCGTCGAGCCCTCGCATCGTCGCGGCCGGCGTGCCGATCCGGATGCCGGACGCAATCGTCGGCGGTCGCTCGTCGAAGGGGACGGTGTTGCGGTTCACGGTCAGCTTGACCTCGTGCAGCCGCTCCTCCGCGTCCTTCCCCGTCCACCCGGTGCGGCGGAGGTCGAGCTGGAGCAGGTGGGTGTCGGTGCCGCCGGTGAGGACGTCGAGCCCGTTCGTGATCAGCTCGTCGGCGAGCGCGTCGGCGTTCGCGCGCACCTGTTCCTGGTAGGAGCGGAAGGCCTCGGAGCCCGCGATCTTGAAGCACGCCGCCTTGGCCGCGATCACGTGGACGAGCGGCCCGCCCTGCATGCCGGGGAAGACGGCGCGGTCGACCGCCTGCGCGTGCTCTTCACGGCAGAGGACGAAGCCCGCGCGCGGGCCGGCGAGAGTCTTGTGCGTCGTCGAGGTGACGATGTCGCAGTGCTCGACCGGGTTCGGATGCAGCCCGGCGGCGACGAGGCCGGAGAAGTGAGCCATGTCGCACATCAGCAGCGCATCGACCTCGTCCGCGATCCGGCGGAACTCGGCTGTGTCGATCGTGCGCGGGTACGCCGAGCCGCCACAGACGATCAACTTCGGCCGGTGCTGCTTCGCGGTCTCGAGCACCTCGTCGTAGTCGACCATGTCGGTCCGGCGCGAGACGCCGTAGGACGCGATCGTGTAGAGGCGGCCCGAGAAGTTGACCTTGAGCCCGTGCGTGAGATGGCCGCCGTGGTCGAGTCGCAGGCCGAGAATCGTGTCGCCCGGCTTCAGCAGCGCGAAGTACGCCGCCATGTTCGCCTGGGCTCCCGCATGCGGCTGGACATTGGCGTGCTCAGCACCAAAGAGATCCTTGGCGCGGTCGATCGCGAGCTGCTCGATCTCGTCGACGACTTCGCAGCCACCGTAGTAGCGGCGGCCGGGATAGCCCTCCGCGTACTTGTTCGTCGGCACCGAGCCGACCGCCTCGAGCACGCTCGGCCAGGTGAAGTTCTCGGACGCGATCAGCTCGATCTGGCCGCGCTGACGGTCGAGCTCGCGGCCGAGCAGCCGGGAGATCTCGGGGTCGATGTCCGCCAGGCCTGCGGTGCGGAGCTGGTCGAGCGTTTCCTGGGCGACGGCCATGCGTTCCTCCTTCGCGGGGCAACGCCCCGATGCTAGAGCACCGACCCGACGAGCCGGAGCGCCTCGTCGGCCGGAACCACCCCTTCCCGGAGCACGATCGGGTCGGGCCCCGTGAGGTCGAGCACCGTCGAGGGCGTTCCCGGCAGCGGTCCCGCATCGACAACGACGTCGGCGGCGGCACGGATCTCGGCAGGCACGTCGTCCACGGTCGTGGGGTCGCGCCCGCCCGCGAGGTTCGCGCTCGTCGCGGCCATGGCGCCGGCGCCGACCAGCACCTCGCGGGCCAGACCCGCGGCCGCAGGAACGCGCACGCCGATCGTCTCCGGCCGCGCTCCGGTGAGCCAGCGAAGCCTCAGAGCAGGATTCGGCAGGACGAGCGTGTAAGGCCCCGGCAGCAGCGCTCTCAGGACGAGCTCGCTGCGGCCGCGAAGCTCGGGCAGGCACTCCAGGATCACGTCGATCCCAGCCGCGACGAGCGCGGTCGGCTGCTGCTCACCCCTGCCCTTCGCGCGGTAGAGCCGGTGGACGGCCGACTCGGAGGACGCGTTTGCCGCAAGGCCGTAGACCGTGTCGGTCGGGACGACGGCGAGCCCGCCGCCGCGGATCGCTGCGACGGCGTCGGCGACCTCAGACACGTCGCCCTTCCACCAGCCGGTCCCGGCCGGTCAGGTCGGGGCCAGTCGCGACCTCTGAGTAGCCGAGCTCGTCGAGCAGCGCAGCTGTCGCTGCGGCCTGCCCGTCGCCGACCTCCATCACGAGCCACCCGCCGGGACGCAGCGCGCCGAGCGCGGCCCGCGCCACGAGCTCCGGCATGCCGTCGCCGACGAGAGCGACGTGCGGCTCGTACTCACGCACATCCGGCATCAGCGACGGCAGCTCTGCCGGCGTCACGTACGGCGGGTTCGAGACGACAAGGTCGTACGGGCCACCCGGGAGAGCGCCCTTGCTGACGTCATGCTCGAGCAACTCGATCCCGACCCCGGTTCGGACGGAGTTCTCCCGGGCGAGCGCGAGCGCGCCGGGCGAGACGTCGGTCGCCGTCACCCTGGCCGCGGGGCACTCGTCGGCCAGCGCCAGCGCGATCGCGCCCGTGCCGGTCCCGACGTCGAGCACGGTCGGCGACTCGAGCCCTCGCAGGTGGGCGAGCGCACGCTCGGCCACGATCTCCGTCTCCGGCCGCGGGATCAGCGCCCGCCTGTCGACGGCGAGCGTCAAGCGGCGAAAGCCCCACTCGCCCAGGATGTAGGCGACCGGCTCGTGCCGGGCGCGACGCGAGACCAGTTCGCGGTAGCAATCGACCTCACTCGGTTCCAGCGGGCGGTCGAAGTCGGTGTACAGCTCGATCCGCTGGCGACCGAGCGAGTGCGCCAGCAGCAGCTCGGCGTCGAGCCGCGGCGTCTCGGACGTCTTGCCGAGATGCTCCGCGGCGCGGCGGAGCACCTCCCCGACGGTCACGCCCCAAGCGCCCGGCGGCGATCCTCGGCCTGCAGCGCCTCTGTGAAGTCGTCGAGCCCGCCGGGCAGCACCTTCTCGAGATTGAGCGTCACCTTCACACGGTGGTCGGTGGCGCGGCTGTCCGGGTAGTTGTAGGTGCGGATCTTCTCGGCCCGCTCGCCGGAGCCGATCTGGAGCTTGCGTGCCGCGGACAGCTCGGCCTGCTTCCGCTCGCGCTCGGCCTCGTAGATGCGCGCCCGCAGCACGCGCAGCGCCTTCGCCTTGTTCTGGAGCTGCGACTTTTCGTCCTGCATCGCGACCACGATCCCGGTCGGCACATGGGTGATCCGCACCGCCGAGTCGGTCGTGTTGACGCTCTGGCCGCCGGGGCCGGTCGAGCGGTAGACGTCGATCTTGAGGTCGTTCTCGTGGATCTCGACATCGACCTCTTCCACTTCCGGCATGACGGCGACCGTTGCCGTCGAGGTGTGGATCCGGCCTTGCGACTCGGTCTCGGGGACGCGCTGGACGCGATGCGTGCCGCCCTCGTACTTGAAGATCGAATAGGCACCGCCGCCCTTGACCGCAAAGACGACCTCTTTGAAGCCGCCCGTCTCGCTCTCGTTCGCCGAGAGCAGCTCGGTCTTGTAGCCGCGACTCTCGGCGTAGCGGGTCAGCATCCGGAAGACGTCGCCGGCCCAGATCGCCGCCTCGTCCCCGCCGACGCCTTGGCGGATCTCGACGATGACGTCCTTCTCGTCGGCGGGGTCTGCCTCGACGAGGGCGAGCTTGAGCTCCTCCTCGAGCTCGGCAAGGCGCGCTTCCGACTCGGCGACGAGCTCCTTCAGCTCTGGGTCGGCGAGCGACGCCTCGACGTCCTCACGCATCGCGCGCCACTCCCGCGCCAGCTTGTACGGGGCCTCGAGCTCCTTCAGCCGCCGGCCGACCTCCGCCGCCTCGCGGTGGTCGTTGTAGACGGCGGGGTCCGACAGTCGCTCCTGCACCTCCGTGTAGGAGCGTTCGACCTCGTCGATCAGGTTCTCGATCGTTGCTGCCATCTCGCTGTTGATGCTAGCCGCGCCCGTCCCGTTCAGACGTGGCCGCAGCGCACCCGTCTGGGGACTGTCCCCAGACGTGTCCCTTGAGGGCCTGTCCGTGAGCAACAATTCTGTGCCAATTCGTCCACAGGGCTTTCTTCAGGCGAATTCGGGCCTACGCTCGGCGAATGGCCCGCCTGGCCCGATCGACGTTTCCGCCATTCGGCATCTGGCACGCGACGACGCGCGGCGTCGAGCGGCGGAGAGTCTTTCTGAGCCGAGACGACGGACGAGACTTCCTGACGCAACTCTCGCATGCGGTCACGACCCACGATCTCCGTGTGTACGCGCTCTGCCTGATGCCGAACCACTACCACCTCGTCGTCGAGTGTCTCCGCGATGCGCTGTCGCGTGCCCTGCACCGGGTCAACGGCAGGTACGCGGAGCAGTTCAACACCCGGTACAAGCGCAGTGGCCATCTGTGGGGCGATCGATTCGCGCTCTGGCAGATCCGCGACGACGAGCACCTGACTGCCACCTGCGAGTACGTGCTCGCAAATCCGGTTCGGGCCGGTCTCTGCGAGCGCGCGACGGACTGGCGTTGGAGCCGGAGCCGGTTTCTAGGTCTCGAGCTCGGCGCGGACGCTGACGGCGGCGCTCGCGCGGATGAGGGCCGAGAAGGAGCAGCCTTCGTCGGCGGCGCGCGCCGCGCGCTCGAAGCCAGCCCCGTCGATTCCCTCCGCGCGGCCGCGGGCTTCCAGGTCGGACGCGACGATAAGGTGCCCTTTGCCGGCGACCTCGTCCATCGTCACCGTGCAGCTGACGTCGAGCCGTTCGACCGTCCCGCCGGCCTTGGCGATCTCCCCAGCGAGCGACATCGTGTAGCAGCCGGCGTGAGCCGCCGCGAGCAGCTCCTCGGGGCTCGTCGTGCCGCCTGGATCGCCGATCCTCGCCGGGAGATCGATCGGGAGCTCGAACGCATTTCTGCCGGCCTTCGCCGTTCCCGCGCCGCGTGAGAGCGAGCCCTCCCAGGCGACCGACGCCTCCCGGACGATCCGTGGCACGCCTACTGACTCCTAGGCCATGACCTCGACCTTACGCTCCTCTGCGGTGATCCCGCCCTCGCGGCGGAGCACCTCCTGGAGCGCGCGGATCGAGACCTCGATCTGGTCGAGCGTGGGCTGGCGCGTGGTCAGCCGCTGCAGCCACAGGCCGGGCGCGAGCAGTGCCATCAGGATCCTGTTCTGCTGGTTGCGCCCGGCGAAGCGGATCAGCTCGTACGCGATCCCGGCGATCACCGGCAGCAGCAGGATGCGACTCGTGATCAGCCAGTACCAGGCGGGCTGCCCGACAAAGGCGAAGACGAAAATGCCGATCACCATCACCCAGAGCAAGAATGCTGTTCCGCAACGTGGATGGATCAAACTGAATTTCTGCACGTTCTCCGGAGTCAGCTCCTCGCCCGCCTCGAAGGCGTTGATCGCCTTGTGCTCGGCCGCGTGATACTGGAAGACGCGGCGCAGGTCGGGAAGCAGGGAGATCAGCAGCAGGTAGAGCAGGAAGATGCCGACGCGGATCAGTCCCTCGACCACGACGAACGAGCCGGTAGCGTCGACCGGCAGCCAGCTCGTGATCAGGGCCGGCGTCACTTTGAACAGCATCAGGGCGAAGCCGATCGCGATTGCGAACGAGAAGAGGATCTGGCCGCGCGAGATCTCGGTCTGGACCTCGCCGTCCTCGGCGTCGGGATCCTGGGCCGCGTAGTTGGCCGAGATCGCGAGCGCGCGGAAGCCGATCGCGAGCGACTCGCCGAGCGCGATCACGCCCCGGATCACCGGCAGCCGGAAGACTCCCCGGCGCGCCATCGGGGACGAGATGTCGCGGACGACCTCTGCGATCTCGCCGTCGGGCTTGCGGACGGCCACGGCCCACTTCGAGGGAGTGCGCATCATGACGCCCTCGAGGACAGCCTGTCCTCCGATGTTGT
Organism: uncultured Gaiellaceae bacterium; assembly: GCA_963731615.1. Classification (GTDB taxonomy): domain Bacteria; phylum Actinomycetota; class Thermoleophilia; order Gaiellales; family Gaiellaceae; genus Gaiellasilicea. Next base: position 582,441 of record CAVSWD010000008.1, read on the forward strand.
TGCTCAAGGCGATCGACTAGCCGCGGCGGGCGCCGCCGGCCTTCTCGAGGCGGCGCTGGAAGCGCTCGACCCTGCCGCCGGCATCCATCAGCTTCTGCTTGCCCGTGTAGAACGGATGGCAGGCCGAACAGACGTCGACATGGATCTCCGCCTGGGTCGACCGCGTCTCGAACTCGTTCCCGCAGGAGCAGCGAACGTGCGTGGAAACGTAGTCGGGATGGATTCCTGTTTTCATCGCCGAGCCAGGATAGCAGAGGCGGTTTGGGCCAAAACGTTTCCACCGGAGACAACAACGGCGAGCGGACCGGCGTCGATTTTCCCCGCCAAAACCGCGGCGAGCCCGACCGCGCCGGCGGGCTCGCAGGCGAGCTTGGCGCGGCTGTAGAGGAAGCGAAATGCCTCCTCGATCTCCTCCTCGGTGACGAGAACGCTCTCGACCTCATTGGCTCGCAACACGCCGAGGGCGACTTCGCCGGCGAAGGGAGCCGAGAGCCCGTCTGCGATCGAGTCCGGCGTCACCGGGACGGATCGTCCGGCGGCGAGCCCGTCGTGCACCGCGGTCGAGCGTTCCGGCTCCACCGCGACGACGCGCTGGTCGGGCGCCGCGGCGGCGATCCCCGCGACGAGCCCGCCGCCCCCGACCGGGACGACGATCGTCTCCACCTCCGGCGCATCTTCGAGCAGCTCGAGCGCAAGCGTCCCCTGGCCTGCGATCACGAGAGGGTCGTCGAACGGGTGGACGAGCGTCCGGCCCGACTCGCGGATGTGCTCGTCGAGCCGCGCGAACGCCTCGACGGCGTCGGCCGCCTCGAGGTCGATCGCGGCGCCGTAACCGCGCGTCGCCGTCACCTTGGCCGGGCTCGCGCTCGCGTACATGACGACAAGGCAGTCGATCCCCTCCGCGGCCGACCCCCAGGCGAGCGCCTGCGCGTGGTTTCCGGCTGAGATGCCGATCACGCCGCGCTTCTTCTCCTCGGCGCTGAGCGACGCGAGCTTGTTCAGGACGCCGCGGGCCTTGAACGAGCCGGTCCTCTGGAAGAGCTCCGCCTTCAACCACATCTGGTCGCCCAACGTGCGGGAGCTGAACGTCGGCGTCCGGTGCACGCGTCCGCGAATCCGGTCGGCCGCGTGCAGGACGTCGTCGCGGGTGACCGTCACCTGCCGATCGTAGACTCCGGCACGTGCGGCGCCATCCGATCACGCTGGTCGTGGAGGACGACCTGCGACGCTCTCGCGTGACGGTCTTCTTCCGGCTGCTGCTCGCCATCCCCCACTTCTTCTGGTTCCAGATCTGGTCGATCGGGGCGCCCTTCGCAGCGATCGCCGGCTGGTTCGCGGCCCTCGTGACCGGGCGCATGCCGCGATCCCTACACAACTTCCTCGCCGGCTACCTCCGCTACTCGACGCACGTCGCCGCCTATCTCGTGCTCGCCGCGAACCCGTTTCCTGGCTTTCTCGGCCACCCCGGCTACCCCGTAGACGTCGTCGTCGCTGAGCCCGAGCAGCAGCACCGCCTGAAGACGCTACTCCGACTGTTCCTCGCGGTGCCCGCGCTCTTGCTCGCTTTCGTGCTCGCCGGGGGCGGCCCGGTCGGCATCGTTTCGGGAGCGGTCTTCCTCAGCGGGGGCGTCGTCGCGACCTGCGCCTTCTTGACCTGGTTCGCCGGGTTGGCTCTCGGCCGCGCACCGGCAGGCCTGCGTGACCTGTCGGCGTACGGGCTCGGCTACGGGGCCCAGTTCATCGGCTACTTCTTGCTGCTGACCGACAGGTATCCGTCGAGCGACCCGGAGTCGGTCGGGCCAGAGTGGAGGGCGGAGGACCATCCGATCCGGCTCGAGCTCGACGACGACGGACGGCGCTCGCGCCTGACGGTGTTCTTCCGGCTCCTGCTCGCACTCCCGCACATCGTCTGGGTGCTCTTGTGGAGTGTGGCCGCGTTCCTGGCCGCAATCGCGAACGGGCTCGTCGCGCTCGTCCGCGGGCGCTCCGCCGGGCCACTGCATCGTTTCCTGGCCGCGTACGTGCGCTACCTCGCGCATCTGACAGCGTTTCTCTTCCTCGTCGCGAATCCGTTTCCGGGCTTCACCGGCGCACCGGGTTACCCGATCGACATCGTGATCCGGGAGGACGACGGTCAGAACCGCTGGATCACGGCGTTCCGCATCGTCCTCGCGATCCCCTCGTTCTTCGTCGCCACGGCGCTCTTCTCGGTCCTCTTCATCGTCGGCCTCCTGGGTTGGTTCGTCGCGCTGATCCTGGGCCGGATGCCGGCGGGCCTGCGGAACCTCGGTGCCGTCGCCGTCCGCTACACCGCGCAGGCGACCGCCTACTGGTACGTCGTCACCGATTCGTACCCGTCGGCCGGCCCGGGTCTGCGCCCGGCCGCGCCGCACTACGAGCAGCTGACCCTCGAGGCGGCAGTCTGAGCGAACGGCGTCTCGTGCTCCGGGCGCTCGCGCTGCTCGGCTTCGCGACGCTCTGGGTGGTCGCCGCGTACGCCCTCTGGGACAGTCGTGTCCCAGGTGACCTCCGCATCCCGAACGTCGATGCCGAGGAGCTGATCGATCCCGCTGTGGTCGAGCGGGCAGAGCGCTTCGAGCTCTTCTTCCGGATCGAGTTCGTGCTCTCGACACTCGTCTTGCTCGCCGTGCTCGTCGCCTACGCGCGCTGGGGCTACCGCTTCGCCAAGGAATCCGCGGCCGGCCGGATCGGCACCGGAATGCTCCTCGGCATGCTCGGCCTGGCCTTCGTCTGGCTCTCCCAGGTGCCGTTCCGCCTGGCCGAGGTCTGGTGGGAGCGCCGCTACGACCAGACGGACAGCGGCTACATCGAGACGCTGTTCGCGAACTGGTTCGAGCTCGGCGCGGAGTTCCTCTTCGTCTGCCTCGCGCTCGTGATCGTGATGGCGATCGCGGGCCGGTTCCCGCGCCACTGGTGGCTCGGTGCTGCTCCCGCCTTCATCGGACTGGCGCTGCTCTTCTCATTCATCTTCCCCTACCTCGCCGTGACCGAGCCGCTCGACCGTCCCGACCTCGAGGCCGACGCACGCATCTACGCGAAACGCCAGGGGATCGATCCGGTGCGCGTCGCGGTCGAGGACGTCAGCGACTTCACGAACGCTCCCAACGCCTACGCCGTCGGGCTCGGGCCGACGAAGCGGATCGTCTTCTGGAGCACGCTTCTCGACGGCCGCTTCAGCACCGGCGAGATCCGGGTCGTCCTCGCGCACGAGCTCGGCCACCATTCCCGCGACCACCTCCCGAAGGGGATCGCGTGGTACGCGCTCTTCGCCTTCCCCGGCGCGTGGCTGATCGCGGTCGCCACCCGCCGGCGCGGCGGCATGGCAAATCCGGCCGCCGTGCCGCTCTCGCTGCTCGTGCTCGTCGTCCTCGACTTGATCTCGGCGCCCGTCTACAACGTGATCTCCCGTCGCCTCGAGGCCGAGGCGGACTGGGTCGCGCTCGAGACGACCCGCGACCCCGACTCGGCGCAGGCCCTCTTCCGGCACTTCACGGTCGAGTCGCTCAACGATCCCGACCCGCCGACGTGGTCGTTCGTCCTCTTCGACAGCCATCCCACCGTCGAGCAGCGGATCGCGTTGGCCGAAGCGTGGCGACGGTCTCGTGCGCAAGATCGGTGATCCGCCAAGCGGATCACCGACCGCGCGAAAATCCCTGAAGGGGGCGCTTCGCGCCCCGGCGTCACGTCAGCGTGTACTCCGGGCCGGAGCCGCCTTCGGGCGGAGTCAGGCGGCCGCCCTTGGCGGTGATCGCGCCGCACTGGACGCAGTTCGACGGATTCACCTCGACGTGCACCATGCCGTCGCCGTCCGCCGCGCCCGCCTCGTAGACCTGCGCGGGGCACATGTGCACCCAGGCGTCGGCGAGGTCTTTCGGGACGTGCCGCTGCAGCCGGATGTGGTTCGGCTGATCGTCACGCGTCCGGTTGCCGGAGAGAAAGACGGACGAGAGCTTGTCGAAGGTGAGCTTGCCGTCGGGCGCGGGGTAGCGCTTCGCGCGGCCGGTGCGGATCAGCGTTCGCTCCGCGTTGGCCTCGCTCCGGAGCTCGAACGGCGGCAGCTTCCCCTTCGTCACGGTCATCGAGCTGGCGAGCGCTCCACCCATGAAGAAGCCCTTGTCGAACGCCTGCCGCATGTTTCGCACCTCGTGCAGGTCGGTCCAGACGTAGCTCGCTCGGAGCGCCTCGTCGTACGACTCCAGCGCCCCCGCCCGGCCGGGCGACTCGCCGCGCTGGAGCGCCTGGAAGGCCGTCTCGGCGGCCATGATCCCCGACTCGATCGCGTAGTGGATTCCCTTCAGCGTCGGCACGTTGACGAGCCCGGCGCTCTCGCCGGCGAGCAGCAGCCCCGGCGCGTGGAACCGCTTCGGCAGTGCGTGGAAGCCGCCTTCGGTGATCGTCTTCGCGCCCCACGCGATCCGCTCGCCGCCGCCGAGGATCTTGCGGACGAGGCGGTGCGTCTTGAACTCCTGGAGCACGTCGTGGACCGAGAACTCGACGTCGCGGGACTCGAGCCCGGCCACGAAACCGAGCGAGAGCATGTCGTCGCCCATCGGATAGATGAACGAGCCGCCGAACTCGCCGTACTTCGAGCTCTTCCGGAGCGGCCAGCCCATCGTGTGGACGATGTGCCGCAACGGCCGCGGCACCTTCCAGACCTCCTTGACGCCGAGCGCCCAGATCTGAGGCTGCTCGCCCTCGAGCCCGAAGCGGTCGATCGCGGCGCCGGTGAGGTAGCCCTGCGTCCCCTCGGCGAGGACGGTGAGCCTCGCGACGATGTCGGCGCCCGGCTCATGCGCGCCGAGCGGCCGGCCGTCGCGGCCGAGGCCTTTGTCTCCCGTGCGGATGCCCCGGACGCGGCCGTCCGTGACGAGAAGCTTCTGCGCGTCCGTCTCCGGCAGGATCGCCGCGCCCCCGGCCTCGGCGTGCTCGGCGAGGAAGCGGCCGAGCTGGGCCACCGAGACGATCCAGTTGCCGTGGTTGCGCATCGTCGGCGGCGGCGGAATCCGCATCGACCTGCCGCCCTTCGAGAGCAGGTACACGGCCTCGCCGTGCACCTCGCCGTAACCGGGTAGGTCTGCAACCGTCAGGTCGCCCCGCAGCAGCCTGCGGAGCGCGCGTGGGTTGACGACCGCGCCGGAGAGGAGATGTGACCCGGGCGCCTTCCCCTTCTCGACCACCGCCACCGGAACGTCGCCGAGCCGCTCGGCCGTCTCCGGCGATTCCGCCAGCAGCTGCCCCAGCCGGATCGCGCAGGCGAGCCCGGCCGGTCCCGCGCCGACGATGAGGACGCCGACCTCGATCCGCTCGTCGACCGGGTCGGTGGGGGCTGCGATCGCGTCCGAAGGGGAGTACGGCGGTGGAAAGTCCGCCGGGCGGACGCCGCTCATGCCGAGCGGGCCCTCAGGAGTTCGGTCAGCTTGGGGACGATCTGGTGCAGGTCGCCGACGACGCCGAGGTCGGCGAACTCGAAGATCGGCGCGTTCGGATCCTTGTTGATCGCGACGATCGTCTTCGAGCTCTGCATCCCGACCTTGTGCTGGATCGCGCCGGAGATGCCGCAGGCGACGTAGAGCGTCGGCGAGACCGACTTGCCGGTCTGGCCGACCTGCGCCGAGTACGGATACCAGCCCGCGTCCACCACCGCGCGCGTCGCCGCGACGGCGCCGCCGAGCGCCTTCGCCAGGTCCTCGACGAGCGCGAACTTCTCCGGCTCGCCGAGGCCGCGGCCGCCGGCGACGATCACGCTCGCCTCCTCGATCGACGGCCCGCTCTCCTCCGCGTGGGCCTGCTCGACCATCTCGGCTGCGAGCGAGTGCTCCTGCAGGTGCGGCTCGAACGCTTCGACCGCGCCCGCAGCTGCCTGCTCGACCGGGTCGAAGGCGCCGGCGCGGAAGAGGCCGAGGCGCGGCGACGTCTTCCAGCCGACGTCGACGACGACCGAGTCGCCGAGCGCCGACTGCTTGCCGACGAGGTTGCCGCCGTCGGCCGTGATGTCGGTGAGCTGCCAGTTGAGCCCGGCGTCGAGGCGCGCCGCGAGGCCGGCAGCGATGTCTGCCGCGAGGATCGACTGGCCGAAGAGAACGGTCTCGAACCCGTGGTCGGCGACGAGTTGCGCGATCGCGTCGACCCGCGGCTGCGGCAGCGGAGCCGCGAGCCTCTCGTCGTCGGCGAGGTAGACGGTGGCAGCGCCGTGGGCGCCTGCCTGCGCGGCAAGCCCGTCGAGCCCGGAGCCGACGATCACGCCGGCGACGTCGCCCGCCCCGAGGCCGGCGGCCTTCGAGAGGACGGCGAGCGAACCCTTCTGGAGCTCGCCGCCGTGATGCTCCAGGAAGACGAGAATGCTCAGAGCAGCCTCTTCTCGGCGAGAAAGGCGACGATCTGCTCGGCGGCGCTGCCGTCGTCCTCGATCTTGCGGGTGTCACCGCGCGGCGGCGGCTCGGAGAGTGCCAGCACCTCGGTGCGCGAGCCCTGCTCGCCGGCCTCGCCCGCGTCGACTCCGAGGTCGGCGAGCGAGACGGTCTCCTGCGGCTTCGACTTCGCGCCCATGATCCCCTTCAGCGACGGGTACCGCGGCTGGTTGATCGAGTCGGCGACCGCGACGACCGCGGGGAGCGGCGCGCGGATCACGTCGTAGCCGAACTCCGTCTGCCGCTTGCCGGTCAGCGAGCCCGACTCGAGCGTGAGCTCGGCGACCTGGGAGATCACGGGCCGGCGCAGGCGTTCCGCGACCGCGGCCCAGAGGACGGCGCCGTCGGAGTCGGAGGCCTGTTGGCCGAAGAGGACGAGATCCGGCTGCTCGCGCTCGAGCGCCTGCGCGAGCGTGCGGCTCGTGGCGACGAGATCCGAGCCGGCGGCGCCGTCGTCCGCGATCAGCACGGCACGGTCGGCCCCCATCGCGAGCGCCTTGCGGAGCGAGTTGACGGCGCGCTCCGGCCCCATCGAGACGATCACGACCTCGCCCTCGCCGGTCGCGTCCTTCAGCCGCAGCGCCTCCTCGACGGCGTTCGCGTCGAACGCGTTCAGCGCGCCCTCGCCGGAGCGGTCGAGGCGCTTCGTGGCCGCGTCGATCCGCTTGTGCGCGGTCGCGTCCGGCACCTCTTTCACGCAGACGGCGATCTTCATCTGTGGCTGCCCCGGTGACGGGTTCGCGTCGCTGCCGTGCGAGCTGCAAGCGAGGCAAGGACGCAGGGAGCGCCCATACCGGTTGGTATGGGCGCGACTGAGGACGCGGCATCGCGCCGCAGATCGCGCGGCAGCGGCGCACTACCTGTTGCCGGGGCAGCCACGGGGCTGACTCTAACGATGCTTGCTCGCCGCGCCTTGAGGGAGCCGTCGAAGCAGGATCTCCCCCTTTTGGTGAGGAAAGCGTGCAAAAGCCCTGCTAGGGTTCCGACCTTCGAGCGCGACCCCGGAACTTATGACCTTCCGACGGACGACAGCACGAGGCTTGCTTCTCTGCCTTTCGACACTCCTGCTCAGCGCAGGGGCGGCAGCCGCATCCCCGGCCGGAGGCGTCCCGACGCTCGTCTTCCCAATCCTCGGCGAAGCCCGCTACACGGACGACTTCGGCGACGCGCGCGGCCAGGGCGGCCACGAGGGGAACGACATGCTCGCTCCGCGGCGTGCGCTGGCGCTGGCCGCCGAGGCCGGCACCGTCAAGTTCCACACGACCTCCGCCCGGGCCGGCTGCATGCTCTACCTCGACGGCGAGAGCGGCACCGAGTACCTCTACATCCACCTGAACAACGACCTCGGCGACGAGAACGACAACCGCGGCACCTGCGTGCCCGGCGTCGCCTACGCGCAAGGCCTGAAGAGCGGCGCGAGGGTCAAGGCCGGGCAGGCGATCGGCTATGTCGGCGACTCCGGCGACGCGAACGGGATCCATCCCCACCTCCACTTCGAGGTGCATCCGGGCGGCGGCGGCGCCGTCAGCCCGTACCCGTACCTGCGCAAGGCACGGCGGCTCCTCTTCGCCGCCGAGCGGGGAACGACGTTCACGCTCGCCCTGACCGGCACGGTGCTGACCGCGGCCGGACAGGACCTGTCGCTCAGCCTGGAGCAGGTCCGCTCGTGGCCCGGCGGCCGCAAGGTCAAGCAGGGCGGCCAGAAGGTGGCGGTCTCCGTTCCCGAGACTGCGTCTGTCGAAGGGGTCGAGCGCCGCCTCGGGCTCGAGTACTCGGCGCTCGAGTTGCTCACGAAAGGCGTGCCGGTCACGATCTGGACCGAGCCTGCGAAGGTCACGTTCGCGGCGCAGTCGGGCGCGAAGGGAACGCTCGCAGCCTCCCGCGTTGTCGTAACCCGTTAGGCCGGGAGCTTCGCCCGCAGAAAGTCCACGATCGCGCTCGTCGGCGCGCCGGGCGTGAATACCTCGGCAACGCCCTGCTCCTTCAGCTCGGCCGCGTCGTCGGTCGGAATCGTCCCACCGACGACGACGACGACGTCGTCGATCCCGTTCTCCTTCAGCCCGGCGAGGATGCGCGGGACGAGCGTCATGTGCGCGCCGGACAGGATCGAGATCCCGACCGCATCGGCGTCCTCCTGGATCGCCGTCTCCACGATCTGCTCCGGCGTCTGGTGGAGACCTGTGTAGATCACTTCCATGCCGGCGTCGCGTAGGGCGCGGGCGATGATCTTGGCGCCGCGGTCGTGACCGTCGAGACCGGGCTTGGCGATCACCACTCTGATCTTCCGGTCCATCGCGTCGGCAAGTATATGGCTGTGCGCATCTCGGTCATCGGATCGTCGCCGGCCTGGCCGAACCCGGGCGGCGCCTGCTCCGGCTATCGCGTCGACGGCCGGCTGCTGCTCGACTGCGGCCCCGGCGTGCTCGCGAAGCTGCGCGAGCGCGAGGCGTGGCCAGGCGTCGAGGCGATCGCGATCACCCACCTGCACCTCGACCACTGGGGCGACCTGATCCCGTGGGTGTGGGGCTCGCTGTACGGCCCCGGCCGGAAGCACCGGCCCGCGCTCTGGCTGCCGCCGGGGAGCCTCGAGGCGCTGCAGCCGGTCCTGGCGCGGCTCGGCAACGACGACATGCTTCAGCAGGCGTTCGACGTGTCGGAGTACGAGCCCGACCACGCCTTCACCGCGGGAGGAGCGCGAGTGACGGCGCTGCGCGTCGTCCACTACGACATCGACGCCTATGGATTCCGGGTCGAGAACGGTGCCGTCCTCGGCTACTCGGGCGACAGCGCGCCCTGCGACGCGGTCAACGAGATCGCCCGGGGCTCGGATCTCTTCCTCTGCGAGGCGACGCTCGAGCGCGGCGAGCTCGAGGGCGACGACCGCGGTCACATGGACGCCGACGAAGCGACCGCCGCAGGCGCGGGCGCGAAGCGGCTCGTCCTCACCCACCGGCCGCGCGAGCTCGACCCGCCCGCAGGCATAGAGCTCGCGTACGACGGGCTCGAGCTCGACTTTTAGACGCTTCTAAACTACTTCAGGGTTTCGCCGCGAGTGCGGGCTTTGCCCGTGCCCGCCTGGCTAAAAGACAGGGACTTCGCGCCAGGTGCCCCAGACTTCGCGCCACGCCTCGCACATCTCGCCCATCGTCACGTAGTCGCGAGCGGCGTCGAGGATCGGCGGCATCAGGTTGACGCCGTCCTTGGCGGCGGCCTCCTTCAGCGCGCCGAGCCGAGACTGGACGACCGCCGAGTCACGGCGGCCCTTGAGCGACCGCACCCGTTCGATCTGCTCGGCCTCGAGCGCTGCGTCGATCTTCAAGATCTCCGGCGGCGCCTCGTCGGCGAGCTCATAGCGGTTGACGCCGACGACGACGCGCTCGCCCCGCTCCACCTCCTCCTGGTAGCGGAAGGCCGCGTCGGCGATCTCGCGCTGGGGGAAGTTCTGCTTGATCGCCTCGACCATGCCGCCGAGCTTCTGGATCCGGTCGAAGTACTCGTAGGCCTGCGCCTCGATTCGGTTCGTCAGGTCTTCGACGTAGTACGAGCCGCCGAGCGGGTCGATCGTGTTGACGACGCCCGTCTCGTGCGCGATCACCTGCTGCGTTCGGAGCGCGATCCGCACGGCGTCCTCGGTAGGTAGCGCGAGCGCCTCGTCGAACGAGTTCGTATGCAGGCTCTGCGTGCCGCCGAGCACAGCCGCGAGCGCCTCGATCGCAGTTCGCACGATGTTGACCTCGGGCTGCTGGGCGGTCAGCGAGACGCCGGCCGTCTGCGTGTGGAACCGCATCAGCCACGAGCGCGGGTTGCGCGCGCCGAAGCGGTCGCGCAGCTCCCGCGCCCAGATCCGCCGGGCGGCGCGGTACTTGGCGATTTCCTCGAAGAAGTCGAGATGGGCGTTGAAGAAGAAGCTGAGGCGCGGCGCGAACTCGTCCACGTCGAGGCCGCGCTCGACCGCCCACTCGACGTAGGTGAAGCCGTCGGCGAGCGTGAACGCGAGCTCCTGCGCCGCCGTCGAGCCCGCCTCGCGGATGTGGTAGCCGGAGATCGAGATCGGATGCCACTTCGGCATCTCCGTCGCGCACCACTCGACCATGTCGGTGACGAGGCGCATCGACGGCTCGGGCGGGAAGATGTACTCCTTCTGCGCGATGTACTCCTTGAGGATGTCCGTCTGGATCGTCCCGCGCAGCTCCGCCGCCGGCACGCCCTGCTCCTCGCCGACGGCGACGTAGAACGCGAGCAGGATCGCGGCCGGCGAGTTGATCGTCATCGAGGTCGAGACGTCGCGCAGCGGAATGCCGCGGAAGAGCGTCTCCATGTCCTCGAGCGAGTCGATCGCGACGCCCTCGCGGCCGACCTCGCCGAGCGAGCGCTCGTGATCGGAGTCGTAGCCCATCAGCGTCGGCATGTCGAAGGCGGTCGAGAGGCCGGTCTGGCCGTGGTCGAGGAGGTAGCGGAAGCGCTCGTTTGTCTCCGCGGCGGTGCCGAAACCGGCGAACTGCCGCATCGTCCACAGCTTGCCGCGGTACATCGACGGGTAGACGCCGCGGGTGAACGGGAAGACGCCGGGGTAGCCGAGGTCCCGCTCGTAGTCCACCTCGACCGTGCCGGGAGTGACGAGCGGCGCGTTCTCGAGCCCGGAGATCGTCGAGAAGAGCTCCCCCTGCCGTTCGGGGGTGCGGTCGTACAGCTCCTCCCGCCACGCACCGGTGGCGTCCAGCGAGTCTCGGTCCTCGGTGGTCGCCATGCGTGCAGTTTAGGCAAGCTCGAGTATCCAGTCCGAACGCGGCCCAACCGATGACGGGACGATGCGCCCTGCCGCCGCCCTGACGCTGAGCACGCTCGTGCTCGTCGGCTCCGCGACCGCCCTTGCCGCAACGCCGGCGGAGAGCGCGGCGCTCTTCCGCGTCGTCGCGACGCTCGTCGGCGGAGAGCCAGGGCCGACGATCCCGGTCGTCGAGGAGAGCTCGGCTCGCTACCGAGCGCGGCGGGCGGCGCTCGCCGTCCGGGGCTACGCCCGGCCCGCCCAGAGTCACGACGCGGCGGTGCTCGACGCACTCGGGATCACCGCCACGCGCACGACGCTCGAGGCGGTAGTCGTCGCCTCGCAGCGGCAGGTGGCCTTGTACGACGCCCGGACGCGCCGCGTCCATCTGCTCCGAGGTGCGTCGAATCAGCGCCCGGCGATCGCACGCGCATTCGTGAACGGGCTCCAGGCCCGCCGCTACGGGCTCGGGCGGGTGCTCGCTGCGAACCGGGATGTTCGGCTGGCCGCGCTCGCGGCTGCCAGTGGTCACGCGGCCCTTGTCGCCGCGCAGCTCGGACGGGTCGCGGCCTTGCCCGTCCGCGGCAGCCGCCTCGAGCGCTTCGTCGCGCTCGAGAGCTCGTTCACGACGTCGGTCGGGCTCCGCTTCGCGGCGACGCTCCAGAACCTCGGTGGTCGCGCTGCGGCGGTGACCTCGCTCACACGCCCACCCGAGTCGACCGAGCAGATCTTCCACATCGACAAGTTCCTCGAGCGGGAGCGCCCGGTGGCGATCCTGCTGCCGGCGGATGCCGCCGGACTGAGGCTGGTGAGCGCAGGCACCTTTGGCGAGCTCGACGTGCGTGCGCTGCTCGCGGTGTTCGGCGTCGCGCGCCTCGACCGTGTCGGATCGGGCTGGGGCGGCGGCCGGACTGCACGCTACGACGGGGCGGCCGGGAGTGCCGTGGCGGTCGCGCTCGACTGGGACACAGCCGTCGACGCTGCACAGTGGGACGAAGCGCTTCGGCTGTACGTCGACACGTCCTTCGACACGGCGACGCCAGGGTTGCCGTCGACCTCTCCGTGCGCCGCGACAACCTGCTGGCAGATCGGATCGCGGGCGATCGTCTTCGACCGGTCCGGCGGTCGGACCGCGCTCGTCATCGGGGCCGATCTCGCCCCGGCCGCGGCCCTGGCACGAGCGATCACGGGCCGGCTGTAGATCACTCGATTCAGGGACTCAACCTCGACTCGAACGTGAGGGTTTTGTCGACAGCCCTGATCCGCCGCCGCCGGTGCGGCGTGTCTGAGCTGCGTCCACAGTGGTCGCCCCGATCCGTACTTTTGGCGTAACCAAGCGGGTCTGCAGCCGTCACAGCTTCACCGCGCGCGTCTACCTCAGTTGGGTGATCTTCCGGACCTTTTATGGCTTGCGAACGATCTTTTCGCTCAAGGTGCGCTCTCGGAAGGTCGATGGCCTGCATGCGCGCACTCCCCTCTTGCGCGCGAAGGGATGCGGACACCAAACACGTGGCGATGACCAGAGAACTGCGGCCCTCGAATCAGCCGGCACCTGCCGGAGGCTTGCTCGTGCGCGCGCTCGTCCTCCTCGTCGTCGCTGCCGTCGCCGGCGCCACGATGGTCGCTGGATCCGGCCTGCGCGAACGGGGCGGCGATCAGCCGCGCTTCCTCGCCAAGGCGCTCGGCTCGAGCATCGCCACGGCCCCCGAGCGCCGCACATCCGCCGGCCACGTCGTCCGCCTTCCCCGGTCCGGGTACTCCCTCGAGACCGCTCGTGAGCGAGTCGCTCTCAGCTCCGCCGATCCCGCGGGAACGACCTGGAGCCAGTTCGAGGGCGGCGCGATGCGTTCCACTCCCTTCGGCGCAGAGACGGTCGTCGTGGACGGAGACGTCGTCGAGCAATTCCTCACCGTCACGGAGCGCAGCGGCCCGAAGACGTGGCGCTGGAAGCTGGAGACCGGAACCCTCAAGCCTCACTTGAGGCCTGACGGCAGCGTCCTCGTCTCGGCCGGCAACGCAGTTGCCGGCTTTCGTGTTCTTCCGGCCGCGATCCTCGACCGCCACGGCCGCGACGTCAGCCCGGCCGGAATCGGCTGGCAGCTCGAGCGCCGCGCGGGCTCGTGGTGGCTCGCGCTCGATCTCGACGATTCGGAGCTACCGCTCCCGTACGTGATCGACCCAGCGATCACCTATCGCGCGAACGGCTCCGTCATCGGCACCAACACGGCGGTCGTGATCCCGAAGCCGACGGGCACGGTCGTCAACGACCTGCTCGTTGCCCACGTCGCGTACGAGAGCGGGAGCTCGATCACGATCACCGCTCCGGGTGGCTGGACGCTCATCCGCAAGACCGACGCGGCGAGCGACGTCGGCGAAGCCACCTACTACAGGGTTGCCGGCGGCTCGGAGGGTGCCTCGTACACGTTCACGCTGAGCCAGAGCAAGAAGTTCTCGGCGGCAATCGCGGCGTACTACGGCGTCCACAACCCGAGCCCGCAGTCGGCGACGTCGAGCGGCGCCACCGGCGCCAGCAGCACGACCGCGACGGCGACCTCGATCACGACCACGTTCACCGATTCGCTGGTGCTCGCCTTCTTCACGAACAAGAAGAACTCGACCTGGACGCCGCCGACCGGGATGACCGAACGCTACGACGTCCCGAATGCTGCGGGGGGCATGCCCAGCCTGTCGTCCGCGTCCGTTGTCCAGGCGGCCGCGGCAGCGACGGGCGCCAAGGCGGCGACGTCGAGCGACGCAGAGATCTGGGTCGCGCAGCTGGTTGCGCTTCGGGTCGATGCGACCGCACCGAGCGCCGGCACGATCTCGATCACCGAGTCGAACGCCGCGACGTACGCCTCCGGCACGACGCTCTGGTACCGGCCGGCCGGCGCCGGCGGGACCTTCACCGTCGCCTCCACGGCAACCGACGGGCAGTCGGGCGTGCAGAAGGTGACGTTCCCCGGGCTCGCCGGCGGGATCACGCCGACGACTTCGACCGACGATCTGACCTCCGCGTACCAGCAGGTCTACACCTGGACGACCGGCGCCAGCGACAGCGGCTCGAAGACCGTCACCGCCACGGACAACGCCGGCAACACGGCGACGGGCGCCTTCACCGTGACGCCGGACTCGGTCGGGCCGACCGGCGGGGCGGTCACCGTGAACGGCACAGCAGGCTCCGGTGGCGGCTCCCAGAGCTACGACGCCGACGGCGCCTTCGCGATCACCAGGACCGACTACAGCGCGGACGCAGCCTCGGGCTTCCTCAGCTCGGTGCTGACGCGCGAGAACGGCACGCTCGCCGGCGATGCCTGCTCGGCGTACGGCGCACCGACAACCCTCGTAGGTGCGCCGGCCCAGAGCGGCCTCGCCACCGGCTGCTACCGCTTCACACTCACCGGCACCGATCGTGTGGGAAACACCTCGGTGCTCACGAGCGTCGTCAAGGTCGATACCTCGGCCCCCGGCGCTCCCTCCCTGACCCTCTCGGAGACGAGCGCCGACGTCCACACGACCGGGACGACCGCGTACTACCGGCCGGCCGGCAGTGGCTCGTTCGGCGTCACCGCCTCGGCGACCGACGCCCACTCGGGAATCCTCGACTACGCATTCCCCACCCTGGCGGGCTTCACCGTGTCCGGCAGCGGCGCGGCGCGGACCTACACCCTGGCGACGCCGACGGAGCCGAACGGCGCCAAGTCGGTCACCGCACGCAATCCGGCCCTGCTCGTCTCCGCTGCAGGCACCTTCACGCTCACGAGCGACGCAGGTGCTCCGACCGGCGGCGCGCTCACGGTGAACGGCGCGGTCGCCTCGCCCGGCGGCACCTCGAGCTACGACACCGACGGCGCCTTGACGATCGGCCTGCGCACCGACTGGACGGACGCGGTCTCCGGCATCGCCGCGTCAACACTCACGCGCGAGAACGGCACGCTCGCCGGCGACTCGTGCTCGGCCTACGGCGCTCCGGCCACGTTGATCGGCTCACCGGCCCAGAGCGGCCTCGCCACCGGCTGCTACCGCTTCACGCTCACCGGCACGGACAACGTCGGCAACACGGTCTCGGTCTCGACCGTGGTCAAGGTCGACACCTCCGATCCCTCTGCGCCGGGCCTGACGCTCTCGGACGGGAGCGCGGACGTGCACACGACCGGGACGACCGCGTTCTACCGGCCGGCCGGCAGCGGCTCGTTCAGCGTCACGGCGGCCTCCTCCGACGCTGACTCCGGCGTCGCGTCCTACACGTTCCCCTCCCTCACCGGGTTCTCCGCCTCGGGCTCGGGCGATACGCGGACATACACGCTCGCGACGCCGACGGAGCCGGACGGCGCCAAGACGGTGACGGCGCAGAACGGCGCCGGCCGCACGAGCAACTCCACATTCACCCTGACGGCCGACAGCGCTGCCCCCACCGGCGGCTCCGTCACGGCGAACGGCGGCGGTGCGTACGACACCGACGGCACCGTCGCGCTCACGAAGGTCGACTTCGCCGACGGCGCGGGCTCGGGCGTCGCGTCCCAGACGTTCACCCGCGCGACCGCCACGCTCACCGGCGATTCATGCGGCTCCTTCTCCGGGAGCACTGTCGTGACGATCAGCGGCGGCAACGACGCCGACACGCTCACCACCGGCTGCTACCGGTACACGCTCGCCGCCGGCGACCGCGTCGGCAACCAGGCGAGCGTGCAGAGCACGATCGTCAAGGTCGACACCAGCGCGCCGAGCGCTCCGTCTCTCGCGATCTCGAATCCGAGCGGCAACACGTACTACCCGGGTTCCGGCACGTTGGTCTGGTTCCGCCCGCTCGGCGCCGGCCAGTTCGACCTGACAGCAAGCTCGTCCGACGCCCACACCGGGATCGCCGGCTACGTCTTCCCGCCGCTGGGCTCCGGCTGGACGCCGTCGGGCTCGGGCGCGACGAGGACGTATGCCTTCTCCTCCGGCGCGGCCACCCCCGGCCCGCAGACCGTGACGGCGACAAATGGGGCGGGCACGTCTTCGGCGACGGCAACGTTCACCGTCTCCGCCGACGGGACGGCCCCTGTGGGAGGCGCGCTGACCGTCAACGGTACGGGCGCCACCGTCGGCGGAACGACGAGCCACGACACTGACGGCAGCTTCGCAATCGGCACGCGAACCGACTGGACGGACGCCGGCGCCGGACTCGCCTCCTCCACCCTCGTGCGCGAATCGGCGACGCTCTCGGCCGGTACGTGCGGCACGTTCGGCTCTCCGGTCACGCTTCCCGGTACACCCGCGCAGAGCGGTCTCGCAGACGGCTGCTACCGGTACACGCTGACCGGCACCGACCAGCTCGGCAACGGGAGCGCCATCTCGACGGTCGTGCGCGTCGACGCAACCGCGCCGAGCTCTTCGCTCGACGCGGCGTCTGCATACTCCGGCAACGCAATCACGCTCGGCTACACCGCCGCCGACGGTGGTTCGGGCTTGGCCGAGATCGAGCTCTGGGCGAAGGGACCGGCGGACGGTGCGTACTTCCTCGTCGCCACGGACACGTCGCCCGCTTCGCCGAGCTTCTCGTACACGGCTACTCAGGGCGACGGCACCTACCTCTTCTACTCGCGCGCGCGCGACGCGGCCGGGAGCACGGAGGCGGCACCGGGCGCGGCGGACACGCAGACGGTCGTCGACACGACGAAGCCCGCGTCGTCCGCCGATGCGCTGCCACCCTCCTCCGGCAGCCCGTCGATCACGATCGGCTACGCAGCCTCCGACGCCACCTCCGGCGTCGACGAAGTCGAGCTCTGGGCGCGCGGCCCGAGCGACGCTGTCTACCTGCTCGTCTCGACCGACACGACCCCGGCCTCACCGTCGCTCTCGTACACGGCGACGCAGGGGGACGGCCTCTACCGCTTCTACACCCGCGCGCGCGACGCCGCGGGCAACGTCGAGGACGCGCCCGGGAGCCCGGACGCGCAGACGACTCTCGACGGCGAGCGGCCGACCGATCCGGCACTCTCCTTCGGCTCGTTCACGAACGCCAGCGCAACCGGCACGACCGTCTTCATCCGCGAGGGCGTCGCCGGTGGTTTCACGGTTATCTCGGACTCCGATTCACAGTCCGGCATCGACCACCACACGTTCCCCGGGCTCGGCGGCGCGTGGACGGGCGGCGGCAACGTCGCCGGTGACCCGGCCTCCGCCCCGTACACGTTCACCGCAGGCGACACGGCCTCTGCCGGCCCACACGTCGTCACGGCGACGAACGGCGTCGGTGCGACGAACGCGGGCACGAGCTCCTTCACCGTCGTCGCCGACACGACTGCTCCGGTCAGCTCCATCCTTTGCGGCGGCGGAGCCTGCGCTGCCGGCTGGATCACGAGCGCGCCGGTCAACGTGACCCTAGGCGCGACTGACGGCGGCTCCGGCGTCGGCGAGATCCGGTACACGACCGACGGCTCCGACCCGACCCCGATCAACGGCACCATCTACCTGAGCGCATTCGACGTCTCGGTGACGACGACGGTTCGGTACCGCGCGTACGACCGCGTCGGCAACGCCGAGACGATCCGCAGCCAGACGATTCAGATCGACACGAGCGCGCCGAGCGTGCCCGCCCTCACCCTCGACGAGACCGATCCGGACAGCCACGTGACGGGCTCGACGCTCTACTACAACCCGAGCGGCGCCCGCACCGGCACGTTCACCGCCACGGGCACGAGCACCGACGCCCAGTCCGGGATCGACAAGCTGGCGTTCCCCGCGCTCGCCGGCGCGACAGGCGGCGGCGACGACTCCTCGAGCCCTTACGTCGGTTCCTACAGCTGGGACTCGAGCACGACCGCGAGCGGGCCGCAGACGGTCACGAGCCACAACAACGCCGGCCTGACGAGTACGAGCGCATTCACGATGACTGCCGATACGACTGCACCCTCGGCTTCGGTCGCCTGCAACGGTATCGCGTGCTCGGCCGGCTGGTACACGACCTCCCCGGTCTCGGTCACGCTGACCGCGAACGACGCCGGCGCCGGTCTCCGCGAACTGCGCTACACGACGGACGGCTCTGATCCGCTCACGGGCACGGTCTACACGGGCGCGTTCAACGTCGTCGCGACGGCCACGGTACGCATCGCCGCGATCGACGAGGTCGGCAACACGGCGACGCCCGCGTCGACGCTGATCCAGATCGACACGAGCGCACCGACGGCGACGATGACCGATCCGGGCGCGAACCTGCGGGGCACCGTTGCGCTCGGCTCGAGCTCGGCCGATCCGCGAGTCCGGCGTCGCGACGGTCACCTACCAGCGCTCGCCCGCCGGCGCCGGCACCTGGACGAACACGGCGGCGTCGTGGGACACGACCCTCGTCGCCGACGGTCTCTACGACCTGCGCGTCGTCGTCGTCAACGGCGCGGGCCTCTCGACCACGTCGGCCGTCGTCGCCAACCGGCGCGTCGACAACACGCTCCCGACCGCGACGATGAACAACCCCGGCAACGGCAACCACGACGGCACGATCTCGTTGACCGCGTCCGCCACGGACACGAGCGGCTCGGGCGTCGCGAACGTCGTCATCCAGTACTCGCCCGACGGCGAGGGCATCTGGACGACGGTCGGGACGGACACGACGTCGCCGTACTCCGCCAGCTGGGACACGACGACGGTGCCTGACGGCCGCTACGACCTCCGCGCGATCTCGACCGACAACGCCGGGAACCAGAGGACGTCGAACGTTGTCGCCAACGTCAAGGTCGCGAACAACCCGCCGATCGTGACGATCACGAGCCCGCAGGCGTTCGTCAACGCCGCCTCGCCCGGCACGTTCACGATCACCGCGACGGGCTTCGGCACCGGCGCCGGCGGGGGCCCACGCCACGTCGAGTTCTTCCGCTGCGACGACGCGAGCGTCTCCTGCGCGGGCGGCAACTGGGTCTCGCTGGGTCAGGACACGACGGTGCCGTACACGGCCACCTGGACGCAATCGTCCGAGCCGGAAGGCAACCGCGCCCTGCGGGCCACGCTCACCGATCACAGCTGGATTCAGGCGACCGACATCAACAACGTTACGATCGACCGCATCGCGCCCACGGGCCAGTCGGCCGCACTGACGGCGGGCCCCTGGTACGGCGCCGCCGCAGTGGCGCTGACGCTCGACAACGGCACCGACGGCGGGTCAGGCATCGACGGGACGTCGCAGGTGATCGAGCGGCAGGAGGCGACCCTCGCCGGCGCCTCGTGCGACACGTTCGGCGGTTGGACGTCGGCCTCGAACCCTGACATTGCCGTGCTCTCCGGCACCTGCTACCGCTACCGCCTGACGATCTCCGACCTCGCCGGCAACACGTCGGCCGCCTCCGGCCCGAGCGCTGCCGCGAAGGTCGACACGACCGCGCCCGGCGCTCCCGCCCTCTCGTTCTCCGCGTTCACCAACGCGAGCGCCACCGGCTCGACCGTCTACGTCCGGAGCGGCGCAGCCGGCGGCTTCACCGTCTCCGCCACCGCCACCGACGCGCAGTCCGGGATCTCGTCCTACGCCTACGCGGCGCTCGGCAGCGGTTGGACGGAGAGCGCCGGCGCCTACACGTTCGGGTCGGGCGCAGCCGATCCGACGGAGCCGAACAACGTCACCGCGACGAACCCGGCCGGGCTCACGTCGGCGCCGACGTCGTTCACGGTCACGCCCGACGGCACCGCTCCGGTGAGCTCGATCTCCTGCACCGGCGGCTGCGCACCCTGGCACTCGACCGCGCCGGTGACCGTGACGCTGAGCGCGAACGACGGCGGCTCCGGCGTCGCCCAGATCCTCTATTCCACCGACGGGTCCGCCCCGAGCACGGTCTACTCCGCTCCGTTCACGGTCTCCGCCGAGGGCACGACGACCGTCCGCTTCGCCGCCACCGACGCGGTCGGGAACGCCGAGACGGCGCTGTCGCAGACCGTCCGGATCGACACGACGCCTCCGGCCGCGCCCTCGCTCGCCTTCTCCTCGTTCACGAACGCGGTCGCGAGCGGAAGCACCGTCTTCTACAACCCGGCGCTCGCGGGCGGCTTCACGGTCACTCCCAGCTCGACCGACGCGCAGTCGGGCGTCGTCTCGTACGCGCTGCCGCCGCTCGGCACCGGCTGGTCGGAGAGCGCGGGGATCTACGCTTTCGCCGCCGCCGCTGCCGATCCGTCCGAGCCGCTCGACGTGACGGCGACGAACGGCTCCGGCCTCGCCTCGGCCGCGACCGCCTTCACGGTGACGCCGGACTCGACCGGCCCCTCGACGACCGCCGCTTGCGACGGCGCCGCCTGCTCGGCCGGCTGGTACACGACCTCGCCCGTCTCGGTTTCGCTGAGCGCGTCCGACGCCGGCTCGGGCGTCGACCAGGTGCGCTACACGCTCGATGGCAGCGACCCGACGATACTCGGCGGCTCGCTCTACCTCGCGCCGTTCGACATCTCGAGCGAGGGCTCCACCACGATCAAGTTCCGCGCCTTCGATCGAGTCGGCAACGCCGAGCCCGTACAGACGCTGCAAATCTCGATCGACACGGACGTGCCGGAGACGACGATCGACACCGGGCCATCCGGTGCTCTGGCCGTCACCTCCGCCTCGTTCACGTTCTCGTCGGACGAGCCGACGGCGACCTTCGAGTGCCGGCTCAACGGCGCGTCCTTCGCCCCCTGCACCACCCCCCGGTCCTACACCGGGCTCGTCGACGGCTCCCACACGTTCCAGGTTCGTGCGGTCGACGGCGCCGGCGGAACCGACCCCACCCCCGCAAGCCGCACCTGGACGGTCGACACGATCGCCGCGGACACGACGATCACGAGCGCGCCGGCGGCAGCGACGAACTCGACCGGCGCAACCTTCCTCTTCACCGCAAGCGACGCCGGCCCCAGCTTCGAGTGCAAGCTCGACGGGGGCGCGTTCAGCGATTGCACGAGCGCGAAGTCGTACAGCGGCCTCACCGAGGCATCGCACACGTTCGAAGTGCGTGCTGAGGATGCGGCCGGCAACCTCGATCCGACGCCGGACACGCACACGTGGACGGTGGACCTGACCGCGCCTGACACGTCGTTCCTCTCAACGCCGTCCAATCCGAGTGCCAACGCGACCCCGACCTTCGGCCTCGGCTCCACGGAGTCGCCCTCGACGTTCGAATGCGACCTCGACGGCGCCGGCTGGGTTGCTTGCTCCACCCCCTACACGACGCCCACGCTGGGCAACGGCTCGCACACGCTCGACGTCCGGGCAACCGACGAGGCCGGAAACACGGACGGATCGCACGTCGGCTATGCCTGGCTCGTCGACGCGACCGCGCCGACGGGCTCGGTCACGGCACCGGCGAACGGCGCCGACATCGGCGGCACGATCGTCCTGGCGGGCAACTCGGCCGACACCGGCGGTTCGGGCGTGGCGACGGTTGTGTTCCAGCGGTCGCCGGCCGGCGCAGGCATCTGGACGAACCAGGCGGCGAGCTGGGACACCACGCTGCAGAGTGACGGCGACTACGACGTTCGCGTCGTGACGACCGACAACGCGGGCAACTCGTTCACGTCTCCCGCGATCACGGTCACGGTGGACAACACGGCACCAGCGGTAACGCTCAGCGTGCCGACCCCGCTCAACCTCGCCACCCCCGACCCGGCCTCGATCACGGCCACCGCGACCGACACCGGAACGGGCATCGCCTCGGTCACATTCGAGCAGTGCAATGAGACCTCTGCGACGTGCACCTCGGACACCTGGACCTCGCTTGGCGTAGACACGACGTCGCCGTACCTCGCCTCGTGGCCGATCCCGGCCGACGGGACACGGCTGATTCGAGCACGTGCGCTCGACAATGCCGGACGACAGGCCGCCGACCTCGTCCTTGCGAGCATCGACCGGACGCGGCCGACCGGGACGCTGACGGCACCCGCCGCAGGCGAGAACGTGCGCGGAGCAGCCGTGCCGCTCACCGCGAGCGCCTCGGACCCGGCCCCGGGCACCGTCAACACGGTCACGTTCCAGCGCTCGCCCGCAGGAGCCGGCACCTGGGCGGACGCCGGGACCGATCCCACGGCGCCGTACACCGCCACGCTCGACACGACCGGACTCGCCGACGGGCTCTACGACCTGCGCGTCTTCACGACCGACTCGGCGGGCAACGCCGAGGTCACGCCCGCAACGATCCAGGTGCGCGTCGACAACACGCTTCCGACCGGCTCGGTCACGAGCCCGGCAGCAGCGGCGAACATCCGCGGCACGATCGTGCTGACCAGCAGCTCGGCCGATGCCGGGTCCGGCCTCGCCACAGTCCAGTTCCAGCGCTCGCCCGCCGGCGCCGGTACCTGGACGAACCAGGCGCCAAGCTGGAACACGGCGCTCGTCGCCGACGGCCAGTACGACCTGCGGGTGATCACGACCGACAACGCCGGCAACACGTTCACGTCCGCCGCGGTCACCGTCCGGGTCGACAACACACTGCCGACGGGCACCATCGCCGAGCCCGAAGACGGAGCAAACGTCCGCGGCTCGCTCACGCTCGCGAGCGACTCGGCGGACACGGGCTCCGGCGTCGCTTCCGTGCAGTTCCAGCGCTCGCCCGCGGGCGCCGACTCGTGGACAAACCAAGCTGCGAGCTGGAACACGGGCCTCGTCGCCGACGGCCTCTACGACGTGCGGGTGATCACGACCGACAACGCCGGTAATCAATTTGCCTCCGCGGCGGTCACCGTCCGCGTGGACAACACCATGCCGACCGGGTCGGTCACGTC
>CAVSWD010000009.1:0-399134 GCA_963731615.1 uncultured Gaiellaceae bacterium
GCAGATGGTTCTGAGGCTTACCTCGCGCTGATCCAGGGGGTAACCCACACGGACGGCGACGCTCTCGCGACCGGTGCGGACTTGGCACGAGGCATTCTCGGCCTGCACACACATGTGGAGATTCCCATCGACCTGCATTCAGAACAGGGCAAGGGAAGCCGGCCAGATCGCTACGAGAAGGCGACCCTGCTCGCGAAGCGCTACCAGCGCGGCAACCTGCCGGCCGAGGAAGCTCTCGAGGGAGATCTTCAAGAGATGGTGGCGCTGCTCCGCGTCTTGTATGACGCACAATCCTTTCCAGAGTCCTCCCTCACGGATGATTTCTCGGAACTCACGCTCGAAATCGTGCTCGAGGCGATCGCGACGGTCAAGCTGCAACTTCCCGATGCGGTGGCGACAAGCCTTACCGCCGCGCTGCGTGCTGGGAAGCACGTCCTTCTCACTGGGCCGCCGGGCACCGGGAAGACATCACTAGCTCAGGCGGTGAGCCGGGCCGCGCAAACGGTCGGGTTGTGCAATGGCGCCGTCTTGACCACCGGCACAGCCGACTGGACCTCGGCGGACACGGTCGGCGGCTATTGGCCAGCGCGAATTGACACCTCCCGCCTGGAGTTCAGGGCCGGCGCGATCCTCTCCGCGATCGAACAGAAGAAGTGGGCCATCGTGGACGAACTGAACCGAGCGGACATCGACAAGGCGATCGGACAACTCTTCACAGTACTCTCAGGCCAAACCGTCGTTCTGCCGTACGAAGAGGAAATCGACGGTGCGTTCCTCCCGATAGCGATCGTGCCACCTGACGAGGAAGCTCCCGATGGAACGTCGCCACACCGAGTGCCGAAGCAGTGGAGGCTGATCGCGACCCTCAACACGCGTGATCGCGATCTACTGTTCAACCTTTCCTATGCGCTGATGAGACGCTTCGCGGTCATTGACGCGCCTGTCCCCTACAAGGAGGTCTACCTTGAGATCCTCAAAGCGAAGGGCGAGACCGGCTCGACCGCTGCGGACGCAAGTGTCCAGGCGCTCATCGACCTGCCGCATCGGCAGCTCGGCCCAGCGATCCTGCTCGACGTCGGCGCGTTCGTGCGCGAACGCCTGACGCTCTCACCGGGTCAAGTTGACGCGGCGCTCGCTGAGGCGCTGCAGGCGTACGTGCTGCCTCAGCTCGATGACCTCTCGCGGCCGCAGCAGATCGAGATAACGGCGTTCCTGACCACGCATGTCATGAAGGGCAAAACAGCCCTCGAGGTTGCCCGCCTCGTTGCGGAGACGTTCCACGCCGCTCCGGCGGATTTGCTTACCGTGGCTTCTGCGGATGACGGCGCAGCTGAGGCGATTGGAAGCTAGCGCGCATGAGGTAACCAGCCTGCCCTGGCCGCTCTCGTCCGGGAGCGCGCGTGGGCGTACCTCACGGCTGCAGCGGAGCCGTATGAGCTTGCTGCCGTCGCGGAGGATCTCTTTCGGCTGCCGCGTGGCGACCTCCGCCGCCTCGCGGCTGCGCACGTTGGGATGTCGCGCGAGACGGCGTCGATGTTGCAGGCGGCCGAGCTCGCTCGCGAGAGCTTCCGAGCACGGTCGCGCGGTCCCAGGTCGAGGTTCGCGGCGCGATCAGACCGCCAGTCGCGTGGCGAGAGACAGCCATCCGAAGGCTCCAGACAGGTGATCGGTCGCTTTTCACATGCCTCCCACCAGAGCGCCGTTACGACACGCCGCTTGCCCGTCTCGTAAAGCTCTCGCTGGCGCGCTGCAGTGGGTTGGGCGAGGCCGCAGGTCTCGATGCGAAGGGGACGACCGGCCTGACGCTGGCCAACCGCGCCGCGCGCGCGACCCGCCTCGGCCGTCACGCGAAGCTTCGCGATGTCTGTCTGGTCGAGCGGCTCCCGGCTCACGCGCTTCGCGGTGCGCTCCGCGTCCCTGGCGCGCGAGCAATCGTCGAGTTCCTTAGCCTGTATCGCGAGGCGGTCGAGGAGCAGGCGCCACTGGCTTTACGTGACGTAGTCACGCGTCGACTTCTGATCCCGTCGAGTCCAGATCGGCTGCTAGAGCTGTTTGTCGGGTTTCAGCTCGTCGATGAGCTGGGTCCCTCGGCTACGAGCGCGTGGGCCATCGCCTGCTGCCCGGCATGAAGCTGCCGTTCGCGCGGATGCGTGACCCGGCTGGAGGGGAGATCACAATCTGGTTTCAGCGAGCACTCAGGACGGTCTTCCCCAGGCGCCAGAGGGGAGGTACCGGGAGACGCTCGGACGGCGGGTCTAAACAGGAACTCGCTGATCCCAGACTTCATTCTTGTCGCGCATCCCTCGGAGCAGGTGCTGCTTGTGGAGGTGAAGTTCACGAAGCGGGTTGACGGCGCGCCTGACCAGGTGGGTATCAAGGACACGTTCACGTATCTCCATGATGGGGCGGGGTTACTGTCGAAGAAGCCGAAGCCGCGGGCCCTCGTCGTCGCGTGGTCATCCTCTGCGTCCCCGACGCTCGCTGACGTGATGGTGGCCTCACCAAACTCCATCGGCGAGGCGGTCAAGCTGACGCTTGAGGGCTGGGGGCTGCTCTGACACGCCCTCCCCCGCCCTCTGGCGGCCGATCAGGGCGCCTGTGGCATGGGCTTGCCTGGGCGTCATGAGCTCGACCCGCGCGACGCGCCTCAAGCGCTCCGGCTACAGCCGCCGCGCCGCCGCTCGTAGTCAGCAGTCGCGGGTCTCGCTGCTCCCAAGCCATGGCCTTCGCTCGCGACGCAATCGGTACTCCCGCTCGATTCGCTCAGCGGCAGCTGCGACAAGCTCATGCTCCCAGACGCGGATGACCGCCCATCCCGTCGCGGCGAACTCCTCGCTCACCTCTAGGTCGCGAGCGACGTTCCGGGCCAACTTGACTGACCAATAACCGGTGTTCGCACGTGGCTGGTTGCCATGCTCGGGGCACCCGTGCCAGAAGCAGCCGTCGATGAAGACAGCGAGCCTCGCGGCCGGGAAGACGATGTCGACGCGACGCAGACGCTGCGCTGGGCGGAGGGGGACGTCCTTGCGGAAGCGCAGGCCACGGCGATGGAGCTCGGATCGCAGAGCGAGTTCGGGCCGCGTGTCGGCGCGGCGGTTGCCCTTCATCGCCGCGGTGACCGCGGGAGTGGTCGGGTGCGGGTACGGGAGCCGACTAGGCGACGAGTCCTCGAGTTCTTCGGTGACCGTCTCATCGACCGCGACATTCTGCTCGAGCGCGAGCCTGATTGCCGCAGCCACGTGATAGGCAAGCGTCGGTGGGACCGCGTTGCCGATCTGACGGAACTGCTGGCTCAGCGTGCCCTCCCACCTCATGCCGATCGGGAACGTCTGGATCGCGGCGGCCTCCTCTACTGTAAGCCGCCTGAGACGCGCCGGCACGCGGCGAAGCGGCTTCCTCTGCTCGTGCCAGAGCCGATGGTGGTAGCCAACCACCCAAGGATCGGCGCCGCTGTCGAGCTGCTGCTGATCGATGATCGGGGTCCGGTTGCCGCCCATCGTCGCTGGCAGGGTCGGCGCCGGCGCATCGAGGTTGAGTGGGCGACCCTGGCCGTTGAAGAGCATCCCAGCATACGGCGAGCGGCGGAGGACGGGCGAGCGCGCCGTCGTCACCCGGGCGGGGCAGGCCGTGTCGTTGCCCGGCTCGCCGTAGCGTGGCAGGAGCGCGAGGACGTCCCGCACAGTCGGGGGGCTAAGGACAGTCGTCTCTGGGACGTCAACCGTGGCGTTGCCCTTGACCCCTATTAGGAACATCCGCTCACGCGCCTGAGGGACGCCATGGCACGCTGCGTTCAGGACGAGAGCGCTGACGCGGTAGCCGAGGCCCTCCCGCTCCGTCGATCAGGGCGTGGTGGAGCATCCTCCAGCGGCGGTTCTCCGCCAGCGCCTTCACGTTCTCCAGGCAGAAGCCGCGAGGCTCGACACGCTCGACGACGCTCATGAAGTCCACACGTGCCGGCTCCGCGGGTCGTCGGGTTCATCTTCCCGGCGACGCTGAAGCCCTGGCAGGGCGGCCCGCCGATCACGAGGTCGGCGGCGCCGCGGCCAGGGACGTCCTGTCGGCGGATGTCGCCCGCTCGCGCGGCGTGCCCCTCGAAGATCGCGTTGTAGGTCGCGACCGCGACCGGATCGATGTCGTTCGCCCAGACCGGCTCGAAGCCGGCGGCAGCGAAGCCAAGGTCGAGGCCGCCCGCGCCCGAGTAAAGCGAGATCACCGTCCCGACGCTCTCGCGGCCCTCTGAGGGGAGCGGGACGAACTGAAGGGGCTGGCGCTTCGGAGGCACGGCCTGGCTCATGATGCCGAGCACCCCGGACGAGATCCAGTGACACCAATTGGGATTAATTGGCGCTATCGAGGCAATATGCAGGCACCACAAGGTTCAGCCTTGTTGGGTACTAACCCGTCCAGACGGACATCCGGCCGAGCTTTGCGAGCGCCGCGGTCCTCTCTGGATCGCCGCGTTATCCCATTTAGTTGCCTTCTTGACTTCCTCCGGGATCCACTGGTCCATCGCCGCGGCGAGTAGCTTGCGCTTCTCAGGCCACTTCTGGCTGTCCAACGTGTTGTTGAGATCCTCGGTCACTAGGACCAGGTTGCCGATCCGGCCAACCTCGGACGACTTGTTCGCCTGCGCGTCGAGGTGCTCGATCGTCATGTGCGAGAAGTCGACCGCCGTCGTCTTGCTCTGGTACTTGTACAGTCGGGTCAGCACGTACTGCACCACACGCTTCTCGGACGTGAACTTGTCGGTGTACTCGAGTTCTCCGAAGGCCTCATCGAACTCGGCGCCCGACGGCCGGCGCTTCTTGAGGTCACTGGAGAGGCGGTTGATTACGACACCAGCCGCGTTCTTGTCCCTCGCTTGGAGCAGCTCGCGCGCGATCCGAGCGAAGTACATCGACATGCCGCCCGTCGAGCTTCTTGTTCGCCAAAATCGTCCACGTGAAGTGGTAGTCCTCGATCGAGCGGAGCGCGCGGGAGAACTGCGTGACGGTGATCTTCTTCCCCTCGTAGCGCCGCATGAGCGAGAGGAGGAGGGGCATCGGCTGCTTGATGCCGAAGTCGCGGAAGAACCTGAGCGACGACGTGGCCTCCTTTGCCTCCCGAGTCCACCTGGTGTAGTACTCCGGCTCATTCACGCGGCGGAACAGCTCCGCGTCGCTCCCGAGCTGCTCTAGGAACGTATCGGCGTTCGCCTTCTTGACGACCTTGCGGACCTCCTTGTGCAGCTTCTTCGCGGTCGTCATCCCGTAGCGGGAGCGCCAGACCGCGAGCAGGAACTCGGTCATGTTGAGAGGCGTCGAACTCGCGTCGAACTTGTCGACGATCGCGTCCCACTTCATCCGCGGCTTGTCGAGGTCCTTCTTCCCCTTCGGAAGCAGGTTGAGAAGGTGTGCTTTGACGAGGTCGGACGGCTCGAGGTCCTTGCCGCGCGAGTTCAGCGTCACGAAGATGGTCGTCGCTGCGTCGACATCGCTCACCTGCACGAAAATCAGCCTCAGGCCGAGCAGCTTGTCGCGGAGCGCATTCAGCTCCTCGCTGATCTTCTTCATTTTCCTCTCATCCGACAGCTTCGGGTCCTTCTTGACGGCTTCAACCAGGTCGCCGATGTACTTCTCGATCCGGGCGAAGGAGGTCTGGATCGCGATCTCCTCCCGCCCGATCTGAGCATCAAGGTCGGCCGGCTCCCGGGACAGGATCTCGTCGTGGAGGAACGGGAACGACGTCTCCGTGTGCAGCGCGAAGCGCTCCTCGTCGTGCTCGTCCGTCCGCTCGATGAACCTGTGGGTGCCGTTGGCGAGCTTGGCGTCGCCGTTCGCCTCGGCCGCGTCGCGGATCGCGCAGAGCAGCATCATCAGCGTCGTCAGGCGCTGCTGGCCGTCGATCACCGCCATGGTGTCGTCACCGTGCGGGTACACAACCATCGATCCGATGAAGTAGTCCGGTCCGCTCTCCTGGATCGCGTCCTCCCAGCTCCTCGACCTGCTCGATCTCCCACGAGTAGGGCCGCTGGAACCGCGGGATGAAGAAGAAGTAGGCGTTGAGAACCTCCCGCAGCGTCCTGTCGTTAGCGTCGAGCTTCATGGCCTGTTGAGGTTACCGAGCATCGCTGGCGCCTCGCCTCGTCGTACTCAAACGCACGGCAATGCGTTACGAGTTCAGGTCGCCGAACTCCCGGCGCTCTCCACAGACCGAATGATCGCCGGGATCAATCAACCAGACTACTCCTCGAGGAGCGAGGAGGCGTACCTGTCACCCGGTCAGCTCTCCGCACTCAGCGTTCCAGTTGAGCTTCCCGGCTCGTTCGCGCGCTGCGCGCCGAGGAGCTGTATCGGCGCCAGTGGCACCAAAGCCAGCGCCGACGTGCACTGCCTTCGCCGCGCATGATCCGCGAGGCGACCGATGAGTTCTGCGGGCCGTGTCGGTCGAAGCTGAGACGATCCGTTTCGACACAGGAGGAGCGCACCATGCCCACACCAACCCTCGTCGTCGGCGCGCCGTGCTGGATCGACCTGTTCAGCTCCGACACCGACAAGGCTGCCGAGTTCTACGGCCGGCTCTTCGGCTGGACGACGTTCAACCCCGGCCCCGAGTACGGCGGCTACTTCATCTTCCAGAAGGACGGCAAGGCCGTCGCCGGCTGCATGGGGAACTCCGGCGAGCAGGGCTACCCCGACTCCTGGACCGTCTACCTGAACACCGACGACGCCGACCGCACCGCCGCCGACGCGGCCGCGAACGGCGGCCAGGTGGCGATGGAGCCGATGGACGTCACCCAGAACGGCCGGTTCGCGATGATCTCCGACCCCGGCGGGGCGGCGATCGGCGCCTGGCAGCCGCGCGAGGTCAAGGGCTTCGAGGTCTGGAACGAGCCCAACACCGCCGGCTGGTTCGAGCTGCACACGCGCGCCTACGACAAGGCCGTCGCCTTCTACCGCGACGTCTTCGGCTGGGAGCCGCACACCGCGGCCGACGAGGACGACTTCCACTACACGACCCTCGGCGAGGGCCAGAACATGCTCGCCGGGATCATGGACGACTCGCCGTATCCGGACGACGGCATCGAGTCGGGGTGGGTCGTCTACTTCCGGGTCGACGACGTCGACGCGACGCTCGAGCAGGTCGAGAAGCTCGGCGGGACGATCGTGCGCCAGGCCGACGACACGCCGTACGGCCGCATCGCCGGTTGCGCCGACCCGACGGGCACCTTCTTCAAGCTGATCCAGAACTGAGGTTGGCGGGAGGGGCCGCAGCGCGCGGCCCCTCCCTCACTTCCTAGCGGAAGGCGCGCTTCACGGCCGCGTACGCATCCACGTACCCGGCGCCCGCCTCCCACGCCGCGTACGCAGGCATCGGCGTCGCCGTCGCCTGCAGCATCGACTTCAGCTGCAGCGGCGTCAGCGCCGGATTCGCGTCCAGCATCAGCGCGACGACGCCCGCCACGTGCGGCGCGGCCATCGACGTGCCGGAGAGCGTCGTGTAGTACGGCAGGTACGCGGGCTCGAGCCCGGCGAGGACGTCGTCGGGCGTGCCGAGGACGCCGATCGGCGAGGCCGTCCGCGTCGAGATGATCAGGTTCCCGGGCGCGGTCAGCGTCGGCCGGTCCTCCCACGTCCACGTCTTCCCGTCGAGCGTGAACTGGCCGCCGCCGCCGGCGGTGCCGCGCGAGGAGAAGTCGGTCAGCGCGCGATCCTTGTCGCCCGCGGCGACGGAGATCACCCAGGGCGCCTTCTTGTAGTTGCCGCTGATCGTGCAGGGATCGGGGCCGGAGTTGCCGGCCGAGAAGACGACGACGATCCCCGCCTTGAAGGTGTCGTAGGTCGCACGCGTGACCGGGTTGGTCGGGTCGACCGGCGTGCAGGAGTCGTCGGTGTCGCCCCACGAGTTCGTGATCACGTCGATGCCGTAGCGATCCTTGTTCACGATCGCGTAGTCGAAGCCGCCGATCACGTCGAGGATCGCGAGGCCGGCGCCGGAGCCGTAGCCGACGAGCTTCGCGCCGGGCGCGACGCCCTCGTACTTGCCGTTCGAGCGCGAGCCCGTGGCGCCGACGATGCCGGCGACGTGGGTGCCGTGGCCGCCGGTCGCGTCGGTGTTCTCGACGTTCTCGACGTAGGTGACCGGCGCGAGCTCGGAGAGCGCGTGCAGGTTCGTCGCCGCCTCGACGTTCTGGACGAGGTGCGGGCCGAAGCGGTGGTCGAGGTGGCCGCCGTCGATGCCGCTGTCGTTGACGAGCACGGTGACGCCGTGGCCGGCGACCGGCAGGTTGCCGTTGCGCTTCGTCAGCTTCGCGTCGGCGCGGACGGCGTCGACGCCGGTGAGATTGGTGGAGGTGGCGTTGTCGTAGTCGAGCTGCTTGTTCAGCGTCACCGACGCGACCAGCGGCGAGGCCTCGAGCGCCTCCAGCTGCGGCGCGGTCGCGAGCACGCCGGCGATCGGCAGCGCCCGGAACGTGAAGCCGGTCGTGATCCCGGCCGCCTGCAGCGCGGCGACGTCGGCTGCGCTCGGCGCGCCTTCGCCCTCGAAGGTGACGACGGCCTCGACCTGAGCGAGCGCCGAGCCGCCGGCGGGAGCGGTTCCGGCGCCGAGCACGAGCGCGGCGGCGAGGGCGAGCAGGAGCGGCAGGCGGGACTTGAGCATGCGTCAGTTCCTTTCGAAAGTGGAGGTGAACCCACTTGCAAACGGCGGACGCAGTCGAATGGGTGCGCACGTCAGGCGACCGGAGAGCGCGCGGCGCTCGTTCGCTTCGGTTAGCCGGTCTTCCCGCGCTCTTCGGCCTCGCGCTGCTCGCGGTGCTCCTTGCGCATCCGCTCCACGAGCTCCCTCACTTCCCGAATCCGCTCGCGCTGCTCCGTGAGATCAGTCTTCTTCCGTCTCTTCGCCATCGTCCTCCTCGCGGATCCGGCTGGTCGAGCGCGCTCCGCGAGCGCGAGCGCGGCTGCAGGATCTGGAAGACGGCGCCGGTCGGATCCTGGAGCACCGCGAGGCGGCCGATCTCGGGCAGGTCCATCCCCTCCATCAGCACCGTTGCCGCCGAGCTCCTTCGCCTGCGCGACCGTCTCGTCGTGGTTCGCGACGGCGAAGATCGTCGACCAGTTCGGCGGCACGTCGCCCATCTGCTCGTTGATCTCGAAGATGCCGGCGACGCCGCGGCCGTCGACCTGGATCACGTGGTAGGGCGGGCGGCCCTCCGCGGTCGGGTACTCCTTGACCTCGACGCCGAACACGGCCTCGTAGAACGCCGCCGCCGCCTTGGCGTCGTTCGTCTGGCACTCGTTCCAGTTCATCGTCCCCGGCTCGTTCGCGAGCTGGGCGCCGATGTGCTGCTTCGCCTGCCAGACGCCGAAGACCGCGCCGGTCGGATCCTGCGCGATCGTCATCCGGCCTGCGTCGAAGACGTCCATCGGGTCGAACATGACGGTGCCGCCGGCGTCGCGGATCTTCTGCGCGGTGTCGTCGACGTCGTCGCTCGCGAGGTACGTCGTCCAGTGCGACGGGATCCCCTCCTGCTGCGGCGGGCTGCCGGCGGCGACGTTCTTGCCCCGGAGCGAGAACATCGTGTAGCCGCCCGCCTCGGGCTGCGGCGCGACGTCCGCTTCCCAGCCGAAGAGCGCCTCGTAGAACTCGACCGCACGCGGCAGATCGGTGCTCGTGACGTCGGTCCAGCAGGGTGTTCCGTGTGTGTATGAAGTGAACTCAGGCATAGCCTGATCCTACAAGCCGGGCCGGGCCCGAAGGCCCGGCCCGGCTTTCATCCCTCCTGTCTACGGAATCGTGTCCGGCGGCTGCGAGGACGAGGTCGGCTCCGGCGCAGTCGTGAAGAGCCGGAAGCCCTGCTCGCAGACGTGGTCGGCGTCGGAGATCTCGATCG
Source organism: uncultured Gaiellaceae bacterium (assembly GCA_963731615.1). GTDB lineage: Bacteria > Actinomycetota > Thermoleophilia > Gaiellales > Gaiellaceae > Gaiellasilicea. Next base: position 9,872 of record CAVSWD010000009.1, read on the forward strand.
TGACCAGCGGCAGCGAGGAGGACGACTTCCCGGTCCGCCTGACGACAGACCTGACCTTGAACGCGACGGTGCCCAGGTTCTCGCCCTTGAGGCTGCCGTTCAGCGGCCCGTAGTTGATGCTGATGTCGGAGTCGTAGACGACGGCGCAGACCTGGCGTCCGACCAGCTGCTTGAGCGCCGTCGCCCGCAGCGGCGTCACCCTGCGGGATCTTGTCCAGCAGCGCTTCGGGGTTGCTCCCCGTCCCCAGCCCGCGCCCGACGTTGTGCGGATAGGGCTGCGAGGGGTTGCCGACGTAGTTGCGCAGCCCGTCAGGAGTCGGCCCGGCCGCGTTCCACGACGCCGGGATCACCTTCGGGGCGAACCAGCCCTCGTCACCGGTCTGGCCCGAGCCGAGCACGATCTGCCGGAGCGGGCGAGCGTGGAAGTAGCGCAGCTCGCGCCGCTGGGCGAGGCGGGCGATGTCGTCGTTCACGTCGCTGGCGGTGAACGGCGTCGGCTCGCCCGTCGTGTTGTCGATCGCGTCCTCGTCCAGGACGAGGAAGTAGCTGACGCAACGGACCGTGAACGAGGTCGTGGCACGGTTGTTGGACGAGGTTCGGGTCGATGTCGTCGGGACGCGCCGGCGAGATGTCGTTCACGAAGGTGAACGTCATCGTCCCGGCGCCCGTGCAGGTGACGACGAAACGCTCGTCGTGGGTGCGGTTCTCCTGGTAGCCGACCGCGACGACGACCTCGCTGTGCGTCGGCGGAGTCACGGTCGCGGTGCCGGTGCCGGAGACCGAGGCCTGCTTGGCAGCGAGCACGTCCATCGGAGCCGACGGCCCGTTGTTCCGGATGATCTTCCGCACCGTCACCTGGACGCTGTCGCCGACGAGGATCTCGGTCGGCGGGTTGACCGGGTCGAAGCTGACGATCTCGAGGTCGGCCTTGGCCTTGACGAGCGTCTGCTCCGTCTTGGTGTCGTTCCCTGGATTCGGGTCCTCGGTGTCGGAGTCGGCCGTCGCGGTGTTGGTGACCGTGATCGGCATCCCGTTGTTGTAGACCAGGTCACGGGCGATGAAGACCGTGATCGTGAAGGTCCGCGTGTCACCCGGAGGCATCGTCCCGAGCGAGCACGTCAGCGGGCCGGCCGCAGGCCCCGAGCAGGAGTCGGTGTTGCTCACGTGCGTCAGGCCCGGCGGGAGCACATCCACGACCCGGGCGTTCACCGCGGTCGAGGGCCCGTTGTTGCGGGCGGTGATCATGTAGGTGAGCGTCTCGCCGGCGTAGGCCGGATCGTGACTCTCGGTCTTCGAGACCAGCTCCATGTCGGCGCGGGCGATCACGAGCGTCGACTCGCTGTCCGAGTTGTTCGCCGGGTTGAGGTCCTCCTGGTCACCGCGGACCGAGACGTTGTTCGTGATCGTCGACCCGTCCGGCGTTCCCGCATCCACCCGGACGGTGATCGTGAACGACGTCGAGCCTCCCGCAGCGAATGTTGCCGACGTTGCACGTCAGGGTGTCGGTCGGGCCCTCGGTGCAGGCGTCGGTGTTGCTCAGGTACGTCACTTGCGGCGGCAGGACATCGGTGACGACGACGTTCGTCGCGTCGAGCGGGCCTGCGTTCGCGACGTTGACGGTGTAGGTGAGCGGCGTGCCGGCCACGACCGGGTCGGGGGCATCGCTCTTGGTGACCGAGAGATCGGCGGTGCAGGACGGGAACCGGAAGGCCCCGATCTGCGTCGAGAAGGGAGCGAACTCGCCGATGTACCAGAAGGTGCAGTCGTCGACCGGGTCGACGGACATCTGGCTGTAATCGCCCCAGCGGTTCGAGTTCGTCTGGGACGCCGTCCCTGCCAGGAGCGTGAACTCGCCCTGGGGCAGCGTGTTGACCGCGTCCGTCGGCGTCCGCCCGGCGTATCGGAGCGACGGGAACGTCGTCCCGCTCGAGACGCTGTAGCCGACCGCGATGTTGCGGTCCTTGTCCATGGCCATGCTGCCCATCCAGCGGGAGTCGGCGTCGGGCGAGTAGTCGCCCTGCTGGAGGATCGTCCAGCCGGCTCCGACGTTGCCGAGCTCGTACCAGCGGACTGCGCCACGGTCCGTGTTGTTGAAGTCGACGGTCTGGTTGACGACCATGCGCTGCCCGGTCGCGCCGCCGTAGTTGCGGTACTTCAGCTGCATCATCAGGCGGTTCGACAGAGCGTCCACGAGCTGCGTCGTCCCCGGCTGGGGGATGCAGTCGCGAACCGTCGGCCCGGTCGCGGGGAAGCCGAGCGGGTAGCACATGTCCGGGTCGAACGGCGTCGTCGGGAGCGTTTGGTTGGGCGTCCCGCCGGTCTGCGTCGCTTGCACGGAGCCGACACCGAAGGTGGACAGAGCCGGGGTCGCGAAGTTGACCGAGAAGTTGAAGACCTCCAGCCGGTCGTTGGTCGTGGCGGGCGCATCGTCGGTTTGCCCGTCAACGGAGCGCACGAACGGATTGGCCGCGGCTGCGGGCGGCTGGTTCGTCCCGTCCCAGTCGGCCGGCAGCAGCCGCGTCCTGCGGAGGCTGTTCATCGATCCGATCGTGAAGCGCACGAACGTCGCCGCGTTGCCGGCGAGCATCTGCGTTCGGTCGAAGGCGAACGCGCCGAGGTTGGCGCCCTCGTAGGTCGAGAGGTAGTAGGCGTCGGGCCAGACCCCTACCTTCGGGTAGTCGGGGAAGGCCGGGACGTTGAAGTCGTAGCCGAACCAGTTGCCGTTGACCGCTGCCGCGGGATTCGCGGTGCGGGAGACCGCCAGGCAGAGCGAGAACGGCGCCTGGGGGTTGTTGCTGGCGTCGACGCCGTTGAAGGCGAACTGCAGGATCAGCCAGCGGTCGGCGAGCTGGTCGTAGACGACGATCGGGTCGCCGTCGTTGCGGGTCGAGCACAGGCCGTTCCCGTTGGCGATGTTGTTCGTCCCGGCGTAGAGGGTGTTGAGGTTGGTCGTGCCGAGCAGCTGCGTGCCCGTCTTGTTGTAGACGGAGAACGCGGAGTTCACCGCCATGACGAAGTGGTTCGGGCCCACGTCGCCGGTGGGGTCGGGCGGGTTGCCGCCGGTGATCCCGGCGAAGTTCGGGACTGGAGTCCCGAGTGCCTCGGTACTCGAGGCGCTGTCGAGAGCAGCGGTCGAAGGCAGCGCCAGCAGCAGCGCGGCGAAGGTCGCGAGCACCACGGCTCGCCGCAGTGATACGCCCGTCCGCAGGCGCGCGGATGCGCACGAGGATGGCGTGCGTTCAGTCTCCATGGGTATGCCCTCCCGGTGGCGACCCCTGAAATGAGCCCCGGTAGGGCGACCATAAGACTCCGGCTAGAAGCCCGTCAAGGGCTCCCTTCTTGGCTAGTCGTAGTCGCAGACGGCCTGGCGGGCAACAAGGGCCGAAACGCGGCCGCCGCGGGTGCGTGCGAGCAGACCCGGATAGTCGCCGCCGCCGGCCTCGCTGCAGAGCTGCTCGGTCACGAGCCAGTAACCGGTCTCGCCGGCGAAGCCGGTTCGCCAGCGGGCGCGCGGATAGAGCGCCTTCAGCCTCGCGACCTGGTCGCCGACACGGAGGCCGACGGCTGTCCGCCACGCGGACCGGCCGGTCACGGTCGCGATCAGGGCGATGCGCCCGGAGCACGGCTTGCCGTCGAAAGTGAAGAAGTGCACCGCTAGGCGGATACCCTTCCACGTCTGCACGCAGGTCTGGGTCGAGAGCACACGGCTCGTCGAGGGTGTTCCGAAGAGCCGTTTCACGTCAGCCGGGGTGCTGCGGCCGATCAGGATCCCGCCGACGTTCCGATCGCCCTTGATCACGTGGACTCCGCCTCCGGCGAAAGCTGCCCCGGTGAGCACCACGAGAACGACCGCGGCTGCGCCGAGAGTGCGGACGCGCGACCTGAGCCCGGCCACGACCCGAGCCTACTTGCTCGGCGGCGGAAACGCAGCCCAGCCGGTCTCGACGAGACCGCCGAGGGTGCTCGAGCGAACGCCGGACTCGGAGACGGTGACGATCGAGTCGCGGACGACGAGCGAGCGCCGGATCGGCACCGTGCCGCCGTGCTGGACGCGGCCGGCCGGATCGATCCCGCGCGCCCGCCCGACGCGGAAGCCGACCGCGTCGTAGTTGAAGGGGATCATCACGAGCCCGCTGCGCGGCCAGAAGAGGAAGGCGTGATGGTCGTGCTCGGCCTCGGACCAGCCCAGGCCGAGCGACTCGCGGTGCACGCGCGTCGGCTTGCGCAGGTCGGAGACGTCGAAGATCGAGATCTGCGTGCCGATGGAGCGGCCTTCCTCGGTCGCGTCCTGGCCGACGCCGAGCAGCAGGTCCTCGCCGATCGGGTGCAGATATGCCGAGTAGCCCGGGATCTTCAGCTCGCCGAGCACACGCGGGCTCTCCGGGTTGGCGAGATCGAGCGTGTAGAGCGGGTCGATCTGCCGGAAGGTGACGACGTAGCCGGTATCGCCGACGAAACGCACTGAGTAGACGCGCTCGCCCTTTCCGAGCCCGCCGATCCTGCCCGCCTGGGCCAGCGCGCCCTCGCGCTGGCGCAGCGTCGTCAGGAACGACTCGGTCTCGCCGCCGCCCTCGCCCCACCAGGCCGGGCTCTCGGTGCTGACGACGCGCAGGACGCCGCGATGCTCGGAGAGCGACCACTGGTTGAGCAGATAGCCGGAGACGCTGCCGCTGCCGCGGTACTGCGTGATCCGCGGGCTCGAGATGTCGAACTTGTGGATCGCCGTCGTGGCGCCGTCCGTCTCCTTGGTCGGCTGCTCCGGGAGCGGCCGGGTCGACCAGCGCTCGGTGGCGACGTACAGGCTCTCGGGTGACGCGTAGACGATCCGCCCGTCCGTCATCACGGAGGTCGAGTGCACCGGCTCGAGCCCCTTGGCGAGGTCGACCGTCAGCACCGTCAGCATCCCGAAGCCGGCGAACTCGGGCGGTCGGCTGACGTGGCGGCACTGGACGAGCGGGCGCTCCCTGCCCGGCTTCGCGCCGGCGCGCTTGATCCGGTAGGACGGCAGCCAGCTCGCGGCGCGCGAGGAGGCGACGACGTTGCGGTTCTTCGTCTTGGCGGCGGCGAGCGCCTCCTGCGTCTGGCTCGCGGGCTGGATGAAGGGCAGCTCGCTCGGCACCTGCGCCGACGTGACGAGGCGGACGGTGGAGCCGACGAGCCGCGCGGCCACGTAGGAGCCGTCGATCGTGAGCGTGCGGACGAAGCGCAGCTTGTCCGGATTGCTGACGTCGACCTCGGTGAGCACGAGCTTCGAGGGCTGGTACGGCGCGATGCCGCGCGCCATCGCCGGCAGCGGCTCGATCCAGTAGCCGTTGTTCGAGAGCACCAGCAGGCGGCTGCCGTGCAGGAGCAGCTCGTGGCTCCCCGGTTCGAGCTGAAGCGTGTCGAGCAGATCCGGCTTCGGGCCGCTGACGCGAACGGCATTCAGCTTCCCGTTCGCGACCGCGTACAAGACGGTGCCGTTCGTCTTCACCATGTCGGGCTCGTCGACGCCTTCCTCCTGCACGTTCGTGCCGGAGTAGTCGACGCCCGCCTTGAGCGTCGTCGGTAGACGAGGCGGCGGCGCCACCGGCGGCGATGCCGCCCGGCGGGCGCTTCGCGACCGACGCCCTGGCCGAGCCCGTAGGCGCTGACGAAGCGGGTCGCGCGGGCCCTTGGCGTAGGCGAGCAGCTGCCCGCACGAGCCGAAGGCGGTCAGCCGCGGCGACTTCTTGGCGCTCGGGGCGCTCTCGGCCGCGGTGCCGCCGAGAGCGGCGACGACGATTGCAAGGGCGGCGAGCAGGGCGGCGTATCTGCGCATCTCACTCGTTATACGTCACAAATCGGGAAACCGTCACACCCAGTAGGCCATCAGGATCGCGTCGACGAGCTCGCTGCCGCGGCGATAGTGCTGGCGGCGGAGCCCTTCGCGCTCGAAGCCGAACTGCTCGTAGAGACGGATTGCAGGCTCGTTCCAGGGGAAGACGTGTAGCTCGAGCTTGCGGATGCCGGCGTCGCGAGCCCAGGTGACCGCCTGCTCGAGCAGGGCGCGGCCGATGCCGCGGCGGCGGTGGCTCGAGGCGACCATCAGGCCGAGGTCGGCGACGTGGCGGCTCGCCTGGTGAGGGTCGCGCGCGACCGAGAGGCGGCCGACGATCGCTCCTTCCTCGTCGGCGACGAAGACGGCGGCGTCGGGGTGGCGCTTGAGCGCGCGCAGGTAGCGACGCTCCTCCGAGACGCCGCGCCAGCCGTCCGCGTTCAGGAGCCACGCCTCGGGCTCGCGGCCGACCGCGGCGCCGAGGGCGACGAGGGTCGCCGCGTCCTCCGGACGCGCAGGCCGGATCGTGACGCTCATCCGACGACGATCCCATGACCACCGCGCCGCGGGTCGCCGGCGGCCGCGAGCGTGCCGTCACGCCGTCGCTCGACCGCTGCGACGCCGCCGAAGTAGAGGTTGCGGCCCGCCCAGCGCACCGTCCGCCAGCCCTCGGGCGCCACCTCCATCAGGCCGCCCTCGAGGTGCAGGACGTCACCGTCGACGTGGATCCGCGGACGCTCGATCGCCTCCGCGACCGGGATCCCGCGGAGGACGCTGTCGGTGACCTGCGCGATCGCGCCGGCGAGCCGCACCGAGCCGGCGCTGCCGAGAGCGAGCCGCGGCCGGCCGTCCTCGAGCACGAGCGTCGGGGTCATCATGCTCGCGAGCCGCTCGCCAGCCGCTTTGGGAGCGTGACCGACGACGTCGAGCTCGCCGAGCATGTTGTTCAGCTGCGTGCCGCCGCGGAAGATGCCTGAGCCCGCGCCCAGCGTCGACGAGAACGCGGCGGCGTTGCCCTGCACGTCGATCACGGAGATGTGCGTCGTCCCGGCGACCGCGAGCGGCGGCGCCGACTCGTAGCCGTGACGAAGAGCGCGGGCTCGCTGGTCGAGCGTCTCCGCGGTCGCCAGCCGCTCGAGCGCAGCCGCGACGATGGCGCCGCCGCGTGAGGGCGCGGGCGTCGTCAGGATCTCGAGCGCGCCCACGTGCGCGTGCAGCGGCTCGGGCGTAGAGACGCAATAGGACGCGATGTCGGCGGCGAGCTCGGGAATCAGCTCCGTGACGACGCTCGAGCCGGAGTCGCGGATGTGCTCCAGCGTCGCGACGAAGTCGCTCGTCTCGATCCGCTCCGGCACGCCGTAGATCCGCCGGCCACCCTCGTCGCGCTGCAGGATCCCGGCGAGGATCAGGTGCAGGAAGCGCTGAGCCTCGGTCGCGTCGAACCCGTGGGCGGCCAGCTCGATCGCGGGCTCGACGAGCTGCGGCCACGGCGTGCTCCCGAAGCGGCGGTGCGCCTCCTCGAGGCCCGCGACGAGGCCCGGCACGGCCACCGACCCCGCGCCCACGTGGTAGCTCTGCGTCGAGTCCCCGAAGTCGACGGTGATGTCCTCGATCTCCCCGAACGGCCGCGTCGGGGCGGCGAAGAAGCAATCGAGCACGGTCGCCTTGCCGTCGAACCACGCCAGCAGGAAGCCACCGCCGGTAGGGCCGGTCAGCGGGCCCTCGGCGACCGCCGCCGCGAAGGCAGCGGCGATGCACGCGTCGATCGCGTTGCCACCCGCGACAAGGACGCCCGCGCCGGCTTCGGCGGTGACCTTGTTCCCCGCGGCGATCGCTCCTTGCATGAAGTCAGGGTAAAGATGCTGTACGGATGCCGATAACCATCGAGAACCCGATGGGATCCCGGCTACGTTGTCAGAAGATGCACCTCGACCTCGAACTGGGGAAGCGGCACCTTGCCGTGTTCCTGGGATCGGTCGCAGCCCTGATCGCATTGGCGCTGAGTCCGCAGCTGCTCGGCGACCTCGTCGCCGACGGCGTCGCCGGGCTCTCGGACGCGTCGGCCGGCTGGCTCTGGCTCGCAGCGGCAGCGTTCGCCGGCTCGCTGCTCACCTCGGCGTGCGGCTGGCAGTCTGCGCTCACGCGCTGCGGGGGAACGGTTTCCCGGTCCGACGCTTCCGCGCGCTACTGCACCGGCTCGATCGTGAATGCGCTCGCCCCGGCGCGGATCGGCACCGCAGTCAGGTTCGCCCTCTTCTCGCGTGTGCTCCAGAACGACGGGCGCATCTGGACCGTCGGCGGCATCGCCGCCTCGCTGAGCGCGGTGCGGGCCGTCTGGCTCGCCGTCGTGCTCGCGCTGGCGTCGGCCAGCGGCGTCCTGCCGCGCTGGCCCATTGCAGTCCTGCTGCTCGCGGCAGCCGTGGCCGCCGCGATCGCCTGGCGCGCCCGCGACTCGCGGCCGGGGACGAAGTTCGGTCACGCACTCGACGTCTTCCGCGTCCTCGGGCGCTGCCCGCGTGCTGCAGCGCAGATCGCCGGCTGGGTCGGGCTCTCGATGGCGTTGCGCGTGGGCGCCGCCACGGGGATCGCGGCCGCATTCGGGATCGAGCGTCCGCTCGCAGCGGCTGTGCTGATCATTCCGGCGCTCGACCTGGCGGGGATCTTGCCGCTGACGCCTGGGAATGTCGGCGTCGCGAGCGCGGCGGTCGCGTTCGCGCTGACCGCGCACGGAGTCGCCTCGGACGTGGCCGTCTCGGCCGGGATCGCGCTCGGCGCCGTCGAGACGCTGACGACGCTCGCGCTCGGCTCCTCCAGCATCCTCTACTTCCTCGGCCGCCGAGCGGACGTCCGCCGCTGGCACACCGCGGCCGTGGCGATGACGGGCTGCTTCGCGCTCGGCGCCGCGTTCGGCGCGACCGTGCTCGTCCCGCTCGTCTAGCTCCTAACTGCGGAGGAAGCTCGGCGGTTCGAGCGGGTCTTCGCTACGCGGAGACTGCGTGCCTGGGGCGAACGTCGGTGCGACGCGGCGGCGGGTGCCACCGAGACCCGTGGCGACGACCGTCACCCAGACCTGGCCGGCGAGACGCTCGTCGACGGTGGCGCCGAAGATGATGTTCGTGTCGTCGGTCGCCGCCTGGCGCACGACCTCGGCGGCGTCGTTCACCTCGAGCAGGGTCAAATCCTCGCCGCCGGCGATCGAGAGCAGGATCCCGCGGGCTCCGACGATCTCCGTCTCGATCAGCGGTGACTTGAGCGCGCGTTCGGCCGCCTGCTTGGCGCGGTCATCGCCGGTCGCGTAGCCGATCCCCATCAGTGCCGAGCCGGCGTCGTGCATGACCGTGCGGACGTCCGCGAAATCGAGGTTGATCAGACCGGGCATCGTGATCAGGTCGGTGATGCCCTGCACGCCCTGGCGGAGCACGTCGTCGGCGATCTTGAACGCGTCGAGCATCGAGGTCGAGCGGTCGAGCACCTCGAGCAGGCGGTCGTTCGGGATCACGATCACGGTGTCGCAGGCGGCCCGCAACTCCTCCACGCCCTGGTTGGACGCGGCCAGCCGGCGGGTGCCTTCGAAGCGGAACGGTGTCGTGACGATCCCGACCGTGAGAGCGCCGAGCTCACGCGCGATCTTTGCGACGACCGGGGCCGCACCGGTACCGGTGCCTCCGCCCTCGCCCGCGGTGACGAAGACCATGTCGGAGCCGCGCAGAGCGTTCTTGATCGGGTCGTAGCTCTCCTCGGCCGCGCGGCGGCCGATGTCGGGCTCGGCGCCGGAGCCGAGGCCCTGCGTGAGCTCGCGGCCGATGTGGATCTTGACGGCTGCATCCGAGAGCTGGAGCTGCTGCATGTCGGTGTTGACGGCGACGAACTCGACCTGCGAGATGCCGGCGTCGATCATCCGGTTGACGGCGTTCAGGCCCGCGCCGCCGACGCCGATGACGCGGATCACGGCCAGGTAGGAGGATGAGTCGCGTGGAACGGCGTACTCGAGGCGCGGCGCCGGCTCGGGCAGCGGCTCGATCACCCGCGTGACCGGAGGCTCGTAGACGGGTTCGCGTGCGGGGGGCGGCGCGGCCGGAGTGGGTGCTGCAACTGCTGCCTCGGCCGGTTCGGGGCTCACCGGCGGCGCCGCGGGCTGGGAGGGCGCGGGCGCTGGTGCGGCCGCGCGTGGCTCCTCCTTCGCGAAGTCGGGGACGTGCTCAACCGTTTTTTCCTGCGGCTGCTCAGGCTCGGCGTCCGGCTTCGCCTGTTCGGCCTGCCGCTGGGCTGCTTCCGTTGCTCGGAAGAGCTCCGCGAGCGGGCCCTCACGCATGCTCGCGCGATTTCGCGCCATGGAGCACCTCCTTCGCCAGCTCGCGGTAGGCCTCGGCGGCCGTACCCTTCGGGTCATATTTCAGCACGGACGTGCCCTTCACGGGAGCTTCCGCGTAGCGCACCGTCTTGCGGATGCGCGTCTTGTAGACGAGGTCGCCGAAATTCTCCTCCAGGATCTCGACGGCTTCGCGCGAGTGCAGCGTCCGCCGGTCGAACATCGTCGGGAGAATTCCTTCGATCTTGACCTCGGGGTTGAGGTTCTCCCGAACCATCGCGAGCGTGTTCTCGAGCTGCACGAGCCCGCGCAGCGAGAGGTACTCGCACTGCACCGGCACGATCACGCCGGTGGCGGCGACGAAGGCGTTGATCGTCAGCAGCCCGAGTGACGGCGGCGTGTCGATCATGATGAAGTCGTACTTGTCCCGTACCTCCAGCAGCGCCTTTTCGAGCGCGCGCTCGCGGCCGATCATCGAGCTCAGCGCCAGCTCAGCGCCGGCGAGGTCGATCGAGGAGACGGCGACGTCGATCTCCGCCTGATGCGTGATCTCGGAGATCGGCAGGCGGTGGACGAGCACGTCGAACATCGACCGCTCGATCGCGTCGGGGTTCATGCCCTGGCTCATGGTCAGGTTCCCCTGCGGGTCGAGGTCGATCGCCAGCACCCGGTGGCCCTGCTCCTTGAACGCGACAGCGAGGTTCAGCGTCGTCGTCGTCTTCGCGACGCCTCCTTTCTGGTTGGCGAACACGATCACCCTCTGCAAGGGGGTCTCCTCGTTGGCGGTGTGAGCCCGAGTGTTCGGGCGCGGCAGCAGGCGCATGAGTCCCATGTGGACTCGCCTTTCAACCCTAGCCGCGGTTTTCCTTTACGTGTGCTCAGCCCGGCTCGCCGTCGTCGTAGTCGAGGTCCTCGAGGCGGGCGATCAGACCGAGGCCGCGGAAGGCGATCTTGTTCGAGCGCGGGTAGTAGCAGACGTCGTTCGCGTTCCGAGTGCCGTAGGCGAGATAGGTCATGCCGTTCTCGCCCGCGCGGAAGCCGTGCGCGATCCCCGTCGAGGCAGGGCGCGAGACGACGTGCCCCGCTTTGAGCGGATGCTCTTCGTACTCGCGGCCGTTCCGAACGTGCTGCGGCGACGGCCACAGCCCGAGCGTTCCCGCGCCGTCGAGCACGACGAAGATCTCCTCGTCGGCGGAGTGCAGGTGCGGCGCCCCGTCGTCCGCGCCGGGCGGAAGCTTCCCCCAGTTGAGGCCGGTCAGCTCGGCGCCGGCCGTGCGGGCCAACGGCCGCCATGAGCCGCCGTCGTGATCGCCCTCGACGTCGTCGACGTGCACGACGCTGTGCGGGCGCGCGCCTACCTCCGGCACCTCCGGTTCACCCGCCGCGGCTTCGCGCTCCCACGGATGGGCGCCGACGCCGGCCTCGACCCACGAGCCGCCGAGCCACGACACGCCCGCGCGCGGGAGGTGCGCAGCCTCGGTCTGGCCGCGGGTGCCGAACGCGAGCACGTCGAGCCCGTCGTCGCCTGCGCGGAGCGTGTGCAGCTCACCCACCCGGTGGACGATGCAGTCCCCCGCGCCGACCTCGAAGGCGCGATCGCGGAGCAAGCAGATACCCGAGCCGGCGAGGACGAAGAAGATCTCCTCCTCGGCCGTCTGCCGGTGAAAGGGCGTCGACCACTTACCCGGATCGACCTTGATCCGTCTGAGCCCGACCGTCTTCGTCCCGGCGGCCCTGCCGAGATCCGTCCACTCTCCGGCGATGTGGCCGTCCTCCGCTCGGCCACTCTCTACCTCGTCCCAGTGGGCGATCACATGCCGATTATGTCCCGTGCCAGCGCCGTGCGAAGACGCTCGACCACCTCCTCCGCTCCGTTCGTCGTCTGTTGCTTCTCGCGCGCCAACTCTTCGGCTTCGAGCAGGAGCCCTCGTAGCTCGGCCAGCAGCACGCCCGGCGCAGCGCCGCCACGGTCGAGCGCTTCGATCCGGTCGAGCCGGGCGAGAACGCGAGAATCTTCCATTAGCTCGACGCTAGCGACGCGCCTGTGACAGGAGCGCAACGCGGTAGTCACGAAACCGTGACGATTTCCGGCTTACGCTGAAGCGGCCACTCGCGGCGCCGACCGCAGGCCCAGGAGCACGTCGTCCAGCGAGCGAACGAGCGCGTCGCGGTCGCCGTGGCGAAGCGTCTCGACGAGGGAGCGCCGAACGGCGTTCTCGGCCCGCTCCGACGCCGGCTCGCCGCCTGCGAGCGCCCGCAGAGCTGCGTGGATCGCGCGCCGCTCGTCGCTCTCTGTTCCAAGCAGCACCGCCGCTCGCAGCTCCCACGTCTCGCCGAGCAGACCGGCGAGCGCGCCGCGTAGCTGCTCGGAACGGAACGGTTCGTTCTGGAAGAGCGAAAGCTCCCAGCGGTCGAGCGCCTCGGCGAGCGGCGCGTCGGCATCGGCCTGAGTGAGCCGCGTCAGGAGATCGGCTGCGAGCTCGGCGCGGAACGAGTCGAGACGGGTCGCTTCGCCGGGTGGCTGGGTGGCCGCGATCGGCAGGACCGGCCGGATCCCGAACGGCCGCCAGTCGAGCCGCTCGAAGAGCACCGGCCCGGCGGCGACGGGCGCCGCCGTCGCCAATCGGATCGCGGTGACAGCGTCCGCGAGCTCGGCGGGAGCGTCGGGCGGTTCCTCCCCGGGCTCGAGTGCACGCTCGAGCTCGAGCACGCAGTAGCGGTCGACCTCGCGTCCGAAGCCGGGCGGCAGCAACCCCTGCGCCTCCGGCCAGTGGTGCGCGAGCTCGCCCGCCGCAGCGGCCCGAAGCCGAATCCCGCCGCCGAGCTCGACCTGGGTGATGACCGAGATCCCGACGAGTGGCGCCACGGCGGCGTACGCGCGCGCCGCCCCGAAGAGCGAGCGCTCGAGCTCGGCGTAGGCGCGCTCGAACGCGACGTCGTCCCAGTCGAAGCCGCCGCAGCCTTCCGCGGTCGAGATCAGCAGCGAGAGGAGGACGGTGCGGAAGAGTGCCTGCTCCTCGGACGGCCGCGAGCCGGCGTGCGCCCGCGCGAAGATCGCGGCTGCGGGTTCGCGCAGCAGCTCGTCGAGCGCGATGCGGGCGTCCTGCCGCGCGGCGAGGGCGCTCGCCCGAGATTCGACGAACGTCCGCACGAGCGGCCGGTACTCATAGAGCGCCGGACCGCCGCGCTGCACGTGCTCCTCGAACGCGAACGGCAGGTCGTCGCCCTCCTCGAGCGCGCGGCCGAGGAAGACGAAGGCGCCGAGGCAGAAGGAGCGCAGGGTGAGGTGAAGGTGCGGTGCACGAACCGCCATCCGTCCTGCTTACTCCCCCGGCGGTGAGCCTCCTGCCTGGCATTCGGGGCACCAGTACACCGTTCGATTGGCGTCGCCCTGTCCGCGCGAGCGGACGATGGTGCCGCAACGCAGGCATGGCCGGCCCGCACGGCGGTACACCTGCCGTCCGGGGCGGCCGCTCGCCAGCGCCGCCTGCATCAGCTGCCGGGCCGTGGCAACCGCGTCGCCGAGGGTCTCGTCACCGGCCTCGCGCACGCGTTGCCAGGGGGAGGCGCGGATCGTCCAGAGCGCCTCGGCCATCCACATGTTTCCGATTCCGGCAACGAGCCGCTGATCCTGGAGCGCCTCGCCCAGCCAGAGGTCACCGGCGCCGCGCAGCCGCCGGACGACAGCGTCGAAGTCGATCTCCGTCGCGAGCACGTCCTGGCCCAACCGGCGCAGGTTACGTGCCTCGAGCGTGAGCACAGGCCCGTTCCAGAGCACACCCTCGAGCTCGTCGCCACGGAGCACGAGCCACGGTAGCCCCGTCCGCGCCTTGCCGCGCGGCTCGACCCGCCAGCGGCCGGTCATCCGCAGGTGGCTGCGGACGACGATGCCGCCCTCGAAGGTCAGCAGCAGGTTTTTGCCGACCGCTTCGACCGACTCGAGCATGCGGCCGTCGATCCTCGGTGCGACTCCGGTCGCCTGAGCGCGTGGATGCGGCGACTCAGCCTCGAGGCGCTGGCCGACGAGCGGCTGGAGCCGCTTCGCGGCGCGGTGGAGCGAGTCGCCCTCGGGCACAGGCCGACGGTAGCTCGGTCACGCTTCGTCAGGCAGTGTGAGCGAGCGGAGCCTTGCCGGCGTACATCGCGGCGTCCGCGATCGCGAGCAGACCCTTCGCGTCGCGCGAGTCGGTCGGATAGATCGCGACGCCGATCGACGCCTGCACCCGTAGCTCCACCGGATCGATCGCCAGCGGCTCCGAGAGCACCTTCGCGATCCGGTCGACGACGGTCTGCGCGAGCACCGGAGCGTCCTGGACGTCGAGGTCGGCGAGCAGGATCAGGAACTCGTCGCCGCCGATGCGGGCCACGACGTCGGTCTCGCGGGCGCTGGCACGCAGGCAGCCGGCGACCTCGACGAGCAACCGGTCGCCGTAGGCATGCCCGAGCGTGTCGTTGACGTCCTTGAAGCGATCGAGATCGATCGCGAGCACGGCCACGGCGAGCCCGTGCCGGCGCGCCCGGGCAAAGGCGAGCTCGAGCTGCTCGTCGAGCATCCTGCGGTTGGGAAGCTGCGTCAGCTCGTCGGTCGTCGCCAGCACGGTCAGGCGCCGGTTCGTCTCCTCGAGGCGGCGCTCGACGTCCTTGAGGTGCGTGACCTCGACGACCGTCTCGCCGAGCGCCAGCGAGCCGTCGGCCCCGGTGACGGCGTAGTAGCTGACCAGATAGTGGCGCTTCCCATCCGAGCTCTCGAGCTCCAGCCCCTCGAGCGCCTCGCCGGTTTCGAGCACCCGCCGGAGCAGCGGCTCGAGGGCGTCCGCGTAGTGCGGTGCGATCTCCGACACCGTCCTGCCGGTCAGCTCGTCGACCGTCGACCCGAGCATCGCGGCCAGCGGCTCGTTCACGCGGACGCGGCGGAAGTCCCGATCGAGGAAGGCGAAGCCCGTCGATGCGTGCCGGAAGTAGGCGTCGAGCGTCGCGCGGTGCCGGTGCGCCTTGTCGACGAGCTTGACCAGATAGTCGCGCAGCAAGCCCGTGAACGCAGTCGCGCCGATCAGGATCCCGGACGAGACGATCCACAGCTCGAGCACCTGCAGCGACGGCAGCGTCACCGCGAGCGCGACGCCAGAGAGGCCGACGATCGCGATCAGCTGGAGGGCCGCCTGCCGCCGCGGCATGAAGAAGGCGACATAGAGGGCGGGCCAGACGTAGAGGATCCGGTAGCTCGCACCGAGCTCAGGGTCGGTGACGAGGATCGAGATGCTCACCGTCCCCGCCAGTGCGATCACGTTCGCGCCGATCGCATCGAGCCGCTCGTAGCTGAGCAGGAACAGGAGCGCGAGGCCGTAGGCGCCGCCGCACGCGACGAAGAGCCTGTTGCTGTCTCCACCGCCGCCGATCGCTGCCGCGAGGAGTACCAGGCTCGCTTCGAGCGCGAACAGGGCCGAGCCGACGCGCGCGGCGAGCAGCCTTCGGCTCTCCTGTGAGTCGAGGCGGACAGGTGCCAGCCCGACCCGCTGTTTCAGCGTTGGTGTCACACCCCTGTAATCGGGCGGAAAGCGCCGAAAATTAAGGGCGCAGGACAGCTCGCCGCGGGCCGGCGAGGAAGCCCGCCTCGACGAGCAACGGCATCACCTCGGTCTCGATGACCGGCCTGCCGTCGAACCGCTCGACTGCGAGCCGTTTCGCTCCGCCGGCGCGCACGTACTCGACCAGAGCCGCGATCGCAGGACGCAGCCACTCCTCATCCGGCTCGCGGAGCGGGACGAGCGTGCGGCCGCCGCGCTCGACGAAGAGCGCGGCCTCGCCGCCGAGCAGGACGACTTGAGCGCCGGCGACTCGGGCTGCACGGGCGCCGGCACGGCGTGGCCAGGGCAGCGCGGCGCCGTAGGGCTGAGCCGGGTCAGCCGCCGCGAGCACGAGCGGCTCGGGCTCCTCCTCGGCCCGCAGCTCGCGCAGCCGTTCGACGGCGCCGGGCAGAGCGAACTGCGCCCCACCAAGCCCCTCGACGAAGTAGCCACGCCGGCAGGCGCCGATCGTCTCCAGATCCTTCAGCTCCGAGTAGACGGCGCCGAAACCGCCGGGAATCCCCTCGCCGCGGACGCCGTCGCGAGTGACGATGCCCTGACGCTCGAGCAGCAGCTCGGCGAGCGCGCGCCGGTCGGGGCTGCCGGGGAAAAGCGCCTCCGTCGGCGACCAACGCCCCTGGGTCGAGGTGATCGAGGCGCCGCGGGTGCGGGAGAAGCGGCGAGGCAGGCGCTGCGCGCGCGGTGCCTGATAGCGGCGGCCGGCGCGAAGCGGGGTCCAGGCGTCGTTCGTCACTTCGCCGGACCACACCAGCTCCCAGAGCGCCGGTAGCGCGGCTTCCGCCTCGAGCCCGGTGGCAGCGAGGAGATCGGCCCAGAACATCGCACTCCGCCCGAGCGCCTCGCGAATCGCGGCCGCCTCCGGTGTCTCGGGCGGCGGCGCACCGGCCGGCCGGCCGAGCAGCGGCGCGTCCTCGCGGAAGTAGACGGCGACGCGGTCGAGCCCGGCTCCGACCCAGACGAGCTCGCCGGCGGCGCAGAGGCCGTCGAGCCACGCCGGCTGGTAGCCCGGGACGCGCCGCGGCAGCACCTCGCTCTCCCAGAGGCCGACCGGAAGGGCGAGGCCCTGCAGCGGCACGAGCGCTTCGCGCAGGCTCGCGCGGCGGCCGATCCCGTGCCAGGCGGGCAGGAAGCGGCCGAAGGAGGCCTGCTCGGCCGGCTCGACCTCCCGGCGCAGCGCCGCGAGCGAGGCGCGGCGGAGGCGGCGAAGGACGTCGGGGTCGCACCACTCGCGCTCGCTGCCGCCGGGCCGGAGCTCACCGCGGACGAGCAGATCTGCGCGCTCGAGCTCGTGCAGAAGGCTGCCGAGCTCGAGCCCGAAGTGCGCATCTGCCTGCGCCGTCGTGAACGGCCCTCGGCCCTTTGCGTACCGCAACACCAGCCCGCGGAGCGAGTCGGCGCCGCCTTCGAGGAATGCCTCGGGCAGCCCGCCGGGCGGCATCACGCCGAGCGCGTCGCGGTACCTGCCCGCGTCCTCGACGGCGATCAGCCGCTCCTCGCCCGCAACGCGCACGCTCAGCGCGCGCCGCTCGGCAACCAGGATCGCAGCCTGCGCCTCGTCATACTCGCCCGCGAGCAGGTCGCCGCGCCGGCGCAGAACATCGTGCAGCTCGTCGGGATCGCGCGGGTCGCCGAGCAGCTGCCGCTCGACCTCGGCGAGTGCGTCCGGGTCGATCAGCTCGCGCAGCTCCTCCTGGCCGAGCAGCTCACGCAGCAGGTCGCGGTCGAGCGAGAGGGCCTGCGCCCGCCGCTCGGCGGGTGGCGTGTCGTCCTCGTACATGTACGTCGCGACGTAGTCGAAGAGGAGCGACGACGCGAAGGGCGAGGCCGACGCCGTCTCGACCTCGACGAGGTCGAGCTCACGCGTCTGCAGGCCCTTGAGGATGTTCTTCAGCGCCGGCAGGTCGAAGACGTCCTGGAGGCACTCGCGGTAGGTCTCGAGCACGATCGGGAACGAGCCGTACTTTCGCGCCACCTGCAGCAGGTTCTGGGCCTTCAGCCGCTGCTGCCAGAGCGGCGTCCGCTGTCCCGGGCGGCGGCGCGGGATCAGCAGCGCGCGGGCCGCGTTCTCGCGGAAGCGGGCGCCGAAGAGGGCGGTCTGGCCGACCTCGCCGACCACGAGCTCCTCGATCTCGTCGGGCCCGATCAGCAGGTCGGCGACGCTCGGCGGGACGTCGGCTTCAGGCAGGTGGAGCGCGATCCCGTCGTCCGACCAGATCGACTGCGCGTCGAGGCCGAACGTGTCGCGCAGCCGCGCGGTCAGCGCCATCCCCCACGGGGCGTGCACTCGGCCGCCGAACGGCGTCAGGATGCAGACACGCCAGTCGCCGATCTCGTCGCGGAAGCGCTCGACGACGATCGAGCGGTCGGACGGGACGACACCGGTGGCAGCCGCTTGCTCGCGCAGGAACGTGAGCAGGTTCTGCGCCGCCCGCGGATCGAGGTGGTAGTCGCCGCCGAGCCGCTCGAGCGCGACCTTGTCGCTCTGAGCAACCAGCTCCCTCGAGGCGCGGCCGATCTTCTCGCCCAGCTCGAACGGCCGGCCGACCCCTTCGCCCTTCCAGAACGGGACTGCGCCCGGAACGCCGGGTGCCGGCGAGACGAGGACGCGGTCGCGCGTGATCTCCTCGATCCGCCAGGTCGAGGCGCCGAGCATGAACGTCTGGCCCTGCCTGGCTTCGTAGACCATCTCCTCGTCGAGCTCGCCGACCCGGCCGCCGCCCTCGACGAGGTAGACGCCGAAGAGGCCGCGGTCGGGAATCGTGCCCGCGTTCGTGACCGCGAGCCGGCGCGCGCCGGTGCGCCCGCGAATCACACCGGCGGTGCGGTCCCAGACGATCCGCGGCCGCAGCTCGGCGAACTCGTCCGACGGGTAGCGGCCGGCCAGCATGTCGAGCACGTTCTCGAGCTGGGTGCGAGAGAGATCGGAGAACGGATAGGCGCCGCGAACGAGCCGGTGCAGCTCGGCGACTTCGATCTCCTCGTCCGCGACGATCGCGACGATCTGCTGCGCCAGCACGTCGAGCGGGTTGCGCGGGATCTTCGTCTCCTCGATCTCGCCGGCGCGCATCGCGCGCGCGACGACTGCCGACTCGAGCAGGTCGGCGCGGAACTTCGGGAAGATGCGCCCCTTCGAGGTCGAGCCGAGCTCGTGGCCGGCGCGACCGACGCGCTGCAGCCCGCGCGCGACCGACTTCGGGCTCTCGACCTGGATCACGAGGTCGACGGCGCCCATGTCGATCCCGAGCTCAAGGCTGGAGGTGGCGACGAGGCAGGGAATCCGCCCCGCTTTCAGGTCCTCCTCGATCAGCAGCCGCTGCTCGCGGGCGAGCGAGCCGTGATGCGCGCGAGCGATCTCTTCCTCCGCGAGCTCGTTCAAACGCACTGCGAGGCGCTCCGCAAGCCGGCGGTTGTTGACGAAGACGATCGTCGAGCGATGCTCGCGCACGAGCCGGAGCAGCTCGGGATAGATCGAAGGCCAGATCGAGCCGCCCTCGCCCGGCTCACGCATGTCGTCGAGCGGGACGACGACCTCGAGGTCGAGATCCTTGCGCGTGCCCGCGTCGACGAGCTGGATCGGGCGATCGCCGGACACGAAGCGCCCGATCTCCTCGAGCGGCCGCTGCGTCGCCGAGAGGCCGACGCGTTGCGCCGGGCGCTCGAGCAGCGCGTCGAGGCGCTCGAGCGAGACGGCGAGATGCACGCCGCGCTTCGTGCCCGCGACCGCGTGCACCTCGTCGACGATCACGGTCTCGATCGTGCGCAGCGTCTCGCGCGCCTGTGAGGTCAGCATCAGGTAGAGCGACTCCGGCGTCGTGATCAGGATGTCGGGCGGCTCCTTGACGAGCTCCCGGCGCTCCTTCTGCGAGGTGTCACCGGTGCGAACGCCGACGCGCAGCTCGGACCGGAGACCGGCGAGCGGCCCGCGCAGGTTTCGCTCGACGTCGTAGTTGAGCGCCTTCAGCGGTGAGACGTAGAGCAAACGCAGGCCCTCGCCTGGTGCGCGGTCGAGCCGGTCGATCCCGTAGAGGAACGCGGCGAGCGTCTTGCCGGAACCGGTCGGCGCCTGGATCAGGACGTGGCCGCCGGAGGCGATCGCGGGCCAGCCTGCCGCCTGGGCGGGGGTCGGCCCCGCGAAGGCGCGCTCGAACCAGTCCCGCGTCTTCGGCGAGAAGGGCGCGAGCGGGTTCATGTCGCCAGGGTACCGAGGCGTTGACTGGCGGGGGAGAGCCTTGTAGCGTCGTGCACCAGCTAAAGGAGGGCTGGTATGAGTGGCGCAAAGGGAGCGGTCGGAAAGGAACTCGTCGCCTTCTTCGAGCAGCACAGTGAGGGGTTCCCCCCTGACGCAGAAGACAGGCTGGAGGAGTTCGGCCTGAGCCCGGCGGCGGTCGCACTCCTGAAGTCGGGCGATGCAGCCAAGATCGAGAAAACCGTTGGGCTGAACACGCCCATGATCTTCTGGCCGCCCGGCAAGGGGTGAGCGGCTCGCTCGTCGTGACGCGCTCGAATCCAAAGGAGGCAGGCGTTGGGCAACGATGAACAAGGCTCGGATACCGGACGGCAACTGCGGGCGTTCTTCGAGCAGCTGCGCGATCAGGGCGAAACTCCGGTCTACAGGGCCTACATCGACAAGCTCGAGCAGGAAGGCGAGCTCGGCGGGGAGGCGGCCGACCTGCTGCGTGAGGGGAACCGGCACGCAATCGAGCGACATCTGCATGCCGCGCCGTCCTCAGGTGGACCCGCTCAGATCTTCATCTTCTGGCCTCCCGGGGCGGGGTGAGCGGCTCCCTCGTCGTCGTCGGAACCGGGATCGGCCCGGCCCAGCTCACCACAGAGGCACGCGCCGCGATCGCGGCCGCCGACCATGTGTTCTTCGCGGCCGGCGATGCGTTGACAGAAGCTGAGATCGGCAAGCTGAGCACGAATGCCTCGTCCCTCGCCGTGTTCTTCGGGAACGGGAGCACGCGCCGTGAAGCGTACGAGCGCATCGTCGAGGCGATCCTCGCGCCGGCACGTTCCGGCATGCGCGTCTGCGCCGCCTTCTACGGTCACCCCGGCATCTTCGTTTTGCCGGCGGGCGAGGCGATCAGACGTGCGAGAAGCGAAGGCATCGCGGCACGGATGCTGCCGGGCGTGTCGTCGCTCGACTGCCTGTTCGCGGATCTCGGCGTCGATCCAGCGGCGGCAGGGCTCCAGATGTACGAGGCCGGCGACTTCGTGTACGACGCGCCGACCGTCGAGCCGCGCGCCAGCCTCGTGCTCTGGCAGGTCGGCGTCGTTCAGTCGCAGGACGAGCTGGCACAGGCGCTCCGGTCGTGGTACCCGGAGATCGCACGAGTTGATCGTCTACGAAGCGAGTCCCTATCCCGGCATACCGCCGCGGGTGGAGCGGTTGGCCCTCGAACGTCTCGCGGACGTCGAGCTCACTCAACAGTCGACGCTGTACGTGCCCCCGCTTCCTCGGTGAGCAGGCGTGCGAGAGCCGCCTCGACGAGGTTTCCCTTCTCCTCGTAGAGCGCCAGCGCACGTCCCGCCGTCGCGCGGCCGTCGTCCGTAGGGCCGAGCGCGATCGCGAGCGTGTACAGCGCGTCGGCTGCGAGCACGGGCGAATCGGTCGTCTGCGCGAGCTCGACCGCCTGGCGCGCGAGCGGCTCGGCCTCGGTGGCTCGGGCGAGGCCGGCGAGCGCCTTTGCGTGCGCCGAGCGCCAGGCCACCTGGGCGTGGACGTCGTCTTCGGAGGCGGCGGCCTTGCTCATGGCAGTTGCGATGAGCACCTCCTCGTGCCGGCCCTGGGCGTAGAGAGCCTCCGCCAGCTGGGCGGCAAGCGAGGAGAGATTCGCCCGCTCGCCCGCTTCCTCCAGAGCGCTCCTGCGCGGGGCGGAGCTCGCGCTCCGCTGCCGCGGGATCGCCGGCGAGGAGCTCGACGGCGCTCGTCCAGGTCGTGATCGTGGCCGCGTCGACCGTCCGGCCGAGCGCGACGAGAACTCGCTTGGCCTCGGCGCAGCTACTCCGTGCGCGCTCGAAGTCTCCCGCCATCGCCGCGAGCCGGCTCGCTGCGACGAGGAGCAGGCTGTTCGCAACAGTCTCATCGGCGGTCTCGGCGAGCAGCTCCTCGACGAGGGCGCGCGCCTCGGGGACGGGCAACGGCCCGACCACTGCGGCGATGCCCAGGAGCGATGCGATCTCGTTCCGTTGCCGCTCGTCTCCGGCCCGGCGCGCATGAGTGAGCGCCCGCTCGAGCGTTTCCTCCATCGGCATCACCTGACAGCGCCACCAGTACGCCGCTGCGAGGCGGGTGAGCAGCCGCGCAACGGTGGCGTCGTCTCCGGCGCGCTCGAAGGTCGGCAACGAGCGGGCAACCTCGTCCGCGATCGCGTCGACGCCGCCTCCTTCCGAGCGCACGAGCAGGCCGATCATCGCCGTACACAGCCTGGCGGCGAGCTCGCTGCGCCCGTCGCCCGAGCGCCTGGCCGCCTGCTCGGCTTCGCCGTTGACCCGCTCGGCCTCGCCGAACTCGCCCGCACGGAAGAGGGCCTCGGCGAGGTCGACGAGGAGCGCCGCGTCGCCCGAGCGCAACGCTGCAGCACGCGCCAGCAGGCCGATGGCGGCGTGAGTGTCGTCGCGCGCGAACGCCCGCCGCCCCGCCCGCGCGAGCCGCTCGGCCGCGCGCTCCGCGAGCGCACCGGTCGCATCGGCAGCAGGCGCGAGCTCGACGCGCAACGTGCATGCCTGCTCCAGATGGTGCCCGAGGATCTCGTCGAACTCCGCCGCGTCGCCGACCCGTTCCTCGGCCCAGTCCGCAAACCGCTCGTGCAGCTCCGCCCGGAGCCGCTTCGGCATCGAGTCGTACGCTGCATCCCGAATCAGGATGTGGCCGAAGCGGAAGCCGTCCTCGCCCGCGAACGTCCGCCGGTCGGGCCGGACGAGGCCCTTGCGGACGAGAGCCTGGAGGTGGCCGGCAACAGCCCCCTCGTCTTCGCCGGGCGTCAGATCGGCGACGGCACCCCACCAGAAGACCTGGCCCATCACGGCCGCGCGCTGGAGCACACCGAGCTCCGCGAGGTCGAGCCGATCGAGCCTGGCTGCGAGCACGGCCTGGACGGTCGCCGGCACGCGCAGCGAATCGACCGCCTCGCGTGCGTGCAGCGTGCCGTCGCGCTCGACGAGCACGCCGTCCTCGACCAGCATCCGGAGCATTTCCTCGAGGAAGAGCGGATTGCCGCCGGTGGCGAGCGCGACAGCCTCGGCGGCGTCAGCGGCGAGCGGGCCGGCGAGGTTCTCGAGCAGCGTCCGCGACTCGTCACGGCCGAGCGGTGCGAGGCGGATGGCGGCGCCGGCCCAGGCAGGCCGAATATCGGCGAGATCGGTGCGCGCGAGGCAGCAGACGAGGATCGCGGCGTCGCGGCTCCACCCGGAGAGGTACTCGACGAGATCGAGGAACGCCGGCTCGCCCCACTGGACGTCGTCGAGCACGAGCAGGACCGGCCGCTCCCTGGCGAGTGTCTCGAGCAGCCGTCGCACCGCCCAGTAGATCTCCTCGCTGCGCGAGCTCGGCTCGGCGCGGCCGACCGCCTCCAGGATCCGGCCGCGGACCGCGTCGGCGTCCTCCTCGCCGGCAAGCAGTGCTTCGAGGTCGAGCCGGCGCACGATCTCGACGAGCGGCCAGTACGTGATCCCCTTGCCGTACGGGAGGCAGCGGCCCTCGAGGACGCACACGTCGTCGGTGTAGGTCGCCGCCAGCTCACCGGCGAGCCGCGACTTCCCGACCCCCGGTTCCCCCAGGATCGTGACGATGCGGCAGCTACGGTCAGCGACGGCGCGATCCAGCTCCGCGCGAAGCTGCTCGAGCTCGTGCGTACGGCCGACGAGCGGCGCATCGAGCCTCCTGCTCACTCCCGGCATCTCGGGCAGCACGTCGACGAGCCGCCAGACACGGATCGGCTGCGACTTCCCCTTCAGCTCGAGCGCGGGAAGCTCCTCGACGACGACGGCGTCGCGAACGAGCCTCACCGTGTCGTCGCTGACGAGAATCTCGTTGCCGTCCGCGGCCGCCTCGAGCCGCTGGGCGACGACGACGGGATCGCCCGTCGCGAAGGCTTG
The DNA here is from genome assembly GCA_963731615.1 of uncultured Gaiellaceae bacterium. GTDB lineage: Bacteria > Actinomycetota > Thermoleophilia > Gaiellales > Gaiellaceae > Gaiellasilicea. Next base: position 33,660 of record CAVSWD010000009.1, read on the forward strand.
GCCCTGCGCTGGGTCGCCCGCGATCACCTCGCCCGTATTGATTCCGGTGCGCACGGCGATGCGGACGCCGTACTCGCGCTGGAGCTCGTCGTTCAGCAGGGCGAGCGCGTCACGAACCTCGACCGCCGCGCGCACGGCCCGCAGCGGGTCGTCCTCGTGCACGAAGGGAATCCCGAAGACGGCCATGACCGCATCGCCGATGAACTTCTCGACCGTGCCACCGTGGCGCTCGAGGACGTCCTGGGCGGCCTCGTGGTAGCGAGACCAGACGTCGCGGAGCGACTCGGGGTCGAGCTGTTCGCCGAGCGGCGTCGAATCGATGACGTCGCAGAAGACGAGCGTGACCGTCTTCCTGACCATGAAGCGAGTCTAGGACTGTTTGTAAGCCGTGCCTAGCCGCCTAGGCCAGCAGGTACGCGAGGATCGCGATCGCGAGCACGACGGCGACGAGCGCCGCGACGGCGATGTGGACGCCGCCGAGGACGAGCCACGGCGTCCGCTCGCTCTTACCGCGCTCGGCTTCGCCCGCGAGCTCCTCGACCTTCTCGACCGGGATCCGTCATGGCCTCCCTCTTCCCCGCACCGCTAGGATCGAATCGTGCCCGACGCGCTGTACTTCACCGGGAACACGGAGGCGGACGAGTTGCTCGCGGCCGACCCGCTGGCGCTCCTCATCGGCTTCGTGCTCGACCAGCAGGTGACCGTTCCGACTGCGTTCTCGGGGCCGCTGACGCTGAAGCAGCGTCTGGGCCGGCTCGACGCCGCGGAGATCGCGCGCACCGATCCGGAGCGGCTGATCGAGGTCTTTCGCGAGAAGCCCGCGATCCACCGCTTCCCCGGCAACATGGCGAAGCGCGTGCAAGAGCTGTGTGCGGTCGTGGACGAGGAGTACGGCGGCAACGCGGCCCGCGTCTGGAGCGACGCCGCCGACACCGCCGATCTGAAGCGGCGGATCGAGGCGCTACCCGGCTTCGGCGAGATGAAGGTGAAGGCACTCGCGTCGGTTCTGGCGCGCCGGTTCGGGAACGCGATGGCCGAGCCGCTCGTTCCGGATCACCCGATGCTCGGCGACGTCGACTCGGTCGAGTCGCTCGCGGAGTATCAGGCCGCGAAGCGCGCCTACAAGGCCCAGCTGCGCGCGCAAGCGTGATCGAGGTCCGCACGTACAAGGACGGCGGCCAGTCCGCGGTCGAGGTCGCGCGCCAGGTGGCGGAGTTCCTCGTCGCCGCCGAACGGACCCTCGAGCTCGCCCTCTACGACATCCGGCTGCACGACGAGGCGGCCGAGATCGTCAAGGCCGCGCTCCTCGGCGCGCACGAGCGCGGCGTCGCCGTTCGGTTCGTCTACAACGTCAACCACGGCAGCCCGATCCCGGTGCCGCCGCCGCCGCAGACGGCGCCGGAGCTGCTCGAGGCGCTGCCGATCCCGACCAAGCCGATCCCGGGCGTGCCCGACCTGATGCACCACAAGTACGTGGTTCGCGACCGCGACACCGTCTGGACGGGCTCGATGAACTGGACGCAGGATTCGTGGTCGCGGCAGGAGAACGCGATCGCGATCGTCGGCTCGGCCCAGCTCGCACGTGCGTACGCGCTCAATTTCGAGCAGCTCTGGGAAGACTCGGACATCCTCGGCGGCAGCGTCGACCCGCGGCCCGTCGACGTCGGCGGGATCGAGGTGCGGCCGTGGTTCACGCCCGACCACGGCGAAGCGCTGGCCCACCGGATCGCGAAGCGGCTCGGCCAGGCGAAGCGGCGGATCCGAATCGCCTCGCCCGTGCTCAGCTCCGGCCCGATCCTCGGCACGCTCGCCGAGGTCTGCTCCGACGGCAAGGTCGACGTCTCCGGCGTCGTCGACGACACGCAGGTCGACGGCGTCCTCTACCAGTGGCGGCTGAACGGCAACGCGAGCTGGAAGGTTCCCGCGCTGCGCCGGTTCCTCGAGGCGGCGCAGTTCGCCGGCAAGCCCTCGACGAGGTGGGCGCCCGACACGGTGCACGACTTCATGCACGCGAAGATCACGGTCGCCGACGACATCGCCTTCCTCGGCAGCTTCAATCTCTCGCATTCGGGCGAGCTGAATGCGGAGAACGTGCTCGAGATCCACGACGCCGCGATCGCGGAGCGGCTGGCGGCATTCGTGGACGACATCCGGGCGCTCTACCCGCCCGTGACGCTGCCGGAGGACGGGCCGGTCGCGGCGAATCCGGCACCGCTGCTCTGATCGCCCTGTGGAAAAGGTGTCGAGACGGTGTCAGAGACGACTCAGACACGAGTCTGACACCGTGAGGTGTTTTTGGCTTGGTCAGGCGGTTTGCGGGGCGTGCGTGGCTGAAATGGGCGCCTCTGAAGCGGCCTCGGCCGGTAGCGGCGGCTGTGGAAAGACGCAAGGGGCGCGCGGCCGCGGCATCCTGACCGGCATGGGACGGCTCTCCGTGCTCGCTTTGCTGCTGCTGACGCTCGTCGGCGCGGCCGGGGCCGGTCCGGCCGCTCGGCTGCCGCAAGCGCCGGCCTGCCCCGTCTTCCCGGCGTCGAGCCCATGGAACCAGCGCGTCGACAAGCTGCCCGTCGCTCCCGACTCGGCGCGGATCGTCGCCGCGATCGGCGTCGACGACAACATGCACGCCGACTTCGGCTCCGGGCTCTGGGAAGGCGGTCAGATCGGGATCCCGATCACGGTCGTCCGCGGCACGCAGGCTCGCTCGCGCGTCGCATTCGAGTACGCGACCGAGTCGGACAAAGGCCCGTATCCGATCCCGAAGAACGTCGCGATCGAGGGCGGCCGCGACTCGGACGGCGACCGCCATGCGCTGATCGTCGACCGCGACCGCTGCAAGCTCTACGAGCTCTTCGCCCTCTACCCGACCGCTAGCGGCGGCTGGCGCGCCGGCTCGGGCGCGATCTTCGACCTGCGTTCGAACAAGCTGCGACCGGCCGGCTGGACGTCGGCCGACGCGGCCGGCCTGGCGATCCTGCCGGGGCTGGCGCGCTACGAGGAGGTCGCGCGCGGGCGGATCGACCACGCGCTGCGCTTCACCGTCCAGGAAACGCGTCGCGCCTACGTCTGGCCGGCTCGGCATTTCGCAAGCGACAAGACGGACCCCTCGCTGCCGCCGATGGGAATGCGCTTCCGGCTCAAGCGGAGCTACCCGATTGCAGGCTTCCCGCCCCAGGCCCGGATCGTTCTCCAGGCGCTGAAGGACTACGGGATGATCCTGTCCGACAACGGCTCGAACTGGTACGTCAGCGGCGCGCCGCACCCGAAGTGGTCGAACGACCAGCTGCACGCGCTCCACCGCGTGCCTGGTTCGGCCTTCGAGGTCGTCGACGGGACGAAGCTCAGGCGTTGAGCCGCGTCAGGTACAGCTCTGTGCGCAGCCGATCCACGTAGAGCCGTTCCGGGAGGAGCTCGGCGAGCTGCGCGAGCAACCGCGTCCGGTCGGAGTCCGGCAGCGCCGCGACCATGCTCCACGAAGCGACGTGCGCAAGCATGGCCTCGCGGTCACGCTCGACCTGGTTGGGGAAGCTCTCCTCGCTGAGCGGCGCGAAGGGGCCGGGGAACGGTGCGCGCCAGAGCCCGCTGGCGACCGTGTACTCGGGCGGCTTCTTGATCGCAATCGCGTGGTAGGCATCCTCGAACGCCTGCGGGAGCGGCGGGTCAAAGCCGCCGTCCGATTGATTGAAGAGCAGCGCGAGCACCCCGGGCGGCCGCAGCACACGTGCGATCTCGCTCAACGCCTCGCCGGTCGCAAACCAGTGGAACGCCTCGGCGACGAAGACCGCGTCGACGGAGTCGTCCGGAAGTGGGATGTCCGTCGCCGTGCCCCGCAGCGACTCGGCCTGAGGCACGACCCGCTCGAGCACGGCGCGCATCCCGTAGCCCGGCTCTACAGCGAGCACGCGCGCAAAGCGCGAGACGAGCTGCCGCGTCAGCTTGCCCGTGCCGGCCGCGAGGTCGAGGACGACCGCATCCGATGGCACGCCGACGGCATCGAGCGCCGCCTCGGCGTAACCGGGGCGGCCGCGCTCGTACGCCTCGGCCGCGCGCTCGAAGCTGCGCGCGAGCTCGGTCACGCCTACGGCCGCTTCATGAACTGCTCGGTGAACTCCGAGCAGCGGCCGTCGGCGGCGAACCGAAGCAGGTACACGTTGTCGAAGACCTTTTCGACGGCCCCGATCTCGTCGAGATACGAGCTCGTCCCGACCGCGACCGCGGCGTCGCCGTCCACGGCATAACACTGGTAGGACGCCTCCCAGCGCTCGGGGTCGTCCCGATCCTCCAGCCAGTCCGCCGCGATCGCCGCGGCGCCGACGACCGGCTCGTCCCACGGGTGGTAGCGGTAGCGGGCGTCGTCCGAGAAGAGCGCCTCGATCTCCTCGCGGTCATAGCTCCGCCAGGCGGCGACGTAGCGCGCGAGCCAACGATCGACGTCGGACCGGTCCACCGCTTACACCTCGGCAAGCAGGAAGGCGCGGCTCTCGCGCAGCATCTCGCGGGCGATCACGAGCCGCTGCACCTCCTGCGTGCCTTCGTAGATCTGCGTGATCTTCGCGTCGCGCATGAAGCGCTCGACCGGGTACTCCTTGATGTAGCCGTAGCCGCCGAGGATCTGCACCGCCTCGGTCGCGACCCACATCGCCACGTCGCCGCACTTCAGCTTCGCCTGCGCCGAGGCCTTCGTCAGCTCGGGCCCGTCGATGCCCGCGTCGCACATCTGGCCGAAGCGGTAGAGGAGCCCGCGCGCTGCCTCGGTCTCGGTCTCCATGTCGGCGAGCTTGGCCTGGATCAGCTGGTGCTGGGCGATCGGCTTGCCCATCGTCTCGCGCGTCTTCGCGTACTCGAGCGCGTAGTCGGTGGCGCCCTGCGCGATTCCGAGCGCCTGCGCGGCAACCCCGGGGCGCGAGCGGTCGAGAATCCGCATCGCGATCTTGAAGCCCTCACCCTCCTCGCCGAGCAGGTTCGCGGCCGGGATGCGACAGTCGTCGAAGGTGAGCTCGCCGGTCGTCGAGCCCGAGATCCCCATCTTCGGCTCCAGGCGCGCGACCGCGAAGCCGGGCGTGTCCGCCTCGACGAGAAACGCGGAGATGCCGGGGTGACCCGCGTCCGGGTCGGTCTTGGCAAAGACGGTGTAGAGCTTCGCGACGCCCGCATTCGTGATGAAGCGCTTGCTGCCGTTGAGGACGTACTCGTCGCCGTCGCGGACGGCAGTCGTGCGCATGGCGGCCGAGTCCGAACCGGAACCGGCCTCGGTCAGCGCGTAGGCGGGGAGCCATTCGCCGCTCGCGAGCCTCGGTAGATACGCCTCCTTCTGCGCTTGCGAGCCGGCGAGCTTGAGACCCAGCGAGCCCAGCTCCTGGACCGCGAGCAGCAGGCCACTCGTGGCGCACACCTTCGAGACCTCCTCGATCGCAACGAGCGCGAGCAGCGTCCCGGTGCCCGAGCCGCCGTGCTCCTCGTCGAAGAGGAGGCCGAAGAGCTCGTGCTCGCGGAAGAGCTCGACGATGTCCCAGGGGAACTCGTGCGACTCGTCGATCTCGGCGGCTCGCGGCGCGACGCGCTCGCGCGCCAGCGTGCGGACGAGCTCGCGGATCTCCCGCTGTTCCTCGGTCAGGACGTCCCAGGCCACGGCGGGAGTCTAGTTGCCGAGCGGCGTCATACAGGCTCGGTAGGCCGCCCGCGCGCGGGGCTTGTCGTTCAGCTCGTACGGCGACCGCAGCATGGCGTAATAGGCGGCCAGCCGCGTCCGGCGGTGGCTCTTCACGAACGCGCAGATCCTTCGGACGAAGCTCGGGTCGTCGATGCTCATCCCCCACTCGGAGAGCGCGTAGGGCTTGCTCGGATGCGCACGGTAGAGCGCCTCGTTGGCGGCGTATGAGGCGACGCCCGGCGAGCTCGCGTACATGTCGTTGCCCACCATGTCAACGTAGCGGTCGCCCGGATAGAACGCCTGGGCGGGACGCGCGCTGCCGGAGTCCATCCCAGCGATCGGGTTCCAGATCACCGTCAGGCTCGGCAAGCGGATTCGCGGGGAGCACCCGCCCGAGCGGCTTCTGCCCGAGTGCCCGCAGGCCGGCATCGACGTCGCCGCCGTGCAGGATCAGGAATGCGCGCCGGAACGCCTGCTTGTACGCCGCCGGCGAGTGCGACCGGCCGCGCGAGCGGCCGTCCGGGCCGGTCGGCGAGTACAGATTCTTCGGATTGTTCATCTCGGCCAGGAAGCGGATGTACACCGGCGAGCCGAAGGCGGCAACGGCACGGTTGAGGGCGATCAGGTAGCCGTCGCCGCGGCCGGCGGCGATCGCGGCGGGCGTCACTGCCTCGATCCTGTCGCGGCCACGATCGGTGCCGATGTGGATCATCGGCACCGGACGCAGCCCGGCGAGTTGCTCGGACAGCGGCGATCCCCACGACCGACCTTGCTCCCAGCCGAGAAAGAGGTGACGGACGGTCGAGAGCTGGCCCGTCTGCTGCCGAAACTGCTCGGCCTTGCCGGCGACGCCGAGCAGCGGTCGATTGACCGTGCTGGAGCCGCCGGACGCCCCCGTCGTGACGACGGCAGCGATCAGCCCTAGTGCCCCCAGCAGCGCGACCCGGCGCATCGGGGTGTTGTAGCCGATTCCGCGGCAGACGTCTATCCCGGCCAATCGCGGACGCGCGCGAGCGCCTCGCGGAGGAACTGGTGCGTCGCGTCGAGCTCGGACCTCCCCGACGGCTCGACGTTCGCGACGATCGTGCTGTAGGAGACGGCGTGGTGGAGCGGAGTGACGATTCGGGCTACCTCGACCGCCTCGGCCGAGACCGCCCCGTCCCAGGCGGTGACGTACGCGTCGAGCACCGCCGCCCGCACCTCGTCGTCATCGATCCACTGGAGCGACTGGAGGTCGATCAGCGGCTGCGCGATGCACGCGTCCGTCCAGTCGAAGTAGACAAGCTGGCCGTCGATCGCGGGCCGCGTTGGCCGGATGGAGATCGCCGTGGACGAGCGTCGCCGGCAGGCCGAAGTCGTCGAGTCGGCGGCACGCCTCCTTCAGCTTCGGCGCCAGCCGTTTCAGCTCCGACCGCTCCTCGTCGGTGAGGCGACGGGTCGCGACCGGGTTGGCGAAGAGCGGGTCGAGTTGAGCCTCGAGCACGTGGAGCCGACGGTCGAGACAGCCGGCCGCGAGCAGGTCGTCGACCACCGGCACGCTGCGTCGCTGCAGCGCGGCGAAGCGGCTGAAGAGCGCGCGGCGCGTCTCGAGCGGCTCGCTCCAGCCGAGCGGCTCGTCGAACTCGGCGAGCAGCAGCCAGCCGCGCTCGGGCTCGACTGCGATCGGCGCAGGCACAAAGCCGGGAAAGCGCGCCGCGAGGTCGGCCGTCACCGCCGCCTCGTCGACGAAGAGCGGCAGCTGCGCCGACACCTTGAAGTAGAAAGTGGGGCCGTCCGTCCGCACGCGGAGCACCGTCGAGATGCTCCACGTCTTCACCTGCTCGATCGCGAGCACGGTGTGACCGACGACGCGCCGTCTCGCGCTCGAGCCACTGCCGGACGTCGCCGAGCCAGCCCGGGCGCGCCCACGGCGGCCGCTCGCGCGGGACGTCGTCCCGCGCGAGCGCGTCGAGATAGCTCTCCAGCAGCGGTCGGTGCTCGTCGTCCTTCAGCCGGAGCCGACCGAGGTCGTCGCACGCGACCCAGCGACCGTGCGAAGGCGCACTCCACCCAGAGTCGGAGAGCTCGAGCTCGAAGACGGCCTCGGCGTCACCGAACCGGAGCTGCCGCAGAAGCCACGGCCGTGCACCGAGCCTCCGCTCGAACGCATCGGCGATCTCGTCGGCCTGCGCGACCCAGAGCTCGCCGGCAACGACACGCGGCAGCCGCCATGCGCGGTCGGAGCGGAGGAGGAGGATGCGCGGCTCGACCGGGTGGCGAAGCGCGCCGAAGAGCTTCATCCGAGGATGCGACCTCGTACCTCACCGAGCGGCTCGCCGCGGAGGACGACCTCGTCACCGTCCTCGAGGAACGTCCGCTCGCTGCCGTCGTCGAGGCGCAGCGGCTCCTTTCCGTTCAGCGTCAGCTCGATCAACGATCCCTCGCTGCCGCGCTCCGCGCCCGAGATGGTGCCCGACGCCATCAGATCGCCGGTGCGGACGCTCGCGCCGTTCGAGGTCGCATGCGCGAGCTGCTGCGGCATCGTCCAGTAGAGGCCGCGCGCGTTGCCGCGCGAGATCACGGTGCCGTTGAGCTCGACCTCGAGCGGTAGGTCGAGCGCCCAGTCACCCTCGACGCGCAGGTGGGGCAGCGGCTCGGGCTCCTGCAAGGGCGCGGGGACACGGCGATCCTCGAGCAATGCGAGCGGTGTCACCCACGCGGAGATCGACGTGGCGAAGCTCTTGCCGAGGAAGGGCCCGAGCGGCACGTACTCCCACGCCTGGATGTCGCGGGCGCTCCAGTCGTTGACGAGGACGACGCCGAAGACGTGCTCGCGGAACGCGCTCGTGGGCACGGGCTCGCCGAGGCGGCTCGGCAGGCCGACGACGAAGCCGAGCTCGAGCTCGATGTCCAGCCGCCGCGACGGGCCGTAGACCGGCTCGTCGACGTCGGGTGGCTTCGACTGCCCGTGCGGACGCCGCACCGGCGTGCCGCTGGCGACGACGGTGCCGGCGCGGCCGTGGTAGCCGACGGGCAAGTGGCGCCAGTTCGGGAGCAAGGGCTCCGAGTCGGGCCGGAACATCCGACCGAGGTTCGTCGCGTGCTCGAGCGAGGAGTAGAAGTCGACGTAGTCGGCGACCGTGAACGGGAGCAGCGAATCGCACTCCTCCGACCGGGACGCAGCGGTCGCCGGCCGTGGCATTCGCCACCGCTCCAGCAGCCGCCTTCTCCCAGACGAGGCGACCCTGGGCGAGCAGGTCGTCCAGTGAGCCTTCGCCGAGATCGACGACGGCCTCGCCGGAGCGGAAGCCGAGCCGCGGCGCGCCGCCTGCCCGGGTGAACGTCCCGAAGCCGATGGTCACAGGATCCCGAGCTCCTGGAGGTCGTCGACGGGCTCGAAGAACGAGCAGCTGCCGACCGCGACGAGCTGTTCCCGGCGCACGGCCGCGAGCTCGTCTGGATCGGCCTCGCGGCCATCCCAGCGCAGCGCCGTCCGGGTCAGCTCGACCTCTCCGGTCAGCGCATCGGCGTCCCCGAAGGCACAGGCGGCGATGACGTTGAGAAAGCCGTGGCGGCCGTCCGCCGCCAGTGGATGGTGCAGGCCGGCCGTCGCCTTGAACGGGACACGCGCGTCGCGGCAGACGGCGAGGAAGCGGCCGAGCGCCTCCGGCGAGGGCGCGTCCGTGCCGCCGCAGCGCACCTTCGCGCGGAGCCCGCGCTGGGCGAGCGTCGCGACCTTCTCCTCGAGCCCGTCGCCGAGCGGCAGCTCGACGTACGCCTCGCCGGCAAGGCCCTCCAGTCCCGCATCCCAGCGCGTCTCCACCGCCTCGGCGCGAAGGTCGCCGCCGTAGGGGCCGTCGAGCAGCACCGACAGCGCCCGATCCTCTCCCTCGAGCTCGTCGAGCCGGGACGCCGGCCACACGAGCCGTGCGAGCAGCCACGCGTGCTCGTCGGCGCGGGCGCGGCGGTCTTCGTCGAGTGCGTCCGGCATCGGCAGGCTCGCCGGCGGAAAGAGCGGCGCGTGGTCGATGAGGGCCGAGAGCGCCGCGCGGCGTGCGTCCATCACGCGGGCACCCTATCGCTAGGCTCCGCGCGTGATTCTCGAGAACGGGGTCGTCCGGACAATGGATCCGCAGCTGCCGGCGAGCCGCGCGCTTGCCGTCGCCGGCGCCTACGTGGCCGGCGGCGTCGGCGTCCACGAGACGGCGCTCGCGAGCCCGGAGGTCGTGAATCTCGGCGGCCGCTGCGTCCTGCCCGCGTTCACCGACTCCCACGTCCACTTCCCGACCTGGTCGCTGGCCCAGACGCAGGTGAAGCTGGACGGCTGCGCGTCGCTCGACGAGGCGCTCGCCCGGATCGGGGCGGCCGAGGTCGCGCCCGGCCGCTGGCTGCGCGGCTACGGCTGGCGCGACGGCGACTGGAGCCCCCGCACAGAGCCGACCAAGGAGGCCCTCGACAAGGTCACCGGCGAGACGCCGACGATCATGATCTCGAAGGACTACCACTCGGCGTGGCTCAACTCGGCGGCGCTCGCGGCGGCGGCCGGAGATCTCGACGTCCACGGGGGTGTCGTCGAGCGCGACGCGCGCGGCGAGCCGACCGGCCTGCTCCGCGAGGAGTCGGCCTGGCGCTTCCGTGACCGCTACGTGATCACCACCCAGGACGAGTGGGTCGAGGCGACGCGAGCCGGGCTCAAGCTCGCGAGCTCGCGCGGCGTCGGCGCGATCCACGACAAGGACGGCTGGCTCGGCGCGCCGGGCATCTTCCAGCGGCTCCGCGACGAGGGGAGTCTGCCGCTTCGAGTCTGGGGCTCGATCCCGCACGAACGGCTCGACGACGTGGCAGCGCTCGCGCTCCGCTCGGGTTTTGGCGACGACTACCTACGGATCGGCTATCTGAAGTGCTTCATGGACGGGACGCTCGGCTCGCAGACAGCGCTGATGACAGACGGCACCGGTGTCGAGATCACGAGCCGTGAGGAGCTCGCGGAGATCATCCGCCGCGGCGCCGAGCGCGGGTGGCCCGTCGGTGTGCACGCGATCGGCGACCAGGCGAACCGCAACGCGCTCGACGCGTTCGAGTCGACGCGCGACGTCTGGGAGCCGCGGGGACTCCGCCAGCGGATCGAGCACGCCCAGTGCCTGGCGCCTCAAGACCTCCCGCGCTTCGCCGAGCTCGGGATCGCCTGCTCGGTGCAGTTCTCGCACGCGCCCTCCGACCGCGACCTCGCCGAGCGGCTGTGGCCGGATCGGCTGGACGGGACCTACGCGTTCAGGTCGCTCCTCGACTCGGGCGCCTTCGTCGCGAACGGCTCCGACGCGCCGGTCGAGGAGCTCGACCCGCTGGCGGGCATCGCCGCAGGGGTGCTGCGGACGATCGACGAGCGCTCAGCGTGGCGGTCCGAGGAAGCGCTCACCGTCGAGCAGGCGTTGCACGCGACGTGCGTCGCTCCAACGTTCCTCTCCGGCGACGAGCGCCGGCGCGGACGGCTGATCCCCGGCATGCTCGCCGACCTGGTCGTGCTCGACCGCGACCCGCTGGCAATCGAGCCGGAGGAGCTGCCGGAGGTGCAAGTGGTCGCCACGATGGTCGGCGGCCGCTGGACGCACAACCCGCCTCCCTGGGACTAGCGCTCTGCCCAGACCTGGGCGAGCTCGACGAGCATCGCTGCGGCGGCGGCCATGTCCTGCACGCTCGCCCACTCGCGCCGCGAGTGATACTCGGAGCCGCCGGTGAAGAGGTTCGGCGTCGGCAAGCCGCGGTGGGAGAGCCGCGCGCCGTCGGTGCCGCCGCGGATGATCGAATGCACCGGCTCGACCCCGAGCCGCCGCACCGCTTGCTCGGCCGCCTCGATCACCTCTGGATGGCGATCGATCACCTCGCCCATGTTCCGGTACTGCTCCTCTTCCGTCACGTCGACGCTCGCGCGCGGCTCGCGCTCGACCACCTCGTCGGCCAGCCGCCTGATCAGCGCGACGTGCTCTTCCATCTTGGCCGCGTCGTGATCGCGGACGATGAACTCGACCATTGTCTCCTCGGCGCCGCCGGCGATCCGGGTCGGGTGGACGAAGCCCTCGCGCTCCTCGGTTGTCTCGGGCGAGCGCGCGTCGCGCGGCAGCACCGCCACGAAATCGGCTGCGAGCTTGATCGCATTGACGAGTTGGCCCTTCGCAGTCCCCGGATGAGTGGAGCGGCCCCGGATCGTGACGACGACCTTCGAGGCATTGAAGGTCTCGGCCTCGATCTCGCCCAGCTCGGAGCCGTCGAGCGTGTAGGCGTATTTCGCGCCGAAGCGATCGAGATCGAGGTGGTCGGCGCCTCCTGCGACTTCCTCGTCGACCGTGAAGCAGACCCGGATCGGCGCGTGCTCGAGCTCCGGATGCTGCTTGAGGTAGGCGACCGCGGCCATGATCTCCGCGACGCCGGCCTTGTCGTCCGCCCCGAGGAGCGTCGAGCCGTCGGTGGTGACGATGTCGTGACCGACCTTCTTCTGGAGCAGCGGTAGCTCCTCCGGATCGAGCACGACTCCCTCGGCAGGAAGCTCGATCACACCTCCGTCGTAGCTCTCGTGCACGAGCGGATTGACACCGGTGCCGGTCACGTCCGGCGACGTGTCGACGTGCGCGATCAACCCGATCGCGGGCGCCGATTCCGCCCCGGGCAGCGATCCGTAGACGTAGCCGAACTCGTCCAGCCGGACGTCCTCGAGCCCGATCTCCTCGAGCTCGTCGCGGAGGAGCCGCGAGAGGTCGAGCTGCTTCTCGGTCGTGGGAGAGGCGTCGACGCCGGCCTCGGACTGCGTATCGATGCGTGCGTACCGGAGAAAGCGGTCGAGCACGTCCGCCGCCAGCTCGGCGGCGAGCGGCGTCACGAACTCGGCGCTGCTACGCGAGGTCGCCAAGACGGGTGTAGAGCTCTCGAATGGTGGCGACACCGCGCGGGAAGAACTCGACGAGCATGCGCTCGTTCGGCGAGTGGACGTTGCTCTGAGGCAGTGCGAAGCCCGTCAGGATCGTCGGGATCCCCTTGTCTGCGAGCGCCGGCATGATCGGCAGCGTCCCACCCGAGCGGGTGAGGATCGGCCGGATCCCGAACGCCTGCTCGAATGCGTCCTGCGCGATCTTGATCACCGGCGCGTCGGCCGGGACGAGTCCGGGGCGGGTCGAGCCCGCGAGCTCTTCGACGTCGAGCGTGGCGCCGTCGGGGGCGGCCTCGCGCAAGAGACGCTCGACCTCGGGCGCGACTGCCTCCGGTGTCTGGCCCGGGGCGAGGCGGACCGTGAAGTTCGCCTGCGCCTCGCTGATCACGGTCGTGTTCTTCAAGCCCGGCTTGCCGCCGAGGATCCCGTTGACCTCGACGGAGGTCTCCGCGGTCGTCCGGAGATAGAACTCGTCGGCCGCGTCCGGGTCGTACGGGATCGCTCCGGCATCGCGAAGGACGTCCGCGCCCGCCGGCTGCTTCTCCCAGCCGGCCCGCTCCTCGTCCGTCGCCGCCACGATCCCAACCCGGAGCGGCTCGGGCACGCGGCCGTTGCGGGGAAGGATCCCAGCCAGCGCCTGGTTCAACGCGTGGATCGCGTTCAACGCCGCGTTCCCGTACATCCCCGAGTGCAGATCGCGCGCGCCGGTCTTGACGCGCACGTTGAAGGCGGCGAGTCCGCGCGTCGCGACCGAGAGCGCCGGTAGGTCGCGCGACTCCATCCCGCCGTCGAAGATCACGCACGCGTCGGCCCCGCGCTCGTCCTGCTCGAGGAACTCGACGACCGACTGGCCCCCGACCTCCTCCTCGCCGTCGGAGACGAGGCGGATGTTGATCGGCAGCGCACCCTCGGCGGCGAGCAACCCGGCAGCGTGGAGGAGCATCCAGAGCTGGCCCTTGTCGTCGGCGACACCGCGCGCGTAGAGCCACTCGTCGCGGATCGTGGCCTCGAACGGATCGGACTCCCAGAGCTCGAGCGGTGCCGGCGGCTGCACGTCGAAGTGGCCGTAGCAGAGGACCGTCGGCGCGTCGGCGGCGGCGCCGTTCGAGGCGCGGATCTCGCCGACGACGAGCGGCCGTGGGCCGTACGGAATGAGCTCGGCCTCGCCACCGCTGCGGCGGACCTTGTCGGCGACCCATTCGGCCGCGCGGACGACGTCGTCCTCGTGCGCCGGGTCGGCGCTCACCGACGGGATGCGCAGCAGCTCGGAGAGCTCGTCGAGCCAGGCCGGTTCGATCGCGGTCACGCCGCGAGTCTAGTCACGCCACGTCGCGCAGCTGCGCGGCAAGTGCGAGCGCGCGGAGCTTCTTCAGGCCCTGGTTCTCGATCTGACGGATCCGCTCACGCGTGACGTTGAAGGCGCGGCCGACCTCGTCGAGCGTCCGGGGCTGCTCGCCGTCGAGGCCGTAGCGCAGCTCGAGCACGCGCCGCTCGCGATGCGAGAGCGACTTCAGGATCGAGCGCAGGGCCTCGTTGCGGAGCGTCTCCTCGGCCATCTCGTCCGGCAACGGCGCGGTCTCGTCGGTGAGGAAGTGCCCGAACTCCGACTCGTCCTCGTCGCCGACCGGCTTCTCGAGCGAGATCGGCGTCTGCGCGCTCCGGCGGATCTGGTCGATCTCCTCCGGGTGCAGGTCGAGCTCGACCCCGATCTCGGCGGCGCTCGGCTCGCGTCCCAGCTTCGCGCGCAGCGTCCGCTCGGTGCGGACGATCTTGTTCAGCTTCTCGACGACGTGCACCGGCATCCTGATCGTGCGCGCCTTGTCGGCCAGAGCACGCGCGACCGCCTGGCGGATCCACCAGGTCGCGTACGTCGAGAACTTGAAGCCCTTGCGGTAGTCGAACTTCTCGGCGGCGCGCACGAGGCCGATCGTGCCCTCCTGGATCAGATCGAGGAACGGCAGCCCCTGGTTGCGGTAGCGCTTCGCGATCGAGACGACCAGGCGGAGGTTCGCCTCCACCATCGCCTGCTTGGCAGCGTGCTCGCCGCGCTCGATCCGCTTCGCGAGCTCGACCTCCTGGGCGGCGGTCAGCAGCGGCACCTTGCCGATGTCCTTCAGGAAGAGCTGCAGCGTGTCGGTCGAGACCTCGCGTACCTCCTCGACCTCGACCTCTTCCTCTTCGCGCTCGACGACCTCGATCTGAGCTTCGTCGAGGGCGGTGTAGAACTCGTCGATCTGGGCGGCGTCGAGATCGAGCTCGTCGAGGGCGGATGCGACGTCCTCGGCGAGCAGCTTCCCGGCCTGGCGGCCGCTGTCGAGCAGCGCCTTGGCCTCGGCGGTCGCAAGGACGTCCAGAACCTGGCTGGTGGCGGTGCTTGTGGATCCCCCTGCGCTCACTTCGACTCCCCCTCCGGTCGCGCGCTCACAGTAGTTGCGACTCCCCCGAACCGCAACAGTCTCCTTACAAGGTGGCGGAAGACTGCCAAACACGCGATTCCGCCGCCATAGGCCGTTCGGCCTATCTTGCCGCTAGCCGGTCCCGGCCCTTTCGAGCTCCGTCAGGTACCTCCCCGCCTCCCGTGCGATCCGGCTGTCTGGTTCAGCCTGTCTTGCAAGACGGAGCTGGCGCTTCGCCTCTTCCACGTCGCCCTGCCAGAGCAGCAGCACCCCGAGGTGGAATCGGATCGTCGCCGCGTCGGGAAAGCGCCGCGTCAGCGGCCCGAGCCGCGAGAACGCCTCGCTCGGATTGTTCTTCTCGTAGCGGCCGACCGCATCGGCGACGCGCGCATCGACGTCGGCCGGCGCGAGTCGCAGCGCCTGCGCGAACGCCTGCCGCGCGGACACCGGCCGCCCGAGCCGCTGGAGGGCGACTCCGTAGAGGAGGCGGCCGCGCGCGCTCGTGTCGCCGCGCAACGTCTCGAGCTGCTCGGTCGGCGTCCCGCCCGCGATCCGGTACGGGAAGCTCGGCGAGAAGACGGGCAACCCGGGCGCGAACTCCGGATGGAGCAGGTCGCCTGCGCGGACGGCATACGGCGTATCGGGCTCGACGTCGCGGGCCTCGCGCCAGGCCGTGACTGCGCCGCCCGTGCCGGCCCAGAATCGCGCCAGCCCCACGTGCAGCTGGACGAACGCGCTGCGCGGATAGAGGGCGCCGAGCTGCTCGACCCGGTCGACGCTCTCGGGCCAGGCGACGAAGGCGGCGCCGAGCTTGGCCTCGAGCGAGTCGTAGCGGTCGAAGATGCGACCCGCCTCGTCGCGCTCGCCCGACTCGAAGAGCTGCGCAGCGCGACGCAGATCGCGCGCCTCGGCGTCGTTGCGGACTCCGAGTGAGAGCTCGAGCGGCGGAGCGCCCTCGCGCGGCACGGGCTGGGTCGCCGACGCGGCCTCTGAGTCCACGTCCTCACCCGACAGGACGGCTGCGCCCGCGACGAAGACAGCCG
The DNA here is from genome assembly GCA_963731615.1 of uncultured Gaiellaceae bacterium. Classification (GTDB taxonomy): domain Bacteria; phylum Actinomycetota; class Thermoleophilia; order Gaiellales; family Gaiellaceae; genus Gaiellasilicea. Next base: position 49,644 of record CAVSWD010000009.1, read on the forward strand.
CCGCGAGGGCGATCGAGCCGACGATGACGAACGTCCGGGTCCGGGGAGACACGCGGCGAGGGTAGCGGGATTACCCGATCCGCCCCTATCGTTTACGAGAGCGATGGCGACCTACAGAGAGCTGCTCGCGCAGGTGAAGGCGGAGATCGACGAGGTCGGCGCCGCCGAGGCGCGCGAACGCCACGGCTCGGCGCTCTTCGTCGACGTGCGCGAGCTCGAGGAGTGGGAGGAAGGCGCCGTTCCGGGCGCCGTCCACGTCCCCCGCGGCCGGCTCGAGTCTCGGATCGAAGGGCTCGTTCCCGACCGCTCGGCCGAGCTCGTCCTCTACTGCTCCGGCGGCTCGCGCTCGGCGTTCGCGGCGAAGGCCCTCGGCGACCTCGGCTACGAGAACGTCCTCTCGCTCACCGGCGGATTCGCCGACTGGAAGCGGAACGGCTTCCCGGTCGAGACGCCGCACACGCTCACGCCCGACCAGCGCCGCCGCTACTCGCGCCACCTGCTGATCCCCGAGGTCGGCGACGCGGGCCAGGAACGGCTGCTCGGCGCCAAGGTGCTGCTGATCGGCGCCGGCGGGCTCGGCTCGCCCGCCTCCCTGTACCTGGCGGCGGCCGGCATCGGGACGCTCGGCATCGTCGACGCCGACGTGGTCGACGACTCCAATCTGCAGCGCCAGATCATCCACGCGACCGACCGTCTCGGCGAGCCGAAGGTGGAGTCCGCGAAGCGGACGATCGAGGCGCTCAACCCGGACGTCGAGGTCAAGACCTACGAAGAGCGGCTCACGTCCGAGAACGTCGAGCGCATCTTCGGCGAGGGTTGGGACGTGATCGTGGACGGCTCGGACAACTTCCCCACCCGCTACCTCGTCAACGACGCGTCGGTCTGGCACAACGTGCCGGTCGTGCACGGCTCGATCTACCGCTTCGAGGGTCAGGTGACCGTCTTCAACCCCGGAGAAGGGCCGTGCTATCGCTGCCTCTTCCCCACGCCGCCGCCGCCGGAGCTCGCCCCGAGTTGCGCCGAGGGCGGCGTACTCGGCGTGCTGCCGGGCATCGTCGGCTCGCTGCAGGCGAACGAGGCGCTGAAGCTCGTGCTCGGCATCGGCGAGTCGCTCCAGGGGCGGCTGCTGCTGCTCGACGCGCTCGGGACGACGGTCGACGAGGTCTCGGTGCAGCGCGATCCGAGCTGCCCCGTTTGTGGCGAGCACCCGACGATCACGGAGTACATCGACTACGTGGAATTCTGCTCCGGGGCGCGGGCGTGACGAAGGTTCGGATCCCGCCGACACTGCGAAACGAGGTCGGCGGCGAGCGTGAGCTCGTCGGCGAGGGCGAGACCGTCCGTGAGGTGCTGGAGGATCTCTCCGGCCGCTACCCGGCGCTCGAGGCGCAGCTGTTCGAGGGTGGCGCGCTCGCGCCGTTCGTGAACGTCTACGTCGGCGGCGAGGACGTCCGTATGCTCGACGGGCTCGAGACGCGTGTCAACGGCGCTTCCCTGATCCTTCTGCCCGCCATGGCGGGTGGCAGCTAACCGTCTCGCGCCGAGCCTCCTCGACCTCGTCGGCTCGACGCCGCTGGTCGAGCTTTCCCGCTTCGCACCGGGGCCTGTCAAGATCTACGCGAAGCTCGAGGCGCAGAACCCGACCGGCTCGATCAAGGACCGCGTCGCGAAGGCGATGATCGAGGCGGCCGAGGCGGCCGGCGAGCTCGAGCCGGGACGGCGCCTGCTCGAGCCGACGAGCGGCAACACGGGGATCTCGCTCGCCCTCGTCGCGAAGCTGAAGGGCTACCCGCTCACCTGCGTGATGCCCGCGAGCGCGACCGAGGAGCGGCGTCGGCTGCTGCGGCTGTACGGGGCCGAGATCGTCGAGTCGCCCGGCGAGGAGGGGTCGAACGGCGCCGTCCGGCTCGCACTCGAGCTGGCTGAGGGCGACCCGTCCTGGTTCATGCCGTTCCAGTACGCGAACGAGGCCAATCCGCGCGCGCACTACGACGGCACCGGCGCCGAGATCGTCGAGGCGCTGGATCGGGTCGACGTGCTCATCGCAGGCCTTGGCACCGGCGGCACGCTGATGGGCGCCGGGGCCCGCCTCCGCGAGCGCTTCCCGGACGTCGTCGTCGCCGCGGCCGAGCCGCTGCAAGGCGAGGCCGTGATGGGCCTGCGCTCGCTCGCGGACGGCTATGTCCCGCCGATCCTCGACGTGGCCAAGCTCGACCGGAAGATCCTCGTCTCGAATGCCGAGTCGGTTGCCGGGCTAAGGGAGCTGCTCGCAACGGAAGGGATCTTCGGCGGCGTCTCGTCCGGAGCAGTCGTCCACGTAGCGCGCCGCCTGGCCGAGGAGCTGACCGAGGGCGTCGTCGTCTGCGTGCTCGCCGACGGCGGCTGGAAGGAGATCTCGGCGGACTTCTGGGAGGCCGACGACGTCGCGCGGTCGATGGAGCGGACGGTCTGGTGGTAGTTCCGGCGCCGATTCGCGCCGAGCTCGTCGCGCACTCCGAGGAGGAGGCGCCGAACGAGGCATGCGGGCTGCTCGTCCTGCGCGACGGCACCGCCGAACGCTACGTCCGCGGCCGGAACGTCGCCGCATCCCCTTACCGCTTCGAGCTCGAAGTGCCGCCCGAGACGTGGTTTCTCGAGGACGAGGGCTACGAGCTCGCCGTCTTCCACTCGCATCTGTCGTCGCCACCCCGGCCGTCGCGCACCGACGTCGAGAACATCGGCCTCTGGCAGCGGCGGCCGTACGTGATCCTCTCGCTCGGCCAGGACTCGCTGGCCGCGTGGACGATCGCCGACGGGCGAATCGAGCCGCTGCCGTTGACGGAGCAGTAGAGAGAGCCGGCGGCCACCGCAGCAGCCGCCGGCTCGCTTTGACCTAGGTCATGAAGACCGGAGGCTGCTCGCTCGGCTTGTGCGGAGCGGGCTTCAGCGTGTTCTGCTGCTGATTGGCCTGGCCGGTGTTCGCGTTGTTCGCGTTGCCCTGCTTCACGTCACCGAACGTGAGGACGTTCACGTTCTGGACGTTGAGCTGGGGTGCGATCGGCACGATCTGGATCTGCTTCTGGGAGCTCGAGTTGTGCTGTCCCTTCGGTGAGTACGACTTGCCCTTGCCCTTCTTCGGGCCCTGCTTGTAGTCGCATGGCTTCGGCTCGGGCTTGGGCTCACATGGCTTCGGCTCGGGCTTCGGTTCGCACGGCTTCGGCTCGGACCTCGGCTCACACGGCTTCGGCTCCGGCTTCGGGCACGGCTTCGGCTCGGACCTCGGCTCACACGGCTTCGGCTCCGGCTTCGGGCACGGCTTCGGCTCGGGCTTCGGCTCGCACGGCTTCGGCTGTGAGTTCGGCGGACCGCAGTTCGAATAGCACGGCTGCGGCTGGTAGGCCCCGCTGCCGGACGAGTTGCTCTGCTGATTCGCCTGGCCGGTGTTCGCGTTGTTCGCGTTGCCCTGCTCAACGTCGCCGAAGGTGAGGACGTTGACGTTCTGCAGGTTCGCCTGCGGAGCGATCGGAACGATCTGGATCTGGTGCTGATCGCTGTCGTTCTTCTGACCGCCACCTGAGGTCGGCGTCGAGCAGTACCCACACGTGGAAGCGGGTGCGGGGCTGCCGTGGCCGCCCTTGGAAGTGTTCTCCTGCTGGCTCGCCTGGCCGGTGTTGGCGTTGTTCGCGTCGCCCTGCTCGACGTCGCCGCCGGTCAGGACGTTCACGTTCTGCAGGTTCTTCTGCGGGGCGATCGGAACGATCTGGATCTGCTTCTGATCGCTGTCGTTTCTCTGCCAGCTTCCGGAGGACGCCCCCTTCGAGCTGTTCTCCTGCTGGTTCGCCTGGCCGGTGTTCGCGTTGTTCGCGTCGCCCTGCTCGACCTCGCCGTGCGTCGCGACGTTCACGTTCTGCACGTTCAGCTGCGGGGCGATCGGAACGATCTGCGATCTGGCTCTGATCACTGTCGTTCTTCTGCTTGCCACCCGAGGTCGGCTGCGAGCAGGACCCACACTTGGAGCTCGGTGCGGGGCTGCCGTGGCCTGCCTTGGACGTGTTCTCCTGCTGGTTCGCCTGGCCGGTGTTCGCGTTGTTCGCGTCACCCTGCTCGACGTCGCCGCCGGTCAGGACGTTCACGTTCTGCACGTTCACCTGCGGAGCGATCGGAACGACCTGGATCTGGCTCTGATCACTGTCGTTCTTCTGCTTGCCACCGGAAGGCGCGGGCGAGCACGTACCGCACTTCGAAGTCGGTGCGGGGCTGCCGTGGCCTGACTTGATGACGTGTTCTCCTGCTGGTTCGCCTGGCCGGTGTTCGCGTTGTTCGCGTCGCCCTGCTCGACGTCGCCGTGCGTCGCGACGTTCACGTTCTGCACGTTCGCCTGCGGGGCGATCGGAACGACCTGGATCTGGCTCTGATCGCTGTCGTTCGACTGCGGTGCTGCCACCGGGGCGGGCGCGGCAGCAGTGTTCTCCTGCTGGCTCGCCTGGCCGGTGTTCGCGTTGTTCGCGTCGCCCTGCTCGACCTCGCCGTGCGTCGCGACGTTCGCGTTCTGGACGTTCAACTGCGGGGCGACGGGGACGACTTGAATCTGTCCCTGGTCGCTCTCGTTGGACTGGCCCAGCGTCATGTTCGGTGGCGGGACAAACTCTCCGCTGGCCGAGGCCACGCTGACGCCTGCTCCCAGCGCGAGCGTGATACTCGCGGCGAGCGCGCCGATACAGCGTTTCATTTGGTGCTCCTTTCGAATGTGTTCCGGAATGACCCCGGTGAGGACCGGGGCAAAACGACGCTGGTGGCGCCTAGCCGGGACGTTCGAGTGGAGCTACGAGTGCGGGCAGCAGCCGCGAGCCATGCTGTCGCCGGAGCCATCGGCGCAGCGGCGGAGCCACCCAGAGGAAGGTCGAAAGACAGATCAGGAGCACGAGCGCGGCGGACGCGCCGCTACCCGACACAGCGCCGCCGACGAGCCGGGGTCGCGGGTGCGAGCGGCGGTAGCGCTGCCGGGAGGGCCGCCTGCTCGCCGCGGCGAGCGGGGTGATCGGACGAGACCTGCGCCACCGGCCGAGAGATGCTCGGCGAGGGCTGCCGCGTCCGGGACGCGGGAAGGAAACGGAACGCCGGCGCGGTGTCGCCCGCCCGATTGACCCGCTTCGGCGTCACGGGCTCGGAGGAGCGCGTCGCCGGCGGAGAGACCTGCGGAGCCCGACTCTGGGCGACCGCGGGGGTCAGCGTGTCGGTGTCCGGCGTGTTGCCGAGCACCGACCTCGTCGCGACCGCGGCGGGCGCTGCGCTTTCCCGACGAGGCTTTGGAGCTGCCTCAGGGGTTGTCGCGACCGTCGCCTTGGTCGGAGTCTTGGTCTGCGAGCTGGCCGTGGTCGCCGCCTGCGAGGTCGGCAGGCTCGCCGCGACCTTGGTGATCGCCGGGGCCGCGCCGGACGCCACGGGCGACGTTGCGTCGGCGACCTTCGCGGCGACGGGAGCGACGACCTCGGCAACCTTCGCGACCGGGTTCGTCGCCGTCTTGGTCACCGTGCTCGTCACCGGCGTCGTGACCGCATTCACGACCGGGGGTGCGGTCGGCACGGTGGGAGCCGGCGGCGGCGGCGTGGCGGGAGCGACCGGCGGCTGAGCAGCGGACGCGGGCGGGGTCGCCGGCAGTGGGGTCGGCGTCGCCGGCACAACCGACGCGGCCGGGGGTGCCGCGACCGGCGGGACTGCCGCCGGCAACTCTCCGACTGCGAACGCGGGCGCGGCGAAGAGGAGGGCTGCACATGAGAGTGCCGACCCAACCCCTAGCCGAACAAGCGTCCGGCTGCCGCAATACGCCGCAGAGAGCATTGCTACGCATCTACCTGTGCGGCTCGCGGATGGATAAACCGCCGCTTCTTCGATTTTCTCGCACTTTGCGGACAAATTCGGCACCACGTCCCTTCGTGGCATGATCGAGAACGATGGACGAGCTCGCCCCCGGCCTCTGGCGTTGGACGTCGATTCATCCGGAAGCGGAGGCGGACCCGGCGCCGGGCAGCCCGGCCGATTGGCCGCCCGAGGTGGGTTCCGTCGCCTACCTCGCCGACGACGTGCTCGTCTTGATCGATCCGCTCGTGACCGACGAGATCTGGCCGCAGCTGGACGAGCTCGCGCGTGACCGCCGCGTGCTCGTCCTGACGACGCTCGGCTTCCACCGCCGCAGTCGCGAAGAGGTGGTCGAGCGTTACGGCGCCTCGACCTCCCGGGCCCGTAAGAACCTCCCGAGCCAGGTCGTGCCGATCCAGCTCCAGGGCGCGGGCGAGACGATGTTCTGGCTCCCGGACGTCCGGACGCTCGTGCCCGGCGACCGCCTGCTCGGCGACGGCGAGGGCGGCGTGCGGGTCTGCCCGGACTCGTGGCTGCGCTACCTGAAGGGAAGCATCGACGGCCCGCGGCTCCGCGTTCTCCTGCAGCCGCTCCTCGACCTGCCGGTGGAGCGCGTGCTCGTCTCGCACGGTGAGCCGGTGCTGTCCGGTGGGCGCGAAGCGCTGACGCGCGCGCTGGGGTGAACGTCGAGGAGCTCGAGCCGGGCCTCTGGCGCTGGACGGCGCCGCATCCCGAATGGAGCGAAGACGAGGACTGGGAGCGAGATGTCGGCTGCGTCTACTTCGAGGCGGCGGACTCGACCGTCCTGATCGACCCGCTCGTCCCGCCGCAGCGTGACCGGTTCTTCGAGGCGCTCGACCGTGACGTGAGGCGACGAGAGCTTCCGGTGTCGATCCTGCTCACCTGCCCCTGGCACAACCGCAGCAGCGACGAGCTCGCGGAACGCTACAGCGCCGCGCGGAACCGACTGCCGGCCGAGGTAGTCGCACTGCCGTTCCCGCTCGCCGAGGAGACGCTCTACTGGTTCCCCCACCACCACACGCTCGTCACCGGCGACCTGCTGCTGGGCGACGGCCAGGGCGGGATCACGGTCTGCCCGGATACGTGGCTGGACGGAGACGCGCCGGTCGTCCTCAGGCAGGAGCTTCGTTCACTCCTCGAGCTCCCGATCGAGCGCATCCTCGTCTCGCACGGCGAGCCGGTGCTCGAGGACGGCCGCGCCGCGCTCGAGCGTGCGCTCAAGACCTGACGGACTTCAGCGCCGGGTACAAGGAGCGATAGCGAAGGTACGCCTCTTCGGAGGCCGCTGACCAGCTCGGTTCCGGTTCCACCGTGTCGCGCACGCGGACACAGGCGGCGACCGCCTCGTGGGCGGTGGCAAAGACGCCCGCAGCAACGCCCCCGAGCAGCGCCGCGCCGAAGGCCGATCCCTCCTCGACCGCCGTCCGTTCGAGCGGGAGCCGGAGCACGGACGCGACGATTCGCAGCCAGAGCTCGCTGCGAGCCCCACCCCCGGAGACGCGGCCGGCCGAGGGATCGACGCCGAGCTCGGTGAGCAGCTCCAGCGAATCGCGCAACCCGAAGGCCACCCCCTCGAGCACCGCGCGCGCGAGGGCGCCCCGGTCGTGGTGAAGCGCGAGCCCAGTGAAGGCCCCCCGGGCATCCGGGTCGGCGTGCGGGGTGCGCTCGCCTGCGAGGTAGGGCGCGAAGAGAACGCCCTCGGCGCCCGGCGGCCCAGCGCGCCGCCTCGGCCAGAAGGGCGTCGTAGTCGGTACCGAGCGCGTCACGCAGCCACCGGAGCGAGCCTGCGGCCGACAGCATCACCCCCATCGCGTGCCAGGTGTCCGGCACTGCGTGGCAGAACGCGTGCACGCGAGCATGCGAGTCGGCGACAAACGCCGGCAGCGCCGCGAAGACGACGCCGGACGTGCCGAGCACGACCGACAGGCGTCCAGGCCCGTCGATTCCGACGCCGAGCGCAGCCGCGGCCTGGTCGCCCGCCCCGCCGATCTCCGTGCTCTCGTGCACCTCGGGCAGCCATTCGTACGGCAGCTCGAGCAGCTCCAGCATCTCCTCGCTCCACCGTCGCCGCGCGACGTCGAAGAGGAGCGTCCCGGAGGCGTCGGCCGCGTCGATCGCGCGCTCCCCGGTGAGCCGGAAGCGAACGTAATCCTTCGGGAGCAGAATGTGCGCGATCCGCCCGTAGATCTCGGGCTCGTGCCGGCGCAGCCAGAGGAGCTTGGGGGCGGTGAAGCCCGCAAGCGCACGGTTTCCGGTCAGCTCGATCAGACGACTCAGGCCGACGCGCTCCTCGATCTCGGTGCACTCGGCGCCGGTGCGCTGATCGTTCCAGAGGATCGCCGGCCGCAGCACCGCGTCGTCGTCGCCGAGGGCGACGAGGCCGTGCATCTGGCCCGAGAAGCCGAGCGGGTCGCCGTTCCTCCAGCCGAGCTCGGCCAGGGCCGACTCGCTCGCCCGCCACCAGTCCTCGGGATCTTGCTCGGCCCAGCCCGCGTGCGGGGTCGAGAGCGGGTACTCGTGCTCGACGCGGGCGAGCACTTCACCCGCCGGCGAGATCGCGATCGCCTTGACGCCGGTCGTGCCGACGTCCAATCCGGTGAGCCTCACGCCCCCAGCGCGGCGTACACCAGCTCGTACGCGCGCACAGCGTCCTTCTGCGCCTGCGCCGCGCGGAGAGCCGCGTCGTCGATCCTCGCGGCGACGCCGTCGATGAACCGCCACTGCCGCACGCTTCGCTCGACCGCGCCGACGGCGTCCTCGGTATAGGGATAGAGGTCGAAGCCGAGCCGCTCGCCGTTCTGGCCGTAGCCCGCCCGCCGCAGCTCCACGGCGAGCTCGATCGTCTCCATGAAACGAATCGTCCCGACCATGTTGTCGTCGTCGAAGCTGCCCCAGCCGTCATTCGCGTGCTGATGGCCGAGTAGCCCCTCGGCCGCCAGCAGCGCCGCGTACTCGGCCAGGCTCTCGCCGTTCATCAGCAGGTGCTGCCAGTCCATGTTGACGGTGACGTTGTCGATCCCCTGCCGGCGCAGTGAATGGATCACGTGCAACGTCATCCCGACGTTGCGCATCAGGATCTTCATCGCCGGCTCGGAGTTCTTGTGCTCGAGGAAGACGGTGACGCCGCGCTCCTTCGCGTACTGGGCGGACTCGCCGACGCCGTCGACGAAGCGCGCCCACGACTCCTGGTACGGCGTCTGGAACGGATAGTTGTAGCCCTCGATCCCGGGCCAGATGATCAGCTGCGCACCGGCCTCGGCGGCGAGCTCTACCGCCTCACGCGTCAGCCGGAGGGCCTCCGCCCGGATCGCGTCGTCCGGCGAGGCGAATGCGCCTCTCTGAAAGCGCGGATCGAGGTGGAGGCCGCTCGCGATGCAGTAGATCCCGTGCCCGTCGAGCGCCTCGCGCACGTCGTCGAGGTTCTCGGGCGACAAGCTCCTGTGGATAGTGGAACTCGTAGTCGTCGATCAGGTCGCCGAGACCGCCGACGGCGGTGCGCACCTTGTCGACGGTCGTCGCTCCGGAGAGCTCAGGCTTGTACCCCGCCGGGTTGAAGCGGGTGGCCATGTTGCCGAACGCCCAGATACCGAGGCTCGTCTTCACGCTTGGAGCGTGACGGCCTCCGCCGTCTCGGCGGAGCGATACAGCGCTTCGATCGTCCGCGCCTGCTGAACGGCATCCTCACGCCCGAGCAGCGGCTCGGCTGCTCCCGCGACGGCCGCGGCGAAGTTCTGCAGCTCGAACGTGTACGAGTTCCCGCTCTCGACGTCGACGGGATCGCCGTTGAGGAGCACGCGTCCGCCCCAGTCGGCTCGCCAGGGCGCTTCGAGGACGAGCGTCCCGTCCTCGCCGACCGCCTCGAGCCGCTGGCGGTGCGGGAGCGTGAATGACGCGTCGAATTGCGCGACGACGTCGCCGGGGAAGCGCAGCGTGCCGTAGAAGTCGACGTCGACGCCGGTCGGGCCGAGCACCTGCTCGCCGTAGACCTGCTCGGGCTCCCCGCCCAGCAAGCGGGCGCCGCTCACGGTGTAGCAGCCGACGTCCATCAGCGCGCCCCCGTCGAGACCCGGCAGCATGCGGATGTTCTCCAGGTCGCGGAGCGGGAAGCTGAACGTGGTCCGGATGTGACGCAGGCGCCCGATTGCGCCCCGCTCCACGAGCGAGCGCGCCAGCGCCGCCTGGGGGTGGTGGCGGTACATGAACGCCTCCATGACGACGACACCGGCGTCGCCTGCCGCGTCCCACGCCTCCTCGGCTTCCTCCGGCCGGCGCGAGTACGGCTTCTCGACGAGAACGTGCTTGCCCGCGGCGATCGCGCGCATCGTCCACTCGTGGTGCATCCCGTTCGGGAGCGAGATGTAGACGGCGTCGAGGTCGGGATCCTCGAGGAGCGACTCGTAGCTGCCGTGCCCGCGCTCGAGCCCGTGCTCGGCCGCGTACGCCTGCGCCTTCGCCGCATCGCGGCTCCCGACAGCGACCACGTCGACCGCGTCGGTCTCGCTGTGCGCCTTCGAGAATCGCCGTGTTGATGTTGGCGGTGGAGAGCAGTCCGAGCTTCACGCGAGCCCCACCCGTGTCAGCGCGCTCCGCGCGACCGCATCGTCCTGCTCGCCCGGCAGCCCGCTGACTCCGACCGCTCCGACACGACGGTCGCCGTCGAACGCGGCGACGCCGCCCTGGAAGAAGGTGAAGAACGGGTCGAAGCTCGCGAGCTCGGCGGGATCGCTGCTGACCTTGGCGGCGAGGTCGCGGGTGGAGGTGGCGTCGCTGCGTGCGGCCGTGTAGGCCTTGCGCTGGGCGTTCAGGCGCGTGTCGGGCGCCGCGCCGTCCATCGTCGCCGCCGCGACAAGCTCACCATGCCCGTCCGCGACGAAGACGGACAGCGGAGCCGGCGCCTCGGCGACGACGGACTCGACGATCGCCAGCGCTTGCTCGAGCCTCACCGTGACACACTACGCCACTCAGATGAGCGGCGAAATCGGCATCGGCATGCTCGGCTACGCGTTCATGGGCAAGGCGCACTCGCGGGCGTTCCGGGAAATCGCGCGGCTCGACTCGCCGCTGCAGCCGCGGCTCGTCGCGATCGCAGGCCGGAACGAGCAGGCGGTCGCGGACACCGCCGCCCGCTTCGGCTACGAGCGCTGGACGACGGACTGGCACGACCTCGTCTCGGATCCGGGGATCACGCTCTTCGACAACGGCGGCCCCAACTCGCTCCACGCCGAGCCGACGATCGCCGCCGCCGAGGCGGGCAAGCACGTCCTCTGCGAGAAGCCGCTCGGCCGCGACGCAGACGAGAGCTACGAGATCTGGCAGCGCGTCGAGGCGACCGGCGTCAAGCACCTCTGTGGCTTCAACTACCGCTTTGTGCCGGCCGTCCGGCTCGCCCGCGAGCTGATCGAGGCCGGCGAGCTCGGCGAGATCCGCCACTTCCGCGGCCGGTACCTGCAGGACTGGGGCGACGACCCGAGCCTCGACACGTGGCGCTTCCAGCCGGACGAGGCCGGTTCGGGCGCACTCGGCGACCTCGGCACGCACGTGATCGACCTCGCACGCTTTCTCGTCGGCGAGATCGCGACCGTCGCCGGCTTCGTCCACACCTTCCTGCCGGGGCGGCGCGTCGACGACGCGCTCGAAGCGGCGGTTCAGTTCGAGAACGGCCCGGTCGGCACGCTCGAGGCGACGCGGCTCGCGCTCGGCCGCCGGAACGCGCTCCAGTGGGAGATCAACGGCTCGAAAGGCTCGCTCGCGTTCGACATGGAGCGCCTGAACGAGCTCCAGGTCTTCCGGGCCGACGGCGACCGCGCCCGCGGCTTCAAGACCGTGCTCGTCTCCGAGGCCGACCACCCGTTTTGGGATCTCTGGTGGCCGCCCGGCCACATCGTCGGCTGGGGCGACACGTTCACGCACGAGGCGCTCCACCTGCTGCGCGCGATCGCGGAGGACACGGACGTCGCTCCGTACGGCGCGACCTTCGAGGACGGCTACCGGGCCGCTGAGGTCTGCGACGCGATCGTCCGCTCCGGCGAGTCCGGAACGCGCGTCCCAGTCGAGTACCGTTAACGACCCGCTTTGCGCTGACGCCGGCGGAGGATCGTGTCGAGGGTGACGGCGAAGAGCAGGATCGCGCCGGTGGTGATGAAGATCACGCCCTGCGTCAGGTTGAGCGTGTTGAGGCCGTTCGCGATCGTCGCGATCACGAGGGCGCCGAAGAGCGCGTCCTTGACTTCGCCGCGGCCGCCGAAGAGGCTCGTGCCGCCGATAACGGCCGCCGCGATCGCGTCGATCAGGAGCGTGCCGCCGCCCGCGTTCAGGTCGACGCTGTTCAGGCGCGCGGCGAGGACGACGCCGCCGAGCCCTGCCATCGCGCCGGAGATCATGAAGACGATCGATCCGGACGCGGGCGACGTTGATACCCGCGCGGCGGGCGGCCTCGGCGTTGCCGCCGACCGCGTAGACGTGGCGGCCGAAGGTCGTCCGCTTGGCGACGAAGGTCAGGACGAGCAGCGACGCGATCATCAGCAGCGAGCACGAACGGAACGCCGCGGTCCCGGTTGCTGATCACGACGACGACGACGGCGACGGCGCAGACGGCAATCGCCTTCGCCACGTAGCAGCCAAGGGTCGCGAACCGGGACGCCGTGGCGGCGGTGCGAGACGAACGCGGCGACGATGCTGGCGATGTAGACCCCGCAGGCGACCGCGGCGAGGATCCAGCCGGCCCTCTTCGAGAAGAAGTAGTTGGCGGTGTTGTTCACCGTCGTGTCCTGGATCACGATCACGCCCTCCTCAGCAATCGCCTCCTGGATCACCCCCTGCCAGATCTGGTAGCCGGCAAGCGTGACGACGAACGCCGGCACGCCGATGAAGGCGACGAACGAGCCCTGGAAGGCGCCGATCGCGGCACACACGGCGACGGCGAGGACGATCGCCACCAGGCCCGCCACCTCGTTCCCGTCCGGAATCGTCAGCTTCGCGACGACGACCCCGGCGATGCCGCTGATGTAGCTGATCGAGAGGTCGATCTCGCCGATCAGCAGCACGAAGACGACGCCGTAGGCCAGCAGGGTGACGCCGGCCATCTGCGTGATGATGTTGCTGAAGTTGCCGGGGCTGAGGAAGTTGTCGGCCTTGAAGGAGAAGAAGATCACGATCATCACGAGCCCGATCAGGACGGGCCAGCTGCCGAGATTGCCGCCGCGGATGTTGTCGACGATCCGCTGACCCAAGCTCTCCTGCCCGGCCTCGATCGCGGCCGCGGGTGCGTCGACGCTCATGCCGGCGGCTCCGGAGCGGTCTGCGCGATCCCCGAGACCTTGGTCGGGACGCCGGCGGTGATCGCCTCGACGACCGCCTGCTGCGTCGTCTCCTTGCGGTCGTAGACGGCGATGCTGCGACCCAGCCGGAGCACGGTGATCCGGTCCGCGACCGCAAAAATGTCGTGAAGGTTGTGCGAGATCAGCACGACCGCGAGCCCTTGGTTGGCAAGGCGCTCGACGAGCTCGAGCACCTGCTGGGTCTGGGCGACGCCCAGCGCCGCCGTCGGCTCGTCGAGGATCACGAGCCGGGAGTTCCACATCACTGCTCGCGCGACCGCGACGGACTGCCGCTGGCCGCCCGAGAGCGTGGCGACCGGCTGGCGGATCGAGCGGATCGTCGTCACCGCGAGGCTCTTCATCGTCTCGGCCGTCTTCGCCTCCATCACCGGCTCCTTGAGCCGGTGGAGCCAGTCGCGGGCCTCGCGGCCGAGGTACATGTTCTGGACGACGTCGAGGTTGTCGCAGAGCGCGAGGTCCTGGTAGACGACCTCGATCCCGAGCTTGGAGGCGTCCTTCGGCGAGTGGATGTGCACCGTCTCGCCGTCGACGACGATCTCACCGTCGTCCGGCGTGTGGATCCCGGCGACGCACTTGATCAGGGTCGACTTGCCGGCGCCGTTGTCGCCGACGAGAGCCATCACCTCGCCCTGCCGGACCTCGAACTCGACCTCGGAGAGCGCCTGAACCGACCCGAAGCTCTTCGAGATCCCGTGGAGCTCCAGGAAGGGCGACGGTGCCGAGGCGGTCGTCATAGCTGCAGAAGGATGGTGGGGGCCCGTCCCAGAGGACGAGTCCCCCCATCCAACGTGCTCCTACTTGCAGTACTGCGCGTACGTGCCGCGACAGACTTCCGACCGCTTCAAGTAGCCGTTGAACAGCTGCTTGTAGTTGGTCTTCGTGATCGACACGGGCGGGATGATGAAGGCGGGCAGCCGCTTGCTGCCGTTCGCCACCGTCCCGGTCTGCTTGGGCTTCTGGCCCTTCGAGAGCGCGATCGCTGCGTTCGCGGACGCGGTCGCCAGCTTCCGCGTGTCCTTCCAGACGGTCATCGTCTGCCACCCCGAGATGATGTTCTGGACACCTTGCGGGGTCGCATCCTGGCCGCTGAGCGCGATCGGCTTCAGCTTGCGCGCCTTGAGTGCGACGACGACGGCGTTCGCGAGCCCGTCATTGGCCGCTGCGACGCCCTGGATGTTGTTCTTCGTCTTCACGAGCATCTGCTCGAAGATCGTCCCCGCCTTCTGGTTGTCCCAGCCCGGCGTGAACTGCTGCGGGCCCTTCTTGAGCGTCCCGTTCTTGTAGAACGGGTTCAGGATCGACTCGTAGCCGCTCTTGAAGAGGAACGAGTTGTTGTCGGTCTGGCCGCCGTGCAGCTCGGCGACGACCGGCTTCTTCGAGATACGTGCCCTTCGCCTTCAGGCCGGCGACGACGCCCTTGCCCTGCAGGACGCCGACGGCGCGGCCGTCGAACGAGATGTAGATCGCGGCCGAGCCGCCGATCACCTGGCGGTCGTACTCGATCACCTGCGCCTGCCTCGACCGTGCAGCGGCCTCGATCGCGATCGAGGAGCCCTTGTCGAGCGAGACGAGGATGACGACCTTGGCGCCGTTGGCGAGGCACTGGTCGGCCTGCGTCTTCTGCTTCTGCGCGCTGCCGTCGGCGTTGGTGATCACGTATGAGACGCCGCCTTGGTGAACGCTGCCACGAGCGCCGGCCGGTCCTGCGTCTCCCAGCGCACCGACGACTTCGGATCCGGCAGCAGGACGCAGATGTCAGCGTTGCCTCCTGCCTTCTTGGTCGGCTTCGCTACGGCAGCTGTGACGGTGACGCTCACCGTCATGGCTGCAATCACGAGCGTAATGACGAGTTTCCTCACGATCGGTTCCCTCCATCCGTTCGGATTTCTCAAAGAGTCGAACGGGCACGATTCCCCCGGCGTCAAGCCCGCGACCAAACTAAACCCGTCGCCAGGCACAGTCAACCTGGCAGCTAGGCGTTGCTCGCACGACGCCATAACATGGTTTCCGTGAGCGCGCCCGCGATGATCGGCGCCGGCAAGCCGACGCTGCGGATCCGAGGCACGTCCTATCCGGTCCTGCTGCCGTCGCTGCGCGATCCCCGCCTGCACCTCGCGGCGGTGATCGTCTCGCTGCAGGTGCTCGGGCAGGTGGCGTTCGACTTCCGGCTCTCGATCGCGCAGATCCTCGTCTCGCTGCTCACCTGCGCAGTGCTGGAAATGGGGATCGCCTTCCGGCGCCAGCACGTGATCCTCTGGCCCGCGAGCGCGCTCCTGACCGGGAACGGCGTCGCCTTCATCCTCCGCGTGCCCGGAACCGAGCACGGCGACTGGTGGAGCATGCACGGCTGGTGGATCTTCGCCGGGACAGCGGCCGTGTCGCTGCTCTCGAAGCACCTGATCCAGTTCCGGGGCGGGCATATCTTCAACCCCTCGAACTTCGGACTCGTCCTTTGCTTCCTGCTGCTCGGCCCCGAGCTCGCCGACCCGCTCGAGTTCTGGTGGGGGCCGATGTCGTTCTGGCTCGCCCTTGCTCTCGCGATCATCGTCGGCGGCGGCTTCGCGATTCTCCGGCGGCTGCGCCTGCTCTCGATCGCCGTCACCTTCTGGGTCACGTTTGCAGCGTCGATCGCCGTCCTCGCGGCGAGCGGGCACGACATGACCGCGCGCTGGCACGTCGGCCCGGTGAGCGACTGGGAGTTTTGGCGGGTGCTCGCGTTCTCGCCCGAGATCCTCGTCTTCCTCTTCTTCATGATCACCGACCCGAAGACGATCCCGGCCGGGAAGGCCGGCCGCCGGGTCTTACGCCGTCGCGATCGGGTTACTCGCGGCGCTGCTGATCGCTCCCCAGACGACCGAGTTCGGCTCGAAGGTCGCACTGCTCGCCGCCCTCACGCTCGTCTGCGCGGCGCGACCCGTGCTCGAGCTGACCGGAGCCGCCCTGCGCCGGCGCCACTGGTCGAGCCGCAGCGTCGGGGCGGCGGCGCTCGCCGGAGCGGTCGCGTTCGTCAGCCTGCTCGTCGTCGCCGGGATTCCGGCCCGCTCGAGTGCGGAGGCGCGGGTGCTCCCGGCGCCCGCCGGCGAGCTTCCCGACGTCAGCGTCCGGACGGCGCCGGGGATCGCGCCGATCGACCGGCGGACGGCGGAACGGATCGCGCTCGACCTCGTCGCCGACCTCGAGAACGAGTCGGAGGCGCTTCGGCTTCGCAACCGAGCTCGCGCGACGGCGGGCGCCGACGGCGCCCGCCTCGCCGCGCTTTGGCGGCAGATCGACGGGGCCGCACGCGGCACGGACGTCCCACGCCACTCCGTCGCGCGCGTCCGGGTCAGCCTCGAGCCCGGCGACGGCCAGTCGCCGCCGCTCGTCGTCGCGACCACGGCAGGAACGGTGGAACGCGGCGGCAAGACGATGCCGTTCGCCAAGACCTTCGAGCTCGTGCTGAAGGACGGCCGCTACCTGATCTCCGCTGCGCGCGGAACAGCAGCCCAGGTCGCCAGCTCCGACGACCTCGGTGGCGTGCGGCTTCTGGACGTCGCCGCCGAGGTCGGGCTCGACTTCAGACACTCGGCCTTCCGGTTCGGGATCACGCACGAGGAGGCGGCGATGATGGGCGGCGGCCTCTGCTGGCTCGACTACGACGACGACGGCCGGCTCGACCTCTTCGTCGTCAACGCCTACGGCGACGAGGACTACGTCGCATGGACGGAACGCGGCGGGCTCCCGCGGAGCGCGCTCTTCCACAACGTCGGCGGCCGCTTCGTGGACGTGAGCCGCCGTTCGGGGGCCGACCTCGAGCTCCGCGGTAACGGCTGCGTCGCGGCGGACTTCAACCTGGACGGCAACACGGATCTGTTCGTGACGACGGCCGGCTACAACGCCGCCACCAACGGCTACGACGCGCTGCTCTGGGGCAACGGCGACGGCACCTTCACCGAAGGCGCCCGCGCGGCCGGGATCAACGAGCCGGGCTGGCACAGCGGTGCCGCGGTCGCCGACGTCAACGGCGACGGCCGCCCGGATCTCTTCGTTGCGGGCTACGCCGACCCGAGCGTGCCGATGCCCGGCGCCGCCGGCGGCTTCCCGTCCAATGTCGCCGCGGTGCGCGACCGCCTCTATCTCAACCTGGGTACGGACCGGAAGGGGCGCTCCCGGTTCCGCGAGGTCGGCAAGCTGGCCGGCCTCGAGCCGACGCAGGCCGACCACGGGCTCGGGGCGGTTTTCAGCGACGTCGACGACGACGGCCGGCTCGACCTCTACGTCGCGAACGATCTCGACCCGAACCGGCTTTATCTGAACGTCGCGCGGCCGGACGGGCTCGGCTTCCGCTTCGTCGAGCGCGGCAGCCGCAAGCGCGTCGACGACCCGAACGCGGGCATGGGCATCGCCGCCGCCGACTACAGCCTCGACGGCCGCGAGGATCTGTTCGTGACCAACTCGCGCAAGCAGCTGCACGCTGCCTACCGCAGCTCGCCGGCAGCCTTCGCCGACGCACGGCCCGATTTCGCGCCGGCGCTCGGGACCGACTACACGGGCTGGGGCGTGTCGTGGGTCGACCTCGACCTCGACACCAACCTCGATCTCGTGCTCGCGAACGGTGCGATCCCGGTCGAGAGCCTGGCGAAGGACGCCGAGCGGATCCAGGTGCTCGAGAACCTGACCGGCGAGGGGCGTCGCGGCGAGTTCGCCGATGCCGGTGCCGCCGTCGGCGTCGACGCGATCCGGCCGAGCAACGGCCGCGGCCTTGCCGCCGCGGATTACGACAACGACGGCGACCTCGACGTCGCGGTCAACTCGATCGGCGGCCGGCTGATCCTGCTCCGGAACGACGGCGCCGCAGGCCACTGGCTGGAGGTGAAGCTCGGCCGCTTCGCCCCGGGCACCGTGGTCACGGCCGTTCTGCCGGGCGGACGGCGCCTCGTGCGCGAGGTCCGAGCCGGCAGCAGCTATCTCTCTTCGGAGGATCCGCGCGTCCACTTCGGCCTCGGCGCCGCGACCCGGGTCGCCGAGCTGATCGTCCGCTACCCGGGCGGACGCGAGACCCGGCTCGCCGACGTGGCCGGCGACCGCCTGCTGACCGTGACGCCGTAGAGTCCCGGCATGGCGGACGACGTCCTCACCGGCCGACGCGGTCGAGTTCCTCACGGAGCTCGAGCGGCGCTTCGGCCCGCGCCGTCGCGAGCTGCTGGCCGCGCGACACGAACGGGCGCAGCGGCTGCGGGACGGCGAGCTGCCCGACTTCCTGCCCGAGACGAAGCACGTCCGCGACGGCGACTGGCGCGTCGCGCCGGTGCCGGCCGAGCTGCAGGACCGTCGCGTCGAGATCACGGGGCCGGTCGACCGGAAGATGGTGATCAACGCGCTCAACTCAGGCGCCAGGATGTTCATGGCCGACTTCGAGGACTCGAACTCGCCGACCTGGCAGAACTGCATCGACGGGCAGGTCAACCTGACCGACGCGCTCGAGCGGACGATCTCCCTCGATACGGGCGAGAAGCAGTACAGCCTGAACGAGGAGACGGCGACGCTGCTCGTCCGGCCCCGCGGCTGGCACCTGGAGGAGCGGCACTTCGAGGTCGACGGCGCCCCGATCTCGGCCAGTCTCTTCGACTTCGGCCTCTACTTCTTCCGCAACCATGCGCGGGGCGGTACATGGTTCTACATCCCCAAGCTCGAGTCGCACCTGGAGGCGCGGCTCTGGAACGACGTCTTCACCTGGGCGCAGGACGAGCTCGGCGTCGCGCAGGGGACGATCAAGGCGACCGTCCTGATCGAGACGATTCTCGCCGCGTTCGAGATGGACGAGATCCTCTACGAGCTGCGCGAGCACTCGGCCGGACTGAACGCCGGCCGCTGGGACTACATCTTCAGCGTGATCAAGAAGCTCGGCCACCGGCCCGAGTTCGTTTTGCCCGACCGGGCGGACGTGACGATGGCTGTCCCGTTCATGCGCGCCTACACGGAGCTGCTCGTGAAGACGTGCCACGCGCGCGGCGCCCACGCGATGGGCGGAATGGCGGCGTTCATTCCCTCGCGGCGCGACGCGGAGGTGAACGAGGCCGCGCTCGCGAAGGTGCGCGAGGACAAGGAGCGCGAGGCCGGGCAGGGCTTCGACGGCACCTGGGTCGCCCATCCCGACCTCGTGCCGGTGGCGATGGAGATCTTCGACCGCGTCCTCGGCGAGCGGCCGAACCAGGTCGAGCGCCAGCGGCCGGATGTGAGGTCGACCGCAGCCGACCTGCTCGACGTCGCGTCGACGCCGGGCGAGATCACGATGGCGGGCCTGCACAACAACGTCTCGGTCGGGATCCAGTATCTCGCGGCGTGGCTGCAGGGCTCGGGCGCGGTCGCAATCTTCAACCTGATGGAGGATGCGGCGACGTCCGAGATCTCGCGGTCGCAGGTGTGGCAGTGGCTGCAACACGGCGAGGTCGCGCGCACGGACGTCGAGGCCGCGATCGAGGAAGAGGTCGCGAAGCTGGACGGCGACTACACGGAGGCGCAAGAGCTCTTCGCCCAGGTCGCGCTCGGTGACGAGTTCGTCGAGTTCCTGACGCTGCCGGCCTACGAGCGCATCGACTAGGACCTCCAGCCTGGCAGAACCGGCCACCCGGCCTATTGATTGGAGGGTGCCGGAACCGACAACCTAGGCGGATGAGTGACGGACAGGCCCTGCTCTGGTGCGTAGCGCTGATCGCGCTGGAGCTCCAGCATCTGAAGTGGATCGTCTGGGAGCACTGGACCTGCCGCCGCTGCGGCGTCAAGCACCGCGAGTGCGGTCACGGCGCCCGGCTCGTGAAGTACTTCTAGCTAGTCGCCGGCGACGAAGAACTGCCAGTCGCCGTCGGCGGTGATCGCCGTGCGGTAGCCGAGGTACATCCCGGCCGCCTGCATCTGGTCGATCTGGTCCTGGGGGTACAGCCCCGAGTCGACCAGCGCCTGCCAGGCCTCGTCGGTGGGCGACTCGCTGTAGGCGGTCGGCCAGGCGTACGAGCCGCTCTCGTTCCGGGTGGAGGGCATCGCCAGGATCGTCGCGAGCGCCCGCATCGGCTTCGGCTCCTCGCTCGAGCTCTCCTCGACCTGCCGCCAGTACTCCGCCGCGGAGGTGCCGCCGCCATAGCTGAACGTGAAGCCCTCGCCCTGCTCCAGCGCGATCTCTTCGAGCGTGTCGTAGTCGCACGCGACGGCGGCGTCGAAGACCCGCCTCCGGACGTCGGCGACTGCGGCCGGCAGTTCCTGCTCGGGCAGCGTCAGCCTCAGGCCGGCGGTCGAGCACTCGACTTCCGGGGTCGTCTCCGTGGTGGCCGGGACGGTCGCAGTCTCGGTGACGGTCACCGTCTCGGGCTGCGAGGCGGCGGCATCGTCGCCGTCCTCGTTCGAGCCACAGGCTGCGAGCATGAGGGCGGCCAGGAGCGGCGCAAGTCGCCTCACAGGTGGATCGACCCCTGTGCCAGCGCGTCCCCGTTCGACTCGTCGACGGGAACGAGCACGACGCGGACGAACGAGCCGCGCCCGGCGACGTCGGCCGGCTCGACGAAAGCGCCGAACGGCTGCACGACTTCCCCGTCCACCGACAGCTCGCCGCGCAGGACGCAGCCGATCCCGGGCCCGGCGGCGGGACCGCCGTCGCGCTCGCAGCGCATCGCGTAGTCGCCCCATGGGTCGAGCTCGACGTGCGCCGAGAGCTTGGCGTCGTCGACCGACCACTCGGTCAGCTCCCAGCGCAGCACGGTGGCGCCGTCCCGGCCCGCCTCGAGGTCTGCCTCGTCGGCGCCGAACGCGGCGGTGCCCGCGTGCAGGCTCGACAACTCGCCGGAGGCGACGTAGACGATTCGGCCGCCCGCGGCGAGCGCCAGCTTCTCCCCTGGCGCCAGCAGATCCTCGTACAGCGAGAGCGAGGTCATCGCCGGGAGGATAGTGACACGCTAAGGCGTCACGAGCACGCGGCCCGGCTCGCCGCCGAGGCTCGCGCGGAACGCGTCGTCGGCGCGGTCGAGCGGGAACGACGGCCCGACGAGTCCGGCCAACTCGAGCTCGCCAGAGCGAGCCAGGCCGAGCAGCTGTGGCAATGCGATCGCAGGATCCTCCGAGCCGTAGATCGTGCCGGTGAGGGTCTTTTCCCGGTTCGAGAACTCGAAGGGATCGAGCTCGAGCTTCTCGCCGCCGGCGGGCAACCCGACGACGACCGCCGTGCCGCCGCCGCGCGTCCAACGCAGGGCGAGCTTCGTCGTCGCGGCGGCGCCGACAGCGTCGAAGGCGTAGTCGACGCCCTCCAGGTCGAGGGCCTGCACCGCTTCGCGCACATCTTCCGGCCCACACGTTCGTGTGGCGCCCATCGCCCGTGCCTGCTCGCGCCGCGCTTCGACGGGATCGACGACCAGGATCTCGGCCGCACCGGCGATGCGCGCGCCCTGGACGACGAACTGGCCCACGCCGCCGGCGCCGATCACGAGCGCCGTGAATCCCGGCTCCGGGCGGGCGGCGTTGAGCACGGCGCCGACACCGGTCAGCGCGGCGCAGCCGAGCAGGGCGGCCTGCTCCATCGGCACGTCGTCGCCGAGCGCCAGCGCGGCGCCCTGTGCGACGACGACGCGGTCCGCCAGCGCACCGGTCGCCGTGCCCCGGTACACCATGTCGCCGTCGAGCGAGATCCCGGTGCTCCCGTCGAGCAGCGTGCCGCGCCCGATCGCCGACGCGAGCGGGCCACATGCCGCCGGCCGGCCGCGCCGGCACGGGCCGCACACGCCGCACGCCGGCGCCCAGGAGAGGACGACGCGGTCGCCCGCCCGTACCGCTTCGACGTCGGAGCCCACTGCCTCGACCACGCCGGCGCCCTCGTGTCCGAGCACGATCGGCGTCGGGCGGTCCCACTCGCCCTTGTAGGAGTGCAGATCGGTGCCACAGACCCCGACCGCGCTCATGCGGACGACGATCTCGCCCGCCCGCGGCTCGGCCAGGTCGAGCTCGCGCAGCTCGAGTCGCCCGGGCTCGAACATGACGGCAGCGCGCGTCTTCATCGCATCAACATCCCGCCGTTGACGTCGAGTGTCGCGCCCGTGATGAAGCCCGCGGCGTCGGACGCGAGGTAGGCGACCGCAGCAGCGACCTCCTCCGGCCGGCCCAATCGGCCCACCGGGATCGTCTTCAGCATCGCTTCGATCCGCTCGGGTGCGACGGTCGCCACCATCGGCCCGTCGATCGCGGCAGGCGCGATGGCGTTCACGGTCACACCCGACCCGGCGAGCTCCGTTGCGGCATGCCGGGTCAGCGCGATGATCGCCGCCTTCGAGGTGGCGTAGTGGACGCCGGTAACCGCCCTGCTCGCCTGGCCCGCGACGGAGGCGAGATTGACGATCCGGCCCGAGCCGCGGTCGCGCATGTGCGCGCCGAGCACGCGGCACCCCAGGTACGTCCCGCGGAGGTTCGTGGCCAGCACGTCGTCCCACTCCTCGAGGTCGATTTCCCAGAATGACCGGAGCTCGGTGCGAGCGGCGTTGTTGACGAGCACGTTCACCTTGCCGGTCTGCGCGAGCAGGCGCTCCCACGACTCGAGGCTGCGGACGTCGTGCTCGACCGCTTCGGCTCCGATCTCGCCGGCGACCCGTGCCGCCCCCTCTACGTCGAGGTCGGCGAGGAGGACTCGGTCGCCGTCCGCCGCCAGCCGCCGCGCGATCGCCTCTCCCAGCCCGCGCGCAGCGCCGGTGACGACGGCTGTGCGCGTCATGCGTGAATGCGCTGGGTGGAGCGGCTGAGCGGCCCGCCTGTCCGCCCATTTCGAGCGGCCAGCGCCTCGGCGAGGATCGACAGCGCGGTCTCCGGAACGGAGTCGGCGCCGATGTCGAGGCCGCACGGGCCGGCGATTCGCTCCAGCTGCTCCTCGCCGATGCCCGCTTCGCGCAGCCGCTCGCGCTTCCGCTCCTGGTTGCGCCGGCCGCCGATCAGGCCGACGTAGAACGCGTCGCTCGCGAGCGCGAGCTCGAGTGCGGGCAGGTCGAACTTGTCGTCGTGTGTGAGGATCACGATCGCGGTCGCGTGGTCTGGCGCAACCCGGGCGAAGGCCTCCTCGGGCCAGGCGACGACCAGCTGGTCGGCGCTCGGCATCCGCTCCTGCGTCGCGAACTTGGCGCGCGCGTCCGCGACGACCGTCGTCCAGCCGAGCAGCTTCGCCGCGGCGGCGAGCGACTCGGCCGTGTCGACGGCGCCGTAGACGAAGAGGCGCGGCGGCGGCCCGTACACCTCGCAGAACACTGTGCGGCCGTCGACCTCGAGCGTGCGGTTGCGGCCGCCGCGGATCAGCTCGGCCGCGTGACCGGCGAGCTCCGCCGGCCCGTCACCGGTCGTCTCGCCCCGTTCGACGACGAGCAGCTTCGAGCCGAGCCCGTCGCCCTCGATGACCGTGAAGACGACGGCGCGGCCGCCGTCGCGCTTCAACTCCAGCAGCCGGCGGATCACAGGCGCTCGACGAAGACGTCGATCTCGCCGCCGCATGGGAGGCCGACGGCCCACGCCTGCTCGTCGCTGATCCCGTACGAGAGCAGCTTCGGCTCGCCGCTCTCGAAGACCTCACGCGCCTGCTCGACGACGTCGCCCTCGACGCAGCCGCCCGACACCGAGCCGCAGAGCTTGCCGCTTTCCGAGATCGCCAGGCTCGAGCCGACCGGCCGCGGCGCCGAGCGGCGGTTGGCGACGACCGTGGCGAGGACGATGCGCTCGCCCGCCTCCTGCCACCGCTCCAGCTCCGGAAGGATCTCCTTCATCGCGGGATTATCTCGATTACGGGCGGGCCACCACGTAGACGTTCACCGGATCGTGCTCCAGACGTGTTGCCTCGAACGAGCTGAAGCCGGCCTCTCGAACGAGGCGCTCGGCGAGCTCCATGCCCCACATCGCACCCAGTCCCTCGCCACCCTGCGCGAGCGAGACGGTCATGCAGTGCATGCACGAGATCGTGTAGAGGAACGGCGCCAGCGGAACGTCGAGGTCGGCGTGGTGGTGCGAGTGCCCGTCGATGTCCTGCATCAGATAAACGCCGTCGTCGGCGAGCGAACGGTGAATGCCGGCGAGGAGTGCGCGCGGCGAGGCCTGATCGTGCACGGCGTCGAACGTTGTCACGAGGTCGAACGATCCCGGCTCGGCGTCGGTGTCGAACGTCGTCAGGTCGCGCGCCTCGAAGCTCAGGTTCGACAGACCGCGTGACTCCGCATGCGCGCGTGCCGATGCGATTGCATCCGCGCTGAGGTCGAAGCCGGTGAACGTGCTCCGCGGATAGCGCTCAGCGAGCTCCGCGAGAGCGAGTCCACGTCCACACCCGAGATCCGCGACGCGGATGCCGTCGTCGAGCCGCTCGGCCAGGCCCGGGACGAGCGGCAGGATCTGGTCAACGAGCCCGCTGATCGTCGACTGTGTCGACTCCTCCGCCATCACGTCGTGAAAGCGGGCGAACCGCTCGTACGGAACTCCTCCTCCCTCGACGAAGCACCGCACGATCTCGTCCTCGACCGAGCCGAGCACGGCGATGTACTGCGTCGTAACGGCGAGGTTGTCGGGAGACGCGGCCCGCGTCAGGAACGAGGCGTGCTCGGCGGGCAACTCGTACGTACCCGCTTCCGGGTCGTGCTCGACGATCCTCCCGACGGTCATCGCGCCAAGCCACTCGCGCACGTACCGCTCGTTACAGCCCGCTTCCGCGGCGAGCTCGTCGGACGTCATCGCCCCGCCTGCGGCGAGCACGTCGAACAGGCCGGTGCGATGACCCACGGACGTCATCAAGCCGAGGCCTGCGCCGTTGATCACATCCACCATTCGGTCGGCGAACGCTTCGGCACGCGTCTGGTCGAACTGCTTCGTGGTCACCAGAACCACTCCTCTCTGTAGTAGACTAATTAGTCTGTTATAGCAGACCGGCTAGTCTGGATCAAATGCCAAGAGACGGCACCGCGACACGTGAGCGAATTCTCGACGAGGCGCAACGCCTCGTGATCGACCGCGGCTTCGCCGCGACGACCGTCGACGCCGTGCTCGAGGCCGCCGACACGTCGAAGGGCGCCTTCTTTCACCACTTCCCCTCGAAGGATCAGCTCGGGCAGGCGCTGATCGAGCGGTACGCCCGGTCCGACCTGGCGATCCAGGCAGAGTTCATGGCCGCAGCAGAGGCTGCGAGCGACGACCCCGCCGAGCAGCTGATCAGATTCGTCTCGCTCTTCGAGGAAGCCGCGAGCGAGCTCGTGAGCGAACAGGCGGGTTGCCTCTACGTGTCGTTCGTCTACGAACGGCAGCTCGTCGCCGGCGACGTGCATTCGACGATCGAGGATGCGGTGCTCGCCGCGCGGGAGCTGCTCGCTCGAAAGCTGGAGGCCGCGATCGCGCTTCATCCACCGCGCGTCCCGGTCGACGTGACGGCGCTGGCGGACCTCGCCTTCACAGTCTTCGAGGGCGGGTTCATCCTCGCTCGCACCCTGCGCGACCCGTCGCTTCTCCGCGGCCAGCTGACCCAGCTCCGCCGCTATCTCGAGCTGCTGTTCGAGGTCGGCGACGCCGCGAGGCCGTAGTAGCCTCACCGGCGATGACCGACCAGGCAAGCGTCAGCCTCCTCCGCTGGCTGCGCCGGCAGCTGCGCGAGCCGACGCCCTGGCGCGAGCGCCTCGAGGCGGCGGTCGCCAACGACGACCCGGACGAGGCCCGGCGACTGCTCGGGCAGATGGACTTCACCGACGCCCAACGCCACCACGTGGCCGGGCTGCTCGACCGCTGGGCGGAGCGATGAGCGTCGAGGCCAACACCGCGCTTGTCCGCCGGATCATGGAGGCATTCGCGAGCAAGGAGGGATTCGCGCTCCGTGAGTGCTTCGCCGAGGACGCCGTCTGGCACGTGCCCGGCGGGGGCGTCATGTCGGGCACCTACCGGGGCCGCACCGCAATCTTCCGCTTCCTCGCCAGCCTGCCGAAGCTGACCGACGGCACCTACCGGTCGACCTTCATCGACGCGCTCGCGAGCGAGGAGCGCGGCGCAGGCCTCTACCGGGCTCGTGGCGAGCGAGACGGCCGCACGATCGACATCGACCAGCTGCTGCTCTTCACGATCCGCGACGGCTACGTGACGGAGGTGCTGGCCCTGCCCAGCGACCCTGCCGCCTTCGCGGCGTTCTGGGCCGAGTAACGACGTCGTTACCCCTCGAGCGCTTCGGCCGGCGGCAGGGCCTCGCGGAACTCGACCTCGAGCCGCTGGATCCGCGAGCCCTCGACCTCGACGACCCGCAGCACGAGGCCGTCGGTCGTCACCTCGTCGCCGATCTCCGGCGCCTGCCCGAGCAGGCCGAAGACGTAGCCGGCCATCGTGTGGTAGTCCTCGACCTCCATCTCGGTCTGAAACTGCTCGTTGAAGTCGTCGATCGGGAAGGTGCCGTCGATGCGGATGTGCGTCTCGTCGATCCGCTCGATCGACTCGTCCGGCAGGTCGAACTCGTCCTCGATCTCGCCGACGATCTCCTCGAGCAGGTCCTCGAGGGTGACGATTCCCTGCATCGCGCCGTACTCGTCCACGACGATCGCCATGTGCTGGTTCTTCTTGCGGAACTCGGCGAGGAGCGCGGCCAGGTCCTTCGTCTCGGGGACGATGTACACGGGCCGCAAGAGCTCGTCGAGGACGACGTTCGCGATCCCGCGGTCGTGGAGGGCTGTGAAGAGATCGCGCACGTGCAGGATCCCGGCAATCTCGTCGAGCGAGTCGCGGTAGACCGGATAGCGCGTGAAGGGCGACTCGAGCAGCGCTGCTAGCGCCTCTTCGGTCGGCATCGCGATCGAGATCGCGACCACCTGCGGTCGCGGAACCATGACCTCGTGGACTTCCTTGTCCGCGAAGTCGAACACCTTGTAGAGCATCTCCTCCTCGGTCGTCGCGATCACGCCTGCGTCCTCGGCGCCCGCGACGATGTGGCGGATGTCCTCCTCGGTGTGGGCAAGTTCGCCCGCGGGCGCCGGCGTGACACCGAAGAGTCGTGTAACCGCGTTCGCCGAGACCTGGAGCAGCCAGGTGAACGGCTTCACGATCCCCTGCAGGATCTCGAGCGGAAGCGCGAGCGTCTTGGCGATCGCCTCCGCCTTCTGCAAGGCGAGGGCCTTCGGGACGAGCTCGCCGAGGGTGACGCTGAGATAGGTGAGGAGCAGGAACGCGAGCGCGTAGGCGATTCCATACGAAAGCGGCCCGTCCATGTAACTGGTCAGAAGCGGCTGGCCGACAGCGCCGAGCGCGATCCCGAAGACGGTGATTCCGATCTGAACCGTGCCGATGAACTTGACCGGGTGGTCCATCAGGTCGAGCGCGGCGCGCGCACTTCGGCTACCGGCCACTGCGTCCGGCTCGAGCCGCGTGCGCCGCGCGGTCACGAGCGCATATTCGGCCGCGACGAAGACCGCGTTCCCGAGCACGAGCAGGAAGATCGCGAGGATGCGGAGGGTGTCGCTCACTGTCTCCCGCTCCTGGCGCGCCGCTGCGGGTGCGGAACGCGGTGGAACAGTGCTTCAGCACGAGCCGCCGCGTGGAGCGCCCGCAGCGGGGCGAGGCGCCGCCGGAGGCCGGCTCCGCCGGCTGGAGGTGGTGCTGGCCAGGACCGGGAGACGCCCCGCTCTCCGGGGCGTGCGTACTAGAGGGCTCGTCCAAGCTGGCGCGCAGTATAGGCGACGTTCCCGACGTCCTCGACTCTTTCGGCCCGCTCCTCGAGGACCAGCCGCTCGAGGTGCGAGAGCGTCTCGGCGACGGCGAAGCGGCGCGACGCGGGCTTCAGCTCCTGGCCGAAGAGGTCGAGCGAGACCTCGTAGCCCGTGCGCGGAGCGTCGGTCAGCGTGGACTCCGCGAAGGCGAGGCGCTCGCGGTGGTGCTCGATCAGCTCGTGCGCGCGTCCGACCGGGTCGGCAATCGGGTCACCATGCCCGGGCAGCGCGATCTCCGGCGCCAGCTCGATCGTCCGCTCGAGCGCGCCGAGGAAGTCACCGAGCGGATCGGGCCGGCTCGCGGGCCAGAGGCCGACGGTCGGAGAGATGCGTCCGAGGAGATGATCGGCCGACACGAGCACGCCGTCCTTGACGAGGCACATCTGCCCGTCGGCGTGGCCGGGTGCGGCGACGAGCTCCCAGCCGTCGAGCCGCTCTCGCTCGGCGACGAGGACCGGGTTTCGCTGGAAGCGGATGAAGGGCCGGTAGACGTCGCCGGAGCCGATCAACTCCTCGGTGATCTCGCTCGGCACGCCGTGGGTGAGAAACCACTCCGCGATCCGCTCGGGCCACTCCGGGTTCCCCCAGACGAGCTCGCACTGCGCGTAGTCGAGCGCGCCCTGATGAACCGGCGCGCCGGTGAGCTCGGCGACGTCGGCCGCCGCGCCGACGTGGTCGGGATGGAAGTGTGTGACGAAGATCCGCCTCACCTCCGCCCCGTCGAGCGCAGCTGCCCAGACCTCCTGCGCGTCGGGGAGGCCGATCCCGGTGTCGACGAGCGTCCAGCCGTCCTCACCCGGGAGCAGGTACGAGTGCACGTGCCCCGGCCGGGTGGGGAGAGGCGTCGTGATCCGGCGGATGCCGAGCGGCAGATCCATCGATCCATCCAATCACGGCGACCTAATACGAACGTCTGTTCTATACTGTCTCGATGCGGGTCGAGTACCGCGAGGAGCCGTGCCGGAACGCGCTCAACCGCGTCAAGGGGATGCCGTTCGCGTGGTCCCTGAACCCGTACACCGGCTGCGTGCACCGCTGCACGTTCTGTTACGTCCGCGCCTTCGAGCAGCGCGCGGACCGGCCCGCCGACGACCGCTACGGCCGCTCGATCCGCGTCAAGGTGAACGTCGCCGAGCTGCTGTCGCGCGAGGTGACGCGGCCCTCGTGGCGAAAGGAGCGCGTCGCGATCGGAGCTGCGACCGATCCCTACCAGCCGTGCGAGGGCCGGTATCTCCTGACGCGCTCGTGCATCCAGGTGCTCGGGCGCGCGGCGACGCCGTTCTCGATCATCACCCGCGGACCGCTGATCGTCCGTGACGTGGACGTGCTCCAGGAGGCGGCGTCACGGACGGAGGTGTCCGTCATGTTCTCGGTGCCGACGCTCGACGACGACGTCTGGCGAACGACCGAGCCGGGCACGGCGCCGCCGCGCCAGCGGCTGCGGGCGCTGACGACGCTCGTCGAGGCCGGGATCGACGCGGGCGTCGGCATGGCGCCGATCCTCCCCGGGCTCTCGGACCGCCCCGAGCAGCTCGCCGAGGTCGTCAAGGCCGTGCGTGCAGCCGGGGCGACGGGCGTCTGGGCGAACCTCCTTTACCTGAAGCCGGGGACGAAGGAGCACTTCCTGGACGCGCTCGCGCGCGACTGGCCGGAGCAGCTCGAGCGGTACGAGGATCTCTACGCCGCGCGTGCCTACCTGCCTCGGTCAGAAGTCGATCCCGTGCGCGAGCGCGTGCGGGCGCTCGCCCGCACGCACGGTGTCCGCGACCGCCGCGCGACGAGGCTCGCACCCCCGCCGGAGCCGGTGCAGCTGACGCTCGGCGTGTGAGCGCCGGGTTCCGCAATACACTTCCCCGGCGATGCCCGAAGAGATCACCTGCCTGATCGTCGACGACCACGAGGTCGTCCGCGAAGGGCTGCGGCTCTCGCTCTCGCGCGCGCCGCACGTGCGCGTGATCGGCGAGGCCTCGGACGGCGCCGGCGCGGTCGCGCTCGTGGAGCGCCGGCGGCCCCAGGTCGTGATCATGGACGTGCGCATGCCCGGCATGGACGGGCTCGAGGCGACCAAGCAGATCAAGGAGCAATCGCCCGAGACCGCGGTGCTGATCTTCACGGCCTACAGCGAACGCTCCCTGCTCGGCCGCGGGCTCGAGTCGGGCGCCAAGGGCTACATCCTCAAGGAGGCGCCACACGCAACCCTGCTGCGCGCGATCGAGAAGGTGGCAGGCGGCGAGAGCTTCGTCGACCCGGCCCTGATGCCGTCGTTCCTGACCGGCAAGGAGCAGAACGAGATGCTGACCTCGCGCGAGCGCGAGATCCTGCAGCTGCTCGCCGACGGGATGTCGAACGCGGACGTCGCCGCCCGGCTGTTCATCAGCCAGGAGACGGTCAAGAGCCATGTCCGCCACATCCTCGCCAAGCTCGAGGCGGATACCCGCACGCACGCCGTCGCGATCGCCCTGCGCGACGCGATCATCGACTAGATGTGAGCGAGCGGGTTCCTGACGACGAGCGGGAACGGCTCGTCGAGCGGATCATCACGGCCGAGCAGGACGAGCGCCGCCGGCTCGCCCTCTTCCTTCACGACGGCCCGGTTCAGAATCTCGCCGGGATCGCACTGATGCTCGACGCAGCCGTCCAGGCGATCGACGACGGTCGCGCTGAGGCGGCGCGCGGGATCATGGCCTCGGCGCTCGAGCGGCACCGCGAGACGATCCGGTCGCTGCGCGACCTCTCCTTCAACATCGAGCCGGTCGTGTTGCGCGACCAGGGCTTCGGCGCCGCTGTGGACGCGCTCGCGAGCCAACTGGGGATCGAGCACAGGGTGCAGATCGACGTCGACGTCGAACGGGGTGCGCGGCTCGGCGAGAAGGAGCAGGTCGGGCTCTACCAGATCATCCGCGAGTCGCTCAACCAGGCCGTGCGGCGCGGCCCGCCCTCGCGGATCTCCGTCATCGTCCGCGACACCTCGGACGGCAACATCGAGACGATCGTCTCGGACAACGGCACGGGCGAGCGGCGGACGGCGGCGCTCGACGCGATCGGGGAGCGCGCTTCGACCCTCAACGGCCGCTTCTCCGTCGAGCAGGGCGCCGACGGCGGCACGGCGCTGCACGTGGTCCTCCCGTCGTACGCCGGCAATCCCTAAGATCGGGCAGCGATGGACGAGAACGGGCAGCGCGGGCACTCGGAGTACGTCCTCTTCGTCTGGTCACCGTCGGGATGGACGCTCCGGCTCCGCGAAGGCGACGTCCCCGCCGTCGGAGCGACGGTCGAGGACGGCGAGACGCTCCTCCGGGTCAGCAAGATCGGGCCGTCGCCGCTCCCCGGCGACCGCCGCCCCTGCGCGTATACGCAGCTGGCCTAGTAGTCGAGCGCGGTCTCGGCGGCGATACGGCCGTAGACGAGCGCCGCGGCGAGGCCGCTGCCGTAGCCGCCCGTGAAGATGCCGCCTGCGTCCGCGCCGGCGGCGTAGAGCCCCGGCACCGGCACACCGTCCGGAGCGAGGACTCGCGCACGCTCGTCGATGCGCAACCCGCCGATGGTGTGCGTCACCGCGGCGTAGACGCGTACCGCCGTGAAGGGCGGCTCGACCAGCCGCGGCGAGGACGGGAGCGGAAACGGAAGCTCCCCGGCCGGCCGGACGTCGCCGCCCGCCGCGCGCGCGGCGTCGACCAGATCCGCGACCGTGCGGTCGCGAATGGGCTCGCGCAGCGCCCGAGCGTCGACCACGTACCACGCTCGGCCCCCAGGTAGCCGCTGTACGAGGTCGCTCTCGTGCCAGGCGGCACCGCCGAGGTCGTTGCCCTCGTCGTCGACCACGAGCGCATGCCGCGCGTAGAGCTGCGCCGCCGAGACGAAGTCCGCCTCGCCGACGGGACCGGGCAGGGCACGCCCGTAGAACTCGTCCATCCCGGCCGTGAGGTCGGCGCCGCGGCCGAGCCCATAGACGAGCCCGTCCCCCTCGCTCGAGGGATTCGCACGCAGTAACAGGCCACGTTCGCGCGCGAGCCGTGCCGCGAAGCCACCCGTCGCCAGGAGCTGCGCCTTCGCGAACGGCTGCTCCAGCCGCACGTCGACGGCCGCCCGGACGAGCACGTCGGTGAGCACGCGCGGGTCGAAGCGCCTGCCGACCGTGAGCGGATTGCCTGTCTCGCGCGCCACCGGCTCCGCACCGAGAGTCTCGAGCCAATCGAGCGCGTCATCGAGCTCCTCGAGCAGCCGCAGCTGTAACGCCGCGTCGCCGCCCGGGCACTCGTCGCGGAAAGCCTCCGAGCTCTGGTGGCGCCAGATGACACCGCTGGAGAGCAGCATCGAGCCTCCCGGCCGGTTGCCTTTCTCCAAGACGACCGGCGCCGCGCCGAGCTCGCGCGCGCGGGCGGCGGCGACGAGGCCGGCCATGCCGGCACCGGCGACGACGAGCTCGCTCAGGTCAGCGAGAAGGAGGGTTTGTGCTCGACGAACTCGAGCTTCACGCGATCGGGCCCCCACACGAAGAGTGCGATCGTGTTCGGGGCGTCGACGACGTCCGCAATCTCGACACCGAGCTCCTCAGCCTCGGCCTGGTGCTCCTCGACGGAGTCGACGAGGACACCGAGGTGGTTCAGCAGCGGCCGCTCCGGATTGCCGGGCTCGCCCTGTCGAAGCTCGAGATAGGCACCGCCGACCTCGAGCCTGCCCTCTCCGGCGGGCTCGAAGCCGAGCGTCCGCCAGCCGCGAGTGGCGGCGTCGACGTCGGCCGAGAGCAGCGCCACGTGATCGAGGTCGAGCTCTAAATCGGTTTCGGTCTCGACGAGCCGGACTTCCAGCCCCTCACCCAGGTCGACGACGGGATCGCGGCCGTCGAGCGCCGACACGCGCAGGCCGATTCGCTCGAGCGGCCCGCGCTCGCGAGAGCCGTCGGCGTCGAAGAGCGTCAATTTCCCGCGCCTCGCGTCGACGCCGAGCAGCGTGAAGCGCTCCGTCTGCTCGATCACGCGCAGGCCGAGCAGCCCGCCGGCTCGCTCCACCATGGTCGTCCGGTCCGCCACCCAGAGCGCAACATGATCGAGCGTCCGGGGCCTCATCTCGCAAGCGTAGCCGCGAGGGCTAACGCTTCTTCCGGTCGACCGCCCGCTGTAGCTGCTCCTTGTTCATCGTCGAGCGTCCCTCGATGTTCCTGCTCTTCGCCTCTTCGTAGAGCTGGTCGCGCGTGCGGCCCTTCGTCCGGCTCGTGCCCGAGCGAAGCCCGCCTCGCCGGCTCGACGAGATGTCCTCGCGCGAGAGGCGCGACGAGTTCGCAGCTTCGCCGGCCTGGGCGCGCTCCTTGTTGACGGTGCGCGCGGCGATCTCCTTCGCCTTCTTCGTGGCCGTGCCCCGATCCTCGAGGCTGTCCTTGATGTGCTCGTACTGCCGTTCACGCTTGGCGTTCCAGGCCTGCTGCGGCATGCCCCCTCCTCTGTTCGTGGAGGGTCCCGTCTACCCACTTCCGAGGCCGGCTATGCCCCTTCGAGCGGCGGGTTCTGGACGTTGTGCTCGGTCGCGTACTCGTCGACCAGAGGGTCGATGACCGCTGCGCCCTCGGCGTAGGCGTAGTTGATCTTCACGAACGGCTCCCACTTGTCCGGGCAGCGCGTCCTCGGGGAAGATCGCCTCCACCGGGCACTCCGGTTCGCATGCCCCGCAGTCGATGCACTCCTCGGGATCGATGACCAGGATCCGGCCGAACTCGTGGATGCAGTCGACCGGGCAGACGTCGATGCACGAGCGGTCTTTGATGTCGATGCAGGGCTCGGCGATGATGTACGTCACAGCACGCCGAGTGTATCGAGCGGGTCTCAGAGGGACGGGGCGGTCAGCTCGGCGACGAGCCCCGGAACCTGCTCGGCGAGCGCCGACTTGACGATCACCTGGTCGAACCCCGCCGTGTGCGCCCGTTGCAGCCCCGCCTTGTCCGTGTGATTCGTGAAGCCGAGGATCGGGACGTCCGGCCACGAGTCGACAACCTCGTCAGGATCGACGCGCGCGATGTCGACGATCACGAGGTCGGGCGGATCGACGCTGTCGCTCGTGACGATGCGGTGCCCGTGCCAGAAGCGCTTCGAGCTTCCCCCGAAAGAAGAGGTCGACTCCTGCGAGCAGGATCGTCGCCACGGGTAATTCATAGCGCAAGATCGGACTACGCGAGCCCAAGCGATTCGAAGAGCCGGTTCAGGTAGACGCGGAGCCGCCAGAACTCACCGGCGAAGAGGAGCGCCCCGAGTGCGACGAGGATGAGGCCGCTGACGACCTGGATCGCGTTGTAGTGGTCGCGGAGCGTGCGGAAGATCCCCATCGCGGGCACGAAGAGCGCAGCTGCGATCAGGAACGGCACGGCGAGCCCGAGCGCGTAGACGGCGAGCAGGACCGACCCCTCCCAAACCGTCTCGGAGTCGCCGGCGAGGACGAGGATCGAGCCGAGCACGGGTGTGATGCACGGTGCCGCGCACACCGCGAAGGCGCCGCCGAGCAGGAAACCCGAGCCCTGCCGCCGCGCGCCCTGTACGAGCCCCGCGCCGACGAGCCGTTGCGGCCAGGGCAGGAGGCCGATGAAGACGAGCCCGAAGACGATCAGGATGAAGCCGGCGATCTGCTCGAGGAGAAACTGGTTCCGGGTGATCGAGAGACCGACCGCCGCAGCGACCGCTCCGAGCAGCACGAACACCGTGACGAGACCGGCGACGAACGGCAGGCTCGCGAGAAGCACTCGCGGTGCCGCGCCGGGCTCGCCGAGACGCTCGGCTTCCACCGAGGAAACCGCCGAGAGATAGCCGGGGACGAGCGGGAGGACGCAGGGCGCCAGGAAGGAGACGAGGCCCGCGCCGAAGGCGACGACGACGCCGGTGGCAGTCATTCGAAGCGGGCGAGCTCGTCGTCGAGCCTGCGCTCGAGCGCCGGGTCGAGCGGTTCGTCCGCGCTCGCGTCGGCGGAGCGCGTCCGGCTCCAGCGCCACGCCAGCGCCCCGACCGCGACCGCTCCCGCGGCGAGGCCGGCCAGCGGCAAGAGCCAGGCAACCCAGTCGAAGCCCGCCCGCGGCGGCACCGCGAGCACGGTCGGCCCGAACTGCTCGACGAGCTTGCCCTTGATCTCGCTCTTGCTGTCGCCGGCGGCGATGCGGGCGCGGATGAACACCTTCATGCGCCGCGCGATCGGGGCGTCGGAGGTGTCAAGCGTGGTGTCGCAGATGGGGCAGACGAGCTCCGACTCGAGCTCGGACGCCGTCGGTCGCGACTCACTCGCCGCCGCGGGCGCTGCCAGTGCAAGCGAGACGGCGAGCAGCGCCGCAATTCTCATGCGGGCGAGAGCGCGCGCTCGATTGCTGCGTCGAGCTCCTCGGCGTCGTCGACCGGCCCGGCGATGCGGTAGCGCACTTTGCCGCCCGCGTCGATGAAGTAGGTCTCCGGGAAGCCGGTGACGCCGTACCGCCCGACGGTCGAGCCCTTGCCGTCGTACACGTTCGGATAGCTGACGTTGTAGCGCGCGAGGAACTTGCGCGCGTCGCCCCGGAAGTCCTTCACGTCGACGCCGACGAAGATGACGTCGCGGTCTTGCCAGCGCTGCGAAGCCTCCTGCAAGAGCGGCGTCTCGTCCTTACACGGGCCGCACCAGGAGGCCCAGAAGTTGAGCACGATCACCTTGCCGCGCAGCGACTCGAGCGCGAGCGGGCCGCTGCCGTCGAGCTGCTCGAGCGTGAACAGCGGTGCGGCCGGAGTGCCGCCGCGGTCGAGGGCCGAGGTGACCTCGCTCTCGCCCTGGGCGAGCTTCCAACCCAGCAGGCCGAGGAGCGCGACGACGAGCACGACGGCCGCGGCCTGGGCGGCGAGTCGGGCTCGACGCGTCACCGGACGATGTAGACCGGCGTGCCGACTTCGACCTGGTTGAACAGCCACTCGACCTCCGGGATCAGCATCCGGATGCAGCCGTGCGAGACCGAGTAGCCGATCGAGGCGGGGTCGGGCGTCCCGTGGATGCCGACCGCCGGAGCCGAGATCCCCATCCACCGCGTGCCGAGCGGGTTGCCCGGACCGGGCGGGATCGGCTCCGCGTCCTTCGCCCAGTCGGAAGCAGGCGGGTACCACCACGGGTTCCGCCACTTGACGACGATCTCGTAGCGACCAAGCGGTGTCGGATAGCGGGACTGACCGGTCGCGACGCCGAATCCGCGCCGAAGCTTCATCCCGTCATAGAGGAAGAGCCGGTTCAGGCCGCGACGGATCACGATCACGTCGCCGATCGAGGCGCGGGTCTTCGTCGGGGCGATCGCCTCCGGCCGAAGCACGATCGGCTCGCGGGCGTGCGTCTTCAGGCTACGGAAGAGATCGCGGACGGCCAGCACCTGGCGCAGGCGGCGGCCCGGGGCCTCCTTCGTCACCACGGGCTTCGAGTTCCGGAACTTCAGCTCCGCGTCGACCGGCTGCCGGTCGAAGCGCCGAGCGATTGTGCGGGCGTAGCGCTCGAGCGGCGCCGTCGGCGCAGCGACCTTCAGCGGCACGTTGGCACCGGGGGCGGCAGTCCGCGCCCTGCGGATCGCATCGCCGACGTACGCCGAGGCGCCGAGCTGCTTAGGGGTCACGCGGAGCGTCCGGCGCTCGAAGCGCACCGTCAACGGACGGGCGAAGTACGCCTTCACGAGCGTGGTCGCCTTCGCAGGTGAGAGCCCGCCCACGAGTACCTCGCCGCCGACCGTGATCCCGGCGGCGATCGTCGAGGGCCGCGGCACGGTCGGCGTCGGGGTCGGCGTGGTCGCCGTCGTGGTCGTCGTGCTCGTGGTCGTCGTGGTCGTCGTGGCAGGCGGCGGCGCGGTCGTCGTCGCGCCGGTCGTGCCGTCGTCGGCAGTTGCGGCCGGGGTCGACACGAGCAAGACGGCGGCGAGCACGCCTGCGGCCAGGCAGCCGGCGAACGACAGGAATGCGAGGCCTCGTCTCACCGCCGCAGTGTAGCCACGGCCTCGAAAATCCCGGGATCGTTCGTGATCACGGCGTCGACTCCGGCGGCATCGAGACGGGCGAGCTCCACCGGGTCGTCGACCGTCCAGGCCCAGACGGCGGCCCCCGCCCGGTGGGCTTGATCCACCGCCGCGGCCGAAACGGTCGCGTGCTGGAGCATCAGCGCCTTCGCGCCGGCGCGCGCGATCATGGCCGGGACACGTCTGACGACCGCGCGGCGGAGCGCCAAAGTCCCCAGCCGGATCGCCGGCACGAAAACGCGATGCTTGGAGACGCCGTAGCGATCCTCGGGAAACGTGAAGCCGATCGGCACCTCGGGCGCGGCCGCCGCGAGCGCCCGGAGCGAGTCGAGGTGGAACGAGCTGACGACAGCCCGGTCGAGCAGGTGGTGGCGGCGGAGCGCAGCCGCCACCTCGTCCAGGCGCGTCGTCAGCTTCAGGTCGACGTGGACGCCCACGTCGTGCGCGCGGAGGAAGTCGAGCGCGTCGTCCAGGGTCGCCGGCTCCTCAGCGACGTTGTCACGGGAGTGCGACAGGACGAGCGGGCCGCGGTTCAGGTCGAGCACGTCGAACTCGATCGCGTCGACGCCGTGGGCGAGCGCGACCTCGAACGAGCGCACGGTGTTCTCCGGTGCAAGTGCGGCGGCGCCGCGGTGGCCGACCCGGATCAGCGGGCCTCTGTCGCGAAGCAACCTCACGGCCGCAACCTCATGGCCGCGTCGGCAGGAAGTCCTCCTCGAGCTCCCCGCCACGGGCTGCGTACTCGACGATCATCCGGTCGGTCACCCATTCGACAGGAGCGCGGTCGTCCGTCCACGGCCGCTTCGCCCGCTCGGTGACGGGTCGCAGTTGGCGGAGCATCAGCTCGCGCAACGGCTTCAGCTCGGCGGGACCGTCGGCGGCGACTTCCTCGACGCCAGCCGGCTGCGGATCGTCGAAGCCGAGCAGGATCTTGTTGAAACGCAGCGCCGGCCAGACCGCGACCCAGTCGAACTCGTGCGTGAGCGTGCCCGAGATGCCGTCGAGCAGGCTCTCGTCACCGGGCACGGAGGCAACATTGAGCGCGACGATTCCGCCCGGCTCCAGCCGCTCGCGCGCGAGCCGGAAGAACTCCCGGGTCGCCAGGTAGAAGGGGACGTAGGGCTGGTGATACGCATCGACGATGATCAGGTCGTAGCGCTCGTCGGTGCGCCGCAAGAAGGGTCGCGCATCCGCGTCGTGCACCGTCAGCCGCGGGTTGTCGCCCATCCCGAAGTACTCGCGGCCCACGCGGCTGACCGCCGGGTCGAGCTCGACCCCGTCGATCCGCGCGGCCGGGTAGAAGGCTCCGAACGCGCGCGCGGTCGTGCCCGCCGCATTGCCGAGGATCGCCACCGTCCGGAGCGGCCGGTCGAGCAGCGGCGGCAGGGCGAGAAACGCGTCCCAGACGCCGCCCGTCAGCACCGTGTCGGCGCGCC
This sequence comes from uncultured Gaiellaceae bacterium, assembly GCA_963731615.1. Lineage (GTDB taxonomy): Bacteria > Actinomycetota > Thermoleophilia > Gaiellales > Gaiellaceae > Gaiellasilicea. The sequence continues at coordinate 87,958 of CAVSWD010000009.1, forward strand.
AGACGGAGTGCACCGCGACGCCCTCGTTCAGGCGCAGCAGCCGCTTGCCGTCATCCCGTTCGACCACCTGGATGAACTGGTAGAGCGAATCCTCCTCGTGGAGGAGCCCCCGCTCCGCCCGCACCGCTCCGGGCGGCAGCGCGACGAGAGCGGCCAGCACCGCGGCGAGCACGAGCACCCTCCGGCCGAGGAGAAACGAGGCGGAGAGAGCGAGCAGGACTGCAGTCGCGATCAGCGTCCGCTGCGTCCCGACGAGCGGGATCGCGATCAGGGCGGGCACGAACGTGCCGAGCAGCGAGCCGGCGGTGGAAAGCGCGTAGAAGCGCCCCGCGACCGCGCCGGCGGTGGCGACGTCGGTGATTGCGAGCCGGATCGCGAACGGGGAGACCATGCCCAGCAGCACGACCGCCGGTGCGAACAGGAGCAGCACGGCGAAGAACGAGCCGATCACGGCGCCGGCTGACGCGTCATCCAGGTTGCCGACTGCGGCGTCGAGGAACGGCCGGGCGACGAACGGCGTCAGCGCGACCCAGACCGCAGCGGCGAGCACGATCGCGCCGAGGAGCCGCGGCTGCGGCCAGCGGTCCGCGATCCGCCCGCCCAGCCAGTAGCCGAGGGCGAGGCCCGCCAGCACGATCCCGATCAGGTTCGCCCAGACGATCGTCGACGAGCCGAAGTACGGCGCGAGCAGGCGCGAGGCCGCGATCTCGGTCGCGAGCGAGCCGATCCCGGCGCCGAAGACGAGCGCCGCGAGGGCCGTACTCGAACGCTTCACGGCTTCGGCTCGGACCGCTTGATCACGACCAACGCCACGTCGTCGGTCAGCTCGCCGCCCGTCCACTCACGGCACGCAGCCAACGCGGCTTCGGCCAGCAGCACGGGTGGCAGCCTCCGGCCTTCCGCGAGCAGTGCGTCCAGCCGCTCGACGCCGTAGAGCTCACCGCCACGACGCGCCTCAACGACACCGTCCGTGTAGGCGACGACGATCGCCCCGGGCGGGAACTCGACCGTGACCGTCTCGTACGCCTGGCCCGGCTCGATCCCGAGCGCCAGCCCCGAGGCCGGAATCCCGGTGACCGTTCCGTCGGGGAGCACGAGCCGCGGCGGCGGATGACCGCCGCCGGCGCAGGCGACCTCGCCTGCCGCGGCATCGATCACGAGCTCGACCATGGTGATGAAGCGACCGGGCGCGATCTCCGAGGAGATGACGTCGTTCGCGGCAGCGAGAAACGCGCCCGGAACCGTGTGCACGCGGGCGAGCGACCGGAAGACGAACTTCGCCATCGCCATGTCCGCAGTCGCGTCGACTCCGTGGCCCGTGACGTCGCCCAGCACGACGGCCAGGCGGCCGTCGCCGAGCGTGACGTAGTCGTAGACGTCACCGCCGACCTCTACTCGAGCGGCCGACTGGTACACGTCGCCGAGCTCGAGGCCGGGAAGCTCGGGCGCCTCGCGGGGAAGGAGGGAGTGCTGCATCGTGTCGGCGAACGCCTTTTGCTGGCCGTAGAGGCGCGCGTTGTCGATTGCGAGCGCAGCCTGGCCGGCGATCGAGAGCGCCGTCTCCACGATCTCCCCCTCGACGGGGCGGCCGGGGTGCAGCGAGACCATCGTCAGCGTTGCGAGCAGCTCGGTTGAGGTGGCGATCGGAACGACGGCCGCGCTCGAGCCCTTGCGCAGAAACGGCGCCAGGAGCCCGAGTGCGCCACCGAGCGCCTCCGCCTGGTGGGCGTCGAGCAGCAGCGGCCGGCGTCGTTCGAGCAGCGCCACCAGCTCGCGGCGCGGCAGCGGCTGCGGACGGGCCAGCAGGGCGCGCGCGGCAGCGTCGATGCGCTCGTCGTTCACGTGCACCGCCCGAGCGATCAACTCGAGCCCGCGCTCGTCGGGCATGCGGATCACCGCCGCGTCGACACCGAGCAGGTTCACGATCGCCTTGGCAAGCACCTCGAGCGTCGTCTCGAGCGAAAGGCTCTGGGCGAAGGTGTGCGAGATCTCGTAGAGAGCGTTCAGCCGCTTCGCCGCCTCCCGCTCCGAGTCGAGTGCCTCCTCGAGGTCGCGGCCGAGCTCCTTCGCCTGCTCGTGGAGGCTGGCGTTCTGCACGGCGACGGCGAGCTGCGCCGCGAGCGCGGTGAGGAGCGCAGACTCGTTCTCGCTCAGCGGTCGCGGCTGCAGCGGATAGACCGCGAGGATTCCGATCGGCTCGTCCCCGACCACCAGTGGCAGGGCGAGCGCAGACGCAATTCCGGCCTCCCCTGCCTGCGCGCGCACGCGCATGAGCCGCTCATCGCGCCTTGCGTCGTCGACCTCGATGATCGTGCCGATCCGGCGCGTGGCGAGCGCCACCTGGACGAGCGCCTCGGCCACCGCTTCGTGCGGGCCCTCGACGTTCCGGCTCGCAGCAACGACGGTCTGGCCGTCCTCCCGCAGATAAACCGCGACACGATCGGTGCCGAGGAGGTCGGCGACGCGCTCGATCACCGTGTCGAGCGTGTGCGAGAGCGACAGGCGCGAAATCGCCTCGCCGACGACGGCCAGGAGGGCTCGGCTCCGTTCGAGCTCCAAGCCGGCCACGTGGGCACGCTCGGACGTGCGCAGGGCGTGGGCGGCCCGAACCGCAAAACGTGCCAGCCGCGGCAGCCCGACCTCTTCGGGTGAGCGGCCGGGCGGAAACCGCAGCTGCAGGACACCGAGCGGCGGCTGTCCGAGCTGGAGCGTGACGGTCTCGCCCGAGCGCCGGTCTCCCTGCACGGCGACGGCCCGCTGCTCGTCGACGATCGCTGCCGCGGCGCGCTCGAGCGCCTCGTCCTGGTCGATCTGGCCGTGCCGGCCCTCGACCGTGAGCGCCTGCGCTCGAAGCCGCCACACGAGCGCACCGTTCGCCCCTGCTGCGACTGCAGCCAGCCGCGCGACTCGGGCCTCCGCACCGTCGATGTCGGCCACGGCGCCGAGAGCATCGCCCGCGATGTCCAGCGCTCCCAGGCTGTCGTGCCCGGCGGGGCGTCCGTCCTCGCACAGCTGCACCGCAAGCGAGACGAGATCGGCGGCGAGCGATGCCACGCGCACTCCGTCGCGCTCGAACGGCTCGCCGCGGCGCACGAGCTCGAGCGAGCCCGTCGAGCCGTCCGCCTCGAGGGGGACCGTGAGACCGGACGCGCCGTCACCAACGCGCAGCCGGGTGACCTCAGCGGCGTCCTCGACCGAAGCCGCACGGAGGCTCTCGACCTCGGCGATGAGAGCCCCTGACGACGCCCAGACCGCCCGAGCCGCGAGCGGACCGCCGCGCTCGGGCAGCCAGATCGCGGCAAGCTCTGCCCCGGACCCCAGCGCGGCGGCCTCAACGAGCTCGCCGAGGATCGGCTCGAGCCTGGCGCCGCCTGCGAGCGAGCGGCTCGCCCGCGACAGTCCCGCGAGCGCCTCCGCCACGCTCACACGCGTCCGAGCTTCGACCATGAGCCGCTACAGCCCGAAGAGGCGCTCGACCTCGCGCCAGATCGTGAGCGTCAACAGCACGCTCACTGCGATCAGGCACACGAGCACGACCCAGAAGCGCAGTCCCGCGCGGCGGCGGGCACGCGAGCGCTCGTTGCGCACGCGGCGGCGCGCGCGCTCCTGAAGATACGCACGGTCTACGGCGACCGGATCGAACGGGGGCGCGTCGTCGCCGGCCGGAGGGCGCGTCGCAGGCTCGGCCATGCCCTCAGTGTAGTCCGACACGCGACGCTGCGTCCTCGCGCCTGCGTGACTTTCAGCGCTGGATGTGGCCATACTTCGCTCCGTGGAAACGCCCGAGCCCCTGATCGAAACGGTCTACGAGCCGGAGGAGGAGCCACCCGAGGCTCGTCGCGGCGGCGGCCCGTCACTCTGGGGCGCCGGCGAGCGCGCGACGTGGGTTACCGGCCTGGTGTTGGCCCTCTCCGCGCTCACGGGCTGGTACTCGGGCGACGGCCAGGGTGCAACGGTCAGCGTGATCGGCTGGCATACGGGCCTGCTCGGCAAGTTCGTGCTGGTGATCGGGATCCTGGCGATCCTCGTGGTCGCGTTGCGCCAGTGGGGCTTCGACCTTCCCGCAGCGGTGCCGGAGAGCCTGGTGGTGATCGGTCTCGGCGCCCTCGCCACGGTCTTCGTCCTCGTCCGGGCGATCTCGATCCCCGACGAGTTCTTCTTCGCGCACCGCGGGATCGGAATCTGGATCAGCCTCGTCGCAGCTCTGGGTCTGATCGGCGCAGGGCTCCTGCAAGCATCCGAAGAGCTATAGCGAGCCCAACGCCGAGGATCGCGCCGGCGAGCACGTCGAACGGGTAGTGGACGCCGACGTACACGCGTGAGAAGGCGATCAGCGCGGCGAGCGCGAACAGCGGAGTCCGCAGCCGGGGTACTGCCAGGGCGAGCACGGTTGCGCACGCGAAGGCGACCGTTGCGTGCCCGGACGGGAACGAGTGCGTCACCGGCAAGCGGACGAGCGGCTCGGGATCCGGGTCGAGCAGCGGTGGCCGGTCTCGCTCAATCCAGAGCTTGAGCGCCCCCGAGACGCTCTCGGCGATCAGGATCGCGACCGCGACTCGCGTCCAGAGCCACGGCCGGCTCCAGGAGAAACCGGAGACCGCGACAGCGATCAGCAGCCAGATGATCCCGAACGAGGCGGCGAGAGTGAGCCCCTCGAGGACCGGGTCGAGCAGTCGAACGCGATGGTCGACGACCCAGCTCTGGATCGACTGATCGAGCCCGGTCAGATGGCTGACGCCGGGAGGTCGCCCGTCTCGGGGCGCGAGATGGCGGCGTCAGCCATCTATACCGGCAGTTGTTGCTTCGTCGACTCGATCAGGGAGTGCGGGTCGAAGGGCTTGCCGATGAACCCCTGAGCACCGCGGGACTTCGCCTCCACGTCGGACGGCTCGTCCGTCTTGCCCGAGAACATGATCACCGGGATCGCGCCGACTCCGGTGTGCTCCTGGATCCGGCGGAGCGCTTCCCAGCCGTCGACCTCCGGCATCATCACGTCGAGGAGGATCAGGTCGGGTGACTCCTCTCCGAGCGCTGCGAGCGCCGCTTCGGCGCTGCCTGCCTCACGGACGGCGTAGCCGTCCGCCTCCAGGTTCACGCGCACGAACTCGCGCACGCGCGCGTCGTCGTCGACGATCAAGACCAGCGGGACGGTGGTGCTCTTCGGTGCCGCTGGACCGGAGCTGTCGAGGAACTGATCGAGGTCGGCCCTGCGATAGCGCCGGTGGCCACCAGGTGTGTAGAAGGCCGAGACGCGGCCCTGGTCGGACCACTTCCGCATCGTGCTCTGCGCCACGCCCAGGTACCTCGCGGCTTGGCCGAGTGTCAGCCACTCGGCCGCTGCTCGGTTCTGGCTCCGGTCGTCCATCGCGTCGATGAACCTTCCCGAACCTGCAGCTTCCTCAAACGCGTGCTAGCCGGTCGTGACCGTGACGGTGACCGTCCGGGCCGCCGGCGGCAGCGGTTGCGGCTGCAGGGTTCTGAGACTCGTTTGGGTGCCGCCCGGGGAGGGGCCGTCCTCGAGCGCGCGTCCGATCGAGATGCCGACCAAGAGCACCACGAGCAGGCCTAGCGCCGCCAGCAGGGGGTGCCAGAGCGGTCTTCGCCGGGGCGGCCGCGGACGTCGCTCCGGCGTGCTCACGGCAGATAGTCCTGCGCGCCGCGCGAGTACTGGTGGAACGCAGCCGCCTCGACGAGCGAGAGCGTCCGCGGCCAGCCAGGCGCCGGCGCCTGCTCCGCGACCACGGCCCTGCTCCATTCCTCGGCTCTGCCGTACGCGTCGGCGAGCTCGCGCAGCGTGAAGACGCCGCCCACGCGGCGGCGCAGCTCCGCGCTGACGGCGTCGACCTGCTCGAGCAGCCGCTCGCGTTCGCGCGCGTCGCTCGCAAGCTCGAGCAGGCGATGCTGGCCTTCCGCCCACTCGCGCCGCGCGCTCTCGACCTCCGCCTCGGTGATCACGGCCTGATCCTAGAGTTGTTCCGTGCAGCAACGATCGGGCCAGAGCGGCTCGACTTCGGCCACGACACGCTCGCCGATCAGGTAGCCCGGATTGGCGAGCGCGTAGGCGGCGTGGGCGTGCAGGCACTTCAGCCGGCGCAGGTTGGCGCTGCCGCCGATCCCGAGTTCGAGCGATGATCCGCCGTCGCTGCCGCTGTGCCCACCTGCGAGCTCGCGCCGGATCGTGCGCTGCTCGGCACTCGCGCGCTCCAGATCGGCTGCAAGCTCCGGATCGCGCTCGACCTCGGCGCTCCAGCGTTCGACGCCGCCGGCCGCCTCGAGCCGCGCGACGGCGGCGACGAGGTGCGGGCAAGTCAAGTAGTACGTGGTCGGGAAGGGCGCTCCGGCATCGTCGTAGGGCGCCTGCTCGGTCACGGCGGGGCGGCCCCAGGGGCAGCGCGAGACGACGCGGCGAAACGCGCGCGGCGGGCGGCCAAGCTGGCGCTCCACGAGCGCTCGATCGTCCATCGCCCGCCAGCGTAGCTCCGGACGTCTAGAACTCCTCCAGCTCGGCCTTCGCTCGTTAGGCTGAGCGCATGGCGGTCTTGCCCGTTCTGCTCGCCGTCGATGAGGATTCGGACGCTCTCGGCGCCGTCGCGGCTCAACTCGTCCAGCGGTACGGCCGTGACTATGGCGTCGAGTGCTTCACCGATCCCGAGGAGGCATTGCAGACGCTGACGGAGCTCGCAGGCGTCCACGAGGTCGCGCTCGTGCTTGCGGGGACGTCGGTCTTGCTGACGAGGGGTGACGACCTCCTCGAGCAGGTGCGGCTGCTCCATCCGCACGCCAAGCGGGCCATCCTGGTTTCGGCGGACGTCTGGGCGGATCAGCCGACCAGGGACGCAATCGGCGGGTTTATTGCCCTCGGACGCATCGACTACTACGTGCCCAGTCCGTCGGGCTCGCCGGACGAGGTCTTCCATCAAGCCGTCTCCAGCTTCCTGCTCGAGTGGGCGAGAGATCGACGCATCGTCCCGCAGACGGTCCACGTCGTCGGCGAGACGTGGTCGGGGAGGGCATACGAGCTGAGGGAGACGCTCGAGCGGTGCGCCACCCCCCACGCCTTTTGCCTGTTGGACTCGGATCAGGGACGCGAGCTCCGCGCCAAAGCCGGCCCCGACGCCAAGCTCCCCTTCATGGTGCTGCCGGACGGCCGAGTCCTGAGCGATCCCTCCAACGCCGAAATCGCGGACGTCGCGGGAGCACCGGCGGGGTTCGAGGGACGCGTCTTCGACGTCGTCATCGTGGGCTCGGGGCCGGCGGGACTGTCGGCGGCCGTCTACAGCGCTTCCGAGGGGCTGAGCGTCCTCGTGGTCGACGAGGGCGGCATCGGCGGGCAGGTCAGGTCGAGCTCGCTGATTCGCAACTACCTCGGCTTCGCCAAGGGCGTCAGCGGCAGCCAGCTTGCCGAGCAGGCCTATGAGCAGGCGGTGCTCTTCGGAGCGAGCTTCGTGTTCATGCACCGTGTGACGGCCCTCGCTCGCGCCGGAGACCTGTTCAGCCTGTCGCTTGCGGACGGGAGGCATGTCAGCGCGGAGGCGGTCATCCTCGCGACAGGCGCCAGCTACCGCCGGTTGGAGGTTCCCGCGCTCGAGGCCTTGCACGGCGCCGGGGTCTTCTACGGCGGGCCGGTCTCGGAAGCACCGGCGCTGAGCGGAAAGGAGGCGTACATCGCCGGCGGCGGGAACGCCGCGGGCCAGGCGGCGCTGCATCTCGCACGGTACGCGCGGCGCGTCACCCTCGTGGTGCGCGCGCAGGCCCTCGAGGCCGGGATGTCGCACTACCTCGTGCGGGGAGTCGAAGCGGCGCCGAACGTTGACGTGCGAACGGGCACCGCGGTCGTCGGCGGGGGCGGCGAGGGCCGCCTCCAACAGTTGGTGCTCAGGGACACTGCGACCGGCGAGGAGGAGACCGTCGCAACCGACGCCCTCTTCGTGATGATCGGCGCGCGGCCACACAGCGATTGGCTTCCCCCCGACGTCGCACGAGACGCGCATGGGTTCCTCCTCACGGGAGCGGAGATTCCGGAGGGCTACTGGCCGTTGGAGCGCCGGCCGCTCTCGTTGGAGACCAGCATGCCGGGCGTGCTGGCGGCAGGAGACGTGCGACACGCCTCAGTCAAACGCGTGGCCTCCGCAGTCGGCGAGGGCGCGATCGCCGTGCAGCGCCTCCACAGCCTGTTCGCCGACGAGCGGCTGTACCCCGGGCAGCGGCCCGCCGTGGAAGCCTCGGCCGCGAGGTCCTGAGGCTAGGCGAGAAGCCGGGCGGCCTTGGCAACCCTGCTCATCCCGCCTTGTCACCTCGCCGCGCAGCCTGCGCGCGGCGCCAGTCGTTGATTCCCCTGACGATGTAGAGCCGTTCGCCCGGGCGGACGAGCCGCATCCTCCGTGCCTCACGCGCCAGCGCTGCGACTGTTGCCGAGTCCGCCAGCCTCGCCTCGAGCCGGGTCTTCTCCTCCCGCAGGACGCGAACCTCGGCGCTGCGCTCGTTCAGCGACGCACGCGTCTGGACGTAGCTCGAGAGCGGCCGGTAGTAGAGAAAGGCGACGATGACGGCGGCGCCGACCAGCGACCAGCGCAGCAGCAGCGTCGTCCGCCGCGCGCGAGCCTTTCGCTTCGATCGCTTCGCCACGGCATCCGATTCCTCAGCGGCCGGCGGCTTCCTTCGTCAGACCAGATCTACCTTGATCACGTTGGTCGAGCCGGGGATGTTGACAGCGGTGCCCGCGGTGAGGACGACCCTGTCGCCGGGGTCGACGATGCCCGTCGAGCGAGCCGCCTCGAGGGAGCGCGCCCAGAGCTCCTCGACGTCGGCGCACTCCTGAATCGACACCGGCGTCACGCCCCATTCGAGCGCCATGTGCTGGAGCGAGTAGTGATGGTGCGTCAGCCCGATGATCGGACGCCGCGGCCGCAGGCGGGCGACTGCAGAGGCGGTGCTGCCGGTGAAGGTGGGGACGAGCAGAGCCTTCGCGCCGAGCGCCTCGGCGATGTCGCAAGCGGCGTTCGACATCGCCTGCCCGATCGTCGGCTGCTCCGCCGCCTCGGGGATCTCGTGGCGGTAGCCGAGGTGCGGCTCGACGGCTCGGGCGATCCGATCCATGATCGCGACCGACTCGAACGGGAAGTCCCCGACGGCCGTCTCGCCGGAGAGCATGATCGCGCTCGTCCCGTCGAGGACGGCATTGGCGACGTCCGAAGCCTCCGCCCGCGTCGGCTCCGGCGCGTGGATCATCGACTCGAGCATCTGGGTCGCGGTGATCACGGGCTTCCCCCGCTCGAGCGCGCGCAGGATGATCCGCTTCTGGAGCAGCGGCACCTCGGCGGCACCGATCTCGACACCGAGGTCGCCGCGGGCGACCATGACCGCGTCGGCCTCGCGGAGAATGTCGTCGAGCACTGCGACGGCCTCGGCCTTCTCGATCTTGGCGATCACGTGCGCCGTCGAGCCCGCGTCTTCGATCAGCGTCTTCAGCGCCTTGACGTCCGAGGCGGAGCGCACGAACGACTGCGCGACGAAGTCGCAGCCGAGCTCGAGCGCGAACTCGAGGTCCTCGAGATCCTTCTTCGTCAGCGACGGGATCGGCAGCGAGACGCCCGGCAGGTTGACCCCCTTGTGCGAGGTCACCGTTCCGCCGACGAGCACCTCGCAGCTTGCGCGGCCGCGCTCGACCTTGCCGACTCGGAGGCGCACGGCCCCGTCGTCAATCAGGACGTCGAAGCCCGGCTGGAGCACCGACCCGAGCACGTCCGGCAGGATCGGCAGGTCGTCCGCATGAGCGCCGTCCACGCCGGCGATCGTGATGGTGCCGCCGCGGACGAGCTCGACCGGCTGCGCCAGGTCGCCGACGCGGAGCTTCGGCCCCTGCAGGTCGGCGATCACCGCCACGGCGCGGCCGGACTCCTCTGCTGTCGCGCGAATCGTGCGCGCTCGCTCGGCGTGGTCGTCGTGGGTCCCGTGCGAGAAGTTGAGCCGCGCGCCGTCGATCACCTCCAGCAGCTGAGCGAGCACGTCGGGTGACGACGATGCGGGCCCGATCGTGGCGACGATCTTCGTCCGGCGCGGAGTGACGGCCATGGGAAGAGGCTAGCGCCGGGCCCGGGGGAAGGCGTCCCAGCCGGGATACACGGCCCGCTCGCCCAGCTCCTCCTCGATCCTCAACAGTTGGTTGTACTTCGCCGTCCGGTCCGAGCGCGCCGGCGCGCCTGTCTTGATCTGGCCGGTACCGAGCGCGACCGCGAGGTCGGCGATCGTCGCGTCCTCCGTCTCGCCCGAGCGATGGGACATCACCGCCGTGTAGCCGTTCGCCTGCGCGAGCCGTACCGCCTCGATCGTCTCGGTCAGCGTGCCGATCTGGTTCACCTTGACGAGGATCGAGTTGCCGACGCCGCGCTCGATCCCCTCCCGCAGCCGATCGGGGCTCGTGACGAAGAGGTCGTCGCCTACCAGCTGCACCCGCTCGCCAAGCTCGCTGGTCAGTTGCTCCCAGGCATGCCAGTCGTCCTCGGCCAGCCCGTCCTCGATCGAAACGATCGGATAGCGCTCGACGAGGTCGGCCCAGAATCCGGGCATCTCGCCGCTCGGCTTCTCCCGTCCCTCGAAGCGGTAGACACCATCGGAGAAGATCTCGCTGGTCGCCGGATCGAGGGCGATCGCGACCGCGTCGCGGTGTCCTGCCCGCTCGGCCGCCTCGAGGATCGCCTCGATCGCGGCCTCGCTCGACTCGAGGTCTGGCGCGAAGCCGCCTTCGTCGCCGACGCCGGTCGCGAGCCCTCGCTCCGCCAGCACCTGCTTGAGCGCGTGGTAGACCTCCGTGCCGATTCGCAGCCCGCCTGTGAAGGTCGTCGCGCCGACGGGGACGACCATGAACTCCTGCAGGTCGATCGAATTCGCAGCGTGCGCGCCCCCGTTGATCACGTTCAGCATCGGCACGGGCAGCGTCGCCGCGCCCTCGCCGCCGAGGTAGCGATAGAGCGGTTGCCGGACCTCCGCCGCTGCGGCCTTGGAGACTGCGAGCGAGACGCCGAGGATCGCGTTCGCGCCCAACCGGCCCTTGTTCGGCGTGCCGTCGAGCTCGATCAGCTTCCGGTCGAGCTCCTCCTGGCCGGCCGCGTCCAGGCCGGCCACCTCGCGCTCGATCTCGGCGACGTTCGCCACCGCCTTCAGCACGCCCTTGCCGCCCCACTCGGGCCTACCGTCGCGCAGCTCCACAGCCTCGTGCACCCCGGTCGAGGCACCTGACGGGACCGCCGCACGGCCGAGCGCCCCCGACGCCAGCTCGACGTCGACCTCGATCGTCGGGTTCCCGCGCGAGTCCAGGATCTGACGCCCGCGCACATACTTGATGGCGCTCATCCGCTCTCCTTCTTGGCCAGGTCGTAGTAGCGGTCCTGCTCTGCGAGCGGCAGCTCCGCCCACGTTTCTCCCTGGGCGAGCGCCAGCTCCTCCGCTCGCTCGACGCGCTCGACGAAGCGGGCGTTCGTGCCGCGCAATGCCAGCTCGGGATCGACGTTGAGGCGGCGCGCGAGGTTGACGACGGTGAAGAGCAGGTCGCCGAGCTCATGCGCGACCGCGGCGTCGGGCTCGGTCTCGGGGCTCGGCTCGCCGGTGCGCGCAACCTCGGCCTCGAGCTCGCCGAGCTCCTCGCGCACCTTCGCGAGCGGGCCGGTGAGATCGGGCCAGTCGAAGCCGACGGCGACGGCGCGGCGCTGGAGCTTCCGAGCCTGCAGAAGCGCGGGCAGCGAAGCCGGGACGTCGTGGAAGATCCCGGCGCGGCCCTCCTGTTCGGACTTGACCTGCTCCCAACGCTCGCGCACCCGCCCCGCCGTCTCCGCCTCGACCTCGCCGAAGACATGCGGATGGCGGCGGACGAGCTTCGCGTGCACAGCGCGGGCGACGCCCTCGAGGTCGCCGTCGCCCGACTCCTCGAGCAGAAGCGAGAGGAAGTAGACCTGGAAGAGAAGGTCGCCGAGCTCGTCGAGCAACTTCGCCGGGTCGCCTGCTCCGGCCGCGTCCGCGACCTCGTAGGCCTCCTCGACCGTGTGCGGGACGATCGTGCGCGCGGTCTGCTCCCGGTCCCAGGGACAGTCCCGCCGCAAACGCAGCGTCAGGTCGTGCAGCTCGACGAGCGCCTCAGCGAGAGGCACTCGGCTACTCGTCTGCCGTGGTGGTACCGGTGGTGGTCGTCGCGGCCGCAGGCGGCGGCGTGAACCCGAGCGCGTAAGTGATCTTGTCCTCGTAGTCCTCTTTGAGGTCGTCCACCCACTCGGTCATCGCCTCGTTCTTCCTCGTCTGGATCAGCTGCTGCTGGATCGACTCCTTGACGTCCTTCAGCTGCGTCACCTTGGCGGCCTTCACCGGGCCGAGCGCCTGGATCACGTGGTAGCCGAACTCGGTCTTGACCGGGGTCGAGAGCTCGTCGACCTTGAGCTCGAACGCCTTCTTGTCGAACGGCGCCACCGTCTGGCCCTTCGTGATCGTCAGCTTGCCGCCACTGTCCTTCGAGCCGGTGTCCTCTGACAGCTTCTTCGCCAGCGCAGCGAAGTCGCCCCCGGCCTTGAGCTGCGCGTAGACATCGTCGGCGGTCGCCTTCGACTTGACGAGGATGTGGCGCACATCGCGGCTCTCGGGCTGGCTGTACTGCGCCTTGTTCTTGGCGTAGTACTCCTCGATCTGCTTGTCGGTCACCTTCACCTGGCGGGTGACGTTCTCGAAGATCTTCTCCGAGACGACCTGGGCGCGAATGTCCTTGCGCACCTGCGCCTCGCTCAGGCCCTGATCCTTCAGCTGCGCCTCGTATTTCTTCTTGTCGCCGCCGAAGTACTGCTTCTGGATCTGTGTCAGGCGTGCGTCGACTTGCTTGTCCGTGACCTCGACGTCGAGGTTCTCCGCCTCCTGCTCGAACTGCTCGCGCTGGATCAGAAACTGAACCGCCTGGTTCTTCAGCGTCTGGAACTCCTCCGAACCGGCCTTGGGGAACTCCCGCTTCTGGTTCTTGTAGCTCGTGCGCGCCTGCTCGATCAGCGCTTCGTAGTCGCTCTTGGCGATTTCCTGGCCGTCGACAACGGCCACGGCGTCGGCCGGTACGTCGTCGCTGCCGCCACAACCGGCGAGCGCGAGCGAAACGAGCGCACAGAGGAGGATGATTGGGCGAGAGATCTTCATAGCGTGAGAAAGCTCCAGGTGGATTCGGGGCGTGCCGTTCAGGCCGCCTGACGGGCTATCACGATAGCATCGACCAGCGAGATCGCCCCCTTGAGTGCTTCTGCGCGCTGGGACACCTCACGTTTGGCGCTCGTGTAGACGGCCGTGTCGGAGACGTCGCGGAGGGCGCGCAGCTCCGACGAGCCGAGCACGAGCGGCCCCACCGTGGCGCGGCCGCCGCGGTAGACGAGGTAGTCCGCGCCGAGGCGCGCCAGCTTCAGCTTGGCCTCCTGGATCGCGAAGAGGTGCTCGACCGGCTCCGGCACCGGGCCGTAGCGATCCTCGAGCGCGGCGTGCAGCTCGCGGAGCTCGTCGTCGGACTCGGCGAGCGCGAGCCGGCGGTGGATGTCGATCTTGAGCGCCTCCGACGCGACGTACGTCGCCGGCACGTACGCGTCGACGCGAGCGTCGACGCGAACCGGCCGCGTCGCGAGCCGGCGCTGGCCCTGCAGCTCCGCCACCGCCTCGGCGAGCATCTCGACGTAGAGCTCGAATCCAAGCGCGGCAACGTGGCCGGACTGCTCCGCACCGAGCAGGTCGCCGGCGCCGCGGATCTCGAGATCCCGCATCGCGATCTGGAAGCCGGCGCCGAGCTCGGTGTGGTCGGCCAGGGTCGACAGTCGCGCGCGCGCCTCGGGCGAGAGCTCCATCGCGTCCGGGTAGAGCAGATAGGCATGGGCTGTCACGTCGGAGCGGCCGACGCGCCCTCGGATCTGGTAGAGCTGGCTCAGGCCGAGCATGTCGGCACGCTCGACGATCAGCGTGTTCGCCTGGGGAATGTCGATCCCCGACTCGATGATCGTCGTCGAGATGAGCACGTCCGCGTCGCCGCGCAGGAAGGCGTGCATCTTCTCCTCCAGCTCGCGCTCTCGCATCTGTCCGTGCGCGACGATGAAGCGGAGGCCCGGGCAGAGCTGCCGCAGCTTCTCGGCCGCCTCCTCGATCGTCTCGACCCGGTTATGGAGGTAGAAGGCCTGCCCGTCGCGGGCGATCTCGCGTTCGAGCGCGGTCTTGACGAGCTCCTCGTCGTACTCGCCGACGGTCGTTCGGATCGGCCGGCGGCCCTCGGGCGGTGTCTCGATGATCGAGATGTCGCGCAGGCCCGAGAGCGACATGTGCAGCGTTCGCGGGATCGGCGTCGCGGAGAGCGCGAGCACGTCCACCTCGAGTCGCAGGCTCCGGAGCAGCTCCTTCTGCGCGACGCCGAAGCGCTGCTCCTCGTCGAGGATGACGAGGCCGAGATCCTTGGGGATCACGTCGCGGCTCAGCACGCGGTGGGTGCCGATCAACACCTCGATCTTCCCGTCGCCGAAATCCTTCAGGATCTGCTTCGTCTCCGCCGGCTTGCGGAAGCGGGAAACCATCTCGACCCGGATCGGGAAGTCGAGGTAGCGGGCTTTGAACGTGTTCCAGTGCTGCTCGGCGAGGATCGTGGTCGGGCAGAGAACGAGCGTCTGCTTGCCGTTCACGGCCGCGGCGAACGCGGCCCGGACGGCGACCTCGGTCTTGCCGAAGCCGACGTCACCGCACACCAGCCGGTCCATCGGCCGCGGCGCCTCCAGATCTTCCTTCACCGCCTCGATCGCGCGCGCCTGGTCCTCGGTCTCACGGTAGGGGAACTCCGTCTCGAGCCGCTCGAGCCATTCATGCCCGAGGTCGTACGGGACGCCGGGGGCCTGCTGGCGCTGCGCGTAGAGCGCGATCAGCTCGGTCGCCAGCTCGCGGACCGACTCCCGTGCTCGGGCCTTCAGGTTCTGCCACGCCTTGCCGCCGAGCTTCGACAACGCGGGCGCGCCGGCAGCGGCGCCGATGTACTTCGAGATCTTGCCGAGCTGCTCGTGCGGGACGTAAAGGCGATCCTCGCCACGGAAGGCGAGGAAGAGGTAGTCACGCGTGACGCCCGCGACCTCCTTCGTCTCGAAGCCGAGCAGCCGTCCGACGCCGTGGTCCTCGTGGACGATGAAATCGCCCGTGCGCAGGTCGGCGAAGGACGCGAGTGCGCGGCCGAGCCGGCGGTCGGCTCGGGGCGGCCGCTTGCGGAAGACCTGCGTGTCGGGGAGGAGGACGAGGCCGAGCTCGCGCCAGACGAAGCCGCGCCGGGCGGGCGCGACGGCGAAGAGGAGCTCCGGTGCCTCTGGCAACTCCTGATCCGGCTCGAGCACCCGCGCGTCCGCTCGGCGCAGCAGGTTGTCGGTGCGGAGGGCCTCCCCCGCGTGCGGGAACGCCACCACGACGCGGTTGCCGCCGCGGACGAAGCCGTTGAGCTCGTTCTCGGCCTCTGCCAGCCCGCGCGCCGCGATCGCGGGCCGCTGCGCCTCGAACGAGAAGGGCTGCCCCTGCGGGAACGGGTCGAGCTCGGACGTGCCCTTGAGCGAGATCTCGTCCAGCCCCTCCTCGGACCAGACGCGCCGCACCTCGTCCGGCTGCCAGACGAAGTCCGGCTGCCGTTCGAGCATCGGCACGAGGTCGTCGGGGATCTCGGCGGGAGCGGGCTCGTCCCGACTCGTCGTCGGGACTGAGTGTGACTGTCACACGAAGTCGCTCGGTCGCGGGGTAGATCACGGCCCCGTCGACCGGGTGGAGCGCGCGCTGAGTGAACGGTGAGAAGGCCCGCACCTGCTCGATCTCGTCGCCGTAGAGCTCGACCCGGAGCGGCTCGCGGCCGGTGGTGGGGAAGACGTCGAGGATGCCGCCGCGGACGGCGAATTGGCCGCGCTCCTCGGCGCGCTCGACCCGCTCGTAGCCCGCGAGCGCGAGGTGCTCTGCCAGTCCGTCCAGGCCGGGCTCGCTGCCGACCTCGAGCTGCAGCGGCTCGGGACGCTCGGCGGGCGGCGGCACACCTTCGGCGAGCGCGGTCGCCGACGCGGCCACGAGGCCGCCGCGCGCGAGCACGTCGAGGGCACGGGCGCGCTCACCGACGAGATGCGGCGGCGGCTCGAGGCCGGAGCCCCAGCGAACGCCGCGGCCCGGCAGCAGAGCGACGCTCTCGGGCCCGATGAACCAGCCGGCCGCCTCGGCTGCGTCGCGCGCGTCGGCGTCCTCGGGAAGCAGCGCGACGAGACCGCGGCCGAGCTGCTCGTGGAGCGTCGCCAGCAGCAGCGGCAGTACGGGCTCGGAGACGCGGGCCCGGGCCGGCAGGGCGGCCGCAAACGCCTGCAGGCGGTCGAGCGCGAGCAGCTCCCGGACGAACGCGTGGAGTACCGGACGGTCCATGACGACAGGCGGAAACCAGGTTTCCGCCTGGCCTTCAGTCTACGATGGGCGGATGGGGGAGCGCGCCGCAGAGTCGATGACTGCTGCCCAGCGCGACGCGCTGGCGGCGGAGCTCGCCGAGCTGGAGGGGCCGAAACGCGCCGAGATGGTGCAGGCGATCGCGACCGCGCGGGGATTCGGCGACCTCTCCGAGAACTTCGCCTACCACGACGCGAAGAACGAGCAGGGTCTGCTCGAGCGGCGGATCGCGATCCTCCGCCACCGCGTCGAGAACGCCGTCATCGTCGAGCACGCCGAAGCAGGCACGGTCGGAGTCGGCTCGGTTGTCGAGGTCGAGGATGAGAGCGGCAGCCGCTTCGAGGTCGAGATCTCGAGCGTCGGCGGCATCTCCACCGACTCACCGCTCGGCTCGTCCCTGCTCGGCGCGAAGGTTGGCGACACCGTCCAGGTGCAGGCGCCGAAGGGCGCCTGGACGGCGCGCGTCGTCTCGGTGCGTTCGGCGTAGAACGCTCTAGTTGAAGCGGCGCTGGGCCTCGTCGAGCCCCTCGCCGGCGAGCGTCTCGACGGCGTCGGCCGAGCGCGAGATCAGCGTCTCGGCGTCGTCTTCCGGCGCGAACGGGCTCAGGACGTAGTCGGCCACCGGCCGTCGGTCGCCGCGACCCGGACGGCCGACGCCGATGCGGGTGCGCAGGAACTCGGCGGAACCGAGCGCCTGCCGGACCGAGCGGAGCCCGTTGTGACCGGCGAGCCCGCCACCGAGCCGCACCTGGATGCGGCCCACGTCGAGGTCGACGTCGTCGTGGACGACGGCGATCTGCTCGGTCGGCAGCTTGAAGAAGCGGGCGGCGGCCCCGAGCGAGCTGCCGGAGAGGTTCATGTACGTCTCCGGCTTCAGCAGCGCCAGCTTCAGGCCGTTGAGCCGGATCTCGGCGAGCTGGCCGGAGAACTTGGATCGGAAGGACCCGTCGTGCCGCCGCGCCAGCTCGTCCACGATCAGCCACCCCACGTTGTGCCGGTCGCGCGCATGCTCGCGACCCGGATTGCCCAGCCCGACGACGAGCAGGTCGAGCGTCGAGGCACTCTCGCCCCGACGGAAGAAGCGCATTACTCCTCGGAGTCGGAGGAGTCGGACTCGGCCGCGGCCTCGCCCTCGGGGGTCTCGCCCTCGGCCTCGCCCTCCGGAGCCTCCTCGCCCTCGGCCAGCTCCTCGCCCTCCTCGGGCTCGGGCTCGACCTCGACGATCGGCGCGGAGACGTTCGCGATCACGGTCTCGTGTGGATCGTCGAGGAAGACGACGCCCTCGATCGTCGGCAGATCCTCGAGCCTGAGCGTGTCCCCGATCTCCATCCCGCTGACGTCGGCCTCGATCGACTCCGGCACCTCCATCGGCAGCGCTTCGACGTTGATCGTCGAGCCGGGCTGCGAGAGGACGCCGCCCTCCTTGACGCCTGGCGCGTCCTCGGCGCCGTGCAGGTGGACGTTGACCGTTGCCTGGATTGCGACGTCGAGCCGCACTTCCTGCAGGTCGACATGGCGGACGTGGCCGCGGATCGGGTCGCGCTGGTACTCCTTCAGGATCGTCGAGTGCGGCGTCGTCTGGCCCTCGATCACGACGTCGAGGACGGCGTGCAAGCCGGACGGCCCCGTCAACGCGCTCCGCAGCTGGCGCTCTTCGACTGCGAACGCCTTCGCGGTCGTCCTACCGTAGAGGACGCCCGGAATCAGGCCCTGCTTGCGCAGGCGCCGCGACTCGGGCGATCCGAGCAGCTCACGAGTCTTCACTTCCAGACGAAATCTGTCGCCGGCCACGGCGGCGGATTGTAGCGGAACGCTAGTAACAGTCTGTTACTTGGTAAGCCGTCTCAGGCGCGGCGCTCGCGGCGCACGGCCGGAGGGGACAGTGCGTTGGCACGGCCCCGGAGAGCCGGGTGCCGCGAACGCCGCGAGGCTGCGCGCCGGAGGCCGGCTCCGCCGGCCGGGAGGCGCACAGCCGGCCTGTGGCGGCTTACTTGATGTGGAGGTCGATGCCGAGCAGGAGCAGGGGCCAGAGCAGGACCGCGAGCACTGCCGAGAGGACGCGCTTCACCGTTTCCAGGTTCTCGAAGTAGTCCTTCGAGGCGGCGACGAAGATCCCGATCGCGACGTAGATCAGGCCCAGGAGCTTGCGCGGCAACAGCATCAGAAGAGCTGATTCTCTCCGGCGAAGATGGCGGAAACGGAGTCGTCGGAGAAGACGTTCTGAATCGTCTCGGCCAGCAGGCCGGAGATCGAGAGCACGTCGACGTTCGGCGGCTTGCCCAGCTCGTCGACGGGCACCGTGTCAGTGACGATCACGCGCTCGAATGCGCTCTCGGCAATTCGCTGTAGCGCCGGCTCGTTGAAGAGCGCGTGCGTGGCGCAGGCGATCACGCGCGTCGCGCCCGCCTCGCGCAATGCCTCGGCGCCGGCGCAGAGCGTCCCCGCGGTGTCGATGATGTCGTCGGTCATCACGGCGACCTTGCCGTCGACCTCGCCGATGATTCCCCTGACCTTGGCCTGGTTGTGGCCCGGCCGCTCCTTGTTGAGGACGACGAGGCCGCCGCCGATCATCTCGGCGAAGTGGCCCGCGAGCTTGGCGCGGCCGGTGTCCGGAGCAACGGCGACCCGCTCCACGTCGGGCCCGAGCAGGTCACGCACGTGCTGCGCGAACATCGGCACCGCGACCATGTGGTCGACCGGGATCCGGAAGAAGCCCTGCACCTGGCCTGCGTGCAGGTCCATCGTGATCACGCGGTCGACCCCGGCCGTCTCGAGCAGGTCGGCGACGAGGCGCGCCGTGATCGGCTCGCGCGGCCGCGACTTCTTGTCCTGGCGCGCGTAGAAGTACCAGGGGATGACTGCGGTGATCCGCTTCGCGGAGGCGAGCTTCGCCGCATTGACCATGATCAGCAGCTCCATCAGGTGCTGCGCGATCGGCGATGAGGCGGTCTGGACGATGAACATGTCCGCGCCGCGAACCGAGTCCAGGAAGCGGAAGTAGGGCGAGCCGTCGGCGAAGGTCGTCCGCTCGACCTTCGTCAGCTCGACCCCGAGGTGGCCGGCGATCTTCTCGGCGAGGACCGGATGGGAGCTGCCCGAGACGACGGCGAGCCGCTTCTGCGGTGTCAGTGAGACGGCGCGTCCGATCGCGAGCTGCGGCGCCGTCGTTGCGCCCGGGCCTTCGAGTCCGGGCAGCTTCTGGTCAATCGTCCCGCTTTCCACCGCGCCCTTCCTTGTTGACCTGCTTCGGCGGGAAGCCGGCGAGCGCGTTGTCGGGGACGTCGTCCGTGACAACGGCTCCCGCCGCCGTCCACGCATCGTCGCCAATAGTGACCGGAGCAACGAACATAGTGTCTACGCCGACGCGGACGTTGTCGCCGACCGTCGTCTTCCCCTTCGGCTGGCCGGGGCGGTGGGGGAAGTTCGCTGTGATCGTCCCTGCGCCGATGTTCGTCCCTTCGCCGATCTCCGCGTCACCGATGTAGGAGAGGTGCGGAACCTTCGTGCCCTCGCCGATCAGCGCTTTCTTCAGCTCCACGAACGTGCCGGCCTTCGAGCGCGGCCCGAGGACAGTGCCGGGGCGAAGGTAACAGAAGGGCCCGACGGTCGCCTCAGCCCCCACGTGGGCGTCGATCGCGACCACATGCGGACCGATCTCGGCTCCCGTTTCGACCTTCGTCGAACCTCGCAGGACGCTGAAGGGATGGATCGTCGTGTCCGGCTCGAGCTCCACGCCGGGCTCGATCCAGGTCGACGACGGGTCGACGATCGAGACGCCGGCGGCCATGTGTGCCTCGTTGATCCGGTCGCGGAGAGCCGCCCCCGCCGCGGCGAGCTCGGCGCGGGTGTTCACGCCGGCGGTCTCGAGCGGGTCGACGGCGAGGTGGGCGACCACCCGCTCGCCGCGACCGACCAGGTCGCGGACGACGTCGGTGAGATAGAGCTCGCCCTGTGCGTTGTGCGGCTCGAGCCGCTCGAGCGCGGGCCAGAGCTCCGCGGTGCGGAAGACGTAGATCGAGGAGTTGCACTCCTGCAGCTCCAGCTGCTCCGGCGTCGCGTCCCGCGCCTCGACGATCGCTTCCACGGTTCCATCCGCCACCCGGACAACGCGCCCGTAGGCGCCGGGGTCGGCGGGCTCGAACGTGAGCACCGTCGCGGCCGCCTGCTCACGGCGGTGCGTCTCTACGAGGGCAGCGAGCAGCTCGCCGGTGAGGAGCGGCGTGTCGCCCGAGAGCACGAGGAGGCTCGCGGCGTCGCCGACGGCCTCGCGGGCCGAGCGCACCGCGTCGCCGGTGCCGAGCGCGCGCTCCTGGACGGCGACGAGCTCAGCGCCGAACGCGTCGCGGGTTTCGGGCGAGGCGATCACGACGAGCGGGGCAGGCTCGAGCGGGCGCGCCGCCTCGATCACCCAGTCGACCATCCTGCGGCCGAGGATCGGGTGCAGATGCTTCGGCACGGCGGAGCGCATGCGCGTGCCGAGCCCGCCGGCCATCACAACGGCTGCGAATGAGGTTTCGGTCACGGGACGACTGGGGCGCCAGGATTCGAACCTGGGATCACGGGACCAAAACCCGTTGCCTTACCGCTTGGCCACGCCCCACGGTTCGGGGGAGACACTCTAGCGCCGGTCGCGCAGCAGCACGACCAGTGCGATGAGCGCCAGGACGACGAGCGCCACGACCGCCAGCGTCGTCAGGACGAGTGCCAGGGCGGGCAGGAGCACGACGGCGACCTGCGAGACAGCGAGGATCCAGCTTCTGTCGCGGAACTCGTCACGACCGACGGTCCGCCCCAGCGTCACGTAGAGCACGACGGCGCCGATCGCGAGCAGCACGACGACCCACCAGTCGATCGCCCCGACAAGGACGAGGATCCCTTCCACGAGCGCGACGAGGAGCGCGACCTTGAGCCGGTTCTCGCGCAGCGTCCGCCCGAACCGGTTGCTGCGATGCTCAATTGTCAGCGGCCGTTCCACGCCTCGAACGGTACCCGGTCAGCCGTACCAGACGGGCACTGTGACCCAGGTTCGAGCGACGCCTCGGAGCGCCCGCCGCGCCGCTTCGGCGTGCCGGCGATGGTGGAAGAGCCCGTAGACGGCCGGCCCGGCGCCGGTCACGTCGGCGCGAAAGGCGCCAAGGGACTCGAGCCGCTCCGCCAACGGTGCGGCGGCTAGATCGTTGCGCGGCAAGGCGGCGAGATCGCGAGGCCGGCGGACACCGGCGAGCGCGTGTTCGAGCTCGTCGCGACGCGCCTCCCAACCCTGCGCGCCGCGGCGCTCGTCGAAGCGGCGGTAGACGATCGTAGTCGACTGCTTGGCGACGCCGTGCGGGAGTGCGAGCACGATCCAGTAGTCCTGCGGCAGCTCGAGCGGCTCGAGCTCGGCGCCGTCTCCACGTCCTAGCTGCGGCCCGTCGTGGAGGAAGAACGGGACGTCCGCGCCGAGTACGGCGGCGAGGGCGACAAGGTCCGTGCGCGGCAACGGTGTCGCAAGCGTCTCATTGGCGAGCTTCAGTGCAGTCGCGGCGTCCGAGCTGCCGCCGCCGAGGCCGGCTGCGACCGGAATCCGTTTCGTGATCGTCGCGCGCCACGCCGGCTCGATCCCACTCGCGGCAGCCAGGGCGGTCAGCGCATCTCGGACGAGCGTGTCGCCGGGGAAACCGACCACTTCCAGCTGTGCCGCGGGCGCGATTGCGACGCGATCGCCGAGATCGACGCGCTGGAGGACGGTCAGGACTTCGTGCTTGCCGTCGTCCCGCGGCGGCCCGACGACGAGCGCGAGATTGATTTTGGCAGGGGCGGGCGCGCGGTTCACAGGGCCTGCGCAAATGCGACGAACTCGGGCGGCTCGAGGGCCTCGGCGCGTGTCTCGGGCGGGCGGCCGATCGCCTCGAGTGCCGTCGCGGCCCGCTCCCGGTCGGCGAGCCCGGCGAGCGCGATCGAGTTCGGCAACGTCTTGCGGCGGTGGGCGAACGCAGCCTCGACGACAGCTTTGAGCCGCGGGAAGTCGTCGGGGAGCGGCGTCCGCTGGAACGCGACGAGCGCCGAGTCGACGTTGGGCGGCGGCCGAAAGACCGTGCGGGCGACCGGGTGAAAGCCGATGCGGCGGGCGGCCAGCTGCACGAGCACCGAGACGGCACCGTACGCCTTCGTGGAGGGGAGGGCGAAGAAGCGGTCGGCGACCTCGCGCTGAACCATCACGCACCAGAGCTCGATGTTCGGCAAACCGGCGAGGCTCTCGGCGACAATCGGCGTGGCGATGTTGTAGGGAAGGTTCGCGACGAGCTTGTTCGGCGCCGGCTGCAACGCCGCGAGGTCGAGCGCAAGCGCGTCGCCCCAGTGGAGGTCGACGTTTGCGCGGGCGCCGATGTCGGCGAGGTGCGGCTCGAGCGACCGGTCGAGCTCGACCGCGTGGACGTGCCCGGCGTGAGCGGCGAGGTAGCGCGTGAGCACGCCCAGCCCCGGGCCGATCTCGAGCACGAGGTCCTTCGCGTCGAGCTCGGCGAGGCGGCCGATCACCCCCAAGATGTTCTCGTCGGCCAGGAAGTGCTGGCCGAGCCGCTTCTTCGGCGTCACGGTCACGGCAGCGCGAAGGCGGCGGCTGCGTTCGCGTCGATCTGGGCCGCGAGGTCGGCGGCATCCTCGCCGCGGACCTCGGCGAGCGCGGCCAGGGTGTGCGTGACGAAAGCGGGCTCGTTCGTGCGTCCTCGCACGGGCTGGGGAGCGAGGTACGGGCTGTCGGTCTCCGCGAGGAGGCGATCGGCCGGCACCCGGGCCGCGGCTTCGCGCAGCTCCTGCGCCTTCGGATACGTCACGTTGCCTGCGAACGAGAAGTACCAGCCGCGCTCGAGCCCGGCAGCGACGAGGCCGGGCTCGGAGAAGCAGTGCATGACGACAGTGCCGTCGTGCCGACGCAGGATCGCCTCGGTGTCGGCGTCGGCGGCGCGGGTGTGGACGACGACCGGCAGCTCGAGCTCGTCGGCGAGCTGAAGCTGGGCGTCGAACAGACGCTTGCTGCTCGTCGCGCTCATCGGCACCGTAGTGGTAGTCGAGGCCGGTCTCTCCGACCGCGACCGCCTTCGCGTGGCCGAGCAGCTCGCGGAGCTCGGTCACTCGGCCGGCCTCGCCGCTCCCCGACTGGTGCGGGTCGATCCCGAGTGCCGCGTATACGCCGTCGTTCGCCCTCGCGAGCTCAAGCGCGGCGTGGCACGAAGCGATCCCGGTACCGATCGTGACGATCCGCGCCACGCCGGCAACCCGCGCCCGCTCGACGGCCGCACTCGGATCCTCGAGCGCATCGAGGTGCGCGTGGGTGTCGATCACCCCGTCATTACGCCGCGGTCGCAGGCGCGTCGATCCGGGGGAAGAGGGGCGCCGCCGCCTCGATCCCGTTGGCGGCCTGCGTCCGGCCCGGAGCGACCTGATCCCAGCCGAGGTCGCTCGACTGTCCGAGCGCAGCGAGGATCCGCGCCGATGTCTCGGGCGTGTAAGGCGACAACGCGACGGCGACGATGCGCAGTCCGTCGACGAGCTCGTAGAGGACGCGTTTCAACTCGTCGGCGTGCTCGTCCTCCTTGGCGAGCTCCCATGGCTTCGTCTGCTCGACGTGGCGATTGAGCGCGCGCACGTAGTCCCAGATCCGGTCGAGCGCAGTCGTGATCTCGAAACGGTCGAAGAGTGCCGGCACCTCGTCGCGCACCGTTAGCGCAGTCGCCTCGAGTGCCCTGCTCGGCCGCGCCGGAACAGCCAGCTCGCCGTCTTGATAGCGGGCGATCATCGCCGTCGTGCGCGAGAGCAGGTTGCCGAGGTCGTTGCCGAGCTCCCGCTCGTAGCGCTCGTGAAAGCTCTCCGAGGTGACATTTCCGTCCTGTCCGAACGGGACAACGCGGGCCGTCCAGAAGCGAATCGCGTCGACCCCGTAAAGGTTCGTAAGCTCGAGCGGCTCGATCACGTTGCCCGTCGACTTCGAGATCTTGCGGTCGTCGAGATTGAGAAAGCCGTGCACGAAAAGCTGCTGCGGCACCTTGTAACCGGCAGCCAGCAGGAGGGCGGGCCAAAAGACGCAGTGGAACCGGAGGATGTCCTTGCCGATCAGGTGCTGAGCGACGGGCCAAAAGCGCGCTTCCAGATCCTCGCCGGGACGCGCATAGCTGAGCGCACTCAGGTAGTTGATCAGCGCATCCACCCAGACGTACACGACCTGGTCGGGATCCCACGGGATCGGAATCCCCCAGGGCTGGCCCGCGCGGCTGAGGCTGAAGTCCTGCAGCCCGCCCGCGATGAAGCTCCGGGCCTCGTTGTAACGGAATCCCGGGAGCACGAAGTCGGGCCGCTCGTCGTAGAGCTGCAGCAGGGTTTCCTGGAACGCCGACAAGCGGAAGAACCAATTCCGCTCCTCGATCCGCTCGGGCACGATCCCGTGGTCGGGGCACTTGCCGTCGACCAGCTCGTCCTCGGACTTGAAGGCTTCGCAGCCGACGCAGTAAAGGCCCGAGTAGACGTCGGGGTAGATGTGCCCGTTGTCGTGAATGCGCTGGACGAAGTCCTGGACGAATCGTGCGTGCCCCTCATCGGTTGTGCGGATGAAGAAGTCCGGCTCGGCTCCGACCCGGCCGGCGAGCGGCCGCCAATGCTCCTCGACGAGCTGGTCGACGAAGGTCTTGGGGTCGACACCCGCCTCCTCGGCCGAGCGGACGTTCTTCGACGCATTCTCGTCGGAGCCCGTCAGGAAGAACGTCTCCTCGCCGCGCTGCCGGTGATGGCGTACGAGGATGTCGGCCGCGATCGTCGTGTACGCGTGGCCGATGTGCGGCGTCGAATTGACGTAGTAGATGGGTGTCGTCACGTAGAAGCTCATCCTCAAAGATGATAGGGGCAGGCCTGCGAGCGACCCTGACGACTGCCACAGCGCCGACGAACACGAGCAGCGCGAGCCCGAGGAGCGCGAGCTTGCGCAACGCTGCAGCCGGGGTCGACCGCCCGCCCGACGCAGGTTCGGCGCCGGCCGCTGCCACCGGCCGCCTGGCGTCGCGCGGAGCCGACACGGCCGTGTGTGAAACAGGGCCGGGAACGCGGGCGCGGCGGTGCGCGACGCGAGCCGGTTTCGCCGCCGGAGGTGCGGCCGGATGCAAGCGGGCCGGGCGCGAGCGGATCGGATCGCGCGGCTGCGGGGTCGGTTTCGTCGCGACGGCGCGCGGCGGGGCGGCGACCCGAGCGGAGGTCAGCCGCTGCGGAGATGCTGCGCGTGCGTGTCTCGGTATGTGTGTGGACGTCGTGACCGACGCCTGCGGACGAGCCTCGGCAGTGACCGGCGGCGGCGCGGCCTCCGTCGTCGCTGCGACGACCGACTCCACGGGGGCTGTCTGGGCCTGCGGTGCTGAATCCGGCTGCGGGCTCGGCTGGACGACCGCCTCAGGGACGTGCGCCGGCTCCGCCACGTGGGGTTGCTCGGCGGCGACGACCGGCCCCGGCACTGGAGCAGCCGCCGGCGTGGGCGTCTCGGGCCGGGGTGGAAGCAGCCCGAGCGGATCGACGTAGCCGTTCGGGTCGGTGGCGACACGGACACCGAAGTGGACGTGCGGCGCGACTGTGACTGCATCAGCGCTTTCGCCCACAACTCCCACGACCGCCCCTTCGGCGACCGCGTCGCCGCGGGCGACGCTGATCGTCCGGAGCTGTAGCAGCGTGACCGCGAAGCCGTCAGCGGTTTGGATCGTGAGCGCGCGGCCTCCGGCCGGAACGGTGCCCACGAACGAGACCGTGCCGGCCGCCGGTGCGCGCACGCCTGCCCCGAGCTCTGCGCCGAGATCGACACCGCGGTGCTGCCCGCCCGCGTAGACGTCGTCGCCCAGCGCAAACGGGCGCAGGATCGGGCCGTCGGTGGGCCACGTCCAGCCTTGCGCGGCCGGGCTGACGGCGAGGGCCGTCAGGACGACCGCGACAACGAGTGCTCGCCGCATCGGAATACGCCGCATCAGAACCGCCTTCGGTTGTCGTGGAGGCAACTCCCGTCCACGCTAGCGGTGACCGTCAGCGGCTTTTCAACGATTCTGCATACAAAGCGTTACGGGAAATGCGCGTGAGCCGAGCGACGACGTCGACGGCCTGGCGGCGCGGAACGCCTGCCCCGACCAGTTCGTGCACGGCCTCCAGCGCCTCGGCGTCGCCGCCCTCCTCAGGCCCCACCGGCACCGGACCGAAAACGAGCGTGATCTCGCCCTTGGGCGGCTCGGGAAACCGCTCGGCAAGCTCCCGAGCCGTCCCGCGCACGACCTCCTCGAAGCGCTTGGTCAGCTCGCGGCAGACCGCGACCGGCCGCTCCGGGCTCGCAGCGGCGAGCGAGCGGAGCGTCGCCGGCAGCCGCTGCGGCGACTCGAACGCGACGGCGGCGTGCGACCAGCCCGCGAGCTCGGCCCAGAGGCCGCCGAGAGCCTTCTCTCCCCGCGGGAGGTAGCCGAGGAACTGGTAGCGCTCGCCCACGAGCCCGCTGGCGACAAGAGCCGTCGCGACCGCCGACGGGCCCGGCAGGACGGTGACGGGGACGCCCGCGTCCAGGGCCGCGGCGATCAGACGGGCGCCGGGGTCGTTCACGCCGGGGAGACCAGCGTCCGAGACCAGCGCGATCCGCTCGCCGGTCTCGAGTCGCGGCAGGAGCTCAGTAGTTCGGGCCGCCTCGTTGTGGCGGTGATAGCTCGCGAGCTTCGCCGAAATGCCGTGCCGGTCGAGCAGGCCCTTCGTGTGGCGCGTGTCCTCGCAGAGCACGAGGTCGGCCTCGGCGAGCTCGCGCAGCACGCGCAAGGTCACGTCCTCCAGGTTCCCGATCGGCGTCGCGCAGACGGCGAGCGGCATCAGTCGTTCCCGGCGAGCGCCTCGAACGCGAGCAGCCCCGCGCCGATCAGGCCGGCGTCCGAGCCCAGCTCGGCCGTCACGATCCGCACGCCCATGCGGGCTGCCTCGACCACGACCTCCCGCCGCGCGACCTCGAGCGCGGACGGAAAGAGGAACTCGGCCGCAGCGAGCCCGAAGCCGCCTCCCACGATCACAAGCTCCGGGCCGAACACGTTGTAGAACGAGCCGATCGCCGCGCCGAGCAGGTGGCCCATGCCGGAGAGCGCTTCGATCGCCGACGCATCGCCTTCCTCGGCGCGCCCGACGAGGAGCTCCGCGGTCGCGCCTTCCCCCCACAGCTTCTCCGCAGCGCGGTCAGCGGCGTTCCCGGAGGCCACCGCCTCCAGGTGCCCGCGACCCGTGCAGGCGCCCTGGCAAGGCGGGCCGTCGGCCGCGACAACGACGTGCCCCAGCTCCGCCCAACCGCGGTACAGCGCGCCGTCGATCACGACGCCGCCGCCGACGCCGGTGCCCAGCGTGAGCACGATCAGGTTGTCGACGCCTCGGCCGGCACCGAGTTGCCACTCAGCGAGCGCCGCGGCGTTCGCGTCGTTCTCGACGGCCACCGGCACCCCGAAGCGGGCGCGGAGCGCCTCGCCGATCGCGATGTCGGCGAGCGGGATGTTGACCGAGCCGAGAGCGCGCCCGGTGGCGCGGTCGATGATCGACGGGATCCCGAAGCCGAGCGCGTCCATGCCGTCCTTGGCGAGGGGTTCGATCGCAGTCGCGAGCCCGTCGAGCAGCTCCGCCTGCGAGTCGGTCGGGGTCGGGATCTCGTGGCGCTCCAGGATGCGGCCGTCGCCCCCGAGCACGCCCGCGAGGATCTTCGTGCCGCCGAGGTCGACGCCGATGACTCTTTGGGCGCTCACAAGCCGCGGCTACCATACCCGGCCGGATGGCGGACGGAGACAAGCCCTACCGGGTCTACAAGGGCGGTCGCACCAAGGGGAAAGTGCCGACCGCGCCCCGCCCGGAGCGGGTCAAGAGCGACTCGCGCAGCGAGCAGGCACAGGGTCGGACGGGCCGGCCACGCTGGGGCCGCCGGATCGGGCTTGCCGTGCTCTTGCTCGTGGTGCTCCTCGTCGTCTGGGTCGTCGCGAGCTACTTCTCGTTCCGCGGCGGCGTCGAGGACGCAAACGCGCGGCTGCCGAAGGCCGTCGTCGGGGGCCTGGCGCCACAGGACGGGCCGCTCGTCTCGAAACCGTCGCTGATCCTGCTGCTCGGCACCGACGGCGACCGCACGGCCGCCCGCGCGGACGCGAACCGCTCCGACTCGATCCTGCTCGTCCGCACCGATCCGAAGCGGCACCGGATCGCCTACCTCTCGATCCCCCGCGACCTGCGCGTGGACATCCCCGGCCACGGCCCGAACAAGATCAACGCGGCGTTCCAGCTCGGCGGGCCTGCGCTCGCGCTGAAGACCGTCACCGCCCTGACGGGGCTGAAGCCGAACCACGTCGTCATGGTCGACTTCGACGACTTCCGCACCGTCATCGACGCGCTCGGCGGCGTCGAGGTCGACGTCCCGAAGCCGATCCTGTCCAACCGCTTCGACTGCCCGTATGCGACCGCGGCGCGCTGCGAGGAGTGGCAGGGCTGGCGGTTCGCGAAGGGCAAGCAGACGATGGACGGCCGGCGAGCGCTCGTCTACTCACGCGTGCGCGAGAACCGGCTCGACCCGGCCGACAACGATCTCACCCGCGGCCGGCGCCAGCAGGACGTCGTGCAGGCGATGGCCGGCAAGCTGACGAGCGTCCGCACGTTCGGCCGGCTGCCGTTCATCGGCGGCGACCTCGTGAAGCCCCTGACGACGGATCTGTCCGCGGGAGAGCTGATCCAGCTGGGCTGGGTCTACAAGCGCGCGAACGGCGGCCGGGCGCTTCGCTGCCGGCTCGGCGGCGAGCCGCAGTCGATCGGCGGCGAGTCGGTTCTCGTTGCCGGGGAGGAGAACTCGGCCACGATCTCGATGTTCTCGGGCCTCTCGGCCCCGCAGCCGCCGCGGCCGGGGGCGACCTTCGGGGCGGGCTGCACGATCGGCCGCTGATCTACTAGGCCACTAGTCCGCCGCAGCCGCTTTCTTCTCGCCGGCGCCGGAATCCTTGTCGGACTTCTTCTCCGAGGAGCCGGAGTCGCCGTGCCCCGCCGCCGCCGTCCTTCGACTCCTTCTTCTTGCCGGAGCCGCGGCCGTAGTCGGTCGAGTAGAACCCGGAGCCCTTGAAGTGCACGCTGACGGGGTAGAGCACCTTCTCGACCGGGCTCTTGCCGCACACCTCGCACACCTCGGACGGCGGGTCCGCCATCCGCTGGAAGACCTCGAAGGTGTGCCCGTCGGGGCAGCGGTACTCGTAGATCGGCATGGCGGCGAAGGCTAGCAGTGCAAACTGACGGCAACGATGAGCGAAACCGCGCAGGCAACCCGTTTCGGAGCCCGTGAGGGGGCGGTCGCGCGTGCGTGGGCGACAGCCCACTGGTTCCCGCTCGGGGTCGCAGCGATCACCGCCGCGGCCGCCGGCTTCCTCTTCCACCAGCTGCTCGCCTGGCCGCCCCATGAGGACGAGGCCCTGCCGCTCTTCATCGGCCGGCATCCGCTCGACGAGCTCTTCCAGGTGGTGCTCGAGGAGCGCGGTGGAGCGCCCCTGCACTTCCTCGTCGCCTGGGTGGTCGCCCACCTCGACCTCGGCCTGGCCGGCCTGCGGGCATTCTCGGCCGGCTGTGCCGTGCTGAGCCTGCCGGTCATCGCGCTCCTGACGGCCCGGCTGGGCGGCCGGGTGCGCGCGTTGATCGCGACGGCGCTCGTCGCGACGAGCTGGACGTTCCTCTTCCACGGCGTCTACGGCCGGATGTACAGCCTGTTCCTGCTCACGAGTGCGCTGTCGTTCCTGGCACTCCTGCGCGCACTCGAGCGCCGCGGCCGGGCTCCGTGGGCGCTTTGGGCACTGGCGATCCTCGCCACCGTCGCTACGCATCCCTACGGCGCACTCGTGCTCGCCGCGCAAGGCGCCTTCGTGGTCGTCGCCCGCCGCGACCGCTTGCGCGATTCGCTGCCGGCGTTCGGCGCCGTCGCGGTGCTCGGGATCCCCTTCTGGCTGACCGATCTCGTGCTCGCCGGCCGCTTCGACGCCGGCGTCGCAGCGGGCGGCCGGCTGGACGTGCTCGACTACGTCTGGCACGCGGCGGGTGATTTCACCGCCGGCTTCCCGGTGCTGCCGGCCGTGCTCGTGGCCGCAGCAGCGGGGTTCGTGGCCCTCCCGCGCGAGACGCGCTTTCTCGCCGCCTGCGCTGCAGTCGTCCCGCTGGCCGCGCTGGTCGTCGCCCGCACCTCCGGCTCACCCGAGACGCGGCACCTGATCTTCCTGCTGCCGTTCGTGGCGCTGGCGGTCGGTGCGGGCATCGCGCGGCTGGGACGGACGTGGGGTCTCGCCGCCCTGGCGGCGCTCGTGGTCGCGCAGGTCGCCTGGGCCTGGGACCGGACACCCGAGTTGTTCGAGTGGGAGCCCGACGTCAGGCAGGAGGCGCGGGCGAATGCAGCCGCATACCTCGCTGCGACGACGCGGCCGAACGACGTCCTGCTCGGCTACGACCCGCTCTTCATCCAGGCCTGGGAGCGGAACGCGCGACTTCCCGCTCGTCGCGCTGCCTCGGGCGGACGCCGACCTCGCCCTGCGCAACCTGCTCGACCTCGAGCGACCGCTCGGCCACGGCGTCTGGGTCTTCGACGCGAGCAAGACGACGAACTTCGACCGCTCGCTCACGATTCCGCTCGTCGCGCCGAGGCCTGACTCCGCCTTCGACGTCAGGCGGTTCGGGCCGTTCCTCGTCATCCGCACGCGGGCGCCGGTCGGGACGCCTGACCGCTACTTGCTACGGGCCGGGCAGGCGACGCTCGTCGGCAAGCGGCTCTTCCTGGGCGACGCGGACATCAACCTGCCCACGATCGAGCGCGCGGCGCGGGCGCTCCGTGGCTACGGCGCGGCGCGCTCCCTCTCGACCAGCTCGCGGTAGCACGGCGCCTCTTCGAAGGCCGCCAGCCCAGCCGGTGTCTCGCGCCTGCGCTCTTTCGGGCGGAGGCGCCTCGCAGCTGCGATCGCCGCTGACGCACCCACGGCCGCACCCACGAGGAAGGAGCGCGTTCGCGAACGGCGTGACTCGCGTGACTCTTCCGGCATGGAAGGATCGTAGGCGTGATCGTGTGTCTCGGCGACCTGCTCCTCGACGTCATCGTGCGGCTGCACCAGCCGCTCGCCGAAGGGGCGGACGCGGACGCGACCACACGGCTCGGGGCGGGCGGGCAGGCCGCGAACGTCGCCGCGTGGGTCGCCGAGCTCGGCGGTGAGACGCGGCTCGTCGGCAAGCGGGCGGCCGACGAGGCGGGCCAGACCGCCGTCGGGGCGCTCGAGCGCCTCGGGGTCGACGTGCGCGGGCCGGTCGTCGACGGCCGCACGGGCACGATCGTCTCGCTCGTCGACGTCGACGGCGAACGCACGATGGCCTCCGACCGTGGTGTCTCACCCGACTTGCGCGTCGAAGAGCTCGACCCCGCCTGGTTCGAGGGGCACTGGCTGCACCTGCCGAGCTACTCGCTGCTGCGCTCGCCGATCGACGAGGCTGCGCTGGCGGCTGCGGTCGTCGCCGAGGAGGTCTCCGTCGACCTTTCCTCCTGGAGCGCGATCCGCGACTTCGGCGCCGAGCGTTTCCGCGAGCGCCTCGAGGCGCTCGCACCCGCCGTCGTCTTCGCCAACGAGGCAGAGGAGAAGATCATCGGCGGCCCGCTCGCGGGGACGATGTGGATCGCCAAGCGGGGAAACCGGGGCGCACGCTTCGGCGACGACGAGCGTGCGGCGCTGCCGGCCGAAGTCGTGGACACGACCGGCGCCGGCGATGCATTCGCAGCAGGGTGGCTCCTCGGCGGCGCCGACCTCGCCCTCGAAGCCGGCGGCCCGTTGCGTCGCGAAACTAGGCTCCATGCCGTGAAGGACCTGATCCACGTCTCGGCGGAGGTCGGACACGCCCTGGCCGACCGGCGGCCCGTGGTCGCGCTCGAGACGACCCTCGTCGCGCACGGCTTCCCGCCCGGCGAGGGCGTCGAGGTCGGGCTCGAGAGCGAGCGGCGCGTGCGCGACGCCGGCGCCGTGCCGGCGACGATCGGCGTTCTCGACGGCGTCATCCGCGTCGGCCTCACCGAGGACGAGCTCGGCCGCTTCACCGCCGACGCACGCAAGATCGGGCCGCGCGACCTGGCCGCCGCGATCGTCCAGGACGCCGTCGGCGCGACCACCGTGGGCGGCACGCTGGCCGTCTGCCGTGCGGCGGGGATCGGCTTCATGGGCACCGGCGGCCTCGGCGGCGTCCACCGGGGGTTTCCGCATCCGCCCGACGTGTCCGCCGACCTGGGTGAGCTCGTGCGCACCGAGGCATTGATCGTCTCGTCCGGCGTCAAGTCGATCCTCGACGTCCCCGCGACCGCGGAGCTGCTCGAGACCCTCGGCGTGCCGGTGCTCGGCTACCGCACCGACGACCTGCCGCTCTTCTACACCGCCCACGGCGGGCCGCCGGTGTCGGCGCGGGTCGAGTCGGCGGAGGAGGCGGCTCGGATCGCGCAGGCCCACTGGCGCCTCGGCCGGCACACGTCGATCCTGCTCGGCAGGCCGGCAGAGGACAGCCTCGACGACGTCGAGCCGCTGATCGAGCAGGCGCTCGCAGATGCGCGCGACCAGGGCATCGCCGGCCAGGACGTGACGCCGTTCGTCCTCTCCTACCTGCACCGGGAGTCGGGCGGGCGCACCCTGACCGCGAACCGCGAGCTGATCGCCGCCAACGCACAACTTGCCGGGGAGGTCGCAGTCGCCTATGCCGCTCTATGACGGCGTCAAGAACCTGACGCTGACGATCGAACGCGTCGCGCTCGAGCCGCACGAGCTTCCGCTCAAGCACTTCACCCGGCGCACGACCGTGATCCACCTCCACGGCGCGGGCGAGGAAGGCGTCGGCGAGGACGTGACCTACGAGGAGGCACATCACCTCGACGTCGAGCTGCCCGACCTCACGGGCGAGCACACGCTCGACTCCTTCTCGACTCTCGCCGCCGACCAGCCGGCCTACCGCCCGTGGGGTCTCGAGTCGGCCGCGCTCGACCTGGCCTTGCGCCAGGCTGGGCTGTCGCTCGCCGAGGCGGTCGGGCGCGAGCCGCAGCCCGTGCGCTTCGTCGTCTCGCAGAGCGCCGTCGACGAGCTGCTCGCGCTCTATCCGGAGCTCCGCTTCAAGCTCGACGCGAGCGACAAGTGGACCGCGGAGGTCGTAGCGAAGCTGGCCGCGACGGGCGCCGTCGACGTCGTCGACCTGAAGGGGCTCTACGACGGCGAGTGGGTCGACGCGACGCCGTCGGCGGAGCTCTACGGCCGGGTCGCGACGGCGTTCCCCGAGGCCTGGCTCGAGGACGCACGCATCACGGACGAGACCCGGCCCGTGCTGGAGCCGCACCGCGACCGGCTGACGTGGGACTTCCCGATCCACTCCGTCGCCGACGTCGACGCGCTCGAGTGGGAGCCGCGCTGCCTCAACTCGAAGCCGTCGCGCTTCGGCTCGGTCCGCAACCTGTTCGACTTCTACGACGCTTGCGCCGAGCGCGGCATCGAGGTCTACGGCGGCGGCCAGTTCGAGCTCGGGCCGGGCCGCAGCCAGATCCAGCACCTCGCCTCGCTCTTCCACGCCGACGCGCCCAACGACGTCGCGCCGAAGGAGTTCAACGAGGGCGGCCCCCGGCCGGGCCTTCCACAGAGCCCGCTCCCGCCCGCCCCGCGCCCCAGGATTTCGCTGAGAAACTGGGCCGCGGGCGGCCTTCAGGGTCTTCGCGCGATGAGCATCCGCTTCTGCGGATGCTCATCTTGCGCACAATAGGCGTCCAGAGCGCCGAGCAGCGTGTCGATGTCGATCAGCTCGAGCGACTGCAGCTTGGCGCTGCCGCGCGCGCCGAGAGCCAGCGACACCTTCGCGAGCGTGGCACGAGTCGGGAGCCTCGACGATGTTGACGAAGTCGTACTCGCCGAGCGTTGCCCATTGATGCAACACCTTGGCGCCGAGCTCCTCGACGTCGCGGTTCACCTCGCGCAACCGGCCGGGGTTCGCCTTCAGCGTCTGCACGCCCTGCGGCGTCAGCGTCGTCAGCATCAGATAGGTCGGCATCAGCGTCTCCTCTCGGCTCGGGAGGCTGATCCTACTCTGGCCGCCTGGTCGACGTAGAGGAGCCCGGCGCCCAGGAAGAGGAGCGGCGAGACGACGACGTCGGCCAGGAACGAGGCGACGCGCTCGGTCGACTCGCCGAACCCCTTGAGCAGGATGAAGAGCATCGCGCGGGTGAGGAAGACGATGATCGCGAGCGCCGCCAGCGAGCCGAGTGCGTGCACGAAATCGGCGCGCCCGAGCTCGAGACCGCGGCGCAGCGAGGCAACGACGCCGTGCCCCTCCACGACTGCAGCCGGCACCGAGAGCCCGACGAACGCGAGCCAGACGAGGCCAGGCAGGATGAAGACGCTGGCCAGGAACGGAAACGGCACGAAGACGAGGAATCCGACCAGGCAAGCCGTCGACAGACGCCGCCGTTCCGGCTCCGACTCGGTCGCGACGACGGAAGCCGCGACGAACGCCGCGGTGAGGAGGATGCCGCCGGCGATCGGGACGACGATCAGCGTCTGGATGCGCGACAACTCGGTCGCGACGAGGTCGATCGTCGCCGGCGCGAGCCCGAGCGCGAGCGCGAGCCACACGTGCCGGCCGTAGAGCTTCAGGGTCTCCGCGACGAGCTGCCCGACGGTGCGGGTCTCGGGCGGTAGTGGTGGCGGCAGCGCCTTGTTGCTCACGCGGCGGAAGCTACCGCGACGAGCCGGGGCAGCGTCTCGGCGAGGGCTGCGAACGCTTCCTCGAAGTGCCAGAGCGACCGGTCGGGCTCGTCGATCTCGTTCGAGACGACACGCACCTCGACCGCGGGCACCCCCGCTAGCTCGCAGGCGCGCAGGACGGCGAAGCCTTCCATCGCCTCGACGTCGACGCCGTGACCGCCGCCCACGCGCGCGCTCGTCCCGATCGGCCGGACGTAGGCCTCGGGGAACGCCTCGCGCAGCCGCCCGAGCAGGGCCTCGTCCGGCAGGCAACGAGCCGGTACGAGCGGGCCGGCAGCATCGGCGTAGAGCGCCTCGGAGCCGAGCACGAGCGTCAGCGCCGGCAGCCCGCGAGCGCCTGCGATCCCCACGTGCAGCACCGCGCTCGGCCGCTCTTCCTCGAGCGCCCGCGCCGTTGCGGCCGCCGCCTCGACAGGACCGATTCCGCAGAGCAGCGTGCGCGCGCCGTCGACCGGAGCCAGCTCACGTCCCGTCGCCGCGACGACGAGGAGCACTAGCCGGTTGAGTCGTCGAGCTCAGCTGAAAGCTGCTCGGCCTCGTCGACGAGCGTCCCGATCGCGTCGAGGCCGGCCGACCAGAAGCCCGGGTCGTTGATGTCGAAGCCGAGCCGCGACGCGAGCTCCGCCGGCGGCGCCGAGCCGCCCGCGCGCAGCAGGTCGAGGTACGGCTCGACGAGCGACTCGCCTTCGTCGAGGTAGCGCCGGTAGATCGCGAGCGAGAAGAGGTAGCCGAACGAGTACGCGTAGACGTAGCCCGGGACGGCGATGAAGTGCGGCACGTAGCTCCACCAGATCCCGTAGCCCTCGGTCACCTCGACCGAGTCGCCGAGCATCCGCTCCTGCTCGGCCGACCAGAGCTCCGAGATCCGCTCGACGGGTAGCTCGCCCTCCTCGCGCCGGCCGGTGTGAATTGCGTGCTCGAAGCGGTTGAGCGCGATCTGGCGGAAGACGGTCGCGATCGTGTCGTCGATGCGGCCGACGAGCAAATCCAGCCGTGCGCGCGGGTCGTCCTCGCGCTCCATCAGCCGCTCGAAGGTGAGGGCCTCGCCGAAGACGGACGCGGTCTCGGCGAGGGTCAGCGGCGTGCTCGCATTCAGCAGGCCGAGATCCTGCGCGAGCGAGCCGTGCAGGCCGTGGCCGAGCTCGTGCGCGAGCGTGAGGACGCTGCGCCGCTCGCCGGCGTAGTTCATCAGCACGTAGGGATGCACATCCGGGATCGACGTGGCGCAGAAGGCACCGAGCATCTTCCCGGGCCGCACCGCCGCGTCGATCCAGTCGTGCTCGAAGAAGTTGCCGACGATCTCGCCGGCCTGCGGCGAGAAGCCGGCGAACGCGTCGACGACGAGGTCGCGCGCGTCGTCCCACGCGATCGTGCCGCCCACCTCCTGCAGCGGCGCGAAGCGGTCGTAATCGCGCAGCCTGGGCAGGCCGAGCAGCCGGGCCTTGAGCGCGTAGAAGCGCTGCGGGATGTCGTACCGCGCGACGATCGCGTCGACGAGGCTCTGGGCCGCTTCGTCGGGAATCTCGTTGGCGAGGTTGCGCGCGGCGATCCAGCTCGAGTAGCCGCGCAGGCGGTCCTCGATCGCGCGCTCGTTCAGGATCGTGTTCAGCACGTAGCCGCGGGTGCGCACGCCCGGCCGCAGGGCCTCGGTGACCGCGTCGGCGACGTGGCCGCGCTCGTCCTGGTCGGTCAGGCGCGAGAGCCGCGCCAGCGCCTCGTCGAGCGAGTAGTCGCCGCCGTCGAGGGAGACGCGCAGGTCGGAGAGGAGGTCGTTGAAGAAGCGCCCCCAGGCGCCCGCGCCGGTGAGGTTCTTCTCGGCCGAGATCCGCTCCTCCGGCTCGGAGAGCTGGTACGGCTTGTAGCGCCGCTCCGAGCGGAGGACGTTGGCGAAGTGGTCGAGGGCGGGGTCGGCGAGCAGCCGCTGCGCGACCTCGTCGTCGAGCTCGCTCCATTCCAGGTCGAAGAAGAGGAGCTCGGTCTCGATCTGGGTGTTCTGCTCGCGCACCCTCTGCACGAGGGCGCCGCGGGCCTGGTCGGAGCTGTCGGCCGCCAGCCGGAGGCGGGCGTACGTCTCGACGCGCGTCGACACCGACTTGATCCGCTCGAGCTCGGCGACGGCGTCGGAGAGAGCGGCTGCGGTCAGCTCACCGAGCTTGCCGCGGTAGCGCTCCCGGAAGGCCTGCGCCGCAACGAGCTCTGCCTCGAGCTCCGACTCGAGGCGCGGATCGTCCGGCCCGTCGAAGAGATCGTCGAGGTTCCATTCGACCCCCTCGGCTCCGGTGACAACGGTGCTCACGACCGGGAAACCTACCGATCCTCGAGGCCGTGTGGCGCGCCGTACTCCGTGAGCAGGTCGAGGAACGGGCGGGGCGGGAACGCCTCGGGCCCGAGCACGCCAACGCCGCTCCAGGCGCCGCCGGCGAGCAGCTCGAGCGCGACGATCGGGTTGAACGCGGTCTGCAGTACGACCGCCTGATGGCCCCATTCGGCCATCGCGTGCTCGTTGTCGACGACCTGGTAGAGGTAGGTCGCCCGCGGGTTGCCGTCCTTGCCGGTGCCGGTGACGTACGTGCCCGCGCAGGTCCTGCCGCGCATCCGGTCGCCGAGCGTGGCCGGGTCGGGAAGCGCGGCCGCGACCAGGTCGCGGGGCGCCACGTCGACCCCCTTCACCCGCACAGGCTGGGTCGAGTCGAGACCGAGCTTGTGCAGTGTCTTCAGCACCTCGATGAACTCCTCGCCGAGGCCGTACTTGAAGTCGACACGGCGGCACTCGACCCAGCGCGGGATCAGCAGCACCTCTTCGTGCTCGACGTTGACGCACTCGACCGGCCCGATTCCCTCGGGGAAGACGAACACCTCCGGCTCCGAGAACGGCTCGGTGGTGTACCAGCCACGGCCGCGCTCCCAGATCACCGGCGGGTTGAGGCACTCCTCGATCGTCGTCCAGATCGAGAAGGTCGGCGCGAAGTCGTAGCCGTCGACGACGAGGTCGGCGCCGTCGCGGATCCCGATCAGGTCGATCTCGGCAAAGAGCTCGTCGGCTGCGAAGCGGGCGAAGACGTCGGAGAGACCCGGCTCGACGCCGACCCCGACCAGTGCCAGCAAGCCTGCCTCCTCCCACCGCTCCGCCTGGGCGAACTGGGCTTCGCCGAGCTGCACGCCGGTCTTCGCGTCGGACAGCGTCATCGCCATGTCGAGATAGGTGCAGCCGGTGTCGAAGGCGGCCTGGAAGATCGCCGGGTTGAAGCGGGGGTCGACCGCGTTCAGGATCGCGTCGGCACGCTCCGAGCGCGCGAGCTCGGCTATCGACGCCGCGTCGGACGCGTCGACGACGGCTCCGGCGAAGCGCGGATCGCCGGTCCGGTCGGCTGCGGCCTGGGCGCGCGCCGCGTCGACGTCCGCCAGCACCATTCGCTCGAAGAAGTCGCGCCGCTGTGCCACCGCCGCTGCCGCGGCGCCGACGCCGCCGGCTCCGATCACGAGGATCCGCATCGCGCGAACCTACCTGCGGTAAGTTGCGCCCGTGGCGGGCATGAAGGCCGAGGACGTCTACGAGCTCACCGGGGTCTCCGACCCGCGGCTGCGCCCGGGCGGCACCGAGATCGCCTACGTCGTCTGGTCGATCGACCGTGAGGAGAACGAGTACCGGCAGTCGATCTGGCTCGCGCGTGCCGACGGCGCGCAGCGGCCGCGGCGCTTCACGACCGGCTCGAACGACGCGCAGCCGCGCTGGTCGCCCGACGGCGACCGGCTCGCGTTCGTCTCGAAGCGCGGCAGCGACGACGACGCGCATCGCCAGCTCTACGTGCTGCCGTTCGCAGGTGGCGAGCCGGAGTGCCTGACCGACCTGAAGGAGGACGTCGGCGAGCCGGTCTGGTCGCCGGACGGCTCCCAGCTCGCCTTCTCCGCCCGCGTGCCGGACGAGGAGTACGACGAGGAGGACGAGAAGAAGCGCGCGCCACGCCGCTTCAAGCGGCTCCAGTTCAAGCTCGACAGCGTCGGTTGGATCGGCGACCGCCGCCGGCACCTCTATGTCGTCCCGGCCGACGGCTCCGTGGAGGCGAGGCAGCTCACGCACGGCGACTTCGAGGACGCGCACCCGGCCTGGACACCGGACGGAAAGAGCATCGCGTTCTCCTCCGCACGGAGCGAGGACTGGGACATCGAGCTTCTCGGCGACATCTACGTCGTTCCCGATCGACGGCGGCGAGCCGAAGCGGCTCACCCCGGGCGACGGCTTCTACTTCGCGCCGTCGTACTCACCGGACGGCGCGTTGCTGGCGGTGAAGTGGTCTCCCGGCGGCTTCGACTACCCGCGCCACACCCAGATCGCCGTCGTCGATGCGAAGACCGGGGAGAACCGGCGCATCCTCACGGCCTCGCTCGACCGCACCTGCGACCCCTACCCGGAGCTGCGCGAGCCGATCTGGGACGGCGACGACATCGTCTTCTCGATCGAGGACGCAGGGAACGTCCACGTCTACAAGGTGTCGCCCGCCGGCGGCGAGCCGGAGCTTCTGACCGGAGGCGAGATCGTGCTTTCCGCTTA
The DNA here is from genome assembly GCA_963731615.1 of uncultured Gaiellaceae bacterium. Taxonomy (GTDB): domain Bacteria; phylum Actinomycetota; class Thermoleophilia; order Gaiellales; family Gaiellaceae; genus Gaiellasilicea. The sequence goes on from CAVSWD010000009.1 coordinate 127,711, forward strand.
CGACGTCCGCGACGGCCAGGTCGTCCGGGCCGGCACGACGGCGCCCAATCTCAGCGAGCTCTACGTCGGCGACGAGCAGGTGACCGAGGTCGGCAAGGAGTTCGCGGCCGGCCGCAGCCTCGTCCAGCCCGAGGGGTTCACCGCGATCTCGAAGGACGGAACCGAGGTGCAGGCCTGGATCGCCCGGCCGGCCGGGTTCGAGGAGGGCAAGCGCTACCCGGTGCTCCTGAACATCCACGGCGGGCCCTTTCTCGCAGTACGGCAACGGTTTCTTCGACGAGACGCAGGTGTACGCCGGCGGCGGCTACGTCGTTCTCTACTCGAACCCGCGCGGCTCGTCGGGCTACGCCGAGGACTGGGGCCGCGCGATCATGGGCCCCGGCGACGATCTCGGCCCGGGCTGGGGTACCGTCGACTACGAGGACCTGATCGGCGTCGTCGACACCGCGCTCGAGCGCTACGACTTCATCGACGGCGAGCGGATGGGCGTGATCGGCGGCTCCTACGGGGGCTTCATGACCTCGTGGATCGTCAGCCACACGAACCGGTTCAAGGCGGCGTGCTCGGAACGCGCGGTCAACAACTTCGTCTCGATGTACGGCTCGAGCGACATCGGCTGGATGTTCAAGGGCTACCACGGCGCGTTCGTGCACGACGAGGTCGAGACCTATCTGCAGATGTCACCGTGGACGTACGCGAAGGAGATCGAGACGCCGCTCCTGATCCTTCACTCGGAGCAAGACCTACGCTGCAACATCGAGCAGGCCGAGCAGCTCTTCACGACGCTGCGGCTGCTGAAGAAGGACGTCGAGCTCGTCCGCTTCCCGGGCGAGAGCCACGAGCTGACGCGTTCGGGCAATCCGGCGCACCGGGTGCAGCGCTTCGAGCTCTTGCTCGAGTGGTTCGACCGTCACCTGAAGTAGTGCGGTAAACCGCACCCTGGAACACCTGCGCGCCGAATTCCCTCGACGCGAGTGCGTGGGCGAAGCTGCAGCCATGCTCACTGGCGACCCCCGAGGCCCCTCCTACGCCACCACCGGCTCTCCCTCCCCGCCGGCTGTGACGGGCACCCACCGCCTCCCTTCCCCCTCGTCGCCCACTCTCCCCGCCTGAAACGGCCGTGTCCCAGGGACTGTCCCTGGGATACGGCCGTATCGGCCTTGCCACTGGATGCGGGTCGGCCGGCACGCGCCGCGGGCGGCCTCCCCGGGCCGCCCGCGTGGCACCGCGTCGACCTCCGCCTAGCGGAGGACGAGGCGGCGCCGCTCGCGCATCGCGGAGGCGCCGGCGACGGCGAGCAGGACGATCAGGGCGCCGAGCCCGCCGAACGCAGCTGCGGTCGCCCAGCTGAAACCGTCCGTCCCGGTCTGCTCGAGCGGGACGCTCGCGCCGGGGCGCACGGCGAGCGAGTCCGGATGACCGGACGCGCCGGTCGAGTCGAACACGGTCTCCGCGCCGTTCGGATGGTTCCGCAGGTACCGGTCGACCGCGTCCGGCTGCTCGGTCTGCCCGACCGCGTTGGCGATGTAGCGGTCGACCGCATCCGGCTGGTAGCCGTCCGGGGCGGCCGTGGCGACGGGCACGCCGATCGCCAGCGTTGCGAGAGCCAGTGCGAGTGTGGTCCGAATCTTCATGCTTTCCGCCTCCTCTCCGGATCCTTCGATCCGGCTCGTCGAGTGATGCTTCGACGCTAGGCGGCGGCGCTCGCGCAAAAAACGGTGGAACTACGTGACTTTGCCCGCCGAGCCCGCAAGCTTGCGTGCGAGCTCGACCCGCGAGCGCACGCCGAGCTTGCCGTAGACCCGCGAGAGATGCCCTTCGACGGTGCGCGTGCTGAGGAAGAGGGCGGCTGCGACCTCACGGTTCGTGTGGCCGGCGACGACGAGCTCGACGACGCGCCGCTCGACCGGCGTCAGCTCGCCCGACGACGGTGCCCGGCCGCCGATTCGAGCCAGCTCGTCGGACGCTCGCTGCTCCCAGACTGCGGCCCCCAGCGACCGAAACAGCGCGTGGGCGGACTCGAGCGTCGCGCGGGCCTGCCGGCGGTCGTTCGTCCTTCGGTAGGCGACACCGAGCGCGAGCAGGGTGCGGGCGCGATCGAACGGCATCGGTGCACGCTCGTGGTGCCCGACCGCTCGCTCGAATGCTGCGATCGCGCCGCTGAGGTCACCTCTGCTCGCCGCGAGGAAGCCCCGACAGCGCGACGCCGCGGCCTGTCCAGAGGCACGCTCGAGCCGCTCGGCGTTGGTCTCGAACCACGCGAGGTGCGTCTCAGCGTCCTCGAGTCGCTCACAGGCGACGAGCGCCTCGACCAGATCCGGCAGATACCTCGTCACGCCCGGCTCGCGCAGCTCCTGCTCCCGGGCGAAGGCGGCGAGCGGCGCCAGAAGCTCGACGGCCTCGGCGTTCCGCCCGAGGGAGAGCTCGAGCAGCCCGAGCGCCGTCGTCGCGAAGTGCTCGGCGGGCCTGCCACTCGTGCTGCCGGCGAGCGCGAGTGCCTGCGCTGCCGCCGAGCGGGCGCCGCCCTCGTCGCCGCGGTAGGCGTCCGCGAGCGCCCGCAGCGCGAGTGCGTAGGCAACCAGCGTCTGCTGGCCGACCTGCTCGGCGCGGAGCGCTGCTTCGTCGGCGTGCGCGGCGGCCTTGCCGAAACACCCGCGCAGGCACTCCGTCTGCGCGAGCAGCACGTGGATGTAGGGCACCGAGCTCTCGTCGCCGATCTCCTCGGCGACCGCGAGCATCCGCTCGAATGACTCACCAGCTTCATCGAGCTGCTCCCACCACATCCGCACGACCGCGACCTGGAACTCGGCGCCGCCCATCGCCCGGGTTCCACGACCTTCGGAGCCGACCGCGTCGGCCGCGGCCAGCGTCGTCGGCGCTGCCTCTGAGCCGAGCGCCGCCTCGGCCAGCAGGAGCGAGCCCAGCGCGGCTGCGGCCAGCCCGGCGTCGTCGAGCCCGCGGGCGATCTCGAGCGCGGCTCGCGCATGCTCCACCGCTTCCGCGAGCCGTTCGCGGAGGCGGAAGAGGATCCCGGAGAGGATCTCCAGGGCGCGGCCCCGCAGGAGCGGCTCGTCCGCGCCCTCGACGGCTGCCGCCTCGAGCAGCTCCCCGGCCGCTCGGATGTCATCGTCGTAGGAACGGACGCGGGCGAGGACGATGAGCGCACGCGCACGTTCGACTCCGGCCGGCAGCTCGCGGATCGCCTCGTCGAGCAACGAGCGCGCGCGGCGGGCGTCGCCGGCCTCGAAGTGGTGGTTCGCGGCCTCGACGGCTCGGCGACGCGCCGCTGCAACCGCGTCTGGCGGAGTCAGCAGCCGAGCTTGCTCGAGCAACTCGGCTGCTTCGCCCGGGGCGCCGCGGGTACGTGCCAGCCCTGCCGCCGCATCGAGCGCATCGGCGACGCCGGCGTCGGGGCCGGCGGCGGCGAGGGCGAGGTGCCGCGCCCGCTCCTCCGGGCGGACGTGGACTGCGAGCGCTGCGTGTATGTCCCGGCGGTCGGCCGGCCCGGCCGCGCCGTACGCGGCGGCGGCGAGCAAGGGATGCGTGAAGCGGACGCGGCCCCCGACGACCGTGACGAGCTCTGCTTCGACGGCGGGTCCGAGCGCAGACGCACCGTCGCCGCCGGTCACCGAGTCGATCAACGCGACGGTGGGATCGGCCAGCGCAGCGGCGGCCAGCATTGCTGTTCGCGTCTGCTCGGGCACCGCGGTCACCCTGGCCGCGACGAGCTCGTGCAACGAGGGCGGCAGCGGCTCGACGGCGAGGTGCACGTCGCGACGGTCGCCTTCGGCGCGGGCTAGCTCCAGCGCGAAGAACGGATTGCCTCGCGCGGTCTCGTGCACGGTTCGAAGCGCCGGACGTGACAGCACGAGCCCGACCCGCTCCTGCAGCAGTCGGTGCAGCGAGGGGAGGCTCATGCCCCCAACCGCGAGCCGGCCGAACCCGGGCAGCGCTCGCTCGGGCGCGAACTGCAGCGTTGCCCGCGACTCCTCACGCAGTGCGAGGAGAAATGCGACCCGTCCGTCCGCCAGCCGCCGCGCGGCCGAGAGCAGCACCCGCGACGACGCCCCGTCGAGCCACTGGACGTCGTCGACGGCGACAAGTACCGGCTGCGCGGCCGCAAGCGACCGCAGGACGCCGAGAAAGCCAAGGGTGACGCCACGCTGATCGACGCCGCCCGGCCCGGGAGTCTCGAGCATGAGCGCGGCCCGAAGCGCATGTGCCTGCGGCGCGGGCAGCTCGTCGAAGGCTTCGTGAACGCCGTCGAGCAGGTCTCCGACGCCGGAGTAGGCGAGCTTCGCTTCGGTCTCGAACGGTCTGGCAACGAGCACTCGGAACCGCTCCTGCGCCGCGTCGACCGCGTGCTCCCAGAGCGTCGTCTTCCCTGCTCCCGCCTCCCCCTCCAGCAGGAGCGTGCGCGGCCAGTCGTCCCGGCCCAGGAACAGCGCCAGCGCAGCGAGCTCGTCCTCCCTGCCGACGATCGCGGCAGACATGAGGTGATCCTAGGCGGCGGCGGGCCGGACGCGATACCGCCCGGCCCGCTGCGATCGCTCGTTCAGAAGCCGCGACCCGGCCGGAAGTAGTGCGCTTCCCGCCACTCGGCGACCTGCTGCCCGATCGTGGCACCGGCGACATCTGCGCGCCGGAAGTGGATCCCCGACCAGACGCGAGCGCTGACGACCTCGTCCCTCGCGGCCGAGAAGCTCGTGAAGCTGCGCGTGAAGCCGCCGACGTTGGTGTCGGTCCAGCTCATCGAGTCCGTCCCGAAGAACTGCTGCAGCGTCCTTGCCGCCGCCCCGGCGAGGCAGGACGCCCCTGACGCGTGGTCTGAGTACGGCGGATTCGCGATTAGCGGCAGCCAGGTCGGGTCCGCAGTCGTCGCGGGGTTGCCGTCCAGGTCGGCCTCCCGGATCGCCGTGATCGGCCGCCAGAAGCTCCAGTACGCTTTCTCGTCCCAGACGGTGATGACCGAGTCGGCCTGGGTGAGAGTGAACATCGCGAAGAGCCGAGCGTTCTGCTCGATGCTGAGGCCCGCTTGCGCCGACAGGTTGCGGAGAATGCGGTTCCAGGTCCGGATCGGGCTCTCTGCCCAATAGTTGGACGCATTCGTCTGGAACATCGTGCGGGTGGCGCTGTTGAGAGCACCGACCATCTTGACCTCGTTGAACTCAGCCGCGTAGGCGGCACTCGTCAGCGGAAACGGCCCTGCCGACCGGAACTGCGCCGAGCTCTTGACCAGGAACGGCCTCACGTACCGCACCCAGCCGTTCGGGTCGTTGACGAACGAAGGCAGGGTGGGGCGCCACTGGCCCGGCGCCGTGCCGACCGGGAAGCCCGGCGGGCCGAAACGGCCGTCGTTCATCCGGTTGGCGATCATCGCCGCAGCCGCTTCCTCGCCGTAGGCGATCCCCGCCGACTTCCCCGCCGATGGAAGTGCCGCGATGCTGGCGAGGTAGAGCTGCTCGATCGCTGGCTGCTGTGCCGGGACGATGCTGACGAGCACCCGGTAAGCAGCGGTCGCCGCGGCAGCCTCCTTCGAGGCCCTCGGCTGGACGCGATTCGTGAAGTAGATGTACGACTGGTACTTGCGGTCGATCGCATTGACCGCGTCGTACACAGCGCCCTGCACCATCGCCATGTGCAGGACGCCGACGTTCGGCGGCTGGCCGGCGACGTTGAACAACGCGTTCGACGCATTCGTGTTCCACTCCGTCACCGTGTCGGCTCTGGCTGTAGCGGGGCTGGCCAACACGAGCGCGAAGACGGCAAGCACCAGCAGGCGGCGCTTACTCATGATCGACTCCTTCCGTCAGATGTACGCCGCAGTGCGTTCGGCGCATGTTCTCTCTGTCACGAGCCGATTGCAAGTCGCGTCCTAGACGGTGGCGGCGGCGCCGGCGCGCTCGAAGACGAGCTCGCCGTTCAGGGCGTCGACGCGGATCGTGTCGCCGTCGGCGAACTCCCCTGCAAGGAGTCGCTGCGCCAGCGGGTTCTCGACAAGGCGCTGGAGCGCGCGCTTGAGCGGCCGCGCGCCGTAGGTCGGATCCCAGCCGGCCTCGGCCAGCACCTCCTTGGCCGCGTCCGTCAGCTCGAGGTCGAGCCGTCGCTCCGCCAGTCGCATGCGCAGCCGCTCGAGCTGCAGCTCGGCGATGTCGGCCAGCTCGTCCTTGCCGAGCGCGTCGAAGACGACGATCTCGTCGATCCGGTTCAGGAACTCGGGCCGGAAGTGCTCCCGCATCTGCTCGGCCGAGCGGATGTTCGAGGTCATGATCAGGACGGTGTTGCGGAAGTCGACCGTGCGGCCCTGCCCGTCGGTGAGGCGGCCGTCGTCGAGCACCTGCAGGAGGACGTCGAAGACCTCCGCGTGCGCCTTCTCGATCTCGTCGAGGAGGACGACCGAATAGGGGCGGCGGCGCACGGCTTCGGTCAGCTGGCCGCCCTCGTCGTAGCCGACGTAGCCAGGCGGCGCCCCGACCAGGCGCGACACGGTGTGCCGCTCCTGGTACTCGGACATGTCGATGCGGATCATCGCCCGCTCGTCGTCGAACATGAACTCGGCGAGCGCGCGCGCGAGCTCGGTCTTGCCGACGCCCGTCGGGCCGAGGAAGACGAACGAACCGATCGGCCGGTCGGGATCCTGCAGCCCCGAGCGCGCACGGCGGAGCGCGTTCGAGACCGCTTCGACCGCGGCGTGCTGGCCGATCACGCGCCGGTGCAGCCGCTCCTCCATGTGGATCAGCTTCTCGGTCTCGCCCTCGAGCAGCCGCGAGACGGGGATGCCCGTCCAGGAAGCGACGACGGCTGCGATGTCATCCTCGTCGACCTCCTCTTTCACCATCGGCTCGGCCGGCGCCTCGCGCTGCGAGAGCTCCTGCTCGAGCGCGGGCAGCTCGCCGTAGCGGATCTCGGCCACACGCTGGAGGTCGCCGACGCGCTCGGCGCGGTCGGCCTCCATCCGCAGCTGGTCGATCCGCTCGGTGATCTCGCCGATCCGGTCGAGCGCCGCCTTCTCCTCCGCCCACCGGGCGGCAAGACCGGCGTGGCGCTCCTTCGCGTCGGCGAGCTGGCGCTCGATCGGCTCTTTGACCTCGTCCGACTCCGCGCTCATCGCGGCGAGCTCGATCTCGAGCTGGCGGACGGCACGGTCGGCCTGGTCGAGCTCGAGCGGGCTCGAGTCGATCTCCATCTTCAGCCGCGACGCCGCCTCGTCGACGAGGTCGATCGCCTTGTCGGGGAGCTGGCGGTCGGCGATGTAGCGGTCGGAGAGGATCGCGGCGGCGACGAGGGCGCCGTCGCGGATGCGGACGCGGTGGTGCGACTCGTACTTCTCCTTCAGCCCGCGGAGGATCGCGATCGTGTCCGCGACGGACGGCTCGCCGACGAAGACGGGCTGGAAGCGGCGCTCGAGCGCGGCGTCCTTCTCGATGTGCTTGCGGTACTCGTCGAGCGTCGTCGCGCCGACGGTGCGCAGCTCGCCGCGAGCGAGCATCGGCTTCAGCATCTGGGCCGCGTCGACTGCGCCCTCGGCCGCGCCGGCGCCGACGATCGTGTGCAGCTCGTCGATGAAGAGGACGATCTGGCCGTCGGCGTTCTTGATCTCTGCGAGGACGGCTTTCAGGCGCTCCTCGAACTCGCCGCGGTACTTCGCGCCGGCGAGGAGCGCGCCGACATCGAGCGCCCACACGCGCTTGCCCTTCAGGCCCTCGGGCACGTCGCCGGCGACGATCCGCTGTGCGAGCCCCTCGGCGATCGCGGTCTTGCCGACGCCGGGCTCGCCGATCAGGACAGGGTTGTTCTTCGTCCGGCGCGAGAGCACCTGGATCACGCGGCGGATCTCCTCGTCGCGGCCGACGACCGGGTCGAGCTTGCCCTGCTCGGCGGCCTCGGTCAGATCGCGGCCGAACTTGGAGAGCGCCTGGTAGCTGCCCTCGGGATCCTGGCTCGTGACGCGCTGGCCGCCGCGCACGTCCTTGATCCGCGCGAGCAGTTGCTCGCGCGGGACGGCGTCGAGCGCCAGCAGCAGGTGCTCGGTCGACACGTAGTCGTCCTCGAGCTTGCGCGCCTCGTCGGAGGCCTTGTCGATCACGCGCGAGAACGCCGCGCCCGCAGTCGGCTGCTGCGAGGCGCCTGCGATCGCGGGCTTCGCAGCGCAGCTTCGCCTCGGTCTCGGCGCGGAGCAGCAGCCAGAGTCGGGGACGAGCTGCTGCACGAGCTCCTGGTCGAGGAGCGCGAGCAGCAGGTGCTCGGGATAGAGCTCGGGATTGCCGGCACGGCGCGCGAGCTCCTGCGCGGCCGCGACCGCTTCCTGGCTCTTGATCGTCAGCTTGGTGAAGTCCATCAGTGCCTCGTCTCAGGGTGCCGTTCGGCACTGGTAGACGACGACCTCGCGCCTGTAGGAACGGTGGACGGTCTGGATCTCGTCGCGCAGCTCGCGTTCGAGCCGCTCGGCCCGCGCACGCTGCTTGCGCAGCTCGTCCTCGAGCCGGAGGACGTGCTCGACGCCCGCGAGGTTGAGCCCGAGCTCCGTCGTCAGCCGCTGGATCACGCGCAGGCGCTCGAGATCGGCCTCGGAGTAGAGGCGGGTGCCGCCGGGTGTGCGCCCAGGCCGGACGAGGCCTTTCGACTCGTACACCCGCAGCGTCTGCTGGTGCATGCCGACGAGCTCGGCGCGCGACGGAGATCATGTAGCGGGGATGCGTGTCCACTACCGGCTCGCCTTCCGCAGCTGCTCGAGCAGCTCGCGCTCCTGCTTCGAGAGCTTCTCCGGCACGGTCAGCCTGACCCGGGCGAGCAGGTCGCCCTTGCCCTTGCCCTTCAGCCTCGGCGCACCGCGGCCCTTCACCTTCAGCAGCTTGCCCGGCTGCGAGCCGGCCGGCACCTTGAGCGAGATCTGCCCTTCGGGCGTCGGCACGTCGACCGAGGCGCCGAGCGCCGCGTCGGCGTAGGCGACGGGCACGTCGACGATCAGGTCGTCGCCGCGTCGCGCGTAGAGCGGCGACGGCTGCACGTGCACGACGACATAGAGATCGCCTGCGGGACCGCCGTTTCGGCCCGCCTCGCCCTTGCCGGCCAGCCGGATCCGCGCGCGGTCCTTGATCCCGGGCCGGATCTTGACGTTGAAGTTCTTCGTCAGCCGCTCGCGGCCGGAGCCGCGGCAGGTGCGACACGGGTGCTCGACGATCGTGCCGTTGCCGCGGCAGCGCGGGCACGGATGCGAGAGCGAGAACAGCCCCTGCGAGTCGGAGACGACGCCGCGGCCGCCGCACTGCGGGCAGACCGTCGGCGCGGTTCCCGGCTCGGCCCCGGTGCCGGCGCAGGTCCGGCAGGCGGTCTCGAGCTCGACCGGCACGCGCACCTCGGCGCCGTGCAGCGAGTCGTCGAACGAGATCGTCGCGTGCGTCTCGAGATCGGCACCGCGCTCGGGCTGCGGCCCGCGCTGGCGACCGCCGCCGCCGAAGAGCCCGCCGAAGAGGTCGGAGAGATCGAAGTCGGCGAACTGCGGCCCGCCGCCCTGCGCGCCGGGACGGCCGTTCGCAGAGCCGAACGTGTCGTAGGCCTGCCGCTTCTCCGGGTCGGAAAGCAGGTCGTAGGCACCCTGGATCTCCTTGAAGCGCGCCTCGTCGCCGCCGCTCGCGTCGGGATGATGCTCCCGCGCGAGCTTCCGATAGGCCTTCTTGATCTCGTCGGCCGAGGCGTTCTTGGGGACGCCGAGGGTGTCGTACGGATTCGCCATTACTCGGCGACGATCACTCGGCCACGATCACTCTGGCCGGCCGGAGCACCTTGTCGCCCAGCCGGTACCCCTTCTGCAGCACCTGCAGGACCGAGCCCTCCTCGGCTCCCTCGCCCGGCTGGGCGAGCAGCGCCTCGTGGACGTGCGGGTCGAACGCGCCAGCGGTTTCGATCTCCGTCAGCCCGTACCGTGCGAGCAGCTCGGCCAGCGAGCGATGAACCAGCTGGACGCCTTCCTCGAGCTTGGCCTCCTCGTGCTGCGTAGCAGCCTCGAGCGCGCGCTCGAGGTCGTCGAGCACGGGCAGCAGCTCGTTCAGGAGCCGCTCGTTCGCGCGGCTGGTCCACTCGACCTGCTCGCGCGCGACGCGCTTGCGGTAGTTGTCGAAGTCGGCGGCGAGCCGCAGGTACGAGTCGTCAGGAGCCGGGGCGGATTCCTCGCCTCCGGCTCCTCGACGATCTCCTCCAGCTCCGCCTCCTGCTCGAGGCGAGGATCCTCGGTCACGAGGTCTTCGCCTCCTCTTCCTCGTCGATCACCTCGTAGTCGGCGTCCTCGACCACCTCGTCCTCGACGGGTGCGTCGCCGTTGCCGGACGCCTGTGCCTGCTGCTGAGCGCTCGCCTGGGCGTAGAGCACGTCCGCCAGCTTCCGCGACGCCTCGTTGAGCGCCTCGGTCTTCTGCCGGATCTCGTTCACGTCCGTCGACTCGAGCGTGCCGCGCAGCTCCATGATCCGGCCCTCGATCGTCGAGGCGTCGGGCTCGTCGAGCTTGTCGCGGTGCTCCTTGAGCGTGTTCTCGGTCTGGTAGGCGAGCTGCTCGGCCGTGTTGCGCGCATCGGCGAGCTCGCGCAGCTTGTGCGCCTCGTCGGCGTGCGTCTCCGCCTCGGAGACCATCCGCCGCACCTCCTCCTCCGACAGGCCCGAGCCGCCCTCGATCTTGATCTGCTGCTCGTTGCCGGTCCCGAGATCCTTCGCTGTCACGTGGATGATCCCGTTCGCATCGATGTCGAAGCCGACCTCGATCTGCGGCATCCCTCGCGGCGCCGGCGGAATCCCGACAAGCTGGAACTTGCCGAGCGTCTTGTTGTAGAGCGCCATCTCCGACTCGCCCTGGAGTACGTGGATCTCGACCGACGGCTGGTTGTCCTCGGCGGTCGAGAACGTCTCGCCCTTGCGGGTCGGGATCGTCGTGTTCCGGTCGATCAGCTTCGTGAAGACACCGCCCTTGGTCTCGATCCCGAGGGAGAGCGGTGTGACGTCGAGGAGCAGCACGTCCTTGACCTCGCCCTTGAGCACGCCGGCCTGGATGGCCGCGCCGACCGCGACGACCTCATCCGGGTTGACGCCCTTGTGCGGCTCCTTGCCGAGCAGCTCCTTCACCTTCTCCTGGACTGCCGGCATGCGTGTCATGCCGCCGACGAGGACGACGTGCTCGATCTTCGAGGCGTCGAGGCCCGCATCGGCGAGGGCAGCCTTCGTCGGGCCGACCACGCGCTCGATCAGCTCGGCGGTGATCTCGCCGAGCTTCGCCCGCGTCAGCTGCAGGTCGAGGTGCTTCGGCCCCTCCGCGGTGGCGGTGACGAACGGCAGGTTGATCTGCGTCGTCATCGTCGAGGAGAGCTCGATCTTCGCCTTCTCGGCGGCCTCGTACAGCCGCTGCAGCGCCATCTTGTCGGCGGCGAGGTCGATTCCCTGATCCTTCTTGAACTCCGCGACCATCCAGTCGACGATCGCCTTGTCGAAGTTGTCGCCGCCGAGGTGGTTGTCGCCGTTCGTCGACTTGACCTCGAAGACGCCCTCACCGAGCTCGAGCACCGACACGTCGAACGTGCCGCCGCCGAGATCGAAGACGAGGATGACCTGGTCGCCGCCCTCCTTGTCGAGCCCGTACGCGAGCGCGGCCGCCGTCGGCTCGTTGACGATCCGGAGCACGTTCAGGCCCGCGATCTTGCCCGCGTCCTTCGTCGCCTCGCGCTGCGCGTTGTTGAAGTAGGCCGGGACCGTGATCACCGCGTCGGTGACCGCCTGGCCGAGATACGCCTCGGCGTCGGCCTTCAGCTTCTGCAGGATCATCGCGCTGATCTCGGGCGGGGCGTACTCGGTGCCCTCGACCTGCACGCGGGCGTCGCCGTTGTCGCCCTTCGCAACCTCGTAGGGGACGATCGTCATCTCCTCCGAGACCTCGTCCCACTTGCGGCCCATGAAGCGCTTGATCGAGAAGATCGTCGCCTGCGGGTTCGTGACCTGCTGGCGCTTGGCGGGAGCGCCGACGAGCCGCTGGCCGTCCTTCGTGAACGCGACGACGGACGGCGTCGTGCGGCCGCCCTCGGCGTTCGGGATCACGGTCGGCTCGCCGCCCTCGAGCACCGCCATGCAGCTGTTCGTGGTGCCGAGGTCGATTCCGATGGTCTTGGCCATGCTGGTTCCTCCATGCTGAGTGTGTTGACGTCAATAAATCTGAGCGTCAGCGTATCAGATCAACGGAAGATGCCGATCAGCATGCCGCCGGCGACGACGAGCGCCGCGCCGCCGAACAGGCGCGGGCCGACGAGCTCGTGCCGCCGGAGCAGGAGCGCCGAGAGCGCGACGCCCCAGAGCGACTCGGTCGCGACGAGCGGCGAGACCACCGAGACCCGGCCGCGGTAGTACGCCTCGAAGAGGCAGACGTACGAGAGCCCGAACAGGATCCCCGCCGGCACGAACCGTGAGAAGCCGGCTCGAGTCAGCCGCCTGCGGGTCACGAGCAGGAAGACGGCGACCGTCAGGCCGCCCGCCCCGAGCGTCGCCGCCGCTGCGAGCGCAGGCTCGACGTCCGTATCGAGCGAGAGGTGGCGGACGAGGTTGTCACGGACGGCGAAGATGACGGTCGCGACGAGCGCGAAGCCGAGCCCGATCCACTTCACGTGCTCGGGCCTCCCGGGCTCGCGGACGAGCAGGATCCCGCCGGTGACGATCAGGATTGCGCCGGCGATCACGCCCGCCTGCGCGGGCTCGTCCAGCAGCACCAGCGCGATCGCGACCGAGAAGAGTGGGGCCGTCCCGACCGTCACGGACGTTCTCGAAGGCCCCGCGTCGCGGACGGCGAGCGTGAAGAAGAGCTGCGAGCCGCCCGGCCCGAGCACGCCGGCGAGCAGGAACGGCCAGATCCCGGCGAGCTCGATCGTCCCGGCCAGAGCGAACGGGAGGGTGACGGCGAATGCGGCGGCGATCGTCCAGAGCGCACCCGCCTCCGCGTCCGGCACGCGCGCGAGAGCAAAGCGAAGCGCGACCGTCATGGCACCGAAGAGGGCGGCCGAGGCGAGCGCGAGCACGACCGCGTCCATCCGCGCACGCTAACCGAGTACGATCCCGCGCCGTGGGGGACGATCGGGTCGCAGACCTGGCCGAGCTGATGGTCGACCGGTGCCTGGACGTGCAGCCTGGCTGGCAGGTGTCGGTTCGTGCATCGCCGCTGGCGCGGCCGCTCGTGCAGGAGATCGCCAGGGCGATCGGCCGCCGCGGCGCCTACTACCTGCCGCGAATCAACTGGGGCCCCGACCGGCTGCGGATGGATCTCGACTGGGCGCTCGCGGCGCCGCTGGAGCTGCTCGACGAGCTGCCGCCGATCGAGCGGTACCAGGTGGAGACGGAGGACGCGCGGCTGACGATCCGCGCTCCGGAAGACGTCCATGAGGGCGCCGATCTCGAGCCCGAGCGGCTGAGCGCGATGCAGCACGCGATGGTGCCGGCAAGCAAGCGCGCCCGAAATCTGGACGTGCGCTGGGCGATCGTCGAGTACCCCACCGAGGCGGCGGCGGCGCAGGCCGGGATGACGCTCGAGGAGTACACGGAGTTCGTCTTCGGCGCCTGCCTGCTCGACTGGGACGCCGAGGAGCAGCGGATGCGGGAGGTCAAGACCCGGTTCGACCGCGGCAGCACCGTCCGGATCGTCGGCGCCGGCACCGACCTCACGGTCGGGATCGACGGCCGTGAGGGCGTCGTCTCGGCCGGCTTCCGCAACATGCCGGACGGTGAGGTCTTCTACAGCCCCGTCGAGGACACCGCCGAGGGCGTGATCACCTTCGCCGAGTTCCCCGCCGTCTATCTCGGCCACGACGTCTTCGGCGCCCGGCTCGTCTTCCGCGCGGGCGAGATCGTCGAGGCGAGCGCCGAGGAGGGCGAGGACTTCCTCAAGCAGGTGCTTGCGACCGACGAGGGCTCGAGCCGGCTCGGCGAGCTCGGGCTCGGCTGCAATCCGCGCATCACCCGCTTCACGCGGAACGTGCTCTTCGACGAGAAGATCGCCGGCACCGTTCACCTGGCCGTCGGCGCGAGCTACACCTATGCGGGCGGCAAGAACGAGAGCGCCGTGCACTGGGATCTCGTCAAGGACCTCCGACCCGGCGGCGAGCTCAGCGTCGACGGCGAGGTCGTCCAGCGCGACGGCGCCTGGCTGATCTAGCTGCTAGCTCCTGATCGTGACCGGCACGCCGGGCCCGATTCGCTCGCCGAGCCACGTGATCGAGACGGTGTCGAGACGGACACAACCGTGCGAGACGGCGGTGCCCATCCTGCCTCCGACGTTCCAAACGCCGTGGATGGCGATCTGGCCCGGGCCGCCGGCGAACTCCTGCAGGACGTACGAGCGGGCACTCAGGGCGAGCCCGTAGGGCCCGCCGACCTGCCCTCCCGTGAGCAGGACGGTCTCCTCGACGAAATAGCTCCCGCGCGGAGTCGGAGTCGAGGAACTTCCGATCACGGCTGAAAACGCTCGGACGACCCGGCCGCTGCGGTACACGGTCAGCCGCCGCTTCGAGAGATCGACGACCAGGTGCCAGGCCGTCGAGGAACGCGTCGTTCGGGTCTTCCGGATCCAGCCGGTGCTGCCGTTCGGGCGCCCGGGAAGCCTGACGCGAAGCCAGCGAGCTCCATCCGCGCTGGTTCGGTGGCCGATCACGGGGAGTACGGTTCGCCCCTCGGTGATCGGGCGGATGCGCTCCACCCAAGTTCGGCGCGCAGAGCCGTTGTCGGGTTTCGTCATCGCGGTCTGCCCGCGAACGAGCACCGCCAACTCCTGCGTGCGCGCCACCGTGGGAGTCGAGGCCGCGGGAGCCGGCCCCGCCGTCCAGAACAGCGCGACGAGGGCCGGCGCGATCGCCGACACGAGAAGGATGCGCGGCAGGGGTGCGCGGGTGCGCACCCCTGCCTTCGAGCTCATGTCGAGAAGCACACCTGCGCTCCTAACCCGTGAACGCGGGAGGATTCACAGGCGGCGTGCCGGGCCGCTGAGGCGTCCAGGCGGCGGGCCGGACCACGCGATTCGCGGGTGGCCTGCGCACGCTGCTGTCGCGAGGCGGTGTCGCCACGGGCCGCTGACGGCGGGCCTCGTCCCGGTCCTGACCACAGGGGCAGGCGCCGTCGTCGTCGGGGTCGTGGTGGTTGTGGTGGTAGTGGTGGTGGCGGTCGGCTCCGGCGTCGGAGCTGCTGCTGCTGCTGCGGCCTCGGCAGCAGTCAGGCAGTGGGTCTTGGTGATCGTGTTGGTGTCGAGCGTCAGCGCGCCCGCGCCGCTCGGCGAGGCTCCGGCGAGGAGTCTGCCGGCGACCGTGACGCTGTTCTGCGCCGTGATGCTCGTGTGCGCCATGATCGTTCCCACGAAGACGCTTCCCGTCTTCAAGGTGGCAGAGCTGCCGACCTGCCAGAACACATTGCAAGCGAGGGCGCCGCCGGTGAGTTCAACGCGGGCACCGACCTCGGTGATCAGCGTCGACGCTGACTGGAAGATCCAGACCGAGCTGGCATCGCCCGCGAGCGTCAGCGTCTGCCCGCGGCGATCCCCAGCGAGTTCGGTGCACCGTCATCCTTGTAGAGGCCGGGCGGGAGAGTCTGGCCGCCGAGAGCGCCTGCGGTCACCAGGACCGGCTCGGGCGTCCTTCGGCGTCGAGATAAGCCGTTCTGAGATCGTTCTTTGCGATCGGGCGCGCTGTTGTTCACGTTCGACGCACCGTGACGGTGATACCGCGTATCAACCTGCGTACCGGGATGGAGGCAAGGTCGCCGTACAGCGTCGTGCACCGTGTCGGCGATCGAGTCGCCGGCGAGGACGGCGTACGTGTCGGCCGAACCGAGGCCGACGGCCGGCGGACCGGCCGCGACGACGCCGCGGCGAATGTCAGCGGGATCAGCGATCCGAGGACGAGCGCGCCCAAGAGTACGCGGTGCTTGAAGAGCTTCATCTGATTCCTTCCTCAATGGAGCTTCGTCGTCGGCAAACGACCTGCTCCGACCTGCTCACAAGAGGACGGAACTTCGCGGGTAATCCCCACGGTGCGGCTTCGCGACGGGCGACATACGTGAGTCGTCGCACAGCGAGTATCGGCAGATCTCTCTCAATGCTTAATCCAGCTGACGCTAAGCGCGGGCAACCAGCCGGCGGAGCGTCCTCGCGGCCTCAGGCTCCGCGACGAGGATCCCCGCCATGATCACGGCGCAGCCGCCCCAGCCGAGCGCGCCGAGCCGGTCGCCCGCGAGCCAGAAGCCGAACAGACCGGCCCAGACGGGCTCCATCGAGAAGGCAATCGCAGTGCGGGCGGCGCTGATCCGCCGCTGCGCCCAGGTCTGGACGAGAAAGCCGAGCGCGCTGGCGAAGATGCCGGTGACGAGGAGCGCCGCCCAGACCGTCCTCCCCTGCGGCACCTCGACCTGGCCGAGCGCGACCGCGACGAGGGCGAAGCCGCCGAACGCGGCCAGCATCTCCGCCTGCGTGAACGCAACCGCGTCGTAGCGGGGCGCAAACCGCTCCATCAGGACGATCTGGAGCGAGTAAGCCGCCGCGCCCCCCAGCACGAGCAGATCTCCGACCCCGTCGCCCGCACCGACGCCGGAGAGCAT
This sequence comes from uncultured Gaiellaceae bacterium, assembly GCA_963731615.1. GTDB lineage: Bacteria > Actinomycetota > Thermoleophilia > Gaiellales > Gaiellaceae > Gaiellasilicea. The sequence continues at coordinate 144,307 of CAVSWD010000009.1, forward strand.
CGCCAGGCCCGCGACCGCGAGCCCGACCCCGGCCCACACCGCCCCGCCGACGCGCGTCCGGAAGAGCAGCAGCGCCAGGAGCGGCGTGAAGACGACGTAGAGACCGGTGATGAAGCCCGCGCTCGAGACGGTCGTCCGCTCGAGCCCTGCCGTCTGCAGCGCATAGCCGAGCGCGAGCAGGAGGCCGAGCGAGGCACCCGCGACCCAGCCGGCCCGGCCGAGCGAGCGCAGCCGGCCTGCGGCCGGGACGGCGAGGACCGCCGAGGCGATCGCAAACCGCACCGCCAGGAAGGCGAAGAGCGGGTAGAGCGCGACCGCGTCCTTGACCTGGACGAAGGTGACGCCCCAGACGGCGGTGACGACGATCAGCGCGAGCAGGGCAGGCACCGCGCGATCTTCACCCAGAACGACGCCGAGAACGACGGAGGGCGCCCTCGAGGCGCCCTCCGTCAGTCACGAGCCGTCGGCGCTAGACGCGCTTGTCGACCTGATCCTTGGCGGCGTCGGCCGTGTCCTTGACGGACTCCCAGGCCTTGTCGCCGAGATCCTTCGCGCCTTCGTAGGCGTCGTCGGCGCTGTCCTTGGCCTTGCCCAGCGAATCCTGGGCCTGGCCCTCCTTCTCGCGCGCCTCGTCGCCCGTCAGCTTGCCTTCGGCTTCCTTCAGGTTCCCTTCGATCCGATCCTTGTCCACAACTGCCCCTTTCCTCGGTTGGGGGGCATGTACCCGTTCCGGCCGAGCGCGAACCTACTTGACGGTGAACGTGCCCTTCATCCCGGCAGCTGCGTGCCCGGTGAGGGTGCACAGGTACTGATACTTGCCCGCCTTCGAGATCGTGACCGTCAGGTTGAGGGACTTACCCGGCTTCAGCGTCTTGACCTTCTTGCCCGCGATCTTGAAGTCGTGGTCGGTCTTCCCCTTGTTCGTCACCTTGAAGGTGAAGGCGCCCTTCGGCCCCGACGTCTTCGCCAGCGCGAACTTGAACTCCGACGGCTTTCCTGCCGTCACCGCGACCGAGGTCGCGTCCAGCCTTGCCGACGCCGAGACCGCGACGACAAGCGACCCCAGCACCACTGCACCGAACGCTGCCGCTTTCCGAGACCTACGCACGAAAACCCTCCTCGTTGGAAACCCTGCCCTGACTCTAGCGCGGGGCGGTACCCTCGCTCAATGACGACCGACCGCCTGGGACGGCCGCTACGCGACCTGCGCATCTCGGTCACCGACCGCTGCAACTTCCGCTGCGTCTACTGCATGCCGAAGGAGGTCTTCGGCAGCGAGTACCGCTTTCTCGACCGGAAGGAGCTGCTCACGTTCGAGGAGCTCGAGCGGGTCGCACGCGTCTTCGTCGCCCTCGGCGTCGAGAAGCTGCGGCTGACCGGCGGCGAGCCGCTCGTGCGCAAGGATGTCGAGCGGCTGATCGCGCTGCTCGCTCCGCTCGGCGTCGAGCTGACGCTGACGACGAACGCATCGTTGCTGGCCGGCAAGGCTCAGACGCTCGCCGACGCGGGACTCGACCGCGTCACGGTGAGCCTCGACTCCCTCGACGACGAGACGTTCCAGGCGATGAACGACGTCGACTTCCCCGTTGCGCGGGTGCTCGAGGGGATCGAAGCTGCGGCCGCGGCCGGGATGCCGGTGAAGGTCAACGCGGTGGTCAAGCGCGGCCTCAACGAGCACTCGATCCTCGATCTGGCGCGGTACTTCCGCGAGGCCGGGCACACGCTGCGCTTCATCGAGTACATGGACGTCGGCGCCACGAACGGCTGGCGGCTCGACGACGTCGTCCCGGCGGCCGAGATCGTCGCTCGGATCGCAGCCGAGTTCCCGCTCGAGGCGGCGGAGCCGAACTACCGCGGCGAGGTCGCGAAGCGCTGGCGCTATCTCGACGGCGCGGGTGAGATCGGGCTGATCGCCTCGGTCACGCAGCCGTTCTGCGGCGACTGCACGCGCGCTCGCGTCTCGGCGGAGGGCCGCCTCTACACGTGCCTGTTCGGCATCCGGGGCCACGACCTGAGAGCGCTCGTCCGCTCCGGTGCCTCGGACGAGGATCTGCAGGTGGCGGTCGAGGCGATCTGGGGACGCCGCACCGATCGCTACTCGGAGCTCCGCACCGAGCAGACCTCGACGCTGCCGAAGGTCGAGATGAGCTACATCGGCGGCTAGTCGCAGGCACCGTCGCTCGAGGACGCCGCCGCGGCGGACCGGCGGATCCGATCGCCCAGCTTGATCACCGGCTCGACCGAATTCACCGACCGAAGCTCTTCGAGTGCACGCAGCTCCACACCCGACTCGGTTCCCTGGCCGCGATACACCTTCACCTGGACGGCCGGGAGAAGAGCACGGGCGCACCGTCGATCGTGCCGACCGGAGCACCCCGGACCTAGACCGCTCCCTCCAAGCGGCGCGACCGCGCCACTGCGTCGAGGTGCTGCACAGCGGCTGGATCTGGATTGGAGCGGCGGCGAACAGCCGCCCGGCCCTTGTCGTCGCAGCGCCCGTAGATGAGGAGACGAAGGGGCTGTTGAGACGTCGACGTGCACGAGCTCCCACTCCTCGAACCGCTCGCCGAGCCAAAGCAGCTGATGACGGTCGAACGAGCGCAGCGACATCGACATCTCCCCGATCGACTCCGTGTCGCCGCCACAGCCGACGCAAGACGACACGAGCACGGCGACGAGCCAGGCCGTCAGGATCCGGGTGGCTAGAATCGGCTCTTCTGATGTCGACGTCGACCGCTCACCGCCGGCCGCCTCCCGCGTGGCTGGCCCCATCTCGCGCTCCAGTTCGCCTTCTGGATCGGGTTCTACTTCGCCTACCAGGGCGCGCGCGGGATCGCCGATCGCGGCGGCTACGCGGCCGCGTTCGTGAACGGCGAATGGATCATCGAGTTCCAGCGCAGCCTCCATTCGATGTTCGAGCTGACGCTGCAGCGCGCTGTCGAGAGCTCCGGCATCCTGATCCAGGCGACATCGATCACGTACTGGCTTTCCCAGTTCGCGGTCGTCGGAATCGCGCTGACGTGGGTGTACTTCAAGGCGCACGGGCACTTCTACGGCTTCCGGAACACGCTCATCATCGGCAACCTGATCGGGCTCGCCGGCTACGTGCTCCTGCCGACCGCCCCTCCGAGGATGTTCCCCGAAGCCGGGTTCACAGACACGCTCGCTGCGCACTCGACGGTCAACCACTCGTCGACGTTCGTCGCCTTCTCGTCCAACCCCTACGCGGCGATGCCGAGCCTGCACGCACTGGATGCGCTGATCGTCAGCGTCGTGATGGCGACCGTCGTGCGCCGCTGGTGGGCAAAGGTGCTCTGGCTCGCGTGGGCACCGTGGGTCTGGTTCGCAGTGATGGCGACGGGCAATCACTTCTGGCTCGACGTCGCGGCGGGGATCCTCGTCGCGGCGGTCGCCGGGGCGATCGTCTACCGCCCGTGGCGCTTGCGACCGCGCGCAGCATGAGCCTGAAGGCGGCCTACACCGCAGGCGCGCGGGGAATCGCGTCCCGCTCGATGAGCGGGCTCGCCCGCACCCGAGTAACGCCGAACATGCTCACGGCGGCAGGGGTGACGCTCTGCGCAACCGGTGCGGTGCTCGTCTACTTCGAGTACCGCCACGAGGTTCTCTTCTACTGGCTCGGCGGGCTCGCATTTGTCGTCGGCTCGGTGCTCGACATCCTCGACGGCGCCCTCGCCCGCGCAGGGGGCAAGCAGACGCCGTTCGGCGGTTTCCTCGATTCCACGCTCGACCGCGTCGGCGAAGGGCTGATGCTCGGGGCGATCGCGCTCGTCTTCATGCGCGACGGGCAGGAGCTCGCGCTTGCGTTCGCGGTCGCCGCGATCGGCGGCTCGTTCCTTGTCCCCTACGCGCGGGCGAAGGCGGAGGGTCTCGGGGTCAAGGGGGACGTCGGGATCGGCTCGCGCGCAGAGCGCGTGACCGTGATCGCGATCGGGCTCGCGCTCGCGCCGTGGGGCGTCCTGCCCTGGGCGATCGGCGTCCTGGCCGCGACGGCGTGGTTCACGGTGCTGCAACGGATCCTGCACGTTCGCCGCGAGCTACGCGCCGGCGCGAATTAAGAAACCGGTCGTCGCGACTGATGTCCAAGTTGTGAGCGCAGGCTCGTGACGTATCACGTCGGCTCCAAGCCAACGAGGCGTTCGGAGACCTTCCCGCCCGCCCCCGGGCTTCGCGCCCAGGCGCTGTCGTCGCGACGTATCCGAATCGAGTGGTGGTTCCGATCGCTTCCCGCCGATTGCCGCCCGACGATGGTCTGGCTCGGTGTGACGGCTACGACCTCAGCCCCACCAGCTCGACCGGCCGCGTGACGAGGACGCGCGGGTCGGCGGTGATCGAGTATCCGGACTTCCTGCCCCGGCCCGACACAGCGCTGGCTAGCTCGTACACCACGGAAGGCCGTCACAGCAGGGCGATCAAAGTCGCGATCGAGCGCTGAGCGCGCTATAGTGCTAGCAGTTTGGCTGCTAGCACTTCAAAGACCGAGCGCACGAGCGTCCTCGTACGCATGCCCAGCTCGCTCAAGCGTGCCCTCGTTCGCGAGGTCGCCCGCCGCGAGTCGAACCTGAACGACGTCGCCGTCGCGCTGCTAGCAGAGCGCTTCGGCGTTCCGTTCACTCCCAGCGGCCGTCGCCGGAAGGCGATCGCGGGTGCGGCCGGCGCGGTCGTGCTGCGCATGCCGCCCGAGCTCCGCCGCGAGCTCAAGGCCGCCGCGCGGCGTCGCAAGCAAAACGTCAACGACCTCGTGCTCTCAGCGCTCTCCGATGCGCTCGAGATCCCCTTCTCCAGCAATCGAAAGGACACCATGGCCTCCACCAACGGCTCTTCGAACGGCAAGGTCCGCTCGAAGGACAAAGTCCGCGTCGCGATCGTCGGCGTCGGCAACTGCGCCAACTCGCTCGTCCAGGGCGTGCAGTACTACAAGGACGCGCCGGACGACCAGTTCGTCCCCGGCCTGATGCACGTCAACCTCGGCGGGTACCACATCTCCGACATCGAGTTCACGGCCGCCTTCGACGTGACCGCGGACAAGGTCGGCAAGGACCTCGCCGACGCGATCTGGGCGCACCCGAACGACACGATCAAGTTCGCCGACGTGCCGAAGACGGGGATCACCGTCAACCGCGGCATGACCCACGACGGCCTCGGCAAGTACATCTCCGAGGTCGTGACCAAGGCACCGGGCGAGACCGACGACATCGTCGGGATCCTCCAGGAGACCAAGACCGACGTCGTCGTCAGCTACCTCCCCGTCGGCTCCGAGGCTGCGGCGAAGTGGTACGCCGAGCAGTGCCTCGAGGCCGGCGTCGCCCTCGTCAACTGCATGCCCGTCTTCATCGCCCGCGAGAACTACTGGCAGAAGCGGTTCGAGGAGAAGGGCCTGCCCATCATCGGCGACGACATCAAGTCGCAGGTCGGCGCCACGATCACCCACCGCGTGCTGACGAGCCTCTTCCGCGAGCGGGGAGTCCACCTCGACCGGACGATGCAGCTGAACGTCGGCGGCAACTCCGACTTCCTCAACATGCTCGAGCGCACGCGCCTCGAGTCGAAGAAGATCTCGAAGACGAACGCCGTCACCTCGATGCTCGACTACGACATGGGCGACGGCAACGTGCACGTCGGCCCGTCCGATTACGTGCCGTGGCTGACCGACCGCAAGTGGGCGTTCATCCGCATGGAGGGCACCTCCTTCGGCGACGTGCCGCTGAACATCGAGCTGAAGCTCGAGGTCTGGGATTCGCCGAACTCGGCCGGGATCGTGATCGATGCCGTCCGGATGGCGAAGCTGGCGCTGAACAACGGGATCGCCGGCGCGCTCGAGGGCCCGTCGAGCTACCTGATGAAGTCGCCGCCGGTGCAGATCGTGGACGACGAGGCGTACGAGGCGACGGAGAAGTTCATCGCCCAGAACGCCCGCACGGTCAAGACGAGCGCCAAGGCGCCGTCGGCAGCCTGAGCGAGCTCACGAGGACGGTGCCTGCCGCCAGGCGCCGTCCTCGTGCCGCACGTCCCAGACGACCGCGTTCAGCTCCGCGCTCCAGACGACGCCGCGGCCGACCAGGAAGAGATAGAAGAGCAGCGAGGCGGCGAGCCCGAGGCTGCCGTACAGCTCCGACTGGCTCGCGAGCCTCTCGGCGAGGTAGTAGACGGTGAAGACGTGCATCGCCTCGAGGCCGACGGCGAAGACCACAGCGCCTGGAATGAAGGCCCGCCACGGAACATCCGGCGCCGGCAGGTGCGTCGAGACCCAGAGCCAGAGGACGCCGAAGACGGCGCACATCGCGAGGGTTGCGAGCAGCCCTGGGACGAAGCCGGCATGGCTCCGGACCCACCCGGTGCCGGCGGAAAAGGCCGCGAGCGCGAACGGAGCAGCGACGACGAAGGCGATTGCGCGCGGTGCGTTGCGGAGCGGCTGCTGCTCGATTCGCCAAGCGGCGGAGTGGACGAGGCGAAGAGCTCGCAGGAGACCGAAGCTGAACCAGAGCACGAAGAACGCGCCGAGAAGCGAGGAGCCACCACCGTCCGCTCTCGGACTGCTCTGCCGCCGCGGCAACCGTCGACTGCACCGACTTGCTGAGTCCCACGTCGGCCGCCGCGTCCTCGACGTCCGCGTCCGTTCGCGCGGCGAAGCCGAGCCCGCCGGCCGTGAGCAGGCTCAGCGCGAGCACCCAGAAGAAGAACCGGTAGGCGAGCCCGCCGCCGAGCACCCCGCCGGCGATCTGCTTGTCACGGAGAAGCCAGCGGAAGCCGACGGCGACCGACGCGTGCTTCGGCTGCGCTGCCTCCAGACGCGCAAGGAGGTCTTGGCCTCGAGCCTGCGCCGCCCCGACCCGCGCCCAGCGGTTCACTAGTGGGCCACGAGCGCCTTCATCACGACGATCACGAGCCCGAGGAGCAGGTTGATCGCGATCGCGACGAGGGTCTCGGTCCGGCTCAGGCGCTCGAGTGTCGCATAGCGAGCGCCTTCGACGCCCAGCGTCGCCAGCCCGATCCCGAGCGCGAGCCAGATCGCCGTCTGCTCGCCCAGTAGACCGAAGGCGGCCAGGACGAGCGCCGCGATCGGTGCCACCGCGGCAGCCGGAATCGCCGCTTCGCGCCGGGCGACCGCAGTGAGCTCGGCCCGATCGAGCCGCCTCCCCCGCTCCAGGCTCTCGGCGAGGCCGTGGGAGTACAGGTGCGCGAACCAGAGCACGAGCACGGTGACAGCGACCACTACTGCGAGCCTGCCGGCGTCCGTCTCGTCGCCCTGCGACCCGGCCGTCACGGTGGCCATCACGACGATCGTTCCGTAGACCGTTCCGGCAATCCCGCCGGCCGACCCGAAGAGCAGGCGCTTCACTCGTTCCGCCGTCACCGAGGTCGCGACCAGTCAGCGGGCACGTCACCGCCGCCTTCCTGAGCGATTCGCTGCCGGACGCGCACGAAAGCCGGGTGCGGCGCGATCAGGCCGGCGGCGAGCGCCTCCCCCTGCCGGAACGTCGTCGCCCGCTCGAGCAGGCTCGACGGCACGAACGAGAAGACCCCGCTCACGTAGCCGAGGTCGGCGAGCGAGTTCATCCGCATCAGCAGGAGGTTGTCGCACTGCGAGAGCACGTTCTCGTGCACCTTCTGCGGCCGCTGCGTGGACACGAGCAGGTAGAGCCCGAACTTTCGGCCCTCGCCCGCGATCCGCACGGCGAGATCGGTCGCGATCGTCGTCAACGGATCCTGGGGCCGCGCCGGACAGACGTTGTGCGCCTCGTCGACGACGACCAGAACTGGCCTGCGTTGCTCGCGGCGCTGCCACAGCTCGCCGAGCACGGCTGCGGCAGCCAGCGCCTGCTCCTCCCTCGTCGCGAGCGAGCCGAGGTCGACCACGAGGCAGCGCACGTCGTCCCCTGCGAGCTCGGGCAGAAGCGAACGCTGTGCGTTGGCCGCCCAGATACCCCAGCCGAGCACGCCCAGGTTTCGCGCGCGAACGATCAACCTCCGACCTTCTTCGCCGCCGTCACGCTCGAGCCGCTCGAGTTGCTCGAGGGTCAGGGCCTGGCCGCCTTCGGTCAGCGCCGCGAGCTCGGCGTACTCCTCACGATCGGCCACCGGGTCGAGGCGAAGAGCGGCTGCCTGCAGCGCGGGCGGGAGCTCCGCGAGCCGGAGTGCAAGGCCGGCGCCGCTCCGACGCACCACCAGCGAGCTGGTCGCCTCCGAGTAGCGGGCTGCGTGGGCGTCGTCAGCGTCGGGCCGCAGCTCTCGGAGCCGCGCGAAGTCGGAGTTCGGGTCGAGCACGACGATCTGCAGGTCCGTCTCGAGCAGCAACCGCTCGAGTACGACGCCGAGCGCATACGTCTTGCCGGAGCCCGACTGACCGCAGAGAAACGTGTGGCGTCCGAAGCCACTCGCGTCGAGAGAGAACGGAACGCCGGGCGCGAGCAGCAGCTCACCGATCTCGAGCCGGGCTCGCCGCGGAGCGGTCTGCTCGAGGTGCTCGCGCACCTCTTCGGCGCTTGCCGGCCGCACCGCGGCGTCGTGGAACGACGCGCCGTCGCCGCTCAGGACGCGGCCCTCCCCCTCCGCCCGTCGGATCATGATCTGCGCGCGGTGCGCGGTTCCGATCGACGCGACCGCGTCGAGCTCGAGCCCTTCGTTGTGGCCGACCTCGAGGGTCACGACCTGGCCGAGCCGGCTCAGCGAGCCCTGCTCGAGCACGACATACGAGCCCGCCTGGAATGCCAGTCCGTGGAGTGAAGCCTGAAAGGAGAATCGACGTCCGTCCACCGAGGTCGCAACCGGGAGGATCTCCTCTTCGAGCTGTTGCCGGATGGCGCGGTAGCGGTCAACGCTCACCCGCAGGTCGACCGGCGTCTCGCTCACGGCGAGTCGAACCGGATCACGCTGCGGATCCCATCCTGCGCCTCCATCAGCTCGAAGCCGCGGTTGACCTCGTCGAGCGTCAGCGTGTGCGAGAGGAAAGGATCGACGTTGATGTCGCCGGCGAGCCAGCGGTCGATCAGCTGCGGCACCTCGTCGCGGCCCTTGATCCCGCCGAACGACGAGCCGGCAACGCGCCGGCCGGTGATCAGGAAGCGGGGGACGATGTCGAGCGTCTCACCCTTCCCCGCGACACCCGCGACCGTGCAGAGTCCCCAGCCCATCCGCGCCGACTCGACCGCCTGCCGCATCACCGTGACGTTGCCGGTCGCCTCGAAGGTGTAGTCGGCCCCGTAGCCCCCGGTCGACTCGAGGATCCGCTCGACGGTGTCCGGCCCGCCGAGCATCGTCTCGGTCGCGCCCTGCCCCTGTGCCAGCCGAAGCCGCTCCTCGGAGAGATCGACACAGATGATCCGTTCCGCGCCCTGCAACCGGCAGCCGGCGACGGTGCCGAGCCCGACCATCCCGGCGCCAAAGACGACACAGGTCGATCCGGGCTCTACGGCCGCGGTCTTGATCGCGGCGCCGAGGCCGGTCGAGAGCCCGCACGCGAAGAGCGCTGCGCCGTCGAGCGGCGCCTCAGGGCTCACCTTGGCGAGCGCGATCTCCGGCATCACGGTGTACTCCGCAAAGGTCGAGGTGCCCATGAAATGACGAACGGGCTCACCGTCGCGGGAAAGGCGGGTCGTTCCGTCTGGAAGATGGCCCTTGCCCTGCTGCTCCCGGATCGCGAGGCAGAGGTTCGTGCGCGGCGAGAGACAGTGGACGCACTCGCGGCACTGAGGGGAGAAGAGCGTGACGACGTGATCACCGGGCTCGAGCGACGTCACGTCGTCTCCGACACGCTCGACGACGCCGGCGCCCTCGTGCCCGAGCACGGTCGGCGCATAGCCGGAGGGATCGGCGCCGGACGCCGTGTAGAGGTCGGTGTGGCAGACGCCGCACGCCACGAGCCGCACGAGCACCTCGCCCGCCTTCGGCTCCGCGAGCTCGAGCTCCTGCACCTCGAGCGGCGCGCCGAACCGCTCCAACACCGCAGCCCGGACTTTCATCGAACAGCCCGCTCGGGTGCGTCGAAGCAGAGCTCACGGTGCGACTTGTCGCAGAACGGCTTGCTCAGCGAGCCACCGCACCGACAGAGGACGACGCCCTCCCCCTCCGGCAGCTCGTACGCGTCGCCCTCGGCGTCGACGAGCCTGAACGGCCCGGTAACGAGATACGGGCCGTTGGCGCGCACCTTGATCGTGACCTCGGCCATCGGTTCGACTCTAACTAGACTCGCAGCGTGGGGCGAGAGCGAGCGCACCAAGTGCGAGCGCCGCGGTCAGAGCAAGGTACGGGCGCACGGAACGGTTCCTCATCGAGCCTCTCCTTGTTGGGGTGAACCGCCAGAAACTCCACCGCGTTTCTGCACAAGAGCGAGCGAAAGTAAACGAAAAAGAAGGCTAGGTTTTTCGCCTACCCGTTGCGCAGGATCATTCAAGATTGATTGACAAATCAATCGCGTGCTGCGAATTCTTGACTGATTGGTCAATCGCGACGGCCGGATAGAATCAGAGCCTCCATGCCGCTCAGGATCTGTCTCGTCACACCGTTCGCGTGGTCGCAGCCGCACGACGTCAACGAGCACGTGGCCGGGATTGCGAAGGAGCTGCGGGCGCTCGAACACGCGGTCACCGTTCTGGCTCCGTCCTCCCGCACCGCCGACCTGATTGCCGGCCGGCGGGCTCTCGCGCGCGGCGAGGCGGCAGAGGTGATCGCGGTCGGCGCCGCGGTCCCGATCTCTCGCCGCTCCAGCCTCGGCGTGCCAGTGGGCGTCCAGGCCAACCTGCACCTGGCGCTTCAGCAGGGCGAGTTCGACGTTGTGCACGGCTTCGAGCCGGGCCTGCCGAGCATCTCCTACCTGGCGCTGCGCGACTCGGAAGCGCTCGGGGTCGCCAGTTTCTTCTCGCCCGAGCGGCTCGGCTACCCACCGCGGCGCGCGCTGCGCGAGAAGCTGCTCGCCAGGCTGGACGCGCTGCTCGCCACCTCCGAGACGACCGCTGCAGCGGCTGCCGAGCGCTTCCCCGGCGACTACAAGATTGTCTCGCTCGGGGTCGACACCGAGCTCTTCGCGCCGGCCGGGAAACGGAAGCTGATTGCGATCGAGTTGCACTCGGGGTCACTCCCGGTCGCCCGCGCGGCACTCCGCTCGCTGCGCGAGCTGCCTGGCTGGGAAGCGGTGCTGCTGCGAACGAAGCCGCTCTCGACGCGACCCGGGATCCCAACTGCGTTGCGCGACCGCGTCCACGTCCGCTCCGGCCGCAGGCCTGCCGCGCGCGCCGCCGTCCTCGCGGAGGCGGCGATCGTCGTCCCGGCCCCGACCGGCTCGGCACGGCTGCGGCTGGAGGCGCTGGCAGCCGGTGCCGCGCTCGCCGAGCCGCCCGGCGTGCTCGATCAGCCCGAGCTCGGCGCAGCGGCAGTCGCCCGGCTCGCCGAGGATGAGCAGCTGCGCAAGCGGTGGTCGGAGGAAGCGCGCGCCACCGCCGAGTCACACAGCTTCGCTGCGGTCGCCGCCGAGCTCGATGCGATCTACCGCGGGCTCGGTAGCCGCCGGCGACCGCGGCGTCGGGAGCTCGAGCCACTCGTCGACCGTCCCTGGATCGTCGCCGACCTGCACATGCACACGTCGTGGTCGCACGACTGCTCGATCGAGGTCGACGAGCTGCTCGACCACGCGGAGGCCGAGGGGCTGGGTGCGATCGCGGTCACCGATCACAACGTCTTCGGCGGCGCGCGCGAGGCGGTCGAGCGAGCACGCGGGCGCAAGCTGATCGTGATCCCCGGCGAGGAGGTGAAGACGGATGATCAGGGCGAGGTGATCGGGCTCTTCCTTCGCGAGGAGATCCCGCGCGGGATGTCGTTCGCCGAGACCGTGGCCGCCATCCGCGAGCAGAACGGGATCGTCTACCTCCCGCATCCGTTCGACCGCCTGCACGCGATTCCGTTCCCCGCGACGCTCCATCGCCACCTGCACGAGATCGACGTGCTCGAGGTCTACAACGCTCGCCTCCTCTTCGAGGGCTACAACGACGAGGCGATCCGGTTCGCACGCAAGTACGGCCTGCCGGCCGGGGCTGGCTCAGACGCCCACGTGCTCCAGGGGGTCGGCACCGGGGCGCTGCGCATGCGCGCGTTCAACGGTCCGGAGGAGTTCATGCACTCCCTGCGCACCGCCGAGGTCCTGCGCCGGCCGAAGTCGCTCGCGTACCTCCAGAGCCTCAAATGGGTGGCCCAGGTCAAGGAAAAGGTGCGCTAGGCGAGAACCGAGACAGGACGCCCGTGAGCACTGCTGCCTACCGACGAGCTGTACGACCGTTACCTGCAGAAGGCGATCGCCGAGATCAACGAGCTCGGCGACGAGATCGGCCGCGCAGGTGACGAGCAGCACGTTCCCGTGCTGGGCTCCGGGCACCCGCTCGCGGACGTCTTCCTGCTCAAGTACGAGCCGAAGCCCTCGGAGGTACAGGAGGGCGTCGCCTTCTACGGCCGGGCCGGCCAGGCGCTGCTCAAGTCGCTCCAGCGGCTGCGCGTCGATCCGATGGCGGTCTACGGGACGAACTGCCTCAAGCTGGCGGGCCAGGATCCGGAGGAGGCGAAGCCGTGGCTGACGCGCGAGCTGCACATCGTCCAGCCGAAGCTGCTGGTCGTGATGGGCGAGCAGAGCATCGCCTTCGTGAATGCGATCGGCTTCCCGCTCTCGGACGCGCTCGAACCGGCCGGGGAGGGACTGCAGCGCTTCACCGGCACGATCCAGGCGCTCGCCGTCCCCGACATCGACGCCGCCCTCGACGAGGCGCCCGCGAAGACCGCCTTCTGGAACGCCTTCAAGGCCGTGGGCGCGTGGTACGCCGAGCTGCCGCCGTACTAGAGCGGCCGCGCGTCCTCGCCTTCCTGGCTCTGACGGCGGCGTTCGCCGTCTACAGCGCCGGCGCCGGCAGACTCTGGGACGCCGGCCTCTGGCCGGACCTGCTCTTCCTGACGCTGGTCGTCTTCCCCGCGAGCTTCGGCCTGATCTGGCTGGCGCTGCCGCTCCGACGCCGGGGCGGCCTCTTCCTGACGAGCCTCGGCCTGATCGGGGTCGCGGTCCTGTTCCGGCTCGCCGGGCTCGACGTCCTCTTCAACCTGGCGAAGCTCTTCGCGCTCGTCATCCTCGGCTTCTGGTTTCTCTCCTACTTCGAGACGGTCCTGTGGGCGGCGCTCGTGGCGTTGCTGATTCCGTGGGTCGACGCGATCTCGGTCTGGCGCGGGCCGACGGACTACGTCGTCTCCGAGCAGCCGAGCGTCTTCGAGAACGTCTCGATCGCCTTCCGTGTCCCGGGTGAGCGCGGCACCGCCAACCTCGGCCCGCCGGACATCCTCTTCTTCGCGCTCTTCCTCGGCGCCGCCGACCGCTGGGGACTGCGGGTCGCGTGGACGTGGATCGCGATGACGGCGCTCCTCGGCGGGACGTTGATCCTCACCGCCACTACCGACGTCGACGGCCTCCCTGCGCTCCCCGCGATCTGCCTCGGCTTCCTACTCCCGAACGCCGACCTGCTCTGGCGTGCGTTCCGGGCTAAGCAGCCCGCGTGAGCAGCGCGACCGTCTCGACATGTGGCGTATGCGGGAACATGTCGACCGGCTTTGCTCGCACGAGCTCGTAGCCGTACTCGCCGCAGAGCACCTTGATGTCGGACGCGAGCGTCGTCGGATTGCAGGAGATGTAGACGAGCCGTGGCGCGCCCAGCTCGCCGGTGCGCTTGAGCGCTTTGCCGGCGAGGCCCGCGCGAGGCGGGTCGACGACGACGACGTCCGGCGGGCCGGCGCGCTCGAGCAGCTCCTCGATCGACTGGCCGACGTTCCCTGCGAAGAACGCCGCGTTCCCGATCGTGTTCAAGTCCATGTTCTCGAGTGCGCATGCGACCGCTTCCTCGGAGATCTCGACGCCCCAGACCGAGAGCGCGTTCCGCGCCATCGCGATCCCGATCGTGCCGGTGCCGCAGTAGAGGTCGTAGACCGTTTCCGTCCCGGAGAGAGCGGCGTACTCGATCGCGAGCCCGTAGAGCTGCTCGGCCATCTCGGTGTTGGTCTGCAAGAAGGCATTCGGGCGGATGCGAAAGCGAAGGCCGAGGATCTCCTCCTCGATCGCGTCCTCGCCCCAGAGCACCTGTGACGGCAGGTTCGTGACCTCGGACTGCTGGTCGTTCACGGCCCAGTGGATCGACCGCACCTCCGGGAAGCGCCTCAGCACCTCGACGAGATAGCCGCGCTCGAACTTCTCTCCGGGCGCCGTGACCAGCATCACGAGCGCCTGGCCGGTGTTGCGTCCCTCGCGGACGACAAGGTGACGCAGGTAGCCCGTGTGCTCCGTCTGGTCGTAGGCGACGAGCCCCTCCTCGCGCGCCCAATCGCTGACGGCGTTCCGGATCGCGTTGCCGAGCTCGGTCGTCAGCCAGCACTTCTCGATCTCGAGCACCTCGTCCCAGCGGCCCGCCTTGTGGAAGCCGAGCGCAGGGCCGGACGGCGTCTGCGTGAACGAGTACTCCATCTTGTTCCGGTAGTGAAACGGTGATGCCGCGGCCAGAATCGGCTCGACCGGCGCCGCCGCGATCCCGCCGATCCGCGCCAGCGCGTCGCGCACCTGCGCCTCCTTCGCCTGTGCCTGGACCGCGTAGTCGAGGTCCTGGAAACGGCAGCCGCCGCAGGCCGGGTAGTGCGCGCACGGTGCCTCAACACGAGCGGACGACGGCTCGAGCACCTCGGTCGCGAGCGCCTCCGCGTAGCCGCGCTTCACCTTCGTGACGCGGGCGCGCACGCGATCGCCGGGAAGCCCGCGGCGGACGAAGACGACGAACCCGTTCAGGCGCGCGACACCGTTGCCGCCGTACGCGAGCGAATCCACCTGGAGCTCGATCTCCTCGTGCATGCGAACCGGTGCGGCCATGGCTTGAGCCTAGGTGATGTCGCGTCTACGGGTTCGCCAGATGCCGGCGGCGCCGAGGAGCGCGATCCAACCGAGGGAGACCGCGACTGCGGGCCAGTAGTCGAGCAGGTCTTCCCCGCCCGTACCGTCAGCGCCGTCGAGCGCCCGAAACGGCAGGTACTCGTAGACGACGTCGATGTCGAGCAGAGTGAACAGGCCCCAGAGGAGAGTCTCGCCGAGAAAGATCCAAACGAGCGTCCCCACCAGCGCAGCCACCTGGCTGTGCACGACGGTGCCGATCGCGACGCCCATCAGCGCCCACAAGACGACGGCAAAGAACGCCTCTGCGACCTGGGCCTGAACGTCGGCGTTGCCGAGGTGTGTAGTTGCGTCGACGATCGCGAGCCAGGGCAACGAGACGGCCGCGGTTACGAGCAGCGCCAGGAACGCGAACCCGATCGCAACGATCAGCGTCGCGATCGTCTTCGCCCCGATCACGCGCTCACGGTGCGGGGCGGCCAGGAACGTCGGCGTCGTCGTACCGTGGCGGAACTCGGTCGTGACCACGGTGATCCCGAGGATGATCGCGAGCAGCACCGTGATCCCGATCGTGTCGGCGAGATCGACTTGGAACTGGACGGTGCTGCGGTCGGAATCCTCGGTGGACCCGATCTGCCCGGCGGCAGCGATCCCCGTCAGCAGCGTGATCACGATCAGGAATGCCCACCAGCTCCGGGTGGTTCTGATCTTCAGCAACTCGGAGCGGATGAGCGCCGTCACTCGGTCGTCTCCCCGCCGGTGAGTTCCAGGAAGACCTCTTCGAGCGTCGCGCTCTCGACCGTCAGCTCGTGGAGGACGATCCCGTTCGCGGCCGCGAGCTCGCCGACCTGCTCCGGGGGAAGGTCGACCGCGAGCGCACCGTCGACGTCCGTGACGGACGCGCCTTTCCCCGCCAGCAGCTCGCGCAGACGTTGCGGGTCCGGCGTCCGGACACGAGTCGCTCCCTGCGCACCCGCAAGAACCTCCGCGACCGATGCTTGCTGGATCAGCCGGCCACGGTGGATGATCACGACCCGGTCTGCCGTCTGTGCGACCTCGGAGAGGACGTGACTCGAAACGAGCACCGTTCGCCCCTCGGCCGCGAGCGAGCGAAGGAGATCGCGTAGCCACCTGATCCCGGCCGGATCGAGGCCGTTCGCGGGCTCGTCGAGCACGAGCACCTCCGGGTCGCCGAGCAACGCCGTGGCGAGCCCGAGCCGCTGGCGCATCCCGAGCGAGTAGCCCTTGACGCGCCGCTTCGCGGCGGCGCTCAGCTCGACGAGCGTCAGCACCTCTTCGACCCGCGACGCCGGCAGCCCGGCCGCAGCAGCCTGCACGCGGAGGTGATTCCGCCCGGAGCGGCCCGGATGCACCTCGCTCGCCTCGAGCACGGCGCCGACACGATGGAGCGGGCGGTCGAGCTGCCGGTACGGCTGGCCGAGCACGGTCGCGCTCCCCGCGTCGGGGTGGACGAGCCCGAGGACCGAGCGCAGCGTCGTCGACTTGCCGGCCCCGTTCGGGCCGAGGAAGCCGGTGATCGTCCCCGGCTCGACGCGGAAGGAGAGGCCGGCGACCGCCTGGGTCTTGCCGAAGCGCTTGCTGAGATCGACGACCTCGATCAAGCGAGTGCAGTCACGTAGATCGAGCGCTCGCGCGGGCCGTCGAACTCGCAGAGGAAGATGCCCTGCCAGGTGCCGAGCGCGAGCCCGCCGTCCCGGACTGGCACGAGCACGTCCGAGCCCATGAAGGCGGCGCGGATGTGGGTCGGCGCGTTCTCCTCGCCCTTCCTCCACGTGCTGCCACGGCCAGTCCGCGGAGACGATCCGCTCGAGCGCGGCCTCGAAGTCGCGCGCGACCGCGGGGTCGGCGTGCTCGTTGATCGTGATCCCGGCGGTCGTGTGCGGGACGTAGACGAGCACCGCCGAGGCGCCGTTCAGCTCACCGACGGCCGCGCGCACCTGCTTCGTGACGTCGACGAGCTGGCTGCGACGATCCGTCTTGACCCGGAACTCCTGCACGGCGCGTATCCTAGGGGCCGTGAGCGAAGGGGCGTTCTCAGACCGTGAGCTCGACGGCTATCGCGCCGGCGCAGACCGCTTCATCGCCGAGCTCGACGAGGAGTACTACCTCCACTACGCCGGCCTGAAGCCGGAGTTCGAGCTGCGGGCGATCTACGAGCGCCATGCCGATCTGATCGACCTGCCGACCGTCAAGCGGCTCGGCCAGTCGGTCGTCGGGCGCGAGAACCTGGAGCTCTTCCGGTTCGGCTGCGAGGGCTACTTCGGCGAGCTGACACGCGAGCACGCGGAGAAGATCGCCGAGCTCGAGGCGTCGTTGGAGACGCCGCACGAGGGCGAGACGGTCGGCTACCGGATGCTGCCACCGACGATCGCCAACACCGCCGACCGCGACACGCGCGCCCAGACTCGAGGAGGCGCGGAACGACCTGACGGAGGAGCACCTCAACCCGCTCCACCTCGACGCCGTGCAGCAGATCCAGCGCGCCGTCCCCGAGCTCGACGCGGCGACCTACTTCCACCTCTACCGCGACCGGTTCAACTACGACCTCGAAGGACTCGCCGCTCAGTGCCGTTCGTTGCTCGACTCGACCGAGCGGCTTTACGAGGACTCGATGGACCGTGCGCTTCGCGAGCGCGTCGGGATCGGGCTCGCCGAAGCGGAGCGCCACGACATCCGCCGTTTCTTCCGCGGCTCCAGCTGGGACGAGGCCTTCCCCGCCGACCGAATGCTGCCGGCGTTGCGTGGCACGCTCGCGAATCTCGGCATCAATCTCGACGAGCAGTCGAACGTCCATCTCGACGTCGAGGAGCGTCCGACCAAGAGCCCGCGCGCCTTCTGCGCTCCGATCGAGATCCCGGGCAAGGTGATGCTCGTGATCCAGCCACAGGGCGGGCCGGACGACTGGTACGCGCTCTTCCACGAGGCCGGCCACACCGAGCACTTCGCCTTCACCAACCCCGATCTCCGGATGGAGGAGAAGCGGCTCGGCGACAACGCTGTCACCGAGGGCTGGGCGATGCTCTTCGACCACCTGATCGACGACCGCGCCTGGCTCTCGAGCATGCTCAGCTTCCCGCGGCCCGACCAGTTCGCAGCGGAGGGGGCGGTGCAGCTGCTCTTCTACGTCCGCCGCTACTGCGCCAAGCTGCTCTACGAGATCGAGTTCCACGCCGCGACCGATCCGACGCAGCTCCGCAGCCGCTACGTCGAGCTGCTCGGCGACGCGCTCAAGGTCGAGCCGAGCCCGACGGACTACCTGGCCGACATCGACACGGGCTACTACGTCACCTCGTACCTGCGAGCCTGGGCGGTCGCGGCTCAGATGACGACGTTCCTGCGCGAGGAGTTCGGCACCGACTGGTTCAAGCGGCGCGAGGCCGGCTCGCTCCTCACCGATCTCTGGGCGCTCGGCCAGAAGCCCAACGCCGACGAGCTGCTGCAGGACGTGACCGGCGCCCCGGTCGAGATGGAGGCGATCGCGGAGCAGGTCCGCGCCGCCATCCCGGCGACGGCCTAGAGCGCGCCGCCGGCAGCCGGAGGTGCGCCGGCCTCGCGCCCTCGGTCGCGCCGCCACTTCGCGCGCGAGATAGTCCTCGATCATCATCACGTTGTCCTTCGAGCGTTCGACGACGGCGAGCAAGCGCCCCCATCGACGAGACCTCCTCGCGCTGCTCCTGCAGGAACCAGTGCAGGAACTGCTCGCCGACGAGGTCGCCTTCGGTGCGGGCGAGCCTGCACGAGCGCCGAGATCTGGTCCGTGACACGCTGCTCCTGCTCGAGCGCGAGCCGCACCGGCTCGACGACGTCCGCGAACGACGGTCTGCGGCGCGTCGACGCCGGGGATCAGCACGTCTGCTCGCCCGCGTCGAGCAGGTACTGGACGATCATCATCGCGTGATTTCGCTCCTCGACCGCCTGCCGGTAGAAGTGCGCGGCGAGGCGCGGCAGCGTCTGCGCGTCGTAGTGGACTGCGATCGCGACGTACTGCTGTGAGGCGGCGAACTCGTGCCCCACTTGCTCGTTCAACCCGTCGGGAAAGGCGGCCATGCGCCGACTCTAGCGCCTTGCCGGATAGCATCGGCCCGGTGTTGCCGCTCCGCGACAACGTGCCGACACGGACGTTTCCGATCGTCACGGTGGCGCTGATCGCGGCGAACGTGTTCGTCTGGGTGCTGTACCAGCTTCCCGATCTGCAGGGCTCGGTGGACGAGCTCGCTTACCACCCTTGCGAGGTCGAGGGCTCGTGCCCGACGATCGGCCAGGGCTGGCTCCTGACCTGGCTCACGTCGATGTTCATGCACGGCACCTGGGCGCACCTGCTCGGCAACGTGCTCTTCCTGTGGATCTTCGGCAACAACGTCGAGGACGCGCTGGGCAAGGTTCGCTATCTCTGCTTCTTCGTCGCAGGCGGCCTGGTGGCGATCGTGACGCAGACGATCGTGACGCTTGCCTACGCGACGGATGCAGAGGCGACGATCCCGCACGTGGGGGCGAGCGGCGCCATCTCGGCCGTGCTCGGTGCCTACCTGATCCTGCTGCCGCGCGCGATGGTGCTGACGCTCATCTTCTTCGTCCTGCGGGACGTCCCGGCGGTGCTGTTCCTCGGCATCTGGTTCCTCTTTCAGCTGCTCGAAGGCAGCTCGTCGCTCGCTCTACCCCGCGGCCGGCGGTGGCGTCGCGTTCTTCGCGCACATCGGCGGTTTCGTCTTCGGCCTAGCCACGGTCAAGCTCCTCCAGCAGCGCCAGCCGCTGGCCCCCAGGTACTGACCGAGCTGATGACCTTCGAGGAACATGTACGCGCCACGCTCGACTCGCTGCCGCCGCAGGTCGCGAAGGCGCTCGAGAACGTCGCCGTCGTCGTCGAGCAGGAAAACCGGGAAGAACCCGATCTCTACGGCCTCTTCGACGCGCCGGAGTACATGCCGGCCAAGATCTCGATCTACCAGCGACCGCTCGAGGAGGATTTCCCCGATCCGGCCGAGCTCGAGGAGCAGATCCGGATCACCGTCCTCCACGAGCTCGCACACTACCTCGGCTTCGAGGAGGGTCGGATCTCGGAACTGGGCTACGAATAAGCAGATTGTTGTGTTTCTGTTCAGCCTGCGGCGAAGCTGGAATCGGCGCGGCCGGAACGTCGTTTCAAAGAGCATGACGACGATTCCCGAGATTCACGCAGAGATCGAGCGCCTGAGCGAGGTCCGCACGGAGCTGTGGCAGCAGCTCTCGTACGGCCGGCAGCAGGCGGTGATCGACGAGATCAAGCACATCGACGAGCAGCTGGTCGCGCTCTGGAACGAGCACCGTGCCGAGCGCGCACGCATCCGCTTCGGCGAGCGCGACGAGATCGTCCGCCGAGCCCGCCAGGAAGAGCGGCTGGAGCGCGCCGCCTAACGCAGTACGATCGGCCCGGATGGGTCTGATGGGGTCACGCGGCAAGCACGAGCCTCCGGACATCGAGTCGGAGCGCGCCGCACTGCACCGCCAGCGCGCCGAAGCGGCCGCCGAGCTCGACACGCTGAAGCGCACGCTGAGCGAACGCGTCAAGCAGGTGCAGGAACGAGAGCGCGAGCTCACCGACATGCTGGCTCGGGTCGAGAAGCGTGAACAGAAGCTGGCGGCGTCCGAGGAGCGAAACTCGCGGCTGGCGGCCGCCCGCCTGCGCCTGTCGGAGGCGAAGGAAGCACGTGCGGCGAAGCACGTCGAGGAGACGGCACCGCCGGTGGGAGAAAGTGTTGATTCAACACAAACTCCCGAAGCGAACGCCGCGGCGGCGCTGCTCGCGGCGCGCGAGGCCGCCTGCGACGAGCGCGAAACCGCGCTCGCGAAGCGGGAATCCGACCTCGAGACCCGGCTCAGCGAGGCCGACGCGCGAGCTGCCGAACTGGAAGCACGCGAGGCCGCGCTGGAAGAAAGTGTTGAATCAACACAAAGTCCCGATCCCGCACCGACCGCGAGCGCCGAGGAGCTCGAGCGGGTCGAGGCGAGGCTCGCCGAACTCGGAGAGGCCGAGCAGGCGTTCGCGCGCACCCAGGCCGAGCTCGCTGCCCGCAGCGACGCACTGGCCGTGCGCGAGGAGGGTGTCGCCGCCGCCGAGCGGGCGCTCGCAACGAAGCTGTCCCCGCCGGGCGAGGACCTGGAAGCGCTCGAGGCGCGGATCCGCCGGCTCGAGCAGGGCGGCCCCCAGGAGCAGGAGCAGCAGACGTTCAGCTCCGGCCTGCGCGCGCTCCAGGAGCGCGGGCTCCGCCCCGGACGGAAGCCGGATGAGCCTCTACACTGAGCCCCGAACGGGGCGTTAGCTCAGCTGGGAGAGCGCCGCCTTTGCAAGGCGGAGGTCGCCGGTTCGATCCCGGCACGCTCCATTGCTTGCGATGGAGGAGATCCGCGGAAGCGGATTCTCCGATCGCGAAGATCCCTGAAGCGGCCAGGCCGCTTCGCGGCGTGGCCGGTTCGCTTGCGGCGTGGCCGGTTCGTCTCGCGGCGTGGACGGCGCTTCGCGGCGTGGCCGGCGGTCAGTTAGTCCTTTTGGGCGTTCGACTCGTCTTCCGGTGCTTCGAGGGTGCGGCGGACGTCGTCGCGCGGGTCGACGTCGGCGACCGTCTCCTTGACCTCGCGGACGCCGCGGCCGAGCGAGCGCGCGATCTCCGGGATCCGCTTCGAGCCGAACAGCAGCAGCAGGACGATTCCCAGCGCGATCAGCTCCCAATGGCCCGGCACAGACCCAGCTTAGAAAAATCCGCCGCGAGGATGACCCCGAATCGTCGTCACGGCCGACGATGCCGTCGCAGCCTCGGCGTAAGTTGCTCCTCATGAAGCGCACGCTCCTCTTGATCCTTCTCGCCCTCGGGCTCATCGTGCTCGCGGTCGGTGGCTGGGCAATCCAGGGTCTTCGCTGGACTCTGGGTGGCGGCCGGGATCGACGCGAGCGCCTTGCCACGGCATGATTCGCGTCATGGACGCGAAACTCGTGGACGAGTCGCTCAGCGGATCCTGGCTGTCGTCGCGGCTCGGCGTCGGCACGCAGCGGCTCGACGCGATGCGCCGAGCCGGCGAGCTGCTCGGCGTCCGCCGAGCCGGTGGGCAGGACTACCTCTATCCGGCGTGGCAGTTCGCGCCTGACGGCAGCCCGCTGCCGGTGATCCACCGGCTCGTGCAGGCGGGCCGAGGCGCAGGAATGAGCGACGAGCGCCTGTACGAGGTGCTCGCCGCGCGCACGGGAATCTCCGGCGACGAGCGCCTGGCCGACGCGTTGCGGGCGGGCCGCGACGAGTACGTGCTCTCGGTGATCCACAGCTCGAGCTAACGCGATGGCCCTCGTGTCGCTGAACGGCGTCCGCAAGTCGTTCGGCAGCCGCACCGTGCTCGACGGGCTCGACTTCGCGATCGAGCCACGTGCACGTGTCGGCGTCATCGGGGCCAACGGCTCCGGCAAGTCGACGATGCTGAAGCTGATTGCCGGGCTCGAGGAGCCCGACGCGGGCACGTCGGTCCGCCGCCGCGGCGTCGTCGTCTCGTTCCTGCCGCAGCATCCGCTCGGCGACGAGCGGAACGCGCTCGAGACGGTGCGGGCGGCGCGACCCGACCTGGACGAGCTCGACCGGGAGCTGCATGAGGTCGCGGACCGGCTCGCCTCGCCGGCCCTCGCCGCCGACCTGGACAAGATGACGCGCGTCCTTCGCCGGCAGGAGGAGCTCGTCGAGCGCTGGGAGGCCGCCGGTGGGCCGAGCGTCGACGGCCGCACGCGGGCGATGCTGCTCGACGTCGGGATCGAGGAGGCGGACCTGACGCTGCCGACGAGTGCGCTTTCCGGCGGGCAGCGGAAGCTGATCGCGCTCGCCGCCTGCCTCGCCCAGGATCCGGATGTGCTTCTGCTCGACGAGCCCGAGGCCCACCTCGACGCCGTCGGCCGCTCGCTGCTCGAACGGCTGCTCGCGAGCTTCGACGGCGCCGCCGTCGCCGTCTCGCACGACCGCTATCTCCTCGACGAGACCGTCAGCCAGATCGCCGAGCTCGACCGCGGCCGGGTTCGGATGTGGCCCGGCAACTACTCCGCCTACACGCTCGCCCGCGAGCTCGAGCTGCAGCGGCAGCAGCAGCAGTACGTGACCCAGCAGAAGGAGATCGAGCGGCTCGAGGCGGCGATCCGGCGCTTCAAGGACTGGGCGCACCGGGTGGTCGACGAACGTCACATCAAGCAGGCGCGCAACAAGCAGCGGCAGATCGACCGGATGGAGAAGGTCGAGCGGCCGGTGCTCGAGCGGCGCAAGATCGCGCTGCGCCTGCACCCGCACGTCCGCGGGGGCCAGCGTGTCTTCGAGCTGCGCCACGTCGGCGTCCAGTTCGCGGAGGACGTCGTGCTCGCGGACGTCGAGCTGACGGTCGTGCACGGCGAGCGAGTCGGCTTCGTCGGCGCGAACGGTGCCGGTAAGAGCGTGCTGCTGAAAACGGTCGTCGGCGAGCTCGATCCGACCGAGGGCGAAGTCTGGGTGGGGCCGTCGATCCGGATCGGCTATCTCGCGCAGGATCAGGAGACGCTCGACCCGGAGGCGAGCCCGCTCGACACGGTCCGCCTCGCGCACCGCTGCTCCGAGGGCGAGGCCGTCTCGCTGCTGATGAAGTTTCTCTTCCCGTACGAGCAGGTGCGGCGCGCGAACAGGTTGCTCTCCGGCGGAGAGCGCACACGCTTGCAGCTGCTCCTGCTGATGCTGCAGCAGCCGAATCTCCTCGTTCTCGACGAGCCGACGAACCACCTCGACATCGACTCGGTCGAAGCACTCGAGGCCGCGCTGGAGGAGTTCGCCGGCACCGTCTGCGTGATCTCGCACGACCGCTACTTCCTCGACCGGATCGTCGACCGGATCGTCGAGGTCGAGGACGGCGAGGCGCGCTCGTTCGACGGCGGCTGGTCGGACTGGTACGAGCGCTCTCGCGCGAAGACCGAAGTGGCCTAGCCTGCCGGCATGCGCAAGGCGCTCGAGGTGCTCGAGACGGGACCTAGTAACAGTCTGTTGCTAGGCCTCGCCTGGCTCGCGGGGCAGAACGTGTCCGTCGACGAGGACGAGCTGCGCGGGGCTGTGCGCCGGGCGGAGCTCCTGCTCGCCGCCGGCGGCGATCCACATCGGGAGCTCGAGCTGGACGGCCGCGCCGTCACTGCGATCGCGGACGACCTCGACGACCCGCTCGCCCGCGAGCAGCTCGAGGACGCACTCGCCCGGCTCGCCGTCGACTCGGAGGGGCTCGCTGCGGTGACCGACGGGCTGGCACGGCTGCGGGCGCAACCGGAGCTCGCCTGGCGAAGCTATGCCTACGCGCTGCTCGCGGACGCGATCGCCGGTGACTGATCGTCGAGATCCGGCAGACGCTTGAGCGACCGCACGGGCGAGAAGAGCAGCGGCACCACCGCGAGTGAGGCTCCGATCGCACCGATGAAAAGGGTCGGGCGCAGGCCGATGGTGGAAGCGATCACTCCGCCGATCAGGCCCCCGAGCGGAATCACGCCCCAGACGACGAAGCGCCTCGACGCGTTCATCCGCCCGAGCAGCCGGTCCGGGGTCGTCGCCTGCATCAGGCTGATCGCCGTCACGTTGTAGAGCACGATCGCGAAGCCGATGATGACCTCGGCGGCGATGATGAACGGCACCGCGTACTCGCGTGGCGCAAACGGGATCAGCAGCAGCCCGGGAACCGACAACGCCGCCGAGGTGACGATCGTCCTGCCGACACCGAGCGCTGCCTCGATCCGGCCCGCGAGAACGGCACCGATCAGGAAGCCGACGTTGCCGATCCCGAGGGCCAGCCCGATCGTGAGCGCGCTGAGGCCGAGCTCGCGCACGAAGTAGACGAGCACGATCGCGCCGCCGACGTTCCCGAAGAAGTTGAAGATCGCGACCGACGCGACCATCGAGGGCAGGTACCGGTGCGTGAACACGTAGCGCAGCCCCTCGATCAGCTCGGTACCGAGCGACCGTCGTTCCTCGACCACAGGTGTGCGTTCGAGCGTCTGAATGCGCCCGAGGAAGAGCGCCGAGACGAGGAAGCTGACCGCGTCGGCGAGCACTGCGACCGGGGCGGTGAGGATCCCGATCAAAACGCCGGCCAGTCCCGGCCCCGCCAACTGGGCTGCGGAGCGGCTGATCTCGAGCTTCGAGTTGCCCTCGGTCAGCTCGGCGCGCCCGACGAGGGTCGGCAGGTATGACTGATAGGCGACGTCGAAGCAGACCGTGCCGATCCCGACCACGAAGCCGACGACGTACAGCTGCCAGATCGTCAGCGCATCGAACCAGTAGGCGACGGGGATCGACGCGAGCGCGGCCATGCGCAAGAGGTCGGCCGCGACGAGGATCGGCCGGCGGGGGAGTCGATCGACCCAGACGCCGGCCGGCAAGGTGAAGAGGAGGAACGGCAGGAACTCGACCGTCGTCAGCAGGGCAACCTTGAACGTGCTCTCGCCGAGGGCGACGATCGCCACGAGCGGCAGCGCCAGCAGGCTCACCTGCGTGCCGAACTGGCTGACGGTCTGCGCCGACCAGAGCCGGAGGAAGTCGCGGTTCCCCCAGAGGCCGCCGGAGCGTCGGGGCGGCCGTCTCATCTCAAGCTGAGACGGCCGCAGCCCGGGTGATCTCGATGTCGCCGCTGACGGTCTTGGCCAGCAGCCGCGCCTCGGTTCCGCCCGGCGACTCGGATGGCGAGTCCTTGACGTCGAGCTCGGAGCTGACGTCACCGCTGACCGAGTTCGCGTCGATCTGGAGGCGCGTGCCGGGACGGACACCCAGCCGAACGTCGCCCGAGACGGATTGGATCGTGATCTGGCCGGCGCGAATCGCTCCGATCCGCTGGTCGCCGGAGACGGTCTTCGCCGCCAGGTCGGTGAGGGCGTCGTCGATCGAGAAGTCACCCGAGACGAGCGTCGCCGAGACCGGGCCGGAGACCGTGCCGAGGCGGACGTCGCCGGAGACGGTCTGGAGACGTGCCTCGCCGTCGACGGTCGCGCTCCGCACGTCCCCGCTCGCCGACTGCACGCGCAGCCCGGTGACGTGGTCGACGGAGACGTCGCCGGAGGCAGTCTTCACCTCGACCTCGCCGAGCCGACCCGAGGTGGAGATGTCCGCGGATGCGGTCGTGCACTCGAGATCGGCGTCCTCCGGGCAGCGAATGCGGACGCCGACCTGAGGGGTGCGGCCGAACGAGATCCAGGCCGGACCGACGCCGAAGCCCTTGCCGCCGACACCGATCTCGACCAGAACCTCGTTGCCGTTCAGCTCAACGGTCGCCCGCTCGATCGCCTCGCGGGTGGCGTCGTCGTCGCGGAGCGCCTCGAGCTCGACCGTGGTGCGACCGGACTCGCTCGGGTCGACCGAGATCAGTCCGGCCGCGTTCTTGACGCGAAGGCGCGTCTTGCCGGGCGTCTCAAACGCGCGCACGGCTGTGCCCCCCATTCCGGCGCGCCGGCTTGACGACGCGCTCGTCGCGGACGGGGTTGCAGAAGTCCGGAACCAGCAGGATGCCGGTGCCGTACGGGATCGGGTGAAGACGGGACATGTGCTTCTCCTCTCCTAGCTGTCCGCGTAGCCGGACAGGCGCCGGCCGGTGCGGACGGAACGGGTGCGTGGCTCGAGCCCGCGCTGAAGCGCGCGCACGATCCATGCATTGACCGAGGTGCCTTCGAGATTGGCGGCGACCTCGAGCTGTGCCTTCAGACCCTCGGGCAGGCGCAGGGTGATGCGGGCCGAGAAGGCGTCGTCGGTGCTCGCGGCCTGCGCGGGCTCCGGCTCCTCCTCCTCGATGTAGACGAGCTCCGGGTCGCGGCCGGCGAGGCGAACCTCGATCCGGCCGGGCACCGAGCCCGAGAGGGCGAGCGCGGCCTCGCTGACGACGTCGAGCAGCCGCAGGTGCAGCGAGGAGCCGAGCGCCTGGGTGAGCCGGCGTCCGGCTTCCACGGTGGCCTCGTCCCCGGCGAGCGACGCGGCCGCGGCGAGATCCTCCTGGATCGCGTGGATGTGGTGTGCCATCTGCATGGCTGCACTATGACATCACTATGATGTCTTGTCAAGTCATCGTTGACATTGTCTCGCGTCATGCCGATGTCCGCGCGGCCCGGATCGTCCGGTTCTAGCCGGGCGGCCGCGCTGGTAGCGTCGGAGCCAGGCCATGAACCACGTCGATCCGCCCGATCTTGCCCTCCGGCCGACCCTGCGCCGGCTCTTCCCGCTCTGGTGGGAGCAGCGACGCCTGGTCGCGATCGGAGTCGCGTTCGCGCTCGCCTTCACGCTGCTCTCGATCTCGATCCCGCTGCTGATCAAGCAGGTCATCGACGAGGCAATCGTGGGGCCGGACGATGAACTGCTGCTGCCCTATCTCGCCGCGATCGTCCTGCTCGCGACCCTCCGGTTCGGCGTCAACTTCTCCCGCCGGTTCGCGACCGCGCGAGTCGGGATCGCGGTCGAGGCGCGGCTGCGCGGGATGCTCTACCACGCCTATCTCACCTACCCGCGCGCGTTCTTCGACCGGCACGCGACCGGCGAGGTCATCTCCCGCGCGACGAACGACATCTACCCGGTGCGCTACTTCATCGGCTGGGGCGTCGTGCAGGGAATCCAGAGCGCGATGATGATCACCGCCGCCGCGATCGTCCTCGTCGCCGTGAACGCCCGGCTCGCGCTCTTCGCCGCGCTCGCGATGCCGCCGATTGCCGTCCTCACGTTCGTCTTCGCCCACAAGCTCTTTCCGATCTCGCGGCTCGTCCAGGCGAAGAAGGGCCACCTCGCGGAGGCGACAGACGAAGCGGTCGTCGGGATCGAGATGGTTCAGGCCTTCGGGCGAGAAGACGACGTGCGCACCCGTTTCCTCGGGCGTGCCGAGGCGGTGCGGCACGAGACGATGCGCGCTGCCTCCGTCGAGGCGTACTTCCTCCCCGGTCTCCTCTTCCTGCCCTCGCTCGGGATCGCGGCCGTGCTCCTCTTCGGGGGCCGCGACGTGATCTCGGGCGAGCTGACGATCGGCGAGTTCATGCTCTTCATCACGCTCCTGCTCCAGCTCGTCTGGCCGCTGGAGGCGCTCGGCTGGATCATCAACCTCGGCCAGCGGGCGGTTGCGTCGGCAGGACGCAGCTTTGCCTGGCTGGACGGAATCGAGCCGCTCCCCGAGCCGGTCGAGCCGAAGGCGCTGCCGGAGGGACCGCTGCAGGTCCGCTTCGAGGACGTCCACTTCAAGTACGGCCGGGAGATCGAGGTGCTCCGCGGGGTCGACCTCGCCGTGGAGCCGGGCGAGATCGTCGCCGTCTGCGGCCCGACCGGCTCCGGCAAGACGACGCTCCTCAACCTCCTCCCCCGCTTCTACGACCCGACGAGCGGCCGTGTCCTCCTGGGCGGCGTCGACACGCGGGACGTGTCGGTCCGGAGCTGCGGACAGCGGTTGCGATCGTTACGCAGAAGCCCGTCCTCTTCTCCGTCCTGCTGCGCGAGAACCTGCTCTCGGCGCGGCCCGACGCCGACTGGGAGGAGGTGCTCGCCGCGTGCGAGGCAGCCGGAGTCTCGACGTTCGTCGACGAGCTGCCGCACGGGTACGACACTCTGATCGGCGAGCGCGGGATCAACCTCTCCGGCGGCCAGCGCCAGCGCGTCGCGCTGGCGCGGGCGCTGCTGGCGGGCGCGCGCGTGCTCGTCCTCGACGATCCGATGTCGGCCGTCGACACCGAGACCGAGCGGCTGCTGGTCGAGAATCTCCGACCCGCGGTCGCCGGGCGCACCGTCCTCGTCGCGTCGCAGCGGCTCTCGACGATCGGCGTCGCCGACCGGGCGGTCGTCCTCGAGGACGGCCGGGTCGTCGAGGCCGGCCGCCCCGCCGAGCTGCTGGCCGCAGGAGGCCCCTTCACGGCCCTGTTCGGAGACGAGTCGCTTGCCGCGTAAGCACCACACAGGGCTCTCGCGACTGCTCCCGTACGCGGCCGAGCGCAAGGGTCAGGTGACCGGGATCGCGATCCTGGCGTCGCTCTCGGCTGCGGCTCCCGTGATCGGCTGGCTGCTGGTCGAGGATGCGATCAACAACGGCATCCGCGACGGCGACGATGACCGGCTGCTGCTCGCCGTGCTCGCGTACGTCGTCGTCAACGCTGCCGCATGGGTGCTCGGGACGGCGACCTGGCTCGGGCTCGCAAGCGTCGGCCAGCGGATCGTGCTCGAGCTGCGGCGCGACCTGTTCCAGCACCTCACCTCATTGTCGCTGCGCTACTTCTCGCAGCAGAAGGCGGGCTGGATCATCTCGCGTCTGAACAGCGACGTCGACGCGCTCTCGGACGTCCTCAACCAGGGTCTGACGACGCTCGTCGTCAACACGCTGACGCTGATTGCGGCCGTCTGCGGACTGATCCTGCTCGACTGGCGGCTCGGGCTCGTCGCTCTCTGCATCCTCCCGCCCGGGATCGTGATCACACGCTGGTTCCAGCGGGTCTCCCACGTCGCCGCCGCGGACGTGCGCACGAAGATCGCAACGGTCACCGCGCAGCTGGCCGAGTCCGTCGCGGGCATGGCCGTGATCCAGGCGTTCAACCGCGAGCGTGCCTTCCAGGCCGAGTTCGACGGGCTGAACGAGGAGAACCGCCTCTCGAACGTGCACGTGCAGAGGATCTACTCGGTCTTCTTCCCCGCGATCGAGCTGCTCGGAGCCATCGCCACCGGGGCCGTCCTCTTCGCGGGAGCGCAATTCATCGGCGCCGGCTCGATGGAGATCGGGACGCTGATCGCCGGAGTCGGGCTGCTCGCGCTCGTCTTCCAGCCGCTGCAGGAACTCTCGGAGCTCTACGGCCAGGTGCAGGCGGCGAGCGCGGCGATGGACAAGATCAGCTCGGTGCTGGACGCCGAGATCGACGTCGCGGACAAGCCCGACGCGCGCCCGATCGGCCGGATCGACGGCCGGCTCGACCTCGATCGCGTCACGTTCGCGTACGGCGACGAGCCGGTCTTGCACGAGCTGGAGATCGCGATCCCGGCCGGTGGCTGCCTCGCGCTCGTCGGCGAGTCGGGCGGCGGCAAGTCGACGACCGCGAAGCTGATCGCGCGCTTCTACGATCCCGACGAAGGCGCGGTCCGCGTCGACGGAACCGATCTGCGGGATGTCGAGCTCGTCGGCTACCGCCGTCAGCTCGGGGTCGTCCTCCAGGATCCGTTCCTCTTCAGCGGCACGATCGCCGACAACATTCGCTTCGCGAAGCCCGACGCGTCGGACGACGAGGTTCGCGCGACGGCCGCGGCCGTCGGTGTCGACCGGGTCGCCGCGCGCCTCGAGCACGGGCTCGACCACGTCGTGCGCGAAGGCGGGTCGGGCCTCTCCGCCGGAGAGCGCCAGCTGATCTCGATCGCCCGCGCCCTACTCGCCGACCCGCGCATCCTGATCCTCGACGAGGCGACCTCGAACATCGACCGCCCGACCGAGATCGTGATCGAACGGGCTTTCGACACGTTGCTCGCCGGCCGAACGTCGATCATCATCGCGCACCGGCTCGCGACCGTTCGCCGCGCCGACGAGATCCTCGTCCTCGAGCACGGCCGAATCGTCCAGCGCGGAACGGAGCAGGAGCTGATGGCGCAGCCGGGCGCGTTCCGGCGGCTCTCGCACCAACTCGTCGACGATACGCTGCCGGCGGCCTCCGAGGAGGGCGCGCCGGCAACGTGAGTTCCGGCTACCCCTGCTTTTCGAGGTAGGTCAGCTCGGAGCCGCGACACATGATCTTGACGCTGTCGCCGACGGCGAAGCGGCCGGCGATCTTCTCTGCGAAGCCGGCGGGGATCGAGCAGGTCGCCGACCCGGCTTCGCCGCGCACCGTGACCGAAGCGCGTGAGAGCTCAGCGATCTTGCCGTAGAGCTTCAGCTCCTCGGCCGCCGGCTTCTCCGATTTCTCGAAGCGCTCGAGCCCGGCCAGCTGGCCGTCGAGGCAGTAGATCTTCACCTTGTCGCCGACCTTGAGCCCGGCAAGCTTCGCCGACTTTTCTGCCGGCACGCGGCACGCGACGCGCGCACGGTCTCCCTGGACGGCGATCGCGTTGGCGGCGAGCTCGACGATCGGGCCCGCAGCCTCCTGCTTCTCGTCGTCCGACTTCTCGGTCTTCGGCTTGTCGACCGCAGGCCTTTTCGCCCCCGGCCGCTCGAAGCGGACGAGGACGGCCTTGCGGCCGCGGAACCGGACGCAGATCATCCGCACCCGGTCGCCGACCTTGACCAGGCCGGCCTTCTCGGCCATGCGATCCGGGACGGCGCACGTGAGAATCGCGTCGCCGACCGTGTTCTCGACCGAGACGGCGTTCTCGCTCACCCGCACGACCGGACCCGTGATCCGCAGCTCCTTGCCGTTCATCGCCTGCGCGGGGAGCGCGACGACGAGGGAGATGAATCCGGTCAGAAAGATTGTTCGCAGCACGTTGTCCTCCTGTGACTACAGCAGGCTTCGTGTATCGCCATCGCTCCGGTCGCCGGCGATCCCTCGCGGGAGTGAAGGGCCGCGCCGTGCGCGACGGGCGCTGCGAGCAGGCGCACTTCGTCGGCGGCTCTGAGACCGCCGGCGGCGCCGCAGAGACTCGAAAGAGCTAGTCGCCCCAGTCGAAGTCGCGAGACTTCGACCACAAACCGGCGTGCTCGGCGCTCTGAGACTCGACCGTAACGCTCTCGAGTGACTCTTCGCCGGGCCAGGCGAGCGCGGCGTTCTCGAGGCTGACGGCCGGCTCGTCGCCGTCCATCGTCTCCTCCAGCCGCGCCTGCTCCTCGGTCTTGAACAGGGGGTGGTTGTCGAACGGGTCGTCGATGCGATAGCCGTTGATCGGCATCGCGGGCTCGAGCTCGGCATTGCGCCGCTTCAGCTCGAGATGGTCTTGGATCACGCGTGCGAAGACTGAGGGGGTCTCAACCGGCATCGGGCCTCCGGGGGGTCGGGAACGTTGACGTTCTTGCTGGGGCGGGATTGTAGCGGAGGGGTCGGGCAAATTCTCCTGCTTGCGACCATTTCCTACCCATATGGATCAGAAACCTGCCAAACCCTCGGCTCCGCTCGAGCGAGCTGCTACCGAGGCGTCACCGGATCGTTGCCGGCGTAGACGCAATCCTTACCCGCCCGCTTTGCCCGGTAGAGCGCGCCGTCGGCGGCCTCGATCAGCTGCTCGGGCGACGAGGGCGCGGTCGCGGCGGCGACGCCGAAGCTGGCCGTGACGTTGAGCGGGACGCCGTCGGCGGAGACGATCATCCGCTCGGCGAGCGCGATGCGGATGCGCTCTGCGACCTGTGCGGCCCCGTCCAGATCCGTGCCCGGCAGGACGACTGCGAATTCCTCGCCGCCCCACCGCGCTGCGATGTCGATCTCGCGGACCGTTTCCCAGAGCGTCTGCGCCAGGTCGCGGAGGACGATGTCGCCCGTCGGGTGCCCGTACTTGTCGTTGACGGTCTTGAAGTCGTCGACGTCGGCGAGGATGAGCGCAACCGGTCCGCCGAGCCGTTCCGCGCGGGTGAGCTCGGCAGCAAGCGACTCGTCGGCCTGGCGCCGGTTCGCGAGTCCGGTCAGCCCGTCGACGAGCGCTTGCCGCTCGACGATGCGGTGCAGGCGCGCGTTCTCGAGTGCGACGACCGCCTGTCCGGCGAGCGCCGCCGCGGTCATCTTCTCCTCGGTGTTGAACGTGTCGCCGATCAGCATCAGGTGGCCGAAGCTGCGTCGCCCGGAGGTGAGCTGGAAGTCGAGCCGCTCACCGTGCGCAGAGAGGTCGCCGGTCTCTGCGACGGAGCCGTCGTCGCCGATGAAGACACCGCCGACGGCCTGGGTCGCCTCGACCGCCGACTCGACGATCACGCGCCGGAGCTGCTCCGGGTCGAGCGTCGCAGCGAGCGCGTCACCGAAGCGTACGTTCGCCTCGCGGAGGCGGCGGCGCTCGTCCTCGAGGTCGACCATCTGCGCCTCGAGCTGCGTCGCCATGTCATTGAAGGCACGGCCGAGGGTCGCAAACTCGTCGCGGCCGCGTACCTGAACCCGCTCGCGCAAGCGGCCGGCAGCGATCGAGTTGGCCGCATCTGCGAGGCGGGCGAGCGAGCCGACGATCGAGCGGCCTGCGACGTAGGCCACGAACGCGATCAGCAGCAGCGAACCGAGCAGGCCGAGCAGGAGCCGGCCGATCACCGAGCGCTGCTCGGAGACGATCGCCGAACTCGGGGTCAAGGCGGCCAGCGCGAGCTCGCTGTCAGGCCCGAGCCGCGTGCTGATCGTGCGATAGCTCCGGTCGCCGATCCGGGCGGTGGTGATGCGCCCCGGGGTGAAAGCGGCGCCGCCCTGCACGGACGGGCTCGTCGCGGCACCGACGCGGCGGGCTGGATTGATCACGGCGAGCTCGTCGGGCGCAGCCAGGCCAGAGCGGGCATGCAGCCTGCGGGCAAATCGGTCGTCGAGCGGGACGGCGGCGACGATCGTCGCCGAGCGCGCCCCCGGTCCGACGAGCGAGACGGTCGTCTCGGCTGCCAGGGACGGCGCGCGGCCGACCGTGAACCCGTCGGGTGTCTCGACCCTGAGCGCCGGCGTCGGACGGAGCAGCCTGGTGAGCGCGGCCCGGTCGCGGCGTGCAAGGGCAGCCTGGAAGGCAGGGTCGCGACCAAGGCGTTCGGCAGCACGCTCCGCGGCGCGCCGCTCATCCTCGTATGCTGCAAGCGCTGCGCTCAAACCCGCCTCGAGTCGGCTGTCCGCACCTCCCGTCACACTGCGTTCGGCCACTTCGCTGAAACCCCAAAAGGCGGCCGCGAGCGGCAGCACCGAAAGCGCCAAAAACGTCCCAACGAGCTTAAACTTGAAGCTACCCAACATGATGCCCTTCAGTTTCCGATTCCCCTGCCGATACGTTCTTTGACGGATTTTCGGCAGGAAGGGGGTGGATCATGAGGCCCGCGCTCGTGCGAGTGCTCACCGTAGCGTTCGTCATCGTCGGCGGGGTTGCGGCTATGGCCCTGCCCAAGCTTGCCCTCGACACGCCCGAGCCGGATGAGCACGTGGTCGCCCTGCCCGCTCCGGCGCGCCCGCCCGTGATCCGGGTGACACCGCTGCCGGCGCCGACGCCTCCGTCGGAGCCCGCCGCGAGTCCCGCAAGCTCCGGCTCCGACACCGGTTCGGCGGCCCCCTCGACGGGAGGTTCGACCGCCGAGCCGCGGCCCGCCGCGCGCGTCGACAACTCCGGACGGCCTGCAGCGCCGGCCGCTGCACCTCGGCCGGCCGCCACACCGTCAGCACCGGTTCCGGCGAAGCCCACGGCCCCGACTCCCCGGCCGCAGCCGACACCGCAGCCACAGCCGACGCCGCAACCGGAGCCCACTCCGCAGCCGACGCCCCAACCGACGCCCCAGCCGACGCCTCAGCCTGCCCCGGCTCCGACCACCACCGTGCAGGTAGCCGCCGTCCCGCCGCCCGCCAGCTCCGGGGGCAAGAAGGGGCGCGCCGCGACCAGGCCGGCCGAGAAGCCCGAAGTCGACAGGTCGAGCGGGCGCGACGGCAAGAGCAAGAAGACTGAGTTCGCGAAGAAGCCGAAGCCCGCACAGCCCAACCCCACGGCCCCGCCGCCGGCACGCACCGAAGAGCCGGCCGCCCCGCCGCCTCCCGCCGCGGCTGCGCCGGTTCCGGTCGAGCCCCAGGAAGCGCCCGAGCCCGAGGACGACGAGCGCGACGAGGACGAGGTCGAGGAGGATGACGGCAGCCGCGGTCGCCACGACGAGGACGAGGACCGCGAGGACGAGGAGGACGAAGGCGACGATGACGGCGGGCGAGGCCGCGGAGGCGACGACGACTGACCGCTGAACGCCGCCGGGGCCATTGAGTCCCTCAGTGTGCGTAACATGAGGTTCGATGCCCCGCCTTCGCCCCACCAGCCCGATCGGAATCGCCCTCACCGCGTACGAGCTTTGGCGCCGGCTGCCGGCAGCCCAGCGCCGGCAGATGCTGCGGGCCGCGCGGAGGCAGGGTCCGAAGGTCGCCGCGGCGATCCTCGCCGCCAGACGCCGCCCGCGCTAGCCCGCTGGGCCTGAGGCCAGTCCGAGCCCGATCCGGATGATTCGGTCCTGCTCGAGGCGATGGGCGGTCGGATAGCCCTCGCTCGGGCTGGCTCGCCACGGACGGCCCGCATACGACACTGCCACGCCGTCGGGCGCGGCTGCTTCGAGGCGGTGGCGGATCGTCCGCCAGGCGCCCATGTTCTGCGGCTCCTCCTGCACCCAGACGAGCTCGCGCAGGTTCGGGTACGACGTCGTCAGCGCCGCTGCCGGCTCGACCGGGAACGGATAGAGCTGCTCGAGCCGCCCGACCGCGACCGAGCTCGCTCGCGCCCGTTCCTCATGTCCCTGGATGTCGTAGTAGATCTTGCCGGAGCAGAGCAGCAGCCTCGTCACGGCCTCGCGCTCGGCGCCCACATCGTCGATCACGGGCTGGAAGCGTCCCTCGGAGAGGTCCTCGAGCGTCGAGCCCGCCTGCTTCAGCCGCAGCAGGCCCTTCGGCGTCATCACCACGAGCGGGCGCGCGGTCGCGTCGAGCGCCTGCCGGCGTAGGAGGTGGAAGTACTGCGCCGCCGTCGTGCAGTTCACGACCCGGATGTTCTCCTGCGCGGCGAGCTGGAGGAAGCGCTCCACCTTGGCACTCGAGTGCTCTGGACCGTTGCCCTCGTAGCCGTGCGGGAGCAGCAGCGTCAGCCTCGACGTCTGCCCCCACTTCGAGAGGCCGGCGACGAGAAACTGGTCGATCACGATCTGAGCGCCGTTGACGAAGTCTCCGAACTGGGCCTCCCAGAGCACGAGCGCGTCCGGGGCGGCAACGGCGTAGCCGTACTCGAAACCGAGGCACGCGTACTCGGAGAGAGGCGAGTTGTAGATCTCCATCGACGCGCTCGCCTCGGGCAGATTCTGGATCGGTGCGTACGTCTCGCCGGTGCGCTGATCGTGCAGGACGTCGTGCCGATGCGAGAAGGTGCCGCGCTCGGTGTCCTGGCCGGAGAGACGAATCGGAATGCCCTCGGTGAGCAGGCTGGCGAACGCGAGCCCTTCGGCCTGCCCCCAGTCGATCCCGCCTTCGGCGATCGTCTCGCGGCGGCGCTCGAGCTGCTTCAGCAGCTTGGCGTTCGCCTCGAAGCCGTCGGGCAACTGGAGCAGCTGCTCGTTCAGCTGGCGCAGCCGGTCGGCCGGGACGGCGGTCACGACCGCCTCACCGGTGTCGGCCGGGATTCGCCCGTCGCGGGGCGGCGGCTGCTCGGCGAACGAGGCCTTCAGCCGGTCATGAGCGGCGCGCAGCTCGGCGAGTGTGTGCTGGAAGACGGCCTCTGCCTCTTCGGCCGTGACCAATCCCAGCTCGTCGAGCCGGGCCGAGTAGCGCTCGCGCACGGTGGTCTGCGCCGCGATCTGGGCAACCATCAGCGGCTGCGTGTACGCAGCCTCGTCCTGCTCGTTGTGGCCGAAGCGCCGGTAGCCAACCAGGTCGACGACGATGTCGTGCCCGAACTCCTGCCGGTAGGCCATCGCCAGCCGGATCGCGGCGACGGCGGCCTCGGGATCGTCCGCGTTGACATGCACGATCGGGATGTCGAAGCCCTTCGCCAGGTCGCTCGAATAGCGCGTCGAGCGGCCCTCGTTCGGATCGGTGGTGAACCCGACCTGGTTGTTGGCGATCAGGTGCAGGGTGCCGCCGGTGGTGTAGCCGTCGAGGCTCGAGAGGTTGAGCGTCTCGGCCACTACACCTTGGCCTGCGAAAGAGGCATCGCCGTGGATCAGGATCGGCAGCGCGACCGAGGGATCGTGCACTCCGGCCCCGCTCGAGCGGTCGGTCTGCTCGCCGCGCGTCCACCCCTCGATGACGGGGTCGACCGCCTCCAGGTGGCTCGGGTTCGGCGCCAGCGTCACCGTGACCTCGCCGGACCCGGTCGCACGCGTGCCCGTCGCAGCGAGGTGGTACTTGACGTCGCCGGTACCGCCCTCGTCGTTGACGACGACGGCTTCGATCGTGCGCTCGCCTTCGAACTCGCGCAGGATCGTCTCGTAGGGGCGGCCGATCGTGTGCGCGAGCACGTTCAGGCGCCCGCGGTGAGCCATCCCGATCACGATCTCGTGTGCGCCTGCCGCGGCGGCGATCTCGACCGCCTCGTCGAGCATCGGCACCATCACGTCGAGGCCCTCGAGCGAGAACTGCTTCTGGCCGAGGAACGCGCGCCGGAGGTACTGCTCGAACCCCTCGGCCCGAGAGACGAGCTCCAGCAGGCGGATGCTCTCCTCGCGGGTCAGCGGCTCCCGGTAGCGACCGGACTCGATCGCCTGGCGCAGCCAGACCCGCTCCGAGTGGTCTGAGATGTGCTCGATCTCGTACGCCATCGTCCCGCAGTAGACCTCGCGCAGCTTCGGGAGCACGTCTCGCAGGGTCTCGCCCGGGACGTGGACCCGGATCAGCTTCGCCGGGATGCGCTC
Organism: uncultured Gaiellaceae bacterium; assembly: GCA_963731615.1. GTDB lineage: Bacteria > Actinomycetota > Thermoleophilia > Gaiellales > Gaiellaceae > Gaiellasilicea. The sequence continues at coordinate 181,676 of CAVSWD010000009.1, forward strand.
CTGCAGCTCGGGGGTCAGCGGCGGGACGAGGCGCGTCTCGTCCAATGCGGGGTCGCCGAGCGGCTCCGACCCGAGCGGGTCGAGCCGGGCGGAGAGATGGCCGTGCATCCGAATCGCCTTGACGAGGGCCATCGCGGCCGCGACGCCCCCGAGCAGCGTCTCGTCGATCGCCGGCTCGGCCGAGCGCTGCTCCTCATCCGCCGGTGTCTCGGCGGCCGGAGCCTCGACCGGCGGCGGGGCAGCGACCGCAGCTGCAGGCGCGACGGCGGCCGCCAGCTCAGGCGCGGGATGCCCGTTGCCGCGCTCGAGCGTCTCGAGCAGGCGGAGCAGGCCGGGATGCGACGCGACGAGGTGGCTGTCGCCACTCTCGAAGAGCTCGCGCCACTCGGCCGGAACGGCCTCGGGATTCTCGAGGTAGTCCTCGAGCAGCAGCCGGGCATAGCCCGCGTTCAGCCCGTCGACGTCATGCGCGCTCACAGTTCGTGTTGTACCAGCGTGGCGAGGCAAAGCCCTTCCTAGTAGAGCGGGTTCTCGGTGAGCACCGCGATCGCCATCCCCACCGTCCAGCAGACCACGCACGCCGCGACCGACCAGCCGACCAGGCGCGCCTGCCGCTCGGACATCCGCGCTGCAATCAGGGTCAGGAGGATCGCGAACGGAATCACGCGCACCGGCCGCCAGATCAGGCCGAGAGCGCACGCGAAGATCGCGATCATCGCGAGCAGGCCGGCGATCGTGTCGGCCTGGTTCCAGCGGCCCTGAGGCTCCTCGCGCGACGCCTGAGTGCTCACGTGCCCGCCCGCGCGATCGCGACGCGAGCCGGCCGCCGGCCGCGACCACCGCGCGGCAGGGGGCCTCGCCGCGACTGCTGCATGCGACGGCGACGCCAGTCGCAGCTCGGATCGGGCGGCAACTCGGCGAGCCGGGCAGCGCCCTCGAACGGCCGTGGCTCGGCCTTGATCGCCCACCACACGACCGCGCAGAGATAGACGACGGGAATCTTCAGGATCACAAGCATGAAGACGACCTCCCAGACCACGATCTGAGTGTAACGCGAGGCGGTCGCAGCGTCCGCTGCGACCCGCCTCGCCGCGTGGTGTTCCCTACCGGCTGTCCGCCGTGGACTGATCGACGAAGACGACCGCGCCCGTCTCCTTGCCCGCCGGTCCCTTCGCGCAGCGTGGAACCTTCACCGGCGGCTCCATGAGCACGCTGCGTTGTGCCGCTTGCTCCGGGGTCAGCGGCGGCGTTCTGGTGCCCAGCGCCGAGCGGCTCACCTTCACCAGCCTGCCGTTGCACCTCAACGCCTCGCCGTCCGGGCCGGCGACGAACACCTCTTCCACGGCCGGGTTCGGCAGGTGGGTCGGCCGCTCCGGCCCGACCGACGCGGCGTACCCGACTCCGAGCACGGCGGCGAGAGCACTCGCCGCCACGAGCAGCAAGAGTCGCTGTCTCATTCCGTTTCCCCCTTTCACGACCAGAGCCATTCGTAGTCAGTCATCAGCCAGCCACCAAGCCAGCCGCCGTTGGAGACGAAGGCGCCGCCTTGCAGCAGGTAGAAGCCGCCGCCGCACCCGGTCGTCTGCCGACCGACGTGGAGCTGGTAGCCCTCGCCGAAGTTCCATCCCTGCGTTCCGCAGAGGAGCCAGGCGCCGACGTTGGGACCCCACTTCCAGGACTCCCAGCGCGCCGCGAGGTAGCCGTACGGCTTCCAGTTCTTGTAGGTGCAGTTCGAGACCGGGAAGTGGAACGGCGGCGTGTTGGTCAGCGACTGGACGATGACGCTGTTGTACGAGTGCCCCTGCGAGGTGAAGTTCTGGACACACTGGTTGCCGCTGTCGTAGACAGTCCCGTTTCGGATGAGCGTGTGCGCGGATGCGCCGCCCGCAAAACAGGCAAACGTGAGGAGCAGTGTCACGAGAGCGAACGCAGGTCGCACGGGAATGATTTGCATTCCTGGGCCTCCTAGTCGACGATGCTCTCGAAGGTACGGGGAGATCTCAAACAGGTGGTGAGCCGGTTTGCACCAACTTCGTCACGATTGCAGGTGCCGGCACGCGGCGACAGATGTCCTTTTCGGACGGTGGTTAGGCCGGTCAACCGCCGGGGAATACTGGGTCGGATGAGTCGCGACGTGCTCGTTCCCCTGCTGGATGCCGGCGAAGAAGCCGGCTGCCTCAACCTGTCCGAGTTCAGCGCGGCGGTCCAGGACCTGGAGTTGGAGGACGACGAGCTCGAGGCGCTCTACGCCGAGCTCGAGGAGCGCTCGATCAGCCTGTCGGACGACTGCGGCCGTGAGGCACCCGCGGGCGCGACCTACGTCAACGGCGACCTCGCGACCGCGACCACCGACTCGCTCCAGCTCTTCCTCAACGAGGCTGGCCGCTACCCCCTGCTGACCGCCGCCGAGGAGGTCGAGCTCGCGAAGAAGATCGAGCGCGGGGACATGGCCGCGAAGAACCGGATGATCAACTCCAACCTGCGGCTCGTCGTCTCGATCGCAAAGAAGTACCAGGGGCACGGGCTGTCGCTCCTCGACCTGATCCAGGAAGGCGTGATCGGACTGATCCGCGCCGTCGAGAAGTTCGACTGGCGCCGCGGCTACAAGTTCTCGACCTACGCGACGTGGTGGATCCGGCAGGCGGTGCAGCGAGGCGTCGCGAACAAGTCGCGCACGATCCGGATTCCCGTCCACATCGCCGACCGCGAGCAGAAGCTCGGCCGCGCGGAGCGCGAGCTGGTCGTCAAGCTCGGGCGTCCGCCGACGGACGAGGAGATCTCGGAAGCCTCGAAGATCTCGCTGAAGCACCTGCGTGAGGTGCGCGAGGCGGCACGTGCGGTGACGAGCCTCGACAAGCCACTCGGCGAGGACAACGACGCCTCGATCGGCGACCTCGTCGGCGTCGCCGAGGGCGGGGTCGAGGAGGAGGTCGAGGTCAGCCTGACCGAGGACACCCTCCATCGGGCTCTGAGCGACCTGCCCGACCGCGAGCAGCAGGTGCTGACCCTCCGCTACGGGCTCGGCGCCAACGAGCCGCAGTCGCTGGAGGAGATCGGCCGCAAGCTTGGAATCACACGGGAACGCGTCCGCCAGATCGAGGCGGCCGCGCTGGAGCGTCTGGCGGTCTCACGCGAGATCGAGGCGCTGCGCACCGCTGCTTGAACGGCTTCTGAGGACCTAACACGGTGCTCACAGTGGGTCGCTAGGGTGGCCGAGTTCACTGTTTACAAAGGAGATTGCCCGTGAGACGAGTGACGCAGTTCTTCCTGTTCGCGGCGCTGGCAGCGCTGCTGGCACCGGCTCTCGCGAGCGCGGCGCCGCGCATGTACGTCGGCTTCCACGACGACCCCAACTTCCGCTACGAGGAGCGCCGCGCCGAGATGCTCGACCAGGCGCGCGCCACGAATGCCACGATCGTGCGCACGCTCGTCACCTGGGAGAAGATCGCTCCTACGCGCCCCGCAAACGCGGCCAACCCGTTCGACGCCGCGTACCGTTTCAACGACCTCGACGAGCTCGTGCGGAACACGCAGGCTCGCGACATGGAGGTCCTGATCACGATTTGGGGCACGCCGAAATGGGCCAACGGCGGTAAGACGCCGAACTTCATGCCGACGCGGCTCAGCGACCTGACCGCCTTCGCGCGCGCCGTCGCTTCCCGCTACTCGGGACGGTACTCCGGGTATCCCTACGTCCGCTTCTACTCGATCTGGAACGAGTCGAACCTGCAGCTCTTCCTGGCGCCTCAGTTCGACGCCAAGGGCAAGTCGGTCGCGCCCAGGAACTACGCGAAGCTCGCCGCAGCCGCTTACGCGGGCATCAAGGCCGGGAACTCGAGCGCCAAGGTCGCGGTCGGCAGCACCTCGTCGGCCGGACGGGACAAGCCGCTCAAGGGGAAGTCGGAGACGCACTCCCCGGGACGCTTTGCGCAGCTTGTCGCCGCCGCGAACCCGCGCCTGAAGTTCGACGCGTGGGCGCAACATCCGTATCCGGTGCCTGCGCGGATGAAGCCGAACCAGAAGGTCAAGTGGCCGAACGTGACGCTGTCGGCGTTCCCGCGCTTCACCGCCTCGCTCGACAAGTGGTTCAAGCGCAAGAACGTGCGCATCTGGATCACCGAGTACGGCCACGAAGTGAGGCAGGACGGCGAGCCGAACGGCATCTCACGCTCGCTGCAGGCATCGTATGCCGCACAGGCGCTCGCACTGGCGAAGAAGGATCCGCGGACGGACATGTTCATCTGGTTCGTCTTCCGCGACCACGTCACGAGCGAATGGCAGAGCGGGCTGCGCACGACGACCGGCGCCGCCAAGCCGTCGCTCTCGCGCTTCGCCGCAGCGGCGGGCTCCGTCGACGCGCGCAACGCGTTCTTCACGGTCAAGGGCGGCGTGGCCAGCCCCACCGTCCGAGTGGCGCTCCGCGCCTATGCAGCCGGCACCAAGCCCGGTGAGAGCGTCGGTTTCAACCTGCGGGTCTTCGAGAAGGGCAAGCTCGTCACGAACGCCCAGTCGACTGCGCCCTTCGGACGCGACGCGACGGCCCCGGTCCGGGTGACGGGTTTCCGGCCCGTGAAGGGCAGGACCTACACGGTCGAGGTCGAGGCCAACGTCTTCAGCGGCGGCGGTGTCGTCCTGCGGCGCACGCTGACGCTCACCGCGACGTAACGCAATCCGGCCGGCGGGTCTGCCCCACGTGGGCACCCGCCGGCCGTACGATCCGACGATGGCGGCAACGATCCGCGTCGGCACCTGCTCGTGGGCCGACGAGACGCTGACGAAGGTCTGGTATCCGAAAGGCGTGCGCTCCGGGGAGGCGCGGATCCGGCACTATGCCGAGCGCTTCGACACGGTCGAGGCGAACTCGACCTACTACCGGCTGCCCGATGCCGAGCTCGTCGGCAACTGGGCAGAGCGAACGCCGGCGGGATTCACGATGCACGTGAAGGCGTTCGGCCTGATGACGCGGCACCCGGTCAAGCTCGAGGCGCTGCCCGAGGATTTGCGCGACGTGATGCCCGTCGACGATCGCGGCCGCGTCGACCGGCCGCCGCGGGAGCTCCGGGCCGAGGTCTTTCGCCGCTTCGCCCGCGCGCTGGAGCCGCTCCGCGAGCGCGGCAAGCTCGGTGGCATCTTGCTGCAGTTCCCCCCGTACGTGGTCTACAAGCCCCAGTCGCTCGAGTACATCGAGTGGGCGGCGGCCCAGCTCCCGGGTGACGAGCTGCTGGTCGAGTTTCGGCACCGAAGCTGGCTGGACGAGGAGAACCGCGCCCAGACGCTCTCCTTCCTCGAGTCGCGCGGCTTCACCTACGTGATCGTCGACGCGCCCAAGACAGAGGCGAAGAACCTCGTCCCGACCGTGGTCGCGCATACGAGCGGCACCGCCTATGTCCGGTTTCACGGGCGCAATGCCGGCACGTGGAACAAGCGCACGGGGAGCGCCGCGGAGCGGTTCGACTACCTCTACTCGCAGCAGGAGCTGGAGGAATGGGTGCCGCCTCTGCGCGAGCTCGCAGGCGAGACCGACGCGGTGTACGCGATGTTCAACAACAACGGCCGTTCCGAGATGCCTGCAACGGGGCTCGAGGGCCTCGAGCCCGAGGAGATCGCCGGCGACCCGGCAAAGGGCGAGGTCGCGCAGGCGCCGGCGAACGCGCTCATGCTCAGACGCGCACTCGCGGCGGCCGGCGTGCCCGTGGCGGGAGCGGGCTAGAAGGCGAGCAGGAAGAGCAGCACGAACAGGAAGCCGACGATCGCGATCCCGATGCCGACCCAGCCGAGGACGACGCCGGCGGTCGCGAGGCCGTCGCCACGCGCGGCGCCGCTCTGGATCTCGACCCGCGCCTTGTTCCCGAAGACGACGGCGAGGATCGAGGGCACGAGCGGAAAGAACGTCAGCCCGGCGATCCCCAGCACGAGCGACGCGATCGCATACCCGCTCGTCCGGTGCACCGCTTCTTCGAGGCTCACTTCAGTCGCTCACTTTGACGAGGGCTTTGCCACGGTTCTCGCCGCGGAGCATCCCCATGAAGGCCGCCGGGGCGTTCTCGAGACCCTCAGTCACGTCCTCACGGTAGCGCAGCTTCCCGTCGGCGAGCCAGCCGCCGAGCCGTCGCAGCCCTTCGGGAAACCGGTGCGCGTAGTCGCTGACGAGGAAGCCCTCGAGGCGTGCCCGGAAGACGATCAGGAAGCCGAGGTTGCGGGGCGCGAGCTCCGGCTCGGCGAGGTTGTACTGCGAGACCTGACCGCAGATCGGCACGCGCGCACCGAGTGCGAGACGTCGAAAGACGGTCTCCGAGATCGCGCCGCCGACGTTGTCGAAGTACAGGTCGACGCCGTCCGGGCACGCTTCCTTGAGCATTCCGTTCAGGTCGTCGCGCTTGTAGTCGATCCCGACGTCGTAGCCGTAGAGCTCCTTCAGGTCGCTGACCTTCTCGGGCGAGCCGGCGAGGCCGACGACCGTCCGGCAGCCGGCGAGTTTCGCGAGCTGGCCGACGATCTGGCCGACGCCGCCCGCGGCCGCCGAGACGACGACCGTGTCGCCCGGCTTGGGCCGGCCGATGTCGAAGAGGCCGAAGTACGCGGTCAGCCCGGTCGCGCCGAGGACGTGGAGCGCCGTTTGCACGGGGGCGACCGACGGGTCGAGCTTGCGCAGCGCGCCGCCGCGCGCGACGGCGTAGTCCTGCCAGCCCAGCTGCCCGACGACGTTGTCGCCGGCCGCGAAGCGCGGATCCTTGCTCTCGACGACCTCGCCGACGACTTGCCCCGTCATCGTCTCGCCGATCGTGGTCGGCTTCGCGTAGGAGCGTGCCGTGCTCATCCTGCCGCGCATGTACGGGTCGACCGAGAGCCACTGGGAACGGATGAGGACCTCGCCCGCGCCGGGTGCGGGGATCTCGGACTCGACGAGCGCGAAGTCGGCCTCCTGTGGAAACCCTTCCGGCAGTGCCGCCAGCGTGATCTGCCGGTTGCTCACTCGGCGTCGCCGAGAAGATCGTCGCCCTTGCCCCGCGACTGCTTCATCTCTTTCGCCTTTACCTTGGCGTCGCTGTAGCTCGTCGAGACGAGGAGCTTGCCGCCCGTCCAGCCGAAGACGAGCACAACCAGCAGCAGCGCGTACACGAGGTTGATCGCCGTCGTGACGAGCTGCTGGGAGAGCGAGTAGGCGGTGGCCGTGTCCGCGGTCGTGTAGTCCTGCAGCGCGACGACGTTCGCAGCCTGAGTGATCCCGACCGCGCCCGGTGTAACCGACGTCATGTTCGCGGCCGAGCTGGAGCCGATCACGCTCATCACCGAGTCGAAGGTGACGGGAATCGCGTACGCGGCCAGGAAGACCATGATCACGCCCACCTTCGCGGCATAGCTGCCGAGCTGGGGCAACAGCACGCGCATCGCAAACGCCTTGGGGTGAGCAAGGATCTTGCCCCCCTCCCTCGCCTGCACCCAGAGTTTCTTCAACCAGCGCCAGCAGATCCTCACCACGAGCACGATCAGGAAGAGCGCCCCCGCGATGAGCAGCAGCGCCAGAGCGGCGTGGTCGCGGAACCAGCCGAGCTCGATGTCGAACGCGGCGCCGGCCTCGAGGAAGAGGTACAGGTAGACGAGACCACCGACGATCGTGAAGAAGATCTTGTTGACGAGATAGGCCGCGAAGACTCCTGGAAAGGTCGCCCCGGGGATGATCGCGACGAACATCAGCAGCGTCACGAAGGTGCCGATGTTCGCCGGCAGGAAGTTGTTCATCGAGACGCCGACTGCGTACGCCGTGATGATCGGCCAGAGCTGCGCTCGGCCCGGGTAGGCGTAGGCAAGGATGGCGTAGTAGGCGAGCCCGTTGAGCGACGTCTGCAGGATCTGCAGCACCGCGCCGAACACCAGGTACCTCAGTGGGATGTCCTTGATCTGCTCCCAGACGTCGCCGCAGCCAGCCGATCACGTCGACGCCGAGCAGCCGCAGGACGACCGTGAGCACGAGCAGCCCCACGAGCCAGCCGGCGAGCTTGACGAACCGCCGCTTGCGCGACGGGTCGTGGAAGGGCGTGACGGCGTCGACGGCGCTATCCACGGCAGCGTCCGATCAGCGGCGGTTGTGTCCGTTCCAGTGCCAACGTGCTCGCGTTTCCTCCGGAGGGTGGTGTCGTCCTATCCTCGCGCACGGGCCTGCACTTTGCACGGCTACGAGCGGCGCAACGAGGCGTCAAGCCGGGAGGTAGGTGAGGAGGACCACTCCGGAGTCGAACCGCTTCACGTCGTCGAGCTTCATCCGGACGGTTCCCCTGTCGCCGAGTACGTGGACGTTTCCCTCGCCCCAGACGAGCGGGTTCAGATACACCTCGTACTCGTCGATCAGGCCCTTTTCCGCGAGGGCGTACGCGAACTCGCCGCTCCCGTGCATGAACAGGTCACCGTCGACCTCGTCCTTCAGCCTCGGGATCGAGTCCTCGAGGTCACCCTCGAGCAGGGTCGCGTTCCACCCGAGATCGCCGGACAGCGTGTTCGACCCGACGTACTTCGGCATCGGGTTGACCATGTCCGCCCACGGGCCCGACTGGCTCGGCCAATATCCCGCCAACCCCTCGTAGGTCTTGCGGCCCAGCACCAGCCCGCTGGACCTCGCCTGACGCTCGAACGAGTACTCGCCGTGGTCTCCGTCCGCCTGCACCCACTCCCCGACCGGATCGATGACGCCGTCGATGGTCGCCTGCGTCGTCGCGATCAGCTTTCCCATCTCGATCCTCCTCAGGTCATCCGATCCGCTGCGCCAACTCGACGATGATGCCCTCCGGGCCGCGAGTCATGCGCTCGACAGTAGTGATTGCGTCGACGGTAATGTCGACTGCAATGCCTTCCAGAGTGGAGCCAGCCGGGCTCGAACCGGCGACCTTCTGGCTGCCAGCCAGACGCTCTCCCAGCTGAGCTATGGCCCCTGGGACTCCGAGAGTGTAGCTAGGACGCTGCGGCTTCGAGCTCTACCGCTGGGACGTCGCCCCAGAGGTCCTCGAGGCGGTAGAACGCGCGCGTCTCGGGCGTGAAAACGTGCAGGACGACGTCGAGGTAGTCGGCGATGATCCACTCCGCCTCGGTTGCCCCGTCGACCGCACGCGGCAGCTGCCGGCTCTCCCGCTTGAGCTGCCCGTGCACGTCGTCGAAGATCGCCTTCGTCTGGCGCGCGTTGCGGCCGGTCGCGAGCACGAAGAAGTCCGTGTAGACGCACACGGGTCTCATGTCGAGAATGACGACGTCTTCCGCCAGCTTCTCGGTGACGAGAGCGGCGATCCGTCTTGCTTGTTCGAGGGAGCTCAGACCCATCAGTGTAGCCAGGAACCCTCGGCGTAGAGCCCTTGCTCGGCGATGTATGTGGCAACTGCTGGGACGACGAGACCGTCGAGCGGATCGCCGCGCCGGACCCGCTCGCGGAGCTCGGTCGACGACACGGGCTGCGGCTCGGCTTCGAACACCTCGATCCGGTCCGAGCTCGACGCCGGCGTGTAGCCGGGACGTGTGGCGACACCGAGCCGCGCCAGCTCGAGCACCCGCTCCGGCTCCTTCCAGGTCGGCAGGTCTCTGAGCTGGTCGGCGCCGATCAGGAAGATCGGATCCTCGAGCCGCCGAGCTTCGAGCGCGTCGACCGTGTAGCGGTGCTCCTCCGGCTCCACGACGGCACCGAGCGGTTCGAAGGTCAGCCGCGCCATCGCAAGCCGGTGCTCCAGCGGAGCCACTGAAGGCTTGTGCGCGGCATTCACCACCACCGTCACGCGCAGCTCGTCGAGCTCGAAGTAGCGGAGCGCGGCCGACGCGAGTGCCAGATGGCCGACGTGCGGGGGATCGAAGCGCCCGCCGAGGATCCCGACCTGGGTCGTCAAAGCGACGACCGGCCGTCGACGCGGTGCGATGGGTGGCGCGATGCGGCGACATGGCGCTTCGTCGGGTTGGCGGCCCAGGTCGGGATCACTGCCACTCCAGCACCTCCTCGCCGACCTCGACCTCCTGACCCCTGCGAGCTCCGGCCGCCTTCAACACCGCCTCGAGCTCCTCGCCTTGCGGCGCGTCGCCGATGATGCGGAAGCCGCGGTCAGTGCGGTAGATCCGGTACGCACGCCGCGCCGGGGGTTGCGGCCGGTACTCGAGGAACTCCGGCAGCTCTGGAGCGTCTTCCTCCTGCGGCTCCGGCGCCGCCGGACAAAGCCTGAACAGCGCCAGCTTGAGCTCGTCGATCCCGGCACCGGTCGCGCACGAGACCAGAGAAGACGCCGACGATCCGATCGTCCTCGACCGGGAACCGCGGCGGCTCCGGCAGGAGGTCGATCTTGTTCAGGACGACGGCCTGCGGGCGCTCGTCGAGGCCGGCGCCGTACAGCGCCAGCTCGCGATCGATCGTCCGGAACCGATCCTCGACGTCCTCTGCGGACGCGTCGATCACGTGCAGCAGCAGCCGGGCGCGCTCGAGGTGGGCCAGGAACTCGTGGCCGAGCCCGATTCCCTCGCTCGCACCCTCGATCAGGCCCGGGACATCGGCGACGGTGAGCTGGGCGCCGTCGGGCGACTCGACCGTGCCGAGCACCGGGGCGAGCGTCGTGAACGGGTACTCCGCGACCTTCGGCTTCGCATTCGAGAGCCGGCGCAGCAAGGACGACTTGCCGGCGTTCGGCAGCCCGGCCATCGCCGCGTCGGCGAGGAGCTTCAGCCGCAGCTCCAGCTCGGCCTCCTCGCCGGGCTCGCCGACCTCCGCGAAGCGCGGCGTCTGGCGCGTCGGCGTCGCGAAGTGCTGGTTGCCGCGGCCGCCCTGGCCGCCCCGGGCGAGCACGATGCGGGCGTCGGGGCGAGCGAGGTCGGCGACGAGCTCGCCCTCGGGGCCGTACGCCTGCGTCCCCACGGGAACGGCAAGCTGGACGCCCTCCCCGTCGGCGCCGTGCTTGCGGGCGCCACGGCCCGGCTCGCCCCGCCCTGCCTTGAACGTCGTCTTGGCGCGAAACGAGGAGAGGTCACGCAGGCGCGCGTCAGCAACGAGCACGACGTCGCCGCCGCGGCCGCCGTCGCCGCCGTCGGGACCGCCCTTGGGCACGTGCTTCTCGCGCCGGAAGCTCAAGCCTCCGTCGCCGCCGCGGCCCGCCAGCACGTCGATGCGGGCGCGATCGTGGAACAAGAGCGCCTAGCTTTGGTCGGTGTCGGTCTCGGCGACCGAGATGAAGCGCTTCTCGCCGCTCGTGCGGAACTCGACCGTGCCCTCGCGCATGGCGAAGATGGTGTCGTCGCGGCCGATGCCGGTGCCGGGGCCGGGGCGGAACCTCGTCCCGCGCTGCCGGACGATGATCATCCCGGCCTTCACCTTCTGGCCGCCGAAGATCTTCACGCCGAGGCGCTTCGCGTTGGAGTCGCGGCCGTTCCGGGAGGAGCCGAGACCTTTCTTGTGAGCCATTAGTCGCTCTCCTTCTCTGCCAGCACGTGCTCGATCGCGGCGATCGCGCCCTTGCGCTTGCCGTGAGCCTGCTCGTAGACGAGCGCGGCCTCGAGCATCGGCCGGTTCCAGCCGGTCGACTGCTCCTTGATCTGCGCCACGGTCAGCTCCTCGTAGTCCTTCGGCATCCCCTTGACGTGATCGTCGGCGGCGGCCGCAGCAGCCGCAACGGGAGCTTCCTTCTTGGCGCTCTCCTTCTTCTTCGCAGCCGCGCCGATCGACTCGATCTCGATCTGCGACAGGCTCGCGCGGAAGCCGGTGTGCTTCTTGTAGCCGTTCTTCGGCCGGTACTTGCCGATCCGGATCTTGTCGCCCTTGACGTCCGCGACGACGCGCGCCGTCACCGTCGCGCTGGGCGAGAGATCGGTGCCGCCGTCGCCGCCGATCAGCAGGACCGTCGGCTGGAAGGTGTTCCCGTGGCCATGCTTGAGCCGGTCCACGAGCAGCTTCTCGCCCTCGTGGACGCGGTACTGCTTGCCGCCGACGGAAATGATTGCGTAGGTGTTCATAGCGCAGGAAACGCGGGCGTTGGAGCCCGCGAGCCGAGGGATTGTAGCGAACTCAGCGAGCCGGCTAGGCGTCCAGGTCCTCGAGCCACTCAGACATCGGGACGTACTCGTCCGTGGCCGGCTCGGCCCCGTTCTCGCTTTCGACGACGGCCGTGCCGGTGGCAGCGGCGGCCACCCCGGCGGCTGGCTTCTTGCGGTTCCGGCCACCGCGCGAGCCGCGGCGGGTCTTCTTCTTCACCGCGACGGGCTCGTCGCCGTCCTCCTCGGCGGCCACCGCGTCCGCGACCTGCTCTGCCGCTTCGCCGTCGCCTTCCTCTGCGGTGGGCTTCGGCTTGGCCGGTGCACGCTTACGCGGCGTCTTCTCCACCTCGCCGAGCTCGAAGTCGGGAACGTGGATCCGCGGGGCCGCCGGCGTCTCGGCTTCGGTGGTCTCGGTGGCCGCCGCGACCTCCGCGAGCTCGGTCTCGCCGTCCGCGGCCGCGACCGCCGGCTTCTTCTTCCGGTTGCGACCGCCCCGCGAGCCTCGGCGAGTCTTCTTCTTCGGCGGCGCGACAACCCCGTCGGCGTCGATCGCCTCGGCGGGCTCGTCCTCGGGCTCGTCCTCGGGCTCGTCGTCAGCCTCGTCTGGAAGCTCGATCTCGCTTGCCTCGATCTCGGTTGCCGCCGGCTCCTCGACAGCCTCGACCTTGCCGGTCTCGTCCGTGTCGGTCTCCACCGTCTTCTTGGCACGGCTCGGCGCTCGCGTCGGCTTCTCGGCCTCGCTCTCGAACGTGATCGGCTCGGCCTCCGCCGTCGCGCCGGCGAGCAGCGTGGCGTAGGCGACGCCGTCGAGCACCCGGCCGATGCGCACCTTTGCCTTCTTGCCGACCAGCTTGGCGGCTCCCCCGACGACGACGTCGATACCGTCGAGCTTCCCGACCGCGGAGCCGGCGTCGTGCTTGTCGAGCTCGACGAGCTTCAGGTCGACCTCGCGACCCTCGGCGACCGGCGCCTCGGGCTGCAGGTCGAGCAGCTTGCCCTCGGCGAGCACGGCGGCATGATCCGCGTGGACGCCCTCCTTCGGCGCGAGGAAGAATCGCTTCTTCGTCGCTTCCTCGATCTCGGCCAGCCGGCGGCCGCCGGGGCCGACGAGGAGCGCGGCGGTCTTCGGGCTCACCTCGACCTGGAACGCCTGGGCGCGGGAGCCGGCAGCGAGCTGCCGCAGCCGCCGCTCGACCTCGAGCGCCGCAGACGCCTCCGAGAGGACGATCCCGTCGCCGGCGCAGGTGGGGCACTTCTTGGTCAGGATCTCGCGCGGCCCGTCCGTGACGTTCTGCCGCGTCATCTCGACGAGGCCGAGCGGCGAGATCTCGACGACGTAGGTCTTCGTCCGGTCGCGCTCGAGCTCGGTGCGGAGCGCCTCCTCGACGGTGGCCCGGTTCTTCGGGTTCGCCATGTCGATGAAGTCGATGACGATGATCCCGCCGATGTCGCGCAGCCGCAGCTGGCGCACGACCTCCTTGACCGCCTCGAGGTTGTTCTTCGTGATCGTGTCCTCGAGCCGCCCGGTCGAGTTCTTCGAGCGCGAGCCGACGAAGCGGCCAGTGTTGACGTCGATGACCGTGAACGCCTCGGCGTAGTCGAAGACGAGGTAGCCGCCCGAGGGCAGATCGACGCGCCGGTTCAGCGTCGAGCGGATCTCGGCGTCGACGCCGGTTCCCTCGAAGAGCGGCGTCTTCTCCTTGTAGCGGTGGACGCGCTCGAGCATGTGCGGCGAGGTCTTCTTCAGATAGCCGACGATGCGCTTGTAGGTGCGCTCGTGGTCGATCTGGGCGCTCTCGAAGTCGCCCGCGAAGAGGTCGCGGACGATTCGCAGCGGCAGCTCGGCCTCCTGATAGACGAGCGCAGGCGCCTTCGCCTTCTTCGCGTTCGCCTGGATCGTCTTCCACAGCCGCTGCAGGAAGACGAGGTCGCGCTCGACGTCCTCGGCCGACGCGCCCTCGGCGGCGGTGCGGACGATGATGCCGCCCTCCTTGACGTCGAGGCCCTTGATGATCTCCTTCAGGCGGGCGCGCTCGGTGTCGTCGAGCCGGCGCGAGACCCCCAGCCCTTCGCCCTGCGGCACGAAGACGAGGAAGCGTCCGGGCAGCGAGATCTCGGTCGTCAGCCGCGCGCCCTTCGTCTTCATCGGATCCTTGACGGCCTGGACCATGATCTGCTGGCCGCGGGCGATCAGGTCGGTGATCTTCTTGCCGTGCCGCTTGCCTTCGAGCTCCGGCACGACGATCTCGTCGACGTAGAGGAACCCGTTCTTCTCGAGGCCGATCTCGACGAAGGCCGCCTCCATCCCGGGCAGGACGTTGTCGACCGTGCCGAGGTAGATGTTGCCGGCGATCGAGCGCCGCTCCGGCCGCTCGAGGTAGACCTCGGCGACGCGGTCGTCCTCGACGATCGCGACGCGCTGCTCGCCGACGTCGACGGAGATCAGCAGCTCACGCTTGGCCTTCGGGAGCGGTGCCCGCTTCTGGGGCACACGGCGGCGGTTGCCCTGCTGGTTCGCCCGCCGCTCCTGGCGCTGGCTGCGCTCGACCGGCTTACGCTCCCGCTTGGCGGCAGGTTGCGATCGCTGCTCGGGCTTCTCGTCGGCCGGCTCGACGGTTGCGGCCGTGCCGGGCCTCTTGCGGCCGCGTCCGCCGCGATTGCCGCGGCGCCGCTTCTTGGCGAGCTCGGTTGCCGCGTCGGTCGCGGCGCTGGGGGTTGTCTCAGCCGGTGAGGGCTGGGGAGCGGCGGTCGGGGCCTGCTCGGCCGCCTGCTCGGCTGCTTGCTTGCGCTTCCTTCGGAACCAGGGTGACAAATGCTTCTCCTAGATTGAGCGCGCGCAAAGACACGGCCGCGGAAGCGGCCGGTCGCGCGCTGCGAGTGTTGGTGAAAACCTTAGGCATAAGCCTCGCGACAGGGTACCAGCCCGGTCAGATCGACCGGCGGAAGCCCGTGACACCCCTGGCCGCCAGCGCCTCCCGGCCGGCGGAGCCGGCCTCCGGCGCAGCCTCGCGCCGCTCGCGGCGCTCCAGGTGCGTCACGGCCGGGACGAAATCGTCAGGCGGCGGCGGGGCGCAGGCGCGCGCGACGCGTGCGGACGGCACGCAGCCGCTGCGAGAGGCGCGCCCAGGCCCACGGCTCGACCTCGGCGTAGCGCGACTTGCCCTGCGCTCGCGTCGCCTCGAGGTACTCGAACCAGGCGTCGGCCTCTTCGATCTGCAATAGCTCTTCTGCGTGCTCGGAACCCACCATCGCCCGCCTCCTCCCGGTCGCTTGCCCGACACCTTAGGACCCGGACCGGACGGCAAGCTCAGACGGTGGTCTTCTCCTCCGAAACTGCCTGGAAATAGCGCAATGCGGCCTCGCCGAGCACGCGTGTGCCGACGTAGGCGACGCCGCCCTTCACGATCCAGCCGGCGACCGGCACGCCTCCGAGCAGCTGCCGTGCGAAAGCACGGAAACCGAAGCCGAGGCCGATCGTTGCGACCACCTCCGGCAGCCGCTGCTGGTCGATCTCGACGCCATGCGCGGCGCCGACCCGTAGGACGAGGCGTAGCTGGTTCAGCGTCAGGACCGCGAAGTCCGCACCCGGCACCCAGACCGCCACGCCGATGATCGCGTTGCGGCGCGAGAAGCGCTCGATCAGCCCCTCGCACACCGGCTCGCGGAGCACTGGAAGCCGCGCGGCGAGACTGGTGGCGGCCTCGCCGAGGTGGGCCGCGATCACCGACGCGATCTGATCGACCGGGAAGCCGGCCCCGGGCGCGCAGGCGACCACGTTCGTCGGCAGCACGTAGGGGATGTCGAGGACCTCCCCACCGGTCTGCACGGCGACAACCGGAACACCTGCTCGATTCGCGGCGCGGAGCTCGCGCTCGTCGGCCTCAGTCGCAGCGCCGCCGAGCACGCGCACGAGCACCGACGCACCGTCGACCGGACCGTCGACGCTGACCGCACGGGGCTCGCCGTCGCGCCCGAGCTCCTTTGCGAGCTGGGCGGCGAGCGGGCCGCTCACGAGCAGCGGGCCGGTGTCCTCGGCAGCGACGCGGAGCTCCTTCAGGAGCCCCCAGATCGCAAGGACGTTCAGCTTGGCCATCAGCGGGAGCGGCGCCGGCCGAGGTTGCCGCGGGCATGGATCGCCTGGAGCACGCCGATCGCGAGCAGGTTCGCGGCCATCGACGAGCCACCGACGGTGACGAAGGGGAGCGGGATCCCGGTCACCGGCGCGATCCCCATCGTCATGCCGACGTTGACGAAGATCTGGAAGAGGAATGCGATGACGATGCCGCCGGCGACGATGGCGCTGAACGCGTCGCGTGCGACCGTGATCACTCGCAGCCCGCGCCAGACGACGAGCAGGTAGAGCCCGAGCAGCACCGAGGCGCCGAAGAAGCCGCGCTGCTCGGCGAGCGAGGCGAAGACGAAGTCGGTCGCGTGCTCCGGGAGATAGTCGAGCCGCGTCTGCGTCGCAGCGTCGACGCCGCGGCCGTCGAGCCCGCCGGCACCGACTGCGGTGATCGACTGGTTGACGTTGTACGTGGCGCCCGAGGGATCGCTGTCCGGGTTGGCGAAGCCGGTCAGTCGCTTCGTCTGGTACGGCTCGAGCACCTCGATCCCGGCGGCCGGCAGGAACCAGACGACACTCGCGACGACGAGCGCCGCGATCGACGCCAGCGCGGCAAGGTGCGTCCAGCGAATGCCGGCGACGAAGAGGCAAGCGGCGAGCGCGGCCGTGTAGACGAGCGCCGTGCCGAGATCGGGTTGCTTGAAGACGAGCGCGATCGGAATCAGCGCGAGGCCGACCGCCTGCAGGATCACCCGCGGCTCGTTCACCCGCCGGATCCGGTCGGCGAGGAAGCCCGCCAGCGCGAGCACGAAAAGGAGCTTGCCGAACTCGGACGGCTGGAACTGGAACGGCCCCAGCTCGATCCAGCGCTTGGAGCCGCGCGTCGTGTCGGCGAGGGGGAACACGAGCAACATCAGCAGCAGCGTTACGGCGTAGAGCGGCTTCTGGGCGCGGCGGTAGCGGTCGGGGTCGATCGCCAGCACAACGAGGAAGCCGGCGAAGCCGAATCCCGCAGCGAGCGCCTGCCGGACGACGTAGTAGTTCTCGTTCCCGGCGACGTCGTAGCGGGTGATCCCCGCGACCGCCCACAGGCCGAACACGACGAGCGCCGCGACGCCGGCGAGCAGCACCCAGTCGAGGCGGCGCAGGAACCCGAGCAGGTCGACGCCCTCGCGGGGCACCGAGCGAGAGGCGTACTCAATCACTCGCGACCACCCCCTGGACGCCGGCCCGCTCCTGGAACCAGTGCTCGAACACCTTCAGGGCCGTCGGCGCCGCGGCAGCGCCGCCGTGGCCGCCGTTCTCGATCAGCGCACAGACGACGATCGGCGAGCGCCGCGCACCGGTCTTCGTCACGTACGTGCCGCCGTCGAACGGCCCCCAGCCGCACCACCAGGCCTGGTCCTCCTGATGGCCCAGCGGATAGCCGGGCAGGTTGACGACCTTCTCGGCCGTCCCCGTCTTGCCGGCGACCGGCACCGGGAAGCTGGAGAAGACGCCGGACGAGGTGCCGTCGGCGTCGTGCGTCGCCTCGTAGAGCCCGTCCCGGACGTACGTCAGCGCCTCGGGGCTGACGTCGACGGTCGTCGGCGGCGGCGGCGGGAAGGGCCTCAGCGTCACGGGAGGCTGCTTGTCGTTGCCCGGCTGCTCGACGGCGGAAACGAGATGGGGAGTGACGAGCTTGCCCCCGTTCGCGAGCGCCGCGTAGAAGCGCGCCATCTGCAGCGGCGTGACGGTCATGTCCTTCTGGCCGATCGCGAGCTGGATCAGGTCGCCTGGGTTCCAGGCCTTGTCCCACGCGGTCCGGCCGATCCGCTTGCGCCACGCGGGTGTCGGCAGCAGCCCGGTCGCCTCGCCGCCGATGTCGAGCCCACCCGGCTGGCCGAAGCCGAACTTCTTCGCCCACTCCTGCATCGCCGTCCAGTACTTGCGCTCGTTCTCACCGCGCTCGTAGTAGCGGTTGCCGAGGGTGTAGAAGTACGTGTCACACGACTGCGCGAGCGCCGTCGTCAGCGTCATCGGCGCGTTCGTGAAGGGATTCCAGTTCTTGAACTCGAACTTGTCGAGCCCGTAGGTCGCGGAGGGCGTGCACTGGATGTACTCGTGCGGCGAGAGGAGCCCGTCCGAGATCGCCGCGAGCGCGGTCAGCGGCTTGAACGTGGAGCCCGGCGGATAGACACCTGCAATCGCGCGGTTGATCCCCGGATAGTTGCGCTCCTTCGCCACCTTCTCGTCGGTCAGCGGCTCGAGCTTCTTCGGATCGACCCGGCCGACGTAGACGGACGGCTTGTAGGTCGGATTCGACGCCATCGCGAGCACGGCGCCGTCGCGTGGGTCCAGCGCCACGATCGCGCCGCCGTTGGCGTTCCAAGCCTCGTTGCCGCGGGCGAGCTCGATCCCCTCCTGCAGCGCCCGCTCGGCTGCGCGCTGGAGGCCGATGTCGAGGGTCAGCCGGACGCTGTTGCCGGGCTGCGCCGGGCGCCGCGGCTCGTACGCGCCCTGCGGCCGTCCGAGCGAGTCGACCCGAAGCTGAGCGGCGCCGGCGGTGCCGCGGAGATACGTGTCGAATCCCGCTTCGACGCCGGTCTTGCCGAGCTTCTCGCCGGAGTGGTAGCCCGCCTTCTCCAGGCGCTCGAGCTCCTCCGGCGAGATCTCGCCGACGTAGCCGAGCAGCTGCGCGGCCAGGGCGCGGTACTCGTAGTCGCGGAGGTACGTACCCACGACCTCGACGCCCGGGAACTCGGCCCGCCGCTCCTTCAGCGCCGCGACCTGGTCCTCGTGCACGGCCGTCTTGACGAGGATCGGCGTCAACGGGTCGTCACGGCCTTCCTGCAGCGCCTTCGTGAGCCGCGGCAGCGGCACCCGCAGGATCTTCGAGAGCTTGCGGAACATCGCGTAGCGGCCCTCTTCGGGCAGGTCGGCCGTCCAAATCTGCACCGCCGTGCCGGGAACGTTCGCGACGATCGTCTTGCCGCTGCGGTCGAGGATCGAGCCGCGTGCGGCTTCGACGCGGATCGTCCGCAGCTGGTTGTTCTGAGCCGCGTTGAGATAGCGGTCGCCCGAAAGCACCTGCAGCGCCCACAGCCGCAGGAAGAGGATCGCGAACACGATCAGCGTCAGCCCTGCGAGCACGCCGACGCGCAGCGCGAGCTGCGGCGTGAACCGATACGGCCCGGTGACGCGCGGGTCGGGCGGCAGGAACCGGCGCGACGGCGAGCGTCCGCGATTCACGTCAGCCAAGGAGCCGCACCTCCGAGACGCGCTCGGGACCGCTCCTGATGAGAATCGACCGCGTCAGCGCGTACACGGGCACAGCGAGGACGAGATTGAGGACGACGCTCGGGAGCAAGGTGTCGAGGAGCGCGATCCGCGCCGACACCGCCTCGCCGAGGAGAAAGTGCAGGCCGAAGCCGGCGAACGCGATCCCGATCGTCGCAACGACGACGGCCAGCAGCGGCGCGTGCGCACGGTCGCGCCCGGTGGTTTCCCCGTAGCGGCCGGCCCAGTAGCCGGCGAGTGCATAGAGGAGCGCCGTGACGCCGAGCGTGTCGAGCGTCATCACGTCGACGAGCAGGCCGCCGAAGAAGCCGGCCGCGGCGCCCGTGATCGAGCCGCGCAGGAGCGCGATCGGGAGCAGCGCCAGCAGCAGCAGGTCGGCACTGCCGCCGGCGATGTCGAGCGAGGCGACCAGCGTCACCTGCAGCAGCGTGGCGACGAAGACGACCGCGGCGACGAGCAGGGCGTCGATCACGGGAGCTCGGGCTGCGGTTCGTTGGAGACGAGGACGAGCACGGAGTCGAGCGCGGAGAAGTCGACATCCGAGCGGATCAGCACCTGCTGGTAGAGATCGGTATTGAGGCGGCCGACGAAGGTGACATGGCCGATCGTGATCCCCTTCGGGTAGAGCGAGGAGAGCCGCCCCGAGGTCCAGCCCGCAGTGACGATCTCGTCGCCGACCCGCACGACCTCCTCCTTCAAGACGCGGGTCAGCATCAAGGCACCGCCCGACTGCGGCTCCACGATCCCGGAGGCGCGGGTTCGGAGGTCGATGGCCGAGACGGCGCTCGATTGGTCGGTGATCAGACGGACACGCGCGGCGCCGTCGTTGACGCTCGTGACAGTGCCGACGAGCCCGGCGGCGGTGACCACGGACGAGCCGCGGACGACGCCGTCGTCGGAGCCGGCCGCGACGACGATCTCCTGCTCGAACGCTCCCGACGGTTGCGAGATCACCTGCGTCGCGACGGGGTAAAAGTCCTCGGGAAAGGACGGGGCGCCGCTGTAGTCGAGCAGCTGCTCCAGGACCACGTTGTGCTGGAGCGCCGACTCGTTCTGGACGACCTGCTGCTTCAGCTGCTCGTTCTCGGCGCGCAGCGCCTCGTTCTCCGAGCGCGCCTGGAAGAGGTCCTTCGTCCAGCCGTAGGCGTCGCGGAACGGCCGCGCGACCCGCTCGACGGCGATCTCGAGCGGCTGGAGGACGCTCGCCACCGCTCCCTGCGCATCGTGCACCGGCCCGTCCGCCTGTTCCCGGAACGAGACCGTGATCAGGGCAAGCGAGAGCAAGACCAGCGTCCCCAGCACGATCCGGCGCCTGACGGCGCTGGTGCTGCGGGAGGTGTGCGGTCGCGAGGCGGGACGCCGGACGGGAAGGCCCAGCACCGCCGATCTTGCGGTGCGGTTGCGTGGCACGAGCGTTTCAGTCTAGCCAGCTGACCGGCAGGCGATTGTGGCGGACGGCGCAAACACGGCTGTGGCACTCTGCAGTCATGCGCGCGCTCGACCGCTCGCTCTCGCGTTTGCCGCGCCCATTGCGGACGCTGATCGATTGGGCGCTCACGCTTGCGCTCGCCGTCGCCGCGGTGTTGGCATTCCAGGCAGAGGTGGCGAAGCCGTACCGGATTCCGTCGCCGTCGATGGAGCCGACCTTGCGCGCTTCTGATCGCGTGATCGCCAACCGCCTCGTCTATCGCTTCCACGGCCCCGAGCGCGGAGACATCGTCGTCTTCGACGCACCAGAGCCGGTGCGGCGCGCCTGCGCCGTAGGAGGCGTGTTCATCAAGCGGATCGTCGGACTTCCCGGCGAGGTCGTGTCGATGCGCGGCGGCTCCGTTTTCGTCGACGGCGTCGAGCTGCGCGAGCCGTATCTCCGTGAGTCCTATCGCGGTCGCGAGTCGGGGAGCTGGCCCCGGGTTCCCGCCGGCAGCTACTTCGTGCTCGGGGACAACCGCTCGATGTCGTGCGACTCACGCCGCTGGGGCGTGGTGCCGCGCGGCAATATCATCGGCCGCGCCGAGGTTCGCTACTGGCCGCCGAACCGGGTCGGCGACACCTAAAGGGTCCTAGTAGCGGCCGCGGCCGTTGCGGCCCTTGCGGGCGCGCGCACTGCGGTGGATCGCCTCGAACTCCTCCAGGCTGCGGCCCGAGCCGACCGCGACGCAAGTGAGCGGGCTCTCGGCGAGGTGCACCGGCATCTGGGTCTCGTGGCGCAGGCGCTCGTCGAGGCCGTGCAGGAGCGCGCCGCCGCCTGCCAGGACGATCCCGCGGTCCATGATGTCGGCGGCAAGCTCGGGCGGGGTCTTGTCGAGCGTGGAGCGGATCGCATCGATGATCTGGGTCACCGGCTCGTCGAGCGCGTGCCGGATCTCCTCGGAGGAGAGGATCACCGTCTTCGGCAGGCCCGTGAGCATGTCGCGGCCGCGCACCTCCGCCTGCACCTCTTCGCGCATGCGGTAGGCGGAGCCGACCTCGAGCTTGATCTCCTCGGCGGTCTGCTGGCCGATCAGGAGCTTGTACTCCTTCTTGATGTGATTGACGATCGCGTCGTCCATCTCGTCGCCGCCGACGCGGAGGCTCTGCGAGACGACGATCCCGCCGAGCGAGATCACTGCGACCTCGGTCGTGCCGCCGCCGATGTCGACGATCATGTTCCCGGTCGGCTCGGCGACCGGGAGGCCGGCGCCGATCGCAGCAGCCATCGGCTCCTCGATCAGGTACGCCTGGCGGGCACCCGCGGAGAGCGTCGCCTCCTCGACGGCGCGCTTCTCGACCCCGTCACGCCGGACGGGACGCAGACGACGACGCGCGGGTGCGCAAACCGGTGCTGGTGCACCTTCTGGATGAAGTGCCTCAGCATCTGCTCGGTGACGTCGAAGTCGGCGATGACGCCGTCCTTGAGCGGCCGGATCGCGGCGATCGTGCCAGGCGTGCGCCCGAGCATCCGCTTCGCCTCGACGCCGACGGCGTGCACCTCGCCGGTGCGCTGGTCGATCGCGACCACCGACGGCTCCGACAGGACGATGCCGCGACCGCGGACGTAGACGAGCGTGTTCGCGGTGCCGAGGTCCACGGCCATGTCGCGGCCGCCGAAGCCGCTCATCGAGCGAAAGATGCCCACAACGCAGCCCACTGTAGCCGTGCGACACTCGAAAAGTGGTTTCGCGCACCGTCCTCGTGACCGGCTGTTCCTCGGGGATCGGCCGCGCGAGCGCAGAACGGTTGGCCCAGGCCGGCTGGACCGTCTACGCGACGGCACGCCGCCTCGACTCGGTCGCCGACCTCACGGGCTGCCGGCTGCTCGAGCTCGACGTCACCGACGACGCGTCGATGCTGGCGGCGGTGGCGCAGATCGAGCAGGAGGAGGGAGCCGTCGGCGTGCTCGTGAACAACGCCGGCTACTCGTTGAGCGGGGCCGTCGAGAGCGTCGCGCTCGACGACGCGCGCCGCCAGTTCGAGACGAACGTCTTCGGGCTCGCACGACTGACGCAGCTCGTGCTGCCGGGGATGCGCGACCAGGGCTGGGGCCGGATCGTCAACGTCAGCTCGATGGGCGGCAAGCTCACGTTCCCCGGCGGCGGCTGGTACCACGCGTCGAAGCACGCGGTCGAGTCGCTCAGCGACGCGCTGCGCTTCGAGGTCGCCGGCTTCGGGATCGACGTCGTCGTGGTCGAGCCGGGCTTGATCCGGACCGCGTTCGCAGAGACTGCGGTCGGGGGAATTCCCGTCGGCGAGGAGCCGTACGGACGGTTCAACGCAGCGGTCGGAGCGACGACCGCGGGCGCCTACGAGGGCGGCTTCGGCCGGCGCCTCGGAGGCGGCCCGGAAGCCGTGGCAGCCGCGATCGAACGTGCGGTCTCGGCGAAGCGCCCGCGCACGCGCTACCGGGTCACTCCGTCGGCGACGCTCTTCCTGACGCTGCGGCGGCTGCTTGCCCGACCGAGGCTGGGACGCGCTCGTCGGCCGTACCTACCCGAAGCCGTAGGCACCGGGAAAGCGCTCGGCGAGCAGGCGCACGAGCAGCGTCGCGGGCAGCCCGACGACGTTCAGATAGTCGCCCTCGATCCGCTCGACGAGGGCGCCGCCGCGGCCCTGGATCGCGTAGGCGCCCGCGCGTCCCTCCCACTCGCCGTGCACCATGTGCACCGCCAGCTCACGGGGCGACAGCTCGCGAAAGGTGACGAGGGTCTGCTCGTGCTCGACGACCTCCCAGCCCGGCGTGAGCAAGCAGAGACCAGAAACGACTGCGTGCGTCCGGCCGGAGAGCTGCTCGAGCATGTGCTCGGCCTCGCCTGCGTTCGCCGGCTTGCCGTAGAGCCTGTCGCCGAGCCACACCGACGTGTCGACACCGAGCACCGGCCGCTCGCCGGCCAGCTGCGCCACCGACCGCGCCTTGCCGCGGGCGTGCTCGCGGACGAGCTCGACGGCGTCGGCATCAGGCGGGTCGTGCTCGACGTACTCGGGCGGAACGACGTCGAAGGGCAGCCCGAGCTGCTCGAGGATCGCACGGCGCTGTGGGCTCGTCGACGCGAGCAGGATCGGGTCGACGACGTGCGAGCTCACGGGCTCGTCGTCAGACGAGCTCGTCGTCGGCGAACCAGAGTGAGATCTCGCGCTGCGCCGACTCGGGCGAATCGGAGCCATGGATGAGGTTGTTCGGCATCGCCGTCGCGAGATCGCCGCGGATCGTCCCCGGGGCGGCTTCGGCCGGGTTCGTGGCGCCGATCGTCGTCCGCATCGTCGCGATCGCGCCCTCGCCTTCGACCACGAGCGCCCAGGTCGGCGCCGAGGTGATGAAGGTGACGAGCTCTCCGAAGAACGGCTTCTCGGCATGCTCGGCGTAGTGCTCCTTGCCGAGCTCGGCGTCGACGCGCACGAGCTTGCCGCCGACGACGGTGAAGCCGCGCCGCTCGATGCGGCCGAGGATCTCGCCTGCGAGCGAGCGCTCGACGGCGTCGGGCTTGATCAGGATGAGAGTGCGCTCCACGGCCACGGCGGCCGATGTTACTGGTCGCCGGCTGCGCGCTTGCGCGGAGCGGTCCAGCTGTCGGCGATCGTGTCGTCGACCCCGGGCAGCGTGGGTGTGGCGACGGGCGTGGCGCAATGCGGGCAGATCTGCCAGAGCGCCTCGAGCGGGCTCGAGCACTTCACGCACGCCTGTTTCAGCCGGGTCGTGCAGACCGGGCAGACGAGGAACGTCGACTCGACCGCTGCACGGCAGACGGGGCAGTGCAGGTCTCGCTTGGCAAGCCTCTCCTCCATCGCGCGGATCTCGAGCTCGCGCTCACGCACGTCCTCGATGTACTCCGGCGGCCGGAAGAAGAGGTAGACGATCGGGCCAATGAAGGGCACGAGGCCGAGCACCACGGCCATCGCGACGAGCACGCCGTCCTCGATTCGCCGCCGCGCGTCCTTGTAGACCCAGTAGGCGGTCGCGAGCCAGAAGACGACGACGAAGAACGCGGTCAGGTTCCTGATCACCATCCAGGCGCCTGAGTCGAAGAAGTCGTTGACTCCGCCGAGCAGATCGTCGTTGGTTGTGGTTGCGGCGAGGATCACAAGAGCAGTCTTCCCACCAGGTAGCCAATCGCGAACGCGGAACCGACAATGAAGGCGAGCACCGCGGTCGCGAATGCGAGCACGGTGACACGCTCGCGCATCTTCGTCATCCTAGGCGCCGTTCCTCGTTCTCGGCGGCTTCCAGATCAGCGAGCAGATAGAGCGAGCCGGTGACGAGCACCGGGCCGAGCTCACGGCCGCGTGCGAGCGCGCCGGCCGGGCTCGCAACAGCCTCGACCTCTGCGAAGTGGGGCGCGGCGAGTCGTGCCAGCTCGACGGCCGGCAGCGCTCGCAGGTTCGAGGACGCGGTCGCGACCAACGTGCGGCCCACTGACGAGAGCGAATGAAGCATCGCCTCGACGTCCTTGTCGCGCAGAATCGAGGCGACGACGACGTAGTCGGTCCGATCGAGGCGCTCCGCCAGCCAGGCGGCGCCGTCGGCGTTGTGCGCACCGTCCCAGACCTCGTCGCCCCGCCGCTCGAGCCGGCCGGGAAGCAGGATCTCGACCTCGCGCGAGACCGGCCGGCCGAGAAGTGCCGCCGCCGCCTCCCGTGCGCCGCCGAAGATCACGTTCGGGCCGGCAAGCGGCGCGAACTCCTCGTCCGGCAGCACGGCGATCGTTCCCTCCTGCACGACCGCGAGCTTCTCGGCGGCGATCTCCTCGCGCGACTCTCCGAGCACGTCCGTGTGCTCGAGCCCGACGTTTGTGAGCAGGACGACGTGCGAGCGCAGCACGTTCGTCGCGTCGTGCCGGCCGCCGAGCCCGGCCTCCACGACGGCCACGTCCACGTTGCGGGCGGCGAACTCGGCGAATGCCGCCGCGCAGATCGCCTCGAACTGGGTCGCCTCCTGCGCTTCCGCCTCGGGCCGGACGCGCGCGATCGCCGCCTCGAAGTCGACCGATTCACCGTCGATCGTGATCCGCTCGGCCCAGCTGCGCACGTGCGGGGAGACGGTCGCACCGACCGAGAGCCCTTCGGCGAGCAGCAGCGCCTCGACCGTCCGCGTCGCCGTGGACTTGCCGTTCGTGCCGACGACGTGGATCGCCGGATAAGCGAGGTTCGGGTCGCCGAGCGCGGCCAGCAGCGTCCGCATCCGCCCGAGGCCGAACTCCTCCGGCCAGGGCGACAGCGATTCGAGCCAGGCTTCGTGCTCAGGCTGTGAGGGCATCGAGCTCACGCCGGTAGCGGGCGAGCTTCTCGCGCTCGGCCTCGACCACGTCGGGCTTGGCGTTCGCGACGAACTTCTCGTTGGCGAGCATGCGCTCGCCGCGCTCGACCTCGCCGCGGAGCCGCGCGATCTCGGCCTCGGCGTTGCCGTTCGACTTCACCCGCTCGGGTCGCACCACCGCCGCGAAGATCCGTTGCGCGTCGCCTTCGAGCGGGACGGCGACGCCGCTACGGCGGAAGATCGTGGCTGCCTCCTGCACCGGATCGAGCGCGTGCAGGTCAGCGGCATACGGTCGCCGCTGCTTCCGGCCAGGGCGCGACGATCAGCCGCCCGCGGATGTATCAGAGTGGAATTGCGACCAGATCTCCTCGGTCACGTGCGGCGCACGGGATGGAGGAGCTTCAGCAGCTTCTCGAGGGCAACGAGCGCGGTCGCGCGCACGTCGGCCTCGCCCAGCCGTGGCTTGATCGCCTCGGCGTACCAGTCGCAGAAGTCGTCGAACGTGAGGTGGTAGAGCGCGTGAACGGATGCCCGGAGAACTCGAACCGCGACCAGCTCTGCCTCGACCTCCTCCCGCACGGCGTCGAGTCGCGCGAGGATCCAGCGTTCCTCGACCGACGGGGGCTCGCTCGGCCGGCTCGCCCCGCTCGCTCAGCAGAGCAGCCGCGAGACGTTCCAGAGCTTGTTGGCGAGCTTGCGACCTTCCTCGATCATCGCCTCGGCGAAGCGAACGTCCTGCGTCGACGACATCTTCAGCAGGCCGTAGCGAGTCGCGTCGGCGCCGTGCTTTGCGATCAATTCGAGCGGATCGAGGCCGGTTCCGAGGCTCTTCGACATCCGCCGGCCGTCGTGGCGAGGATCGTGGAGTGGATAGTCACGTCGGTGAAGGGGATGTCGCCCAGCAGCTCGAGCCCGGTCCAGATCATCCGGTTCTCCCAGAGGCGAATGATCTCGCGTGCGGTCGAGTTGACGTCGCCCGGGTAGTAGCGCGCAAGCTCGGACGTTCGCTCAGGCCAGCCGAGGGTCGCGTAGGGCCAGAGCGCAGACGAGAACCAGGTGTCGAGCACGTCCGGGTCGCGTGTCGAGCTGGCCCGACCCGCACTCCGCGCACGCGTCCGGCGGCGGCCAGGCGCAGGTGACGTGGCCGTCCGGGCAGTACCAGAGCGGCTGCTGGTGGCCCCACCAGAGCTGCCGTGAGATGTTCCAGTCGGGACTCTTCTCGAGCGAGCGGATCGCGAACTGGTGCTGCGACTCGGGGTGGTAACGGACGCGCCGCGCCCGTAGCGCCTCGAGCGCCGGCTGCCGCGGCTCCTCCATCGCCACCCACCACTGCAGCGAGACGAGGGGCTCAATCCGCGTGTGGCAGCGCTCGCAGGTGCCGACCGCGTGACGGTAGTGCTCGCGCTCCGCGAGCCGGTCGTGCTCGCTCAGCCACATCGAGCACCGCCTCGTTCGGCCTCCTCCTGCGTCTTGCCCACCAGGTCGCCGGCCTCCTCGTTCATGCGACCGTCGGGGCCGATCACGGTGATTGTGGGCAGCCCGTGGTCGCGTCCGATCTCGAAGTCCATCGGGTCGTGACCCGGCGTGACCTTGAGCGCGCCGGTGCCAAACTCGGGGTCGACGCGCTCGTCGGCGATGATCGGCACCGGTCGCTCGACGAACGGAACGAGTACCTCCTTGCCGACCGCGTCGCGATAGCGGTCGTCGTCCGGGTGCACGGCCACGGCGACGTCGGCCAGAATCGTCGCGGGCCGGACGGTTGCGATCGTGAATGTACCCGGAGCCGTCGGCGAGCGGGTAGCGGATCGCGTGAGCGTGTCGTCGACGTCGACGTGCTCGAGCTCGAGATCGGAGATCGACGTCTCGTGGTACGGGCACCAGTTGATGATCCGGTTCGCCCGGAAGATCCAGCCCTTGCGGTCAGAGGTGGACGAAGAAGCGCATCACCGCCTCGTGTAGCGTCGGGTCGATCGTATCCGCTCGCGGCAGTAGTCGAGCGAAGCGCCGATGCGGCGGAACTGGCTCATGATCGTGCGGCCGTTTCGCGAGCCACCCCAGACGCGGGCCTCGAACGCCTCCCGGCCGAGCTCCTGCCGCGTTCGGCCCTCAGTGGCGAGGTGCTTCTCGACGACGTTCTGGGTCGAGATGCCCGCATGGTCGTAGCCGGGCTGGAAGAGGACGTTGAAGCCCTGCATTCGCTTCATCCGCACGACAGCGTCGCCGAGCGCGAGCTGGAGCGCGTGCCCCGTGTGCAGCTCGCCGGTGACGTTCGGCGGCGGATGCACATCGACGAAGGTCGGGCGCGGGTCGTCCGCGCGCGCGCGATAGAGCCCCTCGTCCTCCCAGGTTCGCTGCCAGCGCTCCTCGACGCCCTCAGGCTTGTACAGCGGCTCCATTCGCCGCATTCTAGGCGGCGAGCGGCTCCTTCTTCTCGCTCTGCGCGAGCTCGTAGATGAGCCAGGTCGACGAGGCGTGCGCGTACAGCGTCCCGTCTTCGCCCTCCAGTCGCGCTGCCGCGGTCGCGACGCGGGAGCCGGGATGGACGACGGTTCCCTCCGCGCGCAGGATCCCCGAGCCGAGCGTGACGGGGTGCACGAAGCTCGTCTTCAGCTCGATCGTGACCGGCGCGATGCCGGCGTCGAGCTTGGAGTGGACGGCGCAGCCCATCACCGTGTCGAGCACGGTCGTGAGGATGCCGCCGTGGACGGCGCCGAGCGTGTTGTAGTGCTCCTCGCGCGGCTCGTAGGCGAAGACGACTCTCCCCGGCATCACGTAGGTCGGCTCGAAGCCGACGAGCGAGGCGGCAGGCGGCGCCGGGATCAAGCCGGAAGAGATGCGGTGGAGGATCTCGAGACCGGTCAGGCCGTCGGACAGCGCGGCGGCCTCGGCCGGGTCGTGCCACGTGATCGTGCGGGTACGGGTCATCGCCCTCTCCTGTCCGTTGCTTTTCGCTACGGACACTAGACGAGTGGGTTGCAAAATGCAACTATAGGCGAATGCAGCGACAGGACTGGACGCGCGAGAACTGCGCGGTCGGCAACACGCTGGCCGTGATCGGCGAGCGCTGGACGCTGCTCGTGCTGCGCGAGACGTTCCTCGGCGTACGCCGGTTCGAGCAGCTGCAGCGGAACACGGGCATCGCGCGCAACATTCTCAGCGACCGGCTCAACACCCTCGTGCTGCACGAGATCCTCAGGCGCGAGCAGTACCAGGACCGGCCCGAGCGGTACGAGTACCGCCTGACCCAGCGGGGCCTCGACCTCTACCCCGTCCTGCTCACGATCATGGACTGGGGCTCCAAGCACGCCGGCGGCCGGGCGATGCTGCTGACGCACAAGAACTGCGGCGCCGCGGTGATGCCCCACCTCGCGTGCCCCGAGTGCGGCGAGCAGGTCGAGGCGCGCGACATGCACGCAGTCCGCGACGAAGCGCTGGTTCCCGAAACCGCCTAGCGCCCGACCGCGTAGCCCTGCATGCCGCGCGGGTTCGCACCCGCCTTGAGCAGTCCGTCCTGCTCGCGCGCGACGGCAGTGACGCGACCGAGCGTCCAAGGGCCGGAGACCTCGACGTCGTGGCCGCGACGCCGCAGATCTGTGACAACGTCGTCGCCGAAGCGCGACTCGACCGTGATCGAGCGCCGGGCGAAACCGCGCGGATAGAACGACGAGATCAGGTGGTCGGTATGGAACTCGGGCGCATCGATCGCCTCCTGGAGATTCAAGCCGAGGTCGACGTGACGGAGGAAGACGTGCAGCGCCCATTGCTCCTGCTGGTCGCCGCCAGGCGTCCCCCACGCGAGGTACGGCTTCCCGTCGCGGAGCGCGAGGCCGGGGCACAACGTCGTGCGCGGCCGCGCGCCGGGGCGGAGAGACGAAGAGAGCCCCTCCTCGAGCCAGAACATCTGCGCGCGCGTGCCGAGCGGCCAGCCGAGAGCTGGGATCACCGGGGAGCTCTGCAGCCAGCCGCCGCTCGGCGTCGCCGACACCATGTTCCCCCAGCGGTCGACGACGTCGAGGTGGACCGTGTCGCCGCGCGTCGGCTCGCCGGCTCCCGGCACGACGGCGGCGCCGACGACCGTGGGCAGGTGCCCGATCCCCGGCCGGTAGTCGTCCGACGCGTCCTCGCCGACGAGCGCCCGCCGCTCGGCGTTGTACCCGGCCGACAGCAGCGTCTCGAGCGGGACGTCCTCGTCACCGTAGAGCGCGTCGCGGTCGGCGAACGCGAGCTTCGCGCACTCGGTGACGACGTGGACGAGCTCGGCCGGGGAGAGCTCGGCCAGGTCGAAGCCGTCGAGCAGCGCGAGCTGTTGCAGGCCCACCGGACCAGCGGCCCACGGCAGCGTCTTGCAGACGGTCAGGCCGGCGTACTCGAGCGAGGCAACCGGCTCGAGCGTCGCGCGCCAGCCGGCCATGTCGGCGGCGGTGAGCAGGCCGCCCTCCGCCGCGACGAAACGGTCGATCTCCTCGGCGACAAAGCCCTCGTAGTACGCGCGGCGCGCCTGCTCGATCTCCTGCTCGCGCGTGCCGCCGCACGACTCGTCGAGGATGCGCCGATAGGTCGAGGCGAGCGCCGGGTTGCGGAAGAGCGCTCCGACCTCGGGCGCGGGCAGGTACAGCTCCTCCGAGCCAGGCCACTCGCGGAGGAGCTCTTCGGTGCGTTCGATCGTGGCGCGGATACCCGCGACGAGCGGAAAGCCGTCGTCGGCGTAGCCGATCGCGGCTTCGAGCACATCCTCGAGCCGCCAGGTGCCGAACTGCTCCAGCACGAGCAGCCAGCCGCCGAACGCACCCGGCACGCATGCCGCGAGCACGCCGGTCCCGGGGACGAGCTCGTGCCCGAGCTCGCGGTAGCGCTCGATCGTGGCCGTGGCGGGCGCGACACCCTGGCCGCAGAGCGCCACCGGCTCACCTCGCTCGACCGGGAAGAGCAGCGCCGGCACCTCGCCGCCCGGACCGTTCAAGTGCGGCTCGACGACCTGGAGCGTGAAGCCCGTTGCAACCGCCGCGTCGAAGGCGTTCCCGCCACGCTCGAGCACCGACATTCCCACCGCCGAGGCGAGCCAATGCGTCGAAGCGACCATCCCGAAGCTCCCGCGCAGCTCGGGCCTCGTGGTGAAACTCACTGGAAGATGAGGCAGGTCGTCGTCCCGTGCGCAAGCAGCTTCCCCGCGGTGTCGGTCAGCCTTCCCTCCGCGGTTGCGACGCGCGAGCCGCCGTGGAGGACGACCCCCTCGCAGCGGATCAGGCCCGTCTCGGCGGTGATCGGCCGGACGAAGTTCGTCTTCACCTCGAGGGTTGTGTAGCCGACGCCGCGTTCGAGCGTCGTGTGCACGGCGCACCCCATCGCCGAGTCGAGCAGCGTCAGCGCGATCCCGCCGTGCACCGAGCCGATCGGGTTGTAGTGCTGCGGCCCCGGCTCCATCTCGAAGACGGCGCGGCCCGGCTCGGCGAGGGCCAGCCGAAAGCCCACCAGCTCGGAGATCGGCGGCGCCGGGAGCTCGCCGGCGATGATCGCCTGGATGTACTCCATCCCGGAGAGCTCGCGACCTTTCGCGGCCACCTCCCGCGGATCGAGGGTGTGGGCCATGCCGCGACCCTACCGGTCGGTCACGGACGCCAGGCGGCCGACCCGAGGATGCTCGCGAGGTCGGTCGTCACGCGCGTCGGCTTGCCGCCGCCCGCCGAGGCGGTGAACAGCTCGGTCCGCTCGACGTAGCTGTTCACGCCGCGGGAGTACTTGCCGACCGGAGCGTTGAAGGAGATCGTGCGTCCGTCCGGCGACCACGCCACGCCTGCTGCGCCCGGCGCCGGGATGCGCTTCGTCCCGCCGCCGAGGTCGAAGACGAGGACGCCCTTCGCGTCGGTGACCGCAACCCGATCGGCAGCGGGCGACCACCGCGGCGGATCGAGCTCTAGACGTGTGGTGCGTTGAACCGTTCCCAGACGCCGGGCCCCTGTGCCGTCCGCGCGAACGCTCCAGAGCGCAGCGCCGCGGAGGAACGCGACCAGCTGACCCTTGGGCGCCGCTTCCGGCAGTGCGCCCGTCGCGATCGTCGCGATCGAGCCGTCGGCCACCTGCACCCGCCGGACGTCGCCGTCCTGCTCGTAGACGATCGAGAGACCATCCGCCGTCCAGGTCGGCCGGCCGCCGGTGCTCGCGAGCCGTCGCTCGGCGCCTGTCACGACGTCGACGATGAAGATCCCCCGCCTGCTCGGCTCGCCAGCGACGTTCGTCCGCGCGAAGGCGACGTGACCGCCGCCGGGCGACCAACGCGGATCGTTGTCGAAGGTGGTGTAATCGGTGTCGGGCCGCGTCAGCAGACGGACGCCGCCGCCGCCCGCGTCCGCGACGCGAACGTGCGGCGCGTACGGCCCGCTACACCCCTCGGCGTGTGTATGGGCGGTTCCGTGCTCGTACGCGACCTTGCTCCCGTCCGGAGACCACGCCGGCTTGCCCCGCCAGCCGCCCGCCGTGCCGCCGAGCCGGCGCGCCTGCTTGCCGGCAATGATCCAGAGGTCGCCCGACTGCTGACCGCGGCCGCCGGTCGAGTAGATCAACCGGTCCCGGTCGAGCCAGCGCAGGTCGCGGAAACGGCGGCCGGGGCAGAGCCCGCTGCCGCCGGCCTGCAGGCGCACGGTCCGGCCTCCCACGGAGATGCCGAGCGCATTCAGCGTTGCCAGCGTGCCGTCCGGCCGCCAGACCCCGCCGTCCGGCGGGAGCCTGCGGGCTGCCGGCGAGCCTCGGCCGAGGTCCAGCCGGAACGGGCGCTCTAACCGGTCGAAGACGAGGAGCGCGCGCCCGTCGGGAGACCATGAGCTTTCGGAGAGGATGGCGTATGTCGTCGAGCTGAACGTTCGGCGCCCACGCTCGTCCAGGATGCGAAGCGACCGCTCGTCGGCTGTCGCCAAGCGCCGGCCGTCGGGGCTCCAGAGTGCGGACACGCCCGCCACCGTGCGACGCGCGCTCCCGTCCGGGCCGACGATGGCGATCGACTTGCGGA
Source organism: uncultured Gaiellaceae bacterium (assembly GCA_963731615.1). Taxonomy (GTDB): domain Bacteria; phylum Actinomycetota; class Thermoleophilia; order Gaiellales; family Gaiellaceae; genus Gaiellasilicea. The sequence continues at coordinate 214,724 of CAVSWD010000009.1, forward strand.
CCGGCACCACGAGCGCGAGCTCGCCGCGTGCGGACCAGCCCGCGAGCGCGCCGGGGCGGCGCCAGATCCGGCGGCCGGACAGGTCGTGCACGGTCGTCCACAGGCCTTGTGCGTCAGCGGTGGAGGTAGCGAGGCGACGCGAGTCGGGCGACCAGTGCACCGACTCGGCGTCCGCGGCGATGCGGGTGTTTGCACCACCATCCGGACCGACGATCCGGACTTCGGTCCGCAGGGCGCTCGTAGATCGTTCGATCCGATAGGCGAGCCGGCGGCCGTCCGGGCTCCAGCTCGGTTCCAGGAGCCGAACAGACTCGTTCGCCCGCTCGGTGAACGGGCCGACGATCCGGTGCAGGCCGCCACCGTCGGGGCGGCTCAGCCAGAGCGCCTCGGCGCCGCCGCGATCGCTGACGAACGCGAGCGTACGACCGTCCGGCGAGAGAGCGGGGTAGCGGTCGGCGGCCGGGTGGCGGCTGACGTTCGTGCGGCGCCCGGAGCGAAGGTCGACGAGCCAGATCTCGTCGTGGAGATCAGGGGCGCGCGTGCTCGAGACGAGGATCGAGCCGCGCGGCGCCGGCGCTGCGGGAGCTGCCGCGCCCACAGCCGCCACCACCGTGGCGAGGAACGCAGCCGCTGCTGCGAGAGGAGCCTTCGCCCACATGACGCCCTCCATCGGCCGACCCTATTAGGGCGACGTTAGAGCCTCGTGATGATTGTGGCAAGAAAGAGCTAAGCGGACTCTTCGGCGAGCGCGTCCGGCTCGTCGACGATGCCGTCGGCGCTCGTGACGAGCGTCGGCTTCAGGCCCTTCGAGATCGTCTCCTTCGTGATCACGCATTTGGAGACGTCCTTCCGCGAGGGAAGCTCGAACATGACGTCGAGGAGCGCGTTCTCGATGATCGATCGGAGGCCGCGAGCACCGGTCTCGCGGGCGAGCGCCTTGTCGGCGATCTCCCAGAGCGCGTCGTCACGGAACTCGAGCTCGATCGAGTCGTAGCCGAAGAAGCGTTGGTACTGGCGCGTGAGCGCGTTCTTGGGCTCGGTCAGGATCTGGACGAGATCCTCACGCCGCAGCTGGTGCACGGCGGAGATGACCGGTAGGCGTCCGATGAACTCCGGGATCAATCCGAAGCTGAGCAGGTCCTCGGGCATGACGTCCGCCAGCACTTCGGCGGACTCCTCGCCGTGGCGCGAACGCACGTCGGCACCGAAGCCGACCGAGTTCTTGCCGATCCGCCTGCCGATGATCTTGTCGAGGCCGGCGAACGCGCCGCCGCAGATGAAGAGGATGTTCGTCGTGTCGATCGAGAGGAACTCCTGGTGCGGATGCTTGCGTCCGCCTTGCGGCGGAACCGAGGCGACTGTCCCCTCGAGAATCTTCAGCAGGGCCTGCTGCACGCCCTCGCCCGACACGTCGCGCGTGATCGACGGGTTGTCCGCCTTGCGCGCGATCTTGTCGACCTCGTCGATGTAGATGATCCCGGTCTCGGCCTTCTTGATGTCGAAGTCGGCCGCCTGGATCAGCTTCAGGAGGATGTTCTCGACGTCCTCGCCGACGTAGCCCGCCTCGGTCAACGCCGTTGCGTCGGCGATCGCGAAGGGCACGTTCAGGATCCGCGCCAGCGTCTGCGCCAGCAGCGTCTTCCCGCAGCCTGTGGGGCCGAGCAGGAGGATGTTCGACTTCTGCAGCTCGACGTCGCCGTCCTCCTGGCCCATCCGGACGCGCTTGTAGTGGTTGTAGACCGCGACAGCAAGAGTCCGCTTCGCTTCCTCCTGGCTGACGACGTAGTCGTTCAGCACGGAGTAGATGTCGAGCGGGCGCGGCAGGTTGTCGAGGTCGAGCTGCGTCGGCGTTGTCAGCTCCTCGTCGATGATCTCGTTGCAGAGATCGATGCACTCGTCGCAGATGTAGACGCCGGGGCCCGCGATCAGCTTCTTGACCTGTCGCTGGCTCTTGCCGCAGAAGCTGCAGAGGAGCTGCTCGTTGCCTTCGGACGCGCGGGCCATGTCTTCTTGTACCTCGGTTTCGTCGATTGAGCTAGGTCTAGGACGAAAAAGCTGGCGGGCTAGCGGTGCTCGATCACTCTGTCAATGATTCCGTACTCGTGAGCTTCTTGCGCGGTCAGGAAGTAGTCGCGCTCCATGTCCTTCGACACTTTCTCGATCTCCTGCCCGCTGTGGTGCGCGAAGATCTCCTCGAGCCGTCGTTTCAGCGCGATCGTCTCGCGCGCCGCAATCTCGATGTCGGTCGCCTGTCCCTGGAAGCCGCCCGACACCTGGTGGATCAGGATCTTTGCGTTCGGCAGCGCAAACCGCTTCCCTGCCGCGCCGCCCGCGAGCAAGAGCGCGCCCATGCTCATCGCGATCCCGACGCACGTCGTCTGGATGTCCGGCTTGACGAACTGCATCGTGTCGTAGATCGCGAGGCCGGCATAGACCGAGCCACCCGGTGAGTTGATGTACATCGAGATGTCCTTGTCCGGATCCTCCGACTCGAGGTGCAGGAGCTGCGCCACGATCAGGTTCGCGATCTGGTCGTCGACCGGGGTTCCGAGAAAGATGATCCGCTCGTTCAGCAAGCGGGAGTAGATGTCGAACGAACGCTCGCCCCGCGAGGTCTGCTCGATCACCATCGGGATCAACGGGCTCATGCAGGCTCCTTGCTTCCAGTCAACGAATTAGCTTCCGGACGCGTCTAGTTACCGGGTGTCCACAGTGTTGTCTCTTGTTCGGGCTTTTCCTTGTCGGGTGTCCAGATCGCCTCGCGTGCGGCCGCTTGCTCCATCGGGATCGGCTTGACCTCAGCCGCGACTCGGTCGAGCGCGGCGCGCAACCGCAGGTCCTCGCGCAGGTCTTCCTGGCGGCCTTGCTCCCAGAGCTCCTCGATCACGGCTTCGGCGTCCTCGTCCGCCGCTTCCGCCTGCTCGCGAATCAGCTGCTTGACCTCGTCGTCGGAGACCGTGATGCCGAGCTGGTCGGCCACGGCCTCGAGCGTCAGCTCGCGCGCGACCGAGAGAGCGGCCTCCATCTGCATCGACGCCGTCAGCTGCTCGGCCGTCCGGCCGGTCAGCTGCAAGTAGGTCTCGGGCGCAATGCCGCGCCGCTCGAGCGAGCGGATGAACCCGGTCAGCAGCTCGCGGGTGCGCGATTCGACGAGCGGCCCGGCCGGACTGACCTTCGACGCGACGACGAGCGCATCGACGGCGTTCGCCCTGAAGGCATCCGCGATCTCGGCCTCGAGCTGCTCCTGCAGATCGGCCCTGGATCTCGGCGCGGAGCTCGGCGATCGTGTCGAACTCGCTGGCGGAGCGCGCGAGCTCGTCGTCCAGGTCGGGCAGCAGCTTCCCCCGGATCTCCTTGACCGTGATCTCGGCCGCGGCGGTCGTGTCGTCGGCGAGCTCGTAGGTGACGCTCTTCGTCTCGCCCACCGACGCGCCGACGAGCGCGGCTTCCACCTCTTCGACGAGTCTTCCCGCGCCGAGCTCGACGACGGTGTCGCGCTGTGCCTCGCCGTCGGGCGAGACGATGTCGACGACGAGGGTGTCGCCGACCTGAGCCGGGCGTTCGTCGGCAGGCACGAGCTCTGCGACCGACTCGCGCAGCGCTTCGAGCTCCTGCGCGATCAGCTCCTCGGGCACCTCTGCGTCCGGCTTGCCCACCTCGAGGGTCGTCCAGTCGACGACGTCGACCTTCGGCTGCACGGGAACCGTGGCCGTGAACTGCCAGGGCGCTTGATCCTCGGTCGGCAGCTCGTAGTCGAACTGGGGCTGCGCGACCGGCCTGATCCGAGCGCGGGCGGCCGCGTTCCAGAACCAGCTGGAGATGTGGCTGTCGACGGCCTCGGCGTAGATGCGCTCCATGCCGAGGCGCTGCTGCAGGACCGGGATCGGCACCTTGCCGGGCCGGAAGCCGGGAATCTTGACCGACGACGCGAGATCGGAGGTGGCGTGCTCGACCGCGTGGTGGACGTCGTGCGCCGGCACGTCCACCGTGAGGCGGACTGTGTCGCCGCCGAGCTCCTCGACCTGGGTCGTCATTGGGTCATTCAAGCAGAGGCCGTGCGCGCCGAGTCGAGCTCGCGGGCGAGTTCGCCGACCCGTCGCTCGATCTCGTCGCGGATCTCGCGGACGCGCTCGAGTGGCTTTCCGGCCGGGTCCTCGAGGCCCCAGTCGACATAGCTCGTGCCGGGGAGGACCGGGCAGACGTCGCCGCAGCCCATGGTCACGACCACGTCCGCCCACGCCGCGTCGGCAGCCGGCTCGAGCTGGCGCGGGGTTCGATTGGAGAGGTCGTAGCCGATCTCGTCCATCGCCACGACCACCAGAGGATGGAGGTGTGACTCGGCGCGGCTGCCGGCGGAGCGAACCTCGTGCCCGCCGAGCCGCTCGAGGAACGCCTGCGCCATCTGCGAGCGTCCCGCGTTGCCGATGCAGAGGAAGAGGACGTTCACGACGCGCGTAGGGTAGCCGCGTGCGGATCTTCGTCCTCGTTCGCCACGGCCAGTCGGAGCTGAACGTCATCCGCCGGGTCAACGGAGACCCGTCCGTCGCGGTCGGCCTGACGGCGCAGGGAGAGGCCGAGGCGGCCGGGCTCGCTCTGCAACTGGCCGGGCTCGAGCTCGACCTCTGCGTGCACACCCGCTTCGGCCGGACCCGCGCGACGGCCAGGATCGCGCTGGAAGGACGATCGGTGCCCGTCGAGCTCGAGCCGCTCCTCGACGACATCGACGTCGGGGAGCTCGAAGGCCGGTCGATCGACGACTACCGGGCCTGGAAGCAGCAGCACACGCGCGCCGATGCGTTTCCCGGCGGCGAGAGCCTCGACGCCGCGGCCCGGCGCTACGCGGTTGCGTACGAACGCCTGCTCGCCCGCTCGGAGCAGCGGATCCTCGTGGTCTGCCACGAGATCCCCGTCCGCTATGCGATCAACGCGGCGGCCGGCTCGGACGAGCTCGACGGCCCCGCGCACGAGCTCGGCAATTGCATTCCGCACCTCTTCGACGAGGAGGGGCTGCGGCGCGCGGTCGAGCGGATTCGCCTGCTCGCGCCGGCCTAGGAGGGTTGGGGGGCCGGAGCCTCGAGCTGCGTTTGGGTCTGGGATTGTGCCTTCCAGACCCCGTTGAGCCCGCTCTGCATGTACGCGTAGAGCGCCGGCGAGATGACGACGTAGAGCACGAGACCGAGCCAGCCGTTGATCGGCGCCTGCCCGGTCAACCGCTGAGCCGCCTGTACACGCTTGAAGGTCGTCACCGTCGTCCAGATCGCTGGGACGATCAGCAGCGCGCCGGGGAAGAGTGCCAGCGTGGACTTGGCCGGGCTATCGCCGAGCTCGGCGGTTCCCTTTGCACGGCCGAGGTCGGCGAGCTCACGGTTGATGTAGTACCACCAGAAGATCAGGTAGATCGCGATCGTGATGATCGAGAGGATCGCCACCGCCACAGGGTTCCGGGTCTTCGCCGTCGACCCGGCGCCCTCGATCGGAATCACTTCAGCCATCGCCGAGGAGTCTGCACCAGCGGCCGGACAGCAGAGAACAGTCGATGCGGGCGAGAGGACTTGAACCTCCAAGGGCCGAAGCCCACCGGGACCTAAACCCGGCGCGTCTGCCAGTTCCGCCACGCCCGCTGATGAGCCAAGGATAGTCAGGTGCGAAGCTTGTTCCGCATCCCGGCCGGGAGCGAAGCGACCCTTCAGGGGTCTGCGCGATTCGTGATCCGCTCCCGCGGATCACGAATCATGCGACGGAAGGAAGAGGTGGCGAACGGGACTCGAACCCGCGACCACCGGGACCACAACCCGGGGCTCTACCAACTGAGCTACCGCCACCGTGACGAGCACAGGATAGCTGGGAGTCGTGGGGCATACTGAACGTCCGTGCTGGCCTTGCCGGCCCCGTAGCTCAGTGGATAGAGCGGCAGGCTTCGAACCTGCGCGCGGAGGTTCGATTCCTCCCGGGGCCATTTTTTTCGGTCGCAGGGCCGGAATCCGCGGTAGCGTGCGGTGTTTGCGATTTGTAAGACATAGTCCTGCGAGGCTTTCGGCTCGTCCGAAACGAGAACAACCCTCTTCTACGCAACGTTGAGGAGGGACATCTGATGAAGAACCACCGAACCGTGGGACGCAGCCTGGTCATGCTCTTGGCCGGGTCGCTGCTCGCACTCAGCTTCGCAACGGTCGCTTCGGCAGCGGCTCCGACCAACACGACGCTGCCGTCGATCACCGGCACGACCAAGGTGGGCGAGACACTGACGGCGCAGAACGGCACCTGGACGAACAACCCGACCGCCTTCCAGTACCAGTGGCAGCGGTGCGGCGGTGCCGGCGGCGGCTGCGCGAACGTGGCCGGCGCGGTCGAGAAGACGTATCTCCTGACCGCCGCGGACGCCGGCCGGACGATGCGGGTCCGGGTCCTGGCCGTGAACGCCGACGGTGCGAACGCGGCCCGCTCGAACCCGACGGCGGTCGTCACGGCGAGCGCCGCGCCGCAGAACACCGCCCGCCCGTCGATCACGGGCGAGGCCCGGGTCGGCGAGGAGCTGACGGCAGAGGAAGGCAGCTGGACGAACAGTCCGACGGCGTACGCCTACCAGTGGCAGCAGTGCGATGCAGACGGCACCAGCTGCTTGCCCGTCGCCGGTGCGAACGGGAAGACCTACGGCGTCCGGAATGCGGATCTCGGCTTCCGGCTGCGGGTTCGTGTGACTGCCCGGAACACGAACGGCTCGGGCTCAGCGCTCTCCGCGGTGACCGCGATCGTCGAGCCGACCGTCGCGGTGACGAACACGCGGCCGACGCTGACAATCGTCTCGGTGCGGTTCCTGGGCGCCCGCGTCTACGCGAGGTTCCGGGTCTGCGACGACACGCAGAAGAACCTGACCGTTCTGGCCACCGACTCGCGGCCCGCCCGGGCTTCCCAGACACGGCGGTTCTCGACGCTGATCGCGCCGAATCCGTGCGGCGTCTACACCCGCAACTGGGTGCCCGCACAGCGGTTCCGCGGGAAGGGCCGGTACACGGTCACGCTGCAGGCGCGTGACACCTCGGGGCTGACGAGCGCCCCCGCGCGGCGCACGTTCAGCCGCTAGCCCGGTAACGCAGGAGGGGCGCCGGAACGCGGCGCCCCTCCGTCGCTCTTTGCGCCCGGCAGGATTCGAACCTGCGGCCAACGGATTAGAAGTCCGTCGCTCTGTCCACTGAGCTACGGGCGCTCGCGGACAGCGTAACGGCGCCGTTGGCTAGGAACGGACGCCGAAGTCTGAGGTGACGATGGTGACGTCGCGGCCGCGGTAGACGCCGGGCGCGGAGGAGACCGCCACCGCCGACAGGCCGATCTCTCGCCAGCGCGGCTCGAGGATGTTCTTGCGGTGGCCCGGGCTGCCCATCCAGAGCTTGACGGCCGCGCCGGCGCTGAGCTGACCGGACGACCAGAGCAGGTTCTCGCCCACGGCCCAGCTGCGGTAGCCGCTCGGGCCGTACCAGCGCTTGACCCGCGTCCAGAACTCCGACCCGTCGCGAGACTCATGGCTGAAGAAGCCGTGGGCGCCCATCGAGCGCGAATGCGCCTCGGCTGCGGCCGAGAGCGGCCGTGAGAGCCGCAGCGGCGCCAGTCCGTGGCTGCGGCGGACCGCGTTCAGCTCACCGAGCACCTGGCTCTCGAGCTGGTTGGCCGAGCTGATCGTTCGGACCGGCGTCCCGACCGCGTTTGCACCGGCAACACCGACGCTGAGTACCGCAAGCGCGCAGACGACAGCGATCCGGGTGAGACGACGTCCCATGCCGATGTCATCGGACGTACGCCGGCACGGCTGATCATCCGAATGGGGGAGCGGAGCTCAGACGGTGGGAGTGGTCGTGGCCGGCGAACGGGTCGGCCCGCGCCGCCGGTGCTCGAGCCAGTCACGCAGGATCACCTGCGCCGCGCCCGCGACCGGGATCGCAGCAAGCGCGCCGACCACCCCCGCGAGCTTGGCGCCGATCAGCACGGCGATCAGCACGACGAGCGGCGAGAGCTGCACGGTGCGGCCGTAGACGACCGGCTGGAGGACGTGGTTCTCGAGCTGCTGGTAGACGACGAAGAAGATCAGCACGATCACACCCGACGTCGGGGAATCGAGGAACGCGATCGTCGTGACGAGGATCGCCGCGATCGTGGCTCCGGCGAGCGGGATCAGATCGAGGATCGCCACGACGAGCCCCAGTGCCACCGCATACGGGACGCCGACCGCAAGCAGGACCGCAGTCGAGACGACGCCCGCAATCAGGCTGATCGCCAGGTTGCCGGTCACGTAGCCGCCGATCGTCCGGTAGATGTCGTAGCCGACCTTGCGCCAGCGCGGCTGCTGCTCGGCCGGCAGCAGGCCGTAGATCCGCTCGACCCACATTGGCCCTTCGAGCAGCATGAACAGCGTCAGGAACGCGATCGTGAGGGTCGCGACGACGGCCGTGACGACGCCCTTCGTCACCGCGATCGCCGTACCCGAGAACCCGAGCAGCTTGGAGGCGCCACCCTCGGAGAGCGCCTCACGCACCCGCTCGGTGATCTGGTATTCGCGCTCCAGGAACCCGAGCCGGCCGCGCCCGGCGGTCAGATCCTCGACGTAGCCCGGCACCGCATCGACGAAGTCGTTCACCTGGGAGACGATCGTCGGGATGATCGTGGCGGCGAGCGCGGCGATCGCGAGGATCGCGCCGACGAAGACGATCGTGACCGCGAGCCCTCGCCGCCGGACGCCGCGCCGCTGCAGCCCCTCGACAGCCGGGTTGAGCGCGAGGGCGAGAAAGATCGCGACGAAGATCCAGATCAGGACACCCTGCGCCGCCCGGACGATCTCGATCATGATGATGCCCGCGAGGATGATCCCGAGCACGATCAGGATCGCGCGCGGGCGGAAGCGGACGAGGCGCTCCTCCATGGAGCCACCTTCGGGAGCGGCGAGGGCGTTCCTACTTGGCCTTGAAAACGAACGGGCCGCAGGCGCCGCCGGTCTCCTCGCGCACGAGCCTGCCCTGCCGGTCCTTCGGCGACACGGTCAGCGTCCCGCCCGCGACGCGGACTTCGGCATAGCTGTAGACGTTCCCGCTCGAGCACGCCATTCCCACCCCACGGGGCGGTTGCGGCTTGTAGAAGAGCGCGACGATCGCGGAGCCCAGCCCGGGGCGGCCGAGTGTCTCGTCCACCTCCCGGTTCTGCGTGTTCGTCGCGACCGGGCCGGTGACTACCTCCCAGATCCCGGTGCCGACGGGGCCGCCGGCCTCGAGCGTGCGCAGCCGCACCTCGTTGACGAAGTTCGCATGTGTGTCCGTGCTGAGGAAGACGACGTTCTTCACGTTTGCCTGCAGATAGCGGAGCAGCCGCTCGCGCTCGGCGGGATAGCCCTCCCAGCGGTCGTAGGGCAGGGCGTAGAACTGCTGGATCGGGACCTCGTTGACGATCACCTTCCAGGTCGCGGTCGACGCTTTGATCGCACGCGTGAAGGCTGCGTACTGCCGTGCTCCGAGCATCGTCCGAGACGGGTCGGCGAGAGCGTCCAGGCATGCCTGCGGCACGAGGTTCAGGAGCGAGGGCACGAGCGCCGCGAACGCGTTCCGCACCGGTTGCGGCGCGGTCGGCGCCAGATCGTTCGCGCACACCGTTCGCACCTTCGCGGAGCGGAACGAGCGCTCGTCGAGGAAGAAGAGCTCGAGATGCTTGCCCCAGCGGAAGGTCCGATAGAGCCCGTCACGGCCGGTCCACGTCACCGGCGCATAGTCGGTGAATGCGACCACGCCGCGGCTGTAGACGCCCGCGCCGTGCTCGGGCCGCGAGAAGTCGTTGATGAACTCGTGATCGTCCCAGTGGCTGTAGAGCCCGGTCGCGCGGCGAAGGTTCCGCAGGTGGCCGAAGCCGAGGTTCTGCCTGTACTTCGCCCACTTCGCCGGGATCGTGAGCGCGGGCGGGACACCGCCGACCTCGCTGTCCGAGTAGATCGTGTCGCCGAGGTTGATGTTGAAATGGTTCCGCTCGGTCGCCATCCGCCCGTACACCTCGAAGAGGTTGAATGCCGGCTTCCCCGTCTTCGGATCGTCGGTGCCGTCGGCGTCACCCGTGATCGCGAACCGGATCGTCTGTGGATCCGAGGGCCGTGGCGCGGTGCGAAAGAACCCGTGGCTGACGAGGCGGCTGCGCCGAAACGGAACCGAGAACGAATAGACGTAGCGACGGTTCGGCAACAGTCCGTGGACGCGCCGCTGGACGACCTGGTCGTGCTCTGCGCGCGCTCGCAGCTCGACCTGTACGACGGGCATTCCCTTGCGCGGGTCGGGCCAGACGTTCAGGCGGACCGTTCCCCGCTCGTTCGAGCGCGTCCAGAGGATGACGCTCGTCGAGGTGATCTCGCCCGCGGCGACGCCATGCGAGAACCCCGGCGCCGCAGTAGCGGCCGGAACGAGTGCCAGTGCGCCGAGACCGGCGATGACGAGGCGTCGCACAGAGCGGGTGGAGGGAATCGAACCCTCGTAACTAGCTTGGAAGGCTAGGGCTCTACCATTGAGCTACACCCGCGCGGAGGTGACGTAGCGTAGCCGCCGTGGATCCGTACGCGTGGTCGTGGAACGCCGAGGCGCTGGTGGTCGTCCCGGCCCTGACGGTCGCCTACCTGTGGGCCCTGCGGCGCTTCCCGGCGCCCCGCTGGCGGATCGCGAGCTTCCTGTCCGCGATGGCCCTCGTGCTCGCGGTCACGATCACGCCGATCGAGACGATCTCGCTCGGCTACCTCCTCTCTGTGCACCTGATCCAGAACGTCGTGCTGGCGGAGTGGGCGCCGCTCCTCGCCGTGCTCGGCATCCCGCCGGCGCTCGCGGCGCGCGCCCCGAGCGTCAACCCGCTCGCCGCGCTCGCGATCTGGGTCGTCAACTACGGCGTCTGGCACCTGCCCTGGATCTATGACGCCGCGCTCCGCCACCCCCATTCGCTGCTCCACCTCGAGCACGCGCTCTACTTCGTCACCGGCGTCTTGCTCTGGTGGCCGGTGATCCACAGCTCGATCTCGTCCGGCGCCAAGGCCGCCTATCTCTTCGCCGCGTTCCTGCTGGCGAGCCCGATCGGGCTGGTGATGGCGCTCGTGCCCGAGCCGATCTACGACTTCTACGCCGATGGACCAGGCCTGTGGGGCCTGTCTGCCATCCTCGACCAGCAGATCGCGGGCGTCTCGATGGCGGCCGCCGAGGCGGTCGTCTTCTTCGCCGCATTCGCGTTCTACGCGATTCGCTTCTTCGCCGAGCAGGACGCCGCGACATGAGGACGAATGGCACGAGCATGACTGCGATCCGTCGTTTTCTGCGGTCGCTCTTTGGCTCGACACCGGACTCGGAACCGGTCGAGGAACGCCGCTCGGGCACAGACCGCCGCACCGGCGACGAGCGCCGCTCGCCGGCGGGAGAGCCGCTCGGCACCGACCGCCGCTCCGGCACGGACCGCCGCGCCGGCGAAGACCGCCGCACGAAGTAACGAGCGCGAGAACTCCAGCAACGATTCGAGCTCGGGATCTTCCCCGTCGATCCGTGAGCCGGGAGCGAAGCGACCCTTCAGGGATCTTCGCGCAGTCGGAATCTGCTTCCGCAGATTCCGACTGCTGCAATAAGGTCGGGGCGGCCGGATTCGAACCGGCGACTTCTCGCTCCCAAAGCGAGCGCGCTACCAGGCTGCGCCACGCCCCGATCGTCGGAGTGTAGAGCGGGCCGACGCTGGTAGCGTCGCGGGGCCTTGGCCGACGTCGCGTATATCCCCGGCGAGCCGGGGCGTGAGCGGCGGCCGGCGGTCGGCTACGCGATGATCGTCTCCGCGGCGCTCCTCTTTGCACTGAACGGCACGGTCTCGAAGGTCGTGCTCCAGTCGGGCCTCTCGCCGCTCGAGCTGACGCAGGTGCGGGCGACCGGTGCCTTTCTCGGCTTCGCGCTGATCCTCGTGCTGACGCGGCGCGAGTCCTTGCGGCTGTCGCGGCGCGAGCTGCCCTACCTGATCGCCTTCGGGATCGCCGGGGTCGCGCTCGTGCAGTGGCTGTACTTCGTCTCGATCGGCCGGCTGCCGATCGGGATCGCGCTGCTGATCGAGTACATCGCGCCGATCCTGATCGCGATCTGGGCGTGGGCGGTGTTCAAGGAGCAGATCCGGAGACGGATCTGGCTGGCGCTCGCGCTCGCGTTGATCGGCCTCTCGATCGTCGTCGAGGTCTGGAGCGGGCTCTCGCTCGACGGGGTCGGCGTTGTGGCAGCGCTCTGTGCAGCCGGCGCCTACGCGGTCTACGTCCTGATGGCGGAGCACGCCGTGCGCTGGCGCGACCCGGCCTCGCTGACGGCCTACGGCTTCCTCTTCGCGGCCCTGTTCTGGGCGGCGGTGCAGCCGTTGTGGCGGTTCCCGAGCAGCCGGCTCGACGACAGCGTGTCGCTGCTCGGCCACCTGGAGCGGTTCTCGCTCCCGGTCTGGCTCCTGCTCCTCTACATCGTCTTCGCCGGGACGATGGTGACGTTCCTGCTCGTCGCCGCCGCGCTGCGTCACATCTCCGCCACCCGGGTCGGGATCGTGGCGATGCTCGAGCCGGTGGCGGCGAGCGCGGTTGCGTTCCTCTGGCTCGGCGAGTCGTTCGGCGGCGCGCAGCTCGTGGGCGGGGCGATCGTGCTCGCCGCGATCCTGATTGCGCAGACCGCGCGCTAACGCCTTCTTTACAACCGATCCCCCCGACGGGGGAAGTTTCCGTCCGATATGGTCGGCATCCTGCCTTTTATGCAGATTTCAAGTCATATTTGCAGACTTTTACTCGCCGTCTTCCTCAGCTTTGCGCTGGTGCCTGCGGCCCAGGCGGCGACCATGAGCAAGAGCGAGCGCACGCTGCTCGGAGCGGTCAACGAGGTCCGCGCCGCCCACAACCTCAGGCCGCTCAAGGTCGACGCAAAGCTGCTCGCTTCGGCTCGGAACTACTCCGCGACCATGATCGCCCAGGACGTCTTCACGCACGGTGCGTTCGCCGAGCGTCTCGCGCAGAGCGGCGCCCGCGGCCCGGCCTTCGGCGAGAACCTCGCCTGGGGCACGGGGCGGCTCGCCGGTGCCCGCAACATCGTCGACATGTGGATGGCAAGCCCGGGCCATCGCGCGAACCTGCTCCGGCCGGGCTGGAACCGCGTCGGAATCGGCGCGCGCGTGGGGAACTTCCTGGGCTACCCCGGCGCGACCGTCATCACGGCTGACTTCGCCGGCTCCTAGATTTACGCCTTCCGCGCTGCTCAGCCGGAGCTGTCGGCCAGCGCACGCAGCTCGCTGAGCTTCTCGCGCCGCAGCTCGTCGAGCTCGCCACGGTCCAGCCGGTCGAGCAGCCCCCGCACAAGCGGCGCCAGCTCGACCGGATTGAACGGCTTCGTGATGTAGTCGACTCCGCCGATGTCGAGGCCGCGAGCACGGTCGCGGAACTCCGCCCGCGCGGTCAGGAAGATGATCGGGATCGACGCGGTGCGCTCGTCCTCGAGCAGCGCCTCGGCCACGCCCCACCCGTCGAGGCCGGGCATCATCACGTCGAGCAGGATCACATCCGGTTCCTCGGTCTGCGCCGCCTCGAGGCCGGAGGGCCCGTCGCCGGACTCGAGCACCGACATCCCTTCAGCCTCGAGATTGACACGGCAAAGCAGCCGAATCGGCGCCTCGTCGTCGATCACCAGAACGCGCGTCATCCCGTGCGGCTCCTACCCGGATCTGTCATGTCTCAGTCGCGGTCGCCCGCAGCTCGAGCACGAACGTCGAGCCCTTCGCCTGCTCGGAGTCGACCCAGATCCGGCCGCCCATCGCCTTGACGAGGCCGTCGGCGAGGAACAGGCCGAGACCCGCTGCACCCGCGCCGACCGTCCCCGCGGCTGCATCGCCGCGGTAGAACTTGCGGAAGATCCGCTCCTGCTCGGCGTGGGGAATGCCGACACCCTGATCCTCGACGCTCACCTCGACGGCGTCCTCGCGGCGCCGCGCCGCCACGGTCACCGTCCCGCCCGCGGGCGAGTAGCGAACCGCATTGTCGAGCAGGTGCGCCAGCACCTGGCCCAGCTTGTCGCCGTCGGCCTCGGCCGAGAGCGGCTCGTCGGATAGGGCGACGACGAAGCGGTGCCCGAACTGGCCGTCCTGCGCCTCGACCGAGCGCACCGCAGCGCTGACGACGGCGCCGACGTCGGTTGCGGCGAGCTGAACGGCCATGTCGCCGCTGTCGAGCTGGGCGACCGAGAGCAGGCGGTCGACGATCGCCGTCAGGCGTTCCGACTCGGAGGCGATGTAACGGAGGAACGTCGCCCGTTCCTCCTCGCCGAAGAGGACGTCCTGCCGCAGCAGCGTCTCGGCGAATCCGTAGATCGAGGTCAGCGGCGTGCGGAGCTCGTGCGAGACGGTGGAGACGAAGTCCGACTTCATCTGCTCGACGCTCCGCTCGGCGGAGATGTCACGGAACGCATAGATGCGCCCGGCGATGGCGCCTGCGGGGTCGGTCATCACCGCCTCGCTCAGGGAGAGCCAGACCTCCTCGCCGCCGCGCCGAATCGGCACCAGGCGGCTGCCGGCGGCCGAGATGCTCTCGCCCGTCTCGAGGGGCCGGCCGAGAGCCTCGGCAGGCGTCCGTCCGAGCGCCTCGCTCGCGGGCACGCCCGTGACGCGCTCCGCGGCCGGGTTCCAGAGCACCACGTCACCGTCGCGGTCGACGGCGACGATCCCGTCGGCGACGTTGGCGAGGATCGCTTCGCTGCGCTGCTGCTCCTGGCTGACCCCCTGGTAGAGCTCGGCGTTCGAGCGCGCGGCCGCTGCGGCGGCGGCGAGCGCGTTCAGCGCGTCACCCTCCTCGTCGCGCCACTCCCGGGGCCGGTTTCCGTAGACGGCGAGGATGCCGTGGACCGCGGCGTCGGGACCGACCATCGGCACGCCGAGATACGCCGCGTAGCCGGCGTCGAGCATCGGATCGGTGTTGACGAGGCGCCGGTCTTCGCGGACGTCGGCGATCGCTCGGGTCGAGCGCGTCTGCACGATGTCGCCTACGAGCCAGCCGGTCGAGGGCGCTGCCGCCCCGACCACGTCGAGCTCGCCGCTGCCCGTCGCCGCACGGACGACCACCTCGTCGTCCTCCAGCAGGCGCACGGAGGCACCGTCGGCGCCGAGAAGCTCCGCTGCGTGGCGGACGGTGTGGTCGAGAACGTTGTCCGGATCGAGCTCGCCGGCGAGCTCCCGCCCCGCCTTGGCGAGCCGCTGGGCAAGTGCGCGAGACCGACGCTCGCGCTCGTACAGCTCACTTCGCTCCAAGGCGCCTCGTGCGGCGGCGGCGACGTGGCCCGCGAGCTCCAGCTGCGCATCCTCGAAGACGTGCTCGTCGCGGAAGAACACGAGCACGAGCCCGAACCGGTCGTCGTCCGGCTCCGGCAGCGGCACTGCAAGCAGCGAGCGCCGGCCGGCAGCCTCGGCCGCCGGTGCGAGCCCGGCCTCGAAGCGGCTGTCGCCGCTGAGCTGCCGTGAGGCGAGCACCTTTCCGGCGCGGGCTCCGGACGTCAGCCCGGCTCCCTCGTCCCGGAGATAGTCCGCCAGCCCTTCCGCGAGCTCGTACGCGCCCACGAGCTCCAGCTCGCCTCCCCCGGTCCGGAGCACGGCTGCCGAGTCGCCGCCGAGGGCCTCGGCGGCTGCCTGGGCGACCGCGTCGAGCGTCGCGTTCGCGGAGAGCGGCTCGCTCAGAACCGCGGCGATCCGGTAGAAGCCGCGCTCGAGCTCGCGTTCGCGGAGCGACGAGGACTGCTCCGCGTCCTGCTGCGCGCCGCCTCCGAGCAGGCCGCGGTCGGCCCAGTTGCGCACGACCACGATCGCCGGGACGAGCGCGAGCAGGATCGCGGCAAAGGCGACGAGTGCGTTGCCACCGATCGGCTCGCGCTCGACGAGGAGCTGAATGCCGACGACGGCCGCGCCCAGCCCGACGCACAGGAAGGTCAGCGCAGCGGCAGAGCTAGGCTCACGCGCGCTGCGTCCCTCCCGCCTCAGAGCCGCTGCGAGCGCCACGCCCACGGTGAGGTAGAGCACCGCCAGAATGAGCAGCGGCACCGCGTTGAACAGCACCGCCTGAGTCACTGTGTCCACTGGGCGACTACGGATGATAGTGCGAGCCATGCTGCTTTGAAAGATGGGCCGTCCGGCCTATTGGAACCGGTCGCCTGCGCGAGTTAGCGTGACTGTCTGGGCGATGCGAACCGCGCTTTGCGCGGGGAGCATTGGAAAGGCCCTGCCGCGACGACCCCCCGACGTGGCAGGGCCTTTTCGCTGCCCGCCGCTACCATCGCTGCCATGGTCGAACGCGTCCTGCTCGCCTCGCCCCGCGGCTACTGCGCCGGAGTCGAGCGCGCCGTCGAGACCGTGGAGCTGGCGCTCGAGCATTACGGCCCGCCGGTCTACGTCCGTAAGCAGATCGTCCACAACATCCACGTCGTCCGTGAGCTCGAGGCGCGCGGCGCGATCTTCGTCGACTCCGAGTCCGAGGCGCCGGAGGGCGCGACGATCGTCTTCTCCGCCCACGGCGTCGCGCCGTCGGTGAACGCGGCCTCAGCTGCGCTCGGCCACAACGTGATCGACGCAACCTGCCCGCTCGTGACGAAAGTGCACGTCCAGGCCCGGCGGTACGCGGCAGACGGCTACACGGTCGTCCTGATCGGCCATGCCGGGCACGAGGAGGTCGTCGGGACGATGGGCGAGGCACCGGAGGCGACTGTCCTCGTGCAGGACGTCGCCGAGGCCGAGGCGCTCGACCTGCCGGCGGACGCGCGTCTCGCGTACATCACCCAGACGACGCTCTCGGTCGACGAGACCTCCGAGATCATCGGCGTGCTGCGCCGGCGCTTCCCGACGATCTACGCACCGAAGAAAGAGGACATCTGCTACGCCACCTCCAACCGGCAGTGGGCAGTGAAGGAGTTGCTGGAGGAAGTCGACCTCCTGCTGGTGATCGGCTCGCGAAACTCGTCCAACTCGAACCGGCTCGTCGACGTCGCGCGCGCCGGCGGGGTTGCGTCCTACCTGATCGACGACGAGACCGAGATCGACCCGGCCTGGCTGGACGGCGTCACGACCGTCGGCGTCACCTCGGGTGCATCGGCGCCCGAGAAGCTCGTCACCCGCGTCTGCGATTGGTTTCGCGCGCGCGGGGTCGAGCGGATCGAGCCGTTCCGGATGGTGGACGAGGACGTCACCTTCCGCCTACCGGTCGAGCTCCGCCGCGAGCTGGCGCTCGCCGAGCAACAGGGTTAGCGATCGACGCGACGGCGTCCCTGGTGGGAGGACCTCGCGATCTGCGGCTCGGAGATGCCGACGGTCTCGAGCGAGACCGCTAGCACCTCGCCCTTGATCCACTCCGCGTGGTGTTCGATCAGGTCGAGGTCGGCCGGAGGGAGCCTGACCGCGATCCGGTCGGTCAGCTCGAGCCCCTGCTCTTTACGCATCGAGTTGAGCGTGTGAATCAGGTCGTAGACGCGGCCTTCGAGCTCGAGCTCGGCGTCGAGCGTCGTGTCGAGTGCAACGGTGACGCCGTTCTCGGAGGCAACCGTCCACCCCTCTCGGCCGGAGCGCTCGACGAGCACCTCGTCCGACCCGAGCTCGTGGCCGAGCACGCGGAAGCCCCCGTTCTCGAGCTGTTCGAACTCGCCCGCCGCGAGCGCCGCCCGCACCGCCCCGAGCTCCTTGCCGAGCTTCGGGCCGAGCGCCGGCAAGTGCGGCTTCACGTGCAGCTCGGTCGCCTCGACCGGGCCGAACTCGACCTCTTTGACACGGAGCTCCTCGCGCAGCTCGTCGGCGTGAGCCGCAGCCCGCGGCGCACCCTCGACGACGAGCCGGCGTAGCGGCTGGCGCAGCTTCAGCCGGGAGGCGGAGCGCACCTGGTGCCCGAGCCCGACGACCCTACGCGTCTCGGCGACCTCGGCCAGCAGCTCGGCGTCGGGCTCGGCCGCGTCCGGCCAGCCGGCCAGGTGCACCGACACAGGCGGGTTTCCATCCACAGCACGGACCAGAACCTGCCACAGGTGCTCGGTCAGGAACGGCATCACGGGCGCCACGATGCGCAGCGACTGGACGAGCGCGAACCAGAGCACGTGCAGCGCAACGGGGTCGCCGTCCCAGAACCGTCGCCGGGAACGGCGGATGTACCAGTTGGAGAGATCGTCGACGAACTCCTCGAAGGCACGGACGACCTCGCCCGTGTAGTACGTCTCGTAGCCGGCGGTCGCCTCCCGGACGAACGCGTGCGTCCGGTCGACGAGCCAGAGGTCGAGCGGCCGCAGCTCGCTTTCCTTCGGCAGCGTCCCCCACTCCGGCCGGAAGTAGCCGATGTTCGCATAGTCGACGAAGAACTTGACCGAGTTCCAGAGCGTCAGCAGCTTGCGCTGAACCTCGCGTGCGGCCGCGAAGCCGAAGAGCAGGTTGCGGTCCGGCGGCTGCGCGCAGAACTGCCAGCGCATGACGTCGGCGCCCATGCGCTCGAACGCGTCCTCGGCCTCGATCATGTTCCCCCACGACCCGTGCATCTCGCGCCCGGTCTCGTCGAGCATCTTCTCGTAGCCGAGCACCCGCTTATAGGGGGCGCGGCCGGTGAGCACGACCGACATGAAGTGCTGCGAGTAGAACCAGAGCCGGATCTGCTCGCGCATCTCCGAGACCCAGTCGGCCGGGAACCACTCTTCCCAGTACGCGTGGTCGTGCAGGTTCGCGGTGGTCAAGCCCGCGGCGGCGCCGGTGGCGTAGCCGTGCTGGACGAACTCCTGGTTCTGCCAGCCGAGCGTCGAGAAGGGGACGATACCGGCGTCGAGCCAGACGTCGCCTACCTCCGGGATCCGGCGCACCTCCTCGCCGCACTGCTCGCAACGAATCGGCACCTCGTCGATCCACGGCCGCCGCAGCTCCTCGAGCTGGTCAAGCCCGTCGGTCGCGCGCTCTTCGAGTTCCGCCTTCGAGCCGATCACGTTCAGGTGCCCGCACTCGCAGGGGTAGAAGGGCAGCGGCAGGCCGTAGTAGCGGCGGCGCGAGATGTTCCAGTCGTCCATGTTTCGCAGCCAGTCGTCCATCCGCTTGCCCATGTAGGACGGCGTCCATTCGACGTCTTGATTCGCATCGAGGAGCGGCTGGCGCACCTCGTCGACGCCGATCAACCAGTCGTCGGTGACGCGCCAGATCAGCGGCGTGTCGCAGCGCCAGCAGTGGGGATAGCGGTGCTCGTAGAGGCCCGCCGCGAGCAGGTAGCCGTGCTCGGCGAGCCAGCCGACGATCTGGTCGGCCGCCTCGGCGGTCGAGAGCCCGTGCAACCAGCCGTAGTTGTCATTGAAGTGGCCGGCCTCGTCGACCGGCATCAGGACCGGCAGCTCGTGGATTCGCCCGAGCTCGAAGTCCTCCTGACCCGCGCCGGGGGCGATGTGCACGATGCCGGTTCCTTCCTCGAGCGAGACCTCGTCCCAGGGGATCACGCGGTGGTCTACCTCGGCTCCGGGGCCGAGCTCGTCGAACGGACCGCGGTACCGCCAGCCGACGAGCTCCTCGCCGCGCCGACGCTCCACGAACGATTCGTCCGGATAGCGTGAGGCTGCGACCCATTCCCCGTTCTCGCGCCGGCCGTACTCCGCCTCCGGCCGCACGGCCGCGGCGACGTTCGCGGGCACCGTCCACGGCGTCGTCGTCCAGATCACCAGCGACTCGCGTTCCCGATCGAGCAGCGGGAACCGGACGAAGAGCGACGGGTCGGACCGGTCGGCGTAGCTCCCGTGCAGTTCGTGCGCGGAGATGGACGTGCCGCAGCGCGGGCACCACTCGGTCGAGCGGTGTCCCAGATAAAGCCAGCCGTTCGTATGAACGCGCTTCAGGAACCGCCACACGTACTCGATATTCGTGTCGCTGAAGGTGTAGTAGTCGTTGCCCCAGTCCATCCACTGGCCGAGGCGCTTCGAGCCTCTGATCAGGTCGGCTGAGTGCTCCACGACCGCCTCACGGCAGCGGCGCGCGAACTCGGCCAGGCCGTACTCCTCGATCTCGCGCTTCGAGTTGAGGCCGAGCGAGCGCTCGACCCCGACCTCGATCCAGAGTCCCTGGCAGTCGAAGCCGTTCTGGTAGCGCTGGCGGTAGCCGCGCATCCCCTTGTAGCGCTGGAAGACGTCCTTGAGCGTGCGGCCCCACGCGGTGTGCACCGCGAGCTGCTTGTTCGCGGTCACGGGGCCGTCGATGAAGCTGAACCTCGGCCCGCGCCGGTTCTGGTCGCGGAGGCGCTCGAACGTCCGCTCGCGCTCCCAGAGCTCGAGGATCTCGAGCTCGAGCGCCGGGTGGTCGGGCTTGTCCGAGAGGGGTGCGAACATGCGCTCGATTCTAGGGAACAGTGATCGCGCCCCTGTCGTTTTGAAGACAGGAGCGAGGGGAACCCGCTCCTCAACCAGCGAAAGGAACTCCCGAATGGCAACTGCAGTCAAAGAGGACACGTTCACGCAGGAGGTCCTCGAGAGCGACAAGCCCGTCATCGTCGACTTCTGGGCCGAGTGGTGCGGGCCGTGCCACGCGGTCGCGCCGGTGCTCGACAAGATCGTCGCCGAGCGCGAGGGCGAGCTGAAGCTCGTCAAAGTGAACATCGACGAGGAGCGCGAGCTGGCCGAGCGCTACGGGATCGTCTCGATCCCGACGATCGTCCTCTTCCGGGACGGCCAACAGGCCGCAGTCGCAGTCGGCGCGCAGCCGAAGGGCTCCCTGGAGCGCAGCCTCGGCCTCGTCGCCGAGTAACTAGTTTTCGGCTCGCTCTTCCTCCGGTTGGGGAACCGGTGACGCCGCCCGGCTCGCCGGCTCCTCGACCAGGTTCAGCACGCGCATGCCGTAGTTGAAGACGACCGTGCCGCCGAGCCAGCCCCCGACGGTGAGCATGAGGAAGGCGACCAGCGTCAGGATGAACGCGCCGTCGCCGACCGCACCGTCGATCCCGTCGCTGTAGCCGGCTCCGATCGCGACGAGGAAGAACGCGGTCGCGATCAGCATTGCGATCATGTGGGCGGTGGCGATCCGCCAGAGCGGTGTCCCGCGCGAGATCTGCAGCCAGTCGGCGAAGCCGGTCAGCGCAGTCGGGCCGCTGAAGACGAGCCCGACGATGAGGGCGAGCGTCCAGGCGGTCGCGGCCTCCGTCTCCGCGACCCCCACCTTGCTCAGAACGGCCGCCGCGGTCGCGAAGGCGTACGTCCCGATCGTCGCGTCGGTGAGAGGCGGATGGAGCGGATGCCCCGGGGTGCCGCGAAGGAGGAAGTCGAGCTTCACGTGCGCCGAGCGTTTCCGATCAGGCGACAGCGCAAACGCAGCGCGAGTCGCGCCGCCAAGGAGGTGCTAGTCGCCGGCGGTCTCGAGATCGAGAAAACCGAGGAAGGCCGCGTGCTTGGCCAGCAGCGTCTCCATCTCGGAGAGGCCGACGGCTGCCCAGTCCTCGATCCAGGTCTCGCAGAGATCGTCTTCGATGGTGTGGAGGCCGCGCTCGCTCATCTGGAAAAATGATCGACTTTCGACCCGATGGGTACATGGGCCGAACGGCCTATCTTTCGGGCCGGCCGGGCCTCACTCGATGCAGCTATTCCTGATCGTCAACCCACGCTCCGGCACGGGCTCTCCGAGCGCCGAGGAGCTTCGCGACGCGGCTCGTTCCCGCGGCATCCACGTGCACTTCCTGGAGGACGGCGACGACCTCGAGGAGCTCGCACGCGGCTCCGGCGCATCGGTCCTCGGCATGGCCGGCGGCGACGGCTCGCTGGCAACGGTCGCGTCCGTCGCGATCGAGCAGGACGTTCCCTTCGTCTGCATCCCGTTCGGGACCCGCAACCACTTCGCGCGGGACCTCGGGCTCGACCGAGACGATCCACTTGCCGCCCTCGCCGCGTTCGACCAGGGCGAGGAGCGCCGCATCGACGTCGGCAGAGTCGGCGACCGGCTCTTTCTGAACAACGTCTCGCTCGGGCTCTACGCGCTTCTCGTCCACGAGCGCGAGCACCACCGCCGCCGCCGGAACGCGCTCGCCCGGTTGCGCGCGCTGGCGCTGAGCTTCCGTCATCGCCGCCGGCTCCGGCGCTTCACGATCAACGGAAAGCCGGTCCGCGCCCGGCTCGTGCTCGTCGCGAACAACGACTACACGCTCGAGCTGCTGTCGCTCGGCGAGCGCGAGCGCCTCGACGAGGGACGGCTGCACCTGTATATCCCGCACGGCTTCCGGCGGATCACGTGGGACGAGCAGAGCTGCACCGAGCTCGAGATCGGCGCGAAGGAGCGGCACGTCCGGGCGGCGATCGACGGCGAGCCGGCCGAGCTCGACACGCCGCTCCAGTTTCGGATCGAGCCGCGCGCCCTACGCGTGCTGGTGCCGCGCGCGCCAGAGGCCGAGTAGCTCCGGGAAGTGGGGAAACGCGAGCTCGCCGTCGGCGGGAAGCTCGTCGGGAGCGAACCACATCAGCTCGGAGACGTCGTCCGCCGCCCGCTCCGTGCCACCGACGACGCGGGCGTCCCACGTCAGGCAGAGGACGGTTCGCCCCTGGTAGCCCGGCTCCATCCAGACGCCGACGAACCCTTGCGGCTCGACCTCGAGCCCGGTCTCCTCACGCAGCTCGCGGACGAGCGCGTCCAGCGGATGCTCGTTCTCCTCGAGAAACCCGCCCGGGAGATCCCACAGGCCCTTGCTCGGGTCGAACGCGCGCCGGCCGAGCAGCAGGCGGCCGTCGCGCTCGACGAGCGCCTGCACCGCCGGTGCCGGGTTCGACCAGGCGACATGGCCGCACGCCGGGCAGGCGAAATGGTCGCCGCGGTGCTCGCCCTCGACGCCGCAGCGGGGGCAGAACCGCCAGCCGTCGAGTACCCCCATCGGGCTACGGTATCCCGGTGAGCCCGAGACATGTCCCTGCCACGGTTCACGAGCTGACGCGCGTCGAGCTCCTCGCAGGCCTGCCCGGCTCGAAGCTCGCCGAGCTGGCGGGGAGGCTTGAACGGGAGGACGTCGACCCCGGCGCGACGGTCGTTCGCGAAGGCGATCCGGGCGATCGCTTCTACATCGTCCTCTCGGGAATGCTGAGCGTCTCGCAGGCGGGAGTCGGCGAGCGGCGGCTCCTGCGGCCCGGGGACTCGTTCGGGGAGGTGGCGCTCGCGATGGGAATCCCGCGCACCGCGTCGGTCCGCGCGATCACGCCGGCGGTCGTCGCGAGCTGCGACAGCGACACCTTCGACGAGATCCTGCGACCGCTGTTTGCAGATGAGTGACGTCCTGCTCCTGCACGCGGGGATCGCCGACCGGCGCATGTGGGCGCCGCAGATCGAGGCGCTGGAGGCGGCTGGACATCAAGCACGCGCCGCCGACCTGCCTGGCTTCGGCGACGCTGCGCTCACCCCGCCGACCGTCGACTACGTCGGGTTCGCCGCGGAGCAGCTCAACAGTCCGGCAACAGTCGTCGGCTGCTCGTTCGGAGGCCGGATCGCACTGGAGCTCGCCCTGGCCCGGCCGGAGCTCGTCGAGCGCCTCGTCCTGATCGGCGCCGGTCTCGGGTCGTGGGAGTGGTCCGAGGCAGCGCAGGCCGGCTTCGCCGAGGAAGAGGAGGCGATCGAACGCGGCGACCTCCACGAGGCTGCGGCCTCACAGGCGCGGATGTGGCTGGCGGACGGCGCCACGCCCGAGGTGCGCGAGCTGACCGAGGCGATGACGCTTCGCTCGTACGAGCAGCAGCTGCCCGTGGACGGACAGGTGCAGGCCGTCTGGCCGGACCTCTCGGCCGAGACGAGGCTCGCGGAGGTCGGCGTGCCGACGCTGGTCGTCGTCGGCTCGGAGGACGTCGCCGACATCAAGGAGATGGCCGAACGGCTAACCGAAGCGATCCCCGACGCCAGGCTGGAGACGATCGAGGGCGCCGGGCACCTGCCGAGCCTCGAGCGGCCGGCCGAGCTCAACCGGCTACTCCTCGACTTCCTCCAGTAGCGCGTCCGCGAGCGCCGGCCACGCGGCGACGGCCCAGTCCCCGAACGACACGTCCGCGACCGCAGCGCAGACGAGCCCGCGCTCGGGGTCGACCCAGAGGAACGTCGCCGTCCCCGGCTTCGAGCCGAAGTGACCGTAGGTCGCGGCGGAGTTGAGCGAGCCGGTCCAGTGCGGCGACTTGTCGTCGCGCAGCTCGAAGCCCAGGCCCCAGTCGTTCGGGCTCTGCCGCCCGTAGCCCGGCAGCACCCCCTCGAGCCCGGGGAACTGGACGGACGTCGCCTCGGCGAGCGTCTCGGGCGCGATCAGCGTCGGCGAGAGCGCCTCGCGGCCGAAGCGGAGCATGTCGCGGAGGTCGCCGACGATCCCGCCGGCGGCGTCGCCGTCGAGCGTCGCGGCGAGTCCGAGCGGCGCGAGCACGGCCTCGTCGAGATACGACCCGAACGGGATCTCCGTGCGGGCTGCGAGGTGATCTGCGAGCGCGAGGAAGCCCGAGTTCGAGTAGATGCGGCGCTCGCCCGGCCTGCCGAGCGGTTTCGGAGCGTCCCAGGCAAGCCCCGACGCGTGCGCGAGCAGATGCCGCACCGTCGCGCCCTCGGGACCGGCCGGCTCGTCGAGATCGAGGGCTCCTTCCTCAGCCGCGATCAGCGTCGCGTAGGCGACGAGCAGCTTCGTGACCGACCCCCACCCGAGCCTGTGCCCAACGTCGCCGTGCTCGGCGATCACGCCGTCCGCGCCTGCGACTCCGGCGGCCGCATGCCCGGCCGGCCACGAGTCGACCTGGCGCAGGGCGTCCACGGCGTTGGATACTAGATCCGTGGAGCGCCGTCTCATCCCGGGCCATTCGCCGTTCGAGCCGGTGGTCGGCTACTCGCGGGCGGTCGTCAGCGGCGCGAACGTGCACGTCTCCGGCACGGCGCCGATCCCCCGCGACGGCGATCCGCCCGGAGACGCGTACGAGCAGGCGCGGCTCTGCCTCGAGATCGTCGGCGGCGCGCTCGGCGAGGCGGGTGCTCGCTTCGAGGACGTCGTGCGCACACGGATCTACCTGACCGACGCGGACGATTACGAGCAGATCGCCCGTGCGCACGGGGAGGTGTTCCGCGAGATCCGGCCCGCATCGACCGCCGTCATCGTCAAGGGCCTGCTCGACCCACGCTGGCGTGTCGAGATCGAGGCCGAGGCCGTTCTTCGAGGATGAAGCAGATCTATCCGCAGTCGATCACCGGCAAGGGCCTCGTGCAGGGCGGGAGCGTGCTCGAGCACAAGTTCGGCGAGTCCGACCCGTACACGCTCGGCGTCGAGGAGGAGTACATGCTGCTCGACGGGGAGACGTTCGACCTCGTCCAGCACATCGACACCGTCCTGCAGGCGATCTCCGGCCACGAGCTCGAGCCCCGGATCGCCGCCGAGCTGATGCAGTCGGTGCTCGAGATCGCGACGCCGGTGTGCCGCAACGCCGGCGATGTGCAGCGCGAGCTCCTGAAGCTCCGCGCCTACGTGACGGCAGTGGCGCGCGAGAAGGGGCTCCGGGTCGGCTCGGCCGGCACGCACCCCTTCAGCCTCTTCGAACGGCAGCGGATCACCGCTCGCGACCGCTACCGCAACCTCGTCGACCAGCTGCAGTACATCGCGCGACGCGAGCTGATCTTCGGCATGCACGTGCACGTCGCGGTCGACGATCCGGAGAAGGCGATCCAGGTCGTCAACGGGCTCCTCCCCCAGCTCGGGCCGCTGCTCGCGCTCTCGGCTTCATCGCCCTTCTGGCGCGGCGAGCCGACCGGCCTCTCGTCTAGTCGGCAGATGGTCTTCGCCGCGTTCCCCCGCTCAGGCCCGCCGCCGCGCTTCCGCGACTACGCCGACTACGCCGACCTCGTCGGCCAGCTCGAGCGCACGGGCTGCATCGCCGACTACACCCACATTTGGTGGGACATCCGGCTGCACCCACGGTTGGGCACCGTCGAGATCAGGATCTGCGACGCGGTCACGCGCGTCGAGGACGCCGTCGCGCTCGCCGCCTACTGCCAGGCGCTCGTCAAGCAGCTCTCGGAACAGTACGACCGCGGCGAGCAGATCCCCTCGTACCACCGCATTCTCACGACCGAGAACAAGTGGCTCGCGGCGCGCTACGGGCTCGAGGCGCCGGTGATGGACCTCGCCACCGGTGCGCGCAACCGCATCCCCGTCGCGCAGCTGATCCGCCGGACGCTGAAGGAAATCGCGCCGCACGCACGCGAGCTCGGCTCGGAGCGGGAGCTCGAGGGGATCGGCGAGATCCTCGGGCGCGGGAACGGCTCCGACCGCCAGCTGCGGGTCTTCAACGCCAACCGCGACATCGCCGAGGTCGTCGAGGAGATCGCGAAGGCGACCGAAGCCGTTCCTGCGTAGTTGCGCAAGATGAGCATCCGCAAGAAGCGGATGCTCATCGCGCGAAGACCCCTGAAGGGGCCGCTTCGCGGCCCAACTACAGCTCGAGCGCCACCGGAAAGGTTCCCAGCCGGGCAAGGAAGAGCTTGCTTCCGTCGGGGCTGATCCCGAGGTCGGCAACCTGGCCGCCGTCGGTGCGCAGCCGCTGCGCGAAGCCGCGGTGCGTGTCGTACGTCCACACGGCCGCACCGTTCGTGAAGACGAGCCGCCCACCGTCCGGCGCGACGGTCGCACGCGTCTCGAACTCGCCCGGAACGGGAGAAAAGCGCGACTGGTAGATCAGCCGCGCGGTCGGCAGGTGGATCTCGGCGACGCGACCCACGTCCGGGTTCGCGGCGAAGAGCGTGCGTCCATCGGGGGCGAGCGCGAGCGCCCAGCGGCGCAGCTGCGCGACCGTGCACCGGTTGCAGGGCGGCATCTCGATGCACAGCGGGATGCGGTCGATCAGGTTCAGCGCATGCACGAAGGCACTGTTCTTCTTCGTGTCGACGTAGAGCGTCAGCAGCCAGCGGCCGTCGGGAGAGGCCACCGTGCCCGCGGCAACGCCCTGCATCAGTACGGTGGCGCCCTTCGTGGCGAGGGAGCCCGGCAGCATCTGGCCGGCGGCGAGGTCGTACCCCCGCACGGCGTAGCTGCCGTCGACGTAGTTCTGCTGCAGGAAGAGGAAGTCGCCCTTGGCCGAGATCGTCTCGACGAGGAAGTTGCCGCGCAGCGAAATCCGGTGTGCGGTCGCACCGGACTTGGCGTCGAGGACGAGCACCTCCGTGTGCTCGCGCGAGAGAGCGACCCAGCGCCCCGTCGCCGACACGCCTGCGAGCTTCCAGGTGTCCTCGACCCGGTAGGACTGCAACTCGACGCCGGTGCTCGGGCTGTAGCGGCGGAGCTCTCCCGCTCCCATCGCGTAGTAGGCGGAGCCGTCTGCTGCGCGGATGCCGCCCGGAAGCTCGAAGCGGCGCCCGAGGCTGGCGGTGTCGTAGCCGGTGACGGGGCCTGCCGACCCGGCGGTCCGGGCCAGGAAGACGGCAGTGTTAGTAGAGGGCGCGATGGGAGCCGACTCGTCGGCGCTCGCGCCACAGGCGGCTGCGAGCGGGACGACGGCGAGCAGAGCGGCGAGACGCTTCATGAGTTCCTCCTCCGGTCGGTCACTCCCTTTACGCCTCTCGGGCCGTCGGGGGTCCCTCGATCGAATCGGACCTGAAAGCGCCGCGCGGACGTAGAGAGGGCATGAATCGCCGCGAGTTCCTCGCTGCCGCCGCCGCGCCGCTCGTGCTCGGGGTCGCTCCGGGCGCGCTGGCGAAGAGCAGCGGCGGGACACCGCTCGCCCTCGTCACCGCCGATCTCGAGTCGCACGTGGTCGCCGTGGAGCTGTCGAGCGGAAGGGTGTATCGCCGGTTGCAGACGCCCGCCGACCCGCGCAGCATCGAGTCGATCGGCGCGCGGGCCGCGCTCGTGGCGCACACCGCTGCAGGCCGGCTGACGCTGATCGACTCCGACTTGCGCGTGCGTCCGGTGAAAGGCGATCTCGGCGAGCCCCGCTACGCCGCCGTCTCGCCCGACCGGCGCTTCGCCTACGTGACCGACTCCGGCCGGCGCGAGATCGCGGTGGTGGACGTGCACGGCCGCCGGCTCGTCGGCCGCGTCCCTGTCGGCGGGCCGTGCAGGCACCTCGGGATCGACCGCGCCGGCTCCCGTCTCTGGGTCGCCCTCGGGAACACGGCAACGGAGCTCGCCGTGCTCTCGCTCGCGGATCCCGGCCGGCCGCGCGTCGTCGGTCGAGTGCGGCCGCCGTTCCTCGCCCATGACGTCGGCTTCACCCCGGGCGGACGCCGGGTCTGGGTCACGTCCGGAGACAGCCGGCGGATCGCGATCTACGAGGCGGACGGGGAGCTCGTGCGCACGCTCGGCGCCGACGCGCCGCCGCAGCACGTCACATTCATCGGCAACCGCGCCTTTGTCACGAGCGGCGACGACGCCGTCCTCCGAGTCCACGCCCTCGACGGCCGGCTGCTGCGCTCGACGGCCATCCCTGGCGGCTCGTTCAACGTCCAGCAGGGCTGGGGCGTCGTGCTGACGCCCTCGCTCTCGCAAGGCACGCTCTGCGTCTTCAGTGAGCGGGGAGCGCGCATGGAGCAGCTGCGCGTAGCCCGTTCGTCGCACGACGCCTGCTTCGTCATGGTCGCGTGACGGACCTCTGGCCCTGCGACGGCCGTAGAGTCGGCGGATGGGCTCCGAGCGTGCCCATGTGCGCGCTGCGCAGCGTGGATCCGCCTCGGATCTCGAGGCGCTGTTCCGCCTGCACTGGCCCAGGGCCTACCGCGCGGCGTTTCTCGTGGTGCACGATGCGGCCGCCGCCGAGGACATCGCGCAGGAGTCCTTCCTCGCGGCGATCCGCAACCTCGACCGCTTCGACCGCCGCCGCCCGTTCGGTCCGTGGCTGCACCGGATCGTCGTCAACCGCGCGATCGACTGGACGCGCGCGCGGACGCTGCGAGCCGAGGCCGAGCTGCCGGACGCCGTCATGGCGCGGGAGGACCCAGGCACGCTCGACGGCACGCTTCTCGCGGCCATCGCCGCACTGCCGCCGGAGCACCGGGCCGTGATCGTCCTCCGTCACCTGCTCGAGTACACGCCGGGTGAGATTGCCGACCTGCTCGCGCTGCCGCGCGGCACCGTCAACTCGCGGCTGCGGCGCGGGCTCGACTCGCTCAGGGAGCAGGTGTGAAACGCGAGCTGGAGCGGATCGAGATCCCGGGCGAGCGCGAGGCGCGGGAGCGATCCTGGGCCGTCGTCGAGAGCGCGTTCGCCGAGCGCGAGCCACAGCCGCAACGGCGCTCGTGGAAGCCGATCGCGGCGGTGGCGGCCACCGTCGCAGTCGTCGCAGGGCTCTTGAGCCCGCCCGGACGAGCGGTGCTCGACGAGATCCGCGAGGTCGTCGGCGTCGAGCACGCCGACCCGGCGCTCTTCTCCCTCCCCACGTCCGGGCGCCTGCTCGTCACCGCCGACTCCGGTGCATGGATCGTCGATCAGGACGGCTCGAAGCGGCTGCTCGGGAACTACCGCGAGGCGTCGTGGTCGCCGTTCGGGCGGTTCGTCGTCGCCACGCGGCCGAACGAGCTCGTCGCGCTCGAGCCCGACGGCGACGTGCGCTGGACGCTCGCGCGGCCTGACGTCCGCTTCCCGCGCTGGGGCGGGACACGCACCGACACGAGGATCGCGTACCTCTCGAGTGGCGGGCTCCGCGTCGTCGCCGGCAACGGCAAGGGCGACCGTCTGCTCGATCCGCAGGCTGCGAACCAGGCACCTCGCTGGCAGGGCGGCCCTGGGCACCGGCTCGCGTACGCGCGTCGGGACGGGTCGGTCCGCGTCGTGGACGCCGATACAGGAGCCGTGCTCGATCGCCATGCACCAGCGGCGCTCGAGGAGAACCCCAATCCGAAGGTGGTGCTGCGTGGGATCGACGCCGAGGGGATTGGCCCGCCGGTGCTCTCACCCGATCGCCGCTGGGCCGTGGTCGGGTGGCCCGACGCGGATCAGCTCGTCTTCTCGCAAACGCGTCCGCCCGGACAGCTCCGTGCGATCTCGAACGTCTCCGCACAGTTCCGCTCGCGCTCCTTCCCTACGATCGCGGGGTGGTGCTGCTCGCCCTGATCGCCGTCGCGCTGCTCGCGGCCCCGGCTGAGCAGCTCGGCCGCTCCCATGAGGGGCGGCTGATCGAGGTCGTGCACGCCGCCGGCAGCGGGAAGCGAATCCTCGTCGTCGGCTGCATCCACGGCGACGAGTGCGAAGGGATCGAGGTGACGAGGCTCCTCGCCCGTTCGCAGACGAAGGCAGACCTCTGGCTCGTCCAGCAGCTGAATCCCGACGGCTATGCGAGCCGGAGCCGCGGCAACGCGCGCGGCGTCGACCTCAACCGCGACTTCGTCGCCGCGACACAGCGCGAGACGCGGATCGCGCGCAAGCTGATCCTGCGCCTGCGTCCCGACGTGACGATCTGGTTCCACCAGCCGCAGGCGGTCGTGCGCGCCTGGGGGCCGAGCCGGGCGACCGCGCGGCGCTACGCGCGTCTCGCCGGCGTGCCGTACCGGTCGCTCGCGTGGCCGGAAGGCAGCGCCTCGCGCTGGCAGAACGGGCTCGGCCAGGTCTCGTTCGTCGCGGAGCTACCGGCAGGCGAGCTACCCGACTCGGCCGCGCGCAGGTACGCAGACGCCGTCCTGCGGCTCGCGGAGTAGATTCGAGACGTGTTCTGGCTCGACACCGGTCAGGAGATGGAGCTCGAGGAGCTGCTGGAGGACGGCCCCGTGCTGCTTTGCTTCTACCTCTTCGACTGGTCGCCCACCTGAACCCAGGAGCTCCGACTCCTGCGTGACAGGAGAGCCGAGTTCGATCGCGCGGGCGTGCGCGCGTTCGGCGTGTCGCGCGACTCGCACTGGTCGCACCGAGCCTGGAAGGAGTCGCTCGGGATCGACGTGCCGCTGCTCTCCGACTGGAACGGCGCGCTCGCGCAAACGGTTCGGCGCCTCGCGCACGCGGCGCTGGATGGAGGGAGTGCCGGAGCGGAGCGCGTTCCTCGTCGGCGAGGACGGTACCGTGCTCGGATCGTGGCGGTACGAGGACTCGGAGGTGCCCGATTTCGACGAGCTGCTCGCCGCCGTGCGGGACTTGCCGGGCTAGCGGCCGCGCTCTACCTCGGCGCCGGGCTGCTGGCGACGTCGCCGGCGGTCTTTCAGACCGACCACTTCCTCGGGTACGGCGTGCCACGGGAGGGCCGCGTCACACCCGGCGACCATCTCCAGACGATCTACAACCTCTGGCTGCCCGGGCACCAGCTCGCGCGCGGGGCCGCGCCGTGGCTGGACGCGTACAGCTTTCAGCCCGAGACCGAGGAGCGCGTCAACTTCGCCGGCTGGCCGTTCGCGGCTGTCTTCGGGCCGCTCGAAGCGCTGTTCGGGACGGTGGCCGGCTGGAACCTGTTCATCCTCCTGACCTACGTCGGCGCGGGAGGCTTCACCGCGCTCTGGCTGCGGGAGCTCGGCCTCCCGCGCGGGCCGGCGCTCGTCGGCGGGCTCGCGTTCGCGCTGGCGCCGTACCGCGTCGCGCACTCGACCGGCCACCTGCTCGGCCCCGTCTCGATGCTGCTGCCGCTCGCCCTCTACGGCGTCGAGCGTCGCCTCGTCTGGCTGGCGGCGGCGGCGCTCGCGTCGATCCCGCTCTCGGGGCAGGTACATCTCGCCCTCGGCGCGATTCCCTTCGTCTTCGCCTACGCCGCAGTTCGCGGCCGGCTGCGGCTCGGATCGATTGCAGCAGCCGCCGCGGTCGTGGGCGGCGCCGCCGTCTGGGTGCTCTCGCTCGACCGCGCTCGAGCACGCTCGTTCGCTGACGTCGAGCGCTACTCCGCCGGCCTCGGCGACTTCCTCAGCCGTGATCCGGGGGAGTTCGAGCACTTCGTCTACCTCGGCTGGCTGCTCCCGGTCGCAGCGGTCGTCGGCCTCGTGGCCTTGTGTTACTGGAACACAACGTTCAGCTCGCGCCCATTCGCGGCCGTCCTCGGGCTCGGCGCACTGATTCCGTGCCTGCTCGCGCTCGGAGGAAATCTGCCCGGATACGGCTTGCTCTGGCGGCATACGCCACTGCACGCAACCCGGGTGCCGGAGCGGATGCTCCCGATCGCGTGTCTTTGCATCGCGGCGCTTGCGGCGCTCGCGCTGGCTTGTGTTCCTGTAACACAAGCTCGCTCACGGCTCGTCGCGGGGGTCGCGCTCGCGGTCGTCGCGGCCGACCTCTGGGTGCCGCTCTACGACCCGCTGAACGCCGACGAGCACAACGCCGTCTACGCGCAACTCGCCGCCGCTCCGGCCGGACGGCTGCTCGAGCGACCGCCGCTGCAGCCCGACGCGTATGCGGGCAGCGTCTACGTCTACTACTCGATGCAGGCGCAGCGCGAGCGACCGCTCGGCTATTCGACGGTCGCGCCGCCGGTCGCCTACCGGACGGCGCGGCTGCTCGAGTGGTCGCCGACCGATGCGGCGTTGCTGAGACGCCTCGGCGTCCGGGTCGTCGTGCTCTACCGGGACGGCGTCCCGGTGCGCTACATGCCCATCGAGTGATAGCCGGCGTCGACGTAGAGCGTCGTCCCGGTGACGTTCTTGGCGTCGTCGGAGAGCAGGTACGCCGCCGCCGCGCCGACGTCGTCGGCGTCGATGTGCCGGCGTAGCGGCGCGCGCTCGACGAACATCGACTCCATCTCCGTGAAGCCGGCGATCGAGCGGGCGGCAAGCGTGCGGACGGGGCCGGCCGAGACGGCGTTGACCCTGATCTCCTGCTCGCCGAGATCCCACGCGAGGTACTTGACGGAGGCGTCCAGCGTCGCCTTGGCGACGCCCATGACGTTGTAGTGCGGCACCGCGCGCTCTCCGCCGAGGTAGGTCATCGTCACGATCGAGCCGCCGCCGGCGGCCGACATCAGGGGCTCCGCGGCGCGCGCGGCCGCGACGAGCGAGTAGGCGCTGATGTCGACGGCCATCCAGAAGCGGTCGCGTGGCGTGTCGGTGAACCGGCCTTCGAGATCCTCGGCCGCCGCGAACGCGACCGAGTGGACGAGCAGGTCGAGCTTCCCGTCCCACGCCTCGGCCGTCTCGCGGAAGACACGCTCGATGTCGTCGTCGGAGCGAACGTCGCAGGCGGTCACGAGCGGCGATCCGACCGACGAGGCGAGCTCCCGCACGTTGCTCTCGATCCGCTCGCCCTGGAAGGTGAACGCCAGCTCGGCGCCCTCGTCGGCGAGCCGGCGAGCGATCGCCCAGGCGATCGAGCGCTTGTTGGCGACACCGAGGATCAGCGCCCGCTTGCCGTCGAACCTGCCCACCGCGGCGAGTCTACGCGGCCAGCTGGAACTGCGGGTACTCTGGTCGCCGTGCGCCGCCTCGTCGGACTGATCGCTTTGGGCGCGGCGCTCACTGCCGCGGCGTCCGCCGCTGCCGCCTTCGAGCCGATCGAGCGCAAACGAGGCGAGGTCGAGTTCCCGCGCGCATGGGCCGGGAAGATCACCGTGCCGGACGCGCACCGGCGAGGGCGGATCACCGTCATCCTCACGCTCGGCGACCCGCCGCTCGCCGCCTACTCGCGCACGCTGACCGGCCGCAGCTCGACGCAACGGTTGAGCACCTCGAGCGCAGCCGCCCGCGCCTACGTCGCGAAGCTGTCGCGCGCCCAGCACGCCGCCGCCGTCACCCTCAAGCGCGCGATCCCGTCGGCCACGGTGCAGCGCAACTACACCGTGCTCCTGAACGGAATGGCGGTGGAGCTGCCGGTGACCCAGCTCGCCGAGGCCGCGAAGCTCTCCTTCACGAACAAGCTCTACCCGAGCTATCGCTACAACCTGGCGCTCAACCGCAGCCCCGGATTGATGGGCGCGGGCACGCTGATCAACGCGGGCGGCGGCTCCGGCGAAGGGATCAAGATCGCGGTCGTCGACGACGGAATCGATCCGAACAACCGCTTCTTCAACCCGGAGAGCTTCAGCTACCCCGCCGGCTTCCCGAAGGGCGGGACGAAGTGGACCTCGGAGAAGGTGATCGTGGCGCGCTCGTTCGTCGGGGCTGGCGCCGACGACAGGAGCGGGCTCGCCCTCGACCCCGAGGTCTCCTATCACGGCACTCATGTCGCGGGCATCGCAGCCGGCAACGCCGGGACGGACGCACCTGCCGGCCCCGACCACCCGGCGACGAGCGGGCTCTCGGGCGTTGCGCCGCGCGCGCAGATCGGCAACTACCGGGTGTTCAACGTTCCGACCCCGGTCGGCCACGTCAGCAACACGCCCGAGATCGTCGCCGCCTTCGAGTCGGCCGTCCGCGACGGGATGGACGTGATCAACTTCTCCGGCGGCGGCCCGCAGACCGATCCCGCCAGCGATGCACTCGTCGAGGCGGTTCGCAACGTCGCCGCCGCGGGCGTCGTGCCGGTGATCTCGGCCGGCAACGACCGCGACGACTACGGGCTCGGCACGGCCGGCTCCCCGGGAACTGCGCCCGACGCGATCTCGGTCGCGGCGCTCTCGAACGACCACGTCTTCGCTCCCGCCCTGGCGGTCACGGCGCCGGACGCGCCGGCGGCACTGAAGCGGATCCCGTTCCTGCGCAGCGCCGACCCCGCCACCCCGGCCGCGTGGGGCTCGACCGATCAGCGGCTCGTCGACGTCGAGACGATCGTCGGGGTCAACGGACAGCCCGTTGCCGGGGAATCTGTGCGGGCCGCCCAGCAACCGCGACGGCGGCCCCTCGCAGCTGCCCGCAGGGTCGCTCAACGGCGCGATCGCGCTGGCCTCGCGCGGCTCCTGCACGTTCGCCCTCAAGGCCGAGCGCGTCAAAGCCGCAGGCGCGATCGGCCTCGTCGTCGCCGACAACCGGCCGGGCGAGGCGAACGGGATCCCGATCGAGCTCGCCGTTCCGGCCGGCATGATCTCCGACCTCGACGGAGCCTCGCTCCGCGCGTACCTCGCAGGAAGCGCCGGGCGCACGTCGGTCCGGATCGGCCGCAACCCGGAGGAGCTCGCCACGGGACGCGGGGGCGTCGTCACGAGCTTCTCGTCCGCCGGCCTCACCGCCTACGGCCACCTGCTGAAGCCGGACGTGGGCGCGCCGGGTGGCCAGATCCTTTCCTCCACGCTCCAGTTCGCGGGCGGCCCGTTCGCCGTCTTCGACGGGACGAGCATGGCCGCTCCGCACGTCGCCGGTGGCGTGGCGCTGCTCCGCCAGCGGCATCCGAGCTGGACGCCGGGGCAGGTGAAGTCGGCCGTCGTCTCGACCGCCGGGACCGCCTGGGGCAACACCGCGCGGACAGTCGAAGCGCCGGTTCTCACCTCCGGGGCCGGGCTCACCGACCTCGTCGCCGCCAACGACCCGAAGCTTTTCACCGATCCGGTCTCGCTCTCCTACTCCGACCTGAACGTCAACCGCGGCCAGGCGTCGAAGTCGCTGCTCGTCGGGATCAGCGACGCCGGCGACGGTGCCGGCACCTGGACGATCGAGATCAAGGCGCAGGCACAGCCGAGCGGGGTCGAGATCATCGTCCCCGGCTCGATCACGCTCGCTCCGGGCGGCGACGTCCAGATTCCCGTGACTGCACGCGCCAGCGGCGCTGCGGCCGCCGGCGAGGCCTACGGCATGCTGCTGCTCCGCCGCGGCGCGACGACCAGGAAGATCCCGTACGCATTGCTCGTGACGCGACCCGGGCTGGCCGCCGCGCCCGTGCTGCCGCTCGAGCAGTTCCAGATCGGCACGACGAAGACCGGCGTCTCGCGCGCCTCCGCGTACCGCTACCCCGCTGCCGCCTTCGGGCCGTCGCCGAGCTACTTCGGGCCGCCCGTGAACGAGGACGGCGGCGAGAAGCTGTACCGGATCCAGCTGCACGATCCCTCGGTCAACGTCGGGGCGGCCGTGATCGACTCCTCACCCGGCTCGCTCGTGCATCCGTGGATGCTGGGGTCGCCGGACGAGAACGACGTCCAGGGCTACGCGGGAACGCCCGTGAACGTGAACAACCTGACGATCGACTATCCGCTCGACATCGGCGCGGCGGCGGCGGTCTTCCCGCGCACGAAGTCCTACTACGTCTCCGTCGACTCGGGCCGCGACCAGTTCACCGGCCGCTCGCTCGCCGGCAGCTACCTGCTTCGCTCCTGGGTGAACGACCTGCAGCCGCCGCTGCTCGGGCTGATCACGAATCGCGTCTCGTCAGGCCGCTCCACGCTCGCCCTTCGCGTCGTCGACCTCGGCGCGGGCGTCGATCCGTTCTCGATCGTGATCGGCTACGGCCGGGTGCTCGTCGCGGCTGCCGCGTACGACCATGTGACCGGGATCGCGCTCTTCCCGATCCCGGGCAATGTGTCCGGCCTGCAGTCCGGCAAGCGGCGCCTCGACGCCTCGGCTGCCGACTTCCAGGAGGCGAAGAACGTGGACACCGTCGGGGAGGATCTCCTCCCCAATACCGCGTACGCGTCCGGGACGATCACCGTCGTCAACCGCCCGACGGTCAGCTGGCTCGTCCCCGAGAGCTCCGAGTGCGTCGGCCCGCGGACGAGGATGGCCGTGCTCGCGGATTCGAATCTGGCGGTGCGCTCGGTCAAGTTCCTGCAAGGCGAGAAGCCGGTCGCGACGATCCGGCGCGGGAGCGCCGGGCTCTACACCGCGACGTGGGTTCGCGGCGGCCTGGCGAAGGGCAAGTACGCTTTGCGCGCGATCGTCACCGACGCGAAGGGCCGCAAGGCCGAAGCACAGCGCGTGGTCCGCGT
This sequence comes from uncultured Gaiellaceae bacterium, assembly GCA_963731615.1. GTDB lineage: Bacteria > Actinomycetota > Thermoleophilia > Gaiellales > Gaiellaceae > Gaiellasilicea. The sequence continues at coordinate 251,401 of CAVSWD010000009.1, forward strand.
CTGTAGGTAGCGCAGGTGCGGGTCGCGGTGGTCACCGGCGCCTCGAGCGGGATCGGCGAGGCGACGGCGCGCGAGCTCACCCGCCGCGGCTGGCGCTGCGTCCTCGTCGCCCGCCGCCAGGAGCGGCTCGAGCCGCTCGCTGCCGAGCTGGGCGGCGAGTTCGAGCTCTGCGACGTCGGCGAGCGCATGCAGGTCGACCGGGCGGCCGCAGCGATTCTCGCCCGTCATCCTCGGATCGACCTGCTCGTCAACAACGCGGGCATCCCCGGCCGCGGCGACTTCTTCGCCCTCGACCCGGAGCGGATCGAAGCCGTGCTCAGGACGAACTACCTCGGTGGCGTCTGGTGCGCGCGCGCGTTCGAGCCGGGCCTGCCGGCGGGAGCGCACGTCGTCAACGTCGTCTCGGTCGCCGGTACCGTCGCGTTCGCACCGGCCGGGCCGTACGCAGCCTCGAAGCACGCGCAACTCGCCTTCTCGCGCTCACTGACCGGGCTGCTCGCCCCGCGCGGCGTCAAGGTGCACACGGTCCTGCCCGGGTTCGTCGAGACGGAAGGATTCCCGCAGCGCTCGGTGCTGCGCAGCCGCTTCTTCCGCCGCACCGTGATCGCCCCGGAGCTCGTCGCCGAGCGAATCGTGGACGCCGTCGAGTCGGGCAAGCGGGAGCTCTTCGTGCCCCGCTGGTACCGGGCGTTCGCTCTCGTCCAGGTGCTCCTCCCCGGTCTGAGCGCGCGCCTCGTCGCCCGGTCCGGCTATCGGAAGAAGAACTAACTAGGAATCCACGACCGACCGGCGCGTCCGGTCGGGAGAGCTGCGGATACCGGTGACGAGCTCGTAGCCGATCGTGCCGGCCACTCGCGCGTGCGCTTCGGCGAGCACTCCGTGGCCGAGCAGGGTCACCGGCGTGCCGACGGGCAGCTCGCGGTCGAGCTCGACCGCGAACGCGTCCATCGAGATCGTCCCGACGACCCGCCTGAGCTCGCCGGCGACACGGACGTCCGTGCCGGTCAGGTCGCGGCGGAAGCCATCCGCATAGCCCACCGGCACGATCCCGATCCACGTCGGCGTCTCGGCGACGAAGCGGCGGCCGTACCCGGTCGACTCGCCCGGCTGGAGCTGACGTACCTGCGCGAGCTCCGAGTCCCAGCGCAGCGCAGGCTCGAGGCCGTCCTCGGTGGGATCGCTGCCGAACGGCGAGATCCCGTAGAGGGCGATCCCGCAGCGAGCGGCATCGAAGCGGGCCGAGGGATAGCGGAGCGCACCGGCGCTGTTCGCGAGGTGGCGAGTCAACTGCGGGTAGGACTCGGTCGCAGCCCGGAAGCGCTCCACCTGCTGCTCTGTGAAGGCGGCGTCGCAGTCGGCGGAGGCGAAGTGGCTCATCAGGCCGACCACGTCGCGGCCCGGAGCCGGGAGCTCGGCGAGACCCCACCGGCCCATGCCCGTGTCGAGCTTGAGGTGCGCGCGCACCCTCTCGGGCACCTCGCCGTCCGCGATCGCGAGCTCCAGGCCTGCGTCCCGCGCCTCGGCGATCTCGCGGCTCGAGGCGGGACCGAGGACGAGGATGCGCACCGGACCGAACGCCTGCCGCAGCACGAGCGCCTCCGGCACGGTCGCCGCGCAGAGCGCGGTCGCGCCTGCCCCGAGTGCGGCTCCGGCGACGTCGACGGCCCCGTGCCCGTACCCGTCCGCCTTAACGACCGCCCAGAGCTCCGCGCCCTCGAGCGCACGCAGCAGCGTCCGGACGTTGCGCCGAATCGCGCCGAGGTCGACGGTCAGCTCGGAACGCGCCATCAGAGGGGATCGTACGGACGGAAGTTACGGCCGAGCTCCGACACGTAGCCGCGGCCGAGGCTCTCGCCGTTTGCCGCGACCCAGGAGCGAAAGCTCGCGGTGCCGAGCGGCGGCCGGTCGGAGACCAGCAGGCTCGCCTCGAGACCAGCCAGCTCGTCCGGCGTGAGCAGGACGTCGCGGCGGGCTGCGCCGGCGACCCGGGCGAGCGCGAGCACGGCGCCGCGCGGCCAGTGGACGATCCGGCTGCGCGAGCCGACGGCCGCCCGGACGAGCTGGATGAGCTCCACGTAGGTGAGCATGTCCGGCCCCGCCGCGTCGAAGCACGAGGTCGTCGCCCCGCACGCCGGCGTCGACGCAGATCGCGGCGACGTCCTCGACCGACACGGGCTGCACGCGGTAGCGCCCGTCACCGGCGACCGGAAACACGGGCGAGCGCCTGAGACCCCAGGCGATGTTGTTGACGAGGATGTCGCGCGGGCCGAAGACGAGCGTTGGCCGCACGATCGCGTGCGAGCCCCACGCGGCCACGTCAGCCTCCGTCTCGGCCTTGCCGCTGAAGTAGGGCAGCCGCAAGCCGGCCGACGGGTTGGTGACGCTGACGTGGACGACGCGGCGGACTCCGGCTGCCTTCGCGGACTCGAGGAGGACGCGCGTGTTCCCGACGGCCCGCTCGAACGTCGTCTCGCCATGGGCGAAGCGGACCCAGTAGGTGTTGTAGAGCGTGTCGGCCCCGTCGAGCGCACGAACGAGCGCGGCACGATCGCGGAACTGGAGCTGCGCGCGCTCGATCCGCTGGGCGAGGGGATCGGCGGGCGCGTCGCGGCGCGTGAGCGTTCGAACGCGGCGTCCACGGTTCAGCAGCTCCTCGGCGATCGCGCGCCCGGTGTACGAGAACGCGCCGGTGACGACGTCCATCTACGCGAGCACGGATGGAAGCGCCGCAACGACGTCGCTCGCGATCAGCCCGCGCTGCGGCAGGCTGCGCGCTGCGAGGCCGTGCGCGGTGACGGCGGCCGCCGCGGCGATCCGCGGCTCCAGCCCCTTCGCGAGGAAGGCGGCGACGATCCCGGTGAGGACGTCACCGGTGCCGGCCGTTGCCAGCCCCGGCGGGCCGCCGTCGCAGACCCAGGCACCCTGGCCCGGCGCGGCGACGATCGTGTCGGCGCCCTTCAGCAGGCAGACGCAGCCGTACGCATCGGCTCCGCGCTGCGCCGCCTCGAGCCGGTGGGCGTCCACCCAAGACGACTTCTCGTCGAGCAGCCGTGCCAACTCACCTGCGTGTGGTGTCAACACCGCCCGCGGCCCCCAGTCTCCGGGCACGAGCTCGTGGAGAGCGTCGGCGTCGACGACCAACGCCTGCTCGCCGGCCCCGAGCAGCTCCCGGCGCAGCTCCTTGGCCGCGGCGTCCCGGCCGAGGCCCGGTCCGATCGCGATCGCCCGTGCCTTCCCGGCTGCCTCCACCGCCTCCTCCCAGCGGAGCTTGACCGGCTCCAGCAGCTGGGCCTCGACCACAGGCAGCGACGCCGCCGGCACCGCGACCGCGACGTACCCCGCGTCGGCACGGAAGGCGGCCGCGGCGGCCAGGCACGCCGCGCCGGTCATCCCCGGTGCGCCGCCCACGACCAGGACCGCGCCGGCCGTGTACTTGGTGTCCTCCTGCCCCCTGGGCGGCACGAACTCGAGCACCTCGCGCGTCACGCGCCGATGGCTCGTCTCCACGTCGTCGAGCCCGATGTCGGCGACGGATACCTCACCCGCGTGGAAGCGCCCCGGAGCGACGGCGAGGCCCACCTTGCGGCCGTGGAAGGTCACCGTCGCAGTCGCGCGCACCGCAGCGCCCGTGACCTCGCCGGTCGACGCGTTCACTCCCGAGGGCACATCGACCGCCAGCACGGGCACGCCCGCGGAGCTGATCCGCTCGATCATTGCCGCCGCCTCCTCGCGCGGCTCACCGTGGAAGCCGGTGCCGAAGAGCGCGTCGACGATCACGTCAGCCTGCTCTATGGCGTCGGCCTCGACCGCGTCGATCCCCTGCTCGCGCAGGATGCGGGCGGCGATCCGGCCGTCGCCGCCGTTCGAGCCCCCGCCGCAGACGACGGCGATCCGGCGCGCGTCCGGGAACCGCTCCACGACCTCGCGCGCGACCGCCGCCCCTGCGCGCTCCATCAGCTCCGCGACGTCGTGTCCCGCCTCGGCCGCCCGCGCCTCGTCGGCCGTGTAGAGCGGCTCGAGCCAGTCGAGCTCAGGCATCCGAGACGACGGCCACCGCGGAAGCCAGCTCGCGCGAATGCGTCATCGAGAGGTCGATCCCTCCGGCGGCGACCCGCTCGGCCCAGGCAGCGACCCGGCCCGAGAGCCGCACCGAGGGCTTCGGCCGGCCGGCGATCTCGATGTCCTTCCACGCGAATGCCCGCGCAACCCCGAAGCCGAGCGCCTTGCCGACCGCCTCCTTGCCCGCGAATCTGCCGGCGTAGCTCTCGGCAGGGTTCTTGCGCGAGTCGCAGTACGCCTGCTCGGCAGGCGTGAAGCAGCGATCCCTGAAGCCCGAGTAGCGCTCGAGCGAACGGCGCACGCGCGCGATCTCGATCAGATCGACACCGACTCGCGTCACAGCGAGTGGTCGATCCAGTCCGGCACGTTCGCGATCGAGCTCAACACGGCATCCGGGATCACGCTCGAGCGTTCGAGATCGTCGGGCCGGAACTTGCCCGTCCGGAGCAGGAGAGTCTTCATCCCGAAGAGCTGGGCGCCGCGGACGTCCTGCTCGAGGTCGTCCGTCACGAGCCACGTCAGCTCGGGTTCGGCGTCGAGTGCCCCGAGCGCCGCGGAGAAGCACGCTGCGCTCGGCTTGCCGATCACTGTCGCCTCGACACCCGTTGCGAACTCGAGCGCCGCCACGAATGCGCCGCCGTCGAGCAGCGGGCCGCGCGCGGTCTGCCACCACGGGTTCTTGTGCAGGCAGTAGAGCGCTGCGCCCGCCCGGATCTCCGAGAAGGCGCGGGCGAGATTCATGTAGCTGAAGACCTGGTTGGACTCGGTCGTCTCGTCGCAGCCGCCGACGAGCACGCAGTCCGCGCCTTCGCCGACGAGCTCGATCCCGGCGAGATCGGGGACGACCGCCGGCATCACGAGCGCGTACACACGCCGCCCGCCGAGTTGCTCGGCGGCCGCGATCGGGGTGGTCTGGAGATCGTCGTCGGCCAGCTCGAAGCCAAGCTCGCGCAGCTCCTCCGCCAGGTGCGTGCGCTCCCGCGACGAGTTGTTCGTGACGAAGCGAAGCCTGTGCCCGTCCGCACGCAAACGGGCGACCGCCTCCACCGCACCAGGGATCGGCTCGCCGGAGACGCGGAGGACGCCTTCGACGTCCAGCAGAATGGCAGCCATGGAGCCGGACTCTATCCGCGTCACCCGTTCCGTCCTACTGCCGCTGGCCGAGATCGACCTCCGCTTTTCGCGCTCCAGCGGGCCGGGTGGCCAGCACGCGAACACGGCCGAGACGCGCGTCGAGGCGCTGCTGGACGTCGAGGCCTCGTCGGCCCTGACGGAAGCTCAGAAGCGGCGCGTGCTCGCGAAGGCCGGGCCGACGCTCCGCGCGGTCGCGCAGGACGAGCGCAGCCAGTGGCGGAACCGCGAGCTCGCCGTCGAGCGGCTCGTCGAGCAGCTTCGTAACGCCCTCAAGGTCGAGCGGCGGCGCGTGGCGACGAAGCCGACGAAGGCGTCCCGGGAGCGCCGGCTCGAATCGAAGAAGCGCCGCGCGGCGACGAAGAAGCTCCGCCGCCCGCCCGTCGACTAGCGCGGAACGGCGTGGAGCCGTCCGCCTGTGTTGTCGGCGACGAGCACGCCGCGCCGGTATGGGACGAGACCGTGCACGTCGACGCGGCGAGCGGCCCGCGCCGGAGTCGTGACGCTGCCCTCGGCTGGATTGACACGCCGCAGCACGGACATCGTCGGGAAGCCACGCCGGTCGGTCGCCGCGTTGCGCGCCGGCACCCAGAGCGAGCCTGCGGCGGCGACGACGTCGATGCCGCCGGCGCCGATCTCGATCGTCGCCTGGACTGCGCCCGTATCAGGGTCGAGCCGGAGCAGGTCGGTGCCGCGGCCGGTCACCCAGAGCGACCCCGACTCCCACGCCATCCGCTCCGGGGCGTCGCCGGGGACGGTTGCGAGCCGCCGGACACTGTTCGTCGACGTCTCGATCGCGACGAGCCCACGGTCGCGGTGGTTGATCACCCACGCCCGCCCGCCGCGGAAGACGAGGTCGGCTGGCCCGTCGCCGACCTGGATGCGGGCCGTCACCCTGCGCCGGGCGGGATCGATCCGCAGCACCTCGCCGCTCCGGTCGTCGACCGACCAGAGCGAGCCGTCGCCGATCCAGAGGTTGTAGGGCGCCGATGCCCCGGTCGCGATCGTCGCTGTGACGCGGCCGCTCTTGGTGTCGAGCCGCGAAACCGTCCCGCCGGTGTCGAGCGCCCAGACGGCGCCGAGCCCGGCGACGACGGCGATCGGCGATCCGAGCAGCTGCGTCGAGCTGCGCCTGCCGGAGGCGAGCGTGGCGCGAAGGACGCGCCCCTCCTCCTTGCACGCGACCCAGGCCGTGGCGCCGGTCAGCGCGAGCGTTGCGGTCGGCCAGTACGGACCGGCACCGGCGCAGGAGACGAACGTCTTGGCGCCGGGGACACTCGGCGAGGGCGCCGCCGCTGCCGTTCCGGCGAGGGCGACGAGCACGAGGACGATCGGAAGGCGGCGCATGCCTCTGATATATCGCGGTTTCCGCGCTATGTCAATCTAGCGCGGTTTCCGCGCTTTTCTCGGCGAGCGCAGCCCGGCCCGCTCGCACCAACTCCTCGAGAGCCGACCGGTACTCCTCGAGCGAGCCGTCGAGGTGCGCTTCCAGGAGCCGCTCCGCGTCCAGCACGGCCGGCTCGGCGAGGTCGAGCAGCTCGCGCCCGCGATCGGTCACCTCCAGCTTGTGCGAGCGCCGATCGTCGCTGCTCGGAACCCGACACACGAGCTCGCCGTCGAACAGGGGCTGCATCCGTTCACGCAGCGTCGAGGGGCGCAGACCGGTCGCACGCTCGAGCTCCCCAGGCGTGATCGGCCCGCTGCGAGCGATGTGCGTGAGCAGTACCTGCGCGCCGACCTTGAGGCGCCGCCGCTCGAACTCGCGCCCGACGAGCTCGTTGACGAGCTGGCCGGCGACGTGGATCTCGAACAGGACGCTCCTGCGAACGTGCGACACGTGCGCGATCATAGGACGCACGTGGACGTCCTCCGGCTCGCCACCCTGCTCGAGGAGCTACCGCCGGAGCGGACGCGGCTGCTCGACAACCTCGGGCGCGTCCGGCGCGAGGTCGGCCCGATCACCCCGGAGCTCGCCGACGCGCTCGCCGACCGGATGAACCTACGGCGAGGCGATGTGCACGAGGTCGTCTCCTTCTACTCCTTCCTGCAGGTGCCGGTCGACGCCGTCCGCGTCTGCACCGGGCCGGTCTGTGACTGCGCCGGCTCGCGCTCGCTCCTCTCGGAGAGCGCGATCGAGGTGCCCTGCCTCGGCCACTGCGACCTCGCGCCGGTCGTCCTCCACGGCGACGACGTCCTCGGCGGCGTCACCCACTCGACGAACGGCTTCCTGCTCGAGCCCGACGGGCTGCGGGAGCCGCCCGAGCTGAGCCAGGCCGAGGTGCTCGAGCGGCTCGAGGCATCCGGCCTGACCGGGATGGGCGGCGCCGGCTTCCCGGCCTGGCGCAAGTGGGACGCCGTCCGGCGCGAGCCGTCGCCGCGCGTCGTGATCGTCAACGCCGACGAGGGCGAGCCGGGAACGATCAAGGATCGCTACGTGATGGAGCTCCGCCCGCAGCTGTTGCTCGAAGGGCTCGCCGCCGCGATGCGCTTCTGCGAGACCGACGAGGCCTACATCTACCTGCGCGAGGAGTACGCCACCTCGCGCGCGGCGCTGCAGGAGGCGATCGCAGCCCGCGGGCTTCCCGTCGAGCTTGTCGTCGGCGCCGGCGCGTACATCTGCGGCGAGGAGACGGCGCTCTTGGAGTCGATGGAGGGACGGCGCGGGATGCCGCGGCTGCGGCCGCCGTTCCCGGCGCAGTCCGGCTATCTCGGCCGGCCGACGCTGATCAACAACGTCGAGACGCTCGCGCACGTCGCGCTGATCCTCCGCGGCGGCTGGCGGCCGATTCGCCTCTGGTCTGTCACCGGCGCCGTTGCGAAGCCCGGCTGCTACGAGGCGCCGCTCGACATCACGCTCCGCAAGCTGATCGAGGACTACGCAGGCGGGCTCACCTCGGAGGTGGGCGCGATCGTCCCCGGCGGCGCCGCGAGCGGGATCCTGCCGCCGGCCGCGCTCGACGCGCCGCTGACGCGCGAGGGGCTCGCCGAGTGGGGCTGCGGCGTCGGCTCGGCCGCCGTCCAGGTCTTCCCGAGCACGTACTCGCCCCGGCGCCTGCTGGCCGAGACGATGCGGTTCTTCGCCGAGGAGTCCTGCCAGAAGTGCACCCCGTGCCGGATCGGCAACCGCGCCCTCCACGCGGTCTTCGAGGGCGAGCGGACGATGACTCGCGAGACGATGGACGAGTGGCTCGAGGCAATGGCGGTGACGTCGATCTGCGGCCTCGGCCAAGCGTCGCCGATCCCCGTCCGCACGGCGTTCCGGCACTGGCCCGAGCTGTTCGAGAAGATGTCCGCATGATCGAGTTCACGCTCGACGGTCGTGCCGCGACGGCCTCCGAGGGCGAGCTGCTCGTCCACGCGGCCGCCCGCAACGGCGTCTTCATCCCAACGCTCTGCCACGACGACAAGCTCGCGCCCTACGGCGGCTGCCGAATGTGCGTCGTGGGAGTCGAAGGCTCACCGCGGCCGCTGCCGGCCTGCGCCACGCGCGTCACCGACGGGATGGCCGTCAGCACGAACTCGGACGTGCCGCAGCTGCGGAAGACGCTGACGGAGATGCTGCTCTCCGAGCACCTGAACGCCGATCCCGGCGGCCGGCCGAACGAGCTGACCGACCTCGCCGAGGAGCTGGGCGCCGAAGCACCGCTGGTCCTCCCCGACGCCAAGCGCGAGCCGTACTCGGACCGCAACCGGCTGATGGGCTACGAGCCCGACACGTGCATCCTCTGCAACCGCTGCGTCCGGTACACGCAGGAGGTGATGCAGTGCTCCGCGCTCTCGCTCGAGGGCCGCGGGCCGGAGGCGCGCATCGTCCCGACGTGGGGCAAGAGCTGGCTCGACACCGAGTGCGAGCTCTGCGGCGGCTGCCTCTCGACCTGCCCGACCGGCGCGATCTACGAGAAGTTCCTCGAAGGGGCGGGCGTGGAGGAGCGAGCGCTAGAGCAGACGAAGACGACCTGCACCTTCTGCGGCGTCGGCTGCCAGATCGACCTGAACGTCGATCCCGAGACGAAGCGGATCGTCAAGGTGACCTCGAAGCCGGAATACGTCTCGAACGAGGGCAACCTCTGCGTCAAGGGCCGCTTCGCCTTCAACTTCGTGCATCACCCGGACCGCCTGACCGAGCCGCTCGTCCGCGGCGACGACGGCGAGCTGCACGAGGCGACCTGGGAGCACGCGCTCCGGGCTGCCGCTGAGGGCCTGCAGGGGGTGATGGAACGCCACTCGCCCCAGGCGGTCGGAGTGCTCGCCTCCGCCCGGCTGACGAACGAGGAGAACTATCTGATCCAGAAGCTCGCCCGCACCGGCCTGAAGACCCACTCGGTGCACTCGTGCGAGGCCACCTGACACGCTCCCACTCTCTACGGCCTGGTCAGGTCGCTCGGCAGAGGCGCAACCACCAACTCGATCCCCGAGATCGAGAACTGCCGCTTCCTGCTCGTGATCGGCTCGAACACGACCGAGGCGCACCCGGTGCTCGCGCTCCGGATCAAGAAGGCGGTCCGGAACGGCGCCACGCTCGTCGTCGCCGACCCTCGCGCGATCTGGCTGACCAAGCTCGCGAAGCGCCATCTGCAACTGCGCCCCGGCTCGGACGTCTGGCTGCTGAACGCGATCATGCACGTGATCCTCGAGGAGGGCCTGCAGGACGACGCATACATCGCGGCCCACTGCGAGGACTTCGACGCCGTCCGCGAGGTCGTCTCCCGCTACGCCCCCGAGGACGCCGAACGGGTAACGGGTGTTTCGGCCGAGGCGATTCGGGCCACCGCCCGCGAGTACGCGACCGAGCGGCACGCGGCGATCTTCTACACGCTCGGGATCACCGAGCATGCCTGCGGCGTCGACAACATCTGGTCGCTCGCGAACCTCGTCCTCATGACCGGGCACCTCGGCTACGAGTCGACCGGCCTCAACGCGCTCCGGGGCCAGAACAACGTCCAGGGCCTGAACGACTCCGGCGCGAACCCGCACTACCTCCCGGGCTATCAGCCCTGGGACGACCCCGACGTGCAGGAGAAGTTCGCGCGGGCATGGGGCGTCGACCTGCCCGAGCGCGCCGGCTGGCGGCTCGACCAGATGATGTCTGGGCTGCACGACGACCGGATCAAGGCGCTCTACCTGATCGGCGAGAACCCGGCGCAGACCGAGCCGAACGCCCACCACGTCACGGAGGGGCTCGGGAAGCTCGAGTTCGTGGTCGCGCAAGACCTGTTCCTCAACGACACGTCGGCCCGGTTCGCGAACGTCGTCTTCCCCGCCTCGAGCTTCGCCGAGAAGGACGGCACGTTCACGAACACGGAGCGGCGGATCAACCGCGTCCGCGCCGCCGTGCCGCTGCCGGGCAACGCGCGCGGCGACCGCGAGATCGTGATCATGCTGGCGCGCGCGCTCGGCTGCGACTGGCCGGAGTACCCCGACGCCGAGTCGGTCTGGAACGAGCTCGCCGACCTCTCGCCCAACTGGTTCGGCGTCCGCTATCCGCGGATCGAGGAGCACGGGATCCAGTGGCCTTGCCCCTCGGAGGACCATCCCGGGACGATGTTCCTGCACGAGGGACACCCGTCGCTCCCATCGGGCAAGGGGAAGTTCCATCCGGTCGAGTACCAGCCGCCGATCGAGGAGCCGGACGCGGAGTACCCGTTCGTGTTGTCGACTGGGCGAACGCTGTATCACTACAACTCGGCCGGGATGACGATGCGAGAAGACGGGATCACCGACAAGCAGGTCGATCCGTTCTTCGAGATCGCGCCGGAGGACGCATCCGCGCTCGGCGTCGCCGAGGGGCAGCTGGTGCGCCTCGTCTCCCGCCGCGGCGACCTGACCGCACGCGCACAGCTCTCCGACCGCGTCTACCCCGGCCTCGTCTGGATGGCGCTCCACTTCGCCGAGGCGAAGGTGAACTGGCTCACGCACGACGTCGGTGACCCGCTGATCGGTACGCCCGAGTACAAGGTTTCCGCAGTTCGGCTCGAGCGCGTGTGACTTCGCTCGCACCCCCGTTCGCGGAGCCGCTGCTGCGAGGCCGCTTCGGGCGTCCCTACTTCTACCTGGAGCAATGCGAGACGACGCAGCGCATGCTCGACGCCGCCCAGCCGGAGGGCGCGGTCGCGGTCTGCGAGGAGCAGACGAGCGGCCGCGGCCGAATGGGCCGCAGCTGGGAGGCGCCGGCCTCGAGCTCGATCCTCGTCTCGATCCTCCTTCGGCCCCCCGATGGACGACCGGCGGCCGAGCTGACCCTCGTGGCGGGCGTCGCGACCGCGGTCGTCGTCGAGCGCGCCACCGGTCTCGCGGCGCAGCTGAAGTGGCCGAACGACGTCATGCTCGACCGGCGCAAGGTCGCCGGCGGGATCGCCGAGCTCAAGGACAGTGCGGTCGTGCTCGGGATCGGGCTGAACGTGAACCAGACGCCCGAGCAGCTGCCGCGCGAGACGAAGGTGCCCGCCGGATCGCTGCGCTCGATCACGGGCCGGACCTACGAGCGCGGCCCGATCCTGGTCGACCTCTTGCTCGAGCTGGAGCTCCGCTACGACGCCTGGCGCGACGACGGACTCGACGCGCTCTACGACGATCTCGGCGCCCGCGACTTCCTGCGCGGCAGGCGTGTCACCGTCGACGGCGTCGCCGGCACGGCGGAGATGATCAGGCGCGACGGCCGGCTGGCTGTACTGACCGACTCAGGCCCGGTGGTCGTCGAGAGCGGCGAGGTGCTGTTCGAGCGCTGAGAGCTCCGCGGGCGTGTTGACGTTCGCGAGCTCGCGTGGATCGACCTCCAGGACGCGGTCGTTGACGCCGCGAAGCGTCAGCTCGCCGGCGGCGATCCGTCGCTCGAGCTCGGCGAGGTGCTCCTTCGCGTACGCGCCCGGCAGCGGCCCGGTCTGCACCACAGCCACCGCCTCGCCGAGCGCTCGAAGCGTCTCCGGCCGGACGAGGGGGCAGTCGACCGGGAGGAAGACGCACGTCCCGCCCGCCGCGTGCAGGCCTGCGACAACTCCGGCGATCGGCGCGCGCGGCTCGACCGGCTCGACGACGACGTGGAACGGGGGATGTCCGCTCTCCGGGCCTGTCCCCCTTCCCGACCGCGATCCGCGCGTCGAAAGCCTCCCCCAGCAGGCGCCACCCCCGCTCCGCCAGCGTCTCGTTCCCGAACCGGGCGAGCGCCTTCGGCGAGCCGAACCGCGTCGACGCTCCGCCGACGAGCAGCACTCCCGTTATCCGGGCGATCCCGGCTTCTCCCAGACGGAGACGTGCTTCGTGCTCTCGCTCGTGAACGGCTCGCAGGCCCAGCCACCCCAGCGCTCGCGGAGGCTCATCCCTGCGAGGCGAGCCATCAAGTCGAGCTCGGACGGCCAGACGTAGCGGAACGGCGGCGAGAAGACCTCGACGGTCCCGCCCTCGACCCAGTAGTGATGCGAGACGAGGCCTTGGGTGACGACGTCGATCTCGTCGAAGCCGAGGTGCTCGGGGCTCACATCGAACGGCTGGAACGTCTCGCCCGGCGGCAGCCGCTGCAGCCCGGGCACGACCACCTCGATCACGAAGCAGCCGCCCGGCTCGAGGTGCGCGGCGACGTTCTCGAAGCACGCCACCTGCTCGTCCTGCGTGGTCAGATTCATGATCGTGTTGGCGACGAGGTACGCGAGGGAGAACTGTCCCTCGACCCTCGTCGTCGCGAAGTCGCCTAAGGTGACGCCGAGTCGCTGCGCCCCTGGTTTCGCGCGCAGCCGCGCGAGCATCGCCTCCGAGAGGTCGATTCCGTGCACGCGGCACGCCTCGCTCGGCGAGCGGGAGCGCGATCCGGCCGGTGCCGACGCCGAGCTCGAGCGCGGCCCCGTCGCCTGCGAGCTCGGCGAGGAGGTCGACGATCGGGTCGACCTCGGCGGGGTCGGCCTTCTTCGCGTACCGCTCGTCAAATCGCGCCGCCACAGGCTCTCCGAAGTGATCCTCAGGCACGACGCGCCACGGCTCCGTGTAGACGTTCACCGAGCCACCGCGGACGAAGCCGCAGAGCGTCATGCCGCGATCCTGCGCGAGCTCGACCGCGAGCGAGGACGGCGCACCGACCGCGACGAGCAGCGGACAGCCCGCCACCGCCCCCTTCTGCACGAGCTCGAACGAGAGCCGGCCGCTGACGCACAGGATCGAATCCGAGAGCGGGAGCATGCCGTCGAGGAACGCGCGGCCGACGACCTTGTCGAATGCGTTGTGGCGCCCGACGTCCTCACGCAGGCAGACGAGCTCGCCCGCAGCCGTGAACAACCCCGTCGCGTGCAGACCGCCTGTGGCCTCGAACGCGGTCTGCGCGTCGCGCAGGCGCTCCGGCAGCGACGCGACAAGCGACGCGGTCACACGCAGATCGGACTCGACGTGCTCCGCCTCGACCGCCACCGCCTCGAGCGCACCCTTGCCACAGACGCCGCACGACGACGAGGTGTAGAAGTTCCGCTGGACACGCGCGAGGTCGAAGCCGGGCGCCTCGACCTCCACGGTGTTCGCCGCGAGATCGTCGGGCGGCGCCGCGGAGAGCGGCCTCAGCCCCTCCGAGATCGCGAACCCGAGCGCCAGCTCCTCGTCGTGCCCAGGGGTGCGCATCGTCACCGCCACCGGTACGCCGCCGATCCGGATCTCGAGCGGCTCCTCGACCGCCACGACGTCCTCGGCCTCCCCGCCCGGCACGCGGCGAAGCCGCACACGCGCCGTCGAATTGGCAGGCGCTTTCACACTCGCAGCGTATCGCGCAGGAAATCGCCCGCTCAGGCATCTAAGGGTGTTGCGCCATGAACGAAACGTCCCCCGATTTCGGTACAGGCCTCAGAGCCCACCTCGGCCTCGACGCCGCCCAGCTCGCGCTCGCCGCAGAACCGGCTGCGCCGCCGCCATGTCAGCCGGTCGCCGAGCTGGTCGAGGACGAGGTCGGGGTAGAGGACGCGGATCGGCTCGACGCGCTCGCGGCGCTCGAGGCGGATCTGCTCGAGCGGGAGCGCGCCCTTGCCGCTCGCGAAGCGATCCTGGCGAGCCGTGCGGGCAGCCTGCTCGCGGCCGCTCAGGCGCTCCACGACGAAGTGCTCGGCGGTGCGCCGGCGCGTTACGACGACGAGCTCGGCCGCCTGCGGCGGCGGAAGAGCGTCGCCTGACGGGAATGCAAATGCTGACCCGCGTCCGCGAGGATCGCCTGCTGCGCTGGAGCGCGTACGCAGCGGCTCCGGTTCTCTGGCTCGCGCTCGCGCTCGTGAATCCGTTTCTCCTGCTCTTGCCGCCGCTGACGACACTCGCACTCTGGACGGCGATGCACTACGGCATCGTCGAGCGCCACGACCCCGTCGAAGTCGACGACCTCGACTACCTTTAAGTCGGTTACTCGACCGTGACGGTCTTGGCCAGGTTGCGCGGCTGGTCGACGTTGAGGCCGCGGATGCGTGCGATTCGGTAGGCGAGCAGCTGCAGCGGGATGATCGCGAGCACCGCCTGGAGGAAGTTCGGCGTCTTCGGCACGTAGATGACGTCGTCGGCGTGGTGCTGGATGTCCTCGTTGCCGTCGGTCGCGATCGCGATCACGTGGGCGCCGCGCGCGCGCACCTCCTGGATGTTCGAGACGAGCTTGTCGTAGACGTGGATGTCGGTCGCGACGACGACGACGGGCGTGTCGTCGTCGAGCAGCGCGATCGGGCCGTGCTTCATCTCGCCGGCGGAGTACGCCTCGGTCGGGATGTAGCTGATCTCCTTCAGTTTCAGCGCGCCCTCGAGCGCAACCGGCAGGCCGATGTGTCTGCCGAGATAGAGGAAGAACGGCTTGTCCGCGTACCGCTGCGCGATCTCCTCGATCGGATGGTCGCCGTCGAGGAACTTGTCGATCTTCTTCGGCAGGTCGTAGACGTTGTCGAGGATGAACGAGATCTCGCCGGGCGGCATCGTCTCGCGGATCTGGGCCAGCTTCAGCGCCACGAGGTAGAGCAGCGACACCTGGGCGGTGAAGGTCTTCGAGGCAGCCACACCGACCTCGAGCCCGCAGCGCGTGTAGAGCACCGAGTCGACCTCCCGCGTGATCTGCGAGCCCATCATGTTCGTGATCGCGACCGTCCGGGCGCCCTTCTCGCGGGCGAGCTTCATCGCCTCGATCGTGTCGCGGGTCTCGCCGGACTGGGAGATGCCGATCACGAGCGTGTTCTCGTCGATGACCGGGTTGCGGTAGATCCATTCCGACGCGATGTCGGGCTCGACCGGGATCCGCGCCCACTCTTCGATCACGTAGCGAGCAACGACGCCGGCGTGGTAGGCGGTGCCGCAGGCGAGGATGACGATCCTGCGCAGGTCGCGGAGCTCGTCCTCCGAGTGCCCCAGGCCTTCGAGCACGAGCGTGCCGTGGCGGACTCGGTCGCCGATCGTCTCTGCGACGGCCTCGCCCTTGCTCGTAGATCTCCTTGAGCATGAAGGTCTCGTAGCCGCCCTTTTCGGCGCCCTCGTCGTCCCAGTCGAGCTCGACCGGCTCGTGCGTGACCTCGGTGCCGTCACTGCGCGAGAAGGCCGCTCCGGCGGGCGTGATCTCGACGATGTCGCCGTCATCGGGGAACTGCACGAGGCGGGTCTCACGCAGGAACGCCGCTGCGTTCGAGGCGAGGAACATCTCACCCCGGCCGACACCGACGACGAGCGGTGTCTGGTGCCTGGCCGCGACGAGCACGTCCGGGTGGTCGTGGTGGATGACGACGAAGGTGAAGTGGCCCTCGAGCTCGTCGAATGTCTGCCGCACCGCCTGGGCGAGGTCGCCTTCGTAGTGGCGCTCGATCAGGTGCACGACCGTCTCCGCATCGGTTTCGGAGGTGAAGGCATGACCCTCCGCGATGTAGTCCTTCACGCAGCTCGCGGTAGTTCTCGATGATCCCGTTCAGGACGATCGAGAGCTTCGCGCCGTCGCAGCCGGCGAGCGGATGCGCGTTCGCCTCGGTGACGGCACCGTGCGTGGCCCAGCGCGTGTGGCCGAGACCGTGGTTCGAGTGGGAGCCGTTCGGGCCGGCCTCGTCCTTCAGGTTCTGGAGATTTCCGACCGCGCGGACGTAGTCGAGTCCACTCATGCTTCGCGCAGCGCGATCCCGGCCGAGTCATAGCCTCGGTACTCGAGGCGCTCGAGGCCTTGCAGAAGAATCGGCTTGCACTCCCGAGGCCCGACATATCCGATGATTCCGCACATTCAAGCCTCCTTCTGGCCGAGTCTGTAATGGCGAAAAACCCTGGAGAACGCAAGAAGCCCGGCAAAACCCCACGACGTCGCGGCTAGCCGAGCTCCCTCTGGACGAGGGTAGGCGATCCTAGCACAGAGATCGCGCGCTTCCACGTCCGTTTCGGCTTCTCCGAGCACCCGGATCAGCGGCTCGGTTCCGGACGCGCGCACGAGTACGCGGCCGCTGCCGTTCAGCTCGGTATTGAGACGTTCAGCTTCCGCGAGCGCCGCTGCCGGCACCTCTCGGCGCGAGACGCGAACGTTCTCCTGCGCCTGTGCGTAGCGGGGCATCACGGCCGCCGCTTCGGCGAGGGTGCGCCCCTCGAGCGCGCCGCAGAGAAGCAGCGCCGCCGCCAGGCCGTCGCCGGTGACGTGGTCGCGCAGGCAGATCACATGACCGGACTGCTCGCCGCCCAGAATCGCGCCCTCGCGCCGCAACGCCTCGAGGACGTAGCGGTCGCCGACGGCGGTCGTGACCACGCGGATACCACGCTCCTCCATCAGCCGGTGGAAACCGAGGTTCGTCATCACCGTCACGGCAACGACGTCGACGGCGAGGTGGAGAGCGAGGATCGCGAGGATCTGGTCGCCGTCGACCGTGTCGCCGTCGCCGTCCACCGCGAGCATGCGGTCGCCGTCACCGTCGAAGGCGACCCCGAGATCGCACCCGGCCTCGCGGACGATGTTGCTCAGAGCGGCGAGGTCCGTCGCGCCGCACCCAGTGTTGATGTTGAGCCCGTCAGGCTGATCCCCGATCGCGGTGACGTCGGCGCCGAGACTCTCGAACGCCTCCGGCGCGATCGCCGAGTAGGCGCCATTCGCACAGTCGACCGCGATCCGAAGGCCCGTGAGGTCGGTGCCGAAGCGCTCCACGATGTGCTCGAGATAGCTGTCGTCGGCGACGTCCACCCGGTCGATCGAGCCACCGCCGGGCGCGGGTGCGTCGAGGAGCGCCTCGATCTCCTCCTCGGCCGCGTCGGTCAGCTTGCTGCCGCTCCGGTCGAAGAACTTGACGCCGTTGTACTCAGGCGGGTTGTGCGAGGCGGAGATGACGACACCGAGATCGAGCGCGAGCAGCGCCACCGCGGGGGTCGGCAGCACGCCGGCGAGGACCGCGTGGCCTCCCGCCGCGACGACACCGCGGGCGAAAGCCTCTTCGAGCGCAGGGCCGGAGTTGCGGGTGTCGCGTCCGACGAAGACACGGCCGCGGCCGGACCAGAGCGCGGCGGCCTTGCCGAGCCGCTCGACGAGCTCGACGGTCAGATCCTGGCCGACGACCCCCCGGACGCCGTCGGTGCCAAAATAGCGGCGCAAGCCGCGCTCAGCGTTTGCTGAACTGCGGGGCCTTGCGCGCCTTGTGCAGGCCGGCCTTTTTGCGCTCGACCTGGCGGGCGTCGCGCGTCAGGAAGCCTTCCCGCTTGAGCGGGATGCGCAGCTCCGGGTCGGCCTCTACCAGCGCCCGGGCGATGCCGTGGCGAACGGCGCCTGCCTGGCCGGACGGCCCGCCGCCGTGCACCCGCACGCGGATGTCGAACGTCCCCTCGACGCCGGCGGTCTTCAGCGGCGCGAGCAGCGACGTGCGGTGGGTGGCGCGCGGGAAGTAGTCCTCGAGCGTCCGGCCGTTGAACCACGTCTTCCCGTCTCCGGGACGCAGGATCACGCGCGCGACCGAGGTCTTGCGCTTGCCGGTGCCGAAGTACTGAGCCTGCTCTGCCACTACGAGACCTCCAACGTCTTGGGCGCCTGGGCTTCGTGCGGATGCTCGGGCCCGGCGTAGATCTTCAGCTTGTTGATCTGCTGGCGGGCGAGGCGGTTTCGGGGCAGCATCCCCTTGACCGCCTTGCGCAGCACCTCTGTCGGCCTTCGCTCCAGCTGCTCGCGCAGCGTCCGTGTCCGGAGACCGCCGGGATAGCCGGAATGGCGGTGATACAGCTTCTGATCGAGCTTCTGACCG
Organism: uncultured Gaiellaceae bacterium; assembly: GCA_963731615.1. Lineage (GTDB taxonomy): Bacteria > Actinomycetota > Thermoleophilia > Gaiellales > Gaiellaceae > Gaiellasilicea. The sequence goes on from CAVSWD010000009.1 coordinate 269,760, forward strand.
GTCACCGCGATCTTCTCGGCGTTGACGACGACGACGAAGTCGCCCGTGTCGACGTGCGGCGTGTAGACAGCCTTGTTCTTTCCCCGCAGCGTGTCGGCGATCTGCGTGGCGAGCCGTCCCAGGGTCTTGCCCTCGGCATCGACGACGTACCAGTCGCGTGCGACTTCGCCCGGCTTGGCGCTGTAGGTCTTCAAGGCAGCAGGTTCGTCATTTCACAGGTGTGTCATTTCACAGACAAAGGGCGCACATCGGGTGCGCCGGCGGCGGATCGTAGCAGAATCCAGGCCGCCGGCAGGACCACGAAGGCGGTCGCGCCGAGGGCCAGCGCCTCGATTCCGAGCTCGCTGTAGGCCACGCCGCCGAGTAGGACGAGCGCGGCTCCGGTGAAGCTCGAGAGCTGGTCGGTGAGCCCGATCAGCTTCCCGCGCTCCGCAGGGAGCGCCCTGTCCGCGAGCTCCGTGACGGCCGCGACATACGAGATGTTCCAGCCGAGCCCGAGCAGGAAGAGCGACACGGAGATCCAGGCGACGCTCTCGAACCAGCCCAGGCCGACCGTCGAGACAGCCATCAGGAGCAGGCCCGCGACCTGGCCCGGCCGGCGTCCGACCTTGTCGATCAGCTGCCCGATGAAGAGCACCAGGGCATACATGCCGACGATGTGGAGGCTGATCACGGTGAACACGTCGGCCTGGTGGTGCCCGTGGTCGATCACGAGATAGCCGGTCAGGTTCATCACGGCGACCATGCACGCGAAGCTTGCGATCGCGGCGACGAGGGCCGTGAGCACGCCTGGCCGGCGCAGGATCTCGCGGAGCGGCGCCGGTGGCTCGCCCTCGACCCCACCCGCGTCGAAGTGCAGCTGCTGCGCGATCGTGCGCGGGTCGGGCCGGACGAGCAGCACGAGCACGAGCCCGACAACCATGATCCCCGCCGCTGCCACCCACGGCAGCACGAGCGCTTCGGTGTCGAGCTGCTTGCCCGCGAAGAGCGGCCGGAAGACGAGCGGGCCGAGGGCGGCGCCGAAGAGTGCGCCGAAGAGGACGTAGGAGATCCCGCGCGCCCGGCGCTCCGGCGGGTACATGTCGGCGGCGGCGGCGCGAGAGAGCAGGATCGTCCCCTGCGAGACGCCGACGAGCGCGAATCCGGTCACGACCACGGCTGCAGAGTCGAGCTCGCAGCCGAGCGCCGTCGTCAGGCAGCCTGCGATGCCCGCGACGCAGCCGCCCGCGAGCACCGGGACTCGGCCGACTCGGTCCATCAGCCGTCCGGCGGGAAGGGCGGCCAGCGCGCCGGCCGTGAGAAAGATCGCCGGCCCGAGCCCGAGGATGCCCTCGATCCCGGTGACGAGCACGAGCGTGACCGTCGCCACCGCGACCGCGAGTTGCACCATGCCGGAGAGACAGGTCAGCGTCGCCGCGAGCAGCACGGTGTTCCGCCGGATCGGGAACTGCTCCATACGAACAGCCTATGCAAGCCTAGGGAGATGCAGTGCCGGCGCGTCGTCGTCCAGGGTCACGTCCAGGGCGTCTTCTTTCGGGAAGCGACGCGGCGGCGTGCGCTCGCTGCTGACGTCGCCGGCTGGGTTCGGAACACGCCTGACGGAAACGTCGAGGCGGTGTTCGAGGGCGAGCGTGCGGCCGTCGAAGGGCTCGTCGGCTTCGTGCGCGAGGGGCCGCGCGGCGCCCGCGTCGACTGGGTCGACGTCGTCAGCGAGGAGCCGGAGGGCCGCACGGCTTTGAGGTTCGCTGAATGACCGTCCGCTATGACACAACCGTGGACTGGTGCGATCGCCGCACGCTCAGCGCGAGGTGCAGACAATGCCCGATGCGCAGGTGCGACAAGGTCTGATCAGGTCGACAGGATCAGAGTCGAGACTAGCCGCGAATCCAACATCTACGAGGCAAGCGAGGTGAAGATCGCCACGTTCCAGCCGAGCTCGGAATCGAAGCGATGCAGCGACGGGGGCCAGAGCAGAGATCGTCGTCGCACGCGCCGGTGAACCGTTGGCGAAAATCGTTCCGTACAGAAACGTTGAGCCAAGCACGTCGGGATGCCAGTCGCGAGCGCGAGGTCGGTTTGCGATAGTCAACCTCCGCCACGAGCATGCGCCGCGGCGGGCGCCCGTCACTCCCACTCGATTGTGGACGGCGGTTTCGAGCTGATGTCGAGCACGACGCGGTTGACGCCGGGGATCTCGTTGATGATCCGGCTCGAGATCGTCTCGAGCAGGTCGTAGGGCAGCCGCGCCCAGTCGGCCGTCATCGCGTCCTCGGAGGTGACGGCGCGGATCACGATCGGGTACGCGTAGGTGCGCTCGTCGCCCTGGACGCCGACGGATTTGATCGCCGGCAGCACGGCGAAGCTCTGCCAGAGATCGCGGTAGAGACCCGCGCGGCGCACCTCCTCCTGCAGGATCGTGTCGGCGCCGCGGAGGATGTCGAGCCGCTCGCGCGTCACCTCGCCGATGATCCGGATCGCCAGCCCCGGCCCCGGGAACGGCTGCCGCCACACCATCCGCTCGGGCATCCCGAGCTCCTCGCCGACCCGGCGCACCTCGTCCTTGAAGAGAAGGCGCAGCGGCTCGACGAGCTCCATCTCCATGTCCTCGGGGAGGCCGCCGACGTTGTGGTGCGACTTGATCTTCGCCGCGACCCCCTCGGTGCCGCCCGACTCGATCACGTCCGAGTAGAGCGTCCCCTGGACGAGGAATCTGATGTCGCCGAGCTCCCCGGCCTCCTCCTCGAAGACGCGGATGAACTCCTCGCCGATCCGGCGGCGCTTCTCCTCCGGCTCGTCGATCCCCTCCAGCCGCGCGAGAAAGCGCTCCTCCGCCTGGACGTGGACGAGCGGGACGTTGAAGTGGCCGCCGAAGGTCTCGGCCACCTGCTCGGCCTCGTTCGAGCGCATGAAGCCGTGATCGACGAAGACGCAGGTGAGCTGGTCGCCGACCGCCTTGTAGACGAGCAGCGCCGCGACCGCGGAGTCGACGCCGCCCGAGAGGCCGCAGATGACGCGGTTGCTCCCGACCTGAACGCGGATCCGCTCGACCTGCTCCTCGATCACGGCGGCGGGCGTCCAGGCCGGCGACGCGCCGGCGACGTCATAGAGGAAGTTCTTGAGCAGATCCTGGCCGTGCGGCGTATGGACGACCTCCGGATGGAACTGGACACCGTAGAGCCGCCGCTTCACGTCCTCGAACGCCGCGACCGGCGTCGCCGGCGACGTCCCCGTGACAACGGCGCCCTCGGGCGGTGAGACGACGGTGTCGCGGTGGCTCATCCAGACGACCTGCTGCTCGGGCAGCCCCGAGAACAGCGCACCGCTACCGCCCTCGAGCTCTGTCTTGCCGAACTCGGACGCCCCGGTGCGCGCGACCTCGCCTCCCAGCTCGAGCGCGAGCAGCTGGGCGCCGTAGCAGATGCCCAGCGTCGGGATCCCGAGCTCGAACAGCGCCTCGTCGATCCGCGGGGCACCCTCGGCGTAGACCGACGCCGGGCCGCCCGAGAGGATCAGCGCGGCGGGGTTCCGCCGCCGCACTTCCTCGACGCTGAGGGTGTGCGGGACGAGCTCTGAGTAGACGCGGGCGTCGCGCACCCGGCGCGCGATCAGCTGGGCGTACTGGCCGCCGAGGTCGAGCACGAGCACCGGCCGTTCCTCGGCGACCGGCTCCGGCACAGGCAAGGGGTGAACCGTCCCCATCTACTGCCGCCGGTAGTTCGGCGAGTCCTTGGTGATCGTGACGTCGTGTGGGTGGCTCTCGCGCAGGCCGGCGCCGGTGATCCGGACGAAGCGCGACTCGAGCTTGAGCGCCTCGACCGTGGCGGCACCGGTGTAGCCCATCGCCTGCCGCAGCCCGCCGACGAGCTGGTGCAGGATCTGCTGCACCGGCCCCTTGTAGGGGACGCGGCCCTCGATCCCCTCGGGCACGAGCTTGTCCACGTCCTCGACGTCGCCCTGGAAGTAGCGGTCCTTCGAGAACGAGCGTGCCTTCATCGCACCGAGCGAGCCCATGCCGCGGTACTCCTTGAAGCGCTCGCCCTGGACGAGGATGACGTCGCCGGGGCTCTCGTCGGTGCCGGCCAGCATCGAGCCGAGCATGACGGTGTCAGCGCCGGCCGCGATCGCCTTGGCGATGTCGCCCGACGAGGTCATGCCGCCGTCGGCGATCACGGGCACGCCCTGGCGGATCGCGTACTCGGCGCACTCGAAGACGGCCGTGATCTGCGGCACGCCGACGCCCGCGACGACGCGCGTCGTACAGATAGATCCCGGCCCGATCCCGGCCTTGATCGCGTCGGCGCCTGCGTCGATCAGCGCCTCGGCCGCCTCGGCCGTGGCGATGTTGCCCGCGATCAGCTGGACGTCCCATTCCGACTTGATCCGGCGCACCATCTCGATCACCGCGGCCGAATGGCCGTGCGCGGTGTCGACGACCAGCACGTCGGTCTCGGCGCCCACGAGCGCACCGGCGCGCTCGAACGCATCCGGGCCGACCCCGACGGCGGCACCCACGCGCAGCCTGCCCTGCTCGTCCTTGGTCGCCAGCGGGAACTCGATCCGCTTGCGGATGTCCTTGACCGTGATCAGGCCCTTGAGCAGGCCGTTCGCGTCGACCACCGGCAGCTTCTCGATCTTGTGCCGGTGCAGGATCTGGTTCGCCTCCTCGAGCGTCGTTCCGACCGGTGCCGTGACGAGATTCTCCGAGGTCATCAGCGCCGAGACGGGCTGCGCGACATTGAGCTCGAAGCGGAGGTCGCGGTTGGTCAGGATGCCGACCAGCATGCCGGCGTCGTCGGTGATCGGGACACCGGAAATGCGGTAGCGCTCCATCAGCGCGAGCGCCTCGGCGACCGAGTCGCCGGGGCGGAGCGTCACCGGCTCGACGATCATCCCCGACTCGGAGCGCTTGACCTTGTCGACTTCGGCGACCTGGTCCGCGATCGAGAGGTTGCGGTGAAGGATGCCGATGCCGCCCTCACGGGCGAGCGCGATCGCGAGCCGCGCTTCGGTGACCGTGTCCATTGCCGCCGACACGATCGGGATCTCGAGCGCGATCGTCCGAGTCAGCCGGGTGGCCGTCCGCACGTCGTTCGGGAGCACCGACGACTCGGCCGGCACGAGCAGGACATCGTCGAAGGTGAGGCCTTCGCGGCCGAACTTCTCGTCGTACGAAAGCTCCTGCCCTTCCAAGGCAGACAGGGTAACAGCCTGCTTGGACGGCTCTTGCGGCCGAGGCGGATCTTGGGCCGCGCAGCGGCCCCTTTAGGGGTCTTCGCGCGATGAGCATCCGCTTCTGCGGATGCTCATCTTGCGCAAAGCTAGACCGCCGCCAGCTCCGCGATCTCGACGCCCGCTGTCAGCCGGTGGGCCTCACGGGGATCGAAGCGGCCGGCGCCGACCTCGAGCGTCGACGCGGCACCCGCCGCGACCGCGAGCCGCAACGCGTCCTCGGGCGACTTGCCCGCGAGCTGCGCGGCGATGTACTGCGCCAGCAGGACGTCGCCTGCGCCGACAACGGAGATGGCATCGACGGTCGGCGCGAGCGCTTTGTAGCGCTTCACGTGCCGGTCCCCGCGGAAGAGCCCGTAGCAGCCGGACTCGAGCGTGATGTGCACGTTCCGGGCGCCGAGCTCGGCGATCGCGTCGAGAGCCATCAGGTAGTCCTCTTCCTCCTCGAGCTCCTGGCCGACCACGTGCTCGGCCTCCCACTGGTTCGGCGAGACGAGGAACGGCTCCGCCTCGGTGCCCAGCCTCAGCGACTGGCCTTCGGAGTCGAGCACGACCGGCACGCCGCGTCGGTTGAGATCGCGAATCGCCTCGGCGTAGAAGCTCTCCGCCACTCCGCGCGGCAAGCTGCCGGCGATCACCACGAAGTCGGCTCCACGCGAGAGGTAATGGAGCTTCTCGAGCAGCGTCTCGAGCTCGTCGCTCGTCACCTTCGGCCCCCACTCGTTGATCTCCGTGTACATGCTCTCGGTCGGATCGACGACGGCGGTCGACGTCCGCGACTCCTCGCCGATGCGGACGAAGTCGTTCAGGATCGCCTCGGCAGTCAGCTCCTCGACGATGCGGGTGCCGGTTCGGCCGCCCGCGAGGCCGGTAGCGACCACCGGGACGTCCAGCCGCTTCAGCGCCCGGGCGACGTTGATCCCCTTGCCGCCTGCAAGCGTCAGCACCTCGCTCGCCCGGTGGCGATGTCCCAGCTGGAAGTGCGGAACGGTCAGCGTGCGGTCGAGCGCGGCGTTGAGCGTGACGGTGACGATCACCGAGAAGAGCCCCCGAGGTGGTCGAACGTACGACCTGCATAGAACCCTACGCGTCCGAGCCTGCCTGGCCGCTCGACCGCGTTCGCCGCCACGAGCGGCGAGCGCGCGAGGACAGCACCGCGATCCAGCACCTGCACCTCACCGAGCCGCTGGCCGAGCCGCACCGGCAACGCGACTTCCAGCGGCAGGACGACGCGCTCGACGAGGGGGCGCTCGACGTGGATCACTCGCAGCGAGGGCTTCGACGCGACGAGCCGGACGCGCGGCTTTCCGTATGCGGTCTTGACGCTGCCGTAGGTGCGTGACCCGTCGATCGCCCAGACGGTGCGATAGCGCGAGAGACCCCACGCGAGCAGCTGGGCGAGGTCTTCGTTCCGCCCCTCGCGGGTCTCCCCACCGAGCAACGTTGCGTAGATGGTGACGCCGCCGCGGCGCGTGGCCGCGACCTGCGACCAGCCGGCGCCGTTCGTGTGACCGGTCTTGACGCCGAGCAGATTCGGGAAGGTGGAGAGCAGGTCGTTCCAGTTGTGGAGCGGCCGCCCGGCCGCAGTCGTGTCGACCAGGCGCACGGTCTCGCGGATGAACGGCTTGTTCATCGCCACGCGAGCCAGCTTCGTCACGTCACGGGCACTCGAGACGTGGCCCGGCGCGTCGAGCCCGTCGGGGTTGGCGAAGTGCGTGTCCGTGAGCCCGAGCTGGCGCGCCCGCGCGTTCATCATCTCCACGAAGCGGCTGACGGAGCCTCCCCCGACGTGGGCAGCGATCGCGTTCGCGGCGTCGTTTGCGCTCTGGACGAGAGCTGCCCGGATCAGGTCTCCGAGCGAAACGCGCTCGCCCGGCTGCAAATTGATCGTCGATTCGCCAATTGACGCAGTGCGCTTCGAGACGGATGCGACCTCGTCAATCGACGCGTTCTCGAGCGCCACGACCGCCGTCATCAACTTCGTGATCGATGCCACTCGGCAGCCGCTCGCGTTCGTCGAACGAGGCCAGCACCTCGCCGGTGCCGGCGTTCTGGACGAGATACGCCTCGGCATCCACCGGCGGCGGCGCCGCTGCCGCCACGACCGCTAGAGCGAGGGCCGCGGCGAGAGCCAGGAGGAGGGCCACCCGCTTCACGCGGCGGCCACTCTACTTGACGCGGATGCGCTGGCCGACCGTCAGCGCGACGGGGTCGATGTCCGGGTTGAGGACGAGGAGCTGCTCGACCGACGTGTCGTACTGGTCTGCGATCACGGCGAGCGTGTCGCCGGACTGGATCTCGTAGAACTCGGCCCCGGGTGGCTCGGCACCGTCGGTGGTCGTGCCGGCGGGCTCGGTCGAAGCGGTCGTCGTCGGTGTCGCCGACGTCGTCACCGGCGGCGTGGCCGGGTCGGCGCTGTCCAGCCCCGCGCGGATGAGCAGAACGGCGATCGTCGCTGCGACCAGGAAGACCGTCGGTGCCCCGTACCGCGCGAGCTTCGCGTGCCCGCGGATCACCAGCCCGAGACCGACCAGATCTCGGTGCGGAGCCGCGCAGCTTCCGCCCCCGCCGCCGCGCGCCAGTCGTCGTTGCCGGCCCGGTACGCATAAATCACCGAGCGGGATGCGGTCACGAGCGCGCTCGCGGGGCCGCTGGTGAAGGCGCGGGCGACGTCGGCCGGACCGGCGCCCTGGGCGCCGACGCCCGGCAGGAGCAGCACCGACCGGGGCAGCAGCTTCCTCGCCTCGGCGACGGCGCGCGGCACGGTCGCGCCGACGACGGCTCCGACGCTCGAGAGACCGCGTTCCCCGACCAGGTCGGCGCCCCAGCCGGCCACGAGCTCGGCCACCTGATGCCAGACGCGCCGGCCATCCGAGAGCGTCAGCTCCTGCACGTCGGCTGCCCCTGAGTTGGAGGTGCGCACGAGACAGAAGATTCCCGAGCCGTGCAAGCGGCATGCCTGCAGGAACGGCTCGATCGAGTCCGCGCCGAGATACGGGTTCACGGTCAACGCGTCGGCCAGCGGGCTCCCCTCGGGGCCGGGCTCGAGATATGCACCGGCGTAGGCACGCGCGGTCGAGCCGATGTCGCCGCGCTTCCCGTCGGCGATCACGAGCAGGCCGGCATCGCGGGCGTAGCCGCACACTCGCTCGAGCGCCGCGAAGCCGTCCCCGCCGAGCGCCTCGAAGAAGGCAATCTGCGGCTTGACCGCGACCACGTACGGCGCGACTGCGTCGACGATCCCGCAGCTGAAGCGCGCGACCGCGTTCGCGGCCTCGGCCCGGCCGAGCACCGCCTCGCCGCGGAGCTCCACGGGCAGCAGGTCGATGCGCGGGTCGAGCCCGACGACGAGCTGGCTGCGCTTGCGCTCGACAGCGTCCGCAAGCCGGTCGGCGAAGGTCGCGGTGGCGACGGAGGCCATCCCCCAAGACTAGGCAGCACGCCGGAGTGCCGCCAGCGGCAGCACCTCCAGCTCCGGCGGCGGCCGGCGCAGGAACGAGCCGATCAGGAGCAGCTCGTCTGCGTCCTCCGGCAGAACCGAGGCCTCGGCCCTCGCAACGGCCGCAAGGCCCGCGTCGGCCTCGACGCGACCGGCGCCTCCGGGGAGCAGCGTGCGCGCGGCGACCACCCGGCCGCCGGAGACGAAGAAGGCGCGCCGGAACCCGTCCTGGGCGGCCGGCACGAGCAGGCACAGCTCGAGCGCCCGCAGGCGGTCGAGCTCCTCGAGCGCTCCCGCGACCTCTTCGACGGCGACGATGCGGTCGCGTAGCCGTGCCGCGTCCTCGAAGCGAAGTTGGGCGGCGAGCCGGCGCAGCTTCGCGCGCAGCTCGGGCAACGCCGCCGCAGGCTCTCCCTCCCACCCCTCGAGCGCGCGGGCCGCCGCCCGGGCACGCCGACGGCTCTTGAGCGGGCCATGCGGGCCAGGTGTCTCGGTGACGCACCAGCCGGCGCCTCGGCGGCGGAGATAGACGTAGCGGTCCGGCCGCGCATGGCGCGCGTTCCCGGGTGGCCGCAGCTCGCGCAGGAGCCGCAGCTCCTCGAGCCCGGCCTCGAGCTCGGAGCCGAGCACACGCCACTCGACCCGCTCGAGCGCGCCGAGCGCCGCTTCGACCGACGGTCGCTGACGCTCGGTGTGGAAGTAGGAGCGGAGCCGGGCACGCAGGTCGCGGGCCCGGCCGACGTAGAGGACCTCGTCGTTGCGGTCGCGGAAGAGGTAGACGCCCGGTTGAGGCGGCGCGCCGGCCACGAGCGAGCGCTTGCCCGCCAGCCGCCGCGCCCGCGGCGCCGCCAGGTCGACGAGCTCTGCGACCGTCTCCGTACCCCGCTCCTGCGCGAGGCCGATCAACGCCAGCAGGATCTCGGCCGTCGCCTCGGCATCGGGCAGGGCGCGATGACAAGGGCGCGCGGCGGTCCCGAAGAAGTGCGAGAGCGAGGCCAGCCCCATCCGGGATGTCCGACCCGTGAGCAGGCGGCGCGCCAGCCAGAGCGTGTCGACCACCGATGCCACGATCCGGCGCCCGGTGAGCCGCTCGACCTCCCTGTCGAGGAACGCCAGGTCGAAGCGCGCGTTGTGCGCGACGAGCACCGCGTCGCCGGCGAACTCGAGGAAGCGCCGCACCGCGAGCTCGACCGGCGGCGCGCCTCGAAGTGCAAGCGGATCGATTCCGGTCAATGCCGCCACCGGTGCGGGCAGCGGCCGTCGCGGGTTCACGAGCGTCTCGAAGCGCTCCTCGAGCTCGAAACCACGAACCCGGACGGCGCCGATCTCACAGATCGAGCTCGTGGCCGGCGATAGGCCCGTCGTCTCGAGGTCGACGACGACGTACGTCGCCGCCTCGAGCGCGAGCGCCGCACCGGGCGGGTCGGCGAGACCGACGCTCGCGCCACGCCAGGCGAGGCGTGCATCGCCTTCGACGACGTCTGAGAGGAGCGAGCGGGCGAGGCCCGTGGGGACGTGGCGGAGCGCGTAGAGCTCGCGAGCGGCCTCGTCGGCCGGCACCGGCCCGTGGCGGGCCTCGACGAGCTCCACGAGCCGGTCGGCCGAGTCGAAGGCCAGCTGCATCGCTCGAGCCTAGACGAACATATGTTCGCCTACAAGACCAAAGAGAAGGCCGCTGACGGCGGCCCTCTCGTGTTTCCTGAAGTTGGAGGAGTTGCTGGGGGTTAGCCGCCCTTGACCGCGGCCTTCAGCTGGCTACCGGCCGAGAACTTCGGCACCGTCGCCGCTGGGATGTGGACCTTCTGGCTCGGGTTCCTCGGGTTGACGCCCTCGCGTGCGGCGCGCTCGCTCGTCGAGAACTTGCCGAAGCCGGTGAACGTGATCGTGTCACGGCGCTTGAGCGCGTCGGTGACGCTGTCGAGTACCGCATCTACCGCTGCTGCCGCATCGCGGCGGGAAAGATTTGCTTTCGACGCCACTGCGTCAACGAACTCCTGTTTCGTCACTTGCCACTCCTCCTGTTCGTTGGTCCGGTCAGAAAACTCGCGAAAACCCTAACAGCCCCGTCGGACCGGCTCAACCATGCGGGTTTGCGGCGGTTTTAGGCGCACCTACGAGTTCTCCTGCCCGATAGAGCGAGCGCAGGCGAACGCCGAGTCGCGCCAGCGCGTCGGCCCCACCTTCCTCGCGATCGACCACGCAGACGGCATTTCTCACCTCGAGGCCGGCCTCGCGCACCGCGGCGACTGCCTCGGCGAGCGCGCCCCCGGAGGTGACGACGTCCTCGATCAGGCAGACGAGCTCCCCCTGCTCGAATGATCCCTCGAGCCTGTTTCCCGTTCCGTACTCCTTCGCGGTCTCGCGAACGATCACGAACGGGAGCCCGGAGGCGAGCGACGCCGACGCGGCCAGGGCCACCGCGCCGAGCGCAGGCCCGGCGAGGCGGACGGCGTCGGGCTCAAAGGTGCGCACCGCCGCCGCAAGGCGCTCGCCGAGCGGGCCGAGCAGCTCCGGCACCGTCTCGAAGCGGTACTTGTCGAGGTAGTAGCTCGAGCGGCGCCCCGACCGGAGGACGAAGTCGCCTTCGAGCAGCGCGTGCGCGCGAAGCTGCGCGCCGAGCTCGTCCACCTCGGGCCTAGATCGCTGCCCGCGCGATTGCGAGCAGGCGCTCGGCCTCGGGGCCGCCGCGCTCGAGCGTGACCATCGAGCCGTCGTCGTAGTACAGGTGCACGCGCTCCTTGCGCCCGTCGCGGCGTCGGACGAGATAGAGGAGCGCCCCGCCGGCGAGGAGGAGCAGCGCCAGAGCCTTACGCATCCGAGCGCGCCTTCGTCGTCCGGCGCCGCTTCGGCTTGGCGGGCTCGGCCTCGGCGACAGCGCGCAGGCAGGTCTTCAGGTCGTAGAAGACGAGGCCGGAGGTGGGGGCGGCGCTCGTGGTCGCGACGATGCTGCGATCCCGATCGCGGGCGACGAAGATGCTCCCGTCGCGGAGTGCGGCCTCGAGCTTGGTGAGGCTCCGGCCGCCGCTCGCGGTCTGGTCGCGCGCCGCACCGAGCAGGTCGAGGGCCGTACGAACGAGCCGCTCGCTCGGAGCGCCGTCGGCGAGCGTCGAGGCGAGCACGGTGCCGTCGTCGTCGAACACGACGGCGGCCTCGACCTGCGTGGAGATCTCGGTCAGATCGGCGAGCGCGCCGGCGGCATCCATGAGGTGGACGCTAACAGAGGCCCATACTGCGGCTGTGCGCCGACCGCTTGCTCGAGCCCGTCGCCAAGTTCTTCGCCGACCGGGGGACGCACCTCGCGGCGATGATCGCGTACTTCGGGCTGCTCTCGTCAGTCTCGCTGATCTTCCTCGCACTCGCCCTGTTCGGCTTCACCGGCCGAGCCGACGAGTCGAGCTACCTGGTTGAGGAGCTCCAGAACCTGTTTCCGTCGCAGTCGATCACCGACATCGTGCGGGTCGTCGAGACGATCACCTCGAACGCGACGACGCTCGGCGTCATCGGCGGCGCGTTCTTGGTCTGGACGTCGCTCTCGCTGTTCAGCGTGCTGGAGTCGGCATTCAACATCGTCTACGGACGCCCGAACCGCTCGTTCCTGCGTGGAAAGTTGCTGGCGACGTTGTTCATGGCCGGCTCACTGGTGATACTGTTCGTCGCGCTGGTGTCGGGTCGATCGGGTTCGACTGCTGAAGCGCTTCGCCCCCGGCTTCGTCGCGAACGACGTCGTCGCGTACGCGATTGTCGGTGCTCGTCTCGACGCTGGCGGTGTTCGTCTTCCTCGTCGTCGCGTACGAGCGTCTGACCAACGTGAGCCTGCGTTGCGCGAGGTCTGGCCGGGTCGCGCTGATCGGGGCCGTGCTGCTGCAGGGGTCGTTCCAGGTGCTCCCGCTCTTCGTGCGGTTCTCGACCGAGGTCGTCGCGGTGCAGGCGCTCGGTGCGTCGGCGCTCTTGCTCGTGTGGCTCTACGTGATGGCGAACGCGATCGTCTTCGGCGCCGAGGTGAACTGGTGGCACGGCCGCGGCGCAGCGAGGAAGAGATCGCCGGCCTGGCCTAGGAGAGCGCGGCCGCAGCGCGGGCGCGGTGGGAGTTCGCGCGCTTCCAGTCGTTGCCGAGTTCCGCCACCGTGCGCTCCTCGCCGAGCGGGACGAAGATCGGGTCATAGCCGAAGCCCTCTTCGCCCCGGCGCTCGGTCGCGATCGAGCCCTCGAGGATGCCCGTGCCGCGCAGCTCCTCACCGGCCGGGCCGAGGGCGACGAGCTCGCAGACGTAGCGGGCTCGGCGGTCGTCGACACCGTCCAGCCGGGTCAGCAGCTCCGCAACCCCGTCCTCGGCCCAACGTGCCGACGCGATCCCGGGTGCGCGGCCGAGAGCCTCGACCTCGATCCCGGAGTCCTCGCCGAGCACCCACTCGTCCGGCGGCCCGTGCTCCCGCCCGAAGAGCGCTTTCCCGCGCGCGTTCTCCTCGTAGCTCGCGCCGTCCTCGGGCGGATACGGCTCGTTCACATCGAGCAGCTCGACCGACCACCCGTGCAGCGCCGCACGCAGCTCCTCGAGCTTGTGCGCGTTGCCCGAGGCCAGGCGCGCCTTCACGGGCGCCACTGCACGCGCTCGACGCTGTCGAGCTTGTTGACCCCCTCTGCGACGCGGGCCGAATCTGCGCGGCGCAGCGCCCGCAGCGTGACGTCGATCGTCCGCTCGTCGCCGAACTCGACCTGGCTCACCTGACCGCCCAGCTGCTCGATCCGCTCGAGCACCTGCGTCGCCTCGCCCTCCGGCGCGAGCTGAATCGCGAGCTCCGCCTCCTCGGGCCGGACGCGGCCGACGAGCCGCGTGGAGATCAGCTTCAGCGGGCCGAGCGAGACCAGGACGAGCACCGCGGCGCCGATCCCGACGACGTAGTAGCCGGTACCGGCGGCCATGCCGATTGCGGCCACGACCCACAGCGTCGCCGCCGTGGTCAGCCCGCGCACGGAGATCCCGCGCACGATGATCGCTCCCGCGCCGAGGAAGCCGATGCCGGTGACGATCTGGGCCGCGATGCGGGTCGGGTCGAAGACGACTCCGGCCTCGGTCGAGAACGTCCAGTCGGTCCACGCGTAGGCGGAGACGAGCGTGAAGACGCACGCGCCGAGCGAGACCAGCAGGTGCGTCCGGAAGCCCGCCTCGTGGTCGCGCAGCTCGCGCTCGAGCCCGATCGCACCCCCGAGCGCGGCCGCGAGCACCAGCCGCAGCAGCGCCTCGGTGGTCGAGAGGTCAGGCACGAATCGCTGAGACTGCGTCGTTCTGTGCGGCGACGATCTCGTCGATCCCGCCGGCGGCGAAGTCGAGCATCGCGTCGAGCTCCTCGCGCGTGAACGGCTCGCGCTCGGCGGTCGCCTGCACCTCGACGAGACGGCCGTCGGCGGTCATGACGACGTTCATGTCGGTGTCGGCGCTCGAGTCCTCGGAGTAGTCGAGGTCGAGCAGCAGTTGGGCCTCGACGACTCCGACCGAGACCGCGGCGACCTGACCGTTCAGCGCCTTCGAGAGCCCGAAGCGGTCGAGCGCGCGCCGGGCGGCGACGTACGCACCCGAGATCGCGGCGCAGCGAGTCCCGCCGTCCGCCTGGAGCACGTCACAGTCGAGCCAGAGCGTCCGCTCTCCGAGCGCCTGAAAGTCGCAGACGGAGCGGAGCGCACGGCCGATCAACCGCTGGATCTCGACGGTGCGGCCCCCCTGCTTCCCCTTGGCCGCCTCCCGGGCGACGCGTTCGCCGGTCGAGGCCGGCAGGAGCGAGTACTCCGCGGTCATCCAGCCGCGGCCGGAGCGGTAGAGCCAGCGCGGGACGCCTTCCTCGACCATCGCGGTGCAGAGGACGCGGGTCTTGCCCTGGGAGTAGAGGACGGAGCCGTGGGCTTGCTCGAGCCAGTCTGGCAGCAGCTCGAGCTCGCGCAGCTCGTCGTCTCTCCGCCCGTCAGCTCGGCTCATGCGGCCGCCGCCTCGAGCGTCGCGATCTCGACCTGCTCGACCTCTTCGATCGGCAGCTGCAGGAAGCGGCGGCCCATGATCCGGAACGCATCCGGGTCGCCGGTCGTCAGGAAACGGTACGAGCCCTCGCGCGCAGGATCGTTCTCGATCCGCTTCCGCGCCAGCGTCTCGGCCACCTCCCGCGCGGTCTCGTCGGCCGAGAAAACGAGCGTCACGTCGCGGCCGAAGACGCGCTGCAGGATCGGCCGGATCAGCGGGTAGTGGGTGCAGCCGAGGATGACCGTGTCGACGCCGGCCGCCTTCAGCGGCTCCGCGTACTCGCGCACGGCGGCGGCAGTCTCCTCCGCGAACGGGTCGTCGCCTTCGATCAGCGGCACGAGCCGCGGGCAGGCGACCGACACGACGTCGACGCCGGCGTCGAGCGCGTGCACGAGCGCTTCGTAGCGGCCGCTCGAGACGGTCGCCTGCGTCGCCAGCAGCCCGATCCGCCGGTTGCGGGTCGCCTGGACGGCCGCATGGGCCTCCGGCGCGATCACGCCCACGACGGGCACGCGCAGCTCGGTCTGGAGCTCGGGCAGAGCGGCGGCGGTCGCCGAGTTGCAGGCGACGACGACGAGCTTGACGCCGCGCCCCTCGAGGAACGAGCCGATCTCGTGCGCGAACCGGCGCAGCTCGCCGAGCGGCCGGGGGCCGTACGGAAGCCGCGCGCCGTCCCCGAAGTAGACGAAGTCCTCGTGCGGCAGCGTCACCAGGCACTCGTGCAGGACCGTGAGGCCGCCGGCACCCGAGTCGAAGACGCCGATCGGCCGCTCATCCATGCGCGGGATTCTATGGGGGTCGAGTGTCGGCTACCGTGCGTCCGTGCTTCGCCGCCTCCTCGTCGTCGCAACTGCCGCGCTCGCGTTCGCTGCGCCGGCGTCCGCGTTCTCGAAGCAGGACGGGACGCAGACGATGGACGACGGCGTCACGCTTGCGACGTCGCTCTTCCTCCCGGACGGCGCGATGCCCGCCGGAGGCTGGCCCGGCGTCGTTGTCCTGCACGGGCTCGCCGAGACGCGCGGCTTGTACGAACCGGTCTCGACGAGCTTCGCGGAGGCCGGCTTCGCCGTCCTCGCCTACGACGCGCGCGGGCACGGCGCCTCCGGCGGCGACGTCACGCTCGCGGGGCCACGCGAGGTGGCCGACCTGCGCTCGATCCGAAACGCGTTCGCGGCGCGACCCGACGTCAGCGACGCCAAGATCGGCGCCTGGGGGATCTCCTATGGCGGCGGCCAGATCTGGAATGCGCTCGCCGCCGGCGTCCCGTTCGCGGCTGCGGAGGTCGTGGAGACGTGGACGGGGCTCTACGACGCGCTCTGGCCGCAGGGTCTCGCCCGCTCCGGCATCGTCGCCGGCTTCGCCGCCTCGGTCGCCCCGCGTTCTCCGCTGATCGCCGGCCTGCGCGACGCCGCCGTGCAGAGCACGAACCAGGCCGCGATCCGGCAGCTGACCGCCGAGCGCTCCGCCCTCGCGAAGGCGTCGTCGATCACGACGCCGATGTACCTCTTCCAAGGCCGGGTCGACTACGCGTTCGACATCTCCCAGGCGACGCGCGCGTTCGGGCTGCTCTCCGGCCCCAAGAAGCTCTACGTGGGGCTGTTCGGCCACACGCCCTCCACCTTTCCCGGGCCGGACATCACCTACATGCTGAACGAGAGCCGCAGCTGGTTCGGGACGCACCTCTACAGCAACGGCGGGCCGATCAGCTCGATCATGGTCGCCCGTGACGACGGCGGCCGGTCGATGCCGGTGGCGCTGCCGCCGAGGAAGGTCCAGACATTCGCGCTGCCCGGACGCTCGGTCGTCCGCGGCAGCTCGTCCGCGGCGCGGCGGACACCACCGCTCCGCGCCGCGCTCGAGAGCTGGGGCGGCGGCACGGCGACCGTGACGGTGCCGAAGCTCACGCGTTACCCACGCCTCGTCGTCACCGTGCTCGCCGGCTCGAAGGTCGTCGCACACGGCGGTCTGAAGCCGAAGGCGGGCATCAACCGAGTCACGCTCGCGAACTACTGCGTCTATGTGCCGAAGGGGACACGCCTGCGCGTCACCGTCGGCGCTTCGTCGCCTGCCGGGGAGATCGCCTACCTCGGCCTCCCGGGCGCCGGCTCGGCCACGATCGGCCCGATCTCGCTGCGGCTCTCCACGCTCGCGACGCCGATCTCGGGATGAGGCGCCTCGCCGCGCTCGTCGCGCTCGTGGTCGCGTCGAGCGCCGGAGCGGCCTCGACGGCCGACCCCGGCGTCACCGCCAAGACGATCCTGCTCGGCGGCACGGTGCCGCTCTCGGGCGAGGCGTCGGCGTTCGGCTCGGTCGGCCCGGGCGCGAAGGCGTACTTCGACTACGTGAACGCAAAGGGCGGCGTCAACGGGCGCACGATCCGCTACGTCTACTACGACGACGCGTACAACCCGGCGCAGACCGTGCAACTGACGCGCCGGCTCGTCGAGCAGGACAAGGTGTTCGCGATCTTCAACTCGGTCGGCACCGACAACAACGCCGCGATCCAGCCGTATCTGAACCAGCGCCGGGTGCCGCAGCTCTTCGTCGGTGACGGCTCGCAGGCCGTGTCGCAGCCGGCCAAGTTCCCGTGGACGATGGGCTTCCTCCAGAGCTACGTCGGCGAAGGCGCCGTCTACGGCCGCCACCTGGCGCAGGCGAGGAAGACGGCGAAGCTCGGCGTCCTCTACGAGAACACCGCACTCGGCAAGGATCTGACCCGCGGCCTCGAGCGGGCGATCGCGGGTAAGGGCCCGAAGGTCGTCGCGAAGGAGAGCTACGAGTACACCGACACCGACGTCTCGGCCCAGGTCGCGAGGCTCAAGGCCGCCGGCGCGGACACGTTCATGCTCTTCGCGACGCCGAAGTTCGCGATCCAGGGCTTCGCCGCCGCGCACCGGCTGGGCTGGAAGCCGCGGGTCTACGTCGCCTCGGTCTCGATCGAGCCGGGGATCATGGCGATCGCGCGCCTGAACGCGCCGGAGCTGACGAAGGGAGCGATCTCGGTCGCCTTCGTGAAGAACCCGAACGACCCGATCTGGGCGAAGGATCCGGCGCTCGCGCTCTACCGGACGATCATGAAGCGGCACCACCCGCGCGGGAAGCCGAGCGACGTCTACAACTGGTACGGGATGACCGTCGCCTGGACGATGGTCGAGACGCTGCGAGCCGCCGGGAAGACGCCGACGCGGGCGAGCCTCCTCCGTTCCGCACAGAATCTTAACCTCCGGGCGAACCCCTTCCTGCTGCCGGGCATCGCCGTCAAAACGTCCAGAACACGCTATTTCCCGCTCGCCGGCGTCTACCTCTACCGCTTCGACAACCGCCAGTGGGTGAAGGCGAGTTCGCTCCTCGACGCCCGCGGGTAGAACGTTCCTCCAGTTACCACGAACGCACGACCAACTCAGGGAGCCACGACACATGAGCAAGAGGATCCGCACACTCGTACTCGGCCTGGCCGGCGCGATCGCGCTGACCAGCGTCGGTACAGCGCTGGCGGCGTATACGACGCCCCGGCTTCTCGTCACGGACGCCCGCACGTCGGTGACGATCAACTTCTCGCAAAGCGCGACCGACGATCCGAGCGCCAAGCTGACCTTCTACGCGCCGAGTGAGTACTCGGCGTCGCTCGCCCAGGCGGCCGGCACGACGATCGGCACCGTCAACGCACAGGGTACGGCCGCCGATCTCGGTGGCGCCGTGCTGCCGCTGACCGGCACCGTGCAGGTGCGCGCGGCCGGCGGTACGTATCTCTCCGGCACGACGCAGGTGCCGATCGCGGCAGCTTCGACGCAGTGCACCGGCACCGCGAGTCACACCGCCTTCTGGGTGCTGATCCTCCAGGCCGCCGGCCAGACGCTCGAGCTGCCGGTGTTCGTCGACCAGGTCACCGCGGCTCCGGAGTCGGCATTCGCCTCATCGAAGATCCAGGCCTGCCTGCCGCCGCCGGACGTGCCCACGGGCACGCCGGGCCGCGCGACGTTCGGCTTCAAGCTGACGTCGGTCAACTTCAAGGTCAACAACATCTTCACGAGCGCCGGCACGGGCGATCCGACCTGGCGCGTGCTCGCGACGCCGTACCGGCCGAACACCGGCCAGCCGAATGCGGCCGGCTCGGTCGAGGCGCAGTCGGTCGTCGCCTTCCCGCGCTCGGTCGTGCTGGCCCGACCCACCGTGCGGCTCGCGAACGGCGTCGCAACGCTGCCGATCCGGGGCACCGTGCTCACGCCGGACGGTGCCGCGACGACGCTGCGCCTCTATCGCGGCATCGCGGCCTCCGCGACGACGCCCTCGGTCGCGCTGCGCCGAACGGGCAACGCGTTCACCGGCACGCTCAGGATCCGCCAGACGACGAAGCGACAGGTCGTCTTCCTGAAGACGCGTGGCTCGATCGCCGCCGGCAGCGAGACCTGCACGGCGACGTTCGGCGTCACGTGTCTGTCCGCAACGCGGGCGGCGGTGGCGCTGAGCAGCAACTCGGTTCGGGTCGTCATCCCGGCGCGGAAGCGCTAGCGAACTCGCTCGGGCCGTGCGTGTCCTCGCACTCACGCACGGCCCGAGCGTCGGCCCCGGCGTCTTCGAGGACGCCGTCCACGCCGGCGGCCACGAGCTCCTGGAGTGGCAGGTGCCGGTGCGCGGGGTGCCTGCGGAGGCCCGGCCTGACGCGGTGATCGTGCTCGGCGGGGCGATGCACCCCGACGAGGACGAGCTGCACGGCTGGCTCGGCCCGGAGCTCCGCTACCTGCAGGAGCAGCTCGAGCGGGGCACGCCGCTCCTAGGCGTCTGCCTGGGCTCGCAGCTGATCGCACGAGCTGCGGGCGCCGACGTCTTCCGGGCGGCGGAGTCGGAGGTCGGCTGGCTACCAGTCGAGCGCACCGAAGCAGGGGGCGTCGATCCGGTGGCGAGGGAGCTGCCGCAGAGCTTCGAGGCGTTCCAGTGGCACCACTACACCCATGAGCTGCCGGACGGCGCGGTCGAGCTTGCCCGCAGTCCGGTCTGCACCCAGGCGTTCCGCCTCGAGCAGGCATGGGGCGTGCAGTTCCATCCCGAGGTGCGGGCGGAGCAGGTCGAGACATGGCTCGCCGAGGATCCTGCGGATGTCGCCGATCCCAGGAGCCTGCGGCTTGCGACCCGAGAGCGGATCGGCGCCTGGAACGAGCTCGGCCGCGGCTTGTGCGCGGCCTTCCTCCGCGCCGCCTAGCCCACTTCCGCAGGCAGCGACTCGTCCCGGGACCACTCGTGCCAGGAGCCGCGGTAGTTCGCCGCGCGGTAGCCGAGCGAGCGCAGGATCTCGGCTGCGAGCTGGGAGCGCGAGCCCGAGTGGCAGTAGGCAACGAGCTCAGCGCCCTGCGCCTCCCCGAGGCGCTCGCGAATCTGCTCCGGCGTCGACCCGAGCAACTCCTGGAGGTCGAAGTGCTCGGCGCCGGGAATCCTGCCCGGACGCGGATCGCAGGGCGCGACCGCCTCGCCCGTGTACTCACGGTGGCTGCGAACGTCGAGCACGACGAAGCCGTCCTCGCCCAGGCGGCGGACGAGCTCTGCGAGCTCTAGCTCCACCGTGCCAGCGCCTCGTCGAGCAG
Organism: uncultured Gaiellaceae bacterium; assembly: GCA_963731615.1. Lineage (GTDB taxonomy): Bacteria > Actinomycetota > Thermoleophilia > Gaiellales > Gaiellaceae > Gaiellasilicea. Next base: position 290,011 of record CAVSWD010000009.1, read on the forward strand.
GAGGTTGAACTCGGCCGGGCGTTCGAGGCTCACCAGGTGGCCGCACGCAGGGACGACGACCGCATTCGGATCGAAGGCGCGCGCATCCTCGACCGGGACGAACGGGTCACTGTCGCCGACGATGGTGAGCGCACGATCGCCGAGCGCCCGGTAGGCGGCGGTCGAGTCGGGCCGGTCGCGGATCGCCTCGAGCGCCGTCACGAGCTCCTCCTCGGTGCGATCGAGTGCGAGCGGCTGCAGCCGCTCGATGAGCTCCGAATCGGTGTCAGGGGTGAACAGCACCTCGCGCATCGACTCCCAGATCCCCTCGGCGCCGCGGGACCGGGCGAGCGCGATCGTCTCGGCCCGCCGCTCGCGGCGCGAGGGCGAGTCCGGGTCGGGGCGCGAGCCGACGAGGACGAGCCCCATGATTCGCTCCGGCGCCAGCCGGGCCGCAGCCACGGCGCAGTAGCCGCCCATCGAGGCGCCCACGAGCACCAGCGGGCCCGAATACAGGTCGAGAACCGCCAGGGCCCAGTCGTCCATCGTCTCGCCGAGCTCGTACAGCCGCGGCGCGTCGGTGTGCGGGTGCCACATGCGCTCGTCGAGCGGCAGGGCGTGCAGGAAGACGACGGTCACGTGATCGCCACGAGCTCGACCTCGGCTGCGACCGACGGCCGCTCGGATGCGAGCTCGAGCCAGCGGGCGAGGTCGGGCCAGGGATCGAGCGTGATTCCGAGCCGGTCGCGCGCGCGGAGCACCCAGGGCAGGAAGGCGACGTCGGCGAGCCCGAACGCGCGCCCGGACAGCCACGGCATCCCGGCCAGAAGCGCGTCGAGGAAGCTGAGCTCATCCTCGAACCGCTCACGGGCGCCCTCCTCGCCACGCCGAACCGCGTAGTACGGCTTCGAGAAGTCGTCGAAGCGATAGATGAGCAGGCGCCCGGCCGCCCGCTCACCGGGGTCGTCCGGCCAGAGCGGCACCTCGGGATAGCGCTCGTTCAGGAACTCAGAGATCACGGCGGACTCGGGCAGGACCCAGCCGTCCTCCTCGAGCACCGGCACCTTGCCGGCCGGGTTCTTGTCGTACAGCCAGGCGGGCCGGTCGTCGAGATCGATCTCGACCGGGTCGTAGGGAATGCCCTTCTCCGCCAGCACGATCCGCACGCGGGCGCAGTAGGGGCAGCGAGCCGCGTCGTAGAGCGTGATCACGCCTGCTCCCAGCCGTGATCGGCGCCCGTCGAGCCCGATCGCGGCCGCGATCTGCGCCAGCAGCTCCTGGGCGGCGGGGAGCTCGGTCGGGCTCTTGGCCGTCCGGGCGGCCGCTCGAATCGCGGCGGGGTCGGCACCGGTGAGGCGCGCGACGACGCGCGGGTTCGCCGCCAGCGCAATCGCATCGCCGGGCGGGAGCGAGCCGTAGTGCTCGGGCACGGAGAGGTACTCGTCGACGATCCGTCCCGCCTCGAGGAGGACGAAGCGGACGACCTGCTCGTGCTCGACTCCGATCGCGATCACGACCGCGCCCATGCGCTCCGAGAGCTCGGTCGCCAGGCGGCGCAGGACGGCCGGGTCGCGGTCGCAGGCATCGTCGTAGACCGTGATCCACCCGTTGTACGGCGGCGTGATGCTGCTGCCCTGGGAGCTGCCCGGCAGCCGCGGCACGAACTGTTGGACAGCGCGCTCGATCGCGCCGAGATCGTCCGACTGCACGTGGATCGAGCCGAACGACGGGCCCGCTCCCACCGTCTGCAGCTCGAGTGGCAGCACGAGGTTGCGCGACTCCTCCCGGAAGCCCAGCCGTTCGTAGAACGCGAGCGACTGCAGGTTCGCGTTCAGGAAGAGGTGCGTCGCGCCGCGGGCGCGCAGGTTCTCGATCACGGTCGCGACGAGCGCGCTCCCGGTTCCCTCACGACGCCCCGTGTCGGTGACGTAGAGGTCGCCGATCCTGGCGAAGTGATGCTCGAGCCAGGCGGTGACGAAGCCGACCGGCTCACCGTTCTCCTCCGCGAGGAAGAGGGCGTTCGCATCGAGCGCCCGCTCGACCTCGGACCGATTCGACTCCCAGCTGTCGTCCGCCCACGGAGGTGCGGACGCGCCCTCGGCGCGCCAGCGCTCCCAGAGCGCGCGGACGAGTTCGAAGTCGTCTGCGGTCGCGTGGCGGATCGTCATGCGGGCGGGAAGAGGCGAAGGCCGGTCAAGAGATAGTGAGCGCTCAGATTCTCGTGCGGGTGGAAGCGGGCGGCGAAGGCGCGAACATCGGGCACGTCACCATAGAACGCCGCCACCGCCTTCCGCAGTCCCAGGTCGCCGGCAGGCCAGGCGTGCGGCCGAGCGAGGTGCCGGGCGAGGAACCAGTCGGCGGTCCACTCGCCGAGGCCGCGCAGAGCCACGAGCCTCGCCGTCACGTCGTCGTCCGGCAGCCCGGCGAGCTCGTCCAAGTCGAGGTCGCTGCGGGCGAGCCCGATCACATACTCCGCCTTGCGGGTCGAGAAACCGACCGCGATCAACTCGTCCTCGCTCGCGTCGGCGACGCGCTCGCGGGTGGGGAACGCGTGGGCGTGCTCGTAGGCGACGCCGTAGCGCTCGATGAAGCGGCTCCGGATCGCCGCCGCCGACTGGAGCGACACCTGCTGCGCGGTGATCGAGGTGACGAGCGCCTCGAACGGATTCGGCTGGAGCGGCGGCCGGAACCCCGGCAGCGCGGCGACCAGCCGGCAGAGCGTCTCGTCGGCAGCGGCCCACGCGGTGAACCCGCCGAGGTCGAACGGGAGGCCCAGAAACCGGAGCACGCCGGCTGCCAGGGCCGGGTCGTCCGGCGTGATCTCGACGCCGCCCGGCGCCGCCTCGATCCGCATCTCACGACCATCGAAGACGCGATCGATCCCGCCGTCGCGCCACCGCGTCGCGCGGTCGAGCCCGTAGACGTCGAAGCGGGCAGTCGAGAGCGCAAAGTCGTACGGCTGCGGCAAGTGCGACGAGCACGGGCCATGGTGTCAGACTCGTCTCTGCACGGTGTCAGACTCGTCTCTGACACCGTTTATCGGCTTGCAAGTACGAAAGGCCGCTATGGGCGACAATGGACCGTCTTGTCTCTTTCGCTCTCGTCTGCTGCTGCTCGTCCCGAACGCCCAGCGGCTGAGCGAGTCCTGGGCGAACCCGCAGATCGAGGTGGTCGTCGAGGCCGGCCTGCTCGCCGATTCGGTGCCGCAGTTCAAGCCCGCTCGGCCGCTCACCCAGCGCGCCCTCGCCGGCGTGTTCGAGACGCTCTCGCTCAACTCGGAGGAGCCTGTCGCCTACCGCTACCGCGTGGTCGCCCCCGGACACGCCGTGACGATCCGCGAGCTCGATGCCGCGCTCGTCGGGTTCCTCGGCCTCGGCGACGCCGCGCGGAGCGTCACCGCCGCGCTCCGCGAGTGCAGGACTCGCGCCGAAGCCCGGCGCAGGTACCGAGACCATCGCCCGCCTGCTCGGGCTCCGCTTCAACCATCCCTCCGCGACCGACTCGCTCGAGCTCGGCCTGAACGAGCCGGCAACGCGCGCCGAAGCCGCGTACTCGCTCGCCCGCCTGCTCGCCCTCTCCGGCTGGGAGCAGGAACAGACCCGCACTGCGACCGCCGAGATTCTGCTGCCGGAGCTGACCGACCTGCAGCGGCAGGTGCTGCGGCGTGCCGTCTCCTTCGTCGGCACGCCCTACGTCTGGGGCGGAACCTCCGAGGCCCCGCAACGGATGTGGGACGGCAAACAGCTGCCGGGCGGCTTCGACTGCTCCGGTTTCGTCTGGCGCGTCTTCAAGCTGGAGCCGTTCGCCGGCGCATCCGCGCTCGCCTCCGTGCTCCGCGGACGAACCACGTTCGAGCTGTCCGGCGAGGTGCCGCCGGCGCAGCGGATCCGCAAGGCGGAGAACCTTCAGCCCGGCGACCTGATCTTCCAGGGAGCAGGCGGTCCCAAGTCGAAGCCCGCGCAGGTCGACCATGCAGGGATCTACCTGGGCGGCGGCTGGTTCGTGCACTCGTCCGGCAACGGCACCACCCTCCATCCCTTCGCAGGTTGGTACCGCGACCGGTTCGCCTGGGCGCGCAGGCCGCTGCGCGAAGCTGGGCTCGGCTAGAGCTAGCGGCGGACGACCACAGGCGTTACCGGCGAGACCGCGAGCGCCCCGTTCAGCCCGCGCGCGATCGCGATCACGTGGACGGTCTCGCCGCGTTGGTAGCCGGCCGGATCGAGGAAGGCGCGGTACGGGAACGAGTCGTCGGTCGCGAGGCGGCGCCAGCCGGTCCGCGCCCGCTTGACGGCGAACGCGACGCTCACTGCGCGCGAGCCGCCCGGCGTCGCGCTGATGCGAACGAGCTCGGTGAGATCGTCCGCAGCGGTCGTCACCGTCGGCGCCACCGGCTTCGCTTGCGGGAGCTGCTTCTCGGCGAGGAGGAGAACTGCCCCGGTGGCTGGGACCCTGACCGTCAGCTCGCCGGCGGCGGTGCTCGTCACCCGTGTGCCGCCGAGCAGCGGCGCCCACGCGGAGGACGGCGTCCCGGTGCGCAGCGTGACGCGCGCCGGCGCCGTGCCGGCATTGAACGCCGCGAGATACTCCCGCCGGCCGGCAGCGTCGATCCGGCTGAACGCGAGCACCCCGCCGGCCGCGTGGCGGACGACGGTCGAGCCCGTCGAGAGCGCGGGGTGAGCCTGGCGCAGCGCCGCGAGCGTCCGCAGGTGCACCGCCACCGGATGACTGGTCAGCTCGAGCGACGAGCCGTTGCCGATCGGCGCCGAGCCGACGCGCTCGTCGGTCCGCCAGCCGCCGACCTGCGTCGGGAAGAGATCCTGGCGTGCCTCCTTGTCGCCGCCGGCGCCGATGATCCCCACCTCGTCGCCGTAGTAGACGACCGGCGCGCCGCGGAAGAGGTACATCAGCGTGTGGCCGAGCTGGACGCGGCGCAGGAGCTCGGCGCCGGTCTTGCCGCCCGAGCGATCCTTGATCATCCGCGCGGCGCGGCCCATGTCGTGGTTGCCGAGGAAGGTCGGCGGCGTGTGCGCGACGCCGCTCGGCCCCAGGAAGTAGTCGTCGTCGTCGAGCCGCGCGACGATCCCCTTCGCGCTCGCGTCGCCGGCGGCGAACCGCGTCGCGGCGTCCTGGAAGCGGGAAGTCGAGCACGTTCGGGAGCTTTCGCGTCGCGGACGAACGACGAGAGCTCGATCGCGTCGGCGATGAAGACCTCGCCGAAGAGCTCGAAGTCGCGGACGCCGGCGGCTCGGGCGGCGGCGCGGATCTTCGGCACCCAGGTCTCGAAGAAGGCGCGGTCGACGTGGCGCGCGGTGTCGATGCGGAAGCCGTCGAGCTTGTAGCGGCGGATCCAGTCCGCGTAGATCTGAGCGAGGCCGTCGACCACGGTCGGCTGCTCGGTGAAGAGGTCGTCGAGGCCGAAGAAGTCACCCTGCTCGAAGCAGACCTCGCTGCAGGAGCTGAAGTCGATGTCGCCGCGGTTGTGGTAGCGGCGGACGTCGTTCAGCCACGCCGGCTTCTTCGCGGTCCGATCCGCCGGGAGCAGGACCGGGACGCGCGGGAAGTTCGACGCCTTCAGGCATGGGAACGGTGCGGCCACCCGCGTAGCGCGCCGGGACGAACACCTTGCCGCGGCAGTCGCGGTACGGCGTCGTCGAGTAGCCGCTGCCGTTGGGGACGATCACGTCGGCGGTGTGGTTGACGACGACGTCGACGTAGACCTTCAGCCCGAGCCGGTGCGCGCACGTCGACGAAGGCGGCGAAGTCCTGCTCGGTGCCGAGGTGCGGGTCGACGGACGTGAAGTCGCGGATCCAGTAGCCGTGGTAGGCGGCGCTCGAGCCCTGCACCGCCTTCTGCCCGAACGGCGGCGTCACCCAGACGGCGGTGAAGCCGAGCGCCTTGATCCGCGCCAGCCCCGTCCCGGTCGTGCAGCCGCCGGTGAGGCCGCGGAAGTCGCCGCCGTGGAACCAGCCGGTGTCGGCGGGATCGAAGCCGGTGACGCCGCGCGTCCCGGTGCGGCCGCCGCGGTCGTTGGCGGGGTCGCCGTTCGCGTAGCGGTCGGTCATGACGAAGTAGATCCGCTGGGAGGCGATCGAGCTGCGAACGGGCGGCTTCGCGAGCGTCGCCAGCGCTGCGCCCGTCGGCGGCGCGGGAGCGGGAGCAGGAGCCGAAACCTTGTGCTCCTGTAACACAAGGTCGCTCGTGGCGCTCGCAGACGGCACCGCGACGAGCGTTGCGGCGCAGACCATTCCGGCCACCACCGTGGCCGCGAGCGCCCTACCGCAGCGGCTCACCGGTCTCCTGGTCGAACGCGTGCAGCCTCGCGGTGTCGACCGCCAGCGGAATGTCGGAATCGAGCGTCAGGTCGTAGGTGGCCTCGGCCGGCAGCGAGACGACGAGGTTCGGACGCGACGCGGTGACACCCTCCGCACCCGGTTCGTCGTCGGTCTCCTCGTCGACGCCCTCGGGCCGGATCGCCATCGCGTCGATCCGGAAGTACGCGATCGACTCCGAGCCGAGCACCTCGACGATCTCGAGTCGTGGCGGTCAGCGTCGGCAGGTCGGGACGATCCCGGGCGAGGTGGAGGTCGCCGGCGCGGAAGCCGACGACGACACGCCGTCCGACGTCGCCGCGAAGCCCGGGTAGTGGCCGCAGCGCCGCGTCCGCGACCGGCAGCCGCTGACCGGCGATCGTCAGCGTGACCGCGCTCGCCGTCGACCGCGACGTCCGCCTCGAGCAGGTTCATCGGCGGCGTGCCGATGAAGCCGGCGACGAAGAGGTTCGCGGGCAGGTCGAAGAGGCGCTGCGGCGTGTCGACCTGCTGCAGAACACCGTTGCTCATCACCGCGACACGGTCGCCCATCGTCATCGCCTCGACCTGGTCGTGGGTGACGTAGATCGTCGTCGTCCCGAGGTCGTCGCTGGAGCTTGGCGATGTCGGCGCGCATCTGCACGCGCAGCTTCGCGTCGAGGTTCGAGAGCGGCTCGTCCATCAGGAACACCTGCGGCTGGCGCACGATCGCGCGGCCCATCGCGACACGCTGCCGCTGGCCGCCCGAGAGCTGCTTCGGCCGGCGGTCGAGGTACGGCGTCAGGTCGAGCAGCTTCGCCGCCCAGGCGACGCGCTCCGCGATCACGGCCTTCGGCGTCTTGCGCAGGCGCAGACCGAACGCGATGTTGTCGGCGACCGAGAGGTGCGGGTAGAGCGCGTAGTTCTGGAAGACCATCGCGATGTCGCGCTCCTTCGGCGTCAGGTCGTTGACGACCCGGCCGCCGATCGAAACCGTCCCCGTCGGAGATCTCCTCGAGGCCCGCGACCATCCGCAGCGCCGTCGTCTTGCCGCAGCCCGACGGGCCGACGAGGACGAGGAACTCGCCGTCGGCGATCTCGAGCGAGAGCTCCTGCACGGCGCGGACGCCGTTGTCGTAGACCTTGTCGACCTCGTCGAACCGAACGTCAGCCATCGAGCCTCCAGACGTGGAAGGCCGGACCGTCGCCCGGCAGGGTCGCGATGCCGGCGGCGCACGACGCGTCGCCGCCGAGGACGGTCTCGAGCGCGCGGCAGCCGAGCGCGTCGAGCGGCAGACCGGATCGGCTCGTGGTCGGCGCGCGCGGCGAGGCAGAGCAGCCGCTCGTCGCCGTGCTCGCGCAGGTAGGCGATCGCGTCCTCGCCGACGCCACGTACCGAAGCCCGCCGCGCGCGAGCGCCTCGCTCGACGCGACGCAGCGCGATCAGGCGTGCGTAGCTCGCGAAGAGGTCGGCGTCCCAGCTCTCGGGCCGGTCCCACGGCATCGTCCGCCGGGCGTCCTCGCCCCAGGCGCCCTCGAGCCCGAGCTCGTCGCCGGCGAAGACCATCGGCACGCCCGGCATCGTCATCTGCAGGCCGATCCCGACCTCGTGCAGCGCCCGAGCCGCCGTGACGGTGCGGAACCGCGGCGTGTCGTGGCTGTCGAGCAGGTTCCACGAGTGGAGGACCGACTGCCAGGGGACGCCGGCACGGAACGCCCGCATCGTCGCGGTCGACAGCGTCACCGCCGAGGCGCGGGAGCCCGACCGGACGGCCCCAGAAGGTCTGCTGCAGCTCGGTGGGCAGCGTCGTCGCCGCGCAGCCACTGCCCAGGCCGGGCGCGAGGAAGCCGGCGTAGTTCATCGTCCCGTGCCAGCCGCCTCCGCGCAGGTCGTCGCGGTAGTCGTGGCCGTGCTCCGCGATCAGCAGGTGGTCGGGACCGAGGACTGACGCGGATCTCGCGCGCGGCCTCGGCGGCGAGATCGGCGCCGCGGTAGCGGCCGGTCATGTTGGCGACGTCGATCCGCCAGCCGTCGAGCCCGACGTCGAGCCAGCGCCTCGCTGCGGCGCCGCATCTGCTCGCGCAACCCGGCCGAGCGACCAGTTCGAGCTTCGGCAGCGAGCCGACGCCGAACCAGGACGCGTAGCCGCCCGGAACGCTCGTCGTCGAAGTAGTAGAAGCCGCGCTCGCTCGTGGAACCACTCGTGCGCGACGCCACTGTGGTTGAGCGTCAGGTCGCCGATGACCCGGAGCCCGCGCGCGTGCACCGCGCGGACGAGCGAGGCGAGCGCCTCGTCGCCGCCGAGCAGCGGGTCGACCCGGTCGAAGGAGCTCGCGTCGTAGCGGTGGGTACTGCCGGCGGGGAAGAACGGCGTCAGGTAGAGCAGATCGGCGCCGAGGCTCTCGATGTGGTCGAGCCGCGCCTCGATCCCGCCGAGGTCGCCGCCGTAGAGCTCGCTGCGGCGTCGTCGGCCCGCGTCCCGTCGGGAGGTCGTCCCAGTCGCGTCGCACCGCCCAGGCCGGCGCCTCGGCAGTCGACGCCGCTGGAGGCGAACCGGTCGGGGAAGATCTCGTAGACGACCGAGCGGAGATGCCAGTCGGGTCCGCCCGAGTCGGTCGTGAGCACGAAGTCGTCCGCGTCGGGAACGTCGTGCCCGAGCAGCCCGACCCCGTTCACCCATGCGTAGCCGACCGAGCCGCCCGAGAGCAGCCAGCGGTAGCGCGTCGAGGGATTCTCGAGCGGGAACGACGCGCGGTACCACGTCGCCGCGTCGTCCTCCTCGTCCTTCACTGCGCGCACGTTGCGCGGCTCGCCGTCGACGACGGCACGAAGAACGACCTCGTCCGGCGTCGAGGCTCGCGCGGCACGCGCAGCCGCACCGTCGCCTTGCCGCCGAGCTCGTCCGGACGCTCGAGCACGTACGCGTCAGAGCCGTCGTGGTGCGGGAGGTCGAGCAACGTCGCCGGCGCGTCGGCGCGCACGACCATCAACCTTTCACCGAGCCCTGCGTCAGCCCGCTGACGATGAACCGCTGCAGCGAGAGGAAGATGATCATGATCGGGATGCCCGCCAGGATCACCCCGGCCGCGAACGGGCCCCAGTGCTCCGAGTACTGCTTGTCGATGTAGCCGCGCAGCCCGACGGGCAGCGTGAAGTTCTCGTTCGACTGCAGCAGCGTGCTCGCCAGGATGTACTCGTTGAAGATCGCGACGAACGAGAGGATCGCGATCACGGCGAGGATCGGCAGCGCGAGCGGGAGCACGACGCCCCAGAAGATCTGCGCCGGCGTCGCCCCGTCGACGCGCGCCGACTCGTCCAGCTCGGTCGGGATCGTGTCGAAGAACCCCTTCAGGAGCCAGGTGTTGATCCCCATCACGCCGCCGAGGTAGACGAGCAGGAGACCGGTCTTCGTGTCGAGGCCCATGAACGGGAAGACCGCGCCCGTCTCGAGCACGATCAGGTAGATCGCGACGAGCGCGAGCACCTGCGGGAACATCTGGATCAGGAGCAGGAAGAGCAGGCCCATGCGCCGGCCGCGGAAGCGGAAGCGGCTGAACGCGTACGCGGCCAGCGCGCCGAGCAGGACGTTCAGGAACGCCACCGCCAGCGCGATCATGAGCGAGTTGGCGAGCCAGCGGGCGTAGTGGGAGGTCGAGGACTGGAGCTGGCTCTTGGCCGGGTCGGGCGCGAGCAGCTCCCGGAAGTTGTCGAGCGTGACGCTCGCGCGGGATCAGCGATGCGCCGGAGAGCGACGAGTCGGCGTTGAAGGCGGCGGAGGCGACGTAGGCGATCGGGAAGAGCGCGATTGCGACCGCGATCAGCGCGACGAGGTGCCGCCACCAGTTCCCCTGCAGGCTCAGGCGGGGCCGGCGGCGACGCTCGGCGACGCGTGGCTCGACGCGCTCGAGCGTCTGGTCGGCGGTGCTCACGGCCGGCCTCCGGCCGTGAGAGTGGAGGGGGCGTGGGGGAACCGGGAGGTTCCCCCACAAGCAGAAGAAGGGGCTCGTGGGGGAAACATGGTTTCCCCCACGGGAGCGTGCCGAAGGCGCGCGACGTCATCAGCGATGTCCTCGAGCGAGCCCGATTTCCAGAAGGCGAGACCGGTGATCACCGCGACGATCATGAAGATGAAGATCGAGATCGCCGCGGCGAGCCCGAAGTCGTTTCCCTTGCCCGCCTCGAAGGCGAGCTTGTACGTGTAGGTGATCAGGATGTCGGTCGCGCCCGCGATCGACTGGTCCTCCGCCGGCGGCCCGCCTCCGGTCAGCAGGTAGATGGTGACGAAGCTGTTGAAGTTGACCGCGAACGACGCGATCATCAGCGGCGCGACGACGATCAGGAGCAGCGGCAGCGTCACGCGCCGGAAGATCCCCCAGCCGCCGCCGCCGTCGACTCGTGCCGCCTCGATCAGCTCGCTGGGGATCGACTGCAGCGCGCCGAGCGAGATCAGCATGAAGTACGGCACGGTCAGCCAGACGCTGACCGCGATCACCGACACCTTCGCCCACCACGGGTCGAAGAGCCAGGGGATGTTGGTGTGCAGCAGGTTGTTGACGACCCCGAAGTCGTCGTTCAGGAGGCCGCCCCAGATCAGCACCGCGAGGAAGCCCGGGAGCGCGTAGGGGACGACGAGGATGACCTGGTAGATGCGGCGGAAGCGCAGGTTCGGCTTGTCGAGCACGATCGCGAGGAAGAGGCCGAGCGCGAACGAGATCAGGACGATCGAGAGCGCGAAGATGAACGTCCAGGCGAAGACGCGCAGGAACGGCTCGCGGATCAGCGGATCGCGCAGGACGTCGCTGAAGTTCGCGAGGCCGATGTTCGTCCGCCAGCCGGGCTCGAGCTCCTCGCCGCCCGCGGCGACGAACGAGCCCTCGCCGTTGTCGCGAAAGACCTTCCCGTCCTCGATCCGGGTGAACGTGTCGTCGAGGCGGGAGTACCGAAGCGTCGGCGCGAGCTCGAGCGCGGTCTCGGTGCCCTCGGCACGGATCGCCCCGGCTTGCGTCGGGACGGTGAAGCTCGCCAGCTCCTGGTCGAGCGCGATCAGATCCGGGCCCTTGACGATCTCGTAGCCGGACGCCGACTCGATCGTGCCGAACTCGCCCAGCGTCAGCGACCCCTCCTCGAGCGGCTCCAGGCCCTCGCTCGTCCCGACGTACGGCTTCCCGTCGACCTCGTCGACGAGCAGGAGCACGAGGTCGCCGTCCTCGTCGCGCGCCGGCGCCATCGCGTACGCGGTTCCGTCCGCCGGCTGACCGAGCGAGTTGCGCTTGATCCCCTCGATCGCCTCGCTCTTGACGAGGATGTGGCCCGTCGACCAGTTCGTGAAGCCGACGTTGACGTTGTAGATGATCGGGACGATCTGGAAGGCGACGAGGAAGATCGTGCCCGGCAGCAGGAACTTGAGCGGGATCGCCCGCCGCGGGAAGAGGTAGATCAGGTCGAGCCCGATGGTCGCGGTCACGAGCGCGCCGAGCGCGATCCATTTCTCGTCCGCCGCGAGCACGGTGCCGCCCCAGACGGCGATCGCGTTCACGATCCCGAGGAAGGCGATCTTGAGGACGAGCCCGACCGTGCCCGAGAAGACGGCGACGAGCCGGGCCGGGGCCGACCAGGCCGCAGCAGTCGCGGAGCTCAGGCGCGAGCCGCGTTCGGGTTCGTGCGGAACCGCGGTGGTGCTCAGGGCGCTGCCTCCGAGGGTCGGACGGACGACGGAGACGGAGCGGGGCGCCCGCGTGGACGCCCCGCTACCGCTTGCCTAGCTGATCTTGCCTTAACCGATCTTGTTCGCGATGTTGCGGGAGGCGGTCGCGAAGGCAACCCGTGCCTTCGTTGCGCCGCTGCCCTTCGTCGACTTCACCCAGGCGCCGCCGAGGTCACTCCAGACGCTCGACATCTGCGGGATGTTCGGCATCGGGACGCCGCCCGTGCCGGCCTGGCCGAACTGCGCGAGGACGGTGTCCTTGACCGCCTTGCCGGCGACCGTGTTGGCCGGGAAGCGGCCGTTGGCGGCGGCGAGGGCGACCTGCCCGGCCGGCCGCATCATGTAGCTGCCGACGAGGTCCTTGGCCGCGCTCTCGAGCCCGTGGCCCTGGGCGAACTTCGTGACCATGAAGCCCTGGACGCCGAGGAACGGCACCGACTTGAACTTGTTCGCGGGGACCTGGACGATCTTGAAGGACAGCTTGCTCTGCTTGAGCGTGTCCGACTCCCACGGGCCCGTGATCCAGAAGGCCGCCTTGCCCTTCAGGAAGGCGTCCTTCGCGACGCCGTAGTCGATCTTCGAGTTCAGGAAGCCCGACTGGTTCCAGGTGTCGATCATCGGGGCATTCTTGAGGAACGTCCTGTTCGCGACGCCGATGTCCGACGCGTCCAGGTTGCCGGCCTTGTTGACGCCGAAGACGTAGCCGCCGAGGCCGGAGAAGAACGGGTACATGTGGTATGCGTCACCGGCAGCGCCCTGCGGCACTGCGACGGCGAGGTTGCCGCTCTTCTTCTTCTTGAACGCGAGCGCCGCGTTCTGGAACTGCGCGAAGGTCGTCGGGACCTTGGCCAGCTTCGTGTTCACCACGAGGCCGACGTTCTCGAGCACGACGGGGGCGCCGTAGAGGCGCTTGACCGCGGTGCCGTACGAGAACGCACCGAGTGCGTAGGCGGGGAACTGCGCCCGGGTCGCCTTGCTCGGGAAGAGCGGCAGGACGAGGCCGTCGGCTGCGAGCTGACCGGTCCAGTCGTGCGCCCCGATGATCACGTCGGGTGCGTTCTCGGCCTGAACCGTCTTCAGGTCGTCGCGGATCTTGCCGAAGTCCTTCTCGACCACCTCGACGCTGAGGCCCTTGGACGATGCCCACTGGCCGACGACGCGCTCGACGGCGGCCTTGCGGTCCTTGTCCGTCCAGACCCTGATCTTGGTCTCGGCGGCACTGCTCGAGCTCTCCGCGGCGGCCGACGGGCCTGCTACGAGGAGCAGCGCTGCGGCGGCGGCCAGGAGGCCGGTGCCGAGGCGGCTGATGCGCTTGCTCATGTTCTGGTTCCTCTCTCTCCGAGGTCGCCGGTAGTGGCCGGTGACCGAAATCTGTTTCATCGTCGTGAAACGCCGACGCGATGCTACGAACCCGATTGCGAAAAGTCAAGCGTGGAAACTGCTAACAAATCCGTGTAGATTCCTGAAACTTCGCCGCAGGCGGATGGGACATGACCAACTTACGCGACGTCGCTCAGCACGCAGGTGTCAGCCTCGCCACCGCCTCGCGGGTGGCGAGCGGATCCTCGGCCGTCCGGGCCGAGACGAGGGCCCGCGTCGAAGAAGCGATGCGCAGGCTCCTCTACGTCGCCCCAGGGGCGGCCGCCACGACGGGCGCGATCGGCCTGCTCGTGCCAGAGCTTGGGAACCCGATCTTCCCCGCGCTCGCCGAGGAGATGGAGCGCTGCGCCACCGCTGCGGGCCTGGCCACGATTCTCTGCAACACCGCCGGCTCGGCGTCGCGCGAGGCCGAGTACGTCCGGATGCTGCTCGAGCGCAAGGTGAACGGGATGATCTTCATCTCGAGCGAGGTCACGTACCTCCGCTCCGACCACGAGCACTACCGGCGGCTCCTGCGTGCGGGAGCCCGGCTCGTCTTCGTCAACGGCGGGTCGGCGCAGCTCGACGTCACCTCGGTCGGCGTCGACGAGCGCGCGGCCGGACGGCTCGCGACCGAGCACCTGCTGGAGCTCGGCCACACACGCATCGGCTTCGCCGCCGGAGACGCCCTCTCGAGCCCGACGCAGGAGAAGGCCCAGGGACGGGAGGCGGCGCTGCACGCTGCCGGGCTCGAGCCGGACGGTCTCGTCGCCCACGCAGAGTTCACCGTCGACGGCGGCCGGGAGGCGCTCGGGAAGCTGCTCGCGAATCCGGGCGGGCCGCCGACCGGGATCATCTGCTCGAACGACCTGATGGCGATCGGCGTGGTCCGCGCCGCTGAAGAGCGCGGGCTCGAGGTGCCGCGCGAGCTCTCGGTGATCGGGTTCGACGGCATCGACGCCGCGTCGTGGAACGAGCCGGCGCTGACCACGGTCGAGCAGCCGATCGACGAGATCGCCGCCACGGCCGTCCGCGCGCTCTGCGAGCTGATCGAGGACGGCACCCAGTCTCTCCCGAACTACGTCTTCCGGCCGCGCCTCAAGCTCGGCCGCTCGACCGCCGCTCTCGGCAGCGCCGCAGCGACGTCGCCGAGATCGTCGAACGGCTCGTAGCCGACCCCGAGCCGGTCGAGATAGGTCGCGAGCGAGTCGCGAGCGAAGACGCGGTCGGCGGCGAGCGCGGCGCAGCGGTCCGAGTAGCCGTCGCCGACGTAGACGTAGGGCTGGCCGGCGAGGCTGCCGCGCTTGCACGGCTCGCCGCAGGTCACACACGCGGTCTCGTCGCGGAAACGCACGACCCAGCCGTCGGGACGCGCGTCGACCCGGTTCGCGAGCACCTCGAGCGCAACTCCCTCCCGCTCCAGCACGGGCTCGATCAGCTCGTGGAAGCCGGCCGAGATCACGAGCGGGTCGAGCGCGGCGAGCTCGTGCAGCCCCGGCCGGACCTGCACGTTCTCGACCACCCACGCGACAATCTCGTCGAGCGGCGCCATGATCGCCGCGAACTCGAGCGCGATCTCCTCGTGCAGCGTCAGGTCGACTCCGACGCGCGGCTCGAGCTCGGCGAGCAGCGCCGGGTCGCCGAACTCGTGGATCACCTGCACGAGCGAGTCGTGGACGGTGATCGTCCCGTCCCAGTCGACGACGAGGCGCATCGCCCACGCGTCCGGCGTCTGACTCGTCTCTGACACGGTGTCAGACACGTCTCCGGCACCGTGTCGGCGTCGTCTCGACACCGGTTGCTGATTTCGAGCGTCGCGTCGACGGCGAGATCGGGAGGGACCTAGAGGTGCGAGGTGAGCCCGGCTTCGGTGGGCTCGTGCGGCTCGTACCAGGAGAGCGCGTACTTGCCGTCGTCGAGCTCGCCGGCGAGCTTCGAGAGCCGGAGCGGGTTGAACGTGTCGCACATGACCGCGAGCTCGCCCGTCTCGTGCAGGCCGATCGCCTTCTCCGCCAGCCCGGGCTGCGGGCCGTGCGGCAGTCCCGACGGGTGCAGCGTGATCGAGCCGACGTCGACGCCCTTGCGCGAGCCGAAGTTGCCCGAGACGTAATAGATCATCTCCTCGCTCTGGAGATTCGAGTGGTGGTACGGGATCGGCACCGCCAGCGGGTCGAAGTCGAGCTTGCGCGGACAGAAGGAGCAGATGACGAAGTTGCGCCCGGCGAAGGTCTGGTGCGCGGGCGGCGGCTGGTGGATCCGGCCGGTGATCGGCTCGAAGTCGTGGATCGAGAACGTCCACGGGTAGAGGTAGCCGTCCCAGCCGACGACGTCGAAGGGGTGGTAGTCGACGACGTAGGTCTGGTAGCCGTCGCGCACGCGCACCTTGACCGGGAACTCGCCCTTCTCGCGGTGTGTGTTCAGCTCGGCCGGCGGATGGATGTCGCGGTGGTAGTAGGGCGCGCCTTCGATGATCTGCCCGTACTGGTTCCGGTAGCGGCGCGGGATCTCGATCAGCCCGGGCGTCTCGAAGATCAGGTACCGCTGCTCGCCTTCAGGCCGAAAGCGGTAGGTCGTGCCGCGCGGGATGACGACGTAGTCGCCGTCCTTGTAGGGGAGCTCGCCGAAGATCGTCTCGAGCGTGCCGGAGCCCTCGTGGACGAAGATCACCTCGTCGCCCTCTCCGTTGCGGAAGAAGTAGTCCATCTGCTCGGTCGGGCGGCAGAGCGAGATCTCGACGTCGGCGTTCCACATCAGCAGCCGCCGGCCGGTGACCTCGTCGCCGCCGGGCTCGACCTCCTTCGTGTGCATCATCCGGTGCTGGTGGGTGTCGGGCACCCACTCCTCGCGCACGATCGGCTCGAAGTCGCCGACCTCCATCACGCGGCACGGCGACTGGAGGTGGTACAGGATCGACTCGTTCCCGGTGAAGCCCTCGAGCCCCATCACCTCCTCGGTGAGCAGGGTGCCGTTGTCGCGAAACTGGATGTGCCGCTTGCGCGGGACGTCGCCGAGGCGCTGGTAGAAGGGCATGGCCGGAGGATACCCCTGCTGCGTCCTCAGGCGACCATGGCGCTGAGTCCACCGACGCCTGGGATCTCGAGGTCGAGCGGGCCGCTCGCCACGTTCGCGAGCACCCCCAGCGGCGGGCCTGCCAGCAGGTCGCCGGGCCGAAGCCTCGTGTTCAACTCAGCCCCGGCGCGCGCGGCCTCCCAGTCGAAGCCGTCGCTGAGCTCCGTGTCGATCGACCGGGCCGAGCAGGAGCGCGAAGTCTCGATCCTTGGGCGTCGCCAGCTCCGGTGCGCGCCACTCGGCCAGCCCGGTCCAGCCGCTGATCGCCCCGTCCTTGCCGATCACCGCCGCGAGCCTCGTCACGACGTCGAGACGACCGTCGGGCCGGGTGACGAGCGCGCCCGGGGAGTGAATCGCGGCCGGGTTCCCGAACGCAAACGTCTTCTCGTCCTCGAAGATCCGAATCGACGGCGGCTCGAGCACCGGTGCGCGCAGCAGCACCGCGTCGAGGGGGAACTCAGCATGCTCGCGGGCCGACGAGCCGCCGGTGAAGAACGACTGCAGCGTCTGCGCGGCGAGCTGGACGACGTTGCCGCCGTCGATCCGGCCCGGCCAGCCGCGCTCGAGCTCGAGCTCGAGCGGCGTGAACATGCACAACTTCACGGCTCGGTGTGGACGATCACGTCGGCGACGTCGGGCCGCGCGCGGCGCAGCCGCTCTTCCACCTCGCTCGCGCGCGCGTGCGCCTCGGCGAGCGTGGCGCCGGGATCGAGGCCCAGCGTCACGAAGGCGACGACGCCCTGGCCGGTGCGCAACAGCCGCAGCGCCCGCGGTGGGCCGCCTGCCGCCTGCTCGACGGCCGCCTCCAGCTCGGCCGCGTCCATCACCTCGCCCGCGTCCGCCTCGGCGAGCGGCTCGAGATGGGTCTGCACGGAGGAGATCTCGGGGACGGCCTGGCAGATCGCGCGCTCCACCTGCTCGGCCACCTCGTGCGCCTCGTCGAGCGGCAGGTCGCCCGGGAGCTTGAGGTGCAGCGAGAGCTCGCTCGCGCCGCCGAGCGTGACGATGCTGAGGTTGTGGATCTCGCGGACGTGCGGCACGGTCAGCGCCGCCGCGTGGGCGCGCTCGCGGAGCGCGGCGTCCGCTCCGCCGGGCTCGACATGGACGACGACATCGCTGCCGGGCAGCGCCCGCTCCAGCGCCGCCTCGACCCGGTCCGCCAGGGCGTGTCCCTGACCGACGGCAGCTCCGGGTGAGACGGAGATGACGACGTCCGCGAACATACGACCCGCCGACTGACGCAGCCGGAGGCGGGACAACGCGACCGGCGGCTCTACCTCCGCGATCGCCGCCCGGGCGGCCGCTTCGACGTCCGCCGGCGCGCGATCCATGAGGACGTCGACGTTGCGGCGAATCAGGCGTCCGGCGGCGGCGAGCACCAGCGCGGCGACGAAGAGAGCAGCGATCGAGTCGCCTGCGGGGAAGCCGGCCGAGGCGGCGATCAGGCCGCCGAGCACCGCGAGCGTCCCGGCGAAGTCGCTCCCGAAGTGGAGCGCGTTCGACCGGAGCGCCTCGCTCTGATAGCGCCGCGCCGTCCGCGCCGAGACGACCGTCCGCGCCAGGTCGATCGCGAGCACGAACGCGATCACGAGGAAGACCCACCACGCCGGGTCGACCTCCTGGTCGATCGCGCCGGTGAGGCGGCCCACGGCCAGTGCGGCCACCGCGACGGAGACGAGCGCGAGCACCGTCGCCTCCGCGAGTGCCGCCAGGTGCTCTGCCTTCCCGTGTCCATACTGATGGCCTTCGTCGGCCGGCCGGCCGGCGACGCCGATCGCGAAGAAGGTGAGGATCGCGGCGACAAGGTCGGTGCCGGAATGGAGCGCCTCGGAGACGAGCCCGAGGCTACCGCTCGCGATTCCGGCGCCGAGCTTCAGCGCCGCGAGTGCAGCCGCCGCGCCGATCGAGACGAACGCCGTCCGGCGCTGCGGAGTCATGCCCGAAGGCTAGATCACCCGAAGGCTAGATCAGTACCAGCTGCCGCGGCGGAAGCCGCCGAACACGAGGCCGATGAGCGCGATGATGATGCCGAGCAGGGGCCGTCCGGTCACGGCGAGGACGATCCCGATCACGACGAGGATTGCTCCGATTCCCATGGCCGCGAGTGTGTCCGCGTTGCCCGAAACCGAAACTAGAGGTTTCCGCGCAACGCCTGTTCGCGTTCGATCGACTCGAAGAGCGCCTTGAAGTTGCCCTCGCCGAACGTCGTCGCGCCGTGCCGCTCGATCACCTCGAAGAAGAGCGTCGGCCGGTCCTGCGCGGTCTTGGTGAAGATCTGGAGCAGGTAGCCGTCCTCGTCGCGGTCGGCGAGGATCCGGAGCCGCTTGAGGTCGTCGTAGTCCTCGTCGATCTCGCCCACGCGGCCCTCGACGTCGTCGTAGTAGGTGTCCGGGGTGTCGAGGAAGAGCACGCCGCGGCCCTTCAGGGTCTCGATCGTCTCGACGATGCTCGAGCTCTGCGAGCGCGATGTGCTGCACCCCCGGCCCCTCGTTGAACTCGAGGTACTCGTCGATCTGGCTCTTCCGCTTTCCCTCGGCCGGCTCGTTGATCGGGAACTTGATCTTGCCGGCGCCGTCCGCCATCACCTTGCTCATCAGCGCCGAGTACTCGGTCTGAATCTGGTCGTCGCCGAAGTGGACGATGTTCGTCATCCCGAAGACCTGCTCGTAGAACTCGACCCAGTGGTTCATCTTCCCGAGCTCGACGTTGCCGACGACGTGGTCGATCGCGATCAGGCCGACGCCGCGGCGGTTGCCGTTTCGCGAGAGCGAGACGTAGCCCGGGAGGTACGGGCCGGCGTAACCCGAGCGGTTGACGAACGTGTGCACGACCTCCCCGTAGGTGCCGATCGTCGCGAGCTCGACCCGGCCGTGCTCGTCCTCGAGCCACTCCGGCTCGCTGACCGGCCGGGCACCGCGCTCGACCGCCTCGCGGAAGGCGTAGCCCGCATCCGGGACGCGCAGCGCGATGTTCTTGGCCGCGTCGCCGTGCCGGGCCGCAAAGTCGACGATCGGGCTGTCGGCGCGGACGCCGCTCGTGACGACGAGCCTGATCTCCCCCTGCTCCAAGAGATAGGAGGCGCGGTCGCGGACACCGGTCTCCGGGCCTGCGTAGGCGACGCGGTCGAAGCCGAGCGCGTGCTCGTACCAGTAGGCCGCCTGCTTGGCGTTGCCGACCCAGAGCTCGAGGTGATCCCAGCCGTCCAGGGGCATGAAGTCGTTGCCGGACATCGCCCCGAATGTTACTCGGAGGCCGGAACAGGCGTCCGCCGCCGCGCAGCCAGGATTCCTGCGGCGATCAGGACACCGCCCGCGACCTGCAGCACCGTCATCCCCTCCGACAGGAGGACGAGCGCGAAGACGGCGGCGACGAACGGCTGCAGGTTGGCGACGAGGGTCGCGCGCGACGCGCCGATGCGGTGCAGCGCCCGGAACCAGAGCAGGTTCGTGACGACGAGCGGCCCGGCCGTCGCAAACGCGAGGAGCAGCCACACCTCCCAGCCCAGGGCATAGTCCTGCTCCACCGTCTGCGGAAAGCCGACGAGCGCGATCAGCACCCAGCCGAGCGAGAGCACGACCGCGCTGATCCGCGAGGCGGAGTAGCGCGCCATCAGCGGCGCGATCGCGACCGAGTAGCCGGCCCACGTCGCCGCGGTCGCGACCCCGAGCACGGTGCCGCGGAGGTCGCCCGAGAAGCCGGCAGCCGAACCGGCTGCGACGAGCCCGACGCCCGCGAACGAAACGGCCGCGGCGATCCAGAAACGGCGCGAGAGCCGCTCGAAGCCGAAGACGAGGCCGATCAGAGCAGCGAAGATCGGCGTCGCGCCGAGAATCAGCGCGATCGTCGACGCGCTCGTCTTCTCGAGCGCGTAGACGAAGCAGAGCTGATTCAGCCAGAGGCAGAGCGCCGCGAGCGCGACGAAGCCGAAGTCACGCCGGCGGATCCGGAGCGTCCGCTCGGACACCAAGCGCGATGCCCAGAAAGACCGCCGTCGCGGCGCCGTAGCGAACCGTGGCGTAGGCGAGCGGCTCGAAGCCGTGCGTGAGGATGTAGCGCGTCACCGTCAGGTTGAGCGCCCACAGGACGACAGTCGCCAGCAGCATCAGCTCGAGGCTCACCGGTCGCCGCATGAGCTCGAGCGTACTGACGCTCGAACTCGTTACGCTTCCGCCCGATGGCCGAGCCTTCGATCCGTGACATCGACGCTGTTCTGACTGCGCAGGGACACGGGCAAAGCCCGTGTCCGCGCGAAGATCCCTGAAGGGTCGCTTCGCTCCCGCTCGGACTCGTTACGCTCCGCCCGATGGCCGAGCCTTCGATCCGCGACATCGACGCTCTCGTCGGCCCTGCGACGCCGCACTTCGCCTACCAGCTGCGCGCCCGCGTCCGCGAGCTGATCCAGGATCTCCCGCCCGACCACGCGGTCCGGCGTTACGGCGAGGAGAAGCTGCAGCTGCTCGACGACCTCGGGCACGCCTCGTCGAAGGCCGAGGGCGGTGAGAAGGAGTCGCGCGAGCGGCCCGGTTGGGAGCAGGTCCCGAGCTCTGCGCCCGCGTACGACCCGCTGCCTCGGCGGTCATGACCTTCCCGGGCGCCTCGGTCTTCGTGACCGGCGGCTCGCGGGGGATCGGTAAGGCGATCGCGCTCCGGTTCGCCGGCCTCGGCGCCACCCGGGTCGCGATCGGCTACTTCCGCTCCGACGCGGCCGCCGAGGAGACCGCGGAGGAGCTGCGCGCGCTCGGCGCCGAGCCGAGGCTGATCCGCGGCAACATCTCCTCCGCCCGCGTGCTCGAGGAGGTGGCATCGCTCGGTCGGCTCGACGTGCTCGTCCACAATGCCGCGACGGGCGTGATCAAGCCCGCGCTCGAGACGGAGGACAAGCACTGGGACTGGACTCTGGCCGCGAACTCGCGCGCCTTGCTGGCGCTGACCCGCGTCACGGCTCCTCAGATGCTGCCGGGGGCGTCGATCGTCGGTATCTCCAGCCTCGGCTCCCAGCGGGTGCTCGAGAACTACTCGCTCGTCGGCACGTCGAAGGCTGCGCTCGAAGCGCTCGTCCGCTACCTCGCCGTCGAGCTCGCCCCACTCGGGATCAGGGTGAACGCCGTCTCCGGCGGGGTCGTCGAGACCGGCGCCCTCGACCACTTCGCGAACCGAGAGGAGATGCTCCGTTTCGGCGCTGACAACCCCGCGGGCCGGCTCGTGAAGCCCGAGGACATCGCCGAGGCAGTCACGTTCCTCTGCTCGCCCGAGGCCGAGATGATCCGCGGCCAGACGCTCATCGTCGACGGCGGCTTCTCCCTCCGAGCCTGATGGAACCGACCGACCACAACCGCCGCGCCTTCGACGACGCGCACCGCACCTCCGAGAACGTGCTCGCGTCGCCGGGGATGCCGGATCAGATCCGGGAGCGGCTGCACGGAGCGAGCGGCACGCGCGTGCTGCATCTGCTCTGCGGAACGGGCCGCGAGTCGGTCGACCTCGCCGACCTGGGCGCACTCGTCACGGGCGTGGACGACGACCAGGAGGCGATCGACGCCGCCCGCCGCCGCCGGCCCGAGCTCCCGTGGGTGCACGCGGACGTCCACTCTCTCCCGCCCGAGCTTCTGCTCGGTCGCTGGGATCTCGTCTATCTCGGGTTACGGGTCGCTCGCGCGGATCCGCGCGGTCGGTGCGTGGGCGCACGGGGTGGCGGCGGCGCTTCGTCCCGGCGGCGTGGTGCTGCTCCACGACGCGCACCCTGCCGGCGCCTGTCTCGACGCGTTCGGGCGCTGGCGCGCGGACTACTTCGCCGCCGCTGGGATCGGCGATCTCGTCACCGGCGTGACTGACGCCGGCCTGCGACTCCGCGGGCTGGAGGAGTGGCCCGGGAAGGACACGCGCGTGCCGGGCCACCTCGTGCTCGCAGCGGAAAAGGCTTAGGAAGCAGCAGGTTGGGGTAGACCCGGGATATGGGAATCTCAGTCAGCATCCTGTTGATCGCCCTCGGCGCGATCCTCACCTGGGCGGTCACGGCGGACGCCGAAGGCATCGACGTCAACGCGGTCGGCGTGATTCTGCTGATCGTCGGCATCCTGGGCCTCGTCCTCTCGATGATCTTCTGGTCGAGCTGGGGCGGCTTCCAGCGCCGGACAACCTATGTCGAGGGTGGCCCGGTTCGCCGGACCGCCGCTCCGACGCGCCGCGAGACGACCGTCGTCGAGGAAGAGGACGTCGCTCCCGGCCCGCCGCCTCCGTAGAGCCGGCTAGCGCTTCCGAACGAGCGAGCGGACCAAGTCGCCGGCAACGTAGCCGGCAATCTTGGGGTTCTCCTGCAGCCGCCGGACGGAGTACTCGTACCACTGCCGGCCGAAAGGGACGTAGATCCTGAGCCTGTGCCCGTCGGCGACGAGCCGGTCGCCGAGCTCGGGGCGGACGCCGAGCAGCATCTGGAACTCGTACGCGTCGCGGGCGAGCCCTCGCTCGGAGATCGCCGCGAGCGCGCGGTCGACGAGCCATTCGTCGTGAGTCGCGATCGCTGCGTAGCACCCGCCGTCCAGGAGCGCCCGCAGGCTCTCGACGAAGCTGACCCGCACCGCCTGGTCTTCGCGGAACTGGATCGACTCGGGCTCGACGTAGATCCCCTTGCAGAGCCGGACACTCGCACCGGCGAGCGAGGCCGCATCTGCCACCGTGCGTCTGAGCGAGGCCTGAAGGACCGGGCCGACACGCCCATGCCCCTCGTCGCGCAGCTCCCGGAAGAGGCGCAGCGTGTCGTCGGTCGTGGACGAGTCCTCCATGTCGATGCGCACGAAGCGGTTGGTCGGCTCCGCGGCCGCGATCACCGTCTCGATATTCCGCTTGCAGAGGTCGTAGTCGAGCTTCAGGCCGAGCCCGGTCGGCTTCACGCTGACGTTTGCGTCGAGGTCGTCCCGCTCGAAGACCTCGAGCGCAGCGACGTACTCTGCAGCGATCGCCTCGGCCTCGGCTGCGTGGGCGACCTCCTCGCCGAGCACGTCGACCGTCGCCATCTTCCCCTCGGCGTTCAGGCCGGCGACGACCCGGCGCGCGTCGTCGAGCGTCGGGCCGGCGATGTAGCGGGCCGAAAGCTTCCGCACGACGCCGCGCGGCACGACCGGCAGCATCGTGACGACGGCGCGGTCGAGCAGGGACAGCGGCGGCGCGGGACGCCGTAGGCGCGAGTCGCGGATGAGAGCCTTGCCGTGCCGCCGAAACCAGCGCGACCGCCTCGGGGAAGAGCACGCGCATGGCGTCGCGCAGCGCGACCGCCTGCTCGTCGCTGCCGCCGCTCGGCTGCACCTGCTTCAGCGCGGCTGCAGTCAGCTCGACTGCAGTGTTCAGCGTCAGGGTCGCGAACTGCTCGCGCTGCGCCTCCTGCACCGACTCGGCCTGCTGGGCGGCGAATTCCTGGATCCCGCGCAGAAGCTCCTCGGGATCGCCGCCGAACGGGAAGCCGAAACCGCCACCTTCCATGCCCCCAGCCTAGCCGAGGGGGATCCGGAAGGAGCGCTCGACGTCGCCCCAGAGCGCCTCGACGACCTCACCGGCGCCCTTCATCACGGCGGCGAACGGCGAGCCCTGAGTTGGGCCGCCGAGCAGCTGCTCGAGCCGCCGCGTGGCGACGCCGATCGCGTCGAGCCGCGCCGGCGTCGCGAGCGACGGCGGCGCGCCCAGGACGTGCTGGAGCTCGAGCGCGGCCTCCTCGGCCTCCTCGATCCCCGGCGGGCTCTCGGTCACTCGCAGCGCCGCGAGCTGGGAGCGAAGCTCGTCGAGGTCACCCCCGCCCGCCGTTTCCTCGGCCAGCTCGCAGAGAGCGACGATGGAGACGGCTTCGCGGACGCGCCTGCGGTCGGCGACCGGCTTTCCGTCGGCGTCGAACGCGAGCCAGCTTCTGCCGCCGTCGGCCTCGTCGAATGCGCACACGTAGAGCCTGTCGCCCGGCTCAGCCTCGGCTGCGAGCACTGCCGTGGCGCCCGAGTGGGCCGCGATCCGCCCAAGCTCCTCGTCCAGGGCCATCGCGCCAGCATAGGAGGACTAGGATGTGGCCGGTGGTCGAGCGGATCGCACTCGCGCTGGCGGCGTTGGCGTTCGCGCTGGCGCTCGTCGCCCTCGTCCGTGGCAGGCCGCGCAGGAGCGACGCGACCGAGGAGGCCGTCGCGACGCTGAACGAGCTCGTGGCCGAGCAGACCGCCGCGAGCGCGGAGGAGCTGAAGGCGCGGCTCGCGCGCATGCGGGCCGACTCGCTCTCGCTCCTGGCCGAGGAGGAACGGCGGATCAGCGAGACGCGGCGGCACGAGCTGACCGAGCGCGAGCAGGCGGCCGGCGTCGAGCTCGCCGACGCGCTCGCCGACACGTCCCGCCGCGTCGACGAGCGTCTCCGCTCCTGGGGCGACGACCTCGACCGGACGCAGCAGAACCTCGAGACCGAGCTGCGGCGGCTCGAGCAGCGTCAGAAGCAGCTGATCGCGGAGGCCGAGACCCGGATCGAGGCCGAAGCGGCGGAGCTCGTCTCGACCTCCGACGAGCAACGCGCGTCCGTGCTGCGTCTGCGTGAGGAGCTCGAGCGCTCTGCGCAGGCCGCGGTCGCCGAGGCGCTCGAGGAGCTGGAGGCGCACACCGGCGAGCGCAGGCGGGTGATCGAGGAGATCGCCGACCGGCTGCGGCGGCGCGAGCAGGCGCTGACGGAGCAGGTCGAACGCGGCGAGACGGAGGCGGCGCGCCGCATCGAGGCGGCCTTCGCCGACGTCGAGCGTCGCCAGGTCGAGCACCTCCAGCGCGTGATCGCCCGTGAAGCCGAGCGTTACGCGGAGGCTGCCGGAGTCCAGTTCGAGGCGGCAATGCGCTCCGCCCGCGAGGAGGCTGCGGTCCGCCTGTCACGCGAGCTCGAGCGTGCCGTCGACTCGTTCGTCCGCCAGGCCGACATGGTCTTCGCGGAGCGGCTCTCGCACACCGGCGATGCGGGACAGCAGCGCCTGGAGCAGCGCCAGCGCCAGGCGCTTGCCGAGATGGAGCGCCAGCACGAGGACCTCGTGGCATCGTTCGCCGACCGGATTCGCGCCGCCGACGCGGAGCTGAGACGGACGCTTGGTGCGTTCGCGGCGGACGCAGAAGCGCAGCGCTCGGCGCTCGCCGAGCGGCTCTCGGAGCTCTCGCGCCGGGTGGACGAGGTGTCGGCCCTCAGGCGTTCCTAGCGCGCGCCGCCCCTACCCGGGCAGTTTTCTGCACCTCGTCTTGCGCTAACAACCAAACGCAGGGATCGTCTGACAGACCACGAACAGGCGCACATGGCTGACGGAACAGACCTCATTGACAGGCACAGCGAGAAGGCCAAAGTCGAGTCCTGGCGCCTGCATGTCCTGATGGAAGCGGGCTTTCCGCTGCCACTCGCCGAGAAGCTCGCGGCCGCGCTCGACGCCGACCTGCACGAGGCGGTCCGGCTCGTCCGCAGCGGCTGCGATCCCCGCGTCGCCGCCGAGATTCTGCTGTAAGTAGCCGCGCAAGGACACCGGCAAAGCCGGTGTCCGCGCAAGACCCCTGAAGAGGCCGCTTCGCGGCCCGACTCGGCGACTATCGGTCGCTCTCGAGGCCGGGTCCAAGGGCGACGAGCAGCGCCCCGACGGCGACGGCTGCCGCCCCGAGCGCGAATGACGCCTTCACGCCGACGGTGTCGATCAGCACGCCGCCCAGCGGCATTCCCAGCGAGAAGCCACCGAAGACCGCCGTCGTGATCCATGCAAACGCCTCGGCCGCGGTGCCGCGCTTCGCGACGGCGTCGATCAGACCGTACGCGGACATGACGACCGGCGCGATCGGCAACCCGGCGAGAAACGCGAGCACGGCCATGCTCGGCAGCGACCAGGCGAGCAACGGCAGCGCGAGGCCGAGCACGAGCAGCACGGTGGAGAGCCGCAGGAGCCGCAGAGGCGACACCGTCACGCGCGCACCGGCGACGAGGCCGCCCACGAGGCTTCCGGCCGCGAACAGCGACAGGGGAATGCTGCCGAGCTCGGGGCCGCTGCCGTACGCCTCGGCGAAGGCGGGAAAGCCGACCTCGGTGCCGCCGAAGCCGACGCCGAGACAGACCGAGAGCGCGACGATCGTAACGACGCCGCGCGACTCGAGTGCGCCCAGGATCGACGCCGACTGTCTCTCCTCCGGTCGCCAGGCGCGAACCGGCTCGGCGAGCGCGATCAGGGTCGTCCCGACGGCGCTCGCCGCCGCTGCGACGCCGAGCGCGAGCACCGGTGAGGCAGCCGCGGTCAGCACTGCGACGAGCAGCGGCCCGACGATGAACGTGATCTCCTGCAGGGAGGCCTCCAGCGCGTAGGCCGCCGCGCGACGCTCGTCGTCGGAGAACATCCGCGGCCAGAGCGCGCGCAGCGACGACCCCACGGGCGGCATCAAGCCCCCGACGGCCGCCGCTCCAACGCCGATGAGCGCGAGTGGGGCGTCGAGCAGCGCCAACACGGCGACGCCGGCGATGAGAAGTGGGAAGATCACCGCCCGCCGCCGGAGGATCCGGGCCTGCCCATGACGGTCGACGAGCCGCCCTGAGATCGGAGCGCCGATCGCGGTCGCGACGAAGTAACAGCCGGAGACGACACCCGCCGCCGCGTAGCTGCCGCCGTTCTCCCGGACGAGCAGCAGCAGCGCCAGACCGATCATCCCCAGCGGCAGCCTCGCGAGCAGCCCGCTCAGCACGAGTCGCCGCACGTAGGGCACCTGGAAGAGCGCGCGGTAGCGCGCCAGGCCGAGCGGCGGGACGGCTTCCGTCACGCAAACGATCATCTACGCTCGCTCGTGATGAAGGTCGAGCCACTGCTCTACGGCGACCGCAAGGTGTTCACGGTCGCGAGCTTCAACCGCGGGGTCGCCGACTGGCTCGCGCGGCTGCCCACGCTGTGGATCGAGGGTGAGGTGACCGAGCTTCGGCGCAACGAGCGCTGGGCCAGCGTCTTCTTCACGCTCAAGGATCCCGACGACGGCGCCTGCCTGCCCGCCTCGATTCCCCGCCGGACGTTCGACGCCCTCAAGCTCGACCTCGCCGACGGCGAGCGGATCCACGTGCTCGGCCGCCCCGAGCTCTTCGCCGCCAAGGGCGAGTTCCGCTTGCGCGCGCTCTCGCTGGAGCGGTTCGGGCTCGGCGCACACCTGGCCGCGATCGAGCGCCTGAAGCAGACGCTGGCGGCCGAAGGGCTCTTCGACGCCGGTCGCAAGCGCCCTCTCCCCCGCTTCCCGCGACGGATCGGGCTCGTGACCGGCAGCGACGCCGCAGCACGCCGCGACGTGATCACGACCATCCAAACCCGCTTCCCGCCCGCCCGCGTGCTCGTCGCCGAGACGCTCGTCCAGGGGCCGCGTGCCGCCGCCGGCATCGTCGAGGCGCTGGAGGCGATCGTGCGCGAGCGCGGGATCGACGTGGTCGTCCTGACTCGCGGCGGCGGCAGCTTCGACGACCTTCTCCCCTTCAGCGACGAGCGCGTCGTCCGCGCCGTCGCAGCCTGTCCGGTGCCTGTCGTCTCGGCGGTCGGCCACGAGCAGGACACGCCGCTCTGCGATCTCGCGGCCGACGTCCGCGCCTCGACGCCGACAGCCGCGGGAAAGCTCGTCGTCCCCGACTTCGAGGCGCTCGCGGTCGAGCTCGACCGGGCCCGGATCTCGCTCGAACGCTGCGTTCGGCGCACGATCGGCCGGGAGCGCGAAGGTCTTACGCGAACGCGCGCCGCCCTGGAGCGCGGGACGAGGCGCGCGCACGAGCGTGACCGGCAGCGTCTGAGCCACCTCGGCGACCGGCTCCGGCGCGGGCCGGCGCTCCTCGTCGAGCGGCGACGGTCTGCACTCGAACGGAGCAGCGGCCGGCTCGCGGCGCTTTCGCCACGCGCGACGCTCGGGCGGGGCTACGCGATCGTGCGGGCGGGCGACGCCGTCCTGCGCGGCACGTCCGGCCTCGAGGCAGGCGACCGGGTCGAGATCGAGCTGGCCGAGGGCGGCTTCGGCGCCCGCGTCGAGGACATCCGCGGGTGAGCGAGCTCACCTTCGAGACGGCGCAGCGGGAGCTGGAAGAGATCGTCGAGCGCCTCGAGCGCGGCAATGCCGGGCTCGACGAGGCGATCAAGCTCTGGGAGCGGGGTGAGGAGCTGCTGCGCTTCTGCCTCACCCGGCTCGAGGCGGCCGAGGGGACGATCGAGGAGCTCGCCCAGCGCGCGGCGGACCCCACACCGCTTCCGCCGCAGGCCGACGCCGGTTAGGATCGCGTCGTGGCCCGCCCGTCTGCAGAGACGCTTGCCAAGGTGCCCCTGTTCGCCGGGCTGGAGCCGCGCGACCTGAACCGGATCGCCGAGTCCTTCAAGGAGCGACATCACTCCGCCGGCGACGCGATCGCGACGGAGGGCCAGGGCGGCGCCGGCTTCTTCATCATCAGCGAGGGCTCGGCCAAGGTGACCGTCCGCGGCGAGGAGCGCGGCACGCTCGGCCCAGGCGACTACTTCGGCGAGATCGCGCTGATCGACGAGGGCGCGCGCACGGCAACGGTCACCGCAGATTCGGATCTGACCACCTACGCGATGACGTTCTGGGAGTTCCGCCCCATCGTCGAGACCGACTCTCGGATCGCGTGGAAGCTCGTCCAGGCGCTCGCGCACAAGCTGCGCGAGGCCGACGCACGAACTTAGTGTTGATTCAACACTAGGTCTCGTCCCAGCTCGACAAGGTCGCGGTGCGCATACTGCGGGTCGCCCGAGAGGGCAACCGTCTCGTGCTCCTGGCAGCTCTGCTTCGATCCTGCCGCCGAAGACGACGCAGCGGACGCCGGCGGAACGGCGCACGACCTCGCCAGGCGCCTTTCCAAGCGCCGTTGTCGCGTCGACGCGACCTTCGCCGGTGACGACGAGGTCGTAGCCGGCGACGTCGAAGTGCAGGAGGTCGAGCACGAGCGCAGCCCCCGGAACGAGCTCGGCACCGAGCGACGCGAGCGCCGCGCCAAGCCCGCCCGCAGCGCCGCCGCCGAGCTTGTGTTGAATCAACACAAGCTCGTCTCGGGCGGCGAACCGGCGTTCGAGCTCCGCCACCTCCTCCAGGCCTGCGCCCTTCTGCGGCCCGAAGACGCGCGGTGCCTCGAGCAGCGTCGCCGAGACGTCGCAGGCGACGCGCGCCGGAACGGGCAAGTCGCGAACGACCTCGAGGAAACCCACGCCGGCGTCCATCGTCGCGGTGCCTCCGAGCGCCAGCAGGAGCGCGGCCGGCTCGGCGGCGATCGCCGCGGCGACGAGCTCGCCGAAGCCCCGGCTCGACGCCGCGAGCGGATCGAGCCGCTCCGGATCGAGCGGAATCGCCGCAGCCGCCTCGACGACGGCGCTGCCGTCAGTCAGGACGAGCCACTGCGCACGCCGCGGCTCACCGAACGCGTCGTGCACGTCCGCCTCGAGCCACTCCCCGCCGAGCGCCAGCCAGAGCGCCTCCGCCGTGCCCTCGCCGCCGTCCGCGATCGGCAGCTCGGTCGCCTCGGCGCCAACGGCCCGCAGGCCTTCGCCAAGCGCGGCCGCGGCCTCGGCTGCGGTGAGGACGCCCTTGAGGCTAGCCGGACACGCCAGCGCGCGCACGTTCCACCTCGGGCGGAGCGACCTCCTCGTCGACGGGCGCGTCACTCGCGTCGGGCATGTGCCGGAGGGTCGCGAACGACAGCCCTTCGCGCGCAAGGAAGACGAGGCCGATGCCGACGCCGACCGACATCTCGAGCACCTGCAGCACGATCCCGAAGGCGAACGCGGTCGAGTAGTTGACGCCGTACTGCACGAGGGGCAGCGCGACGGCGGCCTGAACCAGCCCGATGTTGCCCGGCCAGAGCGGGAAGATCGTGGCGACGTTCATCAGCAGCAGCACGAGCGCCGCTGCGGGGAGCGGGGCGTGGATGTCGAAGGCCCGCATCGCCACGTACACGGCCAGCAGCTGGAAGAGCCAGCCGACGCACTGGAGCAGGATCGCGAGGATTGCCGGGATCGGCGACCTGAGCACCGCGAGTCCCTGGCGTGCCATCACGAGCAGGCGCCGCAGCGGCTTGGCGCCGTCGAGCGCGGGCATGTGGCGGCGGCGCGCACTGACGACGGCGACGGTGAAGAGGAGGATTCCGATCGTCGCGACGATGAGGAGGCTCGTCACGGCCCAGCCCGGCACCTTCGCCGTCGCGAGCACATAGGCGACCAGCAGCAGGGCGGGGAAGAGATCGAAGAGCCGGTGTGCGAAGACGGTGCCGACCAGCGCCCCGCTCGTACCGGGGCCGTGCGGCAAGCGCCGCCGGAGCACCGCGACGCGCGCAAGCTCGCCGATGCGGCCCGGCAGCACGGCGTTCGCGAGCAGACCGATCGAGAAGGCCGAGAAGACGTTCGGGAATCCCGGCCGCGGCGGATCGAGCGCCTGGTCGATCGTGAAGCGCCACGCGAACGCACGCGCGAAGACCGAGATCAGGTTCAGCCACATTGCGAAAGCGATCCAGGCCCAGTTGACGAGATCGAACGCGTGATAGACGACGTTCCAGTCGGGTCCGCGCCACCAGAGCATCAGGCCGACGACGGCGAGCAGCGGGAGGAGCAGGCTGCTGCGCAGCCAGAGACTCTGCGGGAGCAGCCTCATGCCGCCACCGGCGTCCGCACGCCGCGAGCGTCGTCGTAGATCTCGACGAGTCGCCGGGCGATGTCCGGCCAGGCGTACCGCTCGACGGCGAGCCGGCGCGCAGCGGCCCCGCGCAGCTGCCGGCCGTCTTCGTCGGCGAGCAGCGTGGCAACGGCGGCGGCGAGCGCTACGGGATCGTCGGGCCGTACCGAGACCGATGTCTCCGCCGTCATCACGTCGCGGTAGCCGGGGATGTCGGAAGCGACCACCGGCGTCGCGCATGCAAATGCGCGCGTCAGCACCATCCCGAAGCTCTCGCCGCCCAGCGAGGGCGCCACGAGAGCCTTCGCGGAGGCGAGCTCGGCGGTCAGGTCGTCCTGGGTCAGGAAGCCGAGCACGTCGATCCCGTCCTCCGCCACGCGGAGCCGGGCCAGCAGGAGCCGAACGGCCAGCGGGTCGGCGCCGACGATCCGCAGACGCGCGCCCGTCTCCGTCCGGATCTGCGGCCAGGCACGGAGGAGAACCTGCAGGCCCTTCCTCGGCTCCTGCCGCCCCGCGAAGACGACGCGATGCTCGCGCCCGCCCGGCTCGACGTCGTCCGGGAGCAAGACGCCGTTGGGGACGATCTCGTACTCGCCCGGAAGCCAGCGCTGCGCCGACGCACGCGCCTGCTCCGAGACGGCGATGCGCCGGTCGAGTCGCTCCTCCAGGAAGCCCCAGACGGGTTTCGCGAGCCGCATCCAGCCGAGGTCGCCGCTCGCATGGTGGGTGCCGACCATCGGACCGTCCCAGAAGGCGAGCGCCGCAATGCAGGGCGTCGGCGTCATCGGCTCGTGCAGGTGCAGCAGGTCGAAGTTCTCTCGAGCGAGCACTCGCCGGATGCGCGGGATCGAGCGCGGGCTGAGGATGATGTTCGGCAGGGAGCCGTTCGCCGGCACGATTACGGAGCGGCCGATCGCGATCACTCCGGGAGGCGGCTCGCCGTGGCGGCCGACGCGCGGATGCAGGACGCGCGTGAACTGGCCGGGCGGATCGTTGCCCATGATCAGGCGCACGTCATGGCCGAGCTCGCGCAAGGCTGCCGCCTGCAGCTCAGCGTGTTCCACGACGGCACCCCAGAAGGACCACGAGAACGGGACGACGATGCCCACCTTCATCTCCGCAGGAAGTCTATGCGTGCCTGCAGAATGCGCCCATGCGCCTCGAAGGAGTCCACCATGTGACGCTGATCACCGGCGACGCGCCACGGAACGTCGACTTCTACACCCGCGTGCTCGGGCTCCGGCTGGTCAAGAAGACGGTCAACCAGGACGACCCGACCGTCTACCACCTCTTCTACGCGGACGAGCACGGGAGCGCCGGCTCGGACATCACGTTCTTCGAGTACCCGGGCGCGGCGCGCGGCCAGGCGGGGCCGGGAATGGTGCACACCGTCGTCTGGCGGGTAGCCTCGGAGGAGGCGCTCGGCTTCTGGGAGCAGCGGCTTGCGGGCGAGGGCCAGACCGCGACGCACGCCGGCGACAGCCTTACGTTCGAGGACTTCGAGGGCGTCCGGCACGAGCTCACGATCGACCACACCCGCGACGAGCCGCTCGTCGCGACGCACCCGGAGATCCCGGCAGAGCACGCACTCCGGGGCTTCGACGGCGTGCGGGCTTACGCAATCGACGTCGACCGCAGCACCGGCCTGCTCGAGGAGACGCTCGGCTTCGAGTCGCGTGGGGACAACACCTGGGAAGCCCGCGGCGACGCGCGAGGCGGCTTCTACGTCTACGACGCCGCGCCGGAGGGCCGAGGGATTCCCGGAGCGGGCACCGTGCACCACGTTGCGTGGGCGACGAACATGGACGAGCAGGACGCGTGGCAGGAGCGGGTCGCCGAGGCCGGCTACCGGCCGACGCAGGTGATCGACCGCTTCTACTTCAAGTCGATTTACTTCCGCGAGCCGAACGGGATCCTCTTCGAGCTCGCGACGCTCGGGCCTGGGTTCGCGACCGACGAGGATCCCGAGCACCTCGGCGAGCGGCTCTCGCTGCCGCCGGACTTCGAGCACCTGCGCGAGCAGATCGAGCCGAAGCTGACACCGTTGCCCAACCCCCGCGGATGACCCTGAGATGACGTTGCTCACCCTCGAGCGTCCCGCCGAGGGCGAGCCGGCCGGATCGCTCGTGCTCCTGCACGGACGCGGGGCCGACGAGCACGACCTGCACCCCCTGCTCGATGCACTCGACCCGGAGCGGCGGCTGCTCGGTGTGACTCCGCGCGGCCCGCTCTCGCTCCCGCCGGGCGGGGCTCACTGGTACCGGCTCGCCGGAATCCCGACCCCCGACCCGGCGACGTTCTGGCCGAGCTTCCACGCGCTCGCGGAGCTCCTCGACGGGCTGCCACGGCCGCTCGTGCTCGGCGGCTTCTCGCAGGGAGCGGTGATGAGCTGGGCGCTCGGCCTCGGGCGCGGCCCGGCGAAGCGACCGGCTGCGATCGTGGCGCTGTCCGGCTTCATGCCGCGCGTCGAAGGGCTCGAGCTCGATCTGTCCGAACTCGATGGCTACCCGGTGGGGATCGCCCACGGCACGCACGATCCCGTCATTCCGGTGGACTTCAGCAGGGAGGCGCGGTCGCTGCTCGAGCCAGCCGGTGCAAGCGTCCTCTACCGCGAGTACCCGCTGCCGCACACGATCGACCCAAGGGTGATTCCCGAGCTCCGCGAGCTCGTCCCGTGAGCCAACGTGAGCCCCGGATCGGCCTCGCGCTCTCAGGCGGAGGCTTCAGGGCTGCGTTCTTTCACGTCGGCGTGCTCGAGCAACTCGAGAAACTCGACTTGCTGCGCCACGTCCGCATGCTCTCGTGCGTCTCAGGAGGCTCGATCGCAGGGGCGGCCTACTACCTCTCGCTCTTCAAGTCGCTGATGCTCGGGAACGAGATCGAGCCTGGGATGGTGCCGCCGCTGCAGGAAGAGCTCCTGGCGCCGCCCGCGTATGCGGCATGCGTCGAGCAGACCCGCAACGTGCTCGAGGAGCTCGCGGCCGCGAACGTCCGCTCCGCGATGCTTCGCAATCTCTGGAAGAACGTCGTCATGTTCGTCAGCCCGGCGTACTCGCGCACCGATCGAGCGGGCGACATGCTGGACGTCAAGCTGCGCGAAGGGTTCAACATCGACACCGGCTACCGCTACCCGTTTGTCGCGCGCCAGCTTCAGCTGCGTAGCCTGCTCGCCGACCGGCCTGACCTCCCCCGGCTCGTCCTGAACGCCACGACGTTGAACACCGGCCACAACTGGCGCTTCGAGCCCGCGGGGATGGGCGAGACCATGCCGTTGCCGCGTCGGTTCGTGGACAAGAACGACCTGCTCGTGTGGCGCCCGTTCTCGATGATGCCCGAGCAACAGCAGGACTTCCCCCTCGGCTTCGCGGTCGTCGCCTCGGCAGCGTTCCCGGGGCTGTTCCGCCCGCTTCCGGTCAGTGGGCTCTACGGTCGCCGAGTCGATCTCATGGACGGTGGCGCCCAGGACAATCAGGGCGTCCAGGCGCTCGTCGAGGCCCATCTGGCCGACCCGGACGAGCCACTGTTCGACCGGATCATCGTCAGCGACGGCTCCGGTCAGCTCAAGGACGAGGGGACGAAACGCCGCTCCGCCGTTGCTGTCGGCCGGATCATCGGCATCCAGGGCGACAGGATCAGAGAAGAGCAGCTGCTCGCCGCCCGATCGCGCGTTGAGACGAGCGGAGCGCAGTTCGACCTACTCGACCTTCGCCATGGACTGCCCTACGCCGACGTGCCGGCGGCCGGCGGGCCGCCGGTCCCGGGAGGAGGCGCGCCGAGCCGCGTCCGCGAGTACCTGGCCCAGATCCGAACCGATCTGGACGCTTTTGGGGCGCTCGAGATGTCGCTGCTTCGCCTGCGCGGTCGTGAGGTCGCTGCGACCGTTCTTGGTGGTCCGACGGTCCCCATTCCGGAGGTGACCCCGTTCACACGACGCGACGAGCTGCTCTCGGCTGCGGGCTCCCAGCTATCGAAGCCGCTGCGCGTGTACTCGGCGGATGTGTTCGTGCTGGGCCTCATCGTCGGCGCGCTCGCGGTCGTCGCGGCGTGGTCCGTCCGCTTCGTCAGGTCCGATCCGGACTGGCGCCTGCTCGTCGTTCCACTCGTCTCAGTGGTCTTTCTCCTCTCGCCGGCACTCGTCAGCCGAGTCCTCCTGAAGCTCGCCAACCAGTTCGGCGTTCCGAGAGAGGGCCGCTGGTTCGCAGGCGTTGTCGTGTACGTCGGCCTCCTGGTCGCTGCCTGGCGCTTCGGCTCCCGCGTCGTCGAGGTCGGGAACGTCACCTGGTCGGATCGGCAGGCGGCCTTCGCCGCGGCGCTGTTGCTCGCGGTGCCACCAGTGCTCCCAGCCGTGCTTGCCCTGCTGTGGTGGCTCGAGGGTCTCTGGTGGAAGCGGCTCGCCCGCGCGCCGGCTGGCTAGAGTCTCACGCGATGTTCGACCAGGGGCTCGCCGAGCTGCACACTCACCTCGGCGGCTCGGTCGCCTCCGAGATCCTGTGGTCGTTGTCGCACGAGCAGGGGATCGCGTTGCCGGTGAAGGACTTCTGGGAGTTCGACGCGCTGGTGACCGTCTCCGACCCGCGCGGGGTCGAGAACCTCGACGCGCTCGATCGGATCTACCACTGGACCGAGCTGATCCAGTCATCGCCGCTCGCCGTCGAGCGCTCCGTGCACGCTGCCATCGGCGGTGCTTACCGGAGCCAGCAGATCACGACGCTGGAGCTCCGCTTCAACCCGATGAAGCGCAATCGCGGCGGCGAGCGTGACCTCGACCACATCATCCTCGCCTCGATCCGCGGCCTCGACCGGGCCTCGCTCGAGTACCCGCAGGTGCGCAGCGGCCTGATCCTGATGATGGACCGGACCTTCTCGGCGCGGCAGAACGAGGTCGTGGTCGAGAAGGCGATCCGCTGGGCCTCGCGCGGCGTCGTCGGGATCGACATCGCCGGGCCGAGACCGGGCGGCAAGCGCTACGACTACACACAGATCACGCCGATGGTCGAAACGGCACGTGCCGCGGGCCTCGGCGTCACGATCCATGTCGGCGAGGAGGGCGAGTTCGGCCTGGAGGAGATCGGCGAGGTGGTCGAACACCTGCGGCCGGACCGGATCGGTCACGGCATCCTCGCCGCGCGCGACCCGGAACTGATGCGCGTCCTCCGCGACGCCGGCACCGTGCTCGAGATCTGCCCGACCTCGAACCTGCTGACGAAGGCGCTGCCCGACGAGGAGGCCATTCGCGAGACGTTCCGCACCTTCGTCGAGAACGACGTCGCGTTCACGATCGCGACGGACGGGCCGGAGATGATGCGCACGCACCTGCGCGACGAGCTCGAGCTGCTGGAGCGGATCGGTGCGCTCTCCCACGAGGAGCTCGAGGCGGCGAACGCGCGCGGTCACGAAGCCAGCTTCATCGCCCGCTGAGCCCTCCGAGGAATCTCACGGGGCATCCGCTCGTTGCGTTGACCAGGTATGCGTGCTCGCTGGAAGTTCCTGACGGCCCTGTGGACGGTCTACATCCTCTGGGGCTCGACCTACGTCGCGATCAAGATCTCGGTGCGGACGCTGCCGCCGTTCTACTCGTCGGCGACGAGGTTCGCGCTCGCGGGCGCGCTGCTCGCCGTCATCGTGGCGCTGACCGGCCGCTCGCTTCGCATCACCCGGCGTGAGCTCGGCGCCTCGGCGCTGGTCGGTCTCTCCTTGCTGACGCTCGGTGTGGGCATGGTGGCGCTCGCCGAGACGCGGATCGACTCGAGCATCGCTGCGATGATCGTGGGCTCGGTCCCGCTGCAGGTGATCCTGCTCCGGGCGCTCGCCGGAGAGTCGGTCGCCCTGGCCACGCGGCTGAGCGTCGTCGCCGGGCTCGTCGGACTCGGCCTCGTCGTCATTCCCGGTGCGTCGGGCGGCGTCTCTGCGCTCGGTCTCGCGATCATGCTCGGGGCCACCGTCTCGTGGTCGCTCGGCTCGTTCTTCTCCGGCCGCCTGCCGCTGCCGGCCGATCCGTTCGTCGCAACCGCGTACGAGATGCTCGCGGGAGGTGTCTTTCTCTTCGTCCTCGCCGGCGTCAGGGGAGAGCAGATCAACGTGTCCGCCTTCTCGCTCGAGTCGGTCGCCGCCTGGCTCTACCTCGTGGTGGCGGGCTCGCTGGTCGGCTTCACCGCCTACGCCTGGCTGCTCCGGAACGCACCGATCTCGAAGGTCGTGACGCACCAGTATGTGAACCCGCTCGTCGCGATCGCGCTCGGCGCGTTGCTGCTCGACGAGCAGCTGACGCTCGCGATCCTGCTCGGCGCCGTGCTGATCGTCGGCTCGGTCTTCGTGGTGGTGCGGCAGGAGGGCCGGGCTACGCGCCGTTCACCTGAGAACGCTGATGCGCGAGGTACTCCAGCAAGTCAGAACGCGTGAGGATCGCCGCGGGCCGGCCGCCGGCAGCGACGACGACCGCGGCGCTCGGGCCGGAGAGGTCGGCAAAGACCTGATCGAGCGAGTCGCCGACGTCGACGGCGGCGAGCGGTGGCTGCATCATCACGGCGACGTCCTCGTTCATGGCGTCCGGATTCTTGAAGACGCGGTCGAGCACGCCGCGCTCCTGCAGCGAACCGACGACGTCCGCGAGTGACTCGGCCGGGTCGTGGCGGACGACCGGCAGCTGCGAGATCGAGTAACGCTGCATCAGGTCGATCGCGGCGCCGACCTTCGCGTGCGACTCGATCGTGACGAGATCGGGCACCTCGTGCTCCTCGCCGCGCTTGAACCGCAGTACCTCGTCGATCGTCGGCGCGGGCGCCTTCCGCTCGAGGAAGCCGTACTGGAGCATCCAGTTGTCGTCGAAGAACTTGGACAGGTACGAACGGCCGGAGTCGGGGAGGATCGTCAGGATCCTGGCGTCCTGGCCGAAGTCCTTCGCCACGACGAGCGCGGCCCAGATCGTCGTTCCCGCCGAGCCGCCGGCGAGGATCCCCTCCTCGCGGGCGAGTCGGCGCGCGGTGACGAAGGAGTCGCGGTCGGAGACGCGCACCCAGCGATCGACGACGTCGCGCGCCATCGTCACCGGCCAGGTGTCCTTGCCGATCCCCTCGACGAGGTACGGGTGCGTCTCCTCGGATGTGTAGACGGAACCTTCGGGGTCGGCGCCGACGATCATGAGCTTCGGGTTCTGCTCCTTCAGGTAGCGGCCGGCGCCCGAGATCGTGCCGCCGGTGCCGACGGAGACGACGAGTGCGTCGAGCTCGCCGCCGGTCTGCTCCCAGATCTCCGGGCCGGTCGTCTCGTAGTGCGCCTGCGGGTTGGACATGTTCGAGTACTGGTCGGGCTTGAAGCCACCCGGAATCTCCTCCGCGAGCCGGTCGGAGACGGAGTAGTAGCTCTCGGGTGAGTCGTGCTCGACCGCCGTCGGCGTGATCACAACCTCGGCGCCGTAGGCCCGCAGCATCGAGATCTTCTCCTGGCTCATCTTGTCGGGCATGACGAAGATGCAGCGGTAGCCGCGCGCCGCCGCCGCGATCGCGAGGCCGACGCCCGTGTTGCCGGACGTCGGCTCGACGATCGTCCCGCCCGGCTTCAGCTTCCCCTCACGCTCGGCGGCATCGATCATCGCCATCCCGATCCGGTCCTTGTTCGAGCCGCCGGGATTCAGGTACTCGAGCTTGGCGAGCAGCGTCGGCTCGACGTCACGGCCGATCCGGTCGAGGCGGACGATCGGCGTCTCGCCGACCAGGTCGAGCAGCGTCGGATACTCGCGGGGCATCGCCGAAAGCCTACGCGAGCCT
Source organism: uncultured Gaiellaceae bacterium (assembly GCA_963731615.1). Lineage (GTDB taxonomy): Bacteria > Actinomycetota > Thermoleophilia > Gaiellales > Gaiellaceae > Gaiellasilicea. Next base: position 328,820 of record CAVSWD010000009.1, read on the forward strand.
CCAGAACTCTCCGTGCAGTCCGAGCGAGTCCAGGATCGCCTGTGACTCCGCCGCTGTGCGCGGCTGCCAGTCGGGCTCGAGCCGCGTCCGCCACCAGCTGCGCGCCAGCTCCTGCAGCTTCGCTGCGCTCAGGCTGGCGCCGGGATCCCAGGCGTTCGCCTCGAGCCAGCGCGCCAGGTGCTCCTCCGACCGGAGGAAGACCATCGTGCTTCAGGTGAAGGCGATGTCCGCCCACCAGCGGCGGGCGGGGACGACGAAGTGCACGAGGAGCTGGGCGCCGCGGACGAGCTGGCCGTCGCGTACCTCGAGCTCCAGCCGCTCGCCGCAATCGGGGCACGCGGCCTCGATCCACCCGTCGGCGTGGAATGCGGCCGGGATCCCGAGCGCATCCCAGGCGCAATTCGCGAACCAAGAGCGTCCGCCCACCCCGACGCGGTAGCCCGTCTCGACCGCCGAGAACGGGTTCAGCATCCGGATCTCGGTCGTTCCGGGCTGGAGCACGAGGGCGTGCGCGTCGTGGAGGCGCCGATACGCGGCTTCGGCCTCGCTGACGTCGAGCCCGAGCGCCGCCGCAGTCTCGGCCGGCGCCGGTGCCACCTGCTCCCGGACGAAGGAGGCGTAGACGTGGTTGCGAATACGCAGGTCGAACTCGTCCACCGGGCGAGTATCCCTGCAAGGAGACCCAATGAATATCGGTGTGCGCACGATTCTGCTGTTCGCGGCAGTCGTTCTCTTCGTGATCTGCGTGTTCTCGACCGAGAACTACTTCGACTTCCTCGCCCTCGGGCTCGCCGCCTTCGCCGGCGCGTTCCTCAGTGAAGGGCTCGGCTACGCCGATCGCACCTTCGGCACCACGCGCGGCGACAACAACCCCAACACCTAGTCCTGACGCCGGGGCCGCGAAGCGGCCCCCTTCAGGGATCTTCGCGATGCCGGATCCGCTTCCGCGGATCCGGCATCTGCGCGGAAAATCAGTGGCGGAAATGCCGGCGCCCGGTGAAGACCATTGCGGCGCCGGCTTTTTCCGCGGCGCCGACGACGTCGCTGTCCCGCTTCGAGCCGCCTGGCTGGATCAGCGCGGTCACACCCGCGTCGAGCGCCAGGCGCGGCCCGTCCGGGAAGGGGAAGAAGGCGTCCGACGCGAGTGACGCGCCGACGAGCGAGTGCCCGTGCTCGGCCGCCTTCTCGACCGCGATCCGGACGGCGTCGACGCGGCTCATCTGGCCCGCACCGATCCCGATCGTCTGCAGGTCCTTGGCGATCACGATCGCGTTCGACGTGACGTGCTTGCAGACCCGCCACGCAAAGAGAAGGTCGCCCCACTGCGCCTCGTCGGGCTGGCCGGCGACGACCTGCATCCCCTCGCGGTCGGCCACGTCGTAGTCGCGATCCTGAACGAGCAGCCCGCCGAGGACGCGCTTGTAGTCGCGCTCCGAGGCTTCCGGCGTCCGGCGTTCGAGGTCGTTCAGGATCCGGATCGCCTGCTTGCGGACGAGCGCCTCCATCGCCACCTCGTCGTACCCCGGCGCGAAGAGCACCTCGACGAACTGCTCTGCCAGACGCTCGCCGAGCGCGGCGCTGACGCCTCGGTTGAGGACGACGACGCCGCCGTAGGCGGAGAGCGGATCGGCAGCGAGGGCGAACTCGTACGCCTCCTCGATCGATGCGCCGACAGCGACCCCGCACGGGTTCGCGTGCTTCACGATCACGCAGGCCGGGAGCGCGAATTCGCGCACCGTCAGGCGGCCGGCATTCAGGTCGTTGAGGTTGTTGTACGAGAGCTCGCGCCCGTGCAGCTGCTCGACGCGTGCGAGCAGGTGCGTGCGGGTACCTCGCTCCGAGTAGTACGCGGCGCCCTGGTGCGGATTCTCGCCGTAGGCCAGGTCGCGTTCCTTGTCGAACACCGGCGTGAAGATCGGCGGAAACGCCTGCCGCCCGGCAAACCAGGATGCAATCGCCGCCTCGTAGGCGGCCGACGTCGCAAACGCCGTCGCCGCCAGTCGCCGCCGCGACTCGAGCGACAGCGTTCCAGCATTCTTCAGCTCGGCGAGCACCGGCTCGTAGTCCTCGGGCCGGCAGACGGGAGCGACGTGGGCGAAGTTCTTCGCCGCGGCTCTGAGCATCGAGGGGCCGCCGACGTCGATCATCTCGACGGCCTCCTCCTCGCGCACGCCGTGCTCGCGCGCCACGCGCTCGAAGGGATAGAGGTTGACGCAGACGAGGTCGACGGGCTCGATCGCATGCTCGGCGAGCGCCGCGACGTCCGAGTCCATGTCGCGACGGGCGAGAATGCCCGCGTGGATCGCGGGATGCAGCGTCTTCACCCGTCCCCCGAGGATCTCCGGGAACTCGGTCAGGTGCTCGACCCGCGTCACCGCCAGGCCGAGCTCCTCGATGTGAGCGGCTGTGCCCCCGCTCGCGACGAGCTCCCAGTCGAGCGATGCCAAGCCCTTGACGAAGCCGTCCAATTCGTTCTTGTCGAAGACCGAGATCAGCGCGCGCACAGCTCGCCCACCACCCTCGGCAGCAGCCGGTGCTCGACCGCGTGGATCCGTTCGACGAGCGTCTCGCGTGGCTCGACCGGCACGGGCTCCTGGACGATGACGACGCCGGTGTCGAGGCCCTCGTCGACGAGGTGAACGGTGACGCCGGTCGTCTCGACCCCGGCGGCAAGCGCCTCCTCGATCGCACCCACCCCTGGAAACTGCGGCAGGAGCGACGGATGCACGTTGACGATCCGCTTCGGAAAGCGATCGAGGAATGTGCGCGTGAGCAGGTGCATGTAGCCGGCGCAGACGACGAGCCGCACGCCCTGCTCCTGGAGCCAGTTCGCCATCGTCGCGTCTCGCTGCTCGCGGTCGGCGTAGTGGTCGAGCACGAACGTGGCGGCAGGCACCTCGGCGGCGCCGGCGCGATCGAGCGCCCGAACGTCAGGCCGGTTCGACGCGACCGCGCACACCGGCAGCCCCGCGTCGAGCAGTGCCTGCAGGTTCGACCCCTCGCCGCTGACGAGGACGCCGATCACGCGCCCACCACTCGTCCGATCACGAGTCCGTCGCCCGGCTCGGGCACCACCGCGCAGTAGCCGATGCCGAGGTTGAAGACGCGGCGCAACTCCTCCTCGCCGACGTGCCGAGCGAGCCAGTGGAACACCGGCGGCCGCTCCCACGCGTCCCAGTCGATCTCCGCGCGCAGACCCTCGGGCACAACGCGGCTGAGATTGCCCTCGATCCCGCCGCCCGTGACATGCGCGAACGCATGCGCTTCGTCGCGCAGCTTGCGCACGTCGTCGAGATACAGCCGCGTCGGCGCGAGCAGGTCGGGACCGTCGTAGTCCTCGAGCTCGAGCACCTGCCGCACGAGCGTGAACCCGTTCGCGTGGACGCCGGCGGAGGGCAGCCCGACGACGGCGTCGCCTTCGCGCACGGCCGAGCCGTCGATCACCCGGTCGCGATCGACGATGCCCACACACGTTGCGGCGAAGTCCAGCTCTCCTTCGCGGTAGACACCGGGCAGCTCGGCGGTCTCGCCGCCGATCAGGGCGACGCCCGCCTCGCGGCAGACGTCGGCCGCTCCCTCCACGAGCTCGGCCACCTGCTCCAGGTCGAGCCGGTTCGCTGCGACGTAGTCGAGCAGGATCAGCGGGTCGGCGCCGGACGTGATCACGTCGTTGATGCAGTGGGCGGCCATGTCGGCGCCGCACCCGCGCAGAGCCCCGCGGCTGCGAGCAACGATCGGCTTCGTCCCGATCGAGTCGGTGGACGCTGCGAGCAGGCGTCGGTCGTCGAGCGGGTGCAGGCCCGCAAACGCGCCGAAGCCGCTCGCACCGGTCGACTCGACCGCCGCGCGCAACCGCTCGACGATCCCCTCGGCCGTCGCGAGCGATACCCCTGCGGCGGCGTACGTCCGCTCTTCGCTCACGCGCCGAGTGTACGACCCGGATCGGTCAGGTCAGGAGCTCGGCGTGGAGCTGCGGCCGGCCTTGCGGCCCGCCGGGCAGGAAGCGGACGACCGAGTTGCCGACCGCGACGCCCGTCCCGTCGAGCTCGGCGTCGAGCAGCTCGGCGAGCACGTTTGCCTTGGCCTGGGGATCGTCCGCGAGCAGGTGCAGCTCGCTCAGCGCCAGCTCGCCGCTCGAGCCGAGCAGCTCGTCGAGCCACTCCCGCGGCGGGTGGATCTCGAGCCGGTAGCCGGCGTTCGTCGCCACGAACGTGCGCCGCCCGCCGTGCGCCTGAATGCGGAGCTCGCGTTCGACCGCGCGGTCGACGACCTCTTGGAACTCGTCTTCGTCGAGCGCGAGCCCGAGGTGATCGACGCGCGGCAGCTCCCACTGCCCCGGCTGGACGACGACGTTGACCGCGCCGCGCTCGAGCTCGGTGAGCCGGAGCTTGAAGGAGATCGCGTCGAGGTCGTCCCACGACAGGCCCGGCTCGAAGGACTGGTAGTCGTCCCCGATCCGCCCGTGCCGCGCGACGAGCCGGAACGCGAGCTTGCCGACGTACCGCGCTTCCACCTGCCGCACCAGGCTCGTGACGAGGTGGTAGTGGAAGAGCTGCACGGCGGCGATTCTAAAGTGGTGTCGTGCTGACCGAATGGACGCTCGACCCGTTGCAGCTCGCCCCGGTCGTCCTGGCAGCGGTCGCCTACGGGATGCGCGCGCGGACTCTGCACCGCCGCGGCACGCCGGTGGCCCTGTGGCGGATCGCGTTGTTCACGCTCGGGATCGTCCTGCTCCTGCTCTCGTTCGCGTCGCCGGTCGCAGCGATCGGCGAACAGGAGCTCTTCAGCTTCCACATGCTCCAGCACGTCGTCATCGGCGACCTCGCCCCGCTCTGCCTGCTCGCCGGGCTCTCGGGGCCGATGCTGCGGCCTCTGCTCGCGCTGCGGCCGGTCGAGCGGTTGCGCGTGCTCGCGAACCCGGCGGTCGCCCTGCCGATCTGGGCGCTGAATCTCTATCTCTGGCACGTCCCCTTCCTCTACGAGGCCGCCGTTCGCCACTCGACTGTGCACGCGCTCGAGCATGTCTGCTTCTTCACGGCCGGCCTGATCGTCTGGCTGCCGGTGCTCGAGACGCTGCCCGCGCCGGAGTGGTTCGGGACGGGGCCGAAGCTCGCCTACATCGCGGTCGTCCGTCTCGTCGAGACGGTGCTCGGCAACGTCTTCGTCTGGTCGGGCGCCATCTTCTACCCCCTCTACGCGCGCGGCGACGAGCTCTGGGGGATCTCGCCCCTGCAGGACCAGGGCCTCGCGGGGGCGGTGATGATGATCGAGGGCTCGCTGGTCACGATCGCGGCACTGTCGTGGCTCTTCCTGCGGCTGGCGCGGGAAGGCGAGCTGCGCCAGGAGCTGCTGGAGCGCGGCCTCGACCCGCGGGCCGTCCGGCGCGCGGTGCGCTACGGCCGCGCGCAGGAGCTCGCCGACCGCCGCTGAACACGCTGGGATGCGCACGAGCGGCATCCACCACGTCGACCTGGTGGTCTCCTCGATCGAGCGGAGCCTGCCGTTCTACCGCGACCTGCTCGGTGCGCTCGGCTTCAACCGCATCGGCGAGGTCGAGGGCGAGCGGGGCGAGACGATCTGGTACTTCGTCGGCTCCGGCGGCTCCGTCGGGCTCCGCCAGGCGCAGAACCTGGGCGGGATCGACCGCTACCGGGTCGGCCTGCACCACGTCGCGCTCGCGGCGCCGTCGCGCGCAGTCGTCGACGAGCGGCACGCGTGGCTCGTCGCTGCGGGCGCCGAGATCGAGTCAGCGCCGCAGGAGTACACCTACGGGCCGGGCTACTACGCCGTCTTCTTCTACGACCCGGACGGCATCAAGCTCGAGATCGTCCACGTGCCCGGGTTGGCCGCGTAAAGCTCGAAGGTGACCTGCGCCACCGGCCCCTCGACCTTCAGCTCCGCCACCGCGCGCATGCAGTCCGTTCTGCTCTTGTAGAGAACGGAGATGGCCGCAGTCTCGCCCCGGTCGCCCAGGGCCGCCCACCACCATTCCCCCGCCTCGTTGTGGCGAACGACGATGTGCATGCCGGAATCATCGGCAGTACACCGGACGGAGATGAGTTCTTTACACGGTGACGCGGGCGAGCATCGCCTCGACGTTGGCGCGGGCACGCTCGGCGAGCGGCGCCTCCAGCAGCCGTTCGAGCAGTTCCGGCGCCGGAGCGGCGTCATACCAGGCGTCCATCAGGTCGACGACGGTCGGGTGGTCGTGCTCGGCGTCGATCCGCTCGACCGGGTCGCCGGCGGCGACCTCGCCCGGCTCCAGCACCCGCACGTAGAGGCCCGGTCGCCGCGCCGCAGCGAAGCGCTTCACCCACGCCGACTCCTGCATCCGGGTCGCAAAGACCGAGCACGGGATCCGCGGCGCCGTCACCTCCACGAGCGCAGGGCCCGATCCGGAAACGGTCGCCGATCCGCACCGGCTCGGCGCCGAAGCTCGACAGGGTCAGGTTCTCGCCGAACGTCCCCGGCTCCGGCGCACCGCCGAGCTCGTCGGCCCAGTACGCGTAGTCATCGGAGCTGTAGAGGTAGAGCGCCTGGTCGAGACCGCCGTGGTTCTCCTGGTCGGCGACGACGTCCCCGGCCAGGCCGAAAGCACCGACGTGGCCACGCTCGACCGGTGCCTTCCGGATCCCGGTCTCGACGGTGCGCGCGCCGATCTTCATCAGCTCGGCGCGGCCGGCGTTGACGGAGACGAGTCTCATGGAGCCGCGCCGGCGCGAAGCGGCCCCTTCAGGATCTTTGCGCGAAGAGCATCCGCTTCCGCGGATGCTCTTCCTGCGCCAATTGGAGCAGCTTCGAACCGCAGCTTCGCCAGGTTGCGCTCTGCCGGGACGCGGGTCGGATAGTCGCGCGTGAAGCACGCCCGGCACACCGAAGCCTCGGGCAGGCGCGTCGAGGCCTGCATCCCCTCGAGCGAGAGGTAGTGGAGCGAGGTGGCGCCGATCAGCTCACGCATCTGCTCGACCGAACGATGCGCGGCCGCGAGCTGCTCCTCGTCGGCCATGTCGATGCCGTAGAAGCAGGGCGAGACGATCGGCGGCGAGGAGACGCGCACGTGCACCTCGGCGGCGCCGGCCTCGAAGAGCATCGCCACGAGCTGCTTCATCGTGCTGCCGCGGACGATCGAGTCGTCGACGATCACGAGCCGCTTGCCCGCCACCTCGGCGAGCGGGTTGAACTTCATCTTGATCCCCTGCTGGCGCAGCGCCTCGTCGGGCTGGATGAAGGTGCGGCCGACGTAGCGGTTCTTGATCAGGCCCTCGCTGTACGGGATCCCGGTCGCGCGCGAGAAGCCGACAGCGGCCGGGGTGCCCGAGTCGGGGATCGGCATCACGAGGTCGGCGTCCGCCGGCGCCTCAGCTGCGAGCCGCTCGCCCATCCGCACGCGGACGCCGTGCACCTCGGAACCGGCGAGCGTCGAGTCGGGCCGCGCGAAGTAGACGTGCTCGAAGATGCAGAGCGCCTGGCGGCCCTCCGGCAGCGCCTGGGTCGCGTGCAGGCCGTCCTCGTCGATGACGACGAGCTCGCCCGGCCGAACGTCCCGGACGAAGGTCGCGCCGATCAGGTCGAACGCGCACGTTTCCGAGGCGAGCACCCAGTCGCTCTCACCATTTTCATTGGCGACCCGCCCGAGCGCGAGCGGCCGGATCCCGTGCGGGTCGCGGAAGCCGAGCAGCTTCCCCTCCGCCAGCGCGACCACGGAGTAGGCACCCTCGAGCCGGGCCATCGCCTTCGCCACGGCCTGCGGCAGCTCAGCCGGGTCGTGCGCGATCAGGGCCGCGATCGCCTCGGTGTCGGAGGTGGCGCCGAGGGCGATTCCGTCGGCGGCGAGTGCGTCGCGCACCTCGGTCGTGTTCGTCAGGTTGCCGTTGTGCCCGAGCGCGACCGTGCGCGCGCCGCCGTGGTGGACGAGCGGCTGCGCGTTCGCCCACAGCGTCGAGCCGGTGGTCGAGTAGCGCGTGTGGCCGATCGCGACGTCGCCGGGGAGCGCCTGCAGCTGCTCCTCGTCGAAGACCTGCGCGACGAGGCCCATGTCGCGGATGACGGTCAGCCGGCCCCGGTCGGAGACGGCGATGCCGGCCGACTCCTGGCCGCGGTGCTGCAGCGCGAAGAGCCCGAAGTAGGAGATGCGCGCGACGTCGCGCTCGGCCGAGCGGATTCCGAAGACGCCGCACATCAGGCGTACGCCTCCGTCAGCTCGTCGAGCCCGAGACCGAGCAAGGACTCGCCGCCGGCGACGCCGAGCCTCCGCAGGGGAACGCCGCCGAGGAGGTCGACAGCTTCGGGCGCGCACGTCAGCACCGCCTGCCCGCCGCCCTCGCCGAACCAGCCGCGCGGGTCGTCCGGCAGGACGACCTCGGCGCCGAGACCGGAGTGGATCGCGGCCTCGGCGAGCGCGACGGCAAGGCCTCCGGCCGAGACGTCGTGCACGAGCGAGCACTGCGGCGCCGCCCGCCAGAGGAACTCGACGAGCGCGGCCTCGGCGGCAAGGTCGAGCCGCGCAGGGCGACCGCCGGTCTCGCCCCAGCGGGCCTGGTACTCCGAGCCCGCGAAGGCGACCGGCGACGCGCCTGCGAGCAGGATCACGTCGCCCTCCCGCCAGGCGCCGGGCACCGTGCGCACGTCCGCCAGCAGCCCGACGCAGCCGACGACCGGCGTCGGGTCGATCGCGCGCCCGTCGGTCTCGTTGTAGAGCGAGACGTTCCCGGAGACGATCGGGACGCGCAGCGCCTCACAGGCGGCCGCGAGCCCGTCGATCGACTCGGCCAGTTCCCACGCGATCTCGCCCTTCTCCGGGTTGCCGAAGTTGAGGCAGTCGGTGAAGCCGATCGGCTCGGCGCCCGTACAGGCGACGTTGCGGGCCGCCTCGAGCACGGCGAGCGCGCCGCCTGTCCACGGCGACAGGCGCCCCATCCGCCCCGTCCCGTCGAGCGAGACGGCGAGGCCGCGATACCCGGGCCGCAACCGCAGCACGGCCGCGTCGAAGTCCCGGGCGGCGCACTGTGCGCGAGCCGACAAGGTGGTCGTAGCGCCGGTAGATCAGGCGCGCGGCTGCGAAGGTTCGGCGACCCGAGCAGCTCCAAGAGCGCCTGCGCGTGCGGCGGAGCATCAGGCACTTCGGTGATCTGAGCGACTCGCTCGGACCGCGGCCGCGGCTCGACGCGGTAGCGGGGGCACTCGTCGGTCAGCAACCGCGCCGGGATCTCGCCCACGACCTCGTCCTCCCAGAGCGCGCGCAGGAGCCCCGTGTCGGTGACCTCGCCGACGACGGCATGGTGGAGCTCCCAGCGCTCGCAGACCGCGAGCACGGCGTCGAGCATCTGCGGGCGAACGACGGCGACCATCCGCTCCTGGCTCTCGGAGATCATCACCTCCCACGGCTCCATCCCGTCCTCGCGCAGCGGCACCGCGTCGAGCCGGAGGTCGATGCCGCAGTCGCGCGCCATCTCCGAGAGCGACGACGCGAGGCCGGCGGCGCCGCAGTCCTGAAGCGACTCGACGAGGCCCGACTCGACGAGCTCGACCGAGACCTCGATCAGCTTCTTGCCGGTGAACGGGTCGCCGACCTGAACGCTCGGACGCTTGTCGGCGTCGTCCTCGCCCAGCTCCTGGCTCGCGAGCACGGAGGCGCCGCCGATCCCGTCGCGACCGGTCGTGGCGCCGTAGAGGACGACGAGGTTCCCGGGGCCGGTGGCGCCGGCGCGGGTGACCCGGTCCGCCGGAAGCAACCCCACGCACATGGCGTTCACGAGCACGTTGTCGCGGTAGGAGTCGTCGAAGACGGCCTCGCCGCCGACGGTCGGCACGCCGACGGAGTTGCCGTACGCACCGATCCCGGCGACGGCGCGGTCGAAGCGGGGATCGCCGGGCGCGAACCGCAATCCGTTGAGCAGCGCCACCGGCCGCGCGCCCATCGCGATGATGTCGCGCAGGATCCCGCCGACGCCTGTCGCCGCTCCCTGGAACGGCTCGACGGCGGACGGATGGTTGTGGCTCTCGACCTTGAAGCAGACCGCCTCGCCGTCGCCGAGGTCGAGCACGCCGGCGTTCTCACCGGGGCCCTGCAGCACGCGTTTACCCGAGGAGGGAAGCCGTTTCAGCAGGAGGGCCGAGTGCTTGTAGCCGCAATGCTCCGACCAGAGCAGCGAGAAGACCGCCAGCTCGAAGTGGTTCGGCTCGCGCTCGAGCAGCTCGACGATGCGCGCAAGCTCCCCGTCGGTCAGTCCGAGAGCGCGGTGGATGGGCTGATCGGCGACCTGCGACAGGTGGTTCACTCTAGCCGGGAAGCACGACGGCGTCGGTCGCGTTGGAAGGAAGCATGAGCCGGCGCCACCTCTTGATGCTCTTGGCGCTGGCGGCGATCTGGGGCTCGTCCTTCATGTTCATCACGATCGCACTGCGCGACCTCGCCCCGTCCACGCTGATCCTGCTCCGGATGGCGTCCGGGGCCGTGGCACTCGCCGTCTACGTCCGCCTCGCCGGCCACCGGCTCTCGGCCCTCCGCCCCTTCGCCGTGCCGTTGGCGCTCCTCGGCTTCGTCAACACGGCCGTGCCGTTCTTCCTGATCGCGTGGGGCCAGCAGTACATCGACTCCGGGCTGGCCGCGATCTTCAACGCCTCCGCCCCGCTCTTCACGGCGATCTTCGCGATCGCCTATGACCAGAGCCAGCGCGTCACCGGGCTCCGTCTCACCGGCGTCCTGATCGGCTTCGGCGGAGTCGTCCTCCTCGTCGGCTTCGAGCTCACGGGCGCAGAGCGCGCGGTCGCGGGAGCGCTGGCGGTCGTCCTGGCGTCGGCGTGCTACGGGATCGGCGGCCTCTACGCAGGACGCCGCTTCCCCGGGCTGCCGCCGTCGCTCGTCGCACTCGGGACGCTCGTCTGGGCCACGATCTACGTGGCCCCGTTCGGGATCGCGCAGGCGTCGATGCTCGGCTGGGAGGCGTTCGTCTCGGTCCTCTACCTCGGCGTCGCAGCGACGGGCGTCGCGTACCTCCTCTACTTCGGCCTGATCGCCGGCGCGGGCGCCTCGAAAGCCGTCCTCGTCACCTACCTCGTCCCCTCGCTCGCGCTCGTCTACGGCGCCGTTTTCCTCGACGAGCAGATCACCGCGCTCGCGCTCACTGGGCTCGCGCTCGTGCTGGCGGGAGTCGCGCTCGGCACGGGTACGGTGAAACGGTGAACCGCTACTGGCCGATGTTGTTCCTGCTCGCCGCGATCTGGGGCGCGTCGTACCTCTTCATCAAGGTCGCCGTCGACGAGATCGCGCCCGCACCGATGATGGCCGCGCGAACGCTGATCGCCGCCGCAGTGCTGGTCGGCTACGTGCTCTGGCGCTACGGCCGGCCGCGGGCGCTCGAGGAGCTCGGCGCCGCGTGGCGGCACTGCCTCGTGCTCGGGGTGCTGAACGCGGCGCTGCCGTTCTGGCTGATCGCATGGGGCGAGCAGCACATCGACTCCGGGCTGGCGGCCGTCGTCCAGGCCTCGGTGCCGATCTTCAACGCGCTGCTGATCCTCCGCTTCCTGCCGCACGAGAAGCTGAGCCGGACGCGCGCGCTCGGCCTGGCGATCGGGATCGTCGGCGTCGCCGTCGTCACCGGCATCCACCCCGAGGGCGGCAGCCTCGCCGTCCTCGGCGCGCTCGCGGTCGTGCTCTCGTCGCTCTCCTATGCGGGCGCCGGCGTGTACGGGCAACGGGCGGTCTCGGGCACCGCCGGCCCGGTGCTCGCGGCCGGCTCGATGCTCGTCGGCGCGCTGATCCTGACGCCGTTCGCGCTCTTCCAGCTGCCGAGCCAGCGTTCCCTCGCTCGAGGCGACCGCGTCGGTGCTGGCGCTCGCACTCCTCGGTACCGCGTTCGCGCAGCTCGTGCTCTTCCGGATGCTCGCCCTCCACGGCTCGTCGCGCCTCTCGCTCGTCACCTACCTGATGCCGGGCTTCGCGCTCCTCTACGGCGCGCTCCTGCTCGACGAGCAGATCACGGCCTCGATGCTGGTCGGCCTCGCCCTGATCCTCGGTGGCATCTCGCTCGCCTCCGGCGCGCTGCGCCTGCCTCGGCGCGGAGCAGCGGCAACGGCCGGGCCTTGAGCGTCTCGATCCGCCCGGCGACCGACGGCGACGTCGACTTTCTCACCGACCTCTACACCGACGAGGACGTCCGTCCCTTCCTCGCCGCATCCGGCTCCTACGATCGGGCGGGAATCGCCGAGAAGGTCGCGCAGGATCCGGACTCGGGCGGGGTAATGGTCGTCGAGCTCGAAGGCGAGCAAGCCGGCGCGATGGTCTGGGAGGTCAGCAACCGCCGGAGCCGGATCGTCCACGTCAGCGGCCTCGCCGTGCACCCGCGCTGCCGCGGCCGCCGGCTGGCCGACGATGCGGCCCGGCTGCTCCAGCACCACCTGATCCGCGAGCGGGGCTTTCACCGGATCGAGCTCGAGATCTACGCCTTCAACGAGCGGGCGCAGCGGCATGCGGAGCGCTCGGGGTTCAGCCGCGAGGGCGTCAAGCGCAGCGCCTACCGCCGCGGCGACGACTGGGTCGACAGCGTGCTCTACGCCGTGGTCGAGGAAGACCTGGACGAGCCGAGGTAGGCGCTCAGGAGCTCGCCCGCCTGCGGCAGGTCGCGGCGGAGGCTGTACACGTTCTCGTCCTCGTCGCGGATCGTGACGAAGCCGGACTGCCTCAGGATTGCCAGATGGTGGTGTGCGGTCGACTTGGCGACCCCGAGCTCGGCGGCCGCCTCGCTGAGCTTGAGCGGCCCGTCGCTCAGGCGCCGCAGCAGCTTCAGCCGCCCTTCGTCGCCGAGCGCCTTGTAGACGCGGGCGACCTCGGCCGGTGAAGCGCCTTCCTCCGGGGCGGCAGCGATCGGGTAGCAGAAGATCTTGACGCTCTTGTGCTCCCAGAGGATCACCCACGGGCGCATCCACCAGCTCGGGAAGAGCGCGATCGTCCGGATCCCCGGCGCGGGCCGGTACTGGTAGCCGCTCGTCGCCAGCTCGACGAGCTGCTCCGGCGGGTTGCTGCCGGCGAGCGATCTCTTCGTCGCCGCGTCGCGCCCGGCAGTCTGGCGCCACATCCTCGGCCTGCGGCTTGAAGACGGACTCGTGCCAGCGCGGCAGCAGGTCGACGAGTCGCGCCTTGACCTCGTCGGCTCCGAGCCGGAGGAGCGTCCCGACCATCTCGTACTTGTCGGACCACTCGGCCAGCGACTCGAGGAACTGATCTGTCGCCTCGGCGTCGCCCCGTGCGGCGCGCTCGATCACGTTCGGGCGGTAGTGGTTCGTGGTGGTGGCGTAGTGACCGAAGAGGTGCAGCTTCAGCTCGATCGGGTCGGTCGCCTCGAGCTGATCCATGAACGCGGCGAACGTCCGCGGCTTCGGCGTCTCGTAGACGATCCCGAGCAGGTGGGCGGCGACCTTCATCGAGCCGAGCATCAGCTCGTCGACGGCGCCGAGGAGGTCTTGCGGTACCTGCTCACGCCGCTCCTGCAGCCAGGCCGAGCCGAGGTCGAAGGTGTCGTAGTCGGCGACGTCACCGAGCGCGCAGATGCTCATCAGCACCTCGGCCGCCTCGGCCACGTCGATCTCGACCTCGATCCCGGGACGGGAGAGGTCGAGCACCGGAGCTCGCGCGGGTCGTTCGATAGCCATCTAACGCACGTAGCGTAGCCGGGTTTGCTCCGCTTGACAAGGTGAGTTTCGTTCGATAACTTTCGAACAGATCACGAATCTCGAACGGTTAGGAGCACCGATGCTCTCCACCCAGCTTCTCCAGCAGCTCATCGACGATCGGCAGCAGGACCGGCACTCGGCGGCGGCAGCACAGCGCCTCGCGGAGACGAGCCCGGCCCGCAAGCGAATCGCGCAGTCGCTACGACGCGCGGCGGATCGGTTGGACGCCACTGCCTCGCCGTCCGGCATGAGCACAGCACTCCCCGGACGCGGCTGCTAGCCGCGTCCGGGGCCTAGTGCCCCTTCAGGAAGCTCTCGACCGAAGCTCGCGCGCGAGCCGAGCCGGCCATCAGCGCGATCCCGTGCAGCGCGCCCGGCAGGAGCTCGAGCTGCTTGTCCGCCGCGCCGGTGGCGGCGTGCATCGTCTCGGCGTCGTTCGAGAAGTCGAAGCCGGCGTTGTCGTCCGCCTCGGCCGCGACGTAGAGCAACGGGCACGCGCAGGCGCGGGCCGTCTCGACGCCGTCCATGCCGCGGAAGCGTGCAGGCGCTGACAGGCTGACGACGCCGGTGAGCGGCGGCTTGACATGTTGGCGCCGGCGACAAGCGTGGCGATCCCGCCCATCGAGGCGCCGACGACGAAGATCTTGCTCTTGCCGAGCTTGCGGAGCTCCTTCGTGGCCGCAGCGAGATCGGCGGCGAACCGCGTTCGCGGCCGCGCCGGTGCGGAACTGGGAGAGGCCGTAGCCGCGGAAGTCGATCGGAAAGACGAAGTACCCGCGCGCCGCCAGCCGCCGCGCGTAGGGAAGCCCAGTCGCAGAGGTCGCCCTCGGACTGGTGCGTGAGGATGACGGCCGTCGTCCCCTTGCCGAAGCGGTGGCCGACGAGCTTCGTGCCGTCGGCGGCCTGGAACCTGACCTCGCTGCCGCGGACGCAGTCGATGTTCCGCGCGCTGCGGCGCGCGACGCCGGCAGTCGCGGCCGCGACGACGAGCGTGGCCACGAGCAGGAACAAGGAGGCGTCGCACTTCCCAACGTTTAACACGACTGCTATGACATGTCAAGATTGACAGGTACGCTGATTTTGACTGGAACCTTGGGTCACGCCTTGCTCGGAGTCCTCGCTGAAGGACCGCGGACGGGCTACGGCTCGTCAAGCACCTGGCGCAGTCGATCGGCTACACCTGGCCGGCGAGCCACAGCCAGGTCTATCCCGAGCTGGCGAAGCTGCGTGAGGCGGGCCTGATCAGCGAGAGCGCCGCAGCGCCGCGCGGCGGCCGCGTCTACGAGCTGACCGACGCCGGGCTCGAGGAGGTGCGGCGCTGGCTGCGCGAGACGGAGCCGTCGCGGACCGTCCGCGACGAGGCGTCGCTGCGGCTCTTCTTCCTCTGGCTGCTGGAGCCGGAAGACGCCGAGGCGTACTTCCGCGGCGAGGCGGTGCGGGCGCGGGCGCTGCTGGCGGAGTTCGAGGAAATCGCCGCGCAGCGAAGATCCGGAAACCCCGACGACGCGGGCGTACCGGGTCGCGCTCGAGCTGGGGCTGCGCACCACCCGCGCCAGGCTCGAGTGGGCGGAGTGGGCTGCCGACGAGGTGCTCAGCCAGCGGCAGGCGTAAGAGGTTAGCCGCGACGCATACTCTTCGCTCGTCATCGCCACGACCGCGGAGGATCGCACGAAATGGAGCTCATCCACACCTGCTACCGGATCACCGACATCGACCGCTCGGTCGCCTTCTACGAGGCGCTCGGGTTCGAGGAGCGCGCACGAATGCCGATCCGCGAGGAGGCGATCAACGTCTTCATGGGCCTGCCGGGAGACGGTGACCGGCTCGAGCTGACCTACAACTTCGGCGTCGACTCGTACGAGCTGGGAACGGCCTACGGCCACATCGCGATCACGGTCGACGACATGGACGGCGCGCTCGAGCGGCTGAGCGCGCAGGGGATCGAGCCCGAGCGGCCCAAGTACCAGGTGCGCGAGGGCGGGCTCGTTCATCGCGTTCGTGCGGGACCCGGACGGCTATCGGGTGGAGCTGATCGAACGCAGCCGGAAGTAGCGGCGACAGCGTTCTTGCTTGAGCTTCGTGCGTACTTCGCATGGCGTAAGTACGCGGCCCAGCCAAGGATCAAAGCAGCCGTTGGGTTTGGGCGGCTTAGATTCGGTCCAGCCAGGGGTGGCCGGGATGGACCAACCGAAGCGCATCTCCGAGCCAGCTCCGGCGGGCCGGATCGAGCTTCGGGTAGCACTGCCGTGAAGTCAGCCTCGTCCTTTGGCCGGTCAGCGTGCTTTGCCTTGAAAAGCAGAACGATCTCAGGCCGGCCATACGGAATACCGTCGTCGGTCCACTCGATCACGTCGACGTAGGGCAGTTGGATCCGTTCGTCCCGCCGGCAGATCCACGTTTCGCCGTCGGAGGGCTCCCGAAAGATGTCGAGCCGCCAGCAGCCCGTCGCAGGATCCCGCACCCACGTCTGTTGATGCCGGTCGAGAGCCGCCGGCGCCTGAGCAAACGGCCAGACGAGGCCCGGATCGGTCAGATCTCCGTCCGGGATGAAGAGCTCGAACCCCGAGAGTCTCGCAGCGATCCTGCCGAACTGCTCCCGAGGAACGGCAACCTCGAGATCTTCGTGCTCTCTTCGCTGCTCACCGAGGAAGAGCTCGATCGCCCAGCCGGCAGCCACATACCACGGTGCCCGAACTCCCTCGAGCAGAGCAGCCACCTGCTCCGGACGCCAGGCGTCCCAAAGCGTGAGGTCGGGTTCGAACGCCCCGGCCGCCAGTGCATCTTCGAGCTTCACTCACCAACTCTCCCGCACCTACGTGGAAAAGGCGACTCGAAGCTGAAGCTCTGGATCCGTCACGGATGACGTCGACGGTGCCATCTCTGCGGCGGGGGTAGGCTCGCTGTGATGGAGGGAAGGTGCGCGTGCGGTGAGCTGCGGTACCGACTCAGAGGGCCGCCACTCTTCGTCCATTGCTGTCATTGCCTGAACTGTCAGCGCCAGACCGGCAGCGCGTTTGTGATCAACCTGCTGATCGAGAGCGACCGCGTCGAATTGCTCGCGGGCGCACCCGAGCGGGTGCCGGTTCCTCGTTCCGGGTCGAAGCGGCAGCAGATCTATCGCTGCCCGGACTGCGAGACGGCGGTTTGGAGCACGTACACACGCAAGAATGTGCTGTTCGTTCGCGCCGGCACCCTCGATGATCCGTCTGCTGTGGAGCCGGATGTGCACATCTTCACGCGGTCGAAAGTCCCGTGGCTCACCTTGCCCGAGTCGGCTCCGGCGTTCACGACGTACTACGACACGCAGAAGCTGTGGCCGGCCGCGAGCCTCGAGCGGATCGAGGCGCTCCGGTCGCGCTGAACCACGCCGGATGCGTCGCCGGCCCGCCTAGGTATCGAGCGGCTCGACCACGACGACCGGGATCTCGCGGTCGGTGCGCGTCTGGTACTCGTCGTAGGGCGGCCAGATCTCGGCCATCGCGCGCCAGAGCCGCTCCCGCTCGTCACCGGCGGTAGTGCGGGCTCGCGCGCGGAGATGGTCGCCCTTCACCTGCAGCTCGACCTCCGGCTGCTTGGCCAGATTGCGGTACCAGCCCGGATGCTCCGGCTTGCCGCCCTGCGAGGCGACGATGACGTAGTCGTCGCCGTCGCGACCGAAGATGAGCGGCGTGGTGGTCGGCTCGCCGGTGCGCCGGCCCGTCGTCGTCAGCAGCAGCGTCGGCACGCCGTTCCAGATGTAGCCGACCTCGCCGTCGGTCTCCCGGTAGCGCCGAACGTGCTCCTGGCCGAAGAGCGAGCGGTCGATCACGGCCGCAGCGTAGCGGTGATCACGCCCGGCGTTCCTCCCACGCGTCGGCGAGCAGGTCGCCGAGGAGGTCGCGATCCACGTGCGCGAGCGTGACGCCGACCGCCGCCAGACGCTTGCCCCACCACACGGGCTCGCAGGCAGCCGGCGCGGCCTCGACCGCGGTGAGGATGCCGCCTTCGTCGAGCATCACGTTCAGCCGCTGCTCGCTCCAGAGCGTCGCGAAGATCTTGCCGCCGACGCGAAACGACGGCCGGCCGTGGTGATCCTTCTCGACGGCGTCGGGCAGTGACAGCGCGAGCGAGCGGGCCTCGTCGACCGAGACGGCCATGCCTCCAACGTACGCGATCCGGCGTGGCCGGAGAGAGCAGTCGTGATAGAACCGGGTCATGGCCACCGACGTCGCACGCCACCTGACGACGGAGGAGCTCGAAGCCGGGCTCGACGAGATCGAGCGCGCACCCAGCGATGCCGGCACCATCGAGCTGATCGTCCGCCGCCCTGCCGAGGGCGATCGTGAGGTGCTCGCCGAGGGCGTCCTCGACCTGCACGAGGGGCTCGTCGGCGACATGTGGCTCAGGCGCGGCAGCAAGCGGACGCCTGACGGCTCGGCCAATCCGGACGCGCAGCTGACGCTGATGAGCGCCCGCGTCGTCGACCTCGTCGCAGCCGGGAGCCGGGAGCGCTGGGCGCTCGCGGGCGACCAGCTCTACGTCGACTTCGACATCTCCGTTGCGAACCTGCCGCCGGGTACGCGGCTCGCCGTCGGCACCGCCGTGATCGAGGTGACGCCCGAGCCGCACACTGGCTGCGCCAAGTTTCACGCGCGCTTCGGCGGCGACGCGCACCGGTTCGTGAACACGAAAACGCATCGTCATCTGCGCCTGCGCGGCCTGAACGCAAAGGTGATCGAGCCGGGCACCGTCGCGACCGGCGACGCGATCCGCAAGCTCTGACGCGCCAGGTCGCCCTCCTCCGCGGGATCAACCTCGCCAAGCGGCGGCGCGTCGCGATGGCCGACCTCCGCAAGCTGCTCGAGGACGTCGGCTACGAGGACGTGCGCACGCACCAGCAGAGCGGGAACGTCGTCCTCTCGAGCCCGCTCACACCGCGCAAGCTCGAGGCGCAGCTCGAGCGGCAGCTGGCGGCCGGGCTTGGGATGGAGGTGCAGGTGCTGGTGCGGACGCGCGCCGAGCTGGCGAAGGTCGTTGCCCTCGATCCGCTGGGCGAGGTCGCGACGAGTTCGTCCCGCTATCTCGTCAGCTTCCTCGCCAAGAACCGGCGGCCGCAGTCGTACGCGAGCTCGAGGCAGCCGGTGTCGTCGTCCACGGGCGCGAGCTCTATGCCTGGCACCCGGACGGCGTTCAGCGCTCGCCACTCGCGAAGCTCCTCGACGACAAGCAGCTCGGCGTCGTCTCGACCGCGCGCAACTGGAACACGGTCACGAAGCTGCTCGAGCTGCTCGATGACTAGATTCGCGGCATGCGCTCGCGGCGGATGATCACCGTCGTCGGCTGCCACGCCGGCGGCGAGATCGGCAACGTCGTCGTCGGCGGCGTCCTGCCTCCCGCCGGAGCGACCGTCTTCGAGCAGATGCAGACGCTCGAGCGGGAAGGCGACGGCCTGCGGAAGCTGCTGCTGCGCGAGCCGCGCGGGAGCGTCGCCTGCCACGCCAACCTGGTCGTGCCGGCGACGCGCCGGGACTGCGACGCGGGCTTCATCATCATGGAGCCGACCGAGTATCCGGCGATGTCGGGCTCGAACACGATCTGCACGACGACCGTGCTGCTCGAGACGGGGATGGTCGAGATGGTCGAGCCGGAGACGATCGTGCGGCTGGAGGCGCCCGGCGGTGTCATCGAGGCGCGCGCCGCCTGCCGCGACGGCCGGGTCGAGAGCGTCGAGTTCACGAACGTTCCCTGCTTCGCCGACCGGCTCGACGCGCCGCTCGAGGTGGAGGGACTCGGGACGATCACGGTCGACGTCGCCTACGGCGGCATGTGGTACGCGATCGCCGACGCCGCCGCGCTCGGCTTCGCGATCGAGCCGCACGAGGCGCGCGAGCTCTCGCTCGCGGGCGAGCGGATCCGCGCCGCCGCACGCGAGCAGCTTCCGTGCGTTCACCCCGAGAATCCGGCGATCGCGGGCGTCAGCATCGTCCAGATCGCGGAGCCGTGGCAGGGCATCGGCGAGGTGACGAGGAACGCGGTCGTCGTCGCGCCCGGCCGGCTCGACCGTTCGGCGACCGGAACCGGGCTCTCGGCGCGGCTGGCCGTTCTCCACGCCCGCGGGCTGATGCACGTCGGCGACGAGATGACGCACGCGTCCGCGATCGGCTCCACCTTCGACGGCCGGATCGTCGCGGAGACCAGCGTCGGCGATCGCGCCGCGATCGTGCCCGCGATCCGCGGCAGCGCCTGGATCACGGGCGTGACTCAGCTCTACGTCGACCCGGACGACCCGTTTCCCGGAGGGATATCTCCTGGCCGACACGTGGGGCGTCAGCGGCCTCGACAGCCAGAGCGGGTGATCGAACCGAACGTGGCCTAGGACTTCGCTGTCTTCTTCCGGCGCGCCGCGGGCTTCTTGCGGGCGGCCGGCCGCTTCGCGCGCACCGAGCCCTTGCCCTTCTTCGCAGCATCGACCGACGCCTTGAGCGCCTCGAGCAGGTCGGCCGGCTCGTCCTCTTCCTCGGTCGGCGCCGCGGTGACCGTCTTCCCTTTCTGCTTCGCCTTGATCACGGCGAGCAGAGCGTCGCGGTAGGTGTCCTCGTACTTCTCCGGCTTGAACGTGCCCGTGAACTGATCGATCAGCGCCGTCGCCATCTGCAGCTCCGCCTTCGCCACCTTGGCGCGCTTCGGCGCGATCTCGTCGATCGGGCGGATCTCGTCGTGGAAGAACATCTTCTCGAGCGTGATCACGCCCTCGCGGACGCGAAGGCAGCCGAGGTGCTGGCGGTCGCGCATCACGTACTTGCCGACCGCGGCCAGCTCGGTGCTCTCCATCGCCTCGCGCAGCAGCGCGTACACCTTCTCGCCGCCCTCTTGCGGCCCGAGGAAGTACGTCCGCTCGAAGTAGATCGGGTCGATCTCCTCGTAGGGGACGAAGTCGGAGATCTCGATCGTCTTCACGCCCTCGGTCTTGGCGGCCGCGAAGTCCTCGTCGGTGAGGACGACGAGCTTGTCCTTGCTCACCTCGTACGCCTTCACGATCTCGTCGTCGGGGACGGGCTTGTCCTCGGTCTTGCAGATCTTCTGGTAGCCGATGCGGCCGCTGTCCGGCTCGTGGATCAGGTGGAAGTGCAGATCCTGCTCGTCGATCGCGCTGAACATTCGCACCGGGACGTTGACCAGGCCGAACGAGATTGCGCCGCTCCAGATCGCTCTCGGCATGCAGAGAGAACGGTGGAGCAATTGTTTCGGTTTCGGCTCCAGGGCGACACACTCTCGTTTCGACGTGGCCGCGTAGCGTGGACGGCATGAAGAGCGAGAGCGATCCGAGCTGCAACTCCTTGGGGAGCCGCGACGCTCGTCGAGGAGCTACGACTGCCGCAGCAGGCGGGTGGCAAGCGATTCGCGTCGCTCGTGCAGCTGCTCGAGACGGGCAAGGGCGAGCGGCTCGTCCGCTTCGCGTACGCGACCGATGGCGTCGCGCGGCGCGGGCCGGTGACTCTGCGCGCCCGCGATCTCGAGCGTCTGCGCTCGGCGCTCGCGGATCATCCCGGGCTCGAGGAGGCGCTGCGCCTCTGAGAGCGCGCCGGTTCCCTCAGGCGGCGGTGAGCGTGCGCGAGCGAGCGGCGTCGACGAGCGCGGCAAGCAGCAGCGCGCCGTCGCCGGAGCCGAGCAGCGGGTCGACCGCGTGCTCCGGATGCGGCATCAGCCCGAGCACGTTGCGCGCCTCGTTGCACACGCCTGCGACGTCGCCCACCGAGCCGTTGCAGTCCTCCGCGTAGCGCAGCACGAGCTGGCCCGCCGCCTCCAGCTCGGCGTACAGCTCCTCGTCCGCGTACCACGATCCCTCACCGTGCTTGACCGGGATCGTCAGCTCTTGACCCTCGGCGCAGCGGGTCGTGAAGACGGTGTCCGTTCGTTCGACTCTGATCCGCACGTCGCGGCAGACGAACTCGAGGTCGCGGTTCCGGCGCAGGACGCCTGGGAGCAGGCCGGCCTCGCAGAGGATCTGAAAGCCGTTGCAGATCCCGAGCACGGGCCCGCCGTCAGCGGCGAAGTCCCGCACCCGGTCGAGAATCGGAGCGAAGCGCGCGATCGCGCCGCAGCGCAGGTAGTCGCCGTACGAGAAGCCGCCGGGCAGAACGACGGCGCCCGTCTCGCGTGGCAGGTCGGTCTCGGCGTGCCAGACGAGCTGCGCGTCGGCGCCGAGCGCTCCGAGCGCCCACGCCGCGTCCCGGTCGTCGTTCGAGCCCGGGAAGACGAGCACCGAGATTCGCGGCCGCAGGCTCACGCTTCTTCGACCTCGATCTCGAAGCTCTCGATCAGCGGATTTGCCAGCAACTCCTGGCACATCCGCTCGACCTGGGCCTTGGCCTCCTGGGAGGTGGGTGCGTCGACGTCGAGATCGACGAGCCGGCCCACCCGTGCACCGCCGACCGAGAAGCCGAGCTTGCGCAGCGACCCCTGCACGGCCTCGCCCTGCGGGTCGAGGATCCCCTGCTTCGGCCGCACGAGGACGGTGACCTTCACCCCAGCACGACCTGTGGGTCGGCGAGGTAGGCGTCGAACGCGAGCCCCGTCAACAATTCAAACGCCTCGACGTAGCGCGCGCGTGTACCGGCGACGACGTCCTCGGGCACCTCCGGCCCGGGCTCGGACTTGTCCCAGCCGAGACCCTCCGCGTAGTCGCGCACGTACTGCTTGTCGAAGGACGGCTGCGGGCCTCCCGGCGCGTACCCCACGGCGGGCCAGAACCGGGAGGAGTCCGGCGTCAGCGCCTCGTCGGCGAGCACGAGCACGCCTGCCTGGTCGAGACCGAGCTCGAACTTCGTATCCGCGAGGACGATCCCGCGTGCCTCGGCATGCGTGGCGGCGAACCGGTACAGCTCGAGCGCGATTCGCTCGACCTCGGCCCAGCGCTCGCGGCCGACGAGCTCGGCTGCCCTCGACACCGTCGATGTTCTCGTCGTGGCCCGACTGCGCCTTCGTCGCGGGCGTGACGATCGGCGCGGGCAGACGATCCGACTCGGCGAGCCCGGGCGGAAGCGCGTGCCCGCAGATGGCGCCGGTGCGGACGTAGTCCTTCCAGCCGGAGCCGGCGAGGTAGCCTCGAACGACGACCTCGACCGGGAGCATGTCGAGCCGGCGGCACTCGATCGAGCGCCCGTCGTCTCGCAGCGCGAGCAGGTGATTCGGGACGATATGGCGGGTCCGAGAGAACCAGAACGCGGAGAGGCCGGTGAGGATTCGTCCCTTGTCGGGCACCTCCGTCGGCAGGATCACGTCGAACACCGAGATCCGGTCGGACGCGACGAGCAGCAGGCGGTCGCCGCCGAGCGCGTACAGCTCACGCACCTTGCCGCTGCCGAGATGGACGGCGGCCTCAGGCATGCACGTGCTCGTTGCGGAGAGCGCTCAGGCGGTCGAAGACCACGTCGACATGACGCGTGTAGGCGTTCGTGTCGAAGACGGCGTCGAGATCGACACGGCTCGCGAGCTCGGCATCGCCGCGCACCAGCTCCGGGAAGTCGAGGCTCTCGTCCCAGGCACGCATCGCGTGCCGCTGGACGAGACGGTAGGCATCGTCGCGCGACAGGCCGGAGTCGACGAGCGCGAGCAGGAGCCGCTGGCTGAAGTAGAGGCGGTGGCTCGAGTCGAGGTTCTCGCGCATCCGCTCGCGATGGACGACGAGCCCCTCCAGCAGCCACGCGAAACGGTCGAGCATGTAGTCGACGGCGAGGAACGAATCGGGCAGGACGACCCGCTCGGCCGACGAGTGGGAGATGTCGCGCTCGTGCCAGAGCGCGACGTTCTCGAGCCCCACGACCGCGGCGGCGCGGACGACGCGCGCGAGCCCGCAGATCCGCTCCGAGACGATCGGGTTCCGCTTGTGCGGCATCGCCGACGATCCCTTCTGGCCGCTGCCGAACGGTTCCTCGACCTCGCGCACCTCGGTTCGCGCGAGGTGCCGAAGCTCGAGCGCGAAGCGTTCCAGCGAGGCGGCGAGCAGCGCAAGCGCGTTCAGGAGCTCGGCGTGGCGATCGCGCTGCAGGATCTGTGTCGAGCTCGGCGCCGGCTCGAGCCCGAGCCGCTCGCAGGCGATCCGCTCGACCTCGGGGTCTGCTGCGGAGTAGGTGCCGACCGCGCCCGAGAGCTTGCCCACCCGCATCGTCTCGAGCGCCTGCGCGACGCGGTTGCGATCACGCTCGAGCGCGAACGCCCAGCCCGCGAGCTTGAGCCCGAAGGTGGTCGGCTCGGCATGGATGCCGTGCGTGCGGCCGATCGTGAGGGTCGTGCGATGCTCCTCCGCGCGTGCCGTCACGGCGGCGAGCGCCCGCTCGATCCCAGTCAGGATCAGCGTTCCCGCCTCGCGGATCTGCAGGGAGAGCGCCGTATCGAGCACGTCCGAGGAGGTGAGGCCGTAGTGGAACCACCGGCCTTCCTCGCCGAGCCCTTCGGCGACTGCGTCCACGAAAGCGGCGACGTCGTGCTGGGTCAGCGCCTCGATCTCGGCCACACGTTCGACCGACGGCGCCGTCGCCCGCTCGCGGATCGCGTCGACCGCCTCGCGTGGCACGGCACCGGTGTCGGCCCAGCCCTCGAGCGCCGCCAGCTCGACCTCGAGCCAGCGCGCGAGCTTCGCCTCGTCCGACCAGATCGCCGACATGGCCGGGCGGGAATAGCGCGGGATCACTCGTGCGAGTCTAGCGCCCGCTCCGGCCGATCAGCCCGACGCGGCGGAGGCCGCCAGGGCGATGTCGCCGCGATACCGCACGCCTGCGAACCTGATCAGATCGGCTCCGGCATACGCCTGCTCGCGCGCGTCGGCGATCGTCATGCCGGTGCCGGTGACGCCCAGAATTCGGCCGCCGTTCGTCACCAGCCGGTTGCCGTGCAGTGCCGTGCCTGCGTGGAAGACCAGAGCGCCCGCCGCCTCGGCATCCTCGATCCCCTCGATCGCGGTACCGCTGTCGGAGTGCTCCGGATAGCCGCCCGACGCGAGCACGACCGTCACCGCAGCTTCCTCCGACGCCGTCAACTCGACCCCCGTGAGATCGCCGCCGCCCGCGGCCGCCAGCGCAGCGAGGAAGTCTCCTTCGAGCCGCGGCAGGATCGACTGCGTCTCGGGATCGCCGAACCGGCAATTGAACTCCAACACCCTCGGCCCGTCGCCCGTCAGCATCACGCCCGCGAAGAGCACGCCGACGAACGGGGAGCCGCGACGGGCGAGCTCCGCGACGACGGGCCGGTGAATCCGGTCGACGAGCTCCTCCACCTCGGCGGCACCGAAGCCCGGGACGGGCGAGAAGGATCCCATCCCGCCCGTGTTGGGGCCGGTGTCGCCGTCGCCGATCCGCTTGAAATCCTGTGCCGGCGGCAGCGGGACGACGTCGCTGCCGTCCGCGAGCGCGAACACCGACACCTCCTCGCCTGCAAGCAGCTCCTCGATCACGATCGGCCCCGGGAACGCGGCTGCGCTCCGCAGCGCGACATCGAGCTCGTCCGCCGTCTCACAGACGAACACGCCCTTTCCGGCTGCGAGGCCGTCGACCTTGACGACACAGGGCGGCCGAGCAACCGCCAGCGCAGCTGCGGTGGGAACGCCGGCGGCGGCCATCACGTCCTTGGCGAAGCTCTTCGAGCCCTCAATCCGGGCTGCTGCGCGCCCTGGGCCGAAGACGGCGACGCCGTTGCGACGGAGCTCGTCGGCGACTCCGGCGACGAGCGGCGCCTCCGGCCCGATCACCGCGAGGTCGACGTTGAGGCTGCGGGCGAGCCCCAGCAGGCTCTCCCCGTCATCCGCCCGAACGGGGTGGCAGTCGCCCAACGCCGCAATCCCCGGATTACCCGGAGCGGCGTGCAGCGCGCTCAGCCCGGGCACACGGGCGAGCTTCCACGCGAGCGCGTGCTCGCGCCCGCCCGATCCGACCAGGAGCACTTTCACGGCGGCCGAGTGTACGCGTCGAGTTTGAGGTCCGCCGCCGCCGCGCATGACGGACGCATGAGCATGCAGGAACCAGGTCTCGACCTGCACGAGTGGGAAACGCGCTGGGCGGAGCTCGAGGAGACGTTCGCCGAGGACCCCGGCGGCACGCTTCCGGAGGCGTGCGACCTGATCGAGGCCGTGCTCGGCATCGAGACCGGCGGGAACGGTGAGGTCGAGAAGGCCTTCGAGGCAGCCCGTGAGGTCGCCGACGCGATCGAGCGCGGGGACGATGTGGATCCGGGTGACATCGGCGCGGCGATCGACAACCTGCGCCTGATCCGAGGGTCGATCGGGAGCGGGACGGGGTCCTAGGTCGGAGCGAGCACCTGCTCGCGCGCCGCACCCGTGCCGACGAGGCGAACGGGAACGCCCAGCTCGCGCTCGACGCGCTCGACGTAGGCGCGAGCCGCGTCCGGCAGGTCACCGATCGTCGCACACGCATCGAGCGGCTCCGCCCAGCCCGGCATGGCCTCGAGCACGGGCTCTGCATGGTGGAAGTCGCTCTGGTGTGCGGGGAAGTCGCGCGTTTCCGCCCCGTCCGGGAGACGGTAGGCGACACAGACCTGGATCTCGTCGAACGTCGACAGCACGTCCAGCTTCGTCAGGGCGAGCGAGGTGATCCCGTTCAAGCGCACGGCGTAGCGGAGTGCGACGAGATCAAGCCAGCCCGGACGCCGCTCGCGGCCGGTGACGGTGCCGAACTCCTGGCCGAGCTCGCGCACCTGCGCACCGACCTGCTCGTCCATCTCGCTGGGGAAAGGCCCGGCACCGACGCGCGTCACGTACGCCTTCGAGACACCGAGCACCTCGTCGATTCGCGTCGGCCCGATCCCGATCCCCGTCGCCGCCGCCCCTGCGATCGGGTTTGACGACGTGACGAAGGGATACGTGCCGTGGTCGAGGTCGAGCAGCGTCCCCTGCGCGCCCTCGAGCAAGACGCGCTGACCGTCCGCGAGCGCGCGGTCGACGAGCAGCGAGGTGTCGGCGACGAAGGGGCGCAGCCGCTGCGCGAAGCCCTCGTGGCTCGAGACGACGTCGTCGAGCTCGAGCGGATCCTGCTCGTAGACGCGCTCGAGCCAGATGTTCTTCTCGGCGAGCGCGACCTCGATCTTCTGGCGCAGGATCTTCGGGTCCAGCAGGTCCTGCACGCGGATCCCGATCCGCGCCGCCTTGTCGGCGTAGGCGGGTCCGATCCCGCGCCGGGTCGTCCCGATCTGGAGCTTGCCGAGGCGCTTCTCGCTCGCCCCGTCGATCGCGATGTGCCACGGCATGATCACGTGGGCGTTGCCCGACAGCCGCAGCGGCTCGGAGGAGATGCCGCGGGCCTCGAGCTCGTCCAGCTCCTGCAGCAGGACGCCGGGGTCGACGACGCAACCGGCACCCAGCACGCTGACCTTGCCGGAGAGGATTCCGGACGGGAGATGGCGGAACTTGAACGTCTCGCCGTCGACGATGACGGTGTGGCCCGCATTGGGGCCGCCCTGGTAGCGGCAGACGACATCCGACTGCTGCGCGAGCAGGTCGACGATCTTGCCCTTCCCTTCGTCGCCCCACTGCGCACCGACGATGACGGTGGCAGGCACGGCGAGAGTGTGCCCGATCCCGCCGGACTACACGCCTAGGCCGCTGCGAGATCTGCGAACTTGGCGTAGCGCTTGAGGAACGAGAGCTTGATCGTGTCGGTAGGGCCGTTCCGGTGCTTGGCCAGGATCAGCTCCGCGATTCCCTGCGAGTCCGACTCCTCGCCGTTGTAGTACTCGTCGCGGTAGACGAAGCCGACGAGGTCGGCGTCCTGCTCGATCGAGCCTGACTCGCGCAGGTCGGAGAGGATCGGCCGCTTGTCGTGTCGCTGCTCGACGGCACGCGAGAGCTGCGAGAGCGCGAGGATCGGCACCTCGAGGTCGCGGGCGAGCACCTTCAGCTGGCGGGAGATCTGCGAGACCTCCTGGACGCGGTTCTCGGAGTTACCACCCGAGGTCATCAGCTGCAGGTAGTCGACGATGATCAGGCCGAGCTTCGGCTCGCGAGACTTCAGCCGCCGCGACTTCGAGCGGATCTCCATCATCGTCACCGAGCCGGTGTCGTCGACCCAGATCGGTGCCTTCATCAGCTTGTCGCACGCAGCGGTGAGGCGCGGCCAGTCCTCCGGCTTCAGCTTCCCGGTGCGCAGGCTCTGCGACTCGACCTTCGCCTCGCTGCACATCATCCGCTGCGTCACCTCGCTCTTCGACATCTCGAGCGTGAAGAGGGCGACCGGGATCTCGTGCCGGACGGCGAGGTTCTGGGCCATGTTCAGCGCGAGTGCCGACTTCCCCATCGACGGCCGCGCGGCGACGATGATCAGGTTGCCCGGCTGAAAGCCCGAGGTGAGCTTGTCGAGCTCCTTGAAGCCGGTCGGAATGCCGGTCACGTCGGCGCCGGCCTCGTACAGGTGCATGATCCGCTCGAAGCTCTCCTTCAGCAGACCCTCGATGTGGCTGAAGTCGCTGGTGACACGCTGCTGGGCGAGGTCGAAGACGATCTGCTCGGCCCGGTCGACGAGGTCGGTCGTCTCACCGGGACGCTCCTGCCCCAGCCGGGCGATCTCCGACCCGGCGCGGACGAGCCCGCGAAGCGTCGCCATCTCGCGGACGATCCGCGCGTAGTGGGCTGCGTTCGCGGTCGCCGGGACGAGCGCAGCGAGCTCGTGGATCCGGGCCCGGCCGCCGACCTGCTCGAGCTCGCCGCGCTCCTCGAGCGAGTCGACGAGCGTGATCGCGTCGACCGGCTCGCCCTGCTGATAGAGCGCCAGGCAGGCCCGGTAGACGGTGCCGTGGCTCTCGCGGTAGAAGTCCTCGGCGGAGAGGATCTCGGTCACCGCGCCGATCGCGCCGGGGGAGAGCAGCATCGCCCCGAGCACCGACTCCTCCGCCTCGAGGTTCTGAGGCGGGACATGCGGCGATTGGACTGCCGACGAGGACGGCGCTGCGACCTGAGCCATGTCCCTACTCAACATGACCTGTCAAGCAGGCCGTGTGCAGGGGAAAGAAACGCATGTTCGCACCCTATCCACAGGTGCGGATGGTCTTTCCTCAGCCCGCCGGAATGAACTTGCCGCTCGCAGCGGGAAGTTCGCACCGCCCTCCACACTCTGTGGAGGGCGGTGTGAACAACTACGGCTGCTCGTCCTCCGGCGCCGCGACCTCCGCTCCGTCCTCGGTCTCGGTCTCGGTCTCGGCCGCTGCCGCTGCTGCCTCCTCGGCCGCGTCGACCGCCTCGAGCTCGGCTTCGAGCTCCGCCTGGGCCTCGGCCCGGTGCGCGTCGGCCTCAGCCTGCGCGGCCGCGGCCGCCTCGGCCTCGGCCGCCTCCATCGCAGCGAGCTCTTCCTCGGGCGGCAGCTCGCCGCCCTCGGGGATGACGAGCGTCTTCACCTCGGCGGTGATGTCCTCGAAGACCTGGATCGAGATCGAGTAGCGGCCGATCCGCCTGATCGAGTCGGTATCGATCTTCTTGCGGTCGACCCGGATCTTGCGCGTGCGCCAGAGCTCGTCGGCGATGTCGGTCGTCGTGACCGAGCCGAAGAGCGCTCCGGTCGGGCCCGCCTTGACGTCGAAGCTGAGCACGGTCTTGTTCAGCACCTCGGCGATCTCGTTCGCCTGGTCGGCCGAGCGGGCCTCGTGACGGGCGCGCTGCTCGTCGAGCCGCTTCAGCTCGGCGACCCGGCCCGCGCTGGCAGGCTCGGCCAGCTTGCGTGGCAGCAGGAAGTTGCGGGCGTAGCCTCGGGCGACGTTGACGACCTCACCGCGCAGGCCGACGTTGTCGACGTCGTTGAGGAGGATGACCTCCATCTCTACCGCGCCTCCACGTACGGCAGCAGCGCCATTTCGCGCGCCCGCTTGACCGCCACCGCCACCTGCCGCTGGTGGCGCCGGCAGGCACCGGTGATGCGGCGGTTGCGGATCTTCCCCTTCTCCGAGATGTAGCGCCGGAGCTGGTTCAGGTTCTTGTAATCGACCTCGTCCACCTTGTCCTTGCAGAAGAGACAGCTCTTGCGGCGGCCGGGGGCCATCGCAGAGCCGGGACGCTTGCGCGACTGTTGGGTTTTGGGCTGTGCCATCTCGTCTCTCCTAGAAGGGAATGTCGTCGTCGGCGGCGGCCGCGGGGAAGTCGGCTGCGGCAGGTGCAGCGGCGCCCTGCGGCACGAACTGCTGGCCGTCGCTGCCACCGTCCCGGCCGCCGAGGAACTGAATGTTGTCCGCGACGACCTCGACCGACTGCCGCTTCGTCCCGTCCTGGGCGTCCCACTCGCGCCAGGTGAGCTTGCCCTGGACGCCGACGGGCCGGCCCTTGGCGAGGTACTGCGCGCAGTTCTCGGCGGTGCGGCCCCAGACCGTGACGTCGAAGTAGTACGCCGCGTCCTGCCACTCCTCGCCGCGCTTGACGCGGTCGTTGACCGCAACGCGCAAGGTCGTGACCGCCGTGCCTGATGGGGTGTGACGCAGCTCGGGGTCCTTCGTCAGGTTGCCGACGAGGACGACGCTGTTGATGTTCTGGGCCATTACTCCTCCTCCAACGAGGTGTCGATCGGGTCGGCGACATCCTCGCGCGCCGGGCCGCCCACCGCTACCGGCTGAGTCGAACCTGCCTTGTAACGACGGGTCGCGAGGTGGCGCATCACATCGTCGTCGATCTTGAGCACGCGGGCGATCTCGTCCAGGGTGTCGCCGTCGGTGCTGAACGAGAGCAGGTGATAGACACCGTCGGTCTTCTTGTCGATCTCGTAGGCGAGCTTGCGGCGGCCCCAGGCGTCCTGGCCCTCCCAGCTGCCTCCGCCCTTCTCGACGAGCTCGCGCGTGCGCTTGACGATCGCCTCCTGCCGCTCCTCGGGCAGGTCGGGGTCCAGCATCAGCAAGATTTCGTAGTCGATCACGTTCCCGGTCTCCTTCCGTCGGGCTTCCTTCGGTCTTAGGCGGCCTCGCCGGCCAGCGGGCGCGGGAACGGCGCACGCGAGACGAGGCAGGAAGCCGTAAGAGAGTAGCATCGCGCCCAATGGGCAGGGCACTGGCATGGCTGGGTGGCGCCCTCGGGGTCGCCTGGCTGCTGCGCCGGCTCCGTGCGCAGCCGCTGCCGCCGCAACCGCCGCCGGCCTCGGCCGATCCCGCAGCGGAGCTGCGCACCCGGCTCGAGCAGGCGCGTGAGACAGCCGACGACCGCGACGAGTTCGACGCCGCCGAGGGCCAGCCCGTGGATGAGGTCGGGGAGCCGCGCTCGATCGAAGAACGCCGCCAGGCGATCCACGAAAAGGCCCAGCAGGCACTCGGCGAGATGAAGGATCCAGCCCCCGGCGACTGACGGCGCGGGCCGGGCGGGTGCAGGCTTCTCGGGCCGCGCGGCATACTTGAGAGAGATGAGCGAGCTGCCACACGCGGGCGATCTGCCGCACACGACCGAGGGCTACGATCCGGCGCGGGTCGAGGAGGCATTCGGCGAGTTCGCCGAGCGCGTCCACGAGCTCGAGTCGGTCGCCGCCGAGCTCCGTGCCGAGCTGAAGCTGCTTCGGTCCGAACGGGCCGCGCCGGCGTCCTTCGCGCACGAGGTCTGGCCCGACGCCGGCGTCGCGCCCTCCCCCGACTGGGTCGAGGCGGTGCCGGCGCCGTTCTCACGGGCCCCGGCGCTGCCGCGGCTCGTGCTCGAAGGAGCGTTCCTGCTGCTCGTCGGCGTCCTGGCCGGCATCGCCGATCTCTCGGCTGCGTGGATCGTGCTCGTGATGGCCGTCGCGTGGGCGCTCGTCGCGCTCGCGGAGTGGGCCGCGTCGGCCAAGCGGGCCCGATGGCGGCTCGACGAGATCGCGCCGCCCCTCGGCGCGGGCGACCAGGCCGCGTCCGACACCACCGGTCCCTGGGACGTTCCGGTCGTCGAGGCGACCGTGATCGAGAGCGCCCAGTCCGAGTTGGAGTCCGAGTCGAAGACGATCGTGACGAAGCTTCCGCCAGCGGAAGCCGAGACCGAAACCGCGCCGGACGAAGCTCCGCGACGCGGCCTCGGCCGTCTCCGCCGCCGTCCCGTCTCGTCCTAGGAGGGTTTCGCGACGAAGTCGCTCGCCGCGCCGGCGAGCGCGGCGGCGAGCTTCTGCTGGTACGCCGCGGAACGGAGCAAACCCGCTTCGCGCCGGTTCGACATGAAGCCCGTCTCGACCAGCACCACCGGGACGTCGGCCCAGTTGAACCCGGTCAGGTCGGCCCGCTCCACGAGGCCGAGATCCCGCGCGCCCGTCGCAGCGACGAGCTCGCGCTGAATGAGCCGGCCGGCCCGGAGGCTGGGCGTGCGGATGTCGTCTGTCCAGCCGCGGCGAAGCGCGGGCACGAGCGTCGAGATGCCGGCCACGGTCGGGTCGCTCGCGCCGTCGGCGTGAATGCGGAGCATCAGCGCGGCGCGGCGCTCGTTGCAGAAGCGCGCCCGCTCCCGGTTGCCGCCGCGATAGCCGGTGCCGTTCCGCGTCATCGCAACGCGGTAGCCGCGCGCGAGCAGCAGTGTCCGCGTCCGCCGGGCAATCGCGAGCGCGACCGTCGATTCGCCCGCAGCACCGCCCGGATCCTTGATCTTCAGCGTCGTCGAGCCGGGCCCGATCGGCTCGACCTGCCGGCCGATCTCAGGCGCGGTGCCGTGACCCGGGTCGAGACAGATGAGGCTTGCGGCGGCGATTGCAGCGAGCAAGCTTCTAGTTTGCGCAAGATGAGCATCCGCGGGAGCGGATGCTCATCGCGCGAAGATCCCTAAAGGGGCCGCCTGCGGCGGCCCAAAGGCGCGGCTTTCAGAGGGAGCCTCTAGTCGTTCGGGTCGAACTCCCGGTGGGCGCAGTCGGGGCAGAAGATCAGCACGCCGTCCCCGTCCGGCTCGAGATACGCGCGCCAGCCCTTGGCGCCTTCGTCGCGGCTGCCGCATTCGAGACACTCGAGCACGATCGAGACATGCTGCTGTGGATTGTTCATCGGTAGAGAGGCCTCCTTGGCTCCAGCTGGCTGCGCGAGGCACCTTCTCAGGGAACCGGCCGGCCGTTCAAGCAAAAAAACCGCAACGAGCGGGTTTTTTCCTCGCTCAGAGCGACAGCAACGCGGCCAGCTCGTCCGGCGAAGGTTCCCACCCCCCGGCGGCTGCATTCGCCCGTACCTGCTCCGGCTTGGTCGCTCCGGCGATCACCGAGGCGACTGCAGGCTGGGCCGCGAGCCCGCCGATCGCGAGCTCGAGCAGCGAGACGCCCAGCTCTCGACCTAGCTCCTCGAGCTGCTCCACGCGATCGAGACGCTGCTCGTCGAGGTCGCGCCCGTGCAGCCGCGTCCCCTTCGGCGCCGGCTCGCCGCGCCGGTACTTGCCGGTCAGGAGGCCGCTCGCGAGCGGGAAGTACGGGATGAAGCCGACCGCCAGGCGCGCGCAGGTGGGCAGCAGCTCGCGCTCGGCCTTGCGTGCGAGCCACGAGTACTCGCTCTGCTCGGAGACGAAGGGCATGAGGCGGCGCTCGGCGGCGACTGCGTGTGCCTCCTCGACCATCGCCGCGGTGAAGTTCGAGGAGCCGATCGCCCGGACCTTGCCCTCCTGCACGAGCTCGTCGAGTGCGGCCAGCGTCTCCTCGACAGGCGTGACGCCGTCGGGGCGGTGGTACTGGTAGAGGTCGACCCAGTCGGTCTGGAGGCGCCGCAACGATGCCTCGATCGCCTGGCGGATGTAGGGCCGGGCGCCACGGGCCGTCTCGCCGTCGCCGAGGTCGTGCCCGAACTTCGTCGCCAGCACGACCTTGTCGCGGCGGCCCGCAAGCGCGCGGCCGATGATCTCCTCGCTGCCACCGCGGTTGCCGTAGACGTCGGCGGTGTCGAAGAAGGTGACGCCCGCGTCAAGGGCGGCATCGATGACCGCACGCGAGGCGTCCTCGTCGATCCGGCCGCCGAAGTTGTTGCAGCCGAGACCGACGACCGTGACTTCGAGACCCGAGTTTCCGAGTGTGCGCTTGCGCATCACCGCAGCTTAAGGAAGCCGGCAGGGAGCGAAGCGACCCTTCAGGGGTCTGCGCGCCCGGAATCCGCTCCTGCGGATTTCGGGCATGCGACGGAAATGGCGGAGCGACCCCGGAGTCGAACCGAGCAAGCCGTGGGTTGCACGACCGGGCCGATTTTGAAGACCGGCTGGGCCACCGGGCCCGTGCCGCTCCATCGGGAAACGTAGCGGTACCGTCCCTGAAGCGATTTTGGGCCGCGGGCGGCCCCTTCAGGGGGTTTTCGCGCGAGGAGCATCCGCTCTCGCGGATGCTCCTCTTGCGCCAACAGGGCGCGCCCGTGCCGCTCCGCCCGCAGGCTAGCGGCACGGGCCCAAGGCCCGGTCGCGCTAGCTCGGGACGACCCTCACCTGGACGAGCCGCCGCGACGAGACGCCGGCGAGGATGTTCTCGCCCGACTTCCGCGCGCGCAGGAAGAACTGCACCGCCGTGTTGCCAACGATCGGCAGCCTCGCAGTCGGCTTGAACGTGATCGTCGCGATCCCGTTCGAGTCGGTGGCCGTCTCACCGGAGGTGTTGACCCGGCCGAAGGGGACGCCTTCGGCGAGCACGAGCGCGCCCTGCACCAGCCGCCCGCGCGTGTCGGAGACGCGCACCCGCATCGTCACCGTGTCCTGGCGGTTGTGGATCGCGGTCGGCGAGAAGCTGACCGCCGAGATCACGAGCCGGTCCGGAAGCGAGACGTTCGTGATCGAGACGGCCGAGCCGCCCCCACCAGGGGTCGCACGCACGATGCCGGTGGCGTTCGACGTCCTTCGGGTGCTGCCGAACGGGTTGATCGCCCTCACCTCGACCCGAATCGTCTTCCCCAGGTCGGCCGAGCGGACGCCGAAGACGCGGCCGGTGGCACCGCCGATCGCCGCGCAGGTGTTGCCCGCCGAGTCGCACTGCTGCCACTGGTACGCGTAGCGGTCCGGGATGTTCGACCATTCGCCGGGATTTGCGGTCAGCTCCTGACCGACGGCAGCGGAGCCGGAGATCGTCGGCTCGCCGACAGCCTGTGGCGGCCTGTTGTCACCGATCACCGGACTCGGTTTGGAGTTGGCCGTCCGCGCCCCGTCCGCGTTCCGCGCCGTGACGCGCACGAGCACGGTCCGGCCGACGTCGGCCTGCACGAGCCGGTAGCGCTGGGCGGTCGCGGCGCCGATGTTCCCGCAGCCGTTGCCGTTCGCGTCACACCGGAGCCACTGGTACGTAAACGACGTCGGGTTGTTCGACCACACGCCGTTGCCGGCGGCGAGAGTCGACCCTTGCCGGAACGGGCCGCCCTCCAGCGTCGGCTGCGAGACCTCTCGCGGCGGCGCCGCCATGGCCGATGCGGCCACTGTCAAGGACACGAGGCTCGCGATGAGCAGTGCCCAGCCTGTCGTGGAACGCCAAACTCGTCTGTGGGTCATTTTCACTTCCTCCTCAAATGAAGGTGCGTCACCCCCTTGTTGCATGAGAGGCGCGGTCGAAAACGGCAATTTGCGCGGCTTTACAGAGAATTTGCGCTGCGCTGACCGAGCGTTGAGAATCGAGACGTGACGCACATCCGCCTGATCGACGTCGACGCAGCCACCGGCAGGCTACGGCAGGAGTACGACGCCGCGATCGGCCGAGCCGGGAAGGTGTTCAACATCGTCAAGGCGATGAGCCTGCGACCGGGCGTGCTGCACCGCTCGATGGAGCTCTACAAAGGGATAATGTTCGGGCCCTCCGGGCTCTCGCGGCAGGAGCGGGAATTGCTCGCGGTCGTCGTCTCGCGGCAGAACGACTGTCATTACTGAATTCACTCTCACGCAGACGACCTCCGTGCCGAGGGCGGAAACGAAGAGGTCGCGCGACACGTCGCGCACGACTACCGCCAGGCCGACCTCACGTCGCCGGTCCGCGCGCTCTGCGACTACGCGGTCAAGCTCACCCGCGCGCCGGCCTCGGTCGGCGGCGCCGACGCGGACGAGCTGCGCGCACAGGGCTGGGACGACACCGCGATCCACGACGCGATCCAGGTGATCGCCTACTTCAACTACATCAACCGCGTCGCCGAGGGAGTCGGGATCGGGCCCGAGCCCGACTGGCCCGCGGGAAGGAGCTGAGCAGTGGACGGGTTCACGATCATGCACCTCGACGACTTCGAGCGGCCGTTCCCGAAGTGGGCGCTGGCACGCAAGTCGCTCGGGCTCGAGAGCTTCGGGATGAACGTCGTCGAGCTGCCGCCGGGGGAGACGATTCCGGAGCACGACGAGACAGGACGCGACCAGGAGGAGGTGTTCGTCACCCTCTCCGGCGACGCCGTCTTCGTGGTCGACGGCGAGGAGCACCCCGCTCCAGCCGGCACGTTCGCCCGGTTCGACCCGGAGCCGCAGCGGACGGTCGTGAACCGCAGCGACACGGATGCGGTGATCCTGATCATCTCGGCGCCGCGGACGAGCGGCTACGAGCCGATGAGCTGGGCCTGATGCGCACGCCCGTCACCGCGGCGTGCGTTCAGGTCGAGCCGGCGATCTTCGACCGCTCCCGCACACTCGACCGGGTCGCCGAGCGAACCGCGGAAGCGGCCGGCGCAGGTGCCGGGCTCGTCGTCTTCCCGGAGACGTTCGTGCCCGCCTACCCGTCCTCGGTCTGGGCGAAGGCGCTCGCAGGCTGGGGCGAGCCGGGTGCGAAGGAGGCGTTCGCGCTCCTGCATCGCGAGTCGCTCGAGCTGCCGAGCCCGGACGCAGACCGGCTGGCGGCGACGGCGCGCGAGCACGGTGTCTGGCTCGTGATCGGCGTCAACGAGCTCGACCCCGAGCGGCCGGGCACGCTCTACAACTCGCTCCTCTACTACTCCCCCGAGGGCGAGCTCGCGCTGCACCACCGCAAGCTCGTGCCGACCAACCACGAGCGGCTCGTCTGGGGTCAGGGCGACGGTCGCGGGCTCCGCGCGCTCGAGACCTCGTTGGGGAGGATCGGCGGGCTGATCTGCTGGGAGAACTACATGCCGCTGGCGCGCTTCTCGCTCTACGAATCGGGCGTCGAGATCTACATCGCCTCGACGGCGGACGACGGCGACTCCTGGCAGGCGACGCTGCAGCACATCGCGCTCGAGTCGCGCTCGTTCGTGGTCGCGCCGGCGCACTTCCAGCGTGCGGGCTCCTACCCCGACGACTTTCCGCTCGCAGCGCTCCTCGAGGGCCGCGACGTGCTCGGCCGCGGCGGCTCCGCGATCCTCGCGCCGGACGGCAGCTATCTCGCCGGCCCGCTCTACGGCGAGGAGGGAATCCTCTACGCCGAGCTCGACCCGAACGCGCTCCTGCAGGCACGGCAGCGGTTCGACGCGGCCGGCCACTACCACCGGCCGGACGTGCTCAAGCTGACCGTGACGCCGAACGCCTGAGAACGCGCTTGTCGCCGAGGCGGCGGGTGACCCCGTCGGCGTCGAGACGCTCGAGCAGGAGCTGCGCGTCGCGGCGGCCGCATCCCGCCAGGTCGCGGAAGCGGGCGAGCGCGATCCCGCCGGCCGCCTCGCACTCCTCGACGACCAGCGCCCGCGCCCGTTCGTAGGCCGCGGCGGAGACAGCCCAGCCCTCACCAAGGCGGACGAGCCGGCCGTCCCGCTCGAGGAACCGAGCCAACTCGGCGTCCTCCACCTTCACCGCTCCCGGCTCGGCCTGCGTGAGCGCCTCGTCGAGCGCCTGGCCCTCCGCTTCGCGCTCGCCGAGCGAGCCCCTGGCGCCGGGGAGGTAGAGCCGCGAACCGCGCCGCTCGAACGGAAGCAGCGCCAGCACCTCCTTCGCCCAGGGCTCGGTCGGAGCGGGGACGCCCGGGTCGATCGGATCGGCCGCCGCCAGCGCTCGCTCGATCTCCGCGCGCAGCTCCTCCACCCACTCCGGCGCGAACTCCCAGCGGCCGTCCCGGAGGACCGGCGCGTACGCGGGCGCCTCGCCGCGCTCGGCCTGCGCAAAGCGCTCAGCATCCGCGTGCCGCGGCGGGGCGGGATCGAGCACGAGCCCGCCGCCGACCGTTGTCGTCGTCCGGAGCACGACGCGGTCGCCGCGGGCTGCGACGAACGGCGCGGCGAGCCTCAGCTGCGCGTACCGCCCCGACCGCGCGACCCGAGCCGGCACGGCGGAGGTGCCGTGATGAACCGTGACAGCCGTCCCCACCTCCTGGAGCTCCTCGAGCACGACGTCGAGCCGGTAGCTCGGCGCGAAGACGCCGGGAGCGACGAGGGCGTCGCCGCGCCGCAACTCGCTTCGCTCGACGCCCGGAACCGCGACCGCGACGCGCTGCCCGGCTTCCGCGCGGTCGACCGGACGGTCGTGCACCTGCACGCTTCGCACCCGCACCTCGCGTCCGGCAGGCTCGGCACGGAGCACGTCGCCCTCGCCGACCGTCCCCGACCAGAGCGTCCCAGTTACGACCGTCCCGATCCCGCGCAGCGAGAAGACGCGGTCGACGTAGAGGCGGGGCGCGTCGGAGAGATGGTTGCTCTGAGCAACTGAGTCCGCGGCGCGCGCGAGCGCGCCACGGAGCTCATCGAGACCGGCGCCCGTCTTGGCGCTCACGGCGACCGCCTCGGCTTCGGGGACAAGCTCGCGGGCCTCCGCGAGCGCCAGCGCGAGCGTCTCGGCGTCGACTGCGTCGGCCTTCGTCACCGCGACCACGCCGTGCTCGATCCCGAGCAGGCGGACGATCGCCAGGTGCTCGTGCGTCTGCGGCCGCGCGCCTTCGCGGGCGTCGATCACGAGCAGGAACAGGTCGATCCCAGTCGCGCCGGCGACCATGTTGCGCACGAACCGCTCGTGGCCCGGGACGTCGATCAGCGAGAGCCTGCGCCCGTCAGGCAGGTCGAGCGGTGCGTAGCCGAGGTCGATCGAGATCCCGCGCGCCTGCTCCTCCGGCAGCCGGTCTGTGTCCTTGCCGGTCAGCGCCCGGACGAGCCACGTCTTGCCGTGGTCGATGTGGCCCGCGGTCCCGACGGTCAGCGGCATGCGCGCACAGCCGCGGCGACCTCGTCGGCCTCGGCGTCCGAGAGCGTGCGGCAGTCGAGCAGCGTGCGGCCGTCGCGGACGACCGCGATCACCGGCGGCTCGTGCCCGCGCAGCGCGACCGCAAGGTCCTCCTCGACGGCGCACGCGAAGCTCGGCAGCTCAGCCAGTGGGAGCGCGCCGCCGCCGGAGCGTGCCACCGTCTCCTCGACGGCGCCGCCGGTCGCCGCAGCCAGCCGCTCCGCACGAGCGCGGACGGCGTCGATCGGCTCGCGCAGCATCCGCACGACCGGAATCTCGTCGGGCCGGTCGAGGTAGAGACGGAGCGTGCCCTCGAGCGCAGCCAGCGTCAGCTTGTCGGCGCGCAAGGCCCGCTGGAGCGGATGGCGGCGCAGCCGCTCGACGAGGTCGGCCCGGCCGGCGACGATCCCGGCCTGCGGGCCGCCGAGCAGCTTGTCACCCGAGAAGCAGACAAGGTCGGCGCCCGCTGCGAGCGCGGCGGCCGGCGTCGGCTCGCCCTCGATGTCGACGAGTGCGCCCGAACCGAGGTCGTCGAGGAGCGGCAGCTGATGCCGCCTCGCCACGGCGGCCAGCTCCTCGACCCGCGGCTGCTCGGTGAAGCCGACGACGCGGAAGTTCGACTGGTGGACGCGCAGGAGCAGCGCCGTCTCCGGGCCAACGGCGCGCTCGTAGTCGGCCGCGCGAGTGCGGTTCGTCGTGCCCACCTCGACGAGCCGAGCACCTGAGCGCGCGAGCACATCCGGAATCCGGAAGCCGTCGCCGATCTCGATCAGCTCGCCGCGCGAGACGACGACCTCACGCCCCTCCGCGAGCGCGGCGAGCGCGAGCAGCATCGCGGCGGCGTTGTTGTTGACCGACGATCGCCGCCTCCGCCCCGGTCAGCCGGCGCAGCAGCGGCGCCAGATGATCCTGGCGCGAGCCGCGCGACCCGGTCGAGAGGTCGTACTCGAGGTTGGAGTAGCCGGCGACCGCTCGCACCCGCTCGAGCGCGGCCTCGGCGAGCGGCGCGCGACCGAGATTCGTGTGCACGAGCACGCCGGTCGCGTTCAGGACGCGGCGGAAGGTGGGCGATCGCGCGACGGCGAGCGCTGCTACGAGCCGCGCCGGCAGGTCGCCTGGCTCGGCGCCGGCCCGAATCTCCTCCCGAGCTCGCTCGAGCAGCTCGCGCGCCGCCTCCACCGCGAGCGGATCGTCCATGCCACGCACGAGCTCATCAACCGACGGAAGATCACGCAGCCTCATCCGAATGAGTGTAAAGACGCCAATCCGGCTATTTTGAGCCCGTGAGACGGATCCGCTTGATCGCAGCCGTGATCGTCGCGGCCTTGGCCGGAGCGGCCGTCGCTGCGGTGGCTGCCCGCGACGCCGTCTACTGGGAGCGGCCACTGCCGGGCGTCGTCGTCCGCGAGGTGCCGCTCGCAGCCGGTATCGAGGTTCGCGTCGGTGCCGAGCGCTACGCCGTGGATCCACGGACCGTGCTCCGCGTCGCAGAGACCGCAACGGCAACGGCAGCCACGCAGCGCGGCCGCGACTCGTTCCTGGCTCGCGTGCGTGCGCTCGCCGATCCGTCACCGCAGACCTTGCTCGTCGATCCGGTGCTCGTTTCGGTGCAGTCGAGCGACGAGGTGCTTGCCGGGCTCGAGCGCGAGCTGCCGCGGGCGCGGCCCGCCCAGGTCTCGATCGGCGGCGTCGTGCCGTCCCGCCCAGGAGAGCGGATCGACCGGCCGGCGTTCCTCGCGGCTCTGCGCAACGCAGTCCTCCGCGGCGAGCGCTCGTTTGCGGCACCGCTCCAGCCCGTCGAGCCGAAGCTGACGACACC
Organism: uncultured Gaiellaceae bacterium; assembly: GCA_963731615.1. Taxonomy (GTDB): domain Bacteria; phylum Actinomycetota; class Thermoleophilia; order Gaiellales; family Gaiellaceae; genus Gaiellasilicea. The sequence continues at coordinate 369,265 of CAVSWD010000009.1, forward strand.
CGCTGCCGAGGCAGCTCTGGCCGAAGCGAAGGAACTGGTCGGCCAGCCGGTGACGCTCTCCTTCAAAGGCGAGGACGTGGGCTCGCTGCAGCCGGAGCGGCTCGCAAAGCTCGTCCGCTTCCGGCCGGACGGCTCTCGCTTCCGGGTCACCTTCGCCGGCGACCGGATCGCGAAGGCGGTCGAGCCGTTTCTCGCGCAGTGGCGGCAGCGCGCCGTCAACGCCCGCTTCGTCGTCGACGGGAAACAGGTGCGCATCCGGCCCTCCCGGCCCGGCCTGGCGCCGGACGGCCCCTGGATCTCCGACTCGATCGCGGCGGCCGCCGCATCGCCGATCCGCCGCGCCTCGCTGCGCCTGAAGCAGACGCGCGCCGACGTGACGACGCGCGAGGCGGAGCGGCTCGGGATCCGCGAGCGGATCTCGACCTTCACGACCGAGATGGGTGTGTCGTCCTCGAACCGGATCCACAACGTCCAGCTGATGGCCGAATTCATCGACGGGACGATCATTCGACCGGGCGAGACGTTCTCGTTCAACGAGTCGGTCGGCCCGCGCACGGCCGAGCGCGGCTTCCGCGAGGGGCAGATGATCATCGGCTCGCTGCTCCTGCCGGCGATCGGCGGCGGCGTCTGCCAGACGGCGACGACGCTCTTCAACAACGCCTTCGAGCTCGGCCTCCCGATCCTCGAGCGGCACAACCACAGCTTCTACATCTCGCACTACCCGATGGGCCGCGACGCGACCGTCTCCTGGGGTGGGCCGGACTTCGGCTTCAAGAACGACCTCAAGACCGGGATCCTGATCAAGACGAGCTACACCGACTCGACGCTGACGTTCAGCTTCTACGGCACCGACCCAGGCCGTCGCGTCGTTTCCGCGACCGGCGACCGCGTCAACTGGCGCTCGCCGACGACGAGCTACGCGCTCGATCCGTATGCGCCGCGCGGGTCGGTGCGGACGGTATCGGGCTCGAATCAGTCCGGCTTCGACGTCACGGTGACGCGCAAGGTCTACGAGCGCGGCAAGCTGAAGCGGCGCGACGCCTTCACGAGCGCGTACATCGCCGTCGGGCCGACGCAGATCTACGGCCCCGGCCGCTCGATCCCGGGCCCGTACTTCGTGCTCCCACGCGTGTGAGATGAGCAAGGGACGGGTCGTCCGCACCCCGGACGGCCGCACCTGGACGATCACCGTCTCTCGCTTCCGAGCGCCTCGCCCAGCCCCGCCGGCTCGGAGTTCGTCGAGATGTCGGAGCCGCCCGCGCTCAGCGACCTCGACGCGTAGTACCACGCGTCTAGACGGCGTCCGCACGGCCTCGTAGAGTCGCGTCGCTCCGTTCATCTCTCGAGGAGGGGTCACAGTGGACACAGCTCCAGCGTCCGGCCACATCGGCTGGATTCACAAGCTCGGCGCCATCGGGGCGATTCTCGTCCCACTGGCCGTGCTGATCAGCTTCTTCACGAGCAGCGACTCCGGCGAGACCGCCACCGAGCTGATCGCCTATGCGAAGGACAACGAAAGCGAGCTCTGGCTGCTGCAGATCATCGGCCTGGCCACACCGCTCCTGATCGGGCTCTTCGTTACGAGCCTCTGGGTCCGCCTGCGGGCAGCGAGTGAGGAGTACCGGGTGCTGGCGGTGATCGGCGGAACGCTCTTCATCGCGTTCGTCTCGATCGGGCTGACCCTCTGGGCGGCTCCGCTCCTGTCGGCCGGTGAGTTGACGAACGCCGGCGCGGAGGCCTATCTCGCCTACGACGACGCGGGCTGGATCCTGCTCGGCCTCGGCGGGATCTCGATCGCGGCGATGATCATCGGCGTCTCGCTTGCGGCGCTCCAGCTCGGGCTGCTCCCGAAGTGGGCCGCTTGGGTGAGCGTCGCTTTCGGCGTCGTCTCCCTCGCGACGATTGCCGCCGTCGGCATCTTCGCCTGGGCGATCTGGCTGATGGCGGCCGGCCTCTACCTGCTCTTCGGCCGCGAGCAGGTCGCTCCGACCGCGGACACGTCGCGCGCTGCCGACCTAGCGAAGCCTGAGGCCGTGAGGCGGGCGCGCGACTACTGCGCGTCCGCCTTCTCCGGCTCGGCCGGAGCGGGCACCGCGCTCCGCTCGTCGTAGCTCGCGACGATCAGCCGCACCGCCTCGGCGGGGTCGTCGGTCAGGTGCAGCAGCTCGAGGTCGTCCGGCGAGATCATCCCGTCGGCGAGCAGCTCCTCGCGTGTCCACTCGAGCAGCTCCTCCCAGTAGTCGGAGTCGAAGAGGACGACGGGGAAGTTGAGCACCTTGCCCGTCTGGATCAGCGTCAGCGACTCGAAGAGCTCGTCGAGCGTGCCGAAGCCGCCGGGGAAGATCACGAACCCCTCGGCCGCCTTCACGAACATCGTCTTGCGCGCGTAGAAGTGCTTGAAGGTCATCGCGATGTCGCAGTAGGGATTGACGCCCTGCTCGTGCGGGAGGTCGATGTTGAAGCCGACCGAGAGGCCGCCGCCCTCCCGGCAGCCGCGGTTCGCGGCCTCCATCACGCCGGGGCCGCCGCCGGTGACGACTGCGAAGCCGGCCTCACCGAAGAGCCGCCCGGTCGCGCGCGCGCTGCGGTACGGCTCGCTCTCCTCGCCGACGCGCGCCGAGCCGAAGATCGAGACGGCCGGCCGGTCGATCTCGAGCACTTTCTGGAACCCGCCAAGGAACTCGGCGGCGATGATCGCGACGTCGTTCGCCAGGTCGGAGTGCGTCCGCTCCAGCATGCGCCGGTCGTTGGCGGCCATCAGCGGCTGGCGACTAGATGTCGCGCTCGACGTAGGCGCCGCTCATCCCGAGCGTCAGCAACGTCGCGAGGGCGATGTAGGAGACGCCCGTGACCACGCGTTGCGTCCGCGTCACCTGGTAGTACGCCTCGCCTTGCGGGTCGGCGCGATGCTGCCAGCGGCGCCACGACTCGAGCCCGCCGATCACCAGGATCAGGATCAGGATCGGGTTCGGAGCCACGATCGCGAGGCCGAGGAGCAGGAGCAGGCCGACGATCCAGAGCGCCGGATGGATCGCGGCGACGATCCGGCCGCCGTCGAGCGGCGAGATCGGCGCCAGGTTGAAGAGATTGAGGAAGAAGCCGGTGAACGCGAGCGCGACCAGGAGGTCGGAGTCGAGGTACTCGCCGAGCCCCCACACCGCCGCCGCGCCGAGCCCGCCGATGATCGGCCCGGCAATCGCGACCTTCGCCTCGTTCCACGCGTTGTCCGGCAGCTGCTTCAGCGTGATCAGCGCGCCGAGGAACGGGATGAACATCGGCGCCGACACCGGCAGCCCCTGCCGTTTCGCCTCGGCGACGTGGCCGAGCTCGTGCACGAGCAGGAGCAGCACGAAGCCGACCGCGAACTGCCAGCCCCAGAGGAGCGCGTACGCGCCGATCGAGATCACCATCGAGCCGGCGACCGTGAAGAGCTTGAACTTGAAGATCGCGGCGAAGATGAACTTGAGCTTCCAGAGCAGGAAGCCGACCGCGGCAATCGGCGCCCAGAGCTTGCGCAGCAGCTCTTTGAGCGTGATTCCGTGCTTGACCGGCGAGTACTCGTATTCGGGCTCGATCTCGCGCGGCGCGTAGGGGTCGTACTGCGTCACTCAGCTCAGAGTACTCACGACGCCTGAAAGCGCTCGTTCCTTGAGCGAACCATGAGCGTTTCTTAAGCGACGGAGGCGATCCTCACTGACGTCGAGCGGAGGAGGTAAAGAGATGAATCTGCAGTCGAAGATCGGCCCGCAGCTCGCCGTCGCGGGCGCCACGTTGCTGACCGCGCTGGCCATCCTCGCCCCGCCCGCCCCGGGCGGAGGCGTCTCCAGCGACTGCCGGCTACCGGCCTGGGCGTACGTCTGGACCGGCCATTGGGGCGGAGGCGACTGCCGCTGACTCGATCACCTCGTGCACGACCGCGTCGGGCGCCGCCTCCCCGCGGCAAACGCGTCGTCGTACGCCGCGTCCCCGAGTGCGGGCCGCAACCGTACGACGACCGCGTCGAGGAACTCCTGCTCCTGCCAGTCGAGCGAGGCGCCGGTCTGCCTGCGGATCCCCGCGGCGGCCCCGAGCAGTCGCGCCGCGAGGACGAGATCACCCTCGTGCTCGGGGGCCGGCGCGAGCCAGACGCAGCAGGAGGCAAGCCGGTCGCGGAAACCGAGCCGGGTGTAGAGCGCCATGGCCTCGGCGAGCTGAGCGCGGCCGGGCTCGTAGCGCCCCAGCCGGAGATTCATGTCGCCGAGCCCGAGCAGCGCGCCGGCGAGGTACTCGCGATGCTCGGCGCGTCGCGCCGACTCCGCGCTCTCCTCGTAGATCGCCACCCCGCCCTCGTAGTCCTCCAGTTCGGCTGCAACGACGCCGAGGTTCGACAGCGCGAGCGCCAGGTGAGCCTCGTTCTCCAGCGTTCGCGCGAGCGCCGCGCTCTGCTCCCACCAGTCACGCGCGCCCTCCCGGTTGCGGCGGCTGTACTCGATGCAGCCGAGCAGGATCAGCAGCCGGTAGCGCTCGTCCTCGTCGACGTTGCCCTCGAGCAGCGGCAGCGCCGACTCGGCACGCGGGCCAGCGAGGTCGAAGTCGCCCTGGCGCCACTCGAGCGTCGCGAGCTTGCGCAGCACCTGGGCGCGCAGGAGCGGTGAGATCTCGCGCTCCGCGGGCAGGGCGAGCGTCCCCTCGAGCCAGGCGCGGCCCTCGGCGAGGTGGCCGCGAACGAGCCAGAAGTGCGCGACCGCGGCGGCGAGCCGGAAGCGAAGCTCGGTCGACTCCGTCTCGCCCGCGAACGCGAGCGCGGCCCTGAAGTTGTCGTGCTCGCGCTCGAAGGTCGCGTAGGCCTCGTCGACGGCGTCGCCGGGAAGCGCGGCGACGAGCCCTTCGCCCAGCTCGCAGAAGAACTCGGCGTGGCGACGCCGTACTTCATCGGCCTCCCCAGACTCGGCGAGTCGCTCGACGGCGTACTCGCGGATCGTCTGCAGCATCCGGTAGCGGCCGTCGTCGGCGCGCCGCACGAGGCTCGACTCGACGAGGACGGCAACGTTCTCGGCCCCGGCGCCGCACACTTCCTCGACCGCAGCCCGGGTAAAGCCGCCGGCGAAAGCGCCCAGTCGCGCGAAGAGGCGCTGCTGATCCTCGGCGAGCAGGGCATGACTCCAGCCGATCGCCGCCCGCAGCGTCCGCTGCCGCTCGGGCAGGTCGCGTGCCCCCTGCGACGCGAGCTCGAGCCGGTCGTCGAGCGACGACGTCAGCTCGGCGGGCGTCAGCTCAGCCGTTCGCGCCGCAACGAGCTCGATCGCGAGCGGAAGGCCGTCCAGACGCCGGCAGATCTCCGTCACGAGCGGCCCCGGCGGCAGCTCTCGGCCCGTCGCACGCGCACGGATGAGGAAGAGCTCTTCGGCGTCCGCGGCGGGCAGCGGCGGCAGCTCGAGCTCGTGCTCGCCGTACACGCGCAGCCGCGCGCGGCTCGTCGTGACGACGCGTAACCGCGGCGCCGCCTGCAGCAGCTCGCCGACGACCGGTGCCGCGTCGAGGAGCTGCTCGAAGTTGTCCAGGAGCAGGAGCGCCTCGAGGTCCCGCAGCTCGTCCGCCAGGGTCTCCTCCGCGAGGCCGAGTGTCTGCGCGATCGCCGGCCGCACGAGCGCCGGGTCGACGAGGGACGCGAGGCCGACGAACCAGACGCCACCGGCGAACGCCTCCGCGAGCTCGTGCGCCGACTGCAGCGCGACGCGCGTCTTGCCTGCGCCGCCGGGGCCGGTGAGCGTGACGAGCCGCGTCTCGCCGCGGAGCAGCGCGACGACCGCATCGACCTCCGTCCGGCGGCCGACGAGCGGGGTCGCCGGGGCGGGCAGGTGCCGGCGCTCGCGCAGCGACTCCGGCTCCACGTCGAGCGAGGCGTCCTGGCGCAGGATCGCGCCCTGGAGCGCGCGCAGCTCGGCGGCGGGCTCGAGCCCGAGCTCGTCGAGCGCCTCCCGGATCGCGGCGAGCGTGTCGAGCGCATCGGCCTGCCGGCCGGAGCGGTAGAGCGCCAGCATCAGCAGTCCCCGCAGGCGCTCCCGCAACGGCTGCTCGGTCACGAGCTGCTCGAGCTCGGCCACGTCGGGCGTCCGGCCGAGGGCGAGCGCCGACTCCGCGCGATCCTCACGCGCCGTGACGCGCAGCCCGTCGAGCCGTTCGCGCTCGGCGTCGGCGATATCGATTCCGCCGAGAGCCGGACCGCGCCAGAGGGCGAGCGCGTGGTCGAGTGAGCGTCAGCGCTTGCTCGTGGCGGCCGGAGAGGCGGTGTGCGCTCGCCGTCACCATCAGCTCCTCGAACTCGGCCGCGTCGAGCCGGTCTGTGCGCAGCCGGTACCCGTCGCCGGCCCGCTCGACCGCCGCCCCCTGCTTCCGGAGCTCCGAGACGTACACCTGCAACGCGTGCGCGGCGGTGGCGGGCGGCCGTTCACCCCAGACCGCGTCGATCAGGCGCTCGCTCGAGACCGGCGAGCCGCGCGCGGTCAGGAGGGCGACCAGCAGCGCTCGCGGCTTCGAGCCACCGCGGAACGGCTCCCCTCCCACCTCGAGCGGTCCGAGTATCCCGAACTCCACGACCCCTCCTCGTTGAGCGTTCGTTGAGCCCATCTTGAGCCTTCCGGGTGACGTTGTGGAGGTCATCTGCGCGGACAACCCGATGCGCCTCACGCTCCCGGGTGTCGCGCACCACCGGAAGGAGAAACGTCATGCGGAAGCTGCGAGGAAGAACGCTGTTGCTCGGGGCGGTTGCGACGGTCGCAGTCGGAGCCGGAGCCGGCTATGCCGCGATCCCGAGCTCGAACGGCACCGTGAACGGCTGCTACGAGAAGAAGACGGGCATCCTGCGCGTGATCGACAAGGATGCCGGCAAGAGCTGTCTGTCATTCGAGACTCCGATCGGCTGGAGCGTCCAGGGACCGCCCGGTGCGACGGGCGCTCCGGGTGAGAAGGGCGCGACCGGTGCCGACGGCAACGACGGCGTCAGCGTGACGAGTACTCAGGTGGCACCCGGCGACCCCACGTGTGCGAGCGGCGGCAGCAGGTTCACCGCCGCGGCGGGCAACGTCACGCACGCATGCAACGGAGCGGACGGAGGATCGCTCGCGGCGATCACCGACCTTGGCGGTCTCGCATGCACGACTTCGAACGGCAATGCTGGGAGCGTCGCTGTCGCAACGGGGGCGGGCAGCGCGATTGTGCTGACGTGCAGGGGCGCAGGACCGTGCAACGGGAACCCCGCCGTCACCCATTCGAACGGATTCGGACAAACCTGGTCGGACTGCACCCCGGCCGGCATCCCGGGCAATGCGGCGACGTACTCACACTCGCTGGCCATGGGGGCGGCGAACGCGTGGGCCGCCCAGTCCGCGCACTCGGATGTCCTCTGTGGCAGCTCGGCCGCGATCGAGGTGCTGGCGAACGGTTCCGCCGCGTTGTGGGTCTACGGTGGCCCTCTGGCCGGTCGGGTCAGCCTGACCAGCGGTGACACCGGGGTCTGCCCAAACTCGAGCGACCAGACCTGGGGCTGATCGAGGCGAGTCGAAGACAAGCTCCGGGGCCGGATCGCGCGAGGCGCAGCGATCCGGCCCCGGGTTGTTACGGTCGGCTGCGTAGCTGCCCCGAACCGGGCTTGCGCTCTGGAACTCGCGTAGCTGCCGCTCTACGGTTGTTGAGGCATGGGGACGACCGCGTCTTCGTTTGTGGGGCGGGAGCGAGAGCTCGCGGCACTCTGCGAGCTGCTCGGCGACGCGCAGGGCGGGATCGGCACCGTCGCGACGCTCTCAGGCGAAGCGGGGATCGGCAAGACCGCAACGGCGCGAGTGTTCACGGACATCGCACAAGGCGAAGGGTTCCGCGTCCTTTGGGGCACCTGCTACGAAACCGAGTCGTCGGCTCCTTTCGAGCCGTGGGTTCAGGCGGTGTCCCCGTACATGCGCGACCTCGCGCGCGACGCTCGCGTCAGTGCTGCTATCGCCGTGCTCGCCGAGATCGTCCCGGCGGCCAGCCAGGCGCTAGTGGAGGCCGGCAAAGTCGCTCCTCTGGCTACGGACGAGGAGCGACTTCGGGCATACGAGGCCTTCACGCAGCTGCTGCTCGCGCTCGCCGGCGAGCGCGCCGTCGTCGTTCTCGACGACCTCCATTGGGCGGATCCCGCGTCGCTGGGTCTTCTCGGCCACGTGGGTCGGGCGGTTCCGAGCGCGCCGATCATCCTCGTTGGCACCTACCGCGAGGCGGAGCTTGCGCTCGCGCATCCGCTGGCTCAGACCCTGGCGGAGCTCGACCGACACGCGCGGATCCGGCGCGTACCGCTCGGCGCGCTCGCTGCGGTCGAGGTGCAGGCGTTGCTCGCGGCGGTCGCAGACGGCCCCATTTCCCGCGAGTTCGCGCAGGCAGTGGCGCAAGAGACGAGCGGTAACCCCTTCTTCGTGAGCGAAGTCGGGCTGCAACTCGCGGTCGACGGCGCCACGCTGGCCGAGCTCGTCGTCCCTGAGAGCGTTCGGCACGCCATCGGCCAGCGGCTCGCCCGACTTTCGGCGGAGACGACACGCCTCCTTTCCGTCGCCGCGGCGTTCGCCGGGCCATTCCGGTTCGACGCGCTTGAGGCGTTGACGGAACTTGGAGAAGACGCGTTGCTCGACTGCATCGACGAAGCGCTCCGAGAGCGGATGCTCGTTGCGTTGGACGGCGAGCGCTACGAGTTCGCGCACGCGCTCGTGCGACACACGATCTACGACGAGCTCAGCCCAAGCCGGCAGGCTCGGCTTCATCGCCGGATTGCCGAGGCGTTGGAACGCCTCGCTCACACCGATGCTGCAGAGCTCGCGAGCCAGTACTACCGGTCGCGGACACTCCCGGGTGCCGAGCACGGCGTCGGGTACGCGGTGGCTGCGGCGGACCATGCGAAGCAGCGATACGCGCACGAGCAAGCGGTCATCTTCCTGCGAATGGCTCGAGAGCTCGCCCTGGGAAGCGCCGAATCCGTACGGGCCTACATCGCGTCACGCCTTGCTGAGGCGCAAGCCGTCGCCGTCATGGTCGATGACGCGCTGCAGTCGACGGAGGAGGCGCTTGCCCTCCTCGCCTCGAGCGGCGCAGCCCCCTGGGAAAGAGCCGACTTTGTGCGCCGCGCAGTCTGGGCGCTCGATGAGGCGGGCGCGCCACGCGCATCGATGCAGCCGCTCGTGGAGCGAGGCCTTGCGCTGGCCGACGACCAGCGCGACCTCGTGTGGGCGCGCCTGAAGCTCGCCGAGTATCCGCTCGAGGTGTTCCGCGTTTGCGGGGTACAAGCGGGGCGCTGGCTGGGATTCGATCCCGACGCGGTCGAGATCGCTCGTGCCGACGGCGACGAGCGCGACTACGCCAGGACGATCGAGCTGATGGACTGGCGCGACCGAGCCGAGACCGAGGAATTGAGAGCGCTGACGGGCGGCTGGCACGACACTCGCGCAGCAATCCACGTCCTGAGCGTCGTGTCGCGAAGCCTGTTGATCCAACACGGACAGTTCGCCGCCGCCGCCGCTGTCGCGCACGAGCTTCGTGAGCGCGCCGATCGTGTGGGGTCGCTGTCCGGCAGTGCCTACGCACTGGTCAACCTCAGCTGGAGCGCCTTCGCTCTCGGGGAGCTCGACAGGGCGCAGGAGTGGTTGGACGAGGCAGGCGCGGTTGTCGCACGCCTCGGCCAGGGACATCGCCTCCACATCAGCCTGCGGTTTCTCACCTACACCCTGATCCAGGCGGAGGGTTCCGACGGGCCGGACATCGCGGCGCTGCGCGAGGCGAGCGCCTCCGATCCGAAGCTGCCTCCCTGGATGGTGCTCCTGCACCTCGCGCACGCGGCGCAAGCTCACGCGGCCGCGGGAGCGCCGGCGGCCGCCAACCGGGTGCTCGCTGAGCTGGTACCGGTGCTCGAGCGCCTACCGGCGACGACGTTGAATCAGAACGGCGCCGTCGCGCATGCCGCCCATGCGGCATGGCTTGTTCGCGAGCCGGAGTTCGCAGCGCCGCTGCGACATGCCGCCGAGGCGCTTCTTGCAGCCCGCGTCGGCGACTACGCAGGTACATCTCTGGAACTCGCCGTTGCCTGGATGGCGGCGCTTGCCGGCGAACGGCCCCAAGCGCTCACGTATCTCGAGCGCGCTCGTGCGACGTTGACGGCGAGCGGACAGCTGCCCGTGCTGAGCTTCGTCGACCTGGTGGAGCAGGCGATCGGCGGCGGAAGCGGCGACGAACCACCCGCCGGCCTTACTCGGCGCGAAGTCGAGATCCTCCGAGAGCTCGCTGCAGGCAAGAGCAATCGCGAGATCGCGGCGGCACTTGTCGTCAGCGTCCACACGGTCGAACGTCACGTCGCAAACGTCTACCGCAAGATCGACGCACGGAATCGCGCCGAGGCCACCGCCTTCGCTCTCCGCGAGCGGCTCTAGACGGGACGCATCATCCAGAGCTCGGTCGTGAGCAGGTGCCGCGTCGGCTCCGGATCGAGCGCCTGACGCTCGTCGGAGGCGTAGTACGCGGCATCGGCTGCCTCCCAGCCCGCTTCGCCTTCGTAGGCGAGGATCCAGACGAACTTGTCCTCGGGCTCGATCAGCCACGGGCCGATCACGTCGAAGCCGTGCTTCTCCCGCATTGGCGCGACGTTCCGTCGCCACTCGTCGACCCACGCGCTCATCGCGCGGGGCTTCACGGTGTAGATCCGCAGCTGGTACTCCACGGCGCAATTACATAGTCACACGGGCGCGGGTTGCATGGTTTCCGCGATGCCGTCTCGCCGCGGCCTCCCTAGCGTCGAGACCGATGCACGCGCTCTTCGTCACGTACGGCCTGAACGGAACCACGCCTTGCCAGCACGTCGAGCTGTCGCAGGCGCTGGCGCCGGCGTTCGCAGCAGTGCCGGGACTCGTGTTGCGGATACCGCTCGAGAATCCCACGGCCGGGCGCTACGGCGCTTTCTACGTCTTCGAGACGAAGGGTGAGTTCGATCGCTTCGTCGCGAGCGAGCTGTTTGGCGTCACCGACGGCTCCCTGGAGCTGCCGAGCCTCGCGGCGAGCGACTTCTCGATCCCGAATGGAGCTGGTCGCGCGACGGATCAATTTCAGTCCTTGTTAAGGGCCCCGGGTCACCGTGTGGCGCACATGCTTTCCCGACCGAGGAGGTCAACATGAGGAAGCTCACGATCGGCGTTGGCGCCTCGCTCGTTGCCGCGGCGCTGTTCGCAGGTGTTACTCGAGGCGCCGACCCGCCCGCCCCGATCTTGGTGGCCGGAACCACCGAGCTTATTCACGGCGGACCCAGCAGCCAGACCGACCCCCACGTCAGCGGCTCGCGCGTCTCCTACACCAACAGGGTTGCAGCTTCTGATACCACGATTCGCTACCACGATCTCGCCACCGGCGCCAACAACGCGGTCCCGGGCGGCTCCCTGGATCAGCTCTCGGATGTGTTCGGCTCGACGATCGTCTTACAGCGCGGCTCCACCGTCTCTTCCGATCGGGCGATCATGGCCTACAACACGGCCACGCCGACGCTGCCGCCTGTCGAGCTCGACCCGGCGCCCGGCGCCCGCCGCGCCCAAGCGGCGATCGGCGGGCGGACGGTCGCCTGGCAGGAGTTCGTCGGGACTAGCTCCGTCGCAAGCAATGTCGTCGCCTACGACCTCGACTCCGGCGTCGCCACCGCTCTCAGCAGCGACGGTGTGACGAACACGAACAGGGACACCGCGGTCAGTCCCGACGGCCGCCTGGTGGCGTGGTCCAAGTGCGCGCTCGGCGGTTCCGTCTGCGAAATCTACGTCTCGACGCGAAACGCGGACGGCAGTTGGTCCGGCGCCGTCCAGCTCACGGCTCCGGGGGCCGAGGAGGACATCCTTCCGGATACGAACGGCGCGGTCGTCGCCTACGCGTCCAACCGAAGCGGCGACTACGACATCTACTGGCAGCAGACGGACGGCAGCAACCTGAGGCAGCTCTCGCTGGCCGGAAACCAGACGAACCCCAACATGTCCGGCAGCCTCATCTCGTTCGAGAGCACCGAGCTGAGTAGCGTCAACGCCGAGCTCTTCGTCTGGGACATCGCCACCGAGACGCTCTACCGGCTGACCGACACGCCGGAGGTAGACGAGACGCTCAACGACATCTCGCTCCGTCCCAACGGGACGGTCACGGTCGTCTTCGCGCGCGCGTCGGTCACCGAAGCGGGCAACGACGTCTACGCCCTCACCTTCCAGCTCGCGCCCGTGGACGCGGACGGCGACGGCGTCATCGACGGCGGCGACAACTGCCCGACGGTTGCCAACCCCGACCAACGCGACACCGATGGAGACGGGATCGGCGACAGCTGCGACGCGACGCCCGGCTCGACTCCGGGCTGCGCGGGCGGTTTGGGCACGCTTCAGACGAACGCGAAAGCGAGCTTCGCCTTCGCGGTCCGCTACCGGGTCGGAGCGACCGCGCCCGAGGGCCTTGTCGGATTCACGGATCGCGCGGCTGGCAAGAGCCTCGCCTCGGGGCGGATCTCGAGCGTGATCATCGTCGGCAACCACGCCACGATTCGCGGCGACGGGCGTGTGAACGGTGGGCAGACGGTCGCCTTCAGGGTCGAGGTCGACGACCTGAGCGCGAACGGCCGCCTCGACACCTTCGCGATCCAGTGGCCCGGCTACAGCGCCGCCGGCACGCTCCGCGCCGGGAACATCACGCTCACCTGCCCGCACGATCACGACGACTGAGCTGGTGATCGACATGTTCAAGCCGTTTTCAAGTGCTCCGCGGCAGCGTTTTCTTCAACTGCTGTCCGGGTTGGAGCCTGACCAAGCGCACGGAACTGCCGAGACACTTTCCGGGGAAGCCCTCGGTGCGAGCTCGGCAGTCTCAGAGCCAGAAATCCAGAACGAGGACGGAGGGGGATCATCATGAGCAAGGGACTAGGCCGCCGTGGCGTGCACATGCTTCTCATCACCACGGCACTGCTGGCCGGTGCGGCCGGGATCGCGCTTGCGACGATCCCAGGCACCGGCGGTGTGATCAGCGGCTGCTACGAGAAGAAGTCCGGCATCCTGCGTGTGATCGACGCCGAGGCGGGCAAGAAGTGCCTCAGCTTCGAGACGGCGATCAGCTGGAACCAGCAGGGACAGCAGGGTCTGCAGGGGTCCCAGGGCCCCAAGGGAGAGGGCGATCCGGGTCTCACGGGCAAGGACGGTCTGAACGGGACCAATGGCGTCGATGGCAAGGACGGGGTCAGCGTCACGAGCGCGAACGAGCCCGCAGGCGCGCACTGCGCGTACGGCGGCTCGGCGATCACGGCTGCCAATGCCGTCACGTACGCGTGTAACGGCGCTCCGGGCGCGGCGGGCGGCCTCCCCGCGCTTCACTATGTCGCCGCGGATCTCGCTGCACGGAACAACTCAGGGTGAGGCAGTGCACACCACTCAGACGTGGGTGCGCTGTCCTGTCAACGAGGCCGCCATCGGGGGTGGCTTCATCAACAACGGCTTCCACGAGCTTGTCCGTCCGCTCGGGCTTTCCCACTGGCAGCCCCGTTAATGGCACCTCCGCGTGGATGGTGGAGGTGGACAATGACACCGCAAACGACTTGATGTTTTCGCTCTACGCGGTTTGCGTGCCGGTCGTCTAGAGCACGGTCGCTTGGTCGTCGTCATCAACAACGGCTTCCACGAGCTTGTCCTCCGCTCGGGCTTCCACGCCTGCGAGTAAGCACCCCGCGGGATGGGGAGGTGGACAAGACACCGCAAACGACTGATGTCGCCTACGCGGGCCGTGCATCGTGTCGAGCACGGTGCGCGGCGATACGGCGCAGCGCGCCCCCCGGACGCCTCGGGCGCGCGCCGCCGCAACAGCCGCCAGCGACCTGCGGCGTCTCTCCGAGACGGAGCGCCGCGCTCCCGAGCTGGCCGCGAAGCTCGCAGCCGCGGGACATCCCAGGAAACCCCCGGAGATAGCCCGTCGGGCTCATGAGAGCCAGAAATGCAGGACGAGGACGGAAGGGGATCATCATGAGCAGAGGACTAGGCCGCCGCGGCGTGCACATGCTTCTCGTCGCCACGGCACTGCTGGCCGGTGCAGCTGGGATCGCGCTCGCGACGATCCCCGGTACCGGCGGCACGATCAGCGGGTGCTACGAGAAGAAGACCGGGATCCTGCGCGTGATCGACGCGCAGGCGGGCAAGACGTGCCTCTCGTTCGAGACACCGATCGCCTGGAATCAGCAGGGCCTTCGCGGTGATCCGGGAGCGCAGGGCGTTCAGGGTAAGGAGGGCGCAAAGGGCGATCCGGGCCGACAAGGACTCCAGGGCGAACGTGGTCCGCAGGGGCTGTCCGGCAAGCTGGAACTGGCCGGAGGCGCTGCGGCAGCTGGAACGGCCGGGAAGACATGCCCAGCGGGACAGTTCGTGCAGGGGTTCGACCCCGCCGGGAGTCTGAGGTGCGCGGCAGGGTCGGGAGACTTGCCCGGAGTGATCCAGGTCTATCCTGCGGGGTTGAACTTCGACTCCGTGCCGGTGGGGCAATCCTCAACCGAGGTGCTCACGCTCCTGAACATGGGTGGCGCGCCGGTTGAGTCGATTCAATGGGTCAGCACGACAGTCTCTCCGGCGTTCACGTCGATCGACAGCACCTGCGGGGCCGGGATCGCGCCTGGGGAAGCCTGCACCATCACGGTGGCCTTCACGCCAACGTCGCCCGGGGGCTTCGTTGCGAGTTGGTGGGTTGGCTGGCAACCGTCGGGAGGTACTGAGCTCACGCTGGCGGGAACGGGTCTCAGTCAGTGAGCAGGGCGGGCACGGCTTACGAGCCGTGCCCGATCCACTCCTCGCCGCCCTCGTAGACCTCTTTCTTCCAGAGCGGCACTGTCCCCTTGAGCGTGTCGATCGCCTCCTTGCAGGCGGCGAGAGCGGCGGCGCGGTGGGGTGACGAGATCGCGATCGCGACGCTCGGCTCGCCGATCTCGACCCGCCCCACTCGGTGGTGGATCGCGATCGCCGAGAGCTCGTGCCGGGCCGAGAGCTCGGCGGCCAGCTCGGACATCGTCTCCTCGGCCATCCCCTCGTACGCCTCGTACTCGAGGTACAGGACGTTGCGGTCGCGCGAGCGGTTGCGGACGGTGCCGAGGAAGGTCGCAATCGCGCCGGCCTCGTCGCGGCGCACCTCGCGGACGACGGCGTCGAGCGAGAGCGGCTCGCCGGTGAGGCGGAAGTCGCCGCCGGAGACGGGCGGGATCAGCGCGACGACGTCTCCGTCCACGAGCTCGGCGTCGGCCGGCGCATAGCTCTGGTTGACCGCGTAGAGGAGGCCGGCAGGCTCGGCGCCGAGGTCGAGCTCGGCCCAGACGTCGGAGACTTTCGCCCCCTCAGGGAGCTCGAGCTCGCGAGCGCCGGTGCCTGCGCGCTCGCGGAGGCCGGCGAAGAGACGGACGCTCACCTGCACGCGGCAACCCTAGCCGCGGGTTGCCTCCGGACACCTGTCATGTTACGTATCGCCCATGCCGGTCTCGGCACCGCCCAGGACGAACCTGAACGACCGCGTCTACGAGACGATCAAGCAGCGGCTCGTCCGTCGTGAGCTCGGCCCGGGAGCCAAGGTGAGCCTGCACGAGCTCGCGGCGACGCTCAGCGTCTCGCGGAGCCCTGTCCACCACGCGCTGACGCGTCTCGTCGCCGAGGGCATGCTCAGCGTCAAGTCGCGGCGCGGCTACTACGTGACTGCGCTGACCGAGTCGACGATCGCCGAAGGCTACGACGTCAGGCTCGCCCTCGAGCTCCAGGCGGCCGAGGCCGCGGTCGGCCGGGCAGGGCGGGACGGGCTGCGCCGCTTCCGCGAGTTGCACGAGCGCACCGTCGCCGCCGTCTCGCACGCCGAGTGGGACACCGCCAACGCCGCCTTCCACGAGCACCAGGTCGACCTCGCCGGCAACGAGCTGCTCTCGCGCTTTTACCGCGAGCTCTCGGTCAACCTGATGATGCAGGTGATCCGCGGCGGCAAGCTCGAAGGCGGCTCGTACCTCCCGACCGAGCACGGCGCGATTGTGGACGCGTACGAGGCGGGCGACCTCGACGCCGCGCAGGCGGCGATCCGCGCTCACATCGCCACCGGCCGCAGGATCGCGCTCGACGCGATCGAGAGCGCCGGCGGAATCCTGTAGCCGCGTAGCATCCTCCCCGTGAAGCGGGAGACCGACTCCGGGATCGAGATCGAGCCCGTCTACGGCGACGGCGAGCAGCCCGGCGAGTTCCCCTTCACACGCGGGCCGTACCCGGACATGTATCGCGGCCGGCCCTGGACGATCCGCCAGTACGCCGGCTTCGGCTCGGCGGAGGAGACGAACGCGCGCTTCCGCTACCTGCTCGACCGCGGCCAGACCGGCATCTCGGTCGCGTTCGACCTGCCGACGCAGCTGGGTTACGACTCCGACGACCCGCACTCGCTCGGCGAGGTCGGGCGCACCGGCGTCGCGATCGACTCGATCGAGGACATGCGTCTGCTGCTGCGACGGCATCCCGCTCGGCGAGGTGTCGACCTCGATGACGATCAACGCGCCCGCATCGCTGCTGCTCCTCCTCTACGAGCTGGTGGCCGAGGAGCAGGGTGTTCCCGGAACGGCCCTCCGCGGCACGGTTCAGAACGACATCCTCAAGGAGTACATCGCCCGCGGGAACTACATCTATCCGCCGCGACCCTCGATGCGGATCACGACCGACCTCTTCGCCTACTGCGCCGAGCGGCTGCCGAGCTGGAACACGATCTCGATCTCCGGCTACCACATCCGGGAGGCGGGCTCGACCGCCGTGCAGGAGCTCGCGTTCACGCTCGCGAACGGGATCGCCTACGCGGAGGCGGCCGTCGCGGCGGGGCTGTCGCCGGACGACTTCGGCGCGCGGCTCTCCTTCTTCTTCAACGCGCACAACCACTTCTTCCAAGAGGTGGCGAAGTTCCGCGCCGCGCGACGGCTGTGGGCGGTGATCATGCGCGACCGCTTCGGTGCCACGAACCCGAAGGCGCTGGCACTCCGCTTCCACGCGCAGACCGGCGGCTCGACGCTGACCGCGCAGCAGCCGGAGAACAACATCGTCCGCGTCGCGATCCAGGCACTCTCGGCCGTCGCCGGCGGCGCGCAGAGCCTGCACACGAACGGCTTCGACGAGGCGCTCGCGCTCCCGACCGAGCGATCTGCGCGGATCGCGCTCCGCACGCAGCAGATCCTCGCCGCCGAGGCCGGCACGACCGACACCGCCGATCCGCTCGGCGGCTCCTACTTCATCGAGGCGCTCACCGACGAGCTCGAGGAGCGCGCCCGCGAGCTGATCGAGCGGATCGACGAGCTCGGCGGCGCCGTCGCTGCGGTCGAGCAGGGCTTCGTGCAGCGCGAGATCGAGGAGGCCGCGTTCCGCTGGAACCAGCAGGTCGAGACCGGCGAGCGGGCGATCGTCGGCGTCAACACGTTCGCCGATCATGGAGACGAGGAGGTCGAGCTGCTGCGGATCGACCCTGAGGCGGAGCAGCGCCAGCTCGACCGGACGGCACGGGTGCGCGCGGAACGCAACGCAGAGGCCGCCGCCGCCGCCCTCGCCGAGGTTCGCCGCATCGCCGCCGGCCCCGAGAACCTGCTCCCGGCGATGCGCGAAGCGCTCCGCGCGCGCGTCACCGTGGGCGAGATCTCGAACGCGCTGCGTGACGAGTTCGGCACCTTCGACGCGCAAACCTAGCCTTGACGTAACCGCCCTCGCCTCACAGCATGAGCGCGGGGAAAGGGGAGTCGGTGGTGTCATGGATGCACCCGCGGACTCGGGAGCTGGCTGACCAGCTTCTCGACGACGCGCAGAGTTTTCGCGAGCGGTGTGCCGCCTGGCTACGGGCGCGGCGTCGGCGGCTCGCCGCGCCCACCACCGACGACTAGCGCGGCGCACCGGCGCCCCGCACATGGCGGGACGCCGGTGCAACGGACGACGTCGCCGCGTCCCTCGTCGGGCCGGTGAGCAGCAGCAGCTGCCCGTCCTCGACGGTGTTGACGGGCGGCGCGCCGCATCGTTCCGCGACGAGATGGGCGCATGGTCATCCGCCTGGTGAAGAGGTTGTCTCGATCCGGTTCAAACTGGCCTTGACGGACCTGACCGCTACTCCCACGATGAGGGCAGAGGAAGGGGGAACCGGTGGTGTCCTGGGGACAGCAGCGGACTCGGGAGCTGGTGGACCGGCTCCTCGACGACGCGGAGTGTTTTCGGCGGCTCTGCGCCGACGGAGCGGGCGCAGCCGGGCGCGCCTTCATGGCGTGGGTCGACACCGTCCGCGCCGCACCGACGGCTTGCCGGGAGCGCGCCGCGACCGTCGCGTGGGCGTGGCGGCGCCGGCAAGCGGCTGCGATCGCGAGGCTGCTCGACCTGGCCTGGATCCTGAAGGAAGGGCTCGGCTGGGTCGTGCCACGCCGGCGACGGCTCGGGACGGCGGCCGGGCTCGCGCTCGTGGCCGCCGGCCTCGCTCTCGTCGTGGCGTTCTCGTCCCGCCCGGCGGAGAGCTCCGTGCTCGCGCCGACGAAGACACTCGCCCGGGATGCCGTGCTGATGTCGGCGACCGCCGTGGCGCCTGCGGCTCAGCTGGCCCCGGTGGCCCCGGTGACGCGGCGTCCGAAAGCGCGCACCGCACCGGTTTCGCCGAAACGGAGCGCCGACACGAAGCGGCCGGCCAAGGTGGCACGTGTGGTCGCAGCCGCAGCCACTCGGCCTGTCGTTGCGGCAGCGGCAGCTGTCCGGCCGAAACGCACGGCACCTGCGCCGGCGGCCGTGATACCTCGACGCAAGCCGAAGCCTGCCGCAGCCGCGCCACGGGCCGTCCCGGCAGCGCCCGCCGCCGCGATCCCGGTCGCGACGAAGACTCAGGCCCCGGCAGCGCTACCGGACGCAGCGCAGCAGCAGCCGACCGGCGGCGGGTCGCCGGCGGGCAACGAACCGCCGCCGGCCGCCACCGTCACCCCCGCGGCGGAGGAGCCGAAGCCCCGCGCCAAAGAGCCAAGGCCGCGCGCCGAAGAGCCCAAGCCGCCCCCGCCGCGTCCCGCGCCGCGCGACGACGAGGACGAGGACGAGGAGAGGAAGACGAGGACGAGCGACGACGACGACTGATCGGTCGAGGCCGACTCAGGCGGAGGCGCCCGAGTAGCGGCGCAGGCCGAAGCCCCACCACCAGCGTGTGACCCCGAAGAGCACGACGCAGAAGCCGACCGCGAGCACCACGGTCGTCCACTCGAGGCGAGAGGTCAACGCCTCGGCGGGCACGGTGATCGCGAAGGCCAGCGGGATCAGGAACGTGACGCCGATCCGCAGCCAGATCGGGTAGATCGACGTCGGCCAGCGTCCCGTCTGGTAGACGCCGTCGAAGAGCTCGAGGATGCTCCACGTGTCGACGATCCAGAAGGCCAGGGTCGCGATCACGAGCCAGAAGCAGTAGATCATCAGCGGCGCCGACCGCAAGCAGGAGCAGGAAGAGGAGCGCGTCGCCGGCGCCGACTCCTTGCTCGAGCCCGGAGATGCCGTACGCGAGCACGGCGGCGCCGGCGATCACGTCGACGAAGCGCCAGATCCGTACGTCGCGGACCGAGACGAGCACCTGCGAGTCCTCCGGCTTCGTCAGCGCGAAGTCGAGCTTGCCGTCGCGCACCTCCTCCATCAGCCGCTGCATGTTCGGCTGGATCGACGTGCGGATCACGCCGCCGAGCAGGATCTGGATCCCCATCACGACGAGCAGCTCCGACTCGCTCCAGCCGTTCAGCTCGTCGGTGTGCGAATAGACGAGCGCGATCACGACGATCGCCGTCCCGACCGAGACGGCCGACTGGAGCAGCTGGATGAAGAAGTTGGCGCGGTACTGGAGCTCGTTCAGCGAGCCGATCGCGGAAGAAGAGCCAGGCGAGGCGGAGCGTCCTCAATTGCCCACCGCCGAGTAGCGCCGCACCGCGAAGCGCCAGACGAGCAGCGCCAGTCCCGTCAGGACTGCGATCCAGAGCGCCTGCGCGGCGAGGCCGCCGAGCAGCTCGCGCGTCGTGTAGTCGCCGACGAGGGCCTGGATCGGGAAGTAGAACGACCACTGGAAGGGCAGCACGGCGGCGAGGTCCTGCGCCCAGTCCGGCATCAGCGGCAGCGGCACGAGCCGGCCCGACAGGAGCAGCTCGAAGGCGATGAAGAGCTCGAAGATCGCGCTCACGCGCGTCGTCCAGAACGTGATCATCCCCAGCATCGCCATGAACATCGTGCGGATCAGGTAGGCGCCCCAGATCGCGACCGCGAAGACACCTACCTCGAGCAGGGTCGGGTCGATCGTCGGGTCGAAGAGGAACCAGAGCACGGCCGCGATCGGCAGCCAGAGCAGGATCGTCACGATCTTCCAGCCCGCGAACGCCGCGAGGTCGTCGTGGAACGGGTGGAGAGGCCGCAGCAGCGCCGCCGACAGCTCCCCCTCGCGGATCCGCTGCTCCCAGCCGTACGGGGTGAAGACGATGTTCATGTTCCGGACGAGCGTCCAGACGATGTAGTACGCGGCGAAGTACTCGGGGGTGAGCCCCTCGATCGAGCCGCCCCGCTCCTCGGCGATCGTCGTCCAGACGACGAGGTAGACGATCGGCTCCGCGAGCATGCCGATCATCCACATGTACGTGCCGGTCCGATACTGGAAGCTCGCCTGGATCTGCGTGCGCCCGCGCGTCAGGTAGTAGTCGAGGTAGTAGCTCATGCCCGCTGCTCCGCTGGACGGTCCTGGGCGAAGACGAGCTCGATCACATCCTCGATCGGCGGGTCCTCGACGCTCAGGTCGACGACGTCCCGCTCGGCGAGCAGGCGCGCCGTCACGCGCGCGGTCTCCGCCCGCGGGACGCGCAGCTTCACGCGCCCGCCCTCGCGCTCGAGCACGTCGCCGTAGGCGGAGAGGTCGGCGTCGAGGTCGTCGAGCTCGACCGTGAGCGTCTTGAACGCCTCGAACTCGTCCCCGAGCCGCGCCAGCGGGCCGTCGAAGAGGATCTGCCCGTGGTGGATGACGACGACGCGCCGGCAGAGGGCGACGACGTCGGCCATGTAGTGACTCGTCAGGAGGACGGTCGCCCCGTGGCGCCGGTTGTACTCGGCGACGAACTCGCGGATCCGCTTCTGCATCGTCACGTCGAGGCCGATCGTGGGCTCGTCGAGGAAGAGGACCTGCGGGCGGTGCAGCAGCGAGCCGACGATCTCGACCTTCATCCGCTCGCCGAGCGAGAGGTTGCGGACCGGCTTGCGGACGAGGTCGCCGACGTCGAGCAGCTCGATCAGCTCGTCGCGAAGCGGGAGGAAGCCCTCGCGCGGGATCCGGTAGATCGCGCGGTTGAGCTCGTAGGAGTCGAGCGCGGGCAGGTCCCACTGGAGCTGGTTGCGGTTCCCCATCACGAGCGTGATCCGGCTGAGGAAGGCACGCTCGCGCTTCGAGGGCACGTGACCGAGCACGCGGGCCTCGCCCGAGGTCGGGTAGAGCAGGCCGGAGAGCATCTTCAGCGTCGTGGTCTTGCCGGCGCCGTTCGGGCCGAGGAAGCCGACGACTTCGCCCTGCCCGATCTCGAACGAGATGTCGTCGACGGCCCGCACCTCGCGGTGGCGCCGCCGGAAGAGACCGCGCGCGGCCGCGCGGAGCCCAGCCTCCCGCTCCGGCACGGAGAAGGTCTTGTTCAGGTCGGTGACGCGGACGGCAGGTTCGGCTCATCAAGACGAACCTAGATGATTCGCCGGTGCGGATTCTGCTCGTCTCCCAGATGTACCCGTCCGCGGCAGGCGCCCGACTTCGGCGTCTTCGTCCAGGGGCTCGAGCGGGAGCTCGCCGCGCGCGGACACGAGCTCGAGCGCGTCGTGATCGACCGGCGCGGCGGGTCGAAGCTGCGCCACGTCCGCCTCGCGCGGGCGCGCCGTCCGCGCCGCACGCCGGTTCCGGCCCGACGTCGTCTACGCGCACTTCCTCTTTCCGACTGGGCTCGGCGGCCTCTCGGCGCCGCGCGCGCCGCGGGAGCGCCGCTCGTCGTCACCGCGCACGGCCAGGACGTCGCCAACCTGACGGAGTACCCCTTCGTCCGGGCGCCGGCGCGGCGGGTCGTGACCGGCGCGGCAGCCGTGATCGCCGTTTCCGAGTGGCTGCGCGAACGGCTGGTCGCGTCGTTCCCCGACGCTGCGCTGAAGACCGAGGTCGTCAACTGCGGCGTCGACCTCGAGCGCTTCCGGCCGCTCGAGCGCGCGCCCGGGCCGAGCCCGGCCTTCGTTTGCGTCGGCTCGCTGATCGAGCGCAAGAACGTCGTCCGGCTCGCGAACGCATTCGGCCGGATCGGTGCGGGAACGCTGACCTTCGTCGGGGACGGACCGCTACGGGCGCAGCTGGAGGGGCGGCCCAACGTGACCGTCACCGGCTACGTGACGCACGACGCCGTGCCTGGCTATCTCACCGTCGCAGACGTCCTCTGCCAGCCGAGCCTCGTCGAGCCGTTCGGCCAGGCGACGCTCGAAGGGCTCGCGTGCGGACGCACCGTGGTCGGGACGAGAGTTGGCGGCCCGCCCGAGTTCGTCCCCGCGGGCGCCGGCGTGCTCGTCGACCCGCTCGACGAGGATGCGCTCGCCGGCGCGTTACGCGAGGCCGCCGAGCTCCCCGTCCCCAACCCGGGCGCCCGCGCGGCGGCCGAGCTCCACGACGTCAGGCTGCAGGCGGCCCGGGTTGAAGCGATTCTGGTGGAGGCGATTCTCGAGCGAACCTCTCGAGATCGGCAAGCCTGAGCTCGACGAGCGGGCGCACTGCGTCCTCGATCCCGGCTTCGCGGGCCAGCTCGAGCGCCTGCTCGTAGCTCTCGCGTGCCTTCTCCGCCGCGACCCCCTGCTTGAGCCGGTTGTCGCCCGTCACCAGCAGGCGCTGGATCTTCGCGCGCGCTTCGTCACCCGGGGGGTTCACAGCCGTAGCCTAGCCAGGCACACTGCTGGTGAGGGTCTCAGTTGGGAAATCGCCGCCAACCGATCCGCGTCTTGATCGCGGACGATCATCGCCTGTTCGCAGAAGCGCTCGAGGCCATTCTTGCGACCGACGACCGGATCACAGTCGTCGGCCGGGCCGCTGACGGAGACGAGGCCGTCACGCTCGCCCGCAAGCTCTCGCCGGACGTGGTCGCACTGGACATCAGCATGCCGGTGAAGGACGGGTTCGAGGCCGCGGCCGAGCTGGAGCGGTTCGACTCTCCACCCGCGGTGTTGATGTTGACCGGCTCGAATGCGCCGGAGGACATCGACCGTGCGCGCCGGATCGGCGTCAAGGGCTACGTGACGAAGGACACGATCGCGGCGCGGCTCGTGGACGCGATCCTCGCTGCGGCCGCTCCCGCTTAGCTACTCTGCTCCGCGTGCTTCCCGTCGCCGCCGTCTTCCAAGTGCTCGTCTCCGTCGCGCTGCTGGCGCTGATCCTGATGCACTCGGGGCGCGACGCGGGGCTCGGCGGCATGGGCTTCACGCCCGCCTCGCAGGGCGGTACGCACATCGTCGAGCGCAACCTGACCCGGCTGACGGTCGTCGTCGCGACGGTGTTCTTCCTCAACAGCGTGCTCCTGTACAGGCTTCTCGCCTAGCTACACTGCACGTCCCGCGCTGGTGGCGGAATTGGTAGACGCGCAAGGTTGAGGGCCTTGTGGCCTTAGGGCCGTGGAGGTTCAAGTCCTCTCCAGCGCATGCGGGACAAACGGCCCCACCGGGGCCGTTTCTCTATTCGTAGAGCGCTGCGAGCTGCGCCGGGCTGATGTTGCCGCCGCTCGCGATGAGCGCGATGCGCTTGCCGTGCAGCCGCTCTTTCAGCTTCAGCGCCGCCGCGAGCGGGGCTGCGCCGGCCGGCTCGACGAGGTTGCGCGTGTGCTCGATCAGCAGCCGGTTCGCCTCCCGGATCTCGTCCTCGCCGACGAGGACGAAGTCGTCCAGGTGCTCCCAGAGGATCCGTTGCGGCAACTCGAAAGGAACGCGCGTCGCGAGGCCCTCCGCGTATGTCGCGTTCTCGTCCTCGACCAGCGCAGCGGGCCTGCCAGGAGCGGAACGCGGCCGGCGCCGCCTCCGCCTGCACGCCGATCACCTCGATCGTCCGGCCGGATCGCCTTCGCGACGATGCACGCGCCCGCAGCGCCGCTGCCGCCGCCGATCGGCACCACGATCGCGTCCACGTCTGGACGGTCTTCGATGATCTCGAGCGTCTCGGTGCCGACCCCTGCGATCAGGAGCGGCTCGTTGCCCGAGTGGACGTAACGGTAGCCGTGCTCGGCGGCCAGCGACGCGCAGTGCTCGCGAGCCTCGTCGAAGTCCTTACCGTGCTCGATCAGCTCCGCGCCCTGCGCGCGCATCGCGGCCAGCTTGACCGGGTTGGCGCCTTTCGGGACGCACACGCGGGCCGTGACGCCGAGGAGGCGCGCGGCGTAGGCGATCGATTGCCCGTGGTTGCCAGTCGAGGCGGCGATCAGTCCGCGCCGCCGCTCGTCCTCCCCGAGCTGCGCGACGAGGTTGATGCCGCCGCGGATCTTGAAGGCGCCCACCGGCTGATGGTTCTCGTGCTTCACCCAGACCTCGGCCCCGAGCAGCTCGTCGAGTCCGGAATAGGGATAGAGCGGCGTCGGCCGCAGATGCGGGGTGATGCGGCGGCGTCGCCTCCAGGACGTCGGCAAGCGTGATCGTCGGCCAGTCCACTGCGGCCATCCTCTCAGCTTGCTTGACGCCGTCCGGAAGGATCTCTACGCTTCGGAGCGAACACACGTTCGACAACCTATTCATTCGGAGGCGCAATGTCTGCCGCACCCCAGCTGACCGCACGGCAACAGGAGATCTGGCAGTTCCTCGTCGACTACGTCGACCGGCACGGCTACCCCCCGACCGTGCGCGAGATCGGCGAGGCGGTCGGCCTGGCCTCGCCGTCGACCGTCCATGCGCATCTGGCGAACCTCGAGCGAGCCGGTCTGCTCAAGCGCGATCCGACCAAGCCGCGCGCACTCGACCTGATCGGCCACCGCCGCGAGTCGCGGGCCGACGAGTCTGACGCGCCCGAGCTGCAGAAGCTGCCGCTGCTCGGCCAGATCGCCGCCGGCGGGCCGCTGCTCGCCGAGGAGAACATCGAGGAGGAGCTCGCCGTTCCCGGGCCGCTCGGCCGTCGCGCCGACTTCTTGCTCCGGGTCAAGGGCGAGTCGATGATCGACGCCGGGATCCTCGACGGCGACATCCTCGTCGTCCAGCGAGCGCAGGAGGCGCGCAACGGAGAGATCGTGGTCGCGCTCGCGGGCGACGACGAGTCGGCCGACGAAGCGACGGTGAAGACGTTCTACCGCGAGGCCGGCCGTGTCCGCCTCCAGCCCGAGAACGAGCTCTTCGAGCCGATCTACGCCGACCACGTCCAGATCCTCGGCAAGGTCACGGGAGTCTTCAGGACACTCTGATGGGCGTCGCCTCCTTCAATCGCACGCTCGACCAGGAACTGGCGGCGATCGCCCGCGGGGCGAGCCTCGAATGCCTCGTCTGCGGCGAGTTTCTGCTCGCACGGCCGGTCGCGCATGCCTGCCTCGAGTGCGGGACGCTCATCTGCGACGGGCTCGAAATCCCGCAATCCGAGCTAGAATTCGTCGTGCAGGCCGGGTGACCGCGTCGCCTTCTCCGGAAGGCGCCGAGGAAAGTCCGGACACCGAAGGGCAGGACGCTGGGGAAATCCCAGACGGCGAAAGCCGATGGAAAGTGGAACAGAAAGCAGACCGCCGCCGGGGCATCTCCGGAGGCTCCGGCGGTAAGGGTGAAACGGTGGGGTAAGAGCCCACCAGCGTCGTGGCGACACGGCGGCTGTCAAACCCCGTCCGGTGCAAGGTGAAGCAGATCCCGTTGACGCGGCCCGCCGAGGGATCGGGTACACCGCTCGAGCCGTGAGGCAACTCCCGGCCTAGAAGGATGGTCATCCTCGACAGAATCCGGCTTACAGGCCTGCTACAGGAAAGCCCCGCAAATGCGGGGCTTTCCCACCTCAGGAGGTACGCCCGGGCATCACCCGGGCATCACGAGGAGCCCGCTTGGCGGCCTCAGAGTCACGCGAAATGAGCGATTTCAATGTGTCTGGGTCGACCTCATCCGGGACTATGACGTGCGAGTACACGTCCAGGCTCATCGAAGGCTTCGAGTGACCAGCTCGATCAGCGAGTTCGCGAGCCGGGATGCCCTGGAAGTGCCAGAGCGAGATCCGGCGATGCCGCAACCGGTGCGGAGTGCAGTGCGCCAGACCTTCTCTCTCGCAGATGTCGCTCATGGCGGAGCGCAGGCCGTTGGCGGTGACCTCCGGGAAGAGTCGGCCGCCAAGTGGCAGTGAAGTCGCGACAATCTCCATGAGCCAGCCCGGCAACGGTACGGACCGCGCGCGCCGAGATCCTCGACGTCCTTTCCGGTTGACCGCCTTGATACGAAAGCGTAGACCGGCGGCATCGACGTCGTCGCGTTCCAGCGAGACGACCTCGTTGACCCGCATCGCCGTCTGCTCCAGGATGACGAAGGAGAGCCGGTACTTCACAGCGAGGTGTGTTGCCAGCGCGACTACCTCCTCGGCGCTCGGGAGTACGAGCTCTGTTTCAATCTTCGCGGGGAGCTTCACAGTTCGGTGCCGTGCCGGGTTCGGGTCGATCTCGGCGAAGTCGATGACCTGTCTGAGCACGCTCACGCGCTCGCGAACACTCTTCGAGGCGAGACCAATGGCGACCCAGCGACCAACCTGCGCTCGCACATCGCCCGGAGTGATTCGACCCGGGTCGGCCCTGCCGAGCGGCGACTCGTCGATCGAGTCGAGGTAGGTGCTGTAGACGCGTTGCGATTGCTCGGAGAGATCGATCCGCGACTCGAGCCATTCGCGTCCAACGGCGATCAGCTCAGGACGGTCCTCCTCGGTCTCGAGCCTCGCCAACTCTTCCCTGGGATCCAAGCCTGCCGCGAGCCATCCACCGACGAGCCTCTCCCGCTCCCGCGCGATGTCCTGACGCTTGAAGCTGCCGGCGTGCTCTAGGCGGTAGCCGCGCCCACCGCGGCGGTAGCGAACGAAGTAGCGCCTGCCGCTCTTCGCGACTCGCACAATGATGTGGACGGAACCGGGCATCGCAGGAATCTAGTCCCGCACTTCCGGTTTCGGGAGACTCAATGCGTCGCTCGAATGGCGTGTCGCGCGAGAGCCGCTTAGTGTCGCCCTCACTGCCGCGTGCCCTCCTCGATCATGCGAACAACGTCGTCGCGCTTAACGTAGACCTTGCGGAGCCCGGGTACGTGGACTTTCGGAACCTGTTGCATGATCTTCTCCGCCGCGGCACTTGTGACGCCGAGTTCGTCGGCAATACCGCGCTGATCGATCAAGCGTGGGAGCAATGGACCCGGATCTCTCAGGACGGCCTGATGCATCAGAGATCCCTCGAAAGCTCGGATGTCTCTCTGGCCAGCCCGTCGCCCCAGAAACGGGCCTGGAAGGCGCGCTGGACCGCTGCAGGTGAGTAACCGCAGCGTTCCGATACGACGTTGACAGCGTCTTCCTGCTCGAGCGAAAGGCGGGCTGGAAGCGATCCGAGCCACTCACCCGCGCGGCTGAGGGCTTGCCGTCTCTCGGCAATGGATCCATCTGGCTCGACCTGGGCGACAAGCTGCCGTGCGCGCCAGCCGATTCCGCACTCGCGCGTGGTGAGTAGTGTGCGCCAGGCTTCTGCGCCTTGGCGCTGAACGAAAGCGTCGGGATCCTTTGCCTCGCCGAGACGATCGGGACTGACCACGAAGACGGCCGGGGTCCGCCGTGCGCGCGCCGAGCTTTCGATCGCCCGTGCAGTCGCGGCGCGTCCCGCCGTGTCATTGTCGAGGCAGAGCGTGACGGTCTCGACACCGAGCTTGCTGAGTCGCTCGAACGTTTGCGGAGTAGTCGACGTGCCGCCCAGTGCTGCGACGCTGTCGAAACTGACCGCTCTGAGCTGATGGAAGTCGATGAAGCCCTCGACGAGAACGAGGTCGCGTGGCGCGTCGTGCGGTCCTGCGAGCGCCTCAGAGAGACCGTATGGAGGAAGGTTCGTTCGGCTCGCGCCGCGGAGGTACAGGTAGCGGGTCTCGGCCGCGGTCTCGCCCTCGAGCGTCCGAGCCCAGAGCGTGCCGATACGTCCGTGCTCCGTCCGCCATGCGCCGCACAGCCGTCCGGGCCAGCGCGAATCCGCGACGATCCCGGCGGCTGCGATTTCCTCCGGGCCGTACCCGCCGCCTCGAAGCGCTTCTCTTGTTCGAGCGGCCGCGGGGACGACGCCGAGGCCCGAGCCCACGATCGCATCGTCCGAGAAACCGCGCTGCCCGAGGTACGAGCGCGCCTGGTCACCGGCACCGCTCAAGAGCTCGGCCTTGCAGAGTTCGAAGAAGTCGCGAAGCAGATCGGCTCGGAGGTCGCGTGGCGCAGCGCGCTCGATCGGCGCCGAGTCCACGCCGGCGCGAGCCGCAAGATCCTTGACGGCGCGAACGAACTCTTGCCCGCGCGGAACGGCGCCACCGCTGACGTATGCCGTCCATAGCGTCGGCTCGCCGCCATGCACGAGGAAGCCGCGAGGCGCCGGCCCGTGCGCGACCACCCGCTCGGCCCGAACGCCGAGCCGGGAGTGTGTGTGCTCCTCGTTGGTCGCGATCCAGCCCCTCGCGTCGCGACGCCATCCGAACTCAGGGAACGCCTGGTCAAGACGTTCCGAAAGCACGGGCAGAACAGAATCTGTGTAGAAGTCGGTCACGCTGAGCTGCTCCTGCAAGGTCATAGCCCTAGAGGCCCTCCTCCTCAAGAAAGGCGTCAAGCGCCAGCGCGATGATGTCGCCCTGCCGTATTCCGACTTGCAGCGCGGCAGCGCGCAGCCGGTCTACGACCTCCGGCGGGACGTCAGTCGAGATTGACATGAGCATGATCGTCTCCATCGACGAACGGCGCGAGGAAGACCAACTCGACGTCGACATGCACACCCATTTTCGTCCTGACGCTCTCACTGCTCGCGTAGCTTATATGGGTCGTAGCTTGATTGCAAGTTCTGTGCTTAGATGCGGCCATGAGAGGCGGACAGCTGATTCGCGAGGCGCGTCTCCGCGCGGGCCTCACACAGACAGAGCTCGCCGAGCGGACTGGGCGCGAACGCTCGGTGATCGCCCGCTGGGAGCAGGGCGCTGTCTCGCCCAGCGTCGACAACCTCCTCGCGATCGTCGAAGCCTGCGGCTACGACCTGCCGCTCGTGCTGATTCCGCGCGACACGAGCCAGCACGAGACTCTCGACGAGATGCGCATGCTCTCACCGGAGCGCCGCCTGGAACGCTTCTTCGCCAAGGTTGAAGCGGAGGATTCTGGCCGTGGCTGACAACCGCCCCAGGTTCGATCCGCTCGGCCTGCTGCAGGCGCTCGACCGGCATCGAGTCACCTACATCGTCGTCGGCAGCTTCGCCCGCATCATCCAAGGCGCTGACGAGATGACCCGCGGCGTCGACGTCGTTCCTGCCATGCGTGAGGAGAACCTGCGACGCTTGGACCTCGCACTCGACGAACTCGGCGCCCGCCGCGCCGACCGGAAGAAGCTCACGCCTCTCCAGGACGACCCGTCGCCCGAGCCGGTGCTCGCGCTCAGCGACCGACCTCGGCGCACTGAAGGTCATCCCCCAGCCGGACGGGACGCGGGGCTACGACGACCTCAGACGAGCCGCCACGCGGGAGTACCTCGGCAAAGGGGTGCGCTCCTAGGTCGCGTCCGTCGGCGACCTCGCCCGCATGATCTCCGCCGTCGGCCGCGAGGACGACATTCCGAAGCTCATGGCGATGCGGCGGATCGCCGAACTCGAAGTCGGCCGCGGACTCGAGCT